>NZ_CP146606.1:2397730-3612961 GCF_032842945.2 Roseovarius sp. W115
GACGCTCGATCTGAGCTATAACACTGTCTATATCCTGGCCGGAGGGGCGACTGTTCTGATCGCGCTTTATTGCATGGTGGCTTTCCCGCAGTTTGAGGCGCCCAATCCGCAGGTAAAGAAGATGATCCTGCGCCGCCGGTATTGGCTTTATTATGCGCTGCAATTCATGTCGGGTGCGCGGCGGCAGATCTTCATTGTCTTTGCCGGGTTCATGATGGTCGAAAAGTTTGGCTTTGAGGTGCATGAGGTCACAGCGCTTTACATGATCAACCTTGTGGCCAACATGATCTTTGCGCCCCTCATGGGCCGGGCGGTGCATGTCTTTGGCGAGCGCGCGACGCTGCTGTTTGAATATGCCGGTCTGGCGCTGGTCTTTTTGCTCTATGGCGGGCTTTACTTCTTTGGCTGGGGCGTTTTGCTGGCGATGGTGCTCTACGTGGTGGACCATTTGCTCTTTGCTCTGGCACTGGCGCTGAAGACCTATTTTCAGAAAATTGCCGATCCCGGAGATATCGCGCCCACAGCCGCCGTGGCCTTTACCATCAACCACATCGCGGCGGTGTTTCTGCCTGCGGCATTGGGATACTTGTGGCTGGTCTCACCGGCGGCTGTCTTTGTGCTAGCGGCGTGCATGGCATCCGTGTCGTTTCTTCTGGCATTGCTTATTCCCCGCCATCCTGAACCGGGGTATGAGACGATCCTGATGCGCCGCGCTCCGGCGGTGGCAGAGTAAGTCCTTCAGACGGGTTCATCAGACATGCCGACATTCACCGCCCTCACCACGCTTGCCGGAAAAGACAAAGCCGAAGCTCTTGGTGCGGCGATGGAAGCACTGACGCCGGAACCGACGGGGGTTGGCGTCTTTGAACTTGAGGACGGCTCAGGCCTTTGGGAAGTGGGCGGATATTTCCAGGGCGCGCCTGATGCCGCAGGGCTTGCGCTTTTGGCGGCTTTGCATGGTGCGAAGGATTTTGTTGTCTCCGAGCTGCCCGAGGTGGATTGGGTGGCCAAGGTCAAGCGAGAGCTGACACCGGTCGAGGCCGGGCGGTTCTTTGTATACGGTAGCCATGACGCAGATAAAGTGCCCGAAGGGTGTGAACCTCTCTTGATTGAGGCCTCCATGGCCTTTGGCACTGGCCATCATGGGACCACGCAGGGGTGCCTGCAATTGCTGGAGACTGCGATTGTTGGAGGTGCTCAGCCGACAAGCGTTTTGGATCTAGGGTGCGGCACAGCCGTACTGGCGATGGCGGCGGCGCGAGTGTGGCCGCAAGCGCGCGTGCTGGCCAGTGACATTGATGCTGTGGCCGTCGAGGTGGCCGAGGCGAATGTGACCGCGAACGGGCTTGCAGGTCATGTCTTATGTGTGGAGGCCGAGGGACTGGACCATGAAGACATCCTCAAGGCCGCTCCGTTTGATCTGATTTTCGCAAATATCCTCAAAGGACCGCTGATTGGTCTCTGCGACAGAATCACTCAGGCACTTTCACCACAGGGAAA
This sequence comes from Roseovarius sp. W115, assembly GCF_032842945.2. NCBI lineage: Bacteria > Pseudomonadati > Pseudomonadota > Alphaproteobacteria > Rhodobacterales > Roseobacteraceae > Roseovarius > Roseovarius rhodophyticola. Next base: position 2,399,231 of record NZ_CP146606.1, read on the forward strand.
TGTGATTCTTTCCGGTATCCTGAATGAGCAACGGCAAGAGATCGCCGATGTTTATACCGCCTACGGAAACAGTGTTGTTGAGACCCTAGTGATTGGTGACTGGTCGTCACTAATGCTCCGCAAAAGTGTCTGAAAAACAAAGAAAAAACAGCGCAAATAAGGCAGGCGCCCCATTTCTGCCACAATTCGTACCTAGCGTCAGGTCAGGGTTTAAGGACGAATATAAGGACGTTGTTATGACGGCTGACGGTTTTACAAGTTTCGACGAGCGCTTGCGGAAGATTGACCGCAAGAAGGCACGTATGGCTGGCGGGTACTCCGCGCGTGTTACACGTGAAGGTCTCATTGTTTTTCGCCCCAAGCGCCGCCGCACCGGGTTTTCGGTTCGTGGGCTGGCCTTCTTGGTGGTAGGTTTCTTCCTGTTCAAAGGAATGATCATGGCCCATCTGGGCACCACAGTTTACGATCAGCGCGTTGATGCGCTGAACCAAGGCACGATCATGGAACAAGCCGGTGCATTTGCAATGCAAAGCGATCCAATCACTTTGGAAATTGCCAAGCAGCTACACGTTTTGTTCAACTAAAGGAGTTCAGGGGTCCCTCCAGCGCGACAGCGTCGCCCCTTGAAGTCAAAGAAAAGCCCTGCACGTTGGTCCGCGTGCAGGGCTTCTTTTATCTGGAAAGCATGTGCCAGGGCAAACATGCTTAAAAGAAAGGGCTTAACCGGCGATCGTATCGATCTCTGCGCGGCTAATACCGATATCCTCCAACTCGCGATCTGACAAGCGCGCGAGCGCGCTGCGTGTGATCCGAGCGTCATTCCACGCATTGAATTGCGCGATGATGTTTTGAACCGTACGGCTAAGGGCATTGCCTTTGCCGCCGGCCACGGTGGTTGTGTCGATGACAGCCATTGTTATGGTCCTTTTGTTGAGACGCATGATGCGTTGTGATCACGGCGAGATAGTCTTGGACATGCGCGCCAACAAGGGGTGTTTTTTGCATAGTCAATATGCAGCTATTGCATAGGTGGATTCTGCGTAAACTTATGTAAAATCGTAATCTTTTTATATTTAACGAAAACCAGAAAGCTGTTTTTCGGCACGGCTTTCATAGCGGTTTTGTCAGGGCCACTTGCCAGGCTGTGTGTATTACTTCTTGGTCTTTGTTCCCGTTTCGTGCTAACGCAGTGAAAACAACAAGAACGGGCAGACATATGCGGGTCATTGGCATTGATCCCGGGTTGCGAAATCTGGGCTGGGGCGTGATCGACACAGAGGGCAGCCGGATCAGCCACGTGGCCAATGGCGTGTGTAAGACGCTGAACGTTAGTTTATCCGAGCGTCTTTTGTCTTTGCATGAACAACTCAGCGCGATTTTTTCGGCTTACGCACCGCAAACAGCTGCTGTGGAGCAGACATTTGTGAACAAGGATGGGGCGGGCACGCTCAAACTGGGTCAGGCGCGGGGCATTGCCATGCTGGTGCCAGCGCAGTTTGGCCTAACGGTTGGAGAATACGCGCCCAACACGGTGAAAAAGACCGTTGTAGGCGTGGGTCATGCCGCCAAAGATCAGGTGGCACATATGGTGCGGGTTCAGTTGCCGGGTGCTGATCTGGCGGGGCCTGATGCTGCAGATGCGCTGGCGATTGCGATTTGCCATGCGCATCATGGGGCGTCTCCGGTTCTCACAATGAGGCAACGCGCATGATCGGGCGGCTGGCCGGAAGGATAGATTATCGTGCTGCCGATCACGTGCTGATTGATGTGGGTGGGGTGGGATATCTCGTGTATTGCTCAGACCGGACATTGGCGGCGTTGCCCGGCATTGGGGAGCATGCAGCGGTTTACACAGACCTTCTGGTGCGCGAAGACCTGTTGCAACTTTTTGGCTTTACCACATTGGCCGAGAAAGAGTGGCACCGGCTTTTGATGAGTGTACAGGGCGTGGGGGCGAAGGCGTCTATGGCCATTCTTGGCACTCTGGGACCTGAAGGCGTAGGCCGCGCCATCGCGCTGGGCGATGCGGGGTCCATCAAGGCGGCCAAGGGGATTGGCCCCAAGACGGCGCAACGCGTGGTGCATGAGCTAAAAGACAAGGCCCCAGAGGTGATGGCGATGGGCGCAACACATGCGGTAAGTGCTGGCCCCACGCCTGAAGCGGATACGGATGCGGTGATTGAAGCCGAGATTGCGCCATCCGTCACCGCCCCTGCTGGCAATCCTGCTGCGCAAGCCGAGGCGCTCTCGGCCTTGACCAACCTTGGATATGCACCGGGGGACGCAGCGGCCGCGGTCGCGCAGGCGGCTGGTAACGGCGAGAGCGAAACACCGGCGCTTATCCGGGCGGCGTTGAAGCTTTTGGCGCCGAAGTCATGAAAGAAGTGACGTTCATCAGACCCCACGGTCTTCTTCGCGTCGAAAGCCCGACAGGGTTTGAGGAGCGCTGGATATGAGTGACCCTGACCCAACCTTGCGCCCTGATCCCTTGCCAGAGGATACCGACCGCGCTTTGCGACCCCAGATGCTGTCTGATTTTATCGGGCAACAAGAGGCGCGGGCCAATCTGAGCGTGTTCATCCAATCCGCCCGGCAACGCGGTGAGGCGATGGATCACACGCTCTTTCATGGTCCACCGGGTTTGGGCAAGACGACGCTCGCGCAGATCATGGCGCGTGAGCTGGGCGTGGGGTTTCGCATGACCTCGGGGCCGGTTCTGGCCAAGGCGGGGGATCTGGCGGCCATTCTGACCAATCTTGAGCGAAATGATGTGCTCTTTATTGATGAAATTCACAGGCTGAACCCGGCCGTGGAAGAGGTGCTGTATCCTGCATTGGAGGATTTCGAGCTTGATCTGGTGATCGGCGAAGGGCCTGCGGCACGGACAGTGCGGATTGAATTGCAGCCCTTCACGCTGGTGGGGGCCACGACGCGGTTGGGGCTTTTGACCACGCCTTTGCGGGATCGGTTCGGCATTCCAACCCGGCTGCAGTTTTATTCTGAGGATGAGCTGCATCAGATCGTAACGCGCAACGCGATGCGCATGGGCACGCCAGCAGATGAGGAAGGCGCGCGCGAGATTGCGCGCCGCTCGCGCGGCACGCCGCGCATTGCCGGACGGCTGTTGCGCCGGGTGGCTGATTTCGCCGTGGTGGAAAGCGACGGGCAGATCACACAGGCACTGGCCGATAATGCGCTCACTCGGCTGGGCGTGGATGGTCTGGGGCTTGACGGCGCGGATCGGCGGTATCTGCGTCTTATTGCCGAAGGGTATCAGGGCGGGCCAGTGGGGATTGAAACCTTGAGCGCGGCCCTTTCTGAAAGCCGTGATGCGCTCGAAGAGGTGATTGAGCCGTTTTTGTTGCAGCAGGCGCTGATACAGCGCACGCCGCGGGGGAGGATGTTGGCGCCTTTGGGTTGGCGGCATTTGGGGATGGACGCGCCCAAAGCCCCAGGGCAGAGCGATTTGTTTGGCAAGTGATGCCTTCGGCGAGGATATTTTTGGCAAGAAGAAAAGCCTTGTGCTCTTGCACCTCTGACAAGCTCTGATACCTGCAGGATATGGCTGACCTGATATCACATGAAGGCGTTGAGGCGCTGTTTACCCGTGCTGATGGCACTTACCTCTTTGCACGTTGGGGACGGCCTTTGGTGCCGGTGGTGTTCGGCACGGATGACAGCACGCTTGAAATCGTGAAGGGCGCGGTTGAGGCGGTTGTGCTCATGGCCGGGCACAACATGGCTGAGACGGACCCTGAGCTGGGCGTCAACTTGATGTTCTTTTTCTTCCGAGAGTGGGATGAGCTGACCGAGGTGCCTGATCTGGATCGGATGGTGCCAGACTTGGGGCCGTTGGTGGAGCGTCTGAAGGCGGCTGAGGCCAATCAATATCGGATTTTCCGCTTTGATGAGGCGGGCGCGATCAAGGCCAGTTTTGTGTTTCTGCGTATGGATGAGGAGCTTAGCAAGGTTCCCGCAGACACTTTGGCTTTGGCGCAGGTGGTGCAGACCATTGTGCTTTGGTCAGACACCGCATTTGTAGGGCGATCTCCTCTGGCGCAGGCGCCGGAGGGCAAGGTGATCCTGCGGCCCGATATCGGGGCTGTCATCCGGGCCAGTTATGATCCGGTCATGCCAGTGGTGGCGCAAGACCCAAGTCACGCGCTCAGACTGGCGGCGCGGGTTAAACAGGTCTAGGGTCGTGTCATGACACACACCTTCCCGATCCGCGTCTACTATGAAGATACCGACATGGCGGGCATTGTGTATTATGCCAATTACCTCAGGTACATAGAGCGCGCGCGCAGTGACTGGGTGCGGGAAATGGGGATTGATCAGAACGCCATGCGCGAAGAGGATGGTGTGGTCTTTGCAGTGCGTCGGGTCGAGGCGGATTACCATCTGCCTGCCAAGTTTGACGATGAGCTGGAGGTGCGCACAACGGTTGCTTCGGTGAGTGGCGCGCGGCTGATCATGGACCAAACGGTGTTTCGTGCGGATGAACTGCTTTTTGCCGCACAGGTCACCATTGCCTGCCTGACGGAAACAGGGCAACCCGTGCGTTTACCGGCAAATATTCGCCAGATCGTGCATTAAACTGTGCCCGATTGTCGCCAGGGTGCGGATGTTATTGGCTTTCCCCTTTAAAATCGGCTAGCGTGCCGCTCAATAAAGCACGGCACAAATAAGCCGATAAAAAAGAGCAGGCGGATGGAAGCAGAAACCCTGGCATTGGCACAGGAGATGGATTTCTCACTGTGGGCGCTATTTGCACGCGCAACTTTAATCGTAAAACTGGTGATGTTGATGCTGATCATAGCTTCGTTCTGGGCATGGTCGATCATCATCCAGAAATTGATCGTGTACCGCAAGGCGCGGGTGGAAGCGGATGTATTTGATCGCCGCTTCTGGTCCGGGGATCCTTTGGATGAGCTGTTTGACGAGATCGGCTCGGACCCGGCGGGGCAATCCGAGCGCGTCTTTGCGGCGGGCATGATGGAATGGCGGCGAAGCCATCGAAATGACGGTGGGCTGATTGCCGGAGCCACGGCGCGGATTGACCGGTCGATGGATGTGGCGATTGCCAAGGAAAGCAAGAACCTGCAGAGCGGGCTTACCATTCTGGCCTCGATTGGGTCGGTGACACCGTTCATCGGGCTTTTCGGCACGGTCTGGGGCATCATGAATGCCTTTATTGAGATTGCCGAGCAGCAGAACACCAACCTTGCCGTTGTGGCTCCGGGCATTGCCGAGGCGCTTTTGGCAACAGGTCTGGGCCTTCTCGCCGCGATCCCGGCGGTGATTTTCTACAACAAGCTCAGCGCGGATTGCGATGGTATTGTGGCCAGCTACGAGGCGTTTGCCGATGAGTTCGCAACGATCCTGAGCCGTCAGTTGGACAGCTGATATGGGCGCAGGTGTTGTTCAGAAATCAGGTGACTCCGGACGCAGGCGGCGCGGACGCGGGCGTTCTCGTCCTATGTCAGAGATCAACGTCACGCCCTTTGTGGACGTGATGTTGGTGCTTTTGATCATCTTCATGGTGGCCGCACCCTTGATGACGGTGGGCGTCCCTGTGGAACTGCCGGAAACGGCGGCCAACCCGCTGCCTGGCGAAGAAGAAGAGCCGCTGACCGTGACCGTGACAGCCGAAGGTGTGGTGATGATCCAGACCACAGAAGTCGCGCGCGGCGATCTTGTGAGCCGGTTGCAGGGCATTGCGGCCGAGCGTGACAGCACGCGGGTCTACCTGCGTGCGGATGGGTCGGTATCCTATGCGCAAGTGATGGAAGTCATGGGTGCGCTCAATCGTGGTGGGTTCAACAATATCGGTCTGGTGACAGAGGCCGGCGGCCCGACGCTTGATGAGCAAGACGGGTAACAGTCGATGAACACCGGTCAGGTCATATCCGGTGTGGCCCATACAGGGCTGGTCGCCTTTGCCATTTTTGGCGGGGCCTTTCAGGCCGAACCGTTGCCGTTTCGTGTAACCGAAGTGACTGCCATTTCAGCCGAAGAATACGCGGCACTTGTAGCTCCAGAGGCGTCGCCCGAAGCGGTGGCCAATGTGGACACACCCGAGCCGCCGCAGGAAGGCGAGTCAGCGCCGGAAGTGAATTCAGAGGCAGACGATACGCCGGAATTGGAAGCGCCGGAGGTGGCTGAGACGCCGCCGCCTGATCCTGTGCCGGAAGTGACAGAACCTGAGCCAGCTCCCGAGGCAGAGGTCAGTGACGAGCCACCTGTGCTTGATCCGCCGGACGAAGAAGTGGCGGTTCTTGTGCCAGAACAAGCAGAAGAGGCGCAGGCTGAGGATGCACCACGTGTGGCCCCCGAGCCTGTAGCGCAGCCGGAACCGGATGTGGCGATTGATGAGGTTGAGCGCGAAGAGGTGCAGCCAGATGCTCTGGCCGAGGAGGTGGCGCCTGACGAGGAGGCCACTGCGCCTGAGGAGGCGACGACCGAGATTGTGACGGAGGCGGATCAAGAAGCTGCGGCGGCGCCAACGCGGTCGTTGCGCCCGCAGACGCGGCCTGATCGGCCTGAACCGGCGGCGGAACCGGAAGAGGCAACCGAAGAGCCTGCGCAAACCGAGACGGCGCAGACCGAAGACGAGCCTGACACGAGCGCGGCGGTCAATGATGCTTTGGCCGAGGCCTTGGGTACCAATGAAGGTGCGGCGGATACGGCACCGCAAGGTCCACCGCTGACAGCGGGTGAGAAAGACGCGCTGCGTGTGTCGGTGCAGCGGTGTTGGAATGTCGGGTCGCTTAGCACAGATGCGTTGCAAACCACGGTGGTCGTGTCCGTCAACATGAGTGAAGATGCGCGGCCCGTGAGCAGTTCCATCCGAATGCTCAGCAGTTCGGGCGGTAGCACTGCGTCGGCAGAACAGGCCTTTCAGGCAGCCCGCCGCGCGATTTTGCGCTGTGGTGCAAGCGGATTTGACTTACCGGCTGACAAGTATGCCAGTTGGCGAGAAATTGAGATGACATTCAATCCGGAGAGAATGAGGATCAAATGATGAAATATGTACTGACCCTCCTTTCGGCCTTTCTGTTAGGGTTCGCCACCCCGGTTGCGGCGCAGGAGCGAGAAGGCCCGCTTCGGATCGAGATCACCGAAGGTGTGATTGAGCCTTTGCCCTACGCTGTTCCCGTATTCGTGGCCGACAATGCCGCAGCGGCGCAACACGCGCAGAACATCACGCAGGTGATTGCTGCTGATCTGAGTGGCACAGGGCTTTTCCGGGAAATTCCGGCTTCGGCGCATATCGGGCGGATCACCAATTTTGCAAGCCCTATTCAGTTCCCTGATTGGAAGGCCATCAATGCGCAGGCCCTGATTGTTGGTGGCGTTTCGGTGGATGGGGCAGGGCGGTTGACTGTGCGCTTCCGGCTTTATGACGTGTTTGCCGGCCAAGAGATCGGCCAGGGACTGCAATTGCAGGGCACTGTCGATGGGTGGCGGCGCATGGCGCATAAGGTGGCGGATCAAGTCTACTCGCGACTGACGGGCGAAGACGCCTATTTCGACAGTCGAGTTGTTTTCGTTGCGGAAAGTGGCCCAAAGGACAACCGTCAGAAGCAGTTGGCGATCATGGATTATGACGGGGCCAACTTGAACTATCTCACTGATGCGAGTTCCATTGTGCTTGCGCCGAGATTTTCGCCTGGAGACGATCAGGTTCTTTACACAAGCTATGAGAGTGGTTTTCCCAAGATTTATGTTCTGGACGTCGCCAGTGCCGGCCGGCGTGTGCTTGAGACGCAGCAAGGCACAATGAGCTTTGCGCCGCGTTTTGCACCTGATGGACGCACGGTGGTCTTTAGCCTTACATCGGGTGGCAATACAGACCTTTACACCATGGATATCGGAAGTGGTCGCACATCGCGCCTGACTTCCGCGCCATCTATTGAAACCGCGCCCAGCTTTAGCCCGGATGGAAGTCGCATCGTGTTTGAATCCGACCGCTCGGGCCTGCCACAGCTTTACGTCATGCCTGCCAGTGGGGGTGAGGCGCAACGCATCAGCTTTGGACAGGGGCGCTATGGCACGCCTGTGTGGTCGCCGCGTGGGGATCTTGTGGCCTTCACCAAGCAATCCAAAGGGCGGTTCCATATCGGTGTCATGCGCACAGATGGGAGTGAAGAACGGCTTTTGACGGCGTCGTTTCTTGATGAGGGGCCAACCTGGGCTCCGAACGGGCGGGTGATCATGTTCACCCGTGAATCGCAAGGCGCACAAGGGCAGGCGCGGCTTTACTCGGTGGATATCACAGGGCGCAATCTGCGTCAGGTGCCGCTGGATATCGGTGCCTCCGACCCGTCGTGGTCGGGCTTGCAGAAGTGAAGTGCATGCGATGTTTGCATATGATAAACTAAACAAAGAGCAGATGAAAAATGAGTGGGGCAATCCTATGAATATCTTGAGTAAAACGACAATTCTTGCCGCTGTGCTGGCCCTCGGGGCCTGTTCTTCAGCGGATCGCTTTGGCAATAGCGACGCGGTTGATCTAAACAACAGTGGTGTTGCAGGTGGCGCCCTGGCGGGATCGCCGCAGGACCCAACTTCAGCCGCCTATTTCCAGCAAACCGTTGGAGATAGGGTTCTTTTTGCCGTAGATCAGTCTACGTTGACACCGCAAGGCATGGCGACGCTGGATGGACAGGCGCAATGGTTGAGCACCAACGTGGAATACTCTGCCGTCATCGAGGGTCACGCCGATGAGCAAGGTACGCGGGAATACAACCTCGCGCTCGGTGCACGCCGGGCCAATGCGGTTTTGGAATATTTGACCGCCAAAGGGGTTGCGACAAACCGCATGAAAGTGATCAGCTATGGTAAGGAACGGCCGCTGGAAATCTGTAGTGAAGAAAGCTGTTATGCTAAAAACCGCCGAGCGGTTACCGTCATTTCGGTTGTGCCAACCAGCTAGGACAAAGAGTTAACGGGACTCAACATGCGTTGGATTTGTAAACTGGTCGTCGTTGCCATGCTCGGGATGCCGAGCGTGGCGCTGGCGCAAGACGGTGGTGAAACTCTTGCCGATATCCGGCAAGAGCTTGCTGTTATGTATGTTGAATTGCAGAAGCTTAAGCGTGAGCTGAGCACAACGGGTGCCTCTGGGCAGCTCACAGTAGGTGGTTCGGTAATCGACCGGGTCAATGCCATGGAAGCTGAGTTGCAGCGTCTGACATCCAAGGCAGAGCAGCTTGAGTTTCGGATCGACCGGGTGGTCACTGATGGCACCAACAGGGTGGGCGATCTTGAGTTTCGGGTTTGCGAGCTTGAGCCAGGATGCGACATTGGCACTTTGGAAGTCGGCGATACTTTGGGCGGCATCGCGCCGTCAACAGGGGCTACGGCAACGGGCACAGACACGGCGTCAACCACGATTACAACTGGCGAGATTTCGGGGTCGACTGATACAGGCACCACCGGTGGTGTAGAGCTTGCGGTGGGAGAACAGGCGGATTTCGATACAGCCATGGCCAGTTTTGAAGCTGGCAATATGGCTGAAGCCGCGCGGCAATTCGCGCTCTTTCAGGAAAACTACCCTGGAAGCCCGCTTGGTGGCGAAGCTGGCCTGAAGAGGGGTGAGGCGCTTGAGCAATCTGGTGAGATGACTCAGGCGGCGCGTGCCTATCTCGATACCTTCAGCGCCGAACCCAACGGAACCAAGGCTCCGGATGCTCTGTTCCGGCTGGGACGCGCCCTGGCGCAGTTGGGGCAAACCAACGAGGCCTGTGTGACCCTTTCCGAAGTGGGCGTCAGGTTTCCGCAATCCCCGGCCGCCGCCGAGGCACAGGCTGAAATTCAAAACATGAGCTGCGGGTGAGTGATCCGTTTTCCATCCTTCTGGATCGGGCGACCTCGCTGTTTTTCCCTCCCGGCCGGATAAGCTCGGCGTTGCCGTCTCGGGCGGAAGTGACTCGCTTGCGCTGTTGATGCTTCTCGTCAAATGGGCAGATCAGGGTGGCCCGCCTGTGCACGCGGTGACTGTGGACCACAATCTGCGGGCTGAGTCAGCGCGAGAAGCGAAGTTTGTGAAAGACGTGTGCGCACGGATCGGTGTTCCTCATGACACGCTTGTGTGGGACGGGCGACGCAGCACAGGTAACCTTCCCGACGCGGCCCGACGGGCGCGCTATAGCCTGATGGCCGACTGGGCGGAAGAGCGCGGTATCCCTAAAGTCGCGGTGGCTCATACGCAAAATGATCAAGCCGAGACGTTCCTGATGCGCCTCTCGCGCGAGGCCGGCGTCGATGGGCTGGCGGCCATGTCAAAAACCTGGCGCCATGGGCTGACAGAATTTTGCCGACCCGTTTTAGGGATCGAGCGGGTCGAGTTGCGCGGTTATCTCAATGCAATTGCTCAAGACTGGATTGATGATCCCACCAATGAAGATGAGATCTATGAGCGGACACGGGCGCGCAATGCTATTGATGCCCTGTCAGACCTCGGTCTGTCGACAAGATCATTGGCCACGGTTGCTCAGCATATGTCCGATGTGCGTGGCACGCTCTATTGGTACGTGTTTTTGACGGCCCGGGAGCATGCGCAGATCGACAGGGGAGATATCATTTTTCCGCGCAAGCAGTTTCGGACATTGCAACGCGATATTTCGAGCCGGCTTTTGCAGAAAATTCTGAAATGGATCAGTGGGGCAGTCTATGCACCGCGCGGGCGGTCTGTGGACTTCATGCTGGAGGCTATTCGCGGCGGAACTGGCATGACGCTGCATGGCTGCGAGATGACCTTGAGCGATGATGCCTTGCGGTTCACGCGCGAAGCACGGGCGGTTGAAGGGCACAGGTTGCCCGCTGGCGAACTCTGGGATGGTCGGTGGCAACTTAATGGTCCGTGGCCCGAAGGTGTAGAGATCGCTATGCTCGGAGAAGAAGGCCTTGCAGAGTGCCCAAATTGGCGTCACTCGGGCTTGCCTGCAACTTCGCTCAAGGCGAGTCCCGCTGTCTGGCGGGACGGGCATTTGGTCGCGGCACCCCTGGCCGGTCTGGGAAATGGCTGGACAGCCAAGCTATTGCGCGATCAAGACCACTTCTTTGCCGCGCTTTTGGCGCATTGAACATCTAGTCAGGATGTCTATTTATTGCACTACCCGCCTGTGATAGCTGTAGGCCGGTTATGATGTAAGGAGAAACCCCTTGGGCAACGCGCGCAATCTCGCCTTCTGGCTGGTGCTGTTTTTGTTGATCCTGGCACTGTTCAATCTGTTCAGCGGTTCGGGCAACACTCTGCAAAGCCGGGCAATCCCGTATTCGGAATTCGTGCAGGCGGTTGATGGCGGCGAGGTGGCCCAAGTCACGCTTGATGGTGAGAACGTTCGCTTCCGTGGGAATGACGGCAATGACTACGTTACAGTCAAGCCGGAAGATGCTGAAATCACGAAGCTTTTGATTGATGCGGGTATTCCGGTCGCTGCTGAATCCCAAGAGCAATCAGGCTTCCAGAGTTTCATCATCACGCTGCTGCCCTTCATCCTGCTGATAGGTGTCTGGATCTATTTCATGAACCGGATGCAAGGCGGCGGCAAAGGCGGTGCGATGGGCTTTGGCAAGTCCCGCGCCAAGCTTTTGACCGAGAAACACGGACGGGTCACATTTGATGATGTGGCGGGAATCGACGAGGCCAAGGAAGAGCTTGAAGAGATCGTAGAGTTCCTGCGCAATCCGCAGAAATTCTCTCGCCTTGGTGGCAAAATTCCCAAAGGTGCGCTTTTGGTTGGACCTCCTGGGACCGGTAAAACGCTTCTTGCGCGGGCGATTGCCGGTGAGGCAGGTGTGCCATTCTTCACCATCTCGGGTTCTGATTTCGTGGAAATGTTTGTCGGTGTTGGCGCAAGCCGCGTGCGCGACATGTTCGAGCAAGCCAAGAAAAACGCACCTTGCATTGTGTTCATCGACGAGATTGATGCGGTGGGTCGCCACCGGGGTGCCGGATATGGTGGCGGCAATGATGAGCGGGAACAGACGCTGAACCAATTGCTTGTTGAGATGGACGGCTTTGAGGCCAACGAAGGTGTGATCATCATCGCGGCTACGAACCGTAAAGATGTGCTTGATCCGGCACTTCTGCGTCCAGGCCGGTTTGACCGTCAGGTCACTGTGCCGAACCCTGATATCAAGGGCCGTGAGAAAATTCTGGCCGTACACGCACGCAAGACGCCGTTGGGTCCGGATGTCGATCTGCGCATCATCGCGCGCGGCTCGCCAGGCTTTTCCGGTGCGGACCTCGCCAACCTCGTGAATGAGGCCGCGTTGATGGCGGCGCGTGTGGGGCGCCGATTCGTAACTATGGAAGACTTCGAGCAAGCCAAGGACAAAGTCATGATGGGCGCAGAGCGCCGGTCGATGGTCCTGACGCCTGAGCAAAAGGAAAAGACCGCGTATCACGAGGCGGGGCACGCCATTGTTGGTCTTGCCTTGCCGCAATGTGACCCGGTCTACAAGGCGACGATCATCCCGCGCGGGGGTGCGCTGGGTATGGTTGTGTCCTTGCCTGAGATTGATCGCCTGAACTGGCATCGTTCTGAATGCGAGGAAAAGCTCGCCATGACGATGGCGGGCAAGGCGGCTGAGATCATCAAGTATGGCGAAGACAATGTCTCAAACGGCCCGGCCGGTGATATTCAGCAAGCCTCTAGTTTGTCGCGCGCCATGGTGCTGCGTTGGGGCATGTCCGACAAGGTTGGTAACGTTGACTACGAACAGGCCCATGAAGGTTATATGGGCAACGGGGCCGGCGGGTTCTCTATCTCTGCAGCGACCAAGGAATTGATCGAAGAAGAGGTCAAGCGCCTGATTGATGACGCGTATGAGACTGCACACAAGATTCTGACCGAGAAGAAAGACGACTGGGAGCGGCTGGCACAGGGGCTCTTGGAATATGAAACCCTGACCGGTGAAGAGATCGAGCGTGTCATTCGGGGCGAGCCGCCAGAGGCAGATGACGATTCCGGTAGTGCACCTTCGGCTGAAGACGACAAACCGTCTCTCACGGCCATTCCCAAAACAAAGCCGCGCTCAGAGCCAAAGAGCGGAGATGGCGGCATGGAGCCCGAACCCTCAGCGTGACGACGACGACTGCAACGACAGATTGGAATCCGGGTGCATATGCCCGGTTCCACGACTTGCGCCTGCGGCCCGGTCTCGATCTGATCAACACGATCACACATCTGGGCACCGGAGATGTCTACGACCTTGGCTGCGGCAATGGCGCTATGGGAGATGCCCTTCGCGCTCTGGCGGGTGGTCGTGCCGTGATCGGCGTTGATGCCAGCCCCTCGATGCTGGAAAAGGCGCGCATGGTCAAAGCCTATAGCAGCGTCAGCCAGGCCGATATTGCCAGCTGGCGCGCACCGCGCAAGCCTGGCCTTATCTTTTCCAACGCGGCACTGCATTGGGTTGGCCACCACGAAAAGCTGATGCCGCAATTGGCCGAGATGCTTGGCAAGGGCGGGACGCTGGCCGTGCAAATGCCGCATCAGAACAAGGCGCCGTCACACCGTGTCTGGCTGGGTTTGGTTGAGGAAATGTTCCCTGGTCGTGTTGAAAAGATGGGCACACCTGGTGTCATGGCGCCTGTGAAATATGAAGAGCTGTTATCTTCCATGGGCCAGTTCAGGCTTTGGGAAACCGAGTATTATCAGCGTCTTGTGGCCGAGTCAGGAAGCCATCCTGTGCGTCGTTTTACCGAAAGCACCTATGCGCGACCTGTTCTGCAGGCGCTTGATGAAGGTGAGAAAACCGCACTGATCAAACGCTACGAAGAGGCAATGCATGCCGCCTATCCGGTGCGTAAAGATGGTTCGGTTCTGTTCCCGTTCCGCCGGATGTTTTTCACTCTGACCATGTGATCTGGATTGAAAACAGGGGCTATGCCTTCAAAACTGGAAGGCAACACCTAAAGACAACTTTTGCACCGGGCCATTGCTAACTGTGTACCTTTGAGAGTTTGGTACGCCGTCTTGGTTGGCCTGAGTGAAGTTGCCATAATCGGTTATGCTATATTCAACGCGCAGTAACCAGTTTTCGTTAAAGAAGCGCTCTGCGCCGATGGCAAGAAGAGGCCCGAAATACAGGTCGTTTCGCATGTAAGCGTCTGAAAGAGTTAGCGCCCCACCATTCACATCGCCGCCAATGTTGCGGATCCTTGCAAATGACACACCGCCTTTGGCATAGAGCAACGTGTCGCCATATACCTGCCCGTACCGTCCAGTGATGTTCCCAGACCATTGAATTTCGACCTGATCGATATCGTTGTCAGCATTGAATGTAAGTTCCGAGCTCAGATCATCGGCAGAGAGGGAGAATTCACCACCATAAACCACTCTTCCAACACGTTTGTTCCATCCAATGAAACCGCTGAGACCAAAACCCTCGTAGGAATGATCGACACGGTTCACGGCTTGGTTCTGGTTAAAGGTAAAGCGATTTCCGATCGTCTTGTTTGTTCCACCTGCGTTATTCAGGGTCGCGCCAGTGTAAAAACCAGACCATTGCCCGTGGTCCACGGGGTCGGCTTGGGCAACTGACACGGCGCAAAGGCATGCGCATACTGGAAGAACGGCCTGTTTAAACATTTGGCTTTGGACTTTACCCAACAGATTTCACCGATTGCTAGCACATCTAGTTCGTACAAGCTCAACCGATAAGGGGAAAAGTCATCGAGAACACATCATCACGTAATTTGATTTGACCACATCATGATAGGCGTCGAAGTTGGTGCAAAACATTCAAAGGAACCAACATGCCCGCGTTATTGCCCACAGATCACTATGCTCGCGTTACCTGGCTTGGGTTCGTCAAAACGCAGGAGGATGGGATCCGGTCTGAGCCGCTGACATCGGTGGATGTCGGTTGGGATGGTGTGCCGGGCGAGTTCCATGGTGGCCGGACGCGACCTTCCTGTGTGCGGGTCAAGGATCAGCACGAAGAAGGCACCGAGATTGCCAATGTACGTCAGTTTTCGGTGCTCTCTGCCGAAGAACTTGCCGATATCTCGAAAGAGGTTGGGTTGGACGAAATGAACCCTGAATGGATGGGGGCCTCAATTGTGGTTGAGGGGATTGACGACTTTACGCACATTCCCCCCTCTTCGCGTTTGCAGTCTGATGAGGGCACGACTTTGGTTATCGATATGGAAAACCGCCCCTGCATCTGGCCCGGCAAGGAGCTTGAGAAAGATCACGAGGGGTACGGCAAACTCTTCAAACCCGCCGCACGTCACAGGCGCGGTGTGACGGCGTGGGTTGAACGACCTGGGCCACTCAGCATAGGGGACACATTGCGCCTGCATGTCCCTGATCAGCGCCCATGGATGCACCATGCAGACTGCCTGACCGGTAAGGCGTACTAAGCTCTTTGCATCTTGGATGTTTTTGCAGCGTCCTAAGCCCTTGGCATTTGCTGTGTTGCGCAATGGATGCCGCCGCCAAGTTCGCCAAGTATATCTGCATTCATCATCACAATCTCCCGTTCTGGGAAGTGTGCCATGAGCGCTTGCCGCGCCTTGGCGTCGGTTTCCGCATCGCCAAATTCCGAGGTGATCACCGCGCCATTGCAAACGTAGTAATTCACGTATGAGGCAACGAAATCATAGCTCTTGACCCGTCTTCGGTTTGGTTCCGGGATGACATCGACATCAAGGCCGCGGGCGATCAGGACGTCATAGGTCTCTATCATGGCGTTGTAGAATGGATCGTCAGGCAGCGGTTCTGGCGGTAAGTTCATCAAAACCCCTCCCGGCCCGGTAAAGCGCGCCAGGGCGTCTATGTGATAATCGGTGATGTCGTAATCTTTAAGGCCGGGCGCCCAGATCATTTTTGAGGCGCCAAAGGCTTGCAGCAAGGCGTTTTCAACGTCCTCGCGGGACCGTCCCGGATTTCGGTTTCGGATCACCCACGAGCTTTCATGCGCCATCAAAAGCCCATGCCCGTCCTGTTCAATGCCTCCGCCTTCGCCTTTGAGAGACGTGTCCAAGAGAGGCAGATTCAAAAGCTCTGCCACGCGAGGGGCAATTTGGCTGTCATGTGCATGCGTCTGCTTGTTTCCCCAGCCATTGAACTTGATGTGCTGGATGACCCTGTTTCCAGCTCCATCAATGGCAAAAATCGGGCCCGAGTCGCGACACCAGAGATCTTCGGTCGGGATGTTCCACAACGTGACGTTGCCAGAAAGGAGGGGGGCGATCTGCGCATGGTGTTCCGCATCGGCCAACATCACAACAGGTTCAAATTCCGCGATGAGGTTCGCGACTTCGGCGATCTTTGCCTGCACAAGTTTAAGAAAGCCGCTGTGTGAATAGACCTTTCTGCTGACGGGCCATTGCATGAAGGTGCATTCATGTGGTGCTTCTTCCGCAGGAACAAAAAACGTTTTGCTTTGGGCCGATGATATTGTCCCTCCAAAACCAAGACCAGCGGCCATACCCTGCAAGAGCGTGCGTCGTTTCACCACGTGCCCTTTCCCAACTCAATCTCACGAAACTCTGCATCGAAATGCTACAAGATCCGGTGTCGAAAGTGTAAGCGATGTTTCCGATATGAAACAAAACCGCGACCTGCCGCCGCATCAGAGACGGGAAATGTCGGATTCCTGACCTCGTATACGAGGGTCTACTTTGTATGGCTAACAGCGAACAGGAGTTGCCGTGCGCGGCCAGAGGGAAATCATCATGAGCTACAAGTCCGACATTGAAATCGCCCGCGAGGCCAAGAAACAGCCGATCCAAGCGGTCGGCGACAAGCTTGGCATTCCGACCGAGCATCTACTGCCCTATGGCCATGACAAGGCGAAGGTGAGCCAGGATTACATCAATTCGGTTCAGAAGAACAAAGATGGCAAGCTCATCCTTGTAACCGCGATCAACCCGACGCCTGCGGGCGAAGGAAAGACGACAACGACCGTGGGTCTGGGCGATGGTCTCAACCGCATCGGCAAGAAGGCGATGATCTGCATTCGCGAGGCGTCGCTTGGCCCGAACTTCGGGATGAAGGGTGGAGCCGCGGGCGGTGGCTATGCGCAGGTTGTGCCGATGGAGGATATGAACCTGCATTTCACGGGCGACTTCCACGCGATCACTTCGGCGCACTCGTTACTCTCGGCGATGATCGACAACCACATCTATTGGGGAAATGAGCAAGAGATTGACGTGCGCCGGGTGCAATGGCGCCGTGTCGTGGACATGAATGATCGTGCCCTGCGTCAGATCAACGTGTCGCTTGGCGGTGTGGCCAATGGCTTCCCGCGCGAGGGCGGGTTTGACATCACGGTGGCATCTGAGGTCATGGCGATCCTGTGCCTGGCCAGAGACCTCAAGGACCTTGAAAAGCGCTTGGGCGATATGATTGTGGCCTACCGCCGCGATCGCACACCGGTTTTCTGCCGTGATATCAAGGCAGAAGGGGCGATGACGGTTCTGCTCAAGGACGCGATGCAGCCCAACCTTGTGCAGACACTAGAAAACAACCCGGCCTTTGTGCATGGCGGCCCGTTCGCCAATATCGCGCATGGCTGTAACTCGGTGATTGCGACGACAACGGCGCTGAAGATTGCCGATTACGTGGTGACCGAAGCGGGCTTTGGAGCGGACCTTGGGGCCGAGAAGTTCATGAACATCAAATGCCGCAAGGCGGGGCTTGCGCCGTCGGCAGTGGTGCTGGTGGCGACCGTGAGGGCGATGAAGATGAATGGCGGTGTGGCTAAGGCCGATCTTGGCGCGGAGAATGTTGATGCGGTCAAGAATGGCTGCCCGAACCTTGGGCGTCACATCGAGAACGTCAAATCCTTTGGTGTGCCGGTCGTTGTGGCGATTAACCACTTTGTCACCGACACCGATGCTGAAGTCCAGGCGGTGAAGGACTATGTGTCTGAGCACGGTGCTGAGGCGGTTGTCTCCAAGCATTGGGAATTTGGCTCGGAAGGGTCTGAGGATCTCGCCAAGAAAGTGGTTGAGGTTGTGGATGCGGGCAATGCCAACTTTGCGCCGATTTATCCTGATGACATGAGCCTCTTTGAAAAGGTCGAGACCATCGCCAAGCGCATCTACCGCGCCGATGAGGTTTTGGCCGACAAGAAAATCCGCGATCAGCTCAAGCTCTGGGAAGAGCAGGGGTACGGCAACCTTCCGGTCTGCATGGCGAAGACACAGTACAGTTTCTCGACTGATCCGAACCTGCGCGGCGCGCCGACAGGCCATTCCGTGCCTGTTCGCGAAGTGCGTCTGAGTGCGGGTGCCGGGTTCGTCGTTGTTGTCTGCGGTGAGATCATGACCATGCCTGGTCTGCCCAGCAAACCGGCGGCCGAGAACATTCATCTCAATGACAGCGGCCAGATTGAAGGGCTGTTTTAATCCATGGCGGGGTGAAACCCCGCCCTACCAAGTTGTGTCGTAGGGCGGGGTTTACCCCGCCTTCCACATGTAAAAAGGAAAGAAGATGACAGCGCAGATCATTGACGGCAAAGCCTTTGCCGGCACCGTTCGGGAAAAAGTCGCAGGCCATGTGGCGCGGTTGAAAGAAGAGCACGGCATCACACCCGGCTTGGCCGTGGTGCTGGTCGGGGAAGACCCCGCTTCTCAGGTTTATGTGCGCTCCAAAGGCAAACAAACTGTCGAGGTGGGCATGAAGTCTGTCGAGCACAAACTGGATGCCGATACGTCCGAAGAGGATCTTCTGGCCGTTGTCGATCAGCTTAACAACGATCCTGATATTCATGGGATTTTGGTGCAGCTGCCCTTACCTGGGCATCTCAACGAGGATCTTGTGATCAACTCAATCGATCCTGCCAAAGATGTCGATGGGTTCCACATCTCCAATGTGGGCCTGTTGGGCACTGGTCAGAAATCTATGGTGCCCTGTACGCCTTTGGGCTGTCTGATGATGCTGCGCGACCATCACGGGTCACTTAGCGGTCTGGATGCTGTGGTTGTGGGACGCTCTAACATTGTGGGCAAACCCATGGCGCAACTCTTGCTCGGCGATAGCTGCACCGTGACGATCGCACATAGCCGGACGAAGGACCTTCCAGATGTTGTGCGTCGCGCCGATATTGTGGTGGCTGCTGTGGGCCGCCCTGAAATGGTCCCCGGTGACTGGATCAAGGAAGGGGCCACCGTCATTGACGTAGGCATCAACCGGATTGAGCGCGACGGCAAGAACAAGCTTGTGGGCGATGTGGACTTTGCCAGCGCGTCCGAACGAGCCGGGGCGATCACGCCCGTGCCGGGCGGTGTGGGGCCTATGACCATTGCTTGTCTGTTGGCCAACACGGTCACTGCTTGCTGCCGTGCCAACGGATTGGCCGAACCTGAGGGTTTGACAGCCTAACTGCGGGAGAGATCGACCGGCACCATGGTGCCGGTCAGCAACGCAATATGACGTTCTTGCCCGTCTTTCACAGCGAACACATCTGACTGGACAACCATCAGCCGTCGCCCTGGACGAATCACGCGCCCTCGCGCAATAAGCGCGTCGCCTTCTCCCGGTGCGAGCAGATTGATCTTCATCTCACTTGTCAAAACTTCGTGATTTTCAGGCAATAAGGTCAATGCAGAGTAGCCAGCTGCACTATCTCCGATCGAAAATGTAAGCCCGGCATGCGCAAAGCCCTGTTGCTGTAAACTGCTGTTTAAAATCGGAGCTTCGATCACTACACAACCCTTTTCGATAAGAGCCAGCTTCGCGCCGAGCGTCTCCATCATCGTTTGCGCAGTAAAACTCTTATTTATCTTTTCAATTACATAAGGGGATATTTCGGGGAGTTTTCCCATTAATTAACTCTACGATACTTGTGCAATTTTAGGTTAGTCTTGTCGGCGGTACGTGTGAACGGAAAATTGTTGAATTTCGAGCGGGTGTGTAGCGAGACGAATGGCGTCTGCAGAAAACATTAAACTGAGCGTTGCCGAAAACCTTCGGATGATGATGTCACCGATTACAGGTGTCGTTTGGCTTTTGACCGTCATCCTTACTGTACTGGCCGGTCCATTCGGAACGTTTGAGAGCATGGAGCTTTCGGCACGCGCGCTGTACTGGATATCTGTCGTATCTCTGGCCTTAGTTTGTGGCTACGTTGTACGTGGTGTCATTCTGGTGATGATCGGGCGTGATCGGCCCGCACTCTTCGATCTCGCAGCCAGTATTGTCGTGACTGTGGTGTTCACCCCCATTCTGGTTCTGATCGGCAGAGGTGTTGAACGCGTGTTGGGTGGTATGCCGCCCGAATTTCCAAATGTTGTCATCTACACGTTTGCTGTGGCTTTCGCCGCCTATGTTTCTCGTCGGGTTGTTGTGCGCGCAGAGGAGTGCACCTACCCGTTTCTCGAAAACGATGACGAACAAAGTGAACCCCGCCTCATGAGTCGATTGAGTCCAGAAATCAGGGGTAAGATCATCCGTATTTCAGGTCAGGATCACCATGTGGAGATTGCAACCTCTGCGGGGTCGGAAACACTTCGTTTGCGTCTGACTGATGCGATTAGTGAAATGGATGAAGTCGAAGGGTATTGCACGCATCGATCGCACTGGGTGGCGCGCGAGGCCATTGTCCAAGTGACGCGTGAGAACAGTCACAAAATCAATATCGTGCTGTCCAATGGAGATGTGGTTCCGGTAAGCCGCAAATATAAACCGTGTTTGGAAGAGGCTGACATCATCTAAAGCGTCCGGCCTTTGACCTGAGACATCAGAAAATGGCAGGGCGCACGCGACACTCATATCTTGCGCTGCATTCGACGCAAAGCTGTGAGTCGGGTTTTGGGTCGAACGCTTTAACCACGCGGCATTGGTGCGGCGCGGGGTGTGGTGCCGGTCAGAACAGCGATTGCTTCGCGTCGCATGAGATCACAAAGAGCTGTGTCATGGCTGCGTAACCCGCCGGTATAGGTGCCGAAGGCGGGCATGATCACACGGTCACTGTCAATCAGAAACGCTGGTCTTGTAATAGCACGACCTCTGACTGGTAAAGTGACCTTTGGATGATAATGCCCTGAGATTTCACCACTTTGCCCTGGCTTTGCGATATGACGAAAGACCAGCGGCGGCAGCGGTAACTCGGACAGATGCGTGCCACCAAGATCCACCGGACCCGGGTCATGGTTACCCTCTATCCAAACCCAGCGACGCCCGGCCTGCAAACGTGCAATCCAGAGCTTCTCGGCCTCACGAAGCGATACGGCCGCTTGTGTGTCGTCAAAACTGTCGCCAAGACAGATCACCGTTCCAGCCCTTGTGATGTCGAGATCACTTTGCAAACGCGACAGGGTGTCGTGGGTTTCATAGGGTGGCAGGATGGCATCGCCCAGCCGCGCGCGGCGCTCAGCCTTGCCCAGATGCATGTCCGAGACGCATAGCAGATTCTGGTCACGCCAATAAAGCGCGCCGGACCCAAGCGCGGTCAGCTGCGCGCCTGCGAGGGTGAAATCATAGCCGTTCATGCTCTGTTCTTGTGGCTTGGGCCCGGGTGATTTGCAAGCTCTAGTTCATCAGACCTGCTGCTTGCATCAAACGTTCGGTTTCTTCTTCCAAGAGACGTTCTTGCGCGACGCCTTCCACCGGGGTGCGCCCTGCCTCCAAAAACAAAGGGGCCGCAAAGGGTGTCACGCGTTCAAGCCGGATCAGGTCTATGCGCCCGTCAATCCGGTCAAGCATGTCATCAATCCGGCCAAAGTCGATCAGACCACGCATCGCTTCGTGCCGAGTGATGTCGAGCAGTAGGTGACCGGGGTCGTATTTTGCCAGCGTGTCGTAGAGGATGTCAGAAGAAAACGTTGCCTGACGCCCGGATTTACGAACCTGCGGCAGGTTACGCTGGATGAGACCGGCAATCGTGGCAGAGGCGCGAAAGGTTCGTTTCATCAAGGCATTACTGGCCAGCCAACGATCCAGCCCCTGTCGCAAAGCGTCCCTGTCAAAGAGCCCTGTTGCGTCTTGCAGCGGCTCCAGCCCCCAAATCAAGGTGGCGTAGTCGGTTGACACAAATCCCATTGGAGCAAGAGCCATTTCCTCCATTCGTTTTGTGATGAGCAAGCCGAGGGTTTGCTGCGCGTTGCGTCCAGCGAACCCATAGATACATACATGCTCGCGCCCATCATGCGGAAAGCTTTCGATCAGGAGCCTTCCGGCTTCGGGCAGCTGAGACATGCTTGCCTGCAAGGCAATCCAGTCCGCAGTATGCGCAGGCAGCGCTGAATGCTCATCACTGGCCAAGAGACGCAGAATACGTTGGCTAAGCTGCGTTGACGTGGCGAACTTGGTGCCGGAAAATACAGCGATCTTGGGTTTGCGCGCCGCATCGCGACTGACTTCGACAGTCATTTCGCGAAGGCCTTCATACTTCACGATCTGCCCGCCAATGAGGAACGTATCTCCAGGCGTGAGAGAGGCAGCAAAGCCTTCTTCGATCTCGCCCAACGGTTTGCCGCCTCGGGCCCGCTTCATACGGACTTTAAGCAGATCGCTGTCCTGAATTGTCCCGATATTCATGCGAATAAGTTTGGCGGTCCTCGGATCGCGCAAGTGCCACAATCCGTCGCGTTCCAGAAGTCTTTGCCACTGATCATAGGCGCGCAGGGCATAGCCACCGGTTGCGCAAAACTCCAGGCATTCGTCGAACTCTGCGCGTGTCAGGTCCGGATAAGCTCCAACAGTTTTGACTTCCTCAAAAAGTGCATTGGCGTCGAATGGGCCGGAACAGGCGCGGATCAGAATATGCTGGCAGAGCACATCACGGGGGCCGGGGCCACGCGCCTCGCCATCAAGATCATGGTCGCGTGCGGCCTCCAACGCGGCGTGGCATTCGATCACTTCAAATCGGTTGGCGGGCACCAAAAGCGCTTTGGACGGGGCATTGTAGCGATGATTGGCGCGGCCGATGCGTTGCACCAGCCGTTTGACGTTTTTAGGCGCGCCCACCTGAATGACGAGATCGACATCGCCCCAGTCAATGCCCAGATCAAGGCTTCCGGTGCAAACCACTGCGCGCAGTTCTCCACGTTGCATCGCGCCTTCCACGCGCTCTCGTTGCGCCCGGTCAAGCGAGCCGTGATGGATGCCGATGGGCAGGGCGTCTTCATTAGCAAGCCATAGGTTATGAAAGAAAATTTCCGCCTGCGCACGCGTGTTGTGAAAGATGAGCGTGATCTTGTGACGTTTGATTTCCTCCAACACGGCCGGAATAGCATAGACCGCACCCCCCAGCCCAGGGAGGAGGTGCGTCAGTATTGAGCATCGCGATTTGTGGTTCTGGACCGGGATCTGCCAGGAGAATTTCGCACGGGTCAGGATGGCGTGCCAAAAGGTGAGCGATGGCTTTGGGGTCTTCCACCGTCGCTGAAAGGCCCACGCGCTTGAGGTCAGGGCAAAGGGCCTGCACCCGGCTCAGCGCCAGCATCAGCTGATCGCCGCGCTTGGACTCTGCAAGGGCATGTATTTCGTCCACAACCACACGTTTCAATCCTGCAAAGATGCGTGGTGCATCCTCATAAGATGTGAGTAATGCAAGGCTTTCTGGCGTTGTCAGAAGGATATGAGGCGGATCGGCCCGTTGTCGTTTCTTACGCGCAGACGAGGTGTCACCCGTGCGGTCCTCAATCCGAATGGGCAGGCCCATCTCTTCGACCGGTGTGGTGAGGTTGCGCCGGATATCGGCGGCCAGGGCTTTCAACGGTGAAATGTAAAGCGTGTGCAGCCCCTCGTGCGGGTTTGAAGCCAGGTCGACCAAGGTCGGCAGAAACCCCGCCAGAGTTTTACCACCTCCCGTGGGCGCAATGAGCAAGAGCGCGGCATCATCGGCGCGGTTCAGCATGTCCTGCTGATGCGGATGGATGTTCCAGCCACGTTTGGCAAACCAAGTCTCAAAGGCAGGGGGCAGGGCGGTCATGTCCCAGAGTTAGGTCAAACCGCCGAACGGGACCACCCCGACCTGATATGAAAAAGCCCCGGAAAAATCCGGAGCTTTTGACATTCGCTACCCCAGGGCAGGCCAGGGTGCGATGGATTACTTAACGATCTTTTCTTCTTTCACGAACATGTTGGCCCAGGCGCGGTCCACCAGTTCGGGGGTCATCTGGTACTCCAGACCTTCGAATTCGCAGATCGAAATCATCTGGTCGATCAGGAAGATCGGCTGATAGTTCGAATAAATGTTGTTGATGGTCGGGTATTTCACCTTGAGCAGATGCAACAACGCCTCTTCGTCCAGCGGCATTTTGCGCTTCTTGGCGACCATGGCAAAGATTTTCAGGAAATCCTGCTGGCTCGGCCCGTCAATCTTGATCTTAAAGAAGATCCGGCGCAGGGCCGCTTGGTCAAAGATCTCATTTGGGTGGAAGTTGGTAGAGAAAATCACCAGCGTGTCGAATGGCACTTCGAATTTCTCACCCGATTGCAGGGCGAGGATGTCTTTGGATTCCTCCAATGGAACAATCCAGCGGTTCACCAGTGCCTGAGGCGGTTCTTGCTGACGACCAAGGTCGTCCACGATGAAGATGCCGCCGCTCGACTTGAGCTGCAAAGGCGCCTGATAGGTTCGCGCGGTTGGATTGTAGACAAGGTCAAGCATGCTGAGTGAGAGCTCACCACCGGTGATCACTGTGGGTCGTTCGCAGCGTACGTAACGTGTGTCGAAAGAACGCGACCGGCGCAATGAGTTAGGATCGTCAACTTCGACCTCTGCCGAAGAGTGAACAATCGGGTCATAAACCGTGATCACCTGACCGGAATACTCGATGGCGCGGGGAATGTAGATCTTGTCGCCCATCGCATCGCGAATACCGTTTGAAATCGAAGATTTACCGTTGCCCGGAGGGCCGTACATCAGAACCGAGCGACCGGCCGATACCGCGGGCCCAAGCTGATCCAGCAGGTCATTGGGAAGCACGAGATGCCCCATAGCACCGGTCAACTCGTCGCGTGAAATCTGAATGTCGCGGATTGACTGGCGTTTCACCTGTTCGCGGTAAACCGAAAGTGGTACGGGCATCGCGCCGAAGTACTCTGACTGCGCGAGTGCGTCCAGCGCGCGGGCCTTGCCGGCATCGGTCAACTGGTATCCCATTTCGTTGCCAGAGTTGGCATTGAGCGTACCGGTTGCCTCCAGCAGACGTTGCTCGCGGGCCATGTCGATCAATTCTTGTGTGACGGCGCGGGGCAAA
Organism: Roseovarius sp. W115; assembly: GCF_032842945.2. NCBI lineage: Bacteria > Pseudomonadati > Pseudomonadota > Alphaproteobacteria > Rhodobacterales > Roseobacteraceae > Roseovarius > Roseovarius rhodophyticola. Next base: position 2,424,408 of record NZ_CP146606.1, read on the forward strand.
CAGATATTTTCTGCCACGTCTGTGGCGGTGTCCACGTTCTTGCGGAACATCGTTTTGATCAGAATATCCCGCATCATCACGATCGGAAGCTGCATGTCCTTCAGTCCAACCGGAGGGGGAGGAGGCTGAACGCCAGTTGTTGTTTGCATATTCATCGGTTTGGCCTGTCTCTTACCTGCACCACAAAAACGCCCACAAAAGGGGCGAAACATTTACAGACTGTGCCATCCAAACTTGCTGAAATTATGGTGATGCCCGGGCAGGGCTGGGGCAAACGCCTAGAGGATCTACTGACCCCAGATGGCCCCCATGACCAGGTAACAGGCCAAGGTCAAACCAAGTGCCGTTCCGAAGGGTATCGTGAATTTTTGCCCCTTGCCGACGGAGTCTGTGTTCTTGGGGTTTTTCGCAGCCCAGCTGGCCCAGTCGGGCGCAAGCTTGGTCAGAGGAGATTTGTAAACCCCGAGAACCGCCAAGGCAGAGCCGAAACATGCGGCTGCGAGGATGAACAGCACAGTCACGATATCACCGGGGTGCACATAGGGTGCGGCAGCGGCCATAAACTTTACATCGCCAGCCCCCATCTGCCGCGCCATCCAGAGCACGAAGCCATAAGCAAAGGCGGCGCCATAATGCGCAAAACGCCAAAGAAAATCGGTGAAGGGAAGCGTGAAAAATCCAATGATAACAAAGACAAGAAATACGGCCCACACGGTCAAGTTGGTGATCCGCTTGTATTTCATGTCGACGTAGAACGTCAGGATGCAGAGCGGCACGGCAAAGAGCGCGAAAAGAGTGGCCTGAACCGCGTCGATCTGCATCTGAAAGGTCTCGCTTACTTTGCGTTAGCTGGCATCTTCTTCCAGCGCACGCAAGCTGCGAACAGCCGCCTCGAAATGCTGTGGATGGGTGTCAATCGCATCACGCATCAAGCCACGACCAATATTGGTATCGCCTTGTTTGATGGCCGAAAGCCCTAGCGTATACAGCAGCTGCGCGCGTTCAATTTGCGAGGTTTGCAGCACTGGCAATGAATATTTCTTTTGAGCGCCACGGGCCAGGATCAAGTTATTCTTGGCGGTGAAGATCGAGTTGTCTTGCTTGATGGCGTCGGCAAAGAGCCGTTCTGCGCCCTCGTAATCGCCGCGTGTCAGTTTGGAGTAACCCCAGTTGTTCATAACACTGGCTGGTTTCGTTGTCAGGCCCACCGCTGTTTCGTAAAAGCTGTCGGCCTTTTTCCAATCCTGATTGCTGTCTGCGACCATCGCCTCAAGCCGGTAGCGTTTGAAAGTCTCAAATGTCGGTGGAACTGCGTCCAGCACCTGGTCAGCGCGTTCCCAATCATTGTTGCGGATAAGAGCATCTGCAAAATCCACCCGATCATCATTGGTGGCATCCTTGTGCTCGCTCACACGCTTCCAAGCAGCAACAGCTTCTGTGTTGCGCTTTGCGCGTACCAGTGATTTTGCCAGGCCGCGTTGAATGTCGACCCTGTCAGGATTGCTCGCAAGCGTGCGTTGGAAATACTCAACCCCTTCGTTGGGGTCAGCCACGTTCAGCATCACCTCATTGAGATTGGTTTCATCCACAACATTGATGTCAGAAAGCGCGCGTTCGACATCAGAAGTAGACTGTTGATCGCATGCGGAGAGTACAAAAGCACCTGCAACACAGATGCCTACAAAGATGGGATGGCGCATTTTTTGCGTCCTTTTACTGCCTTCGCCTCATTCCGGTGTTTTGCGGATCAAATAGTCGCTGCCTCCGCGCCGCACCAGTTTATAGTCTTGTTTTTGTTGTTCTTCGTCCGCACTATAAGTCGGGTTTTCGGTTTTTGCGAGAACTAACCGCAAATTGTCGCGAATTGCGTCACTTTCGCCATTATCGAGGGCAAAAGCACGCTTAAAGTGCTGTACTGCTTCGGCATTTTCACCTTTTTCAAGGAGCAAAACGCCCAAATTGTTCCAGATTTCAGGACTTCTTTCGTCTTTTTCCAGGGCTTCGCGCAAAATCTTTTCGGCCGTTCCAAGCCGTCCCAGTCCGAGGTTGGCTGCCCCTAAACCGGCCAGAACGTCGGCGCTCAACCCCTCATCCACGGCGGCGCGGTTGAAGGCATCAATGGCGAGCTCATATTGACCTGCGTCCAAAAGACGATTGCCTACGACAATTCCGTCTACCGCTGCCTCGTTACGTGCCACGCCTGGCGCAAAAGGGTTGTCATCTTCACGCGAAACGCTCTGGCTGCACCCAGCAGCCAGAGCGAGAGATATTAAAAGCCAAGCACCTGCCCGTGCCATGTAGCCTCACTTGTTTTTGTCAATTGACCCCTGTGCCCATTGCGAACAGTTCCATGATACCGAGTACCGAGGGGCCAACCAGAATGATTAGCAATGGGGGAACCGTAAGCATCATTGTGGCCAATGTCATCTTTGTTGGCAGCTGGTTGGCTTTTTCTTCCGCGCGCATGACCCGTTTGTCACGCATCTCCGCGGCATAGACCCGAAGTGCGTCAGCCACAGACGTACCAAAGCTTTGAGATTGCACAAGAACTGTCACAAAGCTTGAGATGTCCATCACGCCACAGCGCTCGGCCATTTCGTTGAGCACCGAGGGTTTATCCCGACCGGCTTTGATCTGATGTGCAACGATTTCGTACTCATCAGCCAGCGCGGGGTAGGACACCCTGATTTCGTTGGCAACGCGAATGATCGACTGGTCCAAGGACTGACCGGCTTCGACACATGTCAGCATCATATCAAGGCTGTCCGGAAATCCGTCGGTGATTTCCTCTTGCCGCTGTTGCAGACGTTTGGTGACCCAATACTTGGGGAAAAGATACCCTGCGCCACCCGGACCAAGGATATAGAGAATGGTCTGTTGCGTTGTTGTGTCGTCGTTTCCGGCGACAAATAGCACAAAGTAGAGAACGCCAAGGATCAGGAAACCGATACCAAAGGCAAATTGTGCGAAATGGTAATACCGGATTGCATCACGATCGCGGTAGCCCGCCTGCATTAGCGTCAGGCGAATTTGGCTCAGTGACTTTTCATCCTTCGGTTCAAGGAAGTTGGCGTATTTGTCCAGCTTCTCATTGCGGCGTCCTGTCCGCAGACGTTTTTTCTCAGCCTCGGGTTCAACACCTGAACGCGATGCTTTTTTGATTTTATCAAGCGGGTCTTTGGATTCCCGAATAAGAATTGGGATGGTGAGCAGCACCAGAATAAGACCCAGAGTGCCAACCGCGATGAGCGGGCCGAACGGACCAAGCGCGTCGGTCGCTGTTTGCATCAAGCTGTCAATCATTTCCCTGCTCCCTCACACTTTGATGTTCACAAGTGCGCGCATCACGATCAGGTTCGTGATCAAGAATGCGCCCACAATTAAACATGCCGGGATAAAGTAAGGGTGCTCCATCGCCTCATCATAGTAGTCCGGCTTGATAAGCTGGATCCCGATGAGGGCCAGAATGGGGAAACCCGAGAGGAACTTACCAGACCATTTCGCCTCAGCCGTAATGGCTTTTACCCGGCGAAACAGACGGAAGCGCGCTCGGATCACCTTGGCCAGACCATCCAGGATTTCAGCGAGGTTACCACCTGATTGCTGTTGGATGGTCACGGCCACGGCAAGAAAGCGCAAATCCTGCATATCGATGCGCTCTGCCATATCCTTAAGGGCTTCACCCATGTCGCGACCATAAGCAGCCTCGTCCGCGATCACGCCGAATTCGGTCGCCAATGGGTCTGCAACCTCGTCTGAGACAATTGCAATTGCCGACGAAAACGGATGGCCCACACGCAAGCTTCTGTACCATCAATTCGATGGCATCAGGCAGCTGCTCTTCCAGCAAAGCCATGCGTTTGTTGGCTTTCATGTTGATCCAGGTAAAGACGCCTCCGACGCCCATCGCGGCTGAGACGACGACGCGCACTGCAAACGGTGTTGCGGTACCGACGGAAAGCCCGACAAACGCCAAAAAGCTCAGGCCAATCATCAGAAAGACCAGTTGTTTTGGTGTAAAGGCAATTGCCGCTTTCTGCGCCTTGTTCGACAGGATCGAATAAAGCGGGATTTTCCGCGCTTTGAGATGTTGTTCCATCTCCTTGCGCAGCTTTTCCATAACCTCTTCGCGATTGCCGCTCTTGTCGAGCATCTCCAGTCGCCGGTTGACCCGGTTGTTGAGGCTGATCGATCGGCCAAAAACGGTCAGGTAAAGGCCCTCGACAAGAACCAGAACACCGATAAAGATCAGACCATAAATAATTGGTTCTGCACTGATAGACATGCCCGTTACTCCGCGGCGATGGGTTCGTAGATGCTTGGCGGGAGGTCGTACCCCCACAAGCGGAACCGTTCGGAAAAGTTGGACCGCACACCGGTGCCGGTGAAATGGCCCATGATTTTGTTGTCAGCAGTCAAGCCAACGCGTTGAAAGCGAAAGATTTCCTGCATGGAAATCACGTCACCTTCCATACCGGTGATCTCGGTGATCGATGTCATCCGACGCGAGCCATCCTGAAGACGGCTGGCTTGCACAAGAAGGTTCACAGCCGAGGCGATCTGAGAGCGGACCGCTTTCAGCGGCATTTCGATCCCGGCCATGGCGACCATGTTTTCCAGACGGCTGATGCCATCACGCGGGTTGTTGGCGTGGATCGTGGTCATCGAACCGTCGTGGCCGGTGTTCATGGCCTGCAACATGTCGATGACTTCCTCGCCCCGCGTCTCCCCCACGATGATCCGGTCAGGACGCATCCGAAGCGCGTTTTTCAGGCAATCGCGCGGGCTAACCTCGCCTTTGCCTTCCACGTTGGGGGGCGGCTTTCCATCCGGCCCACATGGGTCTGTTGCAGCTGAAGTTCCGCCGTATCCTCGATGGTCAGGATGCGTTCGGCATTGTCAATGAACGAGCTCAGAGCGTTGAGTGTGGTTGTTTTACCCGAACCCGTACCGCCCGAGACGATCACATTGAGGCGGGTTGCCACAGCGGCCTGGAGATAGGCGGCCATCTCTTCGGAGAAGGCGCCGAAATTCACCAGGTCATCGATGCCCAGCTTGTCCTTTTTGAATTTCCGAATCGAGACGAGCGAGCCATCCACCGCGATGGGCGGCACCATGGCGTTGAAACGCGAGCCATCCTGCAAACGGGCGTCCACATATGGGTTGGATTCATCGACACGCCGACCCACGGCCGAAACAATTTTGTCGATGATGCGCAGTAGGTGCTTTTCATCTTTAAACGTCGTGTCGGTCAGCTCCAGTTTACCAGCGCGTTCCACAAACACCTGTTGGGGGCCGTTGACCAGAATATCGTTGACTGTTTCGTCCTTGAGCAAAGGCTCAAGCGGTCCAAGACCACGGACCTCGTCATAAAGTTCCTGCGTCAGGGTGGTGCGATCTTCGCGATTGAGAACGATATTGCGTTCTTCCAGAGCTTCACCGGCAATCGAGCTGATCTCCGAGCGCAGGTCTGCTTCGCTGGCCCCTTCGAGCGCGCCGAGGTTGAGGTTATCCAAAAGTGAGCGATGCAGCTCAATCTTGATCTCGCCAAGGCGCTCTTTGCGCTTGCGTTCCTTGTCCTGCGGCGCGTCTGGCACCTGAGCTGCCGGTAAAGGTTTGCGAAGCGACGAGGATTTCGGCGCTTCGTTGACTGGTACGGTTTTTGGGGCATCTGCGGGTGTGGCTTTGTTGGCCTTGGCCGCATTGGCCGGATCATCTGGTTTCTTGTAACGCGAAAACATTTAAGTTGGTCCTTTTACGCGGCTTCCTCGGCATCGGTCTTGCCGATCTCATGCAATGAGTGTGCGAGTTTTGCGATTTCCTTGCGCAGCGGGTTTTTGGCTGCAGCTATGGCAAGTGGCTGACCGTGGTCTCCAGCCTGCATAACTTGTTTGCCACCGTCAGGCAGATGCACTTCGATGCTGATTTCCAGCCCCTCGGCCATCCGTTTGATGCGGCTTTTACCGCTGAGGTCAGTGAACTTGGGAGCACGGTTTAAGCAAAACCGCAGTTTTTCAATTGGCAGTTCTTCGGATTTTAACGCGCGCTTGAGGCGCAGCGCATTCTGCGCAGACCGCATATCCAGTTCGAGCGTCGTGAAGTAAATCTGGGCGGCGTTGAGAACAGTCTCGGTCCACTGCACCAACGTGTTAGGCATATCAATGATAACGTAGTCAAATTTCGCTCGCGCGAAATCGACAACCTTTTGCACGTCCTCCGGTGTGATCATATCAAGTGGAAGAATGTCGGCAGGGGCGGTTAGAACCCAAAGTTTTTCCTCAAACGAGACAAGCGCCTGTTTGAACATGTCTTCATCCATAGACTCGGTGTCTGTCCACATTTCGTAGACGACGTCACGCCGGGGCAGATCGAGATAGGTCGCGGCAGAGCCGGTCTGTAAACCGAGATCGATCAGGCAGACGCGTGGCCCGTTTTCCTTTTCGACAGTGGCCAACTCCCAGGCGAGATTTACGGCAAGTGTTGTCCCACCGGCGCCGCCAGCCAAAGCTTGCGTGGCAAGCACAACACCATCTGCCGGCGCATTGTCACCGGCAAAGACAGCGTTCGCCATATTTGCGGCAGCTTGTTTGCGTTGGCGCAAACGTTCAATGGCTGCTTCCAATTCGTTTTCAGGCAAAGGGTAGGGGACGAATTCATCGGCCCCCTGGCGCAACAGATGATGCAGTGACGCCGGACTGACGTCTTCGGCGATAAGAATGACTTTGATACTGCGCGCGCTGGCCAGCGAGATGATTTCGCTGAGAACGCTCAGATCATCTTCGTCGCTTTCGTCGATGGCCAGTGCGACGAATTCAAGCGCCTCGGCATCTGGCTGATTGAAAAAGGCAAGTGCCTCGGAAAACCCCAGATCCCCCCAGCTTTCACCCAAAATCGCTTCCATGTCTTCAATAAGAAGATCGAATTCCTGCACGTCACGGCTAATGGTACACGCCGTGATCGGGCTGGATTCGGTTTTTGACTGCGCACTACTCATCTCAGTTCGGTCCCGTAGCTTTGCCGCGGCGTATAATCCGCCGAAACCATTGTTATTTGCTCCAAAGCATGGACTTGTAGAGAAACCCCACACTCCGGACAGCATGAAACTGTCAAATAATCTGGGCGACATTTAGGCCAAAAAACCGTAATTGTGCGGTATAAAGCGACAAAAAAACCCGCCGAAGTGGCGGGTTTTAGGTGGCCCGGCTTGCGCCGGACAGGGAGAATTAGCTTTTATTGAGCATCGCCTGTCAGGGATGCGCCTTCTGTGACGATGATAATATTTGACGCAGGCTCGCCACTCAAAATGTACTCGCGTTGAATGACCGCAGCGTATTTGCCATCGATGGTGGCGGGATTCGACTCTACAAAACCTGACACTTCAGTCACTGTGCGGCGGTTCTTGCGCTCACGCCCTTGCGTGACAACCAGGGGCTGGGTTTCCCCAAATGACGCAACAGCTTCCAACCTGCTGCGGCTGATGCCCTGTGACACAAGGAAATTTACCACCGCATTGGCGCGGCGTTGGCCAAGGCTTTTGTTGTACCCAGGTGAGCCAACGAGGTCAGTATGCCCATAAACGCGGAAGCGCACCTCTGGGAATTGCCGGATCCAGTTGGCCTGTTTGCGCAGGGCTTGTTGTGCGTTGGCGTCTAGCGTCGTTGAGTCGAAGCCGAAGGTCACTGTGCTTGGCACGTCGCTGGCAAACTTATTTGTCAGGTCGATGACAAAGTTACGATTGCCTCCGTTAACCGCCGCATTGTGCGCAGTTGGGTTGCCAAAGTTACCACCGTCAATCAGATTGCCGGCTTCTCCAAAATAGGACCGATACACCTGGCCTTGTTTGGAACATGCCGTCAGAGCCAGTACCGATGCAGCGAGAAGAAGATATTTCATTGTGCTGCCCTCCTTAATCCATCACGTAGCCGTAGGACCCGTTAAAGTCCTGTTGAGCGACTTCGCCCGCGCCACTATTATCTTCGCCGGGGTTGATTGCGACACGACCGTTCAGGAAGAGATCCTTTTCGGTTGGAAGTTTGACCCGATCTGTCGGCAAGATGAACGCGTCTCCTTTCGTGGGGGAGACAAGATGCGCAGAGACAATGATCACCAGTTCAGATTGAGACCGCTGAAAGCTTGTGCTGCGAAAAAGAGTGCCCAAAATCGGGATGTCGCCCAACCACGGAATTTGCGCGTTCGTGTCGCTGAAGTCGTCTTGCAAAAGACCCGCGATTGCAAAGCTTTCACCATCGCGCATGACGACAGTTGTGCTTGCTTCGCGACGGCTGAACGCATCAATATCAAACCCAGCGGCCTGAATGCCGTTTGCAGGATCGAGAGATGACACCGCAGTTCCCAGTTCAAGATTGATTATGCCGTCGCCCACAACGCGCGGCGTGAAGTTCAACTCGACGCCGAAGGGGCGAAACTCGATACCAATTCCGTCGTCGTCTTGAATTGGGATTGGTACTTCACCGCCCGCAAGGAAATAGGCTTCTTGCCCTGACAAGGTCGTCAGGTTGGGTTCGGCAAGTGTGCGCACGAGGCCTTTGTTTTCAAGTGCTTCGAGTACCACATCAAATGCAACGGATCCGAGGTCAAAGCCAAAGTCGAGAACTCCCAACGAGCCAGTTGCGACTTCGAAGGCGTTGCCGTTTGATGTGGTCGATGTCGCTCCAGGCGCCAAAAATGACCCAGTCTCTCCACCAGTTTCATTACCCTGGAAGAGGAACGATCCGTTCAAACCTTTGGAAATTGAGCGCTGCATTTCTGCGAAGCGGACCTTCAGCATAACTTGCTGGGATCCCGCGACGTTCATCAGGTTGGATACGCGGTCTGGTGCATAGCGTTGTGCGAGTGCAAGCGCGCGATCCATGCGCGTCGTGCTCGACACAATCCCTGAAAGCACGATGCCATCATTCGCAGTGCGTACTTCAATGCGCTCACCTGGCAGGATTTGTTGCAGCCGTTCTTTGAACTCCGCAACGTCTGGGCTCACATGAACCTCGACATTGGTGATCAAACGACCGGTTGCATCCAACAGTGTGAGTGTTGTCCGGCCAGGTGTCTTACCCAAAAGATAGACAGTTCTGTCAGACAACGTTGAAAAGTCAGCAATGGCCGGGTTGGCGATGCTCAATTCCGCAAAGGGAACTTCACTTTCAACAACCACAGCGCGGTTCATGTCGACTTTGAGATTTTGGTTGGTGCCTTTACGCACAACCGTAACTGTTTCGGAAACGGCAACCCCTGGAACCATGGCAAACGCCACAGCACAGCCCAAGAGGGCCGCTTTCAACAAGCGTAAATATTTCATGTGACCTGCCCTTTCGATCACGCCTCTGGAAACGGGTCTTGTTGCCCGCGTATGAGCAGGACACTGGGGCAATTCGGATTTTATTGCAAGAATCAAAGGTTTTTATTTCGCAGCTACCGTGGTTTTCGGGGGACAGTTGCCGCACAGAAAAGAGGCGCCCAGTGGTTTGAGCGCCTCTTTAACACAAGATGTTGTGTTCGTGATTTGAGATTTAACTCAAAGTGAACCGGTCAGTTTGTCGCGCACGGGATCGGCGTTGTGATGACTTCACCACCGCGACGAGTTTTAATCGTGCAGATCTTTTCAGCTGGGGCTTCGACACGCGGCGCTGCTTCTACGATGCCCAAAAGGCTTCGCTGGTCAACCTGGATCGCGTCAGCTGTTGAATCGTCTTCAGCTCCGACAAGCGAAAGAGACAGGCGACCTGATGATTGCGCTTGGGCCAGGGCCGCCACCTGCTGTGGTTTGATAGATACAGTGATGGTCCGGGCGATGAGGGTCTCGGTCCGGTCAACATTTGCAACCTGGTCGACAGCCACGATGCGCACACCGGTTTCGATCAGCTGCGTAAAGCTCTGCCTGGAGCCAGGAGCGCGGCCTGTCCAGTAGACATCAACCCGGTCACCAGGACGCAGGAAACCGGATACACCGCTTGTTACGTCGACTTTAATAGCAAACGCACGCATGCCACGCTCAAGTTGCGATGTGATGCCCGCATCTTCGCCAGGTCCGGTAACTTTCGTTTTCAGGATAGCTTCACTGGGCTCCATTGTGCGCAGAACGGTCCGCGGTTCGTCTTCGCCCTCAGGAAACAGAGCTTCGATCGTTGCGAATGTACCGTCTGGAAGTGATCCAGCGGGATACGTAACTTGTTTTACGTGCTTTTTGAGCAGGCGTTGACCGTATTCTAGCTTTTGATTTGCGACGTAAACCTCGACGGTTTCGATCACAGGAGCGTTGTTAGCACGCTCAAGCTCAAGTTGAGCTTGATAACTTTGGATATAGTTCTTTGCCATGTAGACCGCAAAACCGGCAAGGCCCAGTCCGAGAATAAGTACAAGTCCGAAAACCACTCGCATGGCTTTTCCTTTCGATCACTGCTCGTTCGTCAAAAGCGAACGTATTTATTGTCAGCCTTTGGATGCCCATACATTGTGGTGGAAAAATGTTGGGGCAAAGGCGCTTTCAAGAAAAATCGTAGGGTGCTCGAGTAGACAAACGCGAAAGGCCCAGGTGAACCTGAGCTTCGACGCAACCAAAGCAACTGTCGCCAGCTTCTGTATTCGCTTTAACCGCCAGAGCCGCTGTTGTTCGTGCCAACGTCGATATCTTCCAAGCCATCGGCAATGCTATCTGCGACGGCATCTGTTGCCGATCCAACTTGGTCAATCGCACCGACCGCCAAGCCAATTATGGCAGCTGTTAAGACGACCCAGTCAACCGTCACCGCGCCCTCGTCGCGCTTCAAGAATGACTTAATCAGGTTTTTCATCTTTTCACTCACACACTAATGATTTGACACCACCGTGCCGGTGGAATGTGTTCCAAATGCGGCGTTTGAAGTAAGATTTTATGAGCACATGGAATTAAATTGTTGACTAAAAAGAAAAAATGGCCGCGGATCGAATGTCCACGGCCATTTTGTAAGGTTTAGAGAGAGGCTTAGCCGCCCGAACCTTGAGCTGCGTTGCCCACATCCTGTGCTTCAACACCGCTTTGGATGTTGCTTGCCAGAGTGTTAACACCACCTTGAACGGCGGTAACGCCTGCAACGCCAAGGCCAACAACGGCTGCGGTCAGAACGACCCAGTCAACTGTTACGGCGCCTTCGTCTTCCTTGCGGAATTTTTTGATGAACTTGATCATGGTTGGTCCCTCCAAAGGATCAGATTTACTCAGATTACAACCGCTCTTAGTCAGCGTGCTCGTTTTTCTTGAGCGCTCTACCGTTGCGGCATGGGATGGTTATACCTCTCCAATTCCGGCAAGATTTGGGCGGCATTAAAGCCATTTTTGCATTCGTAAACTTTTTTCGTATTGGTTCATTTAAGCAATTGAAAGCAAACAATAAAAAAATACATACTCTTGAATATTTTTTTGGTGCAGGGGGATTTGAGCGGATTTCAGCCACTTCGGTTGTTGCCGGATTTTGTACAATGCTGGTGCTGACCCTCGATTAGTGCCATACTGTCCAAAAACACAACGAGGCAGAGCAGGACTTATTATGCGATTCATCGCCATTTCGACGCTTTGCGCATCCTTGATGTGCGCAACCCCCGGATTTGCGGCTGATCCAGAGCCCTATCCCACATTTACATTTAAAAGAGAGAAAGCGCCTGCGCCTGGACAAACTCGGAAAATCACCGTGCAAGTCGATCCTGATGCTTATTTCGCGTATCTAAATCCCGAGCCCAAGCCTGAGACGTCAAAGAGGGAAGGTGAGAAAGCCGCTTTGCCATCGGTGCCTGTAACCAAGGCTGCTTATGACTGGTTCTGGACAAAGGTGCCCCCGGGTCAGGACGAAGAAGCCACAAAGCGCCTGCGCACGGCTTTGAACACCCTCGCAGATGGGCCGGATGGGCAGACCGTCAAAGGGCCAAGATTGCAGCACCTTCAAAAGATCGCTCAGGTTGAGGGCGCTAATATTCTGAAAGCTACGATTGGCACGGACGTTTCGCCTGCGCTCGTCTTGGCGGTGATCGCAGTGGAATCCGGTGGCAAGGTTCAGGCTGAAAGCCATGCGGGAGCGCAAGGCGTCATGCAACTCATGCCCGCAACCGCCGAACGCTTTGGCGTAGCCGACAGTTTTGTCAGTGCAGATAATATTAAAGGTGGTGTGGCCTACCTTGACTGGCTGCTCAAAGAGTTCGACGGCGATGCCGTTCTGGCCCTGGCTGGATATAATGCTGGAGAAAACGCCGTCAAAAAGCACGAGGGCGTGCCGCCCTTCGCGGAGACCCGTGACTATGTCCCCAAAGTGCTTGCGGCTTTTCAGGTGGCGCGGGGATTGTGTAAAACGCAGCCCGAGCTGGTGACAGACGCGTGTGCGCTGACGATCGCTTCAAACTAAAGCGTGTCGCCACGAGCTTGGCCGCCCAGCTATAAAGAATGTACTTAGCTCGCTTTCTTGCGCGCGCGGCCTTTGCCCTTCTTGGCGGCTTTTTCCGCAACGAGAGCCACAGCCATCTCAAGCGTCACATCCCCAGGTTCTACATCCTTGGGCAATGTCGCGTTGATCTTGTTCCATTTAACGTATGGCCCATAACGGCCATCCATGACGTTTACTGGCCCCCCTTCATCAGGATGCTCGCCCAATTCTTTCAAAGGAGCGACAGCCGCCCCGCGGCCCTTGCCTCGGCTCGCGGCTTTCTTGGCCAGCTCCTCAACCGCACGGTTCATCCCAATCGTAAAGACCTCATCGGCCTCCTTGAGATTGGCGTACAATCGGCCATGTTTCACAAACGGTCCGTAGCGGCCAATCCCCGCTTCGATCATCTCGCCATCCTCGGGGTGGGGCCCCACCTCGCGCGGCAGGCTCAAAAGCATCAATGCCTTTTCGAGATCCATATCATCCTGGCTCCACCCCTTAGGCAAGCTGGCGCGTGGCGGCTTCTTGTTCTCTTCGGTGGGCTCTCCGCGCTGGACATAGGGGCCAAACCGGCCAGAGCGCAGGCTGATCTCATCTCCGGCATCTTCACCAAGCACGCGGTCGCCGCCTTCGGCCCCTTCGCCGCCGATGGGACGGGTGAAGCGACACTCAGGGTACCGCGAGCATCCAACAAACCCACCAGTGCGGGATGTCTTCAAATGCAGACTTCCCTCGCCACACAGCGGACATTCGCGCGGATCTTTGCCATCTTCGCGTGGCGGATAGAGTTGCGGAGCAAGAACTTCGTCCAGCTTGTCGAGCACCTCGGTGATGCGCAATTCAGAGGTTTCAGAAATGGCCGCCGAGAAATCACGCCAGAACGTGGCGAGCACCTCTTTGTAGTCCGCATTCCCGGCGCTGATGACATCCAGTTCTTCTTCGAGGTTGGCGGTGAATTCATATCCCACGTATTTGCGGAAGAAGTTCAGCAGGAAGATCGTCACGATCCGTCCCTTGTCTTCTGGGATCAGCCGGTTCTTGTCCTTACGGACATATTCGCGGTCCTGAATCGTGGTGACAATGCTGGCATAGGTCGAGGGGCGTCCAATGCCGAGCTCTTCCATCCGCTTGACCAATGTGGCCTCGGTATAACGGGGGGAGGTTGCGTGAAATGCTGTTCCGGTGCGACGCTCTGCTTGGGTGTGGCATCGCCCTGGCTCATTTGCGGCAGACGCTTGTCATCCTCATCCACGACCTGATCATCGCGCCCTTCTTCATAGACACGCATGAACCCGTCAAAGAGAACAACCTGACCCGTGGCGCGCAGGCCAACCTGGCCATCGTCGCTGCCAATCTCCACCGTTGTGCGTTCTAGACGCGCGCCAGCCATCTGACAGGCCAGCGTGCGTTTCCAGATCAGATCATAAAGCTTGCGCTGATCCGCATCGGCGAGTTTCAGGCTGGCCGCGTCCCGGGTCATATCCGTCGGGCGAATGCATTCATGCGCTTCTTGCGCATTCTTCGCCTTGTTTTTGTACATGCGCGGGCTGTCGGGCACATAGTCAGCGCCATAGCGATCCTTGATCGCATCGCGTGCGGCCATCACCGCCTCGGGCGCCATGTCGATGCCGTCGGTTCGCATATATGTAATGTGACCTGCCTCATAGAGACGCTGAGCGGCACTCATGGTCTGTCGTGCACCCATGCCGAATTTTCGGCTGGCCTCTTGTTGCAGGGTTGAGGTCATGAAGGGCGCGGATGGGTTGCGGTTGGCTGGCTTGGCCTCAACCGACATGACTTTGAGATCACGGCTCTCAACGGCCTGCTGGGCCATTTCCGCCTGGGTCGCGTTCTCAAGGTCGTACTTGTCAAGCTTGTTGCCAGCAAGGCTGACCAGACGTGCTTCGAATTCCTGACCGCGCGGGGTGTTCAGTATCGCCTTCACGCTCCAGTACTCGCGTGCCTTGAACGCTTCGATCTCCATCTCTCTTTCGACAATGATCCGCAGCGTGACTGACTGCACGCGACCGGCGCTACGGGCCCCTGGCAGTTTGCGCCAGAGTACGGGACTCAGGTTAAACCCAACCAAATAGTCCAGCGCGCGCCGGGCGAGATAGGCTTCAACGAGGGGCGCGTCCACCTCACGCGGGTTCTCCATCGCTTCGGTCACAGCCGACTTGGTGATGGCGTTGAAGACCACGCGGCTCACCGGCGTGTCTTTCTTAAGGACCTTGCGTTTGCGCAGTGCCTCTTCAAGATGCCAGCTGATGGCCTCGCCTTCGCGGTCGGGGTCCGTTGCCAGGATCAGTGCGTTGTCATCCTTCAACGCATCGGCGATCGCCTTGATATGTTTCTTGCTGTCAGTGCCCACTTCCCACGTCATGGCAAACCCGTCCTCAGTGTCGACAGAGCCATTCTTGGCAGGCAAGTCACGCACATGCCCATAGGACGCCAGCACTGTATAATCAGGGCCCAAGTACTTGTTGATCGTTTTGGCCTTGGCCGGGGATTCAACGACAACAACTGGCATGGAAACTCCTTATAAACAGACAAGCGAGTCGCAAGCGACCTTTGGCGGCGCAACATGTGGGGTGGCGAGACGGAATGTCAATGCGACCGTCGCGGAGAAACCGCCGGCCTGGTCCAGTGAGGCAAATTGAGGCGCATTTTAATCCAGATGCCACGCCATGGAGTCTAGTGCGCCAACGAGACCAGTCCGCCTGGGTGACGCGTGATGCGGCCGCTCATTTCCAGATCGGTCAGAGCAGGTGTCATTTGCGCAGCAGAACTTGCCAGGTCACGGATCAATTGATCTTCGGCCAATGGCGAAGGACTGAGGTGATCAAGGATCAGACGGCGCAAGGCATCGGGTTGTTGGCAGGTTTTTTTGGAGGAGTGCTGTTTGCTTTCTGGCTTGTCGGCTGTTTGCTTCTTCAGGGCCAGGTCCCGTTGTCCCTGAAGCGCCTCTGCGATATCCGCACCTGTGCGCACCAGTCTCGCGCCGTCGCGAATAAGCATGTTGCAGCCCGACGCGCGCGCATCAAACGGGTGTCCTGGGACGGCAAGCACCTCGCGTCCCTGATCAAGGGCGGTGCGCGCTGTAATAAGAGAGCCGGATTTTGCGGCTGCCTCAACCACGACCACTGCTTCGCTTATGCCGCTGATAATGCGATTGCGTGTGGGAAAATGTCGTGCTTGGGGTGTTTGACCTATCGGTTGCTCGGAGACGCATAACCCCCGCGCGGCGATGTCCTGACCTAGATGTGTGTTTTCTGCAGGGTAGATAACGTCAATGCCACCTGCCATGACCGCGATGGTGCCCCCATCAAGCGCGGCCTTGTGGGCAGCGGTGTCAACGCCGCGGGCCAAACCCGAGACCACAACAAATCCGCCCTCAGTCAGTTCATGGGCCAAGGCGCGCGCCATGCGCAGACCCAGTGAAGACGCGTTTCTCGCGCCGACAATCGCCACCCGCCGCTTCTGCAGCAGGACTGGCTCACCTATGGCCCAAAGGAGTGGTGGTGCATCCGTGAGCTGCGAGAGTGCGACTGGATAATCTGTCTCGCCCCAACAGATTAGCCTGGCTCCAGCGTGCATCCCGGCTGCATACTCCATTTCCGCGGCCTCCAAGGTGCAGGGAACATATGTGTTTACCCCTGCATTACGTGCCACTTCAGGCAGCGCCTCCAAGGCCACTTGGGCATTTCCATGCTCTTGCATTAATCGGTGGAAAGTGGAGGGACCAACTCTGCGAGAGCGCAACAGGCGAAGCCACGATATCCGATCATCTTCCGTGGTGGGTGGGAGTGGGGGGTGAGTGGAAGGATGTGTATCCTCGAACATCATGACTCCGCCTGCTTGCAGAACCATAGGTACGATTTGCGTGGTTAATGAGGGGTAAACCAAACCCAAGATTGGCAGGCTTTGTTTGGGGTTTGTATTTTAAGTATTGAAATTAAAAGATATAATTCTGTGGCCCGACTGCTCTGACAATGAGGGGCTGATAAAAACGATACCTGCGCAATTCGCCGTTTCGGGGGAGGTATGCAACGAGATCGTGCGCAAAGGAGGAAAGACAATCCTTTGCGCACATAATGTATTCAGTCGTCTGGCAGTAGCTGCTGCTGTGCACTCAGCCATTCTTCGACATGATAGGATTGTACAATTTTGCCATCCTCAATCGTGTGAATGTCGATGGACATGATTTCAAAACGCTTGCCAGTCGGTTCGACGCCCAAGAACGGGACTGCCGGAGTGCCCGTAGCTTTTCCGCGGACAATGTATCGGTTTCCGTCTTGCAGGATTTCTTGCGGTGCCCAAGCAAGGTCCGGGATAACCGCGCCAAACCCTTTCAGCGTTTTCAATAGCCCCTCTGCACCTGGTCCGCCGCGTGGTGTGGGAATAGATACCCAGTCTTCGGCGACAACAGATCTCACGGCATCGCTGGTCACATCCGCGGGTGTGGTCAGCAGGTCGGCATAAAAGCTCTTAATAACGTCCAGATCGTCAGCTTGTACCATAACAGGCGCTGCTGCCTGTGTTCCTGCGAGAAAAAGTGAAGTTAGGCGTGTCATCCTTGATCCTTTTGATTTGATGGGTCTCACCAAACTTGACCGCCTTTGAATTTGTTAAGTAGATTAAAATTAAAAAAATGACTATTAGACAAAAGTTAATAAATGAGCACGAAACCTTCGCACCAGACTGTCCGCCGTTTGACTTATTTTGCTGCGATAGCACAGGCGGGGTCGATCCGTGGCGCGGCATCTTCGCTTGGTCTATCAGTGCCTGTCGTCTCGGCAGCCTTGTCTGAGTTAGAAGAAGAGCTGAACGTGACGTTGGCGGTGCGCACAACGCGAAGTTTTGCGCTGACAAAAACCGGAGAGCAGGTGTCTGCGGCCGCCCGCAAACTTTTGGCTGCTGCGGGGGCTGCAATGGACGCAGCAGGAGGACGGGCAGACGCGGATTTATCAGGATCTTTGTCCCTTAGCCTGACAACAGAGATGGCAGCGCATTGGCTGCCTCCGCATTTGGCCCGCTTTCGAAAGCATTTCCCAAATGTCACTCTGCATGTTGATGCGCGGGATGATGTCGTTACGCTAAAATCCAGTATCTTCGATCTGGCAATTCGTGCATATGGTCCCAGCCATCCGGGTCTTGACACCGGGCTGGGGCAAATTCCTCTCCAGTGCGTGTCCAAATCCATACCTGAGCTGCGCTACGCGCAAGGCGGCTGGACGGTGGATGCACCTCTTTTGACCGCGTCCGGCACCGATCCAGTCCTACAGGCCTGGGAGCCCACAAACCGGATCGAGCTGCCGATAACGTTTGCCGAGACTATTGTCGTGACCAATCGGGATGCTGCACGCAAGATGGCTCTCTCGGGTCTCGGCGTTGCGCTGCTTCTTGGCATTGCAGTGGAGGAAGACATAGCGCAAACACGGCTTCTGCCGCTGTTGCCGGAGTTGTCGTTTGGTGTTGTGTCCTACGATGTTGTCATGCGTGACACACTGCCGTCGCGCGAGGCGCGGGCCTTTGCCGACCTGCTTCGGCAAACCGTTTCAGACCGGCCGTAACTTACGTCGCAGAACCGCCCACGGTCAGCCCGCCTATCATAACTGTCGGTTGCCCCACACCCACGGGCACCCATTGCCCGGCCTTGCCGCAATTTCCCATGCCGGGATCCAGAGCCATATCATTGCCAAGCGCGCGGATCTGTTTGAGCGCCGTTGCTCCATCACCGATCAGTGTTGCGCCCTTAACCGGAGCGCCCACCTTGCCGTTTTTCACGCGGTAGGCTTCGGTGCAGCTAAAAACAAATTTGCCGTTGGTTATGTCCACCTGTCCACCGCCAAAGCCCACGGCGTAAATGCCGTCCTTAAGGTCGGCCACTATGTCTTCGGGTGCGGAATTGCCGCCCAGCATATAGGTATTGGTCATGCGGGGCATCGGAATATGCGCATAGCTTTCGCGCCGTCCGTTGCCTGTGGGTGCGACGCCCATAAGCCGCGCGTTCTGACGATCTTGCATAAATCCGACCAGAATGCCGTCCTCAATAAGAACGTTCTTGCCTGATGGCGTGCCTTCGTCGTCCACGGTGATCGATCCTCGTCGGTCCGGGATCGTGCCGTCGTCCAGAACTGTGATACCCGGAGCGGCAATACGTTCCCCCATCAGCCCAGCAAAGGCTGAAGTTCCCTTGCGGTTGAAGTCGCCTTCCAACCCGTGGCCGATAGCTTCATGCAGCAAGATGCCGGGCCAGCCGGGGCCAAGAACTACGTCCATTACACCTGCTGGGGCGGCTTCGGCTTTGAGATTTACCGTCGCAACCCTGAGCGCCTCGTCGGCTTTGGCCTTCCAGTCCTCTGCGTCAAGCAGCCCATCAAGCATCACCCGTCCGCCACCACCTGCACTGCCGGATTCGCGCCGACCGTTCTCTTCCAGAATGACGCTCACATTTAAACGCGTCATCGGGCGTGTGTCCCGAAGCTCTTTGCCGTCTTCCCGTAGAATGACCACTTCTTGCAAGGAGGCTGACATTGACGCTGTTACCTGAACCACCCGCGGATCACGTGATCTGGTATAGGCATCAATCTCCCGCAGCACCTCAAGCTTGACTGGGAAACTCTGCCCCGAGAGCGGGTCGTCATCGCTGTAGAGGCGCGTGTTTGTCGGGGCAGGGGCGTCCGACATTGCGCCACCGCCATCACCTACTGCGAGGCGCGCCGTTTCCACCGCGCGCGCCAGAGCTGGTTCGGAGATGTCTGAGCTATGCGCGTACCCCGCCACTTCGCCTTGAACTGCGCGTAACCCAAATCCTTCCGACGCATCGTAAGAGGCCGTTTTCACCCGACCATCATCGAACACCAGTGCCTCCGAACGACGCCGTTCAAAGAAAAGCTCGCCATCTTCGGCTCCCTCAAGGGCAGTGCGAAGATGCCGGGTCGCATCGTCACGCGAGAGCTTTGTTTCAAACGGATCAAAGCGTTTGTCAGTCATCTTTTTTCCTCTCCGGGCATCTTCTTTGAAAAAAATTGATCCAAATCAAGGAAAGTGCCGATTTGCCGCAACGGGGTCGCTTGTGTGCCTTGTCAGAATATGGTTTTTACTCGGCCCGAGACAACGGGATTCCTTTGCAGGCGCAAAGGATGAATCAAAAGTAAAAAAAGTTACAACGGATCAGGGTGCAACATGCGCAAATTGACCAGCTTTCTGGCCGCCGCAATGGCAGCGGTCGTCACGCTTCCTGCCAGGGCACAGGACAACCTTGAAATTATCGGTCGTCCAGAGGACGGTGGGTTGAATTTCCAGCCAGCGGCGACCGAACTCGCCCGTGATATTCAGTGGTTGGACAACCTGCTGCTGATCATCATCACAGCGATTTCGCTCTTTGTTGTATTGCTCTTGGCAATTTGCATCTTGCGCTACAACCGCAAAGCAAACCCAGAGCCTGCGAGTTTTACGCACAATTCTCCGATCGAAGTGGCGTGGACGGTGGTTCCGATCGTCATTCTGGTCTTTATCGCGGCATTCTCGCTGCCGGTGCTGTTCAAGCAGCAGGAAATTCCCGAAGGTGACATCAATATCAAAGTCACCGGCTACCAGTGGTATTGGGGCTATGAGTATGTCGACCATGAGTTTGCATTTGACAGCTTTATGATTGGTGAAGACAAGGTCCTGAACGACGACGTCGTGGCCGAACTGGAAGCCGCTGGGTACACGCGTGACGAATTCCTGCTGGCGACCGATACCGCCGTTGTGGTGCCCGTTGGCAAAACTGTTGTGATGCAAGTGACAGGCGCGGATGTGATCCACAGTTGGACCATACCGGCTTTTGGTGTGAAGCAGGACGCCGTTCCAGGACGGATCGCCCAGCTTTGGTTTGCAGCAGAGAAAGAAGGCGTTTACTTTGGCCAGTGCTCTGAGCTTTGCGGTAAGGATCACGCCTACATGCCGATCACTGTGAAAGTTGTGAGCCAGGAAGCTTATGACGCGTGGCTTAAGGGTGCGGTGGAAGAATACGCAGGCGATCCAGCCACTCTGCCCAAGCATCTTCAAGTGGCTTCAGCCGACTAAAGCTATGGTGAAGGATGTGTAGCTGCACACATCTTCTGCGGGGACCAAAATGAGCGACGCGAGCCTCAATAGTACAGAAACCCAAGCCTATGATGCGGGCTTTGGCGATTATTTTGCGTTGCTTAAGCCGCGTGTGATGACGCTTGTGGTCTTTACTGCCTTGGTGGGGTTGATTGCGGCACCCGTGGCGGTGCACCCCATCGTTGGCATTGCAGCGATCCTGTTCATCGCTGTGGGTGGCGGCGCATCAGGCGCACTTAACATGTGGTGGGACGCGGATATTGACGCAGTGATGAAACGCACCGCCAAACGCCCCATCCCATCAGGTCGTATCACCGGCGATGAGGCCTTTGCCTTTGGCATGGCGCTGGCGGGTATTTCGGTGGTCATGCTGGCCCTGGCGACGAATTTCCTGGCCGCCGCGCTTCTGGCCTTCACCATCTTCTTTTACGTGGTGATCTACACCATGTGGCTCAAACGCTGGACGCCGCAGAACATCGTCATTGGCGGCGCAGCGGGAGCCTTCCCTCCAATGATTGGCTGGGCGGCAGCAACGGGCTCCATATCTGTTGAGTCGATTTTGATGTTTGCGCTGATCTTTATGTGGACTCCGCCGCATTTCTGGGCTTTGGCGCTGTTCACCAAGATGGATTACGACAACGCCGAAGTGCCGATGCTCACCGTGACCCATGGCCGCCGGTCCACCCGTGTTCACATCCTGGTCTACACTGTGTTGCTAGCGATTTTGGCCGTTGGACTTGGTTTCACCTCTATTGGTGGGCCACTGTACCTGACGGTGGCGATTTTCCTGAATGCGCGGTTCCTCAAGGGGGCGGTTGATATCTGGCGGCGCGATGAGGACATGGCTGAGGCAGATCGTTTCCTGACAGAACGCAAATTCTTCAAAGCCTCGCTCATTTATCTCTTTGCGCATTTCGGTGCGATTGCCGTTGAAGCGATGCTGATGCCCTACGGCTGGGGAGGCTGGTAACCCATGTCTCTTTCGCGCCAACACGAAATGCACAAACGCCGGTTCAGCCGCAATCTGGGACTGGGCTTAGTACTGGCCGCTTTTGTGGCGTTGGTGTTTGGTTTGACGGTGGCGAAAGTCTCAAACGAGGATTTTGCTCTGCCCACAGGTGAGGAGGCGAGTTGATGGCGATGGACCCAAAAGTCAAAACCGTTACCCGCCTTGTTAGCGTCGCTGTTTTCATGGGCGCTTTGGCCTGGGCCTCTGTGCCACTCTACGACTGGTTCTGTCGTGTGACAGGCTATGGCGGTGCGACGGATGTGGCCGAGACCGGGTCGGACGAGATTCTGGATCAGACCATCACCATCCGCTTTGACGCCAGCCAGGAACGCGACTTTCCTTGGGAATTCAAGCCTATGCAGCGCGAAATGGAAGTGCGCATCGGGGAAACCGGTTTGGCCTTCTACGAGGCGTATAACCCAACGGATAAGCCTATTGCAGGGTCTTCAAGCTACAACGTGACGCCTTTCGAGGCTGGGGGGTTCTTTACCAAGATCGACTGCTTCTGCTTTGAAGAACAGGTTCTGCAACCCGGTGAGCGGGTGCAAATGCCGGTGACGTTCTTTGTGGAACCTGAGATCGTGGATGACCGGGACGCAAAGCACACCCACACGATCACACTTGGATACACATTCTACCAAATCGACCTGCCGGAAGAAGATGCGCAAGCCGCACTTGAATCGGCGGAAGACACAGATAATAACGTGAACTAACAGCCTTCGACGAGGGACCTTTAAAGATGGCACATGAAAAAAATCACGACTACCACATCCTGAACCCCTCAGTCTGGCCATTGCTGGGCGCGCTGGCCGGGTTCATCATGCTTTTCGGGGCGGTGATGTTCTTCCACGACAACGGGCCGTGGATGATGCTCATCGGTCTGGCGGGTGTGCTTTACGTCATGTTTGGCTGGTGGACCGATGTGGTCAGCGAAAGCCATGCAGGTGATCACACCCCGGTGGTGCGGATCGGCCTGCGCTATGGCTTCATCATGTTCATCATGTCCGAAGTAATGTTCTTTGCCGCCTGGTTCTGGAGCTTCTTCAAGCACGCCATGTATCCGATGGGAGAGATGTCTCCTATTCAGGATGGCGTCTGGCCGCCTGCAGGCATTGAGACGTTTGACCCGTGGCACCTGCCGCTCATTAACACGCTGATCCTTTTGTGTTCGGGCGCTGCGGCCACATGGGCGCACCACGCTCTTGTCCATGAAAACAATCGCAATGACATGAAATGGGGTCTGATCATCGCCATCGCTCTGGGCGCGATTTTCACCGTGTTCCAGGCCTACGAATACGGCCACGCGGGCTTTGGATTCTCCGGTAACATCTACGGTGCCAACTTCTTCATGGCGACAGGCTTTCACGGTGCACATGTCATTATCGGCACAATCTTTCTGTTTGTCTGCCTCATGCGGGTACTCAAGGGACACTTCACGCCTGAAAAGCATGTCGGCTTTGAAGCTGCGGCCTGGTACTGGCATTTCGTGGACGTGGTCTGGCTGTTTCTTTTCGCCGCGGTTTACATTTGGGGCGCGTGACAATTTTTCGCGGGAAAAATTGCGCCTTCGGCGAGAGTATTTTGAGAACGATGAAATGCGGGGGGGCGACCTCCGCATTTTTTACGTGAGGTGAGGACATGCGATTTCTGGTTTCCATTTTAGCGGCCCTTGGTTTGACATCACCGCCTGTGGCGGCAGACACGTCGACGAAGGAGCCGTCTGAGGCCGAGCTGGCGCGTAAATCCTATATCGAGAGTGTCTCTGCTGACCCCACCGAAGCGCAACTGACGCGCAAGGCACGTTCCATTGCAGAGATTGCAAGGCTGGGTCTTCCATACTCGGAAAACCTGCCTGTTATTGAGGATGAAGCAGGGGCGCTGCGCCGGTCGGATGAAGAGGTCGCGGCCCGCGCTCTGGCAGTGATGATCACCGCCGTAAAAGGTGAGACGCGCGATCAGGCGCTTGTTGAGTCCGTGATTGAGCAATACGGCGCCTGGGAGTTTTTCTCACCCGAAGAACGGGATTTCGTTGAGACTGCGGAGCTTCCGGATGAGGCCTATGTGCAGATGTCCTGGCGCTACGAATCCGTGGCTGTCCTGTTGTGGGCGATCGGTTTAATTGACGAGCTGCCTGCTCCGGATCAGATCATTGATGCGGCGATGCTTGGGTCCGTGTTTCGCGAGCTGGGCGCGGAGGGGCTTATTCAAAAGGCAAAGCTGCGGCCGCAATCGGAGATCCTTGATGCGGCTGATCTGGCCTATCGCCTGCATTGGGCCGCGGTGGAAGCCCGCGTGAAGGGCGCGCCGCCGCCCGACGGTTTGCATCCCGGCATTGCTTATGAGCGTCATTACGCCCTCAACTGGCTGATCGGCTATGCCGGTCTGGATTGGGACAACATGGCCACCGACACCTGACGTCTTTGGCTTGCTCCCAGGTCTCAGCTTGGTAGAAGGGCGCGATTTCTGGGAAAACTGGTGATGATGCGTCTGCTTGTTCCCTTGCTTTTTGGTCTCGTCGGGGCTGGCATCCTGATCTCTCTGGGGGTCTGGCAAGTGCAGCGATTGGCCTGGAAAGAGGGCGTGCTGGAGGAGATTGCGACAAAGATCGCGGCGGCCCCCGCGCCTTTGCCCGAAAGCCCAGACGCCTCGGTGCATAAATACTTGCCGGTAGAAGTCACTGGCACGTTCGGTGGCGGGGCCTTGCGCGTTTTGGTCAGCCGGAAGAAGATCGGGGCAGGGCATTTGATTGTCACACCCTTTGAAACGGAGACAGGGCGTCTGATCTTGGTGGATCGGGGGTTCCTCAAGCTGGACAAAGAGTTGCAGCCGCCACCCCCGGGGCAAGTGACGGTCACTGGCAATCTGCACTGGCCGGATGACCGCAACAGTTCCACGCCGGAAAACGATCTTGAGGGCAACATCTGGTTTGCGCGCGACATCGCGCAGATGGCTGACGTGTTTGGGACCGAGCCGGTTTTGCTTGTGGCACGAGAAATGTCGCAACCAGACAGCGCCATGACGCCGCTGCCCGTCGACACGAACGGCATTCCCAACGATCACTTGCAATACGCCATCACCTGGTTTTCGCTGGCCGCAATCTGGCTGGGGATGACCGGCTATCTCATCTTTCGCAGCCGCAAACCGGCGCAGGGGACAGACCCATGAAGTATATTTCAACCCGTGGCCAAGCGCCGGTTCTGAGCTTTGAAGACGCCATGCTTTCGGGGCTTGCCCGCGATGGTGGGCTGTATTTGCCCGAGACGATACCGACGCTGAGCCATGATGAGATCGCAGCGCTCCATGGTGTGTCCTACGAAGAGGCGGCGTTTCGCATCATGCGGTCCTTTCTGGGGGATGCCTTCACCGATGACGAATTCCACGAGATCATCGCGCGGGCCTATGACGGTTTTGGCCATGATGCGCGTGCGCCTTTGAAGCAGCTCGACAGCGGACACTTCCTTCTGGAACTCTTCCACGGTCCGACGCTCGCGTTCAAAGACTTCGCGATGCAACTCATCGGGCAGCTTTTCGAGGCCTCGCTCAAGCGCTCTGGCAAACGCGTGTGCATTGTGGGGGCGACCTCAGGTGATACTGGTTCGGCCGCTATTGAGGCGTTCCGGGGTCTGGAGGCGGTGGATGTCTTTATCCTTTACCCTCATGGCCGTGTCTCTGAGGTGCAGCGGCGTCAGATGACGACACCCTCGGATTGCAATGTGCATGCGCTGGCCATTGATGGGCATTTCGATGACGCGCAGGCGCGTGTGAAGGATATGTTCAACGATTTCGCGTTCCGCGATGGGGTCGGGCTGGCTGGGGTCAACTCGATCAACTGGGCGCGGGTGCTGGCGCAAGTGGTGTATTACTTTACCTCCGCCGTGAGCCTCGGTGCACCGCATCGCAAGGTGAGTTTCACCGTGCCCACGGGAAATTTTGGAGACATTTTTGCCGGCTACATCGCCAAGCGAATGGGCCTGCCGATTGATCAGCTTGTGGTGGCTACGAACCAGAACGACATCCTGCACCGGTGCCTGACGACCTCTGAGTACAAACCCGACGGTGTCGTTCCCTCAATCAGCCCATCAATGGATATTCAGGTCAGCTCCAACTTTGAGCGCGCTTTGTATTATGCTTATGGAGAGGATGGTGCCGCCGTTGCGCAGTTGATGGATGAACTGAAAGCAGGTGGGTTTTCGGTCAGCCAAGGCGCCTTGCAGGCTTTGCAGGAAAGCTTTGCTTCGGGGCGTTGCAGCGAGGAAGATACCTCCGCCACCATCGCAGCCACAGTTGCGCAGAGTGCCGAGCTGCTTTGCCCCCATTCTGCGGTTGGCGTGAAGGTTGCCAATGACCTGCGTGATCCGGCCACGCCCATGATCACACTCGCGACGGCGCATCCTGCCAAGTTCCCTGCAGCGGTCGAAAAAGCCGCAGGGGTGCATCCGCCCTTGCCTCGCGCCATGTCGGACCTGTATGAGCGGTCAGAACGCGTCACACGGGTTGCCAATGACCTTGACGCCATTGAGTCGTTGATCAAAGAGCGCCTGCCGCATTGAGTGTTAACCTGACCACATTGCCCAACGGGTTCCGCGTTGTGACGGAACACATGCCCGGCCTGCAATCGGCGGCCATTGGTGTGTGGGTTCTGGCCGGGGCACGCCATGAGGCGCCTGCGCAAAACGGTATCGCGCATTTTCTAGAGCATATGGCCTTCAAGGGCACGACGACACGCAGCGCGTTGCAGATTGCCGAAGCGATTGAGGATGTGGGCGGGTATATCAATGCCTATACCAGCCGAGAGGTCACAGCGTTTTACGCCCGTGTTCTGGCCGAGGATGTTCCACTGGCGGTGGATGTGGTGGCCGATATCCTGCGCAATCCGGTGTTTGACCCGCGTGAGATCGAGATTGAGCGCGGCGTGATCCTTCAGGAAATCGGGCAGGCGCTTGATACACCCGATGACATCATTTTCGACTGGTTGCAGGAAGAGGCCTATCCCGATCACCCACTGGGCCGCACGATCCTTGGCGCAGAAGAGCGCGTGCGTGCCTTTTCGCGTGAGGATCTCAAGCGGTTTGTCGATGAAAGATATCTGCCCGGTCAAATGATCCTGTCCGCCGCAGGGGCGGTAGATCACGACGCATTGGTGCGCCTGGCAGAGACACTTTTTGGCGACATGCCTGCGTCTGACCGGGTGGAAGCCACTGCTGCGCAATTCGCAGGCGGAGAGCGGCGCACTGTGAAGTCACTGGAGCAAGCGCATTTTGCCTTGGCATTTGAAAGCCCGGACTATCTTGATCCCGCCATTCACACAGCACAGATCTACGCCTCAGCGCTGGGCGGCTCGATGTCGTCGCGGCTTTTTCAGGAAATCCGCGAAAAACGCGGGCTGTGCTATACGATCTATGCTCAGGCAGGGGCCTATAGCGACACGGGCATGATGACGATCTACGCCGGCACATCCGCCGAGGAAATGGCTGGCTTGGCGCAAATCACAGTCGATGAAATGAAGCGCGCCGCAGAAGATTTTGGTCAGGCCGAACTGGATCGCGCCCGCGCGCAGATGAAGGCGGGGCTTTTGATGGGGCTGGAAAGCTCATCGAACCGGGCCGAGCGGCTGGCGCGCATGCTGCAGATCTGGGGCCGTGTGCCGCGTCTTGAAGAGGTGGTGGACAAGATCGACGCTGTTAGCCTCGGCGATTTACGCGCCCTGGCCGAACAAATCGCGACCAAAGCCCCGGCTGCTTTGGCGCTCTATGGTCCGGTCGAAAACGCCCCGAGCCTTCAGGATTTGCAGGACAGGCGCGCCGCGTGATGTTCATGCCGCGTCGTAAAATCCGGATTGAGACAGAGCGCCTGACGTTGCGCCCTCCGGTTTTGACGGATTTTCGCGAATGGTCGTCCTTGCGCGAACGCAGCGCCGAGTTTTTGGTGCCGTGGGAGCCACAATGGGCCTCTGACCATCTCTCGCGCAAAGGGTTTGCCAACCGTGTGCACTGGTCGCAGCGCTCAATCTCGCAAGGGTCTGCCGTGCCGCTTTTCCTCATTCGGCGTGAAGATAGCGTGCTTTTGGGCGCGATCACGCTCGACAATATCCGCCGTGGCCCGGCCCAGGCAGGCACGCTTGGCTACTGGACGGGCGAACCCTATGCACGACAGGGCTTCATGCGGGAGGCGCTTCTGGCGATGGTGCATCATGCGTTTGAGCGGTTGAACCTGTCGCGGCTAGAGGCGGCGTGCCTGCCCGAAAACCAACCGTCCAGACGTCTTCTGGAAAAATGCGGATTCAAATATGAGGGGGTGGCGCAAAGCTACCTTCAAATCGACGGGCGCTGGCGCACACATGTGCTTTATGCCGCCTTGCGGTCTGACCGCCGTGGCCGGACGGATGCTGGGTAACGCGCAACTGCTCAACCTTTTTCCGTGTGGCAAAGCGGGCGTATCAGCACCAGTATGTGACGCGGAGTTTTGATCGTATGAAAACCAAAGCGATATTGAAGACCTGCACCGTTTGGTTCTGCGTCGCTTTGATTGGTGTTGTGGTACTTTCCTTTACTGGACAGTTTTTTGCCCCGGGTAACTCTGCTGCCGTGATCCGCTTCCCAGTCGGAATCTTGTTGGTGTTGCTGGTGCCATTTCTTTTCTGGGGCAGGGCAAAGCTTTTGGCCATCGTTGCGTGCGGTGCCGCGTTGGTGGCACTTGTCCCTTTGGGGATGGGGTACTTTCAATCTAATCTGCCATGCGAAGGGCCCTGCCTGACACTGTATCAGAAGAACCTGATGAGCAAATCCTGGCCGCGCACGCCCTTGGCCGAGGAAATCATCGCGTCTCAAGCCGACGTGATCACTTTGCAAGAGGTGTCAGACCACAACCGAAAATTCATGGCGCCGTTGTTTGAGGCCTACCCGTTTTCTGTCATTTGCCCCTTTCGACCGCATCAAGAAGTTGGGGTCCTGACGTCATTGCCCGTTGTCGACAACACAAACTTTTGTCTCGACGGGGCAGGTATGGCTGGGGTTCAGGTGCGTATCCCTGAGGGACAGGTTGTGTGGGTTGTTTCAATCCATCTTGAGTGGCCCTTTCCCTTTGGTCAATTTGCACAGGCCAGCCTGATAGAAGACAAATTGCAGTCTATGGAGGGACCGATCTTGATCGGAGGGGATTTCAATATGGTCACCTGGGGCGGCAGTGTTGTGCGTTTGGCCAAGGCTGCGGGCAATGAGCCTCTGGGGCCGTATCGCAATACATATCTTTCTGGTCGACCATATTTACCGCTTGCCATCGACAACGTGCTTGTCCCCAAAGGCGTTACAGGCCATGTCGAAAGACGACCTCGCCTCGCGTCCGATCATATGGGTTTGCTGGCGCGGATTAAGCTGCCTTAAAAATCTCTGACTTTCTCTCAGGGCGCGCTACCATCGATAGATCGGAGGTTTGCCATGATCCGCTTATTCGCGTGTCTCATCTGTCTTACATTTTCGACCACACCCCTTTTCGCTCAGGAACCTATCGAGCGCACGCCCAGCCATTGCCGGGCCGTCGCTGAGGCCGCACCAGGCCTTACATACCTGCATCAAGCTTCGTTCAAGGACGCCGTGCCGACCAACCGCGTGCGCATCCATTACATCGCCCATGCCTCCTTCCTTATTCAGTCCCACGGCGGCACTGACGCGGTCACAGACTTCACCGGGTTTGTTGGCAATGTGGATTTCATCCCTGACGTGGTCACCATGAACCACGCCCATTCCACCCATTGGACCGCCTTTCCTGACCCCGCCATCCCGCATGTGCTGCGTGGTTGGGGCGAGGAGTTTGGGCAAGGGATCGAACACCACCTCGACCTGGGGGATATGGTGATACGCAATGTCTCGACCGATATTCGTGCGGCGTTTGGGACCGTCTCGGAACCCAAGGGCAATTCCATTTTCGTTTTTGAAGCGGCGGGGCTGTGCATTGGGCATCTGGGGCATCTGCATCATCAGCCGACGGATGAGCAATATGCGGCGCTGGGACGGGTCGATGTGCTTCTGGCCCCGGTGGACGGCGGATACACATTGCGGATTGACGAGATGATCAAGGTAATCCAGCGCTTGCGCTCTTCCATCGTGATCCCAATGCACTGGTTTGGCGATGCAACTTTGGCGCGGTTTCTGAATGGGATGGAAGATAGCTTTGCCGTTGTCGAAACAGGAGAAAATGCTTTGACGGTATCGCTTGATACACTTCCATCGCAGCCGACAATCATGCTGCTCAGACCGGCCTATTTGATTGAAAATGAATGAGGCTCTCCGCCTTGTTTTGAAAGGGACACCAAAAGCCCACTAGCGACAATGATCCCAAGGCCCAAGACCGTGACGGCATCCGGAATATTCTGAAACATCAGCGCCCCTAGAGCGGTGGCTCCAAGAATTTGCACATAACTGAACGGGGCCACGATGCTGGCCGCTGCGCGCGCATAGGCGAGGATGATCAGGAAATGGGTCAGGGCAGCCAATCCGCCGACTGATGCCATCAAAAAAAGCTCCCACAGGGTTGGCTGAACCCATCGTACCAGCATCACCGGGGCCAGGATCAATGATCCGATAGCAGCAGGTCCAACCAATAGCAGTAGAGATGAAGATCCGTGGGACATCTTTCGTGTCAGCACCACATAGATCGCAGTGCAAAATGCCGCGAACAGGGCAAAGAGCCAACCAATATTGGGTGTCCCAATTCCAGGCTGAATGACAAGTAACGCTCCGCCGAACCCGAGCACCACTGCGCCCCAGTGCAAAGAACGAACGTGTTCTCCCAAAGCCAGCCAAGACAGACCTGTCACGATCAAGGGAAACAGAAAGACAATCGCCAAGGCGTCTGTTAGCGGCATCCAGATCAGCGCCGCAACGTAAGACACCGTCATGGCCACAAAGCAAAGGCCGCGTGTTACCTGAAAAGGTTGCAATAATTCCTTGAAATCAAAACTTTTTCGCTGCGCTCCAATCACGGGGAGCAGAAGCCCGAAGTGAAAAAGGTTGCGCATCCATGTGATCTGCTCTGGTGGGAACTTTTGCACCAGAAGTTTGGACAGGGCATCCCCAAAAGGCAGCACGATCATGGCCGCGACCATAAACGCTATGCCCCAGTTTGAGGTGTCAGCAGGGCGTGTCACATCGGATCAGACGGGCGCTAGCGACGGCGGTCGCGACGCGCACTCATTGGCTGGAACGCTACACCGACATGTGCCTCGCAATAGGGTTTACCCGATTGCACCGGCAGGCCGCAGAACCAGAAATCATCGGTGGCCGGATCGCCCACGGGCCATTTGCAGGTCCGTTCGGTCAGTTCCATAAGCGAGAGTTTCTTGGCCTTCTTCTCAATCTCATTGACCTTGGCCAAAGCCGCCGGGTCAATCTCATTGGCTGAGGGTTGCGGTGGCAAAGGCTGTCCTGCGGGTATGATCGCCTTAACACGGCTGACAGGAGTTGCTGTAGCGGTTTCCTTTGGAGCCTCGGTTTTGGGTTCCGCCTTGGCCGCTTTTGCACGTGCGGCCGGTTTGGCCTTGGCTGCGGTTTTGCTCTTGGCGGATTCTGATCCGCCCGAGCCACTGCGATTGGACAGGCCCAGACGATGCACCTTGCCGATCACAGCATTCCGGGTCACACCGCCAAGCTCTTTGGCGATCTGGCTGGCCGACTGACCTTCGCCCCACATTTTCTTCAAAAGCTCAACGCGCTCGTCGTTCCACGACATGGGGCACCTATCCTCTGACGTTTGGGTGTCTTTTTGTTGACAGCCCGGTTTTCATCCCGAAGGCCTTATTCTAAACACTGCATCACGAGTTACAAGCCGTACTCGTCCAAGAAACCCACCGCTGATGCAGGAAATCTGATGCAAGATCGCTCTGATATGGGACTGCGCCGCTTTGGGCGCGTGAACTGGCTTGGGCTTTACACGCTGGCGGCGCGGGAAATCCTGCGTTTTTTGTCTGTTTGGACCCAAACGCTTATGGCGCCTCTCGTCACGGCGGGTCTGTTTATGGTGATCTTCACAATTGCAATTGGGGCGCGCCGGGGCGACGTGATGGGCGTGGATTTCGCGCTTTTCATAGCCCCTGGCATCCTGATGATGACGGTCATACAGAACGCGTTTGCCAATACCTCATCGTCGGTGGTGATCTCCAAGGTGCAGGGCAACATCGTCGACACACTAATGCCGCCGCTTTCGGGGCTGGAAATGGTCCTAGGGTACCTTGCCGGATCATTGGCGCGCGGGGTGTTGGTCGCACTGGCCATTGCGCTGGGTTTGGCCGTGTTTGTTGGGCTTGTGCCGCAACACCCCTTGATCTGGTTGGGATTTGTCGCCCTGGGCGCGGTGTTTCTCGGCGCGCTGGGGCTGGTGGCGGGTATATTCGCCAACAAGTTCGACCAGATGGCCGCGATTACCAACTTTGTTGTGACCCCTTTGGCCTTTTTGTCAGGTACGTTTTACTCGGTGCAGGATTTGCCACCGATGCTCTCGGTGATCACGCATGTGAATCCGGTTTTCTACCTGATCGACGGGGGCCGGTACGGAATGATTGGTGTGTCGGATTCCAGCCCGGAACTGGGTTTTGCGGTTGTCGGACTGTCAACGATGGCGGTTGCCGCGCTGGCCTGGTGGATGTTCGAGAAAGGCTACCGGCTCAAGCCGTAGCGTGATTTCAGCGACAAATCGCCTCCGCCCGCTCCTCGTAGGCGCGATAGGCGTCCCAGAACCGTTCGTCACTGGCACGGTCAGACTGGCGAATGGACTGTGCTGCTGCGGGGTCAGAATAGAAGGTCACCGCACGATTTTGCTGCGATGCAGTCAGGGTTTCATTCGCCGCATACTGAATGCAGCCACACAGCGCACGTGAACGGGCCTCGCGGCTCGACGACAAACAGGCCTGGCTAATTGGGCCAGATGCGACCGGCGCGACACGCGCCACCGTGGCTGGTGCTGTGGCCGAGGCCGGCGTCACGCGAGACGTGTTCTCAAACCGTTCTGGGCTGCTGCAGGCCGCGAGGCTCAGCATCGTCGCGACGAATAACGCGTGTTTCATAATTAGACTGTACCCTGCTCGAATACTGACACTTGCTGTTTTCACACCAAAACAATTGGCGTTTTTTAGTTGCGCCCCTTTTGCCCGATTGGCCGGGGTTTTTCAATTCTCAAGATATTGTACCCGGTTCAAGCCTGCTGGCTCCGGCGCGTCGCGGTTCAGTTGCCACGAAACGTGCCTTTCCAGGAGGTGAAGCGCGATGGGAGCACTGAACCAGACAGCAACGCCGGGTTCGCGGCCTCGCTCGGGCCAAAGCGGATTTCGATGCCGTCACGTGATCCGTCGCGATCCTGCACCACGACATGCCGTGGAATCCGTATTTCGACGCTTGCATTGCCTTGCCATGGCAGAGATGTGCCAACGCAAGTGGCTTCGGATTTGGCATAGCTTTTGCTTGGGGCGACCTGGTTGAGGAAACTGAGGTCCCGATATACGACACGCCCATTCACCGCCAGACTGCCGCGGTCCAGAACAGAAGGGCCTGATCTGCGAACATAAGCGATGAGCCGATCACTCTGCGCCCAGACCCCACAAAGCGCCAGTTGATCATCAACGGTGCGCCGCGGTTCAACTGCAATTGTAATGCCGCCGCCTGTGGAATATTCACCGCCACCTAATGTAGGGGCACCGCCAAGTGAAACAGTAGAAGGCGCGGCCAGCGCGATCTGGCAAAACATCAGACCTAAGGTCACTGCACAAAGTTGGAGTTTCATAAACCTGCTCCTTTTGGCCTAACTCTACGACCCGGCGCGGTGCGCATCAACTTTGGTGAGATCACGTTTTCCTGTGCACGATCCTCAAGCATGCCGCATACCGCGCCTGCTCGGGCTTGTGGTCCCGTAAAACTGACATATTTCACTGTTCTTGGGCCATTTCATCATTTGGCTGTCACGATCCTTTGGCGACATAAAAAAGAGGCATCATCCCATGTCATCTCCGACTTCAACAGCATATGCCCTCTTTGCCCTTCGCATGTCTTTGCTGATCTTTATGCTGATGTGGGCGGTGTTCAAAATCATGACCCCGGCGTCCTACGGCGTCACCGAGGGAGGGTCCGGAATTTTCGGCAAGTTTTATGGCATCGAGCTTGGTGAAGGGCTCGTTTACATCATTGGCGTCGCGCAAATTCTATTTCTGCTGGCGTTTGGCGCAGGTGTTCTGAAACTCTTCACCACGGGTGGTGTGTTTTTGATGAACCTTGCAACATTGGTCGTCTCGTTGCCCAGTATCCTGACCTCTCTGGGCGGAGAGGGAAATTTGCTCTTTGCTGCATCTTTTCCGGTTTTGGGAGCATCGCTTGCGCTCTTTCTGATGCGCGATCAGGACACGTTTTTGTCGTTTGGCGCCAGCAAGCCCGGCACGTGATGCACAAGGCGCGGCAGATGCGCATGCTTTGAAGCATGAGTGCGCGTCACGCGCACGCGCTACTGCGTGTCATACCCCATTGACGGCTCACCCTTTCCACCGCATATCCCAAGCATGACACCGCTTTCGCATATCCGCAATTTCTCCATCGTGGCGCATATTGACCACGGGAAATCCACGCTGGCTGACCGCCTGATCCAATCCACCAACACGGTGGCGGAACGGGACATGAAAGAGCAGCTTCTGGACAGCATGGATATCGAGCGAGAGCGCGGCATCACGATCAAAGCCAACACAGTGCGCATCGACTACACTGCCAAGAATGGCGAGGCCTATGTGCTCAACCTGATCGACACGCCCGGTCACGTGGATTTCGCTTATGAAGTCAGCCGGTCGATGCGCGCGGTTGAAGGCTCCCTTCTGGTGGTGGACAGCACCCAAGGGGTTGAGGCGCAGACGCTGGCCAATGTCTACCAGGCCATTGACGCAGATCATGAGATCGTGCCGGTGTTCAACAAAATCGACCTGCCCGCCAGCGACATCGACCGCGTCGCCGAACAGGTGGAGGACGTTATCGGCATCGACGCGTCAGGGGCTATCGCTGTCTCGGCCAAGACCGGCGAAGGCATCGTGGAAACGCTGGAAGCCATCGTGACAGAACTGCCCGCCCCAACCGGCGACTCCGATGCCCCCCTCAAAGCCATGCTGGTCGACAGCTGCTATGATCCCTACCTTGGCGTCGTCGTGCTGGTGCGGATCATGGACGGGATGCTCAAGAAGGGCGACCAGATCAAAATGATGCAAACCGGGGCCAAATACGGCGTCGACCGCATCGGCGTCTTCCGCCCTGAAATGCAGAATATCGACGCGCTCGGCCCGGGTGAGATCGGCTTCATCACAGCCTCCATCAAACAGGTGCGTGACACCCGCGTGGGCGACACAATCACCCATGAGAAAAAGGGCACCGACACGCCCTTGCCAGGCTTTAAACCCGCACAACCGGTGGTCTTCTGTGGTCTCTTCCCGGTGGACAGCGCGCAATTCGAAGACCTGCGCGACGCCATCGACAAACTGGCCCTCAACGACGCCAGCTTCAGTTTCGAGATGGAGACCTCCGCCGCCCTCGGCTTTGGCTTCCGCTGCGGCTTTCTCGGCCTGCTGCACCTTGAGGTGATCCGCGACCGGATAGAGCGGGAATATGACATTGAACTGATCACCACAGCGCCCAGCGTGATCTACCACGTCTATATGAAAGACGGCACGCAGATCGATCTGCACAACCCCGCCGACATGCCGGATCCGTCGACCGTCGATCACATCGAGGAGCCGCGCATCAAGGCCACGATCCTCGTGCCGGATGACTACCTCGGAGATGTGCTGAAACTCTGCCAGGACCGCCGCGGCATTCAGCTTGACCTGACCTACGCGGGCAGCCGCGCGATGGTGGTCTATGACCTGCCGCTCAATGAGGTGGTCTTCGACTTCTACGACCGGCTGAAATCTGTCACCAAGGGCTATGCGAGCTTTGACTACCAGATGGAGGGCTACCGCGAGGACAACCTTGTGAAGATGTCCGTGCTGGTGAACGAAGAACCGGTCGATGCGCTCTCCATGATGGTGCACCGCGACCGGGCCGAAATGCGCGGTCGGGCCATGTGCGAGAAGCTCAAAGACCTGATCCCGCGCCACATGTTCAAAATTCCGATCCAGGCGGCCATCGGCGGCAAAGTCATCGCCCGAGAGACGCTCTCCGCCTTGCGCAAAGACGTGACGGCCAAATGCTATGGCGGAGATGCCACGCGGAAGAAAAAGCTTCTGGAAAAGCAGAAGGCGGGCAAGAAAAAGATGCGCCAGTTCGGGAAGGTGGATATTCCGCAGGAGGCGTTTATTTCGGCGCTGAAGATGGATGGGTAAACTACTTGCTAAATCTGGTGCAACGCGGAAAAGCCTGACAAATAGTCGTTAATTCTTTATAGTGCGAAGTGCCAGCGTCTCGGCTTTCCCCAAGTCAGTCACAGTCCAAAAGTTAGCCATCGATCCACCCATGGTTTTGAAGTACTCGACCTTTATTAAACCTGCTGCTTCAAGTTGTAATCGAACCGTATTCAGCGACTCGCGCTCAAGTTCAAATTTGTACGCGACAGGGTTTCTCAGCTGTATTCCCCGAGTTGCGCTGACTGCCAAGATATTGGATACTTTATCTTGATTGCATGGTTCGAAAATGTTCGGTCCTAAAACGGAGAACAGTTCTTGCAGATTGCATGTGACTTGGACATCGGCGCCTTTTACGACTGAGCTATTGTAATCTCGTTCATACGTTTTGATCGTCAAATCAACATTTACTTTTAGTTCTGCAGAACTTGCGGCAGTGGTTCTATGAATTTCAAATTCCCTCAATTTCTCACGCGCAATCGAAAGCTCAGTCTGTGTTTCAACCAATTTTCTCAATAGCTCTTCGCCATCGCTTCCATCGCTTCTCACCCAGCCGTTTCTAGGAAAATCATTCATTGCTCTATTCAAAGCAAGGACGACAGATGCTGCAAGTCCAGAACTGAACCGCCCCTTGTTTGCCGGAGACCCAGAAGTAAGGATACTGGGTTATGGGAAAGACGAAGAACGGAACACGTTATCCAGAGGAACTGCGCGCCCGAGCGGTGCGGATGGTTTTGGATCACGAGGCAGAATATGCGAGCAGATCGGCAGCAATCTTGTCGATTTCTCAGAAGGTTGGATGCAGCAGGGACAGCCTGCGCATCTGGGTCAAACAACATGAGACAGACACGGGTAAGCGTGATGGTCTGACGACGGTTGAGAGGGAACGCATCAAGGAACTTGAACGCGAGAACCGGCAACTGCGTCAGGCCAATGAGATCCTCAAAAAGGCATCTGCTTATTTTGCACAGGCGGAGCTCGACCGCCCATTCCGCAAATGATTGCCTTCATCAAGGAGCACCGAAGCGTGCATGGGGTCGAGCCGATGTGCCGTGTTCTGCAGATTGCCCCGTCGACTTTCTACGAGCATCTGGCCGTTGAACGCGAACCTGACCGTGCATCGGATCGCGCCAAGCGGGATGCGTATCTGCGCAAAGAGATGAAAGACGTTTGGGAGAAGAACAGATCAGTCTACGGCGCACGTAAACTGTGGCATGCAATGAAGCGCGAGAGGATCGATATCGCCCGCTGCACGGTTGAACGCTTGATGCGCCAGCTTGGTATTCAAGGCGTTCGGCGGGGCAAGAAGGTCAAAACCACCTATGGTCAGCCTGCCGATCAATGCCCACTGGACAAGGTTAATCGCCAGTTCCGGGCTGCGATGCCAAACGAGCTTTGGGTGTCCGACTTCACGTTTGTGTCCACCTGGCGGGGCTTCGTCTACGTGGGCTTTGTCATTGATACCTTCGCCAACCGGATCGTCGGCTGGAAAGCATCGACAACACAGGACACGCAGTTTGTCTTGGATGCGCTCGAACAGGCGATCCATGCGCGCAGACCTGCTGAGAAACTGATCCATCATTCAGATCGCGGATCGCAATATGTATCGATCAAGTACACAGAGCGTTTGGTCGATGCAGGATTGGAACCATCCGTCGGCAGCGTCGGCGACAGCTATGACAATGCACTGGCTGAGACAATCATCGGCCTGTTCAAAACGGAAGTCATCAACAGGCTGGGGCCATGGAAGTCCAAAGATCAGGTCGAATGGGAAACCCTGCAATGGGTCGATTGGTTCAATAGGGAACGCTTGCTCGAACCTCTCGGCTACATCACACCAATCGAAGCGGAGGAGAAATACGAACAAGCCTTGAAATCAAACAAAATCGCAGCTTGAAATACGAACTCAACAGTCTCCGGCAAAACCGGGGCGGTTCACCTTCATTCCACATTTTGACCATTCGTGATTCCATTACTTCGTTTCGAAAACGGTAGAACTGCTCAGCTTTTTTTGCGTCACTAAGGTCAGATTTTTTCTCGTCTAAGCCTCCGGGGTCGTCATGAATGAACGCTAGGATTGGAATTCCAATACTCTTTGCAAACTGATATTCCCTCTCGGTAAAGCTAACACCTTCTCTGTCAAGGCTCCCATATCTGGCTCCAACAATTAAAATATAATAATCAGTGTCTTGGATGATCCTCTTGATGAAAGATAGTTGCTCCTCATCGGCTGCTGGGAAGGCCTCCATGCCAACAGGTATGCAATCCATCTCATATAGCGCTTTAGTTATTGAATCTCTCTCGGATCGCAGGTCTGAGTAAGTCGAAGAAAGAAAAACTTGGTACTTTTTGCGTGACATTGATGATGACCGAGATTTTGATGAGCTAATGCTAATATGCTGCTTAGTGGGTTTCGGAGTAGAAGCAAGTGTAGCGCGGGGTTTCACACCACTATGCATCCAAATTAACGGGCCGAAATCCCGCCCTACAACTTCACCCAACCGTAGGCCGGGGTTCACCCCGGCCCCTCCACGATAACACATGGCAAGCCTTTGCCGGGGTAAACCCCGGCCTACCGCCCTACAACATCAAATCCATGTCCTTCTGAAACCGTCTATCCCGATGCACGCTGGAATAGGGCCAATCCTCGGGCCGCTTGACCAATCCGTGCTTGACCGGGTTCAACCAACAATATCGGACATGCGCACGGTAATCAGCCTCATCGCGGATGTGGTGCTCCCAAAAGCGGCGTTGCCAGATGCCAACCTCGCCTTTGTCATGCCGTAGGCCGGGGTTCACCCCGGCATATCGTCCCGAAGTGACCATGGGCAAACGGGATGGCGGGGTGAACCCCGCCCTACGAACCGACATCGTAAACCGCGCCTTGATCGCACCCCATCGCGTCGAAAAATCCGCATCTCCGGCGGGCAATGTCCAAAGCGCGTGCAGGTGATCGGGCAAGACCACCCAGGCATCAATGTGAAACGGACGCTCGGTTTTGGTTTGCCGGACAGCGGCGCGCAGCCGCGTCACCTCATCCACCAGAAGCGATCCACCACGCTGTGCCAGGGCAACGGTGAAGAACACGGTTGCCCCGGATACCCTTGGGCGGCGATAGAAGGACATGCGCCTTTATCGCCGAGTTCAGGCTAATGGACTGTGAACGGCGCATTCAGTCGATGCGCCGGGGCGTCTTAACCCCGTCGCACTTCCCTCACCAGCTTTTGCACCTGTTTGACCATCGCATCCCGGTCGCCCACCAGCCGTGGATCACGGCACACGGCCTCGGCAATGCGAATTGCATCCTGAGTGCTGAGCCCATTGGCCTCCAGTGTTTCGATGAAGATGTCGTTGGGCCGGTCCCAGATCACGGCCTCCCACGGACCGCGGTAGCAGCTCACCAGGACCACATTGTCCTCGTGTGCACCATGGCTATTTCGTGTGACGTCATGCGCCTGCGCTCCGCTGCCCAGAACCAGAAGCGCCGCGCTTACGGCGAGAATGCGTGTCGTGCTCATGGTTTCACCCCCAGGTGTGTTGTGAGCTTTAAATATCTTGACGCACTATGCGATTGGTCCGAACCAAAATCAAACAATATGCGCCTCATTCTTGCCGTATTTTCAGCAAGGGGCGCCTTAATCAAGGCAAAGGCCGAGTAAAATGAGCAAGGTCTGCCATCGCTGGATAGTAACTTAAAATACTGAAAATAAGTAATTTTCATCTGGCATGATGTTCAATGAATTCGTCATAGGAAACAGTTAGTTTCACAGAATTTTGTTCAATTTGCCCCAATTTCGCCGCAATGTGGCACCGGTAAGAGTAACGTCTTGTTGTGGGGAACAAGCTTTATGCAAGTGGACTATTTTACGATTGCCCGTCGAGGGCGTCTCAATGCGCTGAAGGCGCTTGATCGACGGCAACTTGAGTTGCCTGGTATGTCTGAGCCAACACTGTGGAAAGATGTCACGTATGAGGCATCGGAGCCTGAGTTTGATCTCGGCACTGCGCGGGCTCAAGCGGTCTGAGTATGACTATCTGATTTCTGCCACGGCCTAATGGCCATTAACCTCCAAAGGGGCAGACCTCGTAGACCCGGTTCCTGCAAGGGAGCCGGGTCGCTTTTTCATGCTGATTCTACTTTCATCCGCGTTTTATGGCGTTTGCAGGTGCAGAAATCAGTGAGTGCACCCGGTTTTCCCGGATATTCTTCCAAAGCTCTTGCAACTGTGCCGAAACACGTCCAAATATTGACTTATCCACAGAGAATTCCCACTGAATATCAACAAGTTATCCCCAAGAAATTTTCATGCTGCAGTGCTTTTTTCTTGCGTGAGGGCATGGGTGTCGGTCACCTTTGAAGTGTTACAGCGGTTCTTTTGAACCAATGTGACGCCGCAAAGGCCCCTCGGGACCCGCGCGGATGGAACCGGGGGTCTTCGGATTTACCGACCATCAGCACAGGTTCAGGAACGGTTCGCCGCTTCCCTCTCACCTTCGGGTGCGTTGGACATGCAGCGTTCCAATCCGGGTCGATGCAGACGGATAGGGGCCTTGGCCTCTTTTCGTCGCCAATACTTCTTCGGAAGTTGCGGCAGCCGTATCTCGCGAGAGGTGCGGAACATCTTGGGGGTCGCAAGATGCCTGAGGTTCCTCTGGAGCAATCCAGGGGAGGCGGAAGGCCTTTCGAGGTTGGATGCAGCTGGGTCGGAGGCCCCCTAGGGGCGGAACATCCGGTTTAAGGCGTCAGGGTGTGGCGCGGGTCGCAAGACCCAAGTCACGATGCAAGGACCGCGTCTGAGCACCTGGCGCCTTTTCTAATTCCTGAACTCTTCCGAGGTATGGAATGCGAACGGGGTCCGTGGCTTTTGCCTTCGGACCCCGCTGTCAGTTGATGCTACCGCGTCTAACACCTGTGCGCTTTCGGTACACGGGGCAGGAGTCGTGGTCAACCATATCTTGTGTCATTTAACGTTTTTGCCGCTGATTGTGGGTTTCAGCGCAAGTTTTTCTGTCTGCCAACGGCCAAAGCATGCGTTTCTGCGCTGGATCAAAGCCCTCTGGAGAGCCCCGTGATATTCTGCTGGCATGATGCCATCAAACTCGGAGGATATCATGGGTTGGCTTGTGGTCGTGTTACATGTCTTCATCGGATCTACAGTTGCAGGGTCGTTGGTGGTGGCCGCGCTTGTCATGGGCTATGACACCTGGGTGCAGATTTTGACGGCCGTGTTGGTCGGCTATCTCATGGCGGCACCGGTGTCTTGGGTCATTGCAAAAAGGCTGGTTGCGCAGGACAAATAACCGCGCGTTTCAACCCTTGTTGTCGAGCCACGTCCTGACCACGGCCTCAAACTCACGTGGCTTTTCCGCGTGCAGCCAGTGCCCGGCGCCCTTGATCTTGGCGAAACTTGCGTTTGGAAACAGCGCTTTGATCTTTTCCCGATGCTCCGCCAAAACGTAGTCCGAGTCTGCACCCGAGACGAACAAGGTTGGTTTGTCAAATTGCCCCGTGACCTCTGGAAACCCTATAATCTGATCCATGTCGCGCGCTAAAACGTCCAGGTTGAGCCACCATTTTTTCCCTTTGACATCAAGGGACTGGGTGAAAAACGATTGCAGTGTCCTGTCATCGACCAGAGCCGCGAGCTGCGCCTCTGCATCCGAACGTTTCTCTACCCGCGAGAGGTCCACCTGGCGCATGGCCTCGATATACTGAATCTGGCTATGCCCGTATCCAACCGGTGCGATATCCGCCACAACAAGACGTTGCACCAGATCAGGGCGGCAGAGTCCCAAAACCATGGAGGCCTTACCCCCCATGGAATGCCCCAAAAGGTCGACGGGGCCAATGCCCTCAGCCTCAATGACCTGCGCGAGATCATCTGCCATATCCTGATAGGTTTGCGTGTCATACCAGGGGCTTAATCCATGATTGCGCTGATCTACCGCCAAGACAGGTCCGCGATCAGAGAGCCGTTTGGCAATCATGCCCCAGTTGCGCGCCGAGCCATAAAGCCCGTGCACGATCAAGAGTGGCGATGCCTGTTCTTCTGAACCATGGTGCACAATGTTCAACATGGCTTTCGTGATACAGTTTGACCCGTTTGCGTGCCAGCCCATTGTTTGGTCACGCGCCAGCGGATAGAGTGCCGGGCCGGGGGATGACGAATGTGATTGACCAAGAGCAATTTCACAAGCGCGCCGCGCATCTTGAGGAGATGTTGCACGCCAAGCTGGGCGTGCGGGGCAAGACGCTTGAGCGCAAGTTCAAGCGCGCTGGACGGCTGTTGCCGCGGCGCATGCGTGCCGCTGGGCGCATTTTGACAGAAACGCAAGGCAAAATGGCGCACCCCATCGTTATGCGACAGGTGGATCCCAATCAGGTTTCATCGGCCTTTGCCGAGCTGGAGACGCACCTCAAATCGATTGATCCGGTGGATCGCCGCAGAGGCAAGATGCTCAATTGGGCGGGTGGAACAGTGATGAACCTGTTGATCATCTGCGCCTTGGCAGCTGCAATTATCCATTGGAAAGGCTTGATCTAAAAATAAAAAAAACCCCGCCCAGCATAAGCTGCGCGAGGCTGTTTTGATTTCAAGATTGGCTTACAGGTTCGGATAAAGCGGGAAGCGTGCGCACATCTCGGCCACTTCGGCTTTGACCTTGGCCTCAACCGCGCTGTTGCCGTCTTCGCCATTAGCCGCAAGACCATCGACCACTTCGACAATCCAGTCCGCGATTTGACGGAACTCTGCTTCGCCAAAGCCCCGCGTTGTGCCCGCAGGTGAGCCAAGTCGGATCCCGCTGGTGACCATCGGCTTTTCAGGATCAAACGGCACGCCGTTCTTGTTGCAGGTGATATGGGCACGGCCAAGCGCCTTTTCGG
Organism: Roseovarius sp. W115; assembly: GCF_032842945.2. Classification (NCBI taxonomy): domain Bacteria; kingdom Pseudomonadati; phylum Pseudomonadota; class Alphaproteobacteria; order Rhodobacterales; family Roseobacteraceae; genus Roseovarius; species Roseovarius rhodophyticola. The sequence continues at coordinate 2,467,148 of NZ_CP146606.1, forward strand.
TGGCATTGCCCTTCACACCCTTGGGACGCAGGTCCACCAGCAGGACATGGGTGTCTGTGCCATGGGTCACAGTATCCAACCCGCCCTTGATCAGCTGGTCGCTCATCGCTTGGGCGTTGATGATCACTTGCTGAATGTAGGATTTGAATTCGGGGCGTAGCGCCTCGCCGAATGCCACAGCCTTCGCCGCGATGACATGCATAAGGGGGCCACCCTGAATGCCGGGGAAAATGGCGGAATTGAACTTCTTGGCCAGTGCCTCGTCATTGGTCAGGATCATGCCGCCACGCGGTCCGCGCAGGGTTTTGTGCGTGGTTGTGGTTGCCACATGTGCATGCGGGAAAGGCGAGGGATGCTCGCCCGCCGCGACCAGACCAGCAAAGTGCGCCATGTCCACATGCAGATAGGCACCGACGATATCGGCGATCTCGCGCATCCGGGCGAAGTCAATCTGACGTGGTACGGCGGAGCCACCCGCGATGATCAATTGCGGTTTGTGCTCTTTGGCCAGCGCCTCGACCTGATCATAGTCAATCAGGTTGTCCTCTTTGCGCACGCCATACTGCACCGCTTTGAACCACTTACCAGACTGGTTGGGGGCAGCACCATGGGTCAGGTGCCCACCGGCATCAAGGCTCATGCCCAAAATGGTGTCGCCGGGCTTTAGAAGGGCGGTAAAGACGCCTTGGTTCGCCTGGCTCCCCGAGTTTGGCTGCACATTTGCAAAGCCACAATCAAAGAGCTTGCAGGCGCGTTCAATCGCAAGATCCTCGGCAATATCGACAAACTGGCATCCGCCGTAATACCGGCGGCTTGGATAGCCTTCGGCGTATTTATTGGTCATCACGCTGCCTTGCGCTTCCATCACGGCGCTTGAGACGATGTTTTCCGAGGCGATCAGTTCGATCTCATCGCGCTGACGACCCAGTTCAAGGCCGATGGCCTTCGCGATCTCAGGGTCGCGCGAGGTCAGCGATTCGGTGAAAAAACCTTCTGAAACAAATGATTGATGTCCGTCATGAGCCATAATGTCTACTCCGCAAGAGGTCAGGCGAGTTTTCCTATAGGAAACTATGTGTCCTTGAAAGACCGGAAAGCGACAATTTTCTTTCGCAGTCCGGCATCGCTGGCACTGGTTGCAATTTTGTGGTTCGATCGAGGTCCAGTTAGTTCTCGGGAAGCACCTGTCATGCCCAAATACGAAAAAATCGCATTCGTGGCCAGTGATGTGCCACTGGCCCAGACCGCGCGCGCTGCGCTGGCGGCGCGATTTGGACATGTGGATGAGGAAAAGGCCGAGGTGGTCGTGGCGCTGGGTGGCGATGGGTTCATGCTGGAGACACTGAACAAAGTGCGAGATCACGGCGTGCCGGTCTATGGGATGAATCGGGGCACGGTCGGCTTTCTGATGAACGAATATAGCGAAACTGACCTGATGGAGCGTCTCTCGGAAGCCGAAGAAGAAGTCATCAACCCGCTTTTGATGAAGGCGCAGTGTGTCAATGGCGAGACGCAAGAGGCGCTTGCGATCAATGAGGTGTCCTTGCTGCGAAGCGGACCGCAGGCCGCTAAACTGCGGATTTCCATTGATGGGCGATTGCGCCTTGAAGAACTGGTATGCGATGGCGCGATGGTGGCGACACCTGCCGGATCTACGGCTTACAACTACAGCGCACACGGTCCTATCCTGCCCATCGGGTCGGATGTGCTTGCTTTGACAGCCGTGGCCGCGTTCCGGCCGCGTCGCTGGCGAGGGGCTTTATTGAACAAAAACGCCGCTGTGCGCTTTGACGTGATCGATCCCGAGAAACGTCCGGTCATGGCCGACGCCAATAGCAACTGGCTTCCCAATGTGCTCTGGGTCGAAGTGAAATCCGAGCCCAGTGTCAGCCACCGTATCCTCTTTGATCCTGGTCACGGGCTGGAAGAACGGCTTGTGCGTGAGCAGTTTTCCTGAATTCTAACCGTAGACTGCGACTGGCGTACCCGCGATAGCGGCCATGTTCAGAAGCCCACGCGACGTGATCGAGGGAGTTGTGATATGCGCCCGGTTGCCCATGCCCATCAGGATTGGTCCCACCTCAAGTCCACCGGCCTTCATCTTGAGAATATTGCGCACACCCGACGCCGTGTCTCCGTTGGAAAAGAGCAAGATATTGGCCGCACCTTCCATGCGGTTGTCGGGCAGGAGCCGGCCACGCAGATCTGCGTCCAGTGCCGCATCCAAGTTCATCTCACCCTCGTACACGAAATCACGCGGTTCCTGATCCAAGAGAGCAATGGCCGCACGCAGGCGCTTGCCAGAATCGCTGCCTTGATTGCCAAATTGAGATTGCGAACAAAAGGCCACCCGTGGCGCAAGACCAAAGCGCCGCACATGACGCGCTGCACCAATCGCAGTTTCGGCTAGTTCTTCTGGGTTTGGATGACTTCGGACATGCGTGTCAGCAATAAAAAGCGGCCCGTCTTCCAGGATCATCATCGACAAGGCCCCATGTGGGTGGTGATCTTTGTCGCCAAGGACTTGCGTGACATAGTTCAAGTGCCAGCGATACTCCCCAAATGTTCCACAAAGGAGAGAATCTGCCTCTCCGCGATAGACCATGATTGCGCCGATTGCAGTGGTATTGGTGCGCATGATCGCCTTGGCAATGTCAGGGGTCACGCCGCGCCGTTTCATGATGTCATGATAGGTTTCCCAATAGTCGCGATACCGCTCGTCCCATTCCGGGTTCACAATGCTGAAATCACGATCGGGCCGGATGTTGAGACCCAAGCGTTCACAGCGTGCATTGATCACCTCGGGACGACCGATCAGGATCGGGAGCTCGGTGGTTTCCTCTAAAATCGCCTGCGCGGCGCGGAGCACACGCTCATCTTCTCCCTCGGCAAAAACGATTTTGCGGGCGGCTGTGCCCGCGGCCTCGAACACAGGCCGCATCAGGAGCGCTGATTTGAAGACAGATGCTGTCAGGCTATCGGTATAGGCGTGCAGATCCTCTAGCGGGCGTGTGGCCACGCCGGTTTCCATGGCTGCCTTGGCGACTGCAGTCGGAACAATGCTCGACAGGCGCGGATCAAACGGTTTGGGGATCAGATAGTCCGCCCCGAACGTGAGTTGTTCCCCCTGATACGCCGCCGCAGCTTCGGCAGATGTTGTCGCGCGTGCCAATTCGGCGATGGCCTCGACACAGGCGATTTGCATCTCGTCGTTGATCTCGGTGGCGCCGACGTCCAGCGCGCCGCGGAAAATAAAGGGAAAACACAGTACGTTATTGACCTGATTGGGAAAATCGCTGCGCCCTGTGGCAATGATCGCGTCGGGCGCCACTTTGCGCACTTCATCGGGCATGATCTCGGGCACAGGGTTGGCCAGCGCCAGGATGATCGGCTTTTTGGCCATTTTGGCGACATGCTCGGGCTTGAGAACCCCAGCGCCAGAGAGACCCAGAAATAGATCTGCGCCGTCCACGACATCGTCCAGCGTGCGCAATTCGGTTTTCTGCGCAAACGCCGCCTTTTGCGGGGTCATGTCTTCTTCGCGCCCCTCGTAGACCAGCCCGTGGATGTCACAGAGCCAGACGTTTTCGCGTTTTACCCCCAGTTTCAGCAGCAGGTTAAGACAGGCAATACCTGCCGCCCCGCCGCCGGTTGAAACAATCTTGATGTCTTCCAGCTTCTTTTTTGCCACGTGCAACGCGTTGCGTGCTGCGGCGCCGACGACGATAGCTGTGCCATGTTGGTCATCGTGGAAAACGGGGATGTTCATCCGGTCACGACAGATCTTCTCGACGATAAAGCAATCCGGCGCCTTGATGTCTTCTAGGTTGATCGCGCCAAAAGTCGGCTCTAGTGCACAAACGATATCGGCCAGCTTTTCAGGGTCTTTCTCATCCACCTCGATATCAAAACAATCAATATCGGCGAATTTCTTGAACAGAACCGCCTTGCCCTCCATCACTGGCTTGGACGCGAGTGCGCCGATGTTGCCAAGGCCCAAAACAGCTGTGCCATTTGAAACAACCGCGACCTGATTGCCACGTGCGGTGTAACGGCTGGCATCTGCCGGGTTCGCATGAATTTGCATGCACGCCTCTGCCACGCCGGGGGAATAGGCGCGGGCGAGATCACGGCCGTTGGCCAAGGGTTTGGTGGCGCGAATTTCGAGTTTTCCGGGCTTTGGAAACTCATGATAGTCCAGCGACGCCTGTCGCAAATTGTCGTTTTGGCTATCCACCATGTCTCGCTCCTCCAAATTAGTTTAGCCCTAAACTATCTTTCATTGCGGCCCACAAGAACGGAGATGCGGACTGCGACAAGATAGCGTGCTTCCCTTGCTTATCACAGCCAAATCGCGCCGTCTTGGCAATGCTCTAAGTTGTGAATTCCTGTTAGAGATCATCATGCTGGACGAAACGGCTTCGCAAAGCGTTGCACTGGGACCTTTATTTTGAAAAACTCCGCTCGAGCCATCTGGCGCAAACCGCAATTCAGGAGCCCCCATGCAGGACCATCTGACCGTCGTTGATCATCCTTTGGTTCAGCACAAGCTGACCTTGATGCGGGACAAATCCACGCCTACGGCTGTGTTTCGCCAACTTCTTCGCGAGATCAGCCAGCTTCTGGCCTATGAGGTCACGCGCGAGCTGGAAATGAGCGTGCGCACCATTGAAACCCCTTTGCAGGAAATGGAGGCTCCGGTTCTGGCGGGGCGCAAGCTGGCGCTGATTTCGATCTTGCGTGCTGGTAACGGTCTTCTTGATGGAATGCTCGAACTCATTCCGTCAGCGCGGGTTGGGTTTGTCGGGCTCTACCGCGATGAGAAAACGCTCAAGCCGGTGCAGTATTACTTCAAAGTCCCTGATCAATTGGAAAGACGCCTTTCCATTGTGGTGGACCCAATGCTGGCCACCGGCAATTCCTCTGCCGCGGCCGTGGACCTGGTGAAGCAAGCTGGAGCCAAGGACATTCGTTTCCTGTGCCTTTTGGCCGCCCCCGAAGGTGTCGCGCGGATGAAAGAGGCGCATCCCGATGTGCCGATTGTGACGGCGTCGCTGGATGATCGGCTCAATGACATTGGCTACATTCTTCCCGGCCTTGGCGATGCTGGCGACCGGATGTTCGGCACCAAATAGTCCAACCAGGTTTACTCACAGGGGTGAATCAGGCACTCTCACGACATTCTGCGTGGGGGCGAGATGAAACTGTTTGTTGGAATGTTGGTCGTGGCGGCGACCGTGGTTGGGTTCGGAACGCAAAGCGTTGCGCAAAGCGGAAGCAGTTTTGATTTGCCTGCCGAGTTTCCACCGACCTCTTACACTGGGCGCCAATATATTGACAGCCGTGGGTGCGCCTATGTGCGTGCTGGTATTGACGGACAGGTCACATGGATCCCGCGCGTTACACGTGATCGCAAGGTGATCTGTGGGCAAACGCCGACCTTGGCGGGCGCGGTGAAACCTGCTGCAGCGACCCCCGCCAAAGCGCCTGAACCGGTTCAGATCACCGTTCCAGCCTCCAAGCCTGTGGTCGCAGCAAAGCCGAAGCCTACAAAACATGTCGCGCGGCAGGTGCGTCCGGTCAAAGCGTCAACCGGGCCAACGCCTCATGTGAATTTGCGCCCGGGGAAACCCGTGACACCACAGACCAGCCCAACCACAATCGTGGCGCCGCGCCATGTCTATGAAAACCAAAGGCAAACCAACGGTCTTTACGTGCCCAAGGGCTATGAACCTATCTGGACCGATGACCGTCTGAACCCGCGTCGCCAACACCAGACACTCGCGGGCAAGGCACAAACAGATGCGCTCTGGAGCAAAACCGTGCCGCGGCGTTTGCAAAAGGACGAAACGAGCCGCTGAGTGGGTCAGCCACCGCAGATGCCCTGCAGTCGCAGCCAGTCCGCATCGCTCAACAACGGTGGAGGCGGCGTGGTGACAAAGGGATCGGCCTCAATAAGGCCCAGAGTTTTTTCCCCAGTCAGATCAATTGCATAGGCATAAGGTCTTGCGCGCACCGACCAGCTTTTGAACCCGTTCAACAGAGCCTCATCGGTGAGGGTTGGACGTGGAGATGTCAAAAGGTGTTCCGCATATCGCGACACTGCGTTGTCTGGCAAGTCCCCGGTGGTCAAGAGTCGGATGGCGTCGATCGTTGAACCATGATCCAGAAGTTGCGCCAGCGGGTCGTCTAGACCAGCGCGAAGATGTTCGGCGACAATGTATCCGGCCAACACATCGGGTTCCTCGTGATCCTCCACCAACGCCCGCCCGATCAGGATCGTGCCCCCCGGCAAAGAGATCGCCCCATCCACGCCATTGCGCATGACGTCAAAACGTCCCGATCCCTGGGGTGTGGGGAGCCGATGCGCCAATCGTTCCAGCGCGCCGGTGCCCTCTGGAGTGGCACAGGCGGCTCCCGTCACGCGCTCCATTTTTGTGCGCAGGGCTTCACCGATCTGAGCGCGCTTCACCTCTGGCACAACCGAGACCGCATGATGGCGCAACGCGCCGGGCAACCAGAAGACCACCAGGGCGATGACGGCCGCGATTGACATCAGGAACGTCACGAGCCGTAGGCGTCCCGGATGCGGACGTCCCCGTCCCACAGCGCGGCGCAGCTTTTCGATGGCGTCGATCATGGCCACTTCATCGACGCCAAGCTCCAAAGTCTCGCCAGGATCGCCATTGGGAAAATAGATTGCTGGTCGTTGTCCGGGATTTGCCCGTTCCAGAGCCGCCAATGACCAATGTGTCAGAGGCTGATCCCGGGCATCAGAGATCGTCAGTGTGGCATCGCCAACTGAAACCACCACATCCAACCGCTGCGCATCGGGGGCAGCACGCCAAAGACCTGCTGCCTCAAGCCGTTGGTATTCGTGAAGTGCGGTCATAGTCGTGCGGGCCTGCTCTGCCTCGTTGGGCAAACAGTAGCACGCCCATTCCAAGTCGGGCAATCATTCCTGTGCGAAACGGCTTACTTAAACGCTTTGCGCAGTTCGAACTTCTGGATTTTGCCTGTCGAGGTTTTTGGCAGTTCCTGAAACACCACTTTCTTTGGGCTTTTGAAGCCTGCCAGCTTCTCGCGCACAAAGCCGATCAACTCTTCCTCTGTGGCCTCAACTCCGTCTTTCAGCTCAACAAAGGCGCAGGGCACTTCGCCCCATTTCTCATCCGGCATGGCCACCACCGCACAAAGAAGCACAGCAGGGTGTTTCATCAACGCGCCTTCGACTTCGATGGAGCTGATATTTTCACCACCCGAGATAATGATGTCTTTCGCGCGGTCCGCAATCTTCAGATAGCCATCCTCGTGCTGATAGGCCAAATCGCCCGAGTGAAAATACCCACCTTCAAAGGCCTCGGCGGTGGCTTCGGGGTTTTTGAGGTACCCTTTCATCACCGAGTTGCCCCGGATCATAACTTCTCCTTGGGTTTCGCCGTCCATCGGCACTTGTGTCATGGTCTCTGCATCCATGGCGGTGATGTCTTCCATGAAGGGCATCAGAATCCCGGTCCGCGCCTTGATGGCATAACGCTCTTCCTCGGGTTGGTCGTTCCACTTGTCATGCCACATGCATTCCGTGACATGGCCGTAAGTCTCGGTCAGCCCGTAGACCTGCGTGACGTCAAAGCCCAAAGGTTCAATCGCGCGCAGCGTGGCAGCCGGGGGCGGGGCTCCGGCGGTAAACACGCTGACCGTGTGGTCAAAGTCGCGGCGCTCTTCATCCTTGGCGTTCACGATCATGCTCAGAACAATCGGGGCAGCCCCGAAATGGGTCACACCTTCATCCGCGATCGCATCGTAGATGGCTGTTGCCGTAATATCGCGACAACACACCAGCGTGCCGCCCACCATGGGCAACGCCCAAGTGTGGTTCCAGTTGTTGCAATGAAACAGCGGCACAATGGTCAGGTAACGGGTGTGCCGGGGAAGGGGCCACGTGATCGCCGTACCCAAAGTCAGTAGATATGCACCACGGTGATGATAGACGACCCCCTTGGGTCGCCCGGTCGTGCCGGAGGTATAATTGAGCGCAAGGCTCTCCCATTCGTCCTCGGGCATCATCCATTTGAAATCTGGGTCGCCCCCTGCGATGAAATCCTCGTATTCGGTATAGTCTCCGATGGAATGCACGCCAGCCTGATCATCGGCCACTTCGATGATCGTAGGCGCGGGCCCCTCCATCATTTCAATCGCCTGCGCCGTGACCGGGATGAACTGCGGGTCCACAAGAACCACCTTCGCCTCACCATGGTCAAAGATGTAGGCGATCGTTTCGGCCTCAAGCCGGGTGTTGATCGTATTGAGAACCGCGCCGCAGGCGGGCACACCAAAATGCGCCTCGGCATGGGCCGGAATATTGGGCAAGAGCGTGGCCACCACGTCGCCGGGTTCAACGCCCATTTTGGTCAGAGCAGAGGCCAGTCGCGTGGCGCGCTCATAGTATTCAGCATAGGTTTTGCGGAAATTGCCATAGACCACAGCGTCAGTATCGGAAAAGACGTGAGCGGCGCGTCTCAGATGTGACAGCGGCGTCATGGGTACGAAATTGGCGGCGGTTTTGCCCAGCCCTGTTTCGTCCTTCATCCAACCCATGGCATGTCTCCTTTGTCGAGCGGTAAGTGGCCTTCAAACGCGGGGGATATTGCGCAATTCATGCCCGAAAGCAAAGCGGTTTTCTGGGCTGGCGTGACTTTTCAAAAACAACGTCCTTGCGTAACGTTGAGAAATGATAATTTCGCCCGGTCGCCGCTACATCTTTGTGCATATTCCCAAGACGGGCGGCACGTCTCTTGCGCATGCGCTGGAGGCGCGCGCCAAAAAGGACGATATCCTTATCGGAGACACGGAAAAGGCGCGGCGCAGACGCGGCAGAGTTCAGGGTTTGCAAGCGGCGGGTCGGCTTTGGAAGCATTCAACCTTAGCGGATATCGACGGTGTGGTGCCGGATGAAGATATCGCCGAGTGGTTCTGTTTCACTCTGGTGCGCAACCCCTGGGACCGGATGGTCAGCTACTACCATTGGCTGCAGACCCAAAGCTTTGACCATCCCGCAGTGGGGCTGGCAAAGTCGGTGAGTTTTTCCGAGTTTCTGCACGCGCCGCATATCGAGGATGCCTTCGCGAGCAATCATGCAGCGACCTACATGACCACATCCCGAGGTGAGGACTGCGCCGATCTTTACATTCGGTTGGAGCATTTTGAGCAAGATGTCGATCCACTTTGGTCGCATTTGGGGTTCCGTCTTGAGATGCCCCATCTCAATCGGTCTGACCGTGAATCGGACTACCGCAGCCTTTATTCAGCGGCAGACGCAGAACAGCTCGCAGCCTTGTGTTCTAAGGACATAACGCGGTTTGGCTATACGTTCTGATCGTCTTTGTTTCTGAATTAAGCAGAATCCTATGCAAATGAACCAGACTGTTCACACGCCGAAACAATGCCACAATTCGAACACCTTTCGGGCAAATGCCTGACCTTCGAATCATGCCTTTTGATCACGTCTGTTTTGTCGGTTCACCGGTACTCATTGGGGAAACAGGATGCTCAATCAGAAGGTTGGCGAATTAAAAAAGAAGTCTGTGGTCGGATCAAATCTCCCTCAGCCTATCGAACATCAGGAGACTCAACTTGCGGGTCTCTTGTCGGGAACACGTGTGGCCACACCCGTAGGTTGGAGCCCTGTGCAAACCATCGGTGTCGGTGATGAGGTCTTAACCTTTGATTGTGGCCTGCAAGAAGTGACCAAGGTGGATCTCATTCGCCTTTGGGATGGCAAGGGCACATGCCCGTCTCGCTTCTGGCCTCTGGAAATTCCGGCCAAAGCGCTTGGCAATCGCGCGACAACGCATGTGCTGCCGGGCCAAAACCTGATGATCGAAAGCGATGCGGCCGAGGCACTTTTCGGTGACCCGTTCACACTCATTCCAGCAGGTGCGACTGAGGGTCTCCGGGGGGTCAAACGTACACCACCAGAACATGCCTATTTCGTCGTGCTTTTGCATTTCAGCCAAGAACAGGTGGTGTATTCGCAGAGCGGCGCGTTGCTGTTCTGTCCTGCATTTGACGACACGCCACCAGAACTGGTGACAACCCAAACCACATCCTATTCCGCTCTGCCCATGCACGAGGCGCGTTATCTCGCCGAGCATCTGGGCGACCAAGACTCCGCAGCTTGCACGTACCACCCCCAGGGATTTGGGGCTGCGGCTGTTCCGGCCTAACCGATCTTCCCCAGGATCGGCGGAACATTTGACCCGCGCGGTGAGTAGAGCACCGCGCGGGTTTTTATTTTACCGACAAGGTCTCTTTTACGCCGCTTCTGCCTGTGTGCTGAACCGCTCGTAAAAGCCCTGGCCTTTGTCCGCCATCTCGCGCAAGAGCGCAGGCGTTTCAAACCGTGCGCCATACTCTTTGGTGAGCGCATCGCACCGTTCGGCGGCATATGGCGCGCCAATGATGTCGAGCCAGGCAAACGGGCCACCGGACCAAGGCGCAAAGCCCCAGGCCAGGATCGCGCCCACATCGCCCTCGCGGATGTCTTCCAGCACGCCTTCTTCCAGTGCCCGCACCGCTTCGAGGACTTGGGCGAACATCAAACGATGCTGCACTTCCACAAGATCAGGCTGCTCATCAGCACGCGGATACTGCGCTTCAAGACCATCCCAATATCCCAAACGCTTGCCTTTCTCGTCATAGTCGAAGAACCCTGCGCTGGTCTTGCGGCCCAGACGGCCCTGTTCTTCCATCCAGAAGATCACGTCATCCACAGCACCATCAGGATACTCATCGCCCATCGCGGCCCTGGTCGCGCGGGCAATCTTTGCCCCCAGATCAATCGAGGTTTCATCGACCAGTTGCAGGGGTCCCACCGGGAAGCCCAGCTGACGCGCGGCATTGTCGATAAGGGCAGGGGCCACGCCCTCAGCCACCATGCGGATGCCTTCGTTGATGTAGGGGATGATGCAGCGGTTGCAGTAGAAGAACCGCGCGTCATTCACGACAATCGGCGTCTTCTTAATCTGTCGCACATAGTCGAGCGCTTTGGCGACAGCACGTTCGCCGGTTTTCTGACCCTTGATGATCTCGACCAGGAACATCTTTTCCACTGGCGAGAAGAAGTGAATGCCGATGAAGTTCTCTGGATTGCTTGAGGCCTTGGCCAGCTCGGTGATCGGCAGGGTCGAGGTGTTGGTGGCAAAGATCACGTCGTCGCCAACCGCTTCGAGCACATTCTTGGTCACTTCGGCTTTGACGCCGGGGTCCTCAAACACGGCCTCGATAATCAGGTCTGCACCTTTCAGGGCGCTGTAATCCGTCGTCGCTGTGATCCGGTCGAGCAGGGCGGCTTTCTTTTCTTCGGTTGCCTTGCCGCGCTTGATGCCCTTGTCCATATACGCCTCGGAATAGGCTTTGCCCTTGTCCGCGGCCTCTTGTTTCTGGTCGATCAGGACAACTTCCATCCCGGCCTGAGCCGAGACCAACGCGATACCAGCCCCCATCATGCCCGCGCCCATGACGCCGACTTTCTTAACAGTCTGGTCGGTCACGTCGGGGCGGTTGGCACCTTTCTCCAGCGCTTCCTTGTTGATGAAGAGGCTGCGGATCATGGCGCTTGAGGATGGGTTCATCAGCACATTGGTGAACCAGCGCGCTTCGATCTTGAGAGCCGTGTCAAACGGCACCAGCGCGCCTTCGTACACCGCGCTCAAAAGCGCCTTGGCCGCCGGGAACGCACCTTGGGTCTTGCCATTGACCATGGCCGAAGCACCGACAAAGTTCATGAATCCCGCCGGATGATAGGGCGCGCCGCCCGGCATCTTGTAGCCTTTCTCGTCCCAAGGCTTGACGATACTCGGCTCGCTCAGGACCCACTCGCGCGCCTTCTCAATGAGCTCATCTGCAGGCACAACCTCATCCACAACACCAGCGGATTTGGCTTTTTGCGGATTGTTCACTTTGCCTTCCAGCAAGAGTGGTGCCGCCGCAATCGCACCCATCTTGCGCACCAGACGCGTGGTGCCACCCATGCCGGGGAAAATACCCACCATGATCTCGGGCAGGCCGATTTTGGCCTTTGGGTTATCCGCGGCGAAAATCCGGTGACAGGCCAGCGGAATTTCCAGACCAATGCCAAGCGCCGTGCCGGGCAGACAGCAGGCAATCGGCTTGCCGCCCTTGTTGGTCTTGGGGTCCATGCCCGCGCGCTCCATCTTGCGCAGGAAGGTGTGGGTTTTCATCAAACCTTCAAAGAGACCCTTGGCCGGATTGTCGCCCGCCATCTCTTTCATCTTCGAAATGATGTTGAGGTCCATGCCCCCGGCAAAAGATCCTTCCTTGCCCGAGGTGAGGATCACACCCTTCACCGCATCATCGGCCAACGCGTCATCAATCAGTGCCTCAAGATCGTCAAACCCTTGCTGGTTCATCACGTTCATGGACTTGCCGACCGTGTCCCAGGTGATGATCGCGACGCCATCTGCGCCTTTTTCCATCGTAAAATCAGTCATGTGTCTTCTCCGGTCTGGTCAGCCGTCAGGGGGCTGCCGTCTTTGCGGGTAAAGGAAAAACCGGCCTCATCGAACGTCACCATCATGTCGATGTCGCTATAGTACCCGGTTTCGGTTTTGGTCCGCGTGCCCACCACCAGAAAGGCGGCAGGCGCGTCGGTTTTGTTCACAAGATGATGGCCATTGGCCTCACCCGCCGGGAAAGTGGCGCAATCGCCAACCCCCATCTGGTGTGCGCCCTCATCATCAATCAGGGTGCAGACCCCTTTGGTCACCATCACAAACTCATCCTGCTGCATATGGTAATGCCGCAAGGACGAGGCCGCGCCGGGTGCGAGGCGCACAAGGTTCACGCCATATTGCGTGAGCCCGCGCGCATCCCCGAGCGCCTGAACAGAGCGGGCTTCAAACCCGTCCGCCAGTTTGCCTGGGTAGCCCGACCCGGTTTTGGCCGGGATGGCTGAGAGATCAAGCTTCGGCATCAGACCCGCTCGATGATCGTGGCAGCACCCATGCCGGATGCAATGCACAGCGTGGCAAGGCCGACTTCTTTGTCGGTGCGCTCCAGCTCATCCAGCAATGTGCCGATGATGATCGCACCGGTCGCACCCAGCGGGTGCCCCATGGCAATCGAGCCGCCATTGACGTTCACAAGCTCTGGGTCGACGTCAAACGCCTGTTGGAAGCGCAGCACGACACTGGCGAAGGCCTCATTCACCTCAAAAAGATCAATGTCGGAAATCTTCATACCGCTATCAGCCAGGATTTTCTCAGTCGCAGGTACAGGCCCGGTCAGCATGATCACAGGATCGGTCCCGATCTTGCAGGTCTGGCGAATGCGCGCACGCGGCTTCAGCCCATATTTCTTACCAAATTCCGCATTGCCAATGAGCACCCCGGCAGAGCCGTCCACGATGCCTGACGAATTGCCCGCATGGTGCACATGGTTGATCTTTTCCAGATGCGGATACTTGAGCTTGGCCACGGCATCAAAGCCCGGCATCATCTCGCCCATCTGCTGAAACGCCGGGTTCAGGCCGCCCAATGATTGCATATCCGTGCCGGGGCGCATGTATTCATCGTGATCCAGAATGGTCAGCCCGTTCTGATCCTTCACCTCGATGATCGAGTTTTCAAAACGCTTGTCGTCCCAGGCGGCTTTCGCGCGCTGCTGACTGGCCATGGCAAGCTGATCGGTCTCATCGCGGGTAAACCCATATTCCGTCGCGATAATGTCGGCGCTGATACCTTGCGGGACGAAATAGGTCTCCATGGCAACGCTGGGGTCCACGGCAATCGCCGCGCCGTCGCTGCCCATGGCCACGCGGCCCATCATTTCCACGCCACCGGCGATATAGGCCTCACCGGCCCCGCCTTTGACCTGATTGGCAGCAAGGTTCACCGCCTCCATGCCCGAGGCACAGAACCGGTTGATCGCAAGGCCAGGGATGGATTCGTCCAGATCAGAGGCGAGAACCGCCGTCCGTGCCAGACAGCCGCCTTGCTCCATCACCTGCGTGACATTGCCCCAGATTACGTCCTCCACCGCATGACCATCCAGACCATTGCGGTCCTTCAGCGCATTGAGCACCTGGGTGCTCAGCCGAACGGCTGTCACTTCGTGCAAAGCACCGTCTTTGCGGCCCTTGCCGCGCGGGGTGCGCACGGCGTCGTAGATAAAAGCGTCAGACATAGAGGTCTCCTTGGTTCAGGCGCGGTCAGCCGGGCTGCCGGGCATCAGGTCATAGGGGTGTTTCCAGCCGGGTATGGCCTCGATATTGCCAAGCCAGCGGTCGATATTGGGCCAGTCGGCGCGATCAAAGCCGAAGGGTTCAGGGTAAAAGAGGTAACCGCAACAGGAAATGTCGGCATTGCTGATCTGATCACCGACGATCCAGTCGCGGCCCTCAAGCCGGGTGTTGAGCGTCTCAAAAGCCGCCTTAAGACGCCCTTGCATAAAACCGATCACTTCTGCAGGGCGTTTGTCCTCGGGCAAAAAGTTCATCAAAAACCGCGTCATGCCGGCCTGTGACGAAAGCTTGTGATTGTCCCACAAAACCCAGCGGAACATCTCGTAGTTCTCCGTATGGTCCTTGCCGCCAAACTTGCCGGATTTCTCGGTCACATAGGCCTGAATCGCGCCTGACTGGCTGGTCTTGAAATCGCCATCCACCAGCACCGGGGCCTCGCCCATCTCGTTGACGTCCTTGCGGTAGGCGTCGCTGCGCGTCTCACCGCCAAAGAAATCCACCTTCACGGGCTCCCAGTCGAGACCGGACAATTCCAGCGCCAGAGCCGCCTTATAGGCATTGCCGCTCTCGCCAAAGCAGTAAAGTTGGATGGTCATTTCTGGCTCTTCCTTGCGCTTCGGGGTGGTGTTGGATTTGAGGATTTGAGGAACGATGAAAGTACAGTCCTGCTTTCACTGTTCGCAAAATACTCCCGCCAGAGGCGTCCGTCAGATGTGGTATATGCATGCGCATGTATCATCATAGCGACCTCGAAATCAGTTCTTTCATGATCTCATTCGTGCCGCCATAGATGCGCTGCACGCGGGCATCGGCCCACATTTCGGCAATGTCATATTCGGCCATATAGCCATAGCCGCCATGGAGCTGAACGCAGGTGTCGAGCACCTCAAACTGCGTGTCGGTGAGCCAATATTTGGCCATCGCGGCTTTTTCCACGCTGAGCTTGCCTTGCAAATGCTCGGCGATGCATTCGTCCAGAAAGGCGCGCGCGACTTTTGTCTTGGTTAGGCATTCGGTCAGCGTGAAGCGGATCGTCTGGAATTTCTCAAAGATCGGCCCGCCAAAGGCTTCGCGCTCTTTGGTGTAGGCAATCGTGCGCTCGACACCGCCTTCCAGAGCGCCTTGCGCGCCGCAAGCAATGATCAGGCGTTCCTGTGGCAGCTGCTCCATCATCTGGTAGAATCCGCGCCCTTCTTCACCACCCAGAATGTTTTCTGGCGGCACTTCCACATTGTCAAAGAAGAGCTCGGATGTATCGCCCGCCTTCAGCCCGTTCTTGTCGAGGTTACGGCCACGGGTGAACCCTGTCGCGCCATCGGTTTCCACCACCACCATGGAAATGCCCTTAGCCCCTTCCTTGGGGTCGGTCTTGGCGGCCACAATGATCAGATTGGCGTGTTGGCCGTTGGTGATAAAGGTTTTCTGACCGTTCAGCCGGTAGGAGTTCCCATCGCGCAGCGCCTTGGATTTCATCGACTGAAGGTCCGAACCAGCCCCCGGTTCTGTCATGGCCAATGCACCAACCAGCTCGCCAGAAACCATCTTGGGCAACCAGCGTTTCTTTTGATCTTCCGAGCCGTAGGCCAGAATATAATGCGCCACGATGCCCGAATGGATGGGATTGCCCCAGCTTGCCAGATTGGCGCGGCTTTGCTCCATACAGATCACCGCCTCATGGCCGAAATCACCGCCTGCGCCGCCGTATTCTTCGGGGATGGAGGGGCAAAGCAGGCCCAGCTCACCCGCCTGGCTCCAGGTTTCGCGATCCATGATCCCGTCCTTGCGCCAGCGCTCAAAATTCGGGCCCCATTCTTCAGAAATGAACTTATAGGTCATCTCCGCAAGCATCTGGTGCTCGTCTGTCATCCATGTCGACATCGCATCCCTCCCTTATTTCTTGCGCGCCTCAAGCTCTGAATTAAAGAGCCTGAGCCGGTGACCAAACGTGTCTTCGTTGATCACGCTGTCGAAGTTTTCAAAGAGAAAGGACAGCGCCTCGCCTTCATCCAACCCTGCCTCCTGGGCAAAGCGGCGCAAGCGTCGATAGCCATCTTCGGTCATCGCGGCGTTAAACCGCCGGGTCAGGCGAAAGCGTTTGGGCATGATGTCCTCCCAGTCATCTTGCGGGGTAGGGTGGGTTTTCAACCCACCCCGTCTGTCTTTAGAATGCCTCGGCTTCAAGCTCCATGACCGTGTCCGCACCGCTTTCGATACGTGTCAGATGCATGGATGTCGCGGGCAGGCGGCGCTTCATGTAGTAGCGGCCCGTGGCGATCTTTGTCTTGTAGAACGCAGTGTCGCCTTCGCCATTCTCAACCGCGTCCATCGCGGCCTTGCCCATCTGCGCCCACATCAGGCCCAGGCAAACATGCCCAAAGAGGTGCATGAAGTCATAGGATCCGGCCAGTGCCGCGTTTGGGTTTTTCATGCCATTCTGCATGAAATACATACCCGCCGCCTGCAGATGCTTGGACGCTTCTTTCAGTGGGTCGAGGAAATCAGCCTTCAGCGCCTCATTGCCTTCGTTCTCCTTGATGAAGGACTTCACCAGATCAAAGAACGCCATCACATGCTTGCCGCCATCCTGCGCCAGCTTGCGGCCCACAAGGTCCAGCGCCTGAACGCCGTTGGCCCCTTCATAGATCATGGCAATCCGGGCATCTCGGGTGAATTGCGACATGCCCCATTCCTCGATGTAGCCATGTCCGCCATAGACTTGCTGGGCCTGAACGGTCATGTCGTAGCCTTCGTCGGTCAAAAAGCCCTTGATGATCGGCGTGAGCAAGCTCACCAGACCTTCAGCCGCCTCATCGCCACCGCGATGGGACTGATCGATCATTTGACTGCCCCAGAGCAGGAAGGCACGGCCGCCTTCAACAAAGCTCTTTTGGTCCAAGAGGTTGCGGCGAATGTCGGGATGCACGATCAGCGGGTCGGCCGGACCATCGGGGTTTTCGTCACCTGTCACGGCACGTCCTTGCAGGCGATCCTTGGCGTATTCCAGCGCGTTTTGATAGGCCACTTCGGCTTGTGCCAGCCCCTGCATGCCCACGCCGATGCGGGCCTCATTCATCATGGTGAACATCGCACGCATGCCCTTGTGCTCTTCGCCCAAAAGGTAGCCGGTCGCTTCGTCATAGTTCATCACACAGGTCGAGTTGCCGTGGATGCCCATCTTCTCTTCAATCTTGCCGCAGGACGCCCCATTGCGCGCGCCTAGGCTGCCGTCTTCGTTGACCATGAACTTGGGCACGATGAACAGAGACACGCCTTTGATGCCCTCAGGCCCGCCGGGGATCTTGGCCAGTACCAAATGGATGATGTTGTCGGCCATGTCATGTTCGCCAGCCGAGATGAAAATCTTCTGACCGGAAATTTTGAAGCTGCCATCATCCTGCGGTACCGCTTTGGTGCGCATCAGGCCCAGGTCCGTGCCGCAATGCGGTTCGGTGAGGTTCATCGTGCCGGTCCACTCGCACGAGGTCATCTTGGGCAGGTAGGTGGTCTTCTGCTCCTCGGACCCATGTGCAAGGATCGCTGATGCGGCACCATGGGTCAGACCTTGATACATCGTGAAGGCCTGGTTTGCGGCAGAAGACGTCTCGCCCACAGCCGTGTACATGATATAGGGCATGTTCTGCCCGCCATATTCTTCGGGCAGGTCAATGCCGGTCCAACCGCCCGCTTTCACCTGCTCAAACGCATCCTTGAAGCCCGTGGGCGTGCGCACCACGCCGTTTTCCAGAACACAGCCTTCGGTGTCACCAACACTATTCAAGGGGGCCAGCACCTCAGAGGCCAGCTTGCCGGCTTCTTCCAGGATGGCCGATGTGAAATCCCGGTCCAGGTCGGCATAGCCGGGGGTGTCTTGCTCGGACACTTTCAGCACATTGTGCAGAATGAAATCCATGTCTTTGGTGGGGGCTGTGTAGCTGGGCATGTGGTGGTCTCCCTAAATCATCACAAGTTTGCGGCAGAAGTTACTCTGCCGCTTTCGGTGTTTGTCGGATCGAGGCGATCATTTTCTCGCCCCATTTCATTTGGTCTTTAAGATCATCAATAGCTGCGGTCAGTTCATCACGCTGGCGCTCAAGATCATTGAGCCGCGATTTGGCGACCTCATAGGTCTGTGTGAGCTGCGTCAGCTGTTGATCGCCCCGGTCATAGAGGTTCAGCAGTTGCCGAATTTCCTCAAGGCTAAACCCAAAGCGCTTGCCGCGCAGGATCAGCTTCAGTCGGGCCCTGTCGCGCTTGGTGAAAAGGCGCTTCTGGCCTTCGCGCTTGGGGAACAGTAGCTCTTTGGACTCGTAAAACCGCAGCGTACGAGGCGTCACGTGGAACGCATCACACATCTGGCGGATTGTCATCATCTCGGTACTCATATTACCACCTGTTCATCTCGGTCTCGTGGCATTGACCTGGGGGCGCTTCATCTTCGATACAACAGGGAATAGAGTTGACGTAACTGGTACGTAACGTCACTTTTAGGTTTACGTAAGATTAATCAAGGTAAACCGCCCAATTGCACAATTTTATGACGCGCTGGGCAACAGTTTGCCGGTCAAGGTTCAAAGCAAAAGCCGCTTACCCGAGCGATTTCGCGGTCGAATCGCGCATATCCTGAAGCTCTGAAATGCTCTCTTCAAGCTGCGCTTTCTGTTTGCCCAACTCGGCCAGCTTCTGATCGGCAAGATCAATCCAGGTCCGCAGTTGCGCGTTGGTGCCTTCCTCTTCATAGATCAAGAGCCACTGCCGGATTTCCTCCAGTGCAAAGCCCCAGCGCCGACCACGCAAAATAAGCGTCATGCGGACGACTTCTTTATGCGAGTAAAACCGTGACCGGCCTTCGCGCTCTGGGCTGATCAACTCGATGTATTCGTAGTAGCGCAGCGTTCGCGGTGTCACGTCGAACTTGGCGCACATTTCTTTGAAAGACAGTCGTTTGTCCGACATGGCCTCTCCTCCTTATGTGCAATGTTAGAAAAGACCGGCGCGCAGGGCAACCGCTAGCCCTTGAAGCTGTGATCACTTCTGGATCATATAGCGTCAGCCAAGCCCGAAGGTGCGCCAATGGACAAGACCAAGTTTGCCCGACAATTCATTGATGCGATCCCCCATTCCAAAGCTTTGGGCATGGAACTCACCGAAATTGGCGAGGGCACGGCAGAGATTGTCATGGAGTATGACAAACGCTTTGTCGGCGATCCCGAAACCGGTGTCATTCATGGTGGTGCGGTCTCGGCCTTGATGGATACATGCTGCGGGGCCGCGGCCATGAGCCACCCGTCGTCGCCGGGTGCCACGGCCACGATTGATTTGCGCATAGACTACATGCGCCCGGCCACACCTGGCCAGAAAATCAAGGCACGTGCCGAATGCTACCACATCACGCGTTCGGTGGCCTTCCTGCGGGCACAAGCAATGGACGATGATGAAGAGAACCCCGTGGCACAGGCCACCGGCACCTTTACGGTTGAGGCCAAATCATGAGCCGCAAAGCGCCGGAACCCGTTCAGGTCGTCAAACAACGCCGCGATGCCGCTTTGGCCGCCCTGGTGGCCGGGGTGCCTTACATACAGTTTCTTGGCATCAACTTTGACCGACGCGGCGATGAACTGACCGCTGTTATGCCTTTTGAAGACAAACTCATCGGCAACCCGCTATTGCCGGCGCTGCATGGCGGCGCGACGGCGGCTTTTCTGGAGGTCACGTCTATTATTGGCCTGAGCTGGGCGATGCTCTGGGACGAGGTTGAGAGTGGACAGCTCGATCCCGATGCGCTGGCCCAAGGCAAACTGCCTCGTCTGCCCAAGACGATTGGGTTCACTGTTGATTACCTACGCTCGGGTCTGCCGCGTGACGCCTATGCGCGCGCCCATATCACGCGGTCGGGCCGCCGCTATGCGTCGGTGAAGGCAGAAGCCTGGCAGGACAACCGCGCACGCCCCTTTGCGCAGGCGACTGGGCATTTTGTCATGCCACGCCAGAATGGCTGAGACCACAGGCAAGGCCAATGGCGAGATTACCCATAAACGGGTGCTCAACATCGCCATCCCGATCGTGATTTCCAATGCCACCGTGCCGATCCTGGGTGCTGTGGACACCGGCGTTGTGGGTCAACTGGGCGAGGCGGCCCCGATTGGGGCCGTCGGCATTGGCGCCATCATCCTGACGGCCATCTACTGGATCTTCGGCTTCCTGCGCATGGGCACCACGGGCCTCACCAGTCAGGCGCATGGTGCAGGGCAAACCGGCGAAGTTGCCGCGATGCTCACCCGTGCCATGATGATCGGCCTTACAGCGGGTGTGGCCATCATCTTACTGCAAATCCCTATTTTCTATGGGGCTTTCCTCATCTCACCCGCCAGTGCCGAGGTGGAAAGCCTCGCGCGCGATTACATGGCCATCCGCGTCTGGAGCGCCCCTGCGGTCATCGCGCTTTATGGTGTGACTGGTTGGTTAATTGCCCAAGAACGCACCCGCGCCGTCCTGGCGCTTCAGGTGGTGATGAACGGCATCAACATCGTGCTCGACCTGTGGTTTGTTCTTGGCCTTGGCTGGGGGGTTGAGGGCGTGGCCTTTGCCACCTTCATCGCGGAATGGACCGGGCTTGCGCTGGGGCTTTGGCTCTGCCGCGATGTGCTCAAAAGCCCGGCCTGGAAAGACTGGGTGCGCGTGTTTGACCGCGCACGCCTGCGGCTGATGATGGCTGTCAATCGCGATATCCTGCTGCGGTCCCTGATGCTGGAAGCGATCTTTGTCTCGTTTCTGTTCATCGGCGGGGATTTTGGCGATGAACAGCTCGCGGCCAACCAGGTCCTGCTACAATTCCTGCACATTACGGCCTATGCGCTGGATGGGTTTGCCTTTGCGGCGGAAACACTGGTGGGGCAGGCGATGGGTCAACGCAACCGCGCGCGCCTGCGTCAAAGCGCGCTGCGCTCCAGCCTCTGGGGCGGGCTCATCACAGGGGCTATCACGCTGAGTTTTGCGCTCTTTGGCGGGGCCATTATTGATCTCATGACCACATCCCCCGAGGTGCGCGAGACCGCCCGCGTGTACCTCATCTATATGATCCTTGCCCCGGTCACTGGCATCGCGGCGTGGATGTTGGATGGTATTTTCATCGGGGCCACCCGCGCGCAAGATATGCGCAATATGATGGCGGTCAGCCTGGTGGTCTACGTTATTGCTGCGCTGTTGCTGGTGCCGGACTACGGCAATCATGGTCTTTGGATCGCGCTGCTCATCAGCTTCGTGGCCCGGGGCCTCACGCTGGGGTTGCGCTACTCGGCCCTAGAGGCACAGGCGGCCCGCGCCTGATCTGAATAATTTGATCAAATTATGTTTCATGGCTGTTCAAGTGTAGTTTCCTGCATAAAGTCAACATTGCTGACCCATGTGCAGGAGGTGCTCATGTCCACCCGTCCCATCCGCGTAGCCATCAACGGTTTTGGCCGCATTGGCCGCACGCTTCTGCGCATCCTGCTACGGGATGCGGCGGATTTTGAGCTTCTATGCATTAACGAGATCGAGCCGCTTTCGACCTGCGCTTATCTCTTTCAATATGACAGCGTCTTTGGCCCATGGCCGGAACCTGTGAATGGCGAGAATGGCATTCTCAAGATTGGCGGGCGGCATATCCCATTCTATTCCGAACCCGACCTTAGCGCGCTGGATTTGAGTGCTGTGGATGTTGTTCTGGAATGCACAGGCATGGGCGGCACCCGTGCTGTGGCCGAGCGGGGCCTTGTTGCAGGGGCCACCAAGGTGCTTGTCTCCGGCCCATCTGCTGAGGTCGATGTCACGAGTGTTTTGGGCGCCAATGAAGCGCAGATTGGCGATCACAGGATCGTCTCCAACGCCTCCTGCACCACCAATGCGCTGGCGCCGCTTGCGCGTCTGCTGGATGAAGCATTTGGGCTTGTCAGCGGCCAGATGACGACCGTGCATTGCTACACCGGCAGCCAGCCCACCGTCGACAAACCGCGCGCGGCACCCGAACGCAGCCGCGCGGCTGCCATGTCCATGGTTCCAACGACGACCAGTGCCCAGCATCAGACAGGCCTTGTTCTGCCGCATCTTCAGGGGCGGATCGAGGCACGGGCCATCCGCGTGCCCACCGCCAGCGTGTCCTGCATTGACCTGACGGTGCAAACCAACACGCCGGTCAACGCGGCTTCGGCCAATGCGGTTTTGCAAAACGCGGTTCGACCAGGCGGTGTCTTTGGGTGGACCGAACAGCCTTTGGTCAGTGCCGATCTGCGTATGCGGCCTGAATCCGTTGTCATGGTCGGGCCGGAAACCTCGGTCTCCACCGGCGGCCTGCTTCGCGTTTTCGGTTGGTACGACAACGAATGGGGCTTTTCCTGCCGGATGCTGGATATGGCGCGCCTCATGGCGGCCTAAACCTGTCTGCCTCGGTTACTCCTCAAAGGGCTCAATCAATTCCGGCCCGCTGGCGCGGTTGGAATTGACCTTTGGGTCCACCCGGTGAAATCGCAAAGCCTCTTCCGGGGCCGCTTTCATCAGGGCGGCCGCCCCATGCCCGGCCTCACCCAGCCACAGCGCCCAGTCGTTTTCACCCAAAATCACCGGCATCCGGTGGTGGATTGCCTGCATCCGGGGATTGGCCGCCGTTGTGACAATGGCACAGGTGGTAAAGGCGTCCTCCCCCTGCGCCCAATCCTGCCAGACCCCGGCAAAGGCGAGCATTGAGCCTTGCGTCGGCGCAATGTACCACGGCAAACGTTTGCCCTCCGCATCCTTGGTCCATTCATAAAACCCCGTCGCCGGGATCAGGCAGCGCCGCTCTCGCGCGGCTTTGCGGAAGGCAGGTTTTTCGGCAACCGTTTCGCTGCGCGCATTAATCAGCAATGGCCCGTCGGTTGGGCTTTTGTACCAATGGGGTAGGAACCCCCACCGCATCGCGCGGAGCCGCCGCTGACTGTCCTGCGAGGTGACCACATGCACCGCATTGGTGGGGCAAATGTTAAAGTTGGGCACGTCCGGCACATCATTCGCGGGGCGCGCAGCAAAGAGCTGCGCCATCGCGTCTGGCGGCAGGGTCAGAGCAAACCGACCGCACATCTCTCAGCGCAGCACGCTGGAATAGACCAGCAGCCCCCAGGGCGTGAGCTTGCGGTCCACCTGGCTCCAGAGCGCGCCAAAGGCCAATGGGTCCTGTTTTGTGAGCGCGGCAATCTCTTGCAGCGATCTGCGCCCGTCAATCGCCATCAACAGCGCCCCGGTCTCTTTGGGCAGGGACAGGGTTTCGGACAGCGTCGCATCGCCCAGTTTCGGGCTCTGGCCCTGAAGCACGGCTTGTGCCAGAGCCTTGGCTTGTATGCCCTTGATATGGGGCACAAGTTTGCGGTTCGTGCTTTGGGCGATTTGAGGGGCTGTATCTGCTGCGACCGCATAGGCGGTATGGGTGCGGATCGTGCCGTTGAGCTTTTCGGCCACCGCCATTTGGGTCACAGCATCCATGCCCTCGGGCGGCTCTGTGAACCGGGCGAGATCATAATAGACAGATTGCACAAACCCCGATAGCGCCCAGCCTGTGCGCTCCAACGTGGCACATAAGGTTGTCACGTCATAGGTGCGGTCCTGGCTGTGCAACAGCAGGTCATAAAACCCTGCATCCCCGGTCTCGTGATCATTCAGATTGGGGTTCGATTTGAACGGATGCCCCTCGGGCAGCCGGTCAAAGAGCTTGCGCGCCGCCTTGATGCGGTCCTTGGGGATAAGATCCGCATACAGTGCGCCAAAGGCGTCTTGCAGGGGATAGACCCCGGATCTGCCATAGGGCGCATAGACCATGAATCCCATGCCGCCGCCGGGGGCGAGGGCCGCGCGGAGTTGGGAAAACCCTGCGTCGGGATCCGGCAGATGGTGTAGCACGCCGCAGCAATCTATGTAGTCAAACGGACCGTATTTCGGCGCATCCAGAAGGCTTCCGGTGATGAAGGTAATATTGTTTAATTTCCGTATCTTGGCGCGCGCTTCTGCCACATCACGTGATGCTTTGGAGAGGTCAATATAGGTGGCCTCAAAGGGGCGTTTGTATTGTGTCAGAAGTGTTGTCAGTTGAATCAGCCCGTCGCCCGTACCGCCGCCTGCGACGAGAATGCGCAGCGGTTTGTGCCAATCCCGCTGGCCGCCAAAGATGAAATGGTCAATCTCTTGTGGCAACGACGGCGATCCCAGGATCAGGCGCTTTTTCTCGTCGCGTGGGTCGCGTTCGGGATAGGGGAACGCCTCGTATTGATCGCGGACTTTGCTCATGGGCGTTCATAGGCCGGATATGGGCGGCAAATGCAAGAGGGGCAAATGTTTCGCGCGCGAAACGCTGCGGTGCAGAACATGTTCAGGTTGCGTTAAGACTTGGCCTTGGCAATTCGCTTGACCGTTCCTGCGCGCCGGGGCATGACCGAACGCATGCTGATCTACAAGATTTTTCGTCAAGAGGAATGGAAGGCCCTCTGCGATGCAGGCCAGAGCGATGGCGCGCCTGTGGATCTGGCGGATGGATATATTCATTTCTCAACCGCAGACCAGGCGGCGGAGACGGCGGCCAAGCATTTTGCGGGCGAAGAGGATTTAATGCTCTTGGCGGTGGAGGCGGAGGATTTGGGCGCGGCGCTCAAATGGGAACCGTCACGCGGCGGGGCGCTATTCCCGCATCTCTACGCGCCTTTAAAGCTTGAAAATCTCCATTGGGCCTTGCCGCTTTCTCTTGAGCACGGCGTGCATCAGTTTCCGGACCAGATGGTATGAGCGTGATGGACCGGATCGGGCTGGGCCTTCTGCACCGGCTTGACCCTGAACGCGCCCATGGCCTGGCGCTTTGGGCCTTGCGGTCGGGTTTGGCACCTTTGCCCGGAGAGATCACGTCGGACCGACTGCGCACAGAGCTTGCTGGCATTCGCTTGGCCAATCCGATTGGCTTGGCGGCGGGGTTTGACAAAAACGCTGTGGCGTTGTCACCGCTGGCTAAGGCCGGATTTGGGTTTGTCGAAGTTGGCGCCATCACACCGCGGCCTCAGCCGGGCAACCCGAAACCCCGGTTGTTTCGGTTGAGAGAAGATCACGCTGTGATCAACCGGTTTGGCTTTAACAATGAAGGGATGGAGGCCGCAGAACCACGTCTAGCGGCGCGACCCACGGAGGCGGTCATTGGTCTTAACCTTGGGGCCAACAAGGACAGCACAGATCGGGCCGAGGATTTTGCCCGCGTACTGGCCCATTGCGGTGCGCATCTGGATTTCGCAACGGTCAATGTCTCAAGCCCCAACACCGAGAAACTGCGTGATTTGCAGGGCGGAGCTGCACTTCGGGCGCTTTTGGCAGGTGTCATGGAGGTGCGCGACGGGCTGGACCGGCGCATTCCGGTCTTCCTGAAAATCGCGCCGGACTTAACAGATGAGGAACTGGCCGAAGTCGCCGAGGTCGCGCAGGAAAGCAATGTAAGCGCTATCATTGCCACAAACACGACCCTGTCGCGTGATGGATTGCGCAGCCGACATGCCGCAGAGGCGGGTGGGCTTTCAGGCGCACCGCTTTTTGAGCGTTCGACGCGTGTGCTGGCGAAACTCTCGCAGTTAACCGAAGGCAAGATGCCTCTTGTGGGCGTAGGCGGCATTGCCTCAGGGCAGGACGCGTTCCAAAAGATACTCGCCGGAGCCAGCGCTGTGCAGCTTTATTCGGCGCTCGTGTATGAGGGGCTGGGATTGGTTGGGCGGATTGCCAAAGACCTGGATCAACTGCTGGACAGCCAAGGCTATGCCAGTGTTGCTGAGGCTGTGGGGAAAGGGAGAGAGATATGGCTGTGACCGAGATTTGGCACAACCCGAGATGTTCTAAGTCGCGCCAGACGCTGGCGCTTTTGCAGGAGCGGGGGGACGTGGAGGTGCGTCTGTATCTGCAGGATGCGCCAACGGCCGACGAGATTTCTGCCGCTTTGAAGGCCCTTAGCCTGCCCGCTGCAAAACTGATGCGCCGGGGGGAAGCGGTGTTCAAAGAGTTGCGCCTTGCCAAGGAAACGGATGAGGCCAAGCTCATCGAGGCCATGGCGGCGCATCCGATCCTGATCGAACGCCCGGTTGTGTTTGCAAATGGCAAGGCCGCGCTGGGACGCCCACCCGAAGCGGTGCTCGACATCCTATGATTCAATTCTAAGTTTCGCGCGTGAATGACCGGTATGAGGGCGGATTCGGATGCAGAGTAAGGCGGGGGTAGCGGGATATTTCAACGCGGTTGTCTTTGATCTGAGAGATCAAATGCGGCTGTCGTTCCTGCCGCCGCTGATGGTCTACTTCGCGGCTGGGTGTTCTGGGCTGACCCTCATTGTCGGCACGTTCTTCGTTAAAGAATATCTCGACTTTTCAGCCGCCTACATCGCGAGTCTCGCGTTCTGGGCAGGGCTGCCCTGGGCGCTTAAGATGCCATTGGGGCATCTCGTGGACCTCATTTGGAAGTGGAAATGGCTGCTCATCTGGCTGGGGGCGGGATGTGTCGCGGCCAGCGTGGGGATCATGTATTTCGTTCTCACACAGACGGCCATGATGGAAACGATCATGCCGGTCTCAAACTGGTACATCCTGAGCTTTCTTCTGGCCCCCTGCGGTCTGGTTTTGCAAGACGCGGTGGCCGATGCGATGTCGGTCGAGGCGGTTCCGACACGGGACGAAACCGGCGCGCTGATCAGCGAGGAAGACAGCAAGGCGATGCACACCACCATGCAGGCGCTGGGCCGGTTTGCCTTGATCGGCGGCACGGTGGCGGTGGCGCTTCTCAATATCGCGGTGTTTTCCGGCATTGAGAGCATGGATCAGGCGCAGAAGGGCGCGGTCTATGCGCGGGTCTATATGATCGGGTTTTTGATCCCGGTGATCTCGGTGAGCGGCGTGGTTCTTGCCGGGGTGATGAAACGATCAGGCCAGATAAACGGTGCCGATGAACCAGAGACGCAGACCACGCCGAACTGGTGGTATTTCATCGGCGGCGGAGCGTTTGTGGCGCTGTCATTGATCGTTGGACTGGGGCAGGTGCCGTTTGGGCAAGAGATCATCTTTGTTGGTTCCATGGCCGTTGTGGCCTTTCTGATGCGGCAACTGGTGGCAGTGCTGGAACCAGCGCAGGCCAAGGCGCTTGTTGGCACGGCGATCATCATCTTTTTCTTCCGTGCGATCCCAGGGCCAGGGGACGGACAGAAGTGGTTCGAGATTGATGTGCTGGGCTTTGACCAGCAGTTTCAGTCGGTTCTGTCGTTGATCACAGCGGTGGTGACGCTTGTGGTTATTGTGCTTTTGCGCCCGATGATGGCGACGCGGTCCATTGTCTGGATTGTTGTTGTGCTGAGCCTCATTGGCGGGCTTCTGACACTGCCCAATATCGGGCTCTACTACGGTGTGCAGGAATGGACAGCTTCGGTGACTGGCGGGATAGTCGATGCGCGGTTCATCGCGATTTTCGACACAGCGCTAGAAAGCCCGTTGGGGCAGGTGGCGATGATCCCGATGCTGGCCTGGATTGCGCGCAACGCGCCACGTGAGCTGAAGGCCACGTTCTTTGCGGTGATGGCGTCTTTCACCAATCTTGCGCTCTCGGCTTCGACGCTGGGGACGAAGTATCTCAATGAGATTTACATCATCACGCGCGATGTGCGCGAGGGCGATAAGGTCCTGACGAATGCAGATTATTCGGAGCTGGGGATGTTGCTTGTGACCGTCACATGTTTGGCGGTCGTTGTCCCGCTTTTGGTGGTTGTCTTTGTCCAGCGTACGGGGTTTCGCAGCCGGGACTGACCAAAGGGCCGGGGCGAGCACCGATCAAAAAGAGGGGAAACGATGGTGCCCGCCCCATGCGGCCCGCCCCCGATCAAAAAGGGGCGGGTTGGGACAACGCTTTAGAAGCGGAAGGTGCCGCGGATTTGGACGGTCGTGGCCTCTACATCCACGCCTGTGGAGTCGAAGCTGTTGAATTCGTGATAAAGGACCTCACCGCCGATGGTGAAATTCTGGCTGACGAAGTGTTCGTATCCGGCGCCGATGAAATATCCATCATCACTGCCGAGTGTATCGGTGTCTGCAATCGCGTAACCTGCAGTGCCGTAAAGAAGGCCTGATCCGATCTTGTACCCAGCACGCGCGCGAAGGCGGAAAATATTTTCGAGGTCAGCCACACCGCCCGCCACATCGGCGTCGGTAAAGTCATAGTCCAGGCCACCGCCGATCACCACGTTTCCAAGGTCATAGTCGTAGCCCACGAAGATACCGCCGATGAAATCATCATCGTCGCTCGAAATATTGGTGTCGACATTCGCAAAACCGATCTGGCCACCGACATAGAACCCGGTCCAGTCCCGGCCAGTGTTGAAATCAGAGTTCGCATTGCGAGACACGGTGTCCTGGCTCCCGGAGGCGCTTTGACCACTTGCAAAACTCAGTGCAGGAGCTGGCTGCTTGGTTTCGGTCCGCTTCAAGGCGTTTGCCGCAAAGGTTTGTTCATTGGACGCCGTCACGCGCTCTGGTGTGGCAGGTGCGCTGATGTCTGCTGCGATCTTGTCAAAAGACAGATTGCCAACTTCGACATGCGTTGACTGCGCTGCGGCGGGAAGAGCCAGTGTTACAAGAGCAGTGGTGAGCAAGGTTGTCTTTACGGTCATGGCGGAGATCCTTTCCGATCGTTTGTCCAGTGACGTTCTTGGGTGCGTTGTTGGCAGTGATATCTGCATGCTTTCGAGGACGCTCAAGGGCTTGCGTGATCATAGCCGTTCAACTGGCGGTGAACGTCGTGAAGATGGTCAGACAGCATTGTTCGAGCTGGCAGGAGGCAGCGCATCCGAAATCCAAAAAACAACTGATTTTCGATGGCTTTGATCAGTGTGACACTGCTTCACGCTCGCTTGAGCGTGTCGTGTTTCCGGCGTTGGGTCATTTTTGACGTGTTACGTCAGATCACTCCGATGTCAGACAAAGCAGCGGAGAGGTCGGCAGGTAGGGGCTCTTCATTCCGGCGGGCTTTGGGCAAATCCACGGGCGCGTCGCCGGGGTCAAGATAGCGCCAGCCCTGAAATGGGCGTTTGGGGGCTGTTGAGGTGCGGATGAGTTCAGGGTCCAGAACAATGCCGCACCGGCGAATCCCGTCTGCGCGGATAACCTCATCAAGGCGCAAAATGCGCTGTCGGCATTGCACCAGCCCCTGGACCACCCAATAGATGGATCCGCCCTGAAGCAGGTCTGCCTCGCGCCGGGGCCACATGCGTGTGACATGGCGCGGCAGTCCATCGGGGCCTTGCGCCTCGGGGCGGGATTGCCACGCGGTCAGGCTTTCAAAGGATTCCGAGCCGACGCTCAGTTTGATCAGATGTAATTTGGCCGATGCCATGAAACGCCCCCAGCGTGATAGATGATACTCTATTGCGCTGGGCTGGAGTTTCAACCGCCTGCGGAGTGTTGCAGAGGAGATTGGTAGCGGCGCGCGCCCAGGGCAACCATGAGACCGGCGGTAATCACAAGTCCCATGCCGAGAATGCCGCGTGCGTCGGGGTATTCCGAGAAGAACACCACGCCCCACAATAGAGCGAAGCCCACATAGCCATAGTCGAAGGTAGCAATGATATGGGGCGGTGCGATCTGATAGGCACGGGCGACGCCAAGGGTGAAGGCCATCGCCAAAAGCCCAAGCCCTGCCATCAGGGCCCAGTCGTTTGGTGCCATGGCGGCCCAGCCGGTTGTGAGAAAGGGCGTTTGGTCGGACAGGCTGACGGGTAGAGGTACCAATGTATTGAGGGCAAGGCCGATCATGCCGGTCACGATGAAGGCGATGTGCAGGGCGAAGGCCAGGCTGACATAGTCTTCGGATTGACATTTGCTGCGCGTCAGAATCATCGCCAGTGAGTAAAGCAGCGCGCCAGCGATCGGGCCGAGAAGGGGCCAGGAAAATTGCGCATCTGTGGGGCGCAGGATGATGGCGACACCGACGAAGCCGATGGCAATACCCAGCCATTGTATGGGGGTCACGCGCTCTTTGAGCACTGCGGCGGTGATGAGGGCTGTGAAAATGGGATTGGTGTAGACGGCAACGGCAGCGGTGCCGAGATCTAGCCAGGGCAGCGCGCCGTAATAGGCGATCCATCCGGTGACAAGCAACAGGGCGCGCAGGCTAACCCATCCCGGGGCGGTTGGTCTCAGGCGGCGTTTGGCGAGGATGGCGAGCAGGATGATGCAGGGAATGGCAAAGGCCGAGCGCAGCGCGAAAATCTGCCAAAGGGAAAAATCAGCGCTGATAAGTTTGATCGTGGCATCCCCAAGCGCCAGCGCCGAGACAGAGGCGAGGATAATGAGGATGCCAAGAGAGACCTGATCCGTATGTGAGACTTGGGCGCGGTGCATAATGTGGTCACTCTGGGTCAGGGGTGGGGAGGGCGCAACGCCGTTTGCGACATAGTTTGACAGGGCCTGTCAGCAGCACAAATTGCGCCAAGAACGAAGCGATGGAGTGGCGTCACCCTTGGAAATTGGGTATTTGGGACAAGAAAGAAGAAGATTGCATTTTGGACCCCCAAAGTGTAGTGTTCTTGCTCCGTTCTTATACAAGAGATTGTGGTTCTATGACTCGATTCGCTGCCCCGATCGCAGAGTCCATCTGGGATATGAAATACCGCTTCAAGGCTGGCGACGGCACGCCTGTGGATGGGACGGTGGAGGATACCTGGCGGCGGATTGCGCGGTCTTTGGCGGCCGTAGAGGACAAGCCGGACGTTTGGGAAGATCGGTTTTTCAGCGCTCTTGAAGAATTCAAATATCTACCAGCCGGTCGGATCACGGCGGGAGCGGGCACAGGGCGGGCAGTGACGCTCTTTAACTGTTTTGTCATGGGCACCATTCCGGATGACATGAACGGGATTTTCAATGCGCTGCGTGAGGCGGCGCTTACGATGCAGCAGGGTGGCGGGATCGGTTATGACTTCTCGACGCTGCGACCGCGCGGCGCCGAGGTCAAAGGCGTCGGCGCGGATGCGAGCGGGCCGCTGAGTTTCATGGATGTGTGGGATGCAATGTGCCGCACAATCATGAGCGCGGGAAGCCGTCGTGGCGCGATGATGGCGACGATGCGCTGTGATCATCCCGATGTAGAAGAGTTCATCGCGGTGAAATCCGATCCTGCGCGGCTTCGGATGTTCAACCTCTCGGTGCTGGTCACCGATCCGTTCATGGATGCGGTGAAGGCGGACGGGCCTTGGGAATTGGTCTTTGGAGGCAAGGTCTACAAAACCGTGCAGGCGCGGGATCTGTGGAACAAGATCATGCGGGCGACCTATGATTTTGCCGAACCCGGCGTGATTTTCATCGACCGGATCAATGCGGCGAACAACCTGCATTACGCTGAGACGATTGCGGCGACCAATCCCTGCGGCGAACAGCCTTTGCCGCCTTATGGGGCGTGTTTGTTAGGATCTGTTAATCTGGCGCGGTTGGTGGAGGCGCCGTTTGAAGCAAATGCATCTATTGATGAGGCAGCACTCTCAGAGCTTGTGGGCACAGCGATCCGGATGATGGACAATGTGGTGGATGCGTCAAACTTTCCGCTGCCAGAACAGCGCGCCGAGGCGCAGGCCAAGCGGCGGATTGGGCTTGGGGTCACAGGGCTGGCCGATGCATTGCTGATGTGCGGCTTGCGTTATGGCTCGGATGAGGCGGCGGCGCAGACGGAGGTCTGGCTTAAGGCGATTGCGCGGGCGTCTTATCTGGCTTCGGTGGAGCTTGCCAAGGAG
This sequence comes from Roseovarius sp. W115, assembly GCF_032842945.2. Taxonomy (NCBI): domain Bacteria; kingdom Pseudomonadati; phylum Pseudomonadota; class Alphaproteobacteria; order Rhodobacterales; family Roseobacteraceae; genus Roseovarius; species Roseovarius rhodophyticola. Next base: position 2,499,190 of record NZ_CP146606.1, read on the forward strand.
AAGGGGGCGTTTCCACTCTTTGAGGCCGATGCCTATCTGGCCAGTGGCACCATGCAGGCGATGGATGACGATGTGCGAGAGGCGGTGCGTGAACACGGTATTCGCAACGCGCTTTTGACCTCGATTGCGCCCACCGGCACGATCAGCCTTTATGCCGGCAACGTGAGTTCCGGCATCGAGCCCGTGTTTGCCTATGCCTACACGCGCAAGGTGCTGCAGAAGGATGGCAGCCGCACCGAAGAAGAGGTGGTGGATTATGCCGTCCAGATGTGGCGCGAGAAGTTTGGCGAGGCAGACCTGCCCGAGTATTTCGTCAACGCCCAGACATTGGAGCCTGAGGCGCATGTGAAGATGCAGGCGGCGGCGCAGAAATGGATTGATTCCAGTATTTCCAAAACGATCAACGTGCCGGCGGATATCGGGTTTGAGGCGTTCAAGGACGTCTACATGCAGGCCTGGGACCTGGGCTGTAAGGGCTGCACGACCTACCGGCCGAATGATGTGACGGGGTCGGTGCTGAGCGTGTCAGAGACCGAAGACAAGGTGCCGGGCGAGGGCGCGGTGTCCATGGAAGGCGGCGAGGTCGTCTATATGTCCGATCCGCTGGACCGTCCGCAGGAGCTGGAAGGGCATACCTACAAGCTCAAATGGCCCGACAGCAACCATGCGATTTATGTCACCGTGAATGATATTATCCTGAATGGGCGTCGGCGGCCGTTTGAGGTGTTCATCAACTCCAAGAATATGGAGCACTATGCCTGGACCGTGGCGTTGACCCGGATGATATCAGCGGTGTTCCGGCGCGGGGGGGACGTGAGTTTTGTGGTAGAAGAACTCAAGGCCGTGTTCGATCCACGCGGCGGGGCCTGGATGAACGGGAAGTATATTCCGTCGATCCTGGCGGCGATTGGCGGGGTTCTGGAAAATCATATGGTGAATATCGGGTTCCTCGAAGGCGAGGGGCTTGGCCTCAAGGAAGACCCACAGGCGCAGGTGGTCAATCACGGCGGCCCGCGTGGTGCGTCCTGTCCGGCCTGTGGCAGTTTTGACATGCGCAAGATTGAGGGCTGTATGACTTGCGGCAGCTGCGGGCATTCGAAGTGTTCGTAACGCGACCTGTCAGCCTGTGATACGGTGACCTGTTGTGCTGTCAAAGAGGTGCGTCATGCCGGGTTGCGCGGCAAAGCGCATCGAGGTCGATTCAGCACCCATGGTGTGAACGCCAGGCAAGCTGATGGTGATGTCGGTCTTGATACTGTCCAAGCGGCCGTGCAGCAGGGTGTTGGCGCCAAGCGGCTCGGTCATTTGAACGCGGACCTCGAAGGGTCCCGCATCGTCCTTTGCAAAGTGTTCAGGCCGAATTCCCAGTTTGACCGGACCGTCCGGGCCTGACGCTTTGGCCACGGTCTGACCGCCAATGTGAACCTGACCGGAGTTCAATTCCGCATCAAAAACGTTCATTGCCGGGCTGCCGATGAATTGCGCGGCAAAAAGCGTGCGCGGGGTTTCATAGACCTCAAGCGGCGTACCGATTTGCTCGGCCACCCCGCCATTCATCACGATCATGCGGTCGGCCATGGTCATCGCCTCAACCTGATCATGGGTGACATAGAGCGAGGTTACGCCAAGTTTGGATTGTAACTCTTTGATCTCAAGGCGCATTTGCACACGCAGTTTGGCATCAAGGTTTGAGAGCGGCTCGTCAAAGAGAAACACGGCCGGTTCGCGCACGATGGCACGGCCCATGGCGACGCGCTGGCGCTGGCCGCCTGAGAGCTGGCGGGGTTTGCGGTCGAGCAGGGCCTGAAGCTGCAAGAGTTTCGCGGTCTCTTCGACCTTGGCGGTGATCTGGTCCTTGGGCAGACCCGCGATCTTGAGCCCATAGCCCATGTTCTGGCGCACGGACATGTGCGGGTAGAGCGCGTAGTTCTGAAACACCATGGCGATGTCGCGGTCCATGGGTTCCTTGTCATTGGCCCGTTCTCCACCGATGAGCACATCGCCCGCGGTGACGGTTTCCAGCCCCGCCACCATGCGCAGCAAGGTGGATTTGCCACAGCCGGAGGGTCCGACGATCACGATGAATTCGCCATCAGCGATCTCGACATTGATGCCGTGGATCACGTCTGTCTGCCCAAAGCTTTTCTTGATGTCGGTGAGGGTGACGGTGGCCATTGTTACTTCTCGCTATCGACAAGGCCGCGGACAAAGAGCCGCTGCATGGAGATGACGACAATCACTGGCGGGATCATCGCAAGGATCGAGGTGGCCATGATCGTCGGCCAATGGGCAAAGTCATCGCCGGATGGGAACATCTGTTTGATGCCCATGACGATGGTGTTCATTTCCGGGTCGGTGGTGATGAGCAGCGGCCAGAGATACTGGTTCCAGCCATAGATGAAGAGGATCACAAAGAGCGCTGCGACATTGGTGCGGCTCATGGGCACAACGATGTCCCAGAAAAACCGCATCGGCGAGGCGCCATCGACTCGCGCTGCTTCGGCCAGTTCGTCAGGGATGGTCAGGAAAAACTGCCGGAAGAGGAAGGTGGCGGTGGCTGAGGCGATGAGTGGGAAGATGAGGCCCGCGTAGCTGTTGAGCATGCCAAAGCCCGCGACGACCTCGAATGTGGGCACAATGCGCACTTCGACGGGCAGCATAAGGGTCAGAAAGATCAGCCAGAAGAAAGTCGTGCGGCCGGGGAAACGAAAATAGACGATGGCAAAGGCCGACAGGAGCGAGATGACGATCTTGCCCACGGCGATGCCCACGGCCATGACCATGGAATTCATCAACATGGTCGCCACAGGCACGTTGATCCCCGAAAAGAGGGCGTTTTTGTAGTTCACCCAAAACTGATCACCGGGCCAGACGGGCATGGGCGGGTTGGTGATCTCGGGCTGGGTGACGGTGGAGGCCACGAAGGCGAGCCATATCGGGAAGAAGATCACCAAGACGCCCAGGATCATGAAGGCATGTGTGAGCCACAGCCCTGCGCCTCGCTTTTCGACCATGCCATGCACCTGCGCCATCAGTAATGCACCCGCTTTTCGATGTATTTGAACTGAATGACCGTCAGCAGTCCGACAACAATCAAAAGGATCACGGATTGTGCCGAGGAGGAGCCGAGATCCTGGCCTACAAAGCCATCTGAGAAGACCTTGTAGACAAGGATTGTCGTGGTTTGTTGTGGGCCGCCTGAGGTGATCGTGTGGATGACGCCGAAAGTCTCGAAGAAGGCGTAGACGATGTTGACCACCAGCAGAAAGAAAGTGGTGGGCGACAAAAGGGGCAGGACAATTGTCCAGAACCTGCGCCAGAAGCGGGCGCCGTCGATGGCGGCGGCTTCAATTACTGAACGAGGAACGGCTTGTAACGCCGCAAAAAAGAACAGGAAATTGTAACTGATCCGCCCCCAGGCGGAGGCGACGACAACAAGACCCATCGCCTCGCCGCCATTGAGCACGTGGTTCCAGTCATATCCCAGCGTGCCAAGGTACCAGGAGATCACGCCCACACGGGTGTTGAACATGAAAAGCCACAGCACACCCGCGACCGCAGGGGCTACGGCATAGGGCCAGATCAGCAGCGTGCGATAGACCCCAGAGCCTTTGATCAGACGGTCCGCGAGAACGGCCAGAAAGAGGGCGGGGACCATTGAGCAGAGGGTCACAAGGATAGAAAAGACCGCCGTGGTCAGGAAGGACGCGCGGTAGAATTTGTCATTGAGGAGGAACTCAAAATTTCCCAGCCCCACAAATTGCGCCGAAAGCCCAAATGGATCGGGGATGAACAGCGACTGCCAGATGGCCTGCCCGGCGGGATAGAAGAAAAAGACCGCCGAGATGATCACCTGCGGCGCGATCAGTAAGAGCGGCAGCAACCAGCCACGAAATGTGACGCGTTTTTCCAAAACTGTCCCCTGTCGGAAAAAGGCGGGCCGCCTGGACCCGCCTTAATCTTACTTACTTGTTGGCCGATTCAAAGCGACGCAGAAGTGCATCGCCACGCTCTTTGGCGCTGTCCATGGCTGCTTGAGCCGTTTTGTCACCGGACCAGATCGCCTCCAGCTCTTCATCGATGATACCGCGGATCTGATCAAAGGACCCAAGGCGCAGGCCCTTGGAGTTGGCCGTGGGTTCCTTGGCGGTCATCTGGATCACGGCAATGTCCGTGCCGGGGTTTTCGTCGTAGAACCCAGCAAGGCGTGTGGCCTCACCCGCAGCAGCCGTGATCGGCAGGTAGCCGGTGTTCTGATGCCAGGACGCTTGTACGTCTGAACTGGACAGGAAGCTCAGGAAGGCGCCCACGCCTTTGTACTCCTCTGCCTCATGGCCTTCCATGACCCAGAGAGACGCACCGCCAATGATGGTGTTTTGCGGCGCGTTGCCGATACCTTCCCAATAGGGCAAGGGGCGGACATCAAAGTCGAACTGCGCTTCGGCCTTGATCCCGGCGTACCCGGCTGAGCTTTCGGTAAAGAGCGCGCATTCACCGGCTCGGAAATTGGCCCCACCTTCGTTGCGGCGACCAGTGTAGATGAACTTACCATCCTTGGCCCATTCGCCCATGGCTGTCAGATGTGCCACCTGCGCTTCGCCGTTGAGCATGAGTTCGGTATCCAGCCCGGAGAACCCGTTGTCTTTCGACGCAAAAGGGACGTCGTGATAGGCCGAGAAGTTTTCCAGATGAATCCAGCTTTGCCATGCCGTGACCAATGGGCATTCCGATCCGCCTGCCTTGAGCTGATCGAGCACAGCATCGACATTCTGCCAGGTGGACAGGTCGGTGTCCGGGTCCACGCCTGCGGCTTTGAATGCATCCCGATTGACCCACAGCACAGGCGTGGAAGAGTTAAACGGCAAGGATAGCATCTCGCCGTCTGTGGTGGTGTAATAGCCTTTAACCGATCCAATAAAGGCATCGGGGTCAAACTCCGCTCCGCTCTCGGCCATCACGGAATAGACCGGCTTGATCGCGCCTTGAGCGGACATCATCGTCGCCGTGCCGACTTCGAACACCATTAGGATGTGAGGTTGCTCTTGTGCGCGAAACGCGGCGATGCCAGCGTTCAGAGTTTCAGAATAGTTGCCCTTGTGGCTTTCGACGACAACATAATCGCTTTGGCTTGCGTTGAATTCTTCGACCTGGGCTTTAACCAATTCTCCCAGACGACCTGTAAAGGCGTGCCAGAACTGAACTTCGGTTTGGGCGTAGGCCGCAAGTGGGCTTAGCATAGTTCCAGATAGCGCCAGTCCGGCGATCAAAGTCTTATTCATATTTTCCTCCCTTGCACCAAAGTTGGCGCATCGACTGATTGGTAAGCCACGCATGTTCTGCGTTTTTCTAGTTGGCTGGTTCAGGCAACTTGACGATACACATCGTAGAACGGATTTCAAACGGTCATGGCAGGCTTCAAAAATCTTTCACAAAGCAAATTCGGCAAGAAAGTTCCGAAAGCGGTGAATGCGTCGATTTCCGGGCGTTTGGATAAGAAATTACCGCGTTGCAACGCACTAAAGCATTCCGTTTTCGCGCCTGTTCAGCACTGTATCCAAGTGCGGCAGCACGTGAGTTCACAATGATGTAGGATGACCTTACACTTGGAGCGATCGGAGGATACAACGCAACCTGTGCATTCCAACGAGATGTGTACCTGTGATAAACACGTCATAGCCTGGCATTGCAAAAGTGATGATTGCGATTAACTCGTCCATGAGAAGAGCTTTTGCATTGCAGATTTCTGATGTCAGCGCGCGCAATAGAGGCAGGGTTTCTTTGCACTTCACGCAACGAGTTGCCACATGATCAGAAGGTCCGGCATTGTCGCCATTGCGGCTATAATTCTGTCACTGATCCTGCACGCGTTGGGCCTGGGCTTCAGCGCGCGTGACGCGAGCGCGCCCTCATCTGAATCCGGCACAACTGACGTGACCGATACCGGAGGCGCGTTTGAGGATTTTGCGGAGTCAGCACCGGAGGCCGAGCAACCTGAAGTGACGCCTGCTGACCCAGTTTCCGAAGAAACGCCAACGTCAGAAGCTCTTGTGGCCTCAGATAATCCGCAAGAGACGTTGGCACCTGATGCGGCGGCAGCATCAGAGCCTTTGCCAGAGGTGGACGAGCAACCGGAAGGTGATCCGCAAGCGGACGAGGCCGAGGAACAAAGCGGTGAGGATGAGGAAAACGTAGGCGAGTTGGCAGCACTGCAACCCGATGAGGTGACGACCGAGGGCTCAACGCCAGAGACTGTGCCGGAGGAGCCGGAGCCAGAAGCCAGTCCAGAAGAAACGCCTGAGGTGGTGGAACCTGAGGTGCCTGAGCTTGCGTCAGAAGAGGAGGCGGACAGCCCCTCGGAAGTGGATGTGTCTGAGGTTGAGCCGTCCGATATCGTTGTAGCATCAGTGCCGGAAGACCCGGAAATTCTAACGACTGATGACGCTGAGGACCTGACTCAATCTGCTGTAACGCGCTCTTTGCGTCCGCCAACACAGCGACCTTCAACAGAAGAATTGGGAGCCACCGAGTATGTCCAGCAGCAGCGGCAGGCCCGGGTTATAGAGTCGCCGCTGGATGTTTATCGCCGAACAGGTGTCGATCAACTGGCGCTGGGCAGACGTAGTGGTTCTGGATCAACAAGTTTTGCCGGTTCAGGCGGCACAGGAAATGCCACGACGACCAATTATGTGGGTCGCGTTCTGGTACAGCTCAACCGTTTTCCGACGGGCAGAACATCCGACAGCGGCACAGCAAGCGTCCAGTTTCAGATCAACCCAAATGGCACGATCGCATGGGTACGTATTGTGCGCAGCTCTGGCTCGGCCGCTGTCGACCGGGCTGCTGCAGCACAAGTGCGCCGTGCAGCACCTTTCCCGCCAACCCCAACCGGCACAAGCCAAAGGTTGGTCTTTTTGTATCGCAACAGGTGATTGGGATGGGCTGCTCGGGCACCGCTATAACTCGGTATCAGACATTGAAGAAATGACGACCATGCAATGGAGACACAGATGAACATCACTGCAAAGGTTGCCGCCGTTTTGACGGCTGGCCTGACATTTGCCACAAGCGCATGGGCGCAGGACGACGAGGTTGGGGAGGCAGTCTTGATTGAGCTGAATGCCGTGAAATCCAATGAGGCGAGTTGCACGCTCTCCTTCCTGGCCTTGAACGGGCATCCAAGCCCGATCGAGAAGGTCGTCTACGAGACAGTCCTGTTCGATGCGTCAGGACAGGTAGACCGCCTGACCTTGTTTGACTTTGGGACATTGCCGCCGGGCCGTCCACGAGTGCGACAGTTCACGTTGCAAGGTCTGAAGTGCGATGGGTTGGGCAAGGTCTTGATCAATGGCGCCCACACCTGTGAAGCGCCGGGTTTGCCCGCCAATGCCTGTGAGGCGGATTTGATACTCGACACGCGAACCAAAATTGAGGTGATCGGATGAACGCGATACTTGAAAGCCTGAGACAGATCGCGGCACTGGGCGGACCGGTTGTGGTCATCCTGTTGTTTATTTCCGTCGTGACGCTGGCCGCTATTCTCTACAAACTCTGGCAGTTTTCGGTAGCAGGTGTTGGGCGACACAAGGCGTTGCAAGCGTCTGTGGCCGCTTGGGATAGAGGCGATCGCAGCGGGGCTGTGGCCGCTCTCAAAACTTCCAAAAGCTATCTAGCTCCGGTGGTGGAAATGGCCTTTGCCGCGAGGCCCGGTGATACCAAACGGCTGGAGGCCGAAGCGGAAGTGCGCTTTGCCCGGCTCGAAGGCGGGTTTCGTCTGTTGGACAGCGTGGCGCAGCTTGCCCCGCTGCTGGGTCTCTTTGGCACGGTTTTGGGTATGATCGAGGCGTTTCAATCTCTGCAGGACGCGGGATCGCAGGTTGATCCCTCGCTTCTGGCCGGGGGGATCTGGGTGGCGCTTTTGACCACGGCGGTCGGGCTTGCCGTGGCGATGCCAACGGCCATGGTGCTGAGCTGGTTCGAAAGCCGCATGGATGCCGAGCGCGTGACCGCGGAGCGCGCGATTGCCTCAATCCTGCACCCGCAGGGCAGGTGGGGTGACGCGGCTCAAGATGCCATAGAGGAGCCGTCTCTTGCGTAAGCATGTCAGACGCAGGCGCTTGTCTTTAACGTCGTTGATCGACGTCATTTTCCTGTTGCTGCTCTTTTTCATGCTGTCCTCAACCTTTTCCAAATTCTCTGAGGTCGAGCTGGCGGCAGCGAGCGCAGGGTCCACAGGCACAAGCGACGTTCAACGCAGCTTCCTGCAATTGGGTGAAAATACCCTCAGCCTGAACGGGGAAGATATTGCGCCCGAGGCTCTTGCGGAGAGATTTGGCCAAACGGCGCCGGAGGCCGAGACACTATCGGTGATTGTCAGCATGCAAGACGGTGTCACAGCCCAACGGCTGACCGACATCCTTGTTGTGCTGCGCGGTATCGACCGGCTCAAAATCAACGTGTTGGGGTCCTGATGCGCCGCCACAGACAAAGCGCCCGGCGAGAACCTACGATTGCGCTGATCAACGTGGTTTTCCTGATGCTCGTGTTCTTCATGGTGGCCAGCACTTTGGCTCAACCGTTGGACCCGGACCTCAAGCTTGTGCGCACATCAGAGCTCGACGGCCGCGCGCCGCCCGACACACTTGTTCTGCACGCGGATGGACAGCTCGCATATCGCGGAGAACCTGTCGCTTCCGCGCAGGATTTTTATGCGGCCTTACCTGATGATGAAGGCGAAGTTGTGCGTATTGTCCCGGACGAGGCAGCACCTGCCGCCACCTTGGTGAACCTGGCGCGCGCGCTACGCCAAGAGGGGCTACGCGGGTGCTGATCGTGACAGAGCGGGGATTGGAGCAAAGATGACGGATCTGCCGCACATTCTGAATTGGCGTCGTTTGAATGATCGGATCACCACGTCTGGTCAGCCTTCTGAGGCCCAACTTGCCGAGATCAAGGGCCTTGGCGTGACGCATGTCATCAACCTCGGGCCGCGTCACAACAAGGGCGCGCTTGAGGACGAAGCAGGCACAGTCGATGCATTGGGCATGACGTATATCTACATTCCTGTGGAGTTCGAAGACCCGACAGACAAAGACTTTGACGACTTCCGCAAGGCGCTGGACGGATTGCAGGACACGAAGGTTCATGTGCACTGCATCTACAACGCCCGTGTCAGCGCGTTCTTTTTTCGATATGGCAAAGGCAATCCATCGGCTCTTGCGGTGGATACCAAGGCAAACATGGACAGCATCTGGAGACCGGGCAACGATTGGGCGGATTTTGTTGGCATTCCAGACGCGACAGGGAAGCCAAATCGTTATGCGGGTGAAGATTACTGACGGGTGTGTTCTGAATGGCCGGGGTCTTTGCACCAGCTTCGCATCACGTCTCGTCCGGCCATTTCCAGGCCATTGCGCCGAGGTAATTTCCGGTTTCCACCGACACAACCGTCATGCGTTCTGGAGCATAGCCATCTGCCTTGCGTGGATTGCGGAAATCTTTCCGGTTCCGAGCCAATCGCGTCAGGCCGGAGACTGTGAGGACGAGAAATTCTCCTTCTCCGCGGAGGGGCACGGTGTCCAACGTTCTCCACTCTGATTGGAGCGCCTGTTGCAGCATTTCAAACGGATCCCGACGCTTTGGCGTAGTATGCTTCATGGAAGATGTCTCAAAATTAACCTCACCCGGGCTGTTTTTAACTGAAATGCCGGTGTTTCTTCAATAGTGCAAACCCGGAATTGAACCGATACCTAGCAGGTTAAAACCTTTCAAGACTTTGCGGATCGCTTTCATTTCAAAGAGTTTTCAGGCTGCTTTGATCCTCGTCAAATCGCATCGCCCCATAGCAGAGTACCCTGACCCCAAGACCGCGCCACAGCGTCATAGATATCATGCATGTCACGCTGCGTGCGAAACGCAATCCCGTCTGAGGAAGTGATTGATGAAAGTCCTGATTATTTTCGAGTCTGTTGAGGGCCAAACTCAAAAGATCACAGACTTTGTGGACCATCAGCTTTCTGCAACTGGCCACGCTGTTAAGGTCTTCAACACGGAAAACAGGACATCACCCATTGATTTGGAAGACTTCGACGGAATTGTTTTGGCGGCCCCGGTGCATGAGCGGCGTCATCCCAAAGCCTTCGAGGTTTTCGTTTCGGCCAGTCGTGAGGACCTGGATAAAAAACAAACACTTCTTCTGTCAGTGAGCCTCAAAGCAGCGTTTCCCGAAGGGCAAGAAGAGGCCTGGGACTACCTCACAGAAATGAAGATGCGGACGGGGTTTACGCCATCTAAAGAAATGATCGTTGCGGGGGCGGTTCGTACGGACAGCTACGACTATTTTGAAAAGCAGGTACTTAACAATGTCGTGCTGGCGGGCGAAAAGTCGATTTAGTAGACGGTGTGCGCGAATTCACCGACTGGGACAAATTGAGCGCTGAGATCGACGCGTTTTGTTCGCAGCTTTAAAGGTCAAAGCTGTTCTTTTAGGCCGATCTGGGTTTTGAAGTGTTTCGCGATCATCCGGGAGACGGGTTTGTCGCGAAACGTTTGAGGTACTGTACCAACGGTTGGGTGCTGCTTTGGTCACCCTTGGCCTCGCGTTCGAGAAATGCGATGGCCGCAATTTCGTGCGCTGTGAGAGTTCTCAATGGAGCCAGATCTTCTGCGGGGGCCATCGCTTCTAGTGCTTCAAAGTCATCAATGTAGCCGGGAAAGGTGCCTCGCATCTCTTCTAACAGGAGAACCCAGTCAGCAGGTTTGGCGTCTGCTTGGCTACGGCCTGACGCGGTTAACTCGGTGGCGGGCCTTGGGGTCAGTTTGTACTTGTCGAGCAAGGGTTTCACCGCGGCCGCAGCATAGGTTTCCACCTCTCCAAGCAAGCGCATCTTGGCGCTGTGACCCGGATCATCGAGCCGCTCTGACATGCGAAAGAAATACGCTTCGCCTTCGATCTCTTCTTCATAGTAAAGCTTGAGCGTCTCCAAATACTTAGGATGCAGTGTCGTCATGGTGCATTGTCCGCAAGATGCACCCCATCGGGTGTTTGGCGCACATCCACACGGTCATGCAGAAGATGCGGTTCGGCCTCCAGTTCGCGCGCATACCTATGTCCGGCATAGACTGCTGCCGCGATGATCGCGGGCGCCTCGCAATCGCCGACGCGTTTCAGGCTGAAAGGCAAGGCGTCGACATCTCCGTCTGCCATCGCCAAGAGGTCGTGCCAAAGAGCGTCGTTGGGTGCGCGGTGCGTGACCATGACGACATGATCAAACGGCAGCAATTTCTCTGCGCCGGAGTAGCTGCATGACAGCTTTGCGGCTTGACCGTCAAACCAGCTCAATTCCTGCGCCAGTTCCAACGAGATACCAAGTTTTTGCAGTCTGGTGCGCACGCGCCAGCGCTCAGACGTGTTGCCCGCCCATTCCGACACGACATCAGAGGGTGTGGCTAGGGTGACGGGCACCCCGGTGGCACCGACGACTTCGGCGATGACACCGCCCAGGTAATAACCATCTTCATCGTAAATCAGCGTTGGCCCGTCCGGCATGCGGCCCGCCATGATATCGTCTGGCGTCAGCAGACTCACATCCGGTGGGGCAACGTTTTCAGCAAACTGACCCGTCCAGCGCTGGGTCAACCATTTGGCTCCAGTGGCCAATGCCACATGATCTGCACCCACGTCGATGACATCCTGCGCGCCAAGCGGGCTGTCATAGAAAATCTCGACATTGGGCATCTGCACAAGCTGTTGCACGCGGTAATCTCGGACGCGAGCATAAGTGGAAAGGCCGGGCAGGGCGGCCTCGCGCGTGACACGCCCGCCAAGCTCGGTTCCGGCTTCGGCCAGCATGACCTTGTAGCCGCGTTTGCCCAAGGCACGCGCGGCCTCCAGCCCGGTTGGACCACTGCCGACGATCAGAACGGAGCTGTCACTGGCCTTGTCCGGCATATGCTCAGGATGCCAGCCGCGCCGCCATTCTTCCCCCATTGTGGGGTTTTGCGTACAGCGGATCGGCACTCCAATGCTGTCACCCGAGTAACAGACATTGCAGCCGATGCACTCGCGTATGTCGTCTTGCAGACCTTCGTTGATTTTCCTGGGCAGGAAGGGATCGGCGATTGAGGGGCGCGCGGCCCCGATGAGGTCGGTGATGCCGCGTTTGATCTGGCTGACCATGGTGTCGGGAGATGTGAAGCGACCGACGGTGACAACGGGCTTGCTGGTGACGGATTTCACGTAGTCCATGTAGGGTTCCAGCGCCGCCTCCGACGTAAACCGCGCCACGCCCATTTCCAGCGCGTAATTGGCGATGTTGATGTCCCACAAGTCCGGTAACTCGGCCAATAGGCCAAGCATATCGCGCCGCTCGCCATGAATGGGCACGCCGTCCTCGCCGATCTCTTCATCGGCTGCAAAACGTACGGCCACGGCGCAGCGGTCGCCGACGGCCTCCTTGGTCTCTTCAATCAATTCGCGCACGAGCCGGATCCGGTTTTCCAGAGACCCGCCATATTCATCACTGCGCTGGTTGATCTTGGGATTGAGGAAGTTTGACAGCAAGTATGTGTGCGTGGCGTAGACATAGACGATATCAAACCCGGCATCACGTGCCCGCAAAGCCGCATCCCGATGCCATCGGCGTAGGTTGCGGATGTCTGTCTTGTCCATCGCGCGCGTCTGAAAGGGATTGCCCGACATATGCGGCATGGAAGCGATGTCCATGGGCACGTCTCGTGTCAGCAAGTTCGCCGAGCGCGCTCCGCCATACCAAAGCTCAGCCCCGGCCAGAGCCCCATATTCATGTACCTTGTCGGTCATCATGCGATGGGCCGCGATATCGCTTTGATCCCAAAGGCTCGCTGATGGGTGAGGCAAATCATCCGACGTTGGATGAATAGAGTTATACTCGGTGCACACAACGCCCCAGCCACCTTCGGCCTTCACACCACGCATCTCGGCGACCATGCGGGGCCGCAGCCAACCCATGCCTGTGCAATGGGGCACTTGATAGAACCGGTTGGGCGCGGTCACAGGGCCAATATCTATTGGATCGAACAGAGAGTCATATCGGGGATCACGGGGCAAATCGGTTGGCCTTCTGGAATTTGGTTGCCAAGTCAGTTGTGGCGCCAATGTATTGCGGGACCAGAGGCGTTTTAATGCGACCCGGACATGTTAGTTTGTCGGCCTCTCTGGGTTTTCTGGCAGACTTTCACTTTTAGATGTTTCCTGCAACAGCATGCTGCGTCACGACCGTCTTGTTGCAGTTTGGAGTTAACCAGCAAAAGCCGATACGTGCCCGGTTCCGTCGGATAAACGAGTGTGGCTCATGCTGTCTCCTAAGGACCCATGCGCTCCTTGCGACCCACAACACTGACCACGGCAAAGATCACAGCCGCGACGCATACGATGGACGGCCCTGCCGGGGTGTCGAATAGATACGCGGCGCGCAGGCCCGCTATGGCCGATATCGCTCCAATCAGAGCGGCCGTTGCGGCCATGACTTCGGGAGTGCGTGCAAAGCCTCGTGCAGCTGCGGCTGGGATGATCAGCATGGCTGCGATGAGCAGAACACCCACCACCTTGATTGCGACGGCCACGGTGACCGCCAAAGCAAGGGTCAGGATCAGTTGTTCGCGCTTGGGGTTGATGCCGCTGGCATAGGCCAGCTCTTCGTTTAAGGTTGACGTCAGAAGAGCGGACCATCGCCAGGCAATGAGTGCAACCACAATGGCAGCTCCGCCCCAAATGACCAAAAGGTCGGTGCGGGAGACCGATAAAATATCACCGAAGAGATAGGCCATCAGGTCAATGCGCACGCCGGAGAGAAATGATACTGCCACAAGCCCAAACGCAAGTGCGGAATGCGCCAGCACACCCAAAAGCGTATCCATCGCGTACCCGCGCCCCGACAGAAGGGTTACGGTTATTGCCATGAGCAAGGCGATGGCCACGGCGCCGGTGAAAATGGACATTTGCAATGCAAGGGACAAAGCCACGCCAAGCATGGCGGCATGTGCTGTTGCATCCCCGAAATAGGCCATGCGCCGCCAAACCACAAAACATCCCAAGGGGGCAGCGGCACAGGCAACACCAACGCCGGCGAGCGTGGCGCGGGTCATGAAATCGTCGAACATTACTCTGCCGCCTCGTGCCCGCAGGCGTGATCGTGATCATGATCATGATCGTGGTCATGCCGATAAAGCGCCAAAGCTCCTCCGGTTCCTGAGCCAAAAAGTGCGCGGTATTCCGGCGCAGAGGCCACAACGGCAGGTGTGCCCTCGCAGCAGACATGCCCATTGAGGCAGATCACCCTGTCAGATGCGCTCATCACCACATGCAGTTCATGGCTGATCATCAGCACAGCGCAACCTGTGTCCTGGCGCACAGTCTCGATCTGCTGATAAAATGCAGCCGACCCGCGCTGATCCAGACCTTGCGTGGCCTCGTCGAGCAGCAAGACATCGGGCCGATTGATCAAGGCTCTGGCCAATAAAACCCGTTGGAACTGACCGCCGGACAATGCGGACATCTGACGTTTTAAAAGGTCAGGGACGCCAGCAGCTTCAAGGGCATTGGCGCAGTCTTTTGTGTCGACGCGCTGCGTCAGACGCATGAAACGTTCGACGGTGATGGGCAGCGTCGGGTCAATATGCAGGCGCTGCGGCACATAGCCAATCTTTAGTCCGGGCTTCTGCGTGACCTGACCCGCAGCAAGCTGGGCGGCACCGATAACCGCCTTGAGAAGACTGGTCTTACCAGATCCGTTCGGGCCAACAATGGTTACAATCTCACCCGGCTCAACGGACAGGCTAACATTGCGCAGCACCGTGTTCGCGCCGTATCTGACGCTGATATTTGTTGCGGAAATAAGACTCATATTGTGGCGTGATCCGCGCAACTGGGGCAAATGCCTTCTGCTTCTACCACTGTGCGTTCAATCTGGAAACCGGCGTCCCGCGCAGCCGCCCCAAGCGCTGTTTTGGCTGGGGTAGAGTGCGCTTCGGCAACGGTTTCGCATTTTCGGCAGATCATAAAGGCGGGCGAATGGTCTTCACCTGGATGTGTGCAGGCGACAAAGGCATTCAGACGTTCAATTTTGTGCACAAAGCCATGTTCTGTTAAGAAATCGAGGGCGCGATAGGCCACCGGCGGTTGAGATCCAAAACCGGCGTCTCGTAATAGATCGAGAATGGCGTATGCCCCAAGGGCGCGGTGCTTTTCCAAAAGCAGCTCGAGAACTTTGCGGCGCACTGGCGTGAGCCGCAATCCATTGCGTGTGCATTGATCCTCAGCGGCCGCCAGCGAAGACGCAACACACACCCCGTGGTCATGATGTCCGAACCCGGTGACGAATGCGTTTTTGTCCTGTTCGGGAAATGTGTCGCTTGTCATGTAAAGCAGTCTCAGCTATGTCTCATGTAATGTTATAAAATCACATGAGATCTCTGATGTCCAGAAAACTTCTTGCCGTATCTGCCACCGCGTCCCTTATCGGGAGTGTCGCTATGGCGGAAGCCCCCAGAGTTGCTGTTGATATCGCGCCGGTTCATTCTCTTGTTGCTCGTGTCATGGAAGGCGTTGGGGCGCCTGCATTGATCGTGCCGCCGGGAGCATCGCCGCATGAATACAGCCTGCGTCCCTCAGAAGCCCAGGCGCTGCAGGATGCGGATCTGGTGTTCTGGATGGGCGAAGACCTGACACCCTGGATGGCAGGTGCGGTGGCCACATTGGCCAAAGGTGCGCAGATAACGACCCTGCTTGAATCAGAGGGCACGACCTTGCTTGAGTTCCGCGAGGGCGCGCTCTTTGAAGCGCATGATCACGGCCACGATGCGCATGATGAAGATGAGCACAGCCACGATGATCACGCGCACAAAGATGAGCACGATCATGAAGAGCACGCCAGTGAGAAAGATCATGACCATGACCATGACGAGCATGCTCATGATGCGACCAAGGAACATGACCATGACGACCATGCACATGATGATCACGCACAGGATGATCATGGGCATGCCCATGGCGCGCATGACCCGCATGCATGGCTGTCACTGGACAACGCCGACTCCTGGCTCAACCTGATCGCGGCACAGCTTTCAGCGACAGACCCGGATAACGCAGGGGTATATTTTGCCAACGCGGCCACAGCACGCGAAGAGATGGCTGCGCTCAAAACCGAGGTCAGCGGTCTGCTTGATCCGGTGCGGGGCGGTAGTTTTATCGTGTTCCATGACGCATACCAATATTTCGAGACGACGTTTGCGTTCTCTGCATCTGGAGCGATTTCACTCAGTGATGCCACAGACCCCAGCCCGGCAAGGGTTGCCGAAATCCAGGGCCGTATTCGCGCGGAGGGCATTGATTGCGTTCTGGCCGAACCGCAGTTCAATGCGGGTCTTGTTGAAACCGTTTTGGATGGAACAGAGGCAAATACCGGTGTGATTGACCCGCTCGGAGCCACTCTTGAACCGGGGTCGAATTTGTACCCTCAACTGATCCGCAAAATGGCCAAGACTCTGGCAGCCTGTCTGTAGGATCAGACCTTGGCGCATCTGGCCTGAGTCTTTTGATAGTGTAGTGTGGCTCTGAGGCGGTGAGCGATACTTGAACCGCGACTCCTGCTGATTTTGGGCGCGCCCTGCCTTTATTTGATGTCATTTGTTAAAGGCCGGATGATTTAGGCTGGCGTGTCGGCCAAGATCCTATTTCGAAAAATCCGGTCATTTGAAAAAATCCCCGCACTGATAACCAGTATCAGCGCGGGGAAATTTGGGTCATGCGAATGCGACGCCGTACTCGGCCATCGGCAGGGTTGTCACCAACTCACCAGACACCTTTGCCAAGGCATTCGCCAAAGCGGGTGCAGCAGGGGGTGTCCCGGGTTCCCCTACTCCGGTGGGGGCTTCGGCAGATGGTACGATGTGCACGTCAATCCGGCCAATGTCGCCTATACGAAGTGGCTCGTAGTCCGGGAAATTGAACTGATCTACGGCACCTCCGGTTAGCGTGATCTGATCCCGCATGGCATGACCAAGGCCATACCCAATCCCGCCTTCCATCTGCGCCTTCACAATGTCGGGGTTCACGGCAATGCCGCAATCCACCGCGCAGGTGACCTTCTCAATCTTAATGCCGGATGACAGATCGCCGGAAACCTCGACAACCTGCGCTGCATAGGACCCAAAGGATTTATGCACAGCGATGCCCTGCACCCGGCCTTCGGGCGCGTTACCCCATCCGGCCTTTTCAGCGACAAGTTTGAGAACGTCCGCCTTGCGGCTCTGATCCGCGTTGGTGTCATCGGCAAGATGCGCCAGACGAAACGCGACCGGATCTGTGCCCGCAGCTTTAGCCGCTAGATCCATCATGACTTCCATCACGTAGGCGGTGTGAGTGTGCCCGACGGACCGCCACCACAACACGGACGTGGCTTTGGGTGTGTCCGTCAAACCCACGGCCATACCTGGTATGTCATAGGGGCTATCGGCAACACCTTCGACGGAACTGTGGTCCACGCCGTCATGCACCATCATGGATTCAAAGGCGGTGCCCTTGATAATGGACTGGCCTGCGATCTGGTGCTGCCAGCCAACGATCTTGCCTACATCATTAAGGCCCACGCGCACCTTGTGGCCAAATGCAGGGCGGTAGTACCCGCTGCGAATGTCATCTTCGCGTGTCCAGATCAGTTTTACAGGCCGCGATCTGTCGGTGACCACGAAAGCAAGTGCCGCTTCAACCTGATAGTCCGCATCCGGTGTTGCGCGCCGTCCAAAAGACCCACCCGCGAGCATCGTGTTGATCTGAATCTTGTCTGCCGGAAGGTTGAAGATTTCCTGATAGGCCATGTGTGGCCCGGTGGGTATCTGACATCCGTCATGAAGAACGATATTGCCCTCAGCGGTCTGTTCAATCGTGCAATTCAGTGGCTCCATCGGGGCGTGGGCCAGAAGCGGGAAGTAGAACGTCTTTTCAAGAACCGTTGACGCGCCATCAATGGCCGCGCTGACTGCAGCTCTGTCTGCTTTGTTGACGTTGTAGGTGGGCTCTGCGTCCAAAGCGGCCATAATTTCCGCCTTGATGTCGTCAGAGCTTCGTGTCTCTGCCGCGGACATATCCCACTTAACGTCAAGCATCTCTCGGGCCTGAATTGCGGCCCATGTGTTTTCGGCATAAACTGCGACACCGGCTTTGTTCGGCAGGATGGTGGCGTTGACAAAGCCTTTCACGCCTTTTGAGGCCGTGTCATCGAAACTTACGGCCAAACCGCCGCGCGATTCAGGACGTTTGATCACCGCGACCATCTGGTTGGGCAAGTGCAGGTCCATGGCATACATCGCTTGACCGTTGCCTTTGATGGCTGAATCTTTGCGGCGCACCGTTTCGTTTCCAATCAGCTGAAACTCTGATGGGTCCTTCAGACGTGGCTCGGCGGGTGCATCAAGCAACGCCGCAGAGGAAACAAAGGCCGCAATGGGCGCTGCGTTGGCGTCTGTCTTGACGATACCTTCCTCAATCTTGATGTCTGCGGGATCCACTCTCCATTCACTCGCCGCCGCCGAGATCAGCATTTCGCGCACGGCAGCCCCGGCCTGACGGTATTGCATCCAGGAATTGGCCATGGCGGTGGACCCGCCGGTGCCCTGGAACTGGCCAAAGGCCAGGTTGTTGTAGACGCCCGGGTCGGATGGTGCGAATTCGTAGTCGATCTGATCCATCCGCAGACCGATCTCTTCGGCGATGAGCGTGGGCAGGCCGGTCGCAGGTCCCTGGCCCTTTTCAAAATGTTTGACGATGGCCGTGACGTTGCCTTCGCCATCGATTTTGACGAATGGATTGAAGGACGCGGTTTCACCTGATGCGGCGGCAAGCGCCCCGTCATTGCGCAGGCCGACCACAAGCACGGCGCCCGCTGCGGCAGCCCCTTTGAGAAAACTGCGACGTGAGGAATTCAATGTCATGATCAGCCCTCCAGGATTTCGGTGGCGCGGTGAATGCCTGCGCGAATGCGTTGATACGTGGCACAGCGGCAGGCATTGCCGGACATGTAGTCATCTATCTCTGCGCTGCTGGGTTTTGGGTTGTCGGCCAGCAATCCGACAGCCGACATGATCTGACCCGATTGACAGTAGCCGCATTGAACCACGTCCAACTCGACCCAGGCCTGTTGAACCGCTGCTCCGATTGCGTTGCTTTCCATCGCTTCAATCGTCGTGATTTCAACACCCTCAACGTCCTCCACATAGGTTTGGCAGGATCGCGCCGGCGCGCCGTCAAGATGCACCGTGCATGCCCCGCAGGACGCCACGCCACATCCGAATTTCGTTCCGGTTAATTTCAATTCATCTCGGATCACCCACAAAAGGGGTGTGCCCGCTTCGGCGTCGACGGTTTTCGTCTCACCATTCAGGTTCAGGGTAAACGCCATCTGGCATTCCTCCGGGTTGGTTAGGGAAACTTGATTGGTGTAAACTAGCCCGTTTACAGTAGGGGCAAGATGTACGAATGTAAACTCACAAGTTTACACATGGAATTGACGGGTGAAGATGCGCGTGGTTTAAGGCTCAACTTATGGCCGACCACAATACTCCAAGCGAATGCAAACGCGTGCAGATCATTGACGCTGCTGTTGCTGAGTTTCAGGAAAACGGCTTTGCCGATGCCAGTATGGATCGCATTTCAACCCGCGCCTCGGTTTCCAAAAGAACGCTTTATAAGCACTTCGAAAGCAAAGAAAATTTGTTCCGCTCCATTGTGTTGGAACTCTCGGACCGCTTCGCAGGTATGCAAGAGATCCGATATGTGTCTGAACGAGATATCCGTGACCAGCTTTTGGATTTGGCCTGGGCAGAAGGCCGAATTCTCTTGCGGTCAGACGTCATGGCGATGGCGCGCATGATCATAAGCGAAACATTGCGCAACCCGAAACTGGCGGAAGAAGCGCAAGGCAAGCTCGACAAGACGGCGACGTTCATACGCATGCTGAAAGACGCGGATTTAGACGGCCAGCTCAGTGTCGGTGACCCAGACGCGGCAGGTCAGGAGTTTATCGGCCTGATCAAAGCCAAAGCATTCTGGCCGATGCTGTTCACGGGCTCTGTCGTCAGTGAAGCGGAAATGACCCAAATCGTCGAAAGCGCCGTCGACATGATGATGAGCCGGTATGGCAAGGCATAACGCGACGCAGTAGAGAACTCTCTTTCTTTGTTTGATTCATGTTCGGGTCACTGTGATTCCATTCCTCAAACCTGTACTCAGTCGAAGGCGCCAATCGCCCGAATGTAACACAATAGTGACACGAATTTTCGTGCGTCAGCCTAAGCTTGTGTTGAATCTTGGCCGCACTTCGGGTCTTGATCCAGAATAGCGCCTGAAATGGCTTTTTAAATGACGTCGATTTGAAGCAAACGGTCGATACAGCGTCAAACTCGGAGTTGCGATACATGACTACCCCCACCTCGAGTGTGAGCGGGCTCGACCACGTACCCGGTACTTTTCGAACGCTCTGGCAAGCACTGGACTATGCTGCGCAGGGTCAGACTGGTGTCAACTTTTACAACTCTGAGACGGCGGTCTACGCCTCGCTTACATATACAGAGCTTCGTGACAGGGCGCGTGCACTGGCGGGTAAACTCGCCGCTCGGTTTCAACGTGGTGCACATATAGGCCTTATCGCAGAGACGTCACCGGATTTTGTGGTGTCGTTTATGGCTTGCCAATATGCGGGTATGATTGCTGCGCCGATGAGCCTGCCTGCTGCATTTGGTCGGCGCGAGACGTATAAGTGGCAGATTGCGAAAATCACCGAAACAGCAGCGCTGGCTACGGTGATGACATCTGCGGACTACAGAGCTTTGATTGAAGACATCGTCGCAGAGCAAAGCATTCCCGTCTTCGATCTCAGTGGCGATGATCTTGGAGAGGCAACAGCCGAACCGATTGCTTTTGAGGCGGATGAGCCATCTTATTTGCAATTCTCGTCGGGCAGCACCAGCGAACCAAAAGGGATTTTCGCAACCCAGCAAAGTGTGATGGCCAACGTGCATGCGATCAGTGATGAAGGTCTGAAGATCACGGGCAAAGACCGCATGGCGAGCTGGCTTCCTTTTTACCATGATATGGGACTGGTCGGGTTTTTCCTCGTTCCGATGTGCAATCAGTGCTCTCTTGATTGCATGTCGCCGTCGACTTTTGCGCGCCGTCCGGGCCTCTGGTTGCGCGTTATCAGCGAAAACCGTGGCACGATCACATACAGCCCAAGCTTTGGCTACGGCCTTTCTGCGCGCAGATATCGAGGTGAGGAGCTTGATTTGAGCTGCCTGCGTGTGGCGGGCATCGGTGGCGATATGATTGAGCATGACGTTCTTGCTCGGTTTGCGGACGTGTTTGGACCGTTGGGTTTTACACATAACGCATTTGTAGCCAGCTACGGTATGGCCGAGGCTACATTGGCAATATCATTTGTGCCTCTCAACCGCGGGCCGTATTACGATACCGTCGGACTGCAGGATCTGCAGACAAAGTCCAGAGCTGAAGCCCCTTCAGATGGCGCGCAAAAGCAGCGTATCTTCACAGCCTGCGGTGTCCCACTTTCTTCCTTCGATATGGCCATCAGGAATGCGGATGGTGATGCCGTTGCATCTCGCGAAATTGGCGAGGTCATGCTGAAAGGCCCGTGCCTCGCACAAGGCTATTTCCGCGCGGGTAAAGGCGTGGAGCCTCTATGTGACGCAGACGGGTGGTTTGCGACCGGAGACCTTGGGTATTGGCTGAATGATGAGATTGTTATTACCGGACGTTCAAAGGACCTCATGCTTTGGAACGGCAAGAACATCTGGCCACAAGACCTTGAGTGGGTCGCACAGAAGGCTGCTGGGACGCAAATCTCGCGTGCAGCGGCCTTTGATTTCCGAAAAGAAGACGGCACATCGCAGGTCATGCTGCTTGCCGAGTGCCGGGTGAAAGACAACGAGGTGCGGGAAAAGATCAGGCGCGACATTGTCAGTGCTGTGCGTGATGTTGTCGGGGTGCCGTTCAAATTTGTTTTTGTCATGATGCATTCCCTGCCTGTGACAAGTTCAGGCAAGCTGAGCCGGTCGGCCGCAAAGGTACGCTATCTCGAAGGTGAATTGACCGATCCCTACGCGGATAATGAGGACGCCGATTTGCCATCCCCCAAACATGTATCCGCTAGTGCCGGTTGAAGACTCAAAATGTCTGGCGATTACAGGGGCGACCGGCTTTATCGGCCAGAGGTTTTTGGCGGATTGCAGGGCCTCCAACATTCCGGTTTCCGCGCTCACACGACGTCCGCAATCTGTGACAAACGGTGTTCGTTGGGTGCATGGGGATTTGTTTGATGCCGAAGCCCTTGAAGATCTGCTGGACGGCGCGGACTGCCTTGTTCATCTTGCCGGGGCCACAAAAGCTCTGCGCCGAGAGGATTTCGACAGGATCAATACTCAGGCGACCGTTGAGCTTGCGCAACTTTGTCGAGCCAAGAACGTACGTCACTTTATCTTCCTGTCCTCACTGGCGGCCACAAGACCAGACGTTTCACCCTATGCAGTCTCAAAAGCGGACGCAGAGAAAGCGCTTGCTGAGCAGGGGGGATATGGCGATTTCCGTAATACGGGCCCCTGCAGTTCTTGGCCCGGGCGATAGCGCGACCTATCCGCTTTTTAGTAATCTCGCCAAGGGCATCTTGGTGGCACCAGGTTCTGCCCGCAACTTCTGCTTCTCAATAATTGACGTCGCAGACCTCAGTAAATTGCTCGTCGCACTCGCAAAAGTCACGACACCGGTGAGTGAAAGGATCGCGCCCTATGGTCATGCGCGCCTTGATTGGCCATCCATCGCACAAAGCGCGCAACGCACGTTGAACCGTCCAATTCGCACACTATATATTCCGCCTTGGTTGATGAAAATTGCTGCGCATGCTGTTGATTTTTTTGCGCGGCTGAGTGGAAAAGCACAGGTTATTTCAGCAGACAAACTTGGCGAAGTTAACGCGGGTGATTGGATAGCGGAACATCCCGTTGAGAACCCGGTGCCGCTTGATGAGACGATGCGGCGATGTCTCGCCCCTTTTGGCAACCTCAACGCAAAGGATGCCTGACGGCACATTAGGATCATGAGAATGGTAAAAGACACATCAGAGATTTACGATCAAGTCGTTGCAATCATGCAACGGCATAGCCAAGAAAACGTTGCATATTCGATGGATACGCATATTGCGTCTGATCTCGCGCTAGACTCGGTGGAAATGTTTGAGCTTTTGATGGACATTGAAGAACACTTCGATATCGGCCTCTCGGTGGAGGAAGGTTCATCTCTCGACACAATAAAGTCCCTCGTGGAAGCGATTTCGGAAAAAACCAATGCCTGAGTTAGCAGTGACCCCAAACAGTCTTTTCTCGAAGTTTAGCGATGTGCGTAAACGCGTAGAGCGGATCGACGCCTTCGGAGATGTACGACCATTCGGCGTCGTCTTTGAAGAGTTGCTTTCGCCGACGAGAGCGATGGTGGATGGGCGCGAAGTTGTTCTGGCTGGAACCAACAACTATCTTGGACTGAGCTACGATGAGACCTGCGTAGCTGCAGCGAAAACCGCCCTGGATCAGCATGGCACTGCGACAACGGGTAGCCGATTGGCCAACGGAACTTATTCCGAACACGTGCGCCTTGAGGAAGAGCTGAAAGACTATTTCGATGCGTCCTCTGCAATTGTTTTCACCACAGGGTATCAAAGCAATCTTGCCGCAATCGGAGCGTTGGCGGGGAAGGGTGATCACCTGATCATCGACACAGACAGCCATGCTTGCATCTACGACGGCTGCCGGCTCAGCGATGCGGAGACGCATGTGTTCCGGCATAATTCGCCAGAAAACCTTGAACGGCGTTTGGCCCGACTGCCTGAAACCGGAGCGCGTCTTGTCGTGATAGAGGGGCTTTATTCTATGTTCGGCGACGTGGCGCCGGTCGCGGAACTGACTGAGGTCGCCCACAAGGGCAATGCGATGATCCTTGTTGATGAGGCGCATTCGGTTGGCTGCTATGGCTACAAGGGCCATGGTGTCAGCGCGGCGCAGGGTGTTTTGGACAAGGTCGATTTCATAACCGGCACGTTTTCCAAGAGCTTTGCGTCAATTGGCGGCTTCTGCGTATCTCGGCATCCGGAATTGGAGATGATCCGTTTCACAAGCCGTCCCTATCTGTTCACAGCTTCCGGGTCTCCCGCAAACGTGGCCGTCGCGCGCCAGGCGCTGGATATTATCGCAAAAAGTGGTGCGAACCGTGCCAACCTTTGGGCTCGGGTACGCCAGCTTTATGATGGGCTGTTGTCTCTTGGGCTGACTCCTCTTTCTCCTCCCGGGCCTATCGTTGCTGTTGAGATATCCGACGAGCTGACGGCAGTGCGAGCCTGGAACGACCTGCTGAACCAGGGTGTGTATTTGAATCTTGCGTTGCCGCCCGCTACGCCACAATCGAAATCGCTTTTGCGCTTGAGTGTCTCCGCTGCGCATAGTGAAGACGAGATCAAGAAGATCCTTGATGCTTTCCGCGTGGTTCCAACAGGCAAAACGCTGCGCACCGCTTCTTAAAAGCGCCTCACTTTCAACCTGATACATCAGCGAAAGCGAAACGCGTGCAAAGATTGGGTGTCGCGCGGCATTTCGCGATCATCTGTGAGCCGGGTTTATCGCGAAACGCTTTAGCCCGCTGCCTCAGCGAAACGCACCGGCGCGGTAAAGCCGCCACGCAATGACTGGTGAGTACAAGATCGGATGCCTGTGTGCGGCATCGCTCAGCTCGATCTCGACACCGGAGTGACTGCCGACCTTTTCGAGCAGGTAATCCAATCCTGCATCAAAGGTCAGTGCAGCTTTGAGAACACGCAGCGCGCCTCGCGGCTTGCCCGTCATGCGGCGCAGCCACCATTTTGCAGTGCATAGCCTGTGTGACATCGGCGAGGGCGAACGCAGCTCTTCGGATAGAATTTCAGTCAAAGCTGCGTAGCGCTCCTTATTGCGCGCCACGATTTCTGCGGCACGTGCGAAGGGCCGTTCTGGTCGAAGTTCTGTACGGTAGCTTTCCGCCAGGCCACGCGTCCAAACACTCTGTGATTTGTCTGTGATAAGTGGCGCTGTTTGACGATAGAAATGTGCGCAGCCCATCGCGAAGCTGGCGATGATTTTGTCGCGTATTTCGGCGCTGCGTGCATGAATGAGCGAGGGTTGCACGAAACGCGCCCAAAGCATCGTTTCAAGCCCGCCGCTTACCCGTCGATGAAAGCCGGCTTCAGACACGATTGCATATTTGGCGCGCAGCCTGTGTCCGTCATCGGTATTTACCTGCAAAAAGTGCACACCGGGTGGCAATAAGGCGGTCGCGAACCGCAAGAATGGGTTCGGATAGACTGAACGATAGTCTTTCACGACAACGTAGAAATCGAGCATTTTGTCCGGGTCATCGCTTTCACGCAGGGCAGAGCCATAGAAAACGAGCGCGATCACGGCATCACCGTGACGTGCCTCAATTGCTTGCGCCATTTTTGTTGCCGGTTGTGAAAGCGGTCGTTGTTCTGCGGCAAAGACAGCGCGCAGTTTTTTCAAAGTCACGTCATCCGTCATCGCAAGAACCTGATCTGATCTGATAGCGTCACATGTACCGGGTCTTGCGCGCTGAAATCAAAGCTTTCCCCGTCGATCATAATGGGTGCATGCGGGGTCAGTTTTACAGCGTCTTCCCGATGACTAAAAAAGCCCAGCTTTTCGAGCCGATCCGGCTGCTTCCAGACCAGTGCCTGAAACAGGCCGCGCCGAAAATGGGGCATGGGCCACGTGGCGTATGTGAGCGAGATCGAACCAGAGCCTTCGCCCCAGAACGGGTAGAGCCCAAGGCTTAACCGTGGCAACGAGGTCATGATGCTAAGGCCGTGCGGTCCGTCATAGGCTAGGTTGTCGCCCTGCAAAGCAATCTGAGAGCCCGCAACGACAGGTTGACCGTTTTGATCCAGATAGGCGTGTGGGGCGCTCAAAAACCTTAAAATTGCTTGCCCGACTGAAAAAGAGCCGCGATGGCCGGGGCCGTGAAGCTCTTCCTGAACGTAACGCATTGCGCGCGCAAGCGTACCGGTCGACAAAACGAACCCAAGCTGCGGTGTCGACAAACCTGGGCTGTCTATCTTTAGAGCGCGTTGTTGCGTCACTTGCTCACGTTTGCCCGCCAAAAGCCCTGCAAACCGTTTTTGAAAGTGGCGTGGGCCAAAGGCGCGAAATCCAAAAAGTTTATGCGCGAGATTTGTGCTTCCGCCAGGTAGAATTGCGAATTGTGGTGGGGTTTCAAACTGATCGGCAAGTGCGTGACAGGCTGACAAAACGGCCAGAACAGTGCCGTCTCCTCCTTCAATGAAAATCGTGGAAACGCCATCTTCCATCACCTTACGAAGCTGAGGCATCAGAGCGGTGTCACCAGAAAACTCAAGTATGTTCAAGTCTGGTGCGGCTGCCGCCGCCTGCGATACCCAGGATCCTTTTCGGGCAACACGGTGACTCTTGGGATTGGTCACAAACGCTATGGATTTGGCATCCATCAACTTCGACCATTCCGCAAGGCCAACACAACGCAGACGAGTAAAAGACAGGCCAAAGGTGCCAATGCCGCTGTCGGCGCTGCAACGTTCATCGTGTCGGGCAAAGTTTTGGAAATACTATTAAAAATGACGTATACAAAGCCACCTGCCATGGCCACAACCAGAATAAGCTCGGGCTTTGCGTTGCGCCCAAACCGCTGCATTACAATGACGGTGACAACCATGAATGTCAGCGCGGCAATAGGCAGTGCCAGGCGACTGTAAATCCACACCTGATAAGCGGATGTGGCGCGATTGCCGGAAACCTCAAGCATGGAAAGCTTCCATAAACTCCTTACAGATAGATAGCGTGGTTCAAGTGCCAGAAGACGTAAGGTATCGGGGTCCAATGTGCTGCGCCAATACCGGGGCAAAGCAAATTCCTGATTATCGTAGCGGACCTGTCGCACGCCGCTGAGACGCCAACCGGCTACATCGGCTTTGGCCGAAGTCGCAAAACTCACTGCGGCCATCTTACCCTCTTCGGCCATGTGAAACAGCGTGATTCCCTTAAGCATTCCACCCTCGACCGACTTAATTCGGACCAGCAGCTTTTCGTCTGTTATCCACAGATCATCCGATAGTGTCGGTGTTTTGACCACTGCCTCGGGGCCAAGCCACGCCGTGAGCGCCTTTTGTGCGCGTGGAGCGGCCTGATCGATCAAGGCGACATAGGCCAGACTTGCCATCAGAACCGCAGGTGCAAGTGCCCGGATCTGACCCATGGCGGACAGACCGGCATAGACAACGGCCACCAGTTCATTGCGCCGGATCAATGCCACATAGGTGATCAGAAGTGAGAGCAGAAAGGCGAAAATGAAGACCTGCTCAAAGATTAAGGGTGCGCGAAGCAGCATGAACTTCATGTGGTCCTGTAGCCCTGCATCAGGCGGTAGAATGTCGCCTTTGCTAAGCGCATCGAGCACGCCGAGGATCGCAACCATGCCAAGGCTGACTGTTAGGTTTCGCGCGAGAAACAAGCGGGACAGATATCGAGACAAACCGTGCATGTGTCAGGGCTCAAGCACCTTCGGCTTTCACCAAGTTTGCACCCTCCAAGGCGTGCCGTCGTTGCAGCCGCAAACGGTTTCCATTCGCACGATGAAACAACACGAGCGCGATCAAGGTCACCGCGAAAAACAGGGGCCATGCGCCTGCCCATGCAGGTATCACACCCTGTTGCGCTTTTAAGAGGCCAAACTCCAACAGTTTCTGGATCGACAGCAACACCAAAATACCGATCACAAGCCCGCCGGTGCGCTGTCGTCGCTGCAAGTTGAGGCCGAGGACGAAACCCACAAAAGTCAGGGAGACCAACATGGCCGCCCGGACCACCCGGTCATGTAGATCTGCTGTGGCAATTATGGGGTCAACGTCATGTGTGCTTTCTTCATAAGACTTTGAAAAAAGCTCGGTAAGTGTCAGTTCTCGTTCATCCAGGCCCCTAATTCTGAAGGGGCCTGATCCAACGGACATCTCCCAGTCGATTTGTTTGACTGTCGCGTGGGTGGCCGTCGTGTTTTCGGTGATGTCTGGCAAGTCACCAATCATCGCATCCCTGAGCGTTATCACCCATTTTCCGTCTTGCGATCGCCGCAGCTCCCCCGATCCACCTAGCATAAATTGCTCTCTGCCGTTTTCGGCCGTCTCGAAAATGAACGTTTCGCCAAGGCCGTCGTCACCTGTATCGGTGCCGCCTGTCCAAACAGTCCAGTTATCGTATTGAATAAATTTCCGATCCTGGAATGCCGTCGTGATGTTGTTCTGACCGATTTCAAAGACCACTGCGCGAAAGCTGTATCGGGAAAGCGGCTTTAGATACCCCGAAGACAGGATGGACAGCGTGGCCAGGATAAGGCTCACCATAACGAATGGCCGTACCAGCCGATACAGCGACACACCGGAAAAAATCATTGCAGTCAGCTCGCCATTCCGGCTCAGCCTGTTGATCGTGAGAATTGTGGTCAGCAACAGTGCTCCGGGCAAAGCCAGTTCAATGTAATGCGGCAACAGCCGGGAAATGAGACGCACCGCATCAAATGCAGGATTCTCGGATCCCGACACGATTTCAGTCAGCCTCACCAGCCGTTCAATCAGCAAAATCGAGCACGCCAGTGCAAGAAATCCGAGAAACAACCAGGAGCTTTCGGTGATAAGGTAACGGTCAAAGCGCCGATACACCTTTGCGACCTCCTGTTGCCTGCAAATTCAAAGGTTACAATAGCTTGATGGTGGTGTAACGGCAAACGTCATTTCTTTTTTTACGCCACGTATCAAGCAGATGTGGAGGAGTGTTTGACCTTTTGGGTGCAGTCCGCGAACATCTGCCGAAATGGAACGAACATGAGAGATTTTTGCCAAATGTCGGCATCGGACACATCGGTTTTTGAAATCTCTCCTGTGCGCAGTCGTCAGGATCGTCAGGCATTTTTGGATCTTCCCTATCGGGCCTATCGTGCAGATCCCAATTGGCGCGCGCCGCTGAGGATGATGCAGGCGGACCAGATTTCGCCAGCCAAGAACGTGGCCCTGTCTACAATGGACTATGAGTTGTTTCTGGCACGTAGAAACGGGAACGTAATCGGGCGGATCGCCGCGATTGTTAATCGGACCTACATTGCCCGGTACCAAAATCAAACGGGGCATTTTGGATTTCTCGACACGCTGGAGCCCGAGCCGGATCTCGTGGGGGCACTTCTGAAGACAGCCGAGCAGCATCTGAAGGCCAGTGGAATGCAACGCATGCTTGGGCCGTTCAATTTTTCGATCAACGAAGAATGCGGTCTGCTTGTTGATGGGTTCGATACGCCACCGATGATTTTGATGCCGCATGGTCGGCCCGAATATGCGTCGGCTTGTGAGGCTGCGGGTCTGACCAAAGCCAAAGACACAATCGCGTATCATTTCCGGTTCCCGCCCGACCATGTAACGCCCCCAAAAATTGCGCGGGTTAGGCAGGCTGTCGAAAGAGAACCCGACCTGCGTATAAGGCCTTTGAACATGAAGCGTTTCAAAAGCGAGATGGCGATTATTCTGGATATGTTCAACGATGCGTGGTCACAGAACTGGGAGTTTCTGCCGTTCAGTGAAGACCAAATCAATCATATGGCCGCAGAACTTCGTCCCTTGGTCACAGAGAACTCAATTCAAATCGCGGAGTACAAAGGCAAACCCATAGCTTTTGCGGTTTTTCTACCAGATCTCAATGAACTTGCGCACGGTCTGAACGGGCGTCTTCTGCCATTTGGTTGGGCTCAGCTTCTGTATCGATTGAAAATCCGCGGACCGCGGCGCGCCCGTCTTCCGCTGGCAGGCCTCAGGCGCGCGCATCACAAAACCAAGCTGGGTTTTCTGGCGGCAGTGGGCAGTTTTGAAGCCGCGATCGCAGCCCAGCACGCGCAAGGTGTGGAAGAGATCGAAGCCAGCTGGGTTCTTGAAGATAACGACGATCTGATTGCCATGTGCCGGACCTACGGCTTGCAGCCGTACAAAACCTATCGGATTTACGAAAAGGTCTTTGGATGACCAACAGCAAACCGACGGCGATAGGGGCCTTGGTGCTGGCTGGTGCGCGGCATGCGGGCGATCCGCTTTGTGCGCAGGAAGGCGTGGCCAGCAAAGCGGTCCTCGATATTGGCGGCAAGCCCATGATCATCCATGTGCTTGACGCGCTTAACATGGCGAATATCGAAGGCGATACGTGGGTCTTGGGGGCGATCAAACAACGCTTGCTCCAGCTCTTTCAGGCCATGATGTGACCCATCTGGAGGCCAGCGGCGCCGGTCCGGCCGCCAGCCTGTGCGCTGCGCTTGCCGGGCCCGTCGGTCCGCCGTTGCTTGTGACAACAGCTGATCATCCGCTTCTGAGTGCGGAAATCATCACCCATTTCGTAACTGCGGCGCAGAGTTCAGGGGCCGACCTTTGTGTTGGCTTCGCGCGGCGTGGTGTGATCGAGACCAAGTTCCCGGACACACGTCGCACGTATTTGCCGATTGGGGCGCGTGATCTGTCCAGCTGCAATCTGTTCTATGTCGCCAACCCGACCGCCAAACGTGTCCTCGATCTTTGGCAAACGGTGGAGTCCGAGCGCAAGCATCCCTGGCGCATGGCCAGACGTCTTGGTCTTTGGTTCCTTTTGCGGCTCTTTTTGATGCGGCGCTCCGAGGCGCAGGTCTTCTCGCTGCTGTCCAAACGTTTGGGCGCATATGTCCAACCTGTTATCCTACCGTTCGCTGACGCCGCGGTGGATGTCGACACGCCGGACGACCTGACGCTGATGCGTGGAATTTTCGAGGGTCGACGGTAAATGCTACCAACTCTTGAAGTTTTCTGATTATAGCTCTCGCAACGGTTCGGAGAGCGTCGTGGTTGAAACTCAGCAACAAAGATCGGCCGGGGAAGAAAAGCCGCCAGAGCTTGTCAGCCCCGTACGCAGAGCGCTCAAGAATGCAGGATGGCTTTTGGCGGGCAAAGGATTGGGCGGTGTGTTCAGCCTCATCTATATGGGCCTCGTCGCGCGCAGTCTTGGTATTGAGCAGTTCGGTATTTTCGCGCTTATTTTGTCTTATATTCAGGCTATTGCGGCATTGGCAAAATTTGAATCCTGGCAAACCGTCATTCGCTACGGCGCGCAACATCTCGAACAACAGGAACCCCAAAAGCTGCGGCGCATCATGAATTTCAGTACCGCACTTGATTTAGGGTCTGCGCTGGTTGGCACCGCGATTGGGGTGGCCGGTGTCTATATCATTGGGCCGCAACTTGGCTGGAATGAGGGGGATCAAACCATTGCGGCATACGCCTGTGTTTTCCTGCTTTTCAACATCCGGGGCACACCTTTAGGCATATTGAGGCTGTTTGACCGGTTTGACATCGCTGCTTTTGCAGAGGCTGTGTTGCCAAGCGTTCGTCTGGTTGGGGCGTTAATCGCCTGGGCCATTGGCGCATCGGTCTTTTCGTATCTTCTTGTGTGGGTCATCGCCGAACTGGTCACCGCCGTGGCGCTTTGGTGGAGTGCCCTGCGCGAACTGCGTGCGAAAAACGAAGAGGTTTTCAAGGCATCAGTCTTTGACGTCGTAGGCGTTCGCGCTGAGAATCCCGGGGTTTGGAAATTTGCCTGGACAACCAATCTCGATTTTTCCCTCAAACAAGTGTGGAAACATTTGCCGGTTCTCGCCGTGGGATGGTGGGTTGACGCTGTGGCGGCAGGCGGCTTTCGGATCGCAACCAATCTGGTGAATGCTGTGGGCAAACCCTCAACCCTGCTGTCCTGGGCAATTTTTCCCGAACTGGCAAAGCTCAAAGTAACGGAACCTGGCCAGATCGGTATGGTTGTGCGCAAAACAAGTATTGCCTCTGCCCTCGTCGGCGTTGTCGCGCTTTTGCTGACCATCCTGTTTGGAAAACAGGCCCTTTGGGCGCTGGGTGGGGATGGTTACGATTTTGCTTACCCGGTTCTGATCATATTGGCCGTAGCGACGGTGATCGAGCTTTGCGGGATGACACTTGAATCTGCCATCGTCGCGCTCGGATTCCCGGAGGCGATGTTGACTATCCGCTCAATTATTGCCGCGACCTATGCAGGTCTGCTGGCCACGATGGTGCCCGCATTTGGCATTTTTGGTGCGGGGTTCACCGCAATAATTGCATCTGCTCTTTTGCTGGTTTTGATCCTGTTCAAGTTTCGCGCTATAGCACGCTCAGTCACGTAAAGTTTAACCTGCCACTCCGATATGGATTCTTCGCTGGTTTTTGGCAGTAATATCCAATTACAGGCTTTGGGCTTTTTAGAAGGCGCATTGCATAAAGTGTGTCGGTCAGCCAAAGAAGGTTGCGCCGAGCAGGTAAAAACAGCATTGAGAAGATTGGATATGTGGGGTCCCGCATGAACGCAGAACAGCCGATTAAGCCCGAGGGGTTGAATAAGACCAAACGCAAAGTCGTAAAGCGTCTGGGAAAACGCATCATGCGTTGGGTCGCCGACTTCCAATCGCGTCAAAGCTTGGTGCCGGACACTCCGTTTATCGATCCTGCACTTTTTCCGTTTTTGCAGGAATTTGAAGAGCAGTCAGATGCCATTCTCACCGAGCTGCGGGGGATACTCGAACATCGCGAGGCGATTCCGGGATTTGAGCAGGTGTCGCCTGATCAGTATCGGATTGCGGTGGCCAAACAGTGGAAGACATTTGTTCTTTACGGGTTCGGAGAGGCGCTTCCCAAAAATTGCAAATCCGCGCCAGTCACCGCAGAGCTTTTGGGGCGAACACCAAACATTCAGACCGCATGGTTCTCGATTTTGGCACCCGGTTATCACATCCCCGCGCATACCGGCGTCACCAAGGGCATCGTGCGGGCGCATTTGGGGCTGATCATCCCTCAGGAGCGCGAGAAATGCCGTATTCGCGTTGATCAGGAATACCGCGCTTGGGAAAAAGGCAAGATTATTGTGCTCGATGATACCTACGAGCATGAGGTCTGGAACGACACAGACGAAGAACGGGTTGTTCTGCTTTTCGACTTTGATCGTCCCATGAAGTGGCGCGCCAGAGTTTTGAACAAGCTTCTGATGCGGGCGTTGAAAATGACTGCCTTCTACCAGGAGCCCCGCAAAAACCTGGCTGATTTTGAGTCTCGCTTCGAGGCCGCAACGCAACGCGCCGATAAAACCCTTGAGAGCTTGAGCGACTAGGGAGTCGGACCGTTCAGTCGGTACTTCGAACGGCTGAATTTATGTTCAACGGCAGCGGTGCGAGCAGAGATGACTTTGACCCCTCGCGCGGCTTTTGGTCAATGGCTGGGCTTACAAGGCTCACTGCTGAGATCTATGGCAAACAGTCGGTCAGTTGATGACGAATGGCTGCCGCAAACATTTCCTTGGGCAGGCTGTTTGCAAACAGCCAAGTCGCACTGTTCCAATTATACTGATGCGCCTCGTGACCCGAGCCGTGGGAAGTTAAATGTCATTTGGTTGCAACAGAGGCTGGGGTGACGAGAGCCGTTCGGATCATGTCGTCAGAAATAGATTCTATGCGTCGTGTATTTCAGCACCTATTTTAATGTAATGGATCACTTGGCCAAGCTTACCAACTGGATGATGAATGAAGGTCGCCGCTCGGGCGACCCCATCAAAGTCGTGTCGCATTTTTGCTCCTCGCTGATCGACGCCGGTGTGCCGCTTTGGCGCGCCAATATTGGTCAGCGGTTTGCCAATCCCTTGCTGATTGCCTGGGGTGTGGTTTGGAAACCCGAAGAGACTGAAGTCTATGACGTCATGCATGAAGTCACGCTGACCGACAGCTACGTCGGCAGCTCGTTTGAGTACATCATGGAGCACAAAAGGCCGCTGCACAAAAGCCTGCGCCAGCTTGATACTGAGAGCGACCATATCTCGTATCTGGAGTTTGCCGAGATGGGCGGCACAGACTACTACGCCACCTTGCTTTACTATGGCGACGGATCGCTGCATGGCTGCACGTTTGTGACACGGGATCGCGATGGGTTCCTGCCGCAGCCCTGGAGATGATCGAAGCGGCGTTACCGGCGCTGTCCTGTGCTATGGAACCCATTACCATGCGCAAATCATCCAAAGGCCTCTTGCGTACATATCTCGGGGATGGGCCGTCTGAGGCCGTTTGGAACGGCACGATCAAACGCGGTGAGCGCACGACCATCGAGGCGGTTGTCATGTTCTGCGACCTACGCGGCTTCACCGCGATGTCCGATAGCTCGTCTCAAGAGCAGGTTTTCGAGGCATTGAACGGGTACTTTGATCTTGTTGTGCAGTCGGTCGAGGAAAATGGTGGCGATGTCCTTAAATTCATAGGCGATGGCATACTGTCGATTTTCCCGATTTCAGACCCAGCGGATCGCGCCAAACAATGTCGAAACGCGGCGCGTGCGGCGCAAGATGCGATGGCCGGACTGGCGGCTCTCAACCTCAATCGAAACGAGGCAGGCCAGCCGTCTTTAGATTTCGGTGTTGGGATCGACGCGGGACGGGTCAGTTACGGCAACATTGGTAGTCCCGGCAGGCTGGATTTTACGGTGCTTGGCGGCGCGGTGAACATCGCAAGTCGTATCGAGGGGCTGACCAAGACCACCGGCAGCCGGATTTTGGCAACAACCGTTGTGGCGGCTGCCACGCCTGATTTGTTTTCCTCGTGTGGTCCCTTCGAAATACGTGGACTGGCGGATCCAATAGAGTTGTTCACGCCTATCGAGCCGTCAAATTAAGTAAAGACGGAGGGTCTGGACAGCGAAGTAAAGGACTGTGAAGTCTGTGGGCATTGGGTGTGAATGCTCTAGGCTCAGCTCTTCAAGAGCGTTATGTTGCAGTATGGGCAATGTAATGACCGAATTCTCGTTCTACGACGGTTTACCCAAATTCACCGATTTCGCCGACATGTCCGACGAGGGGCATTATTCCTCATTGCCCGACGACTGGTGGATCGGAACGTCCGACGTCAAGGGTTCAACCGAAGCCGTCCAAAACGGAAAATACAAAACGGTGAACATGGTCGGGGCCGCTGTGATTTCGGCCCAAATCAATGTGCATAGCGGGGCTTGTTTCCCGTATATTTTCGGCGGTGATGGCGCAAGCTTTGCTGTCCCGCCTTCTTGGAAGGACCGCGCGAGCGATGCATTGGCTGCGGTGAAGCTCTGGGCGCAGGAAGAATTTGAAATGCACCTGCGCGTCGGCATGGTGCCCGTTTCACACATTCGCGCAGCGGGGTTTGATGTAAAGGTCGCCCGGTTCCAAGCCTCAGAAGGCGTCGACTACGCGATGTTTACCGGCGGTGGGCTCAACTGGGCGGAAACGCAAATGAAAGCGGGCAAGCATTCTGTTCCAGAGGCAAATGAGGGGGCGCAGCCAGATTTAACCGGGTTGTCTTGCCGGTGGAGCCACATGCCCAGCAAAAACGGTGTCATCCTGTCAATGATCGTGATGCCACATGATGATGTGCCTTGGCCCACATTCACCGAATTCGTTTCGCGCGTGCTTGACCGGACAAATCGCCTGGAGTCCTTTGGCCACCCCTCCGCAAAGGAAGGTCCGGGCGTTTCGTGGCCTCCCGCCGGTGCCACGCTTGAGGCGCATGCACAGCGCGGGACAGGATCGCTTGGCAAAGCGCGTCGGAAGGCGTTG
This sequence comes from Roseovarius sp. W115, assembly GCF_032842945.2. NCBI lineage: Bacteria > Pseudomonadati > Pseudomonadota > Alphaproteobacteria > Rhodobacterales > Roseobacteraceae > Roseovarius > Roseovarius rhodophyticola. The sequence goes on from NZ_CP146606.1 coordinate 2,534,971, forward strand.
TTTGAGAGTTTTGTCGCGTGGGTGCTCATCAAAACCGGCCTCAAGGTTGGAGGCTTTGATGCCCGCAGGTATCGTCGCATCGTTGGGGAAAATGCTGATTTTCGAAAATTCGAGGACGGGCTCAAAATGACGCTGGATTGCGACACTGAGACCGAAGCGGATTTGCGGTCTTTGCTCGAAGAAGCTGCGAAAGATGGGATTATCCATTTTGGCCTACATACTCAGTCCGAGGCCATGCTGACTTGCATTGTGCCCTCTATCATGGAGGACAATCATGTTCATTTCGTTGATGGGGCCTCTGGTGGGTACACCGCAGCTTCCCGGTTTTTGAAAGTCTGACGTGATGCGAGTGAAGACCTCACATCTGTTCACATTGAAGCAGGCAGGTCCGGTTGAACGTTTGGTCTGGTTGATAAGACCACAGCTTATGCCTAAACTGACTCAGGGCCTTTCAGCGATTTTGGGGATGCAATAATGTTCAATCCCGCCGCAGTGGTGACCGCTGCTTTTGGCGATCATCTTGCTGAAACGTACCTGCAAGCCTTTCCGGAACAAAAGCCACACTTCGCGGATTTCTTAAATGACGTGGCGCGCGAGAGCCTGGGCCGTATTGGTGCCAGCGATGCACCCTATCACAACGCAGAGCACACGATGCTGGTCACGCTGACAGGTCAGCAGATCATCCTTGGCAAGCAGAAAACGAGCGCCGTGCTCCCGGAAGATTGGCTCCACTACATCGTGGCGCTTTTGCTCCATGATATTGGTTTCACGCGTGGCCTATGTGAGGGTGATACGCCCCAAGAGGTGGTGATCAACGATGCAGGAGAGCAGATTTGCCCGCCGCGCGGTGCCACGGATGCGTCCCTTGCGCCCTACCACGTGGACCGCGGCAAGATCTATGCCCGTCACCGTTTTGCAGATCATGATTTCGTAGACGCAGAGCGTATCGCACAGGCGGTCGAATACACGCGTTTCCCGGTGCCGGATGATCCAGCTTATCAGTGCTTTGACAGCGAACCGGCGCTGGTGCGGGCCGCGGACCTCATTGGTCAAATTGCTGATCCTCGCTATTTTTCCAAAGTAAGCGCGCTGTATCAAGAATTCCTGGAAACCGGTTTTGCGCATGAGCTTGGTTTCAACTCCCCCATGGATTTGGTCGAGCATTTTCCAAGCTTTTTCCATGAACAGGTAGAGCCACTCATTGGCCCGGCGCTTGAGCATTTGCAGCAAACGAAGGACGGCAGAGGGTTGATTGAACAACTCCACAGCCATGTGTCCCAAGCCTCAGGCGGAGAAAACACACCCGGACCGTTCTCTGGCCCGTAAGGCGCACCGGATCACGATGCCGCCTGGCTTTGCATCAGCTACGCCTCTTGCGTTTGTGCGGCGTTGGCCACGAGCCGTTTGGTGACGAGGCGCATCACGGACATGGCAAATTTAGGGTCTTCATACTGCAACCGCGTAAAGCGTTTCTCATTGACTTCGTAGACAACCGTATCCTCTACGCACCGCACCGTCGCCATGCGCTCAGCACTGCTGTTGAAGAACGCCATTTCGCCAAAGATATTGCCCGCAGGGACAGTCACATTCTGCCCTTCGATTTCGACGAGCCCCTCGGCCAGGTAATACATGCAGTCAACCGCATCACCCTTTTCGAAAAGGACATCACCCGCCTCGATGTCCCGTCTTTTGCCATAGGCCATAGCCGCGGAGAAATCAGCTTCGGACTCGTCCGTCATATGCGTCACCAGTCTGCGAAGTGCGATGAGTTCATAGAGCCGATAGGCGTTGATGGCGAGCAGGATGACCTCAATCGCCAGAAGCGGCCAGATCTGAAACACTGCGCTATAGATGATGAAGCAGACCGACGACAAAATCACGAGGACACGCAGCCAGATCATCGAATTCATCGAAAACGTCGCCAACTTGAAGGCAACTGCGAGCCAGCCAACGGCTTCAATGATATGGTGTGTGGTGATGGATTCCATTGGCTTATTCTCCTAAGGCGCCAGCTGAACCAAAATCAGATCAGGGATTTGGCAAATCGCTCAGGTCTTGTTGCCGCGTCCCTGCAAAATTGTACAGTTTTTGTCGGCGTCAGCGTCATTTGCCGTCCATATGTTTCTGGAGGGTATGGGCAATGAGGCTGCCATGACCAAAAAGCGCGCTGTGGCTGCGATGGCGCATGTTTTCCTGCGGCGGATTCTTGATCAGCCGCCAGCCCAACACAATCGCGATTGAGGCAAAAATGACGCTGCCAAGCGCCTGTCCGATCAAAACGCCCTGCGCCCCCATCAAGACGCCACCGGCGACGACAAACGGCCATGTGCCCAGGGTGTTCTGCCCCCAATTCAACCAGGTCGAATAAGACGGGCGACCCAGCGTATTGAACGACGCACTCGCCACAAAGACGGCGCCACTGAAGAACGACGAGAGCGCAATGGGAAAGCAGTAGAGGAAAATTAACTCCCTTGTCAGGTTCGCGGCATTGAAAAGATCAGCAACCGGACCCCGGAAGGCCAACAAAATCATGGTCACACAGACCACATAGATCGCAACAAACTTGATGGCATCGAGATAGGCGCGTCTGACCCGGTCCACATGGCCGGCCCCGAAATTCTGTCCGATGATTGGCCCGATGGCGCCCGACAGAGCCCAAATGACCGAGAAGGCCACTGGCGTCATTCTCCCGATCACGGCCATCCCGGCCACGGCCTCAGACCCGAATTTCGACATTTCGCGTGTCACGATCGCCGTGCCAATGGGTGTTGCCACACTGGCCAGCACGGCCCGGCTGGCGAAATGTGTCACCGTCTGAAGATCACGCCAGAGCAAGCGCAAGTTAGGGCGGACAAACGCATTGTGTTTGCGCAACGCGGGATAAAGGGCAAGGCCCAGCGTGACGAACCGCGCTGCGACTGTGGCCCATGCTGCGCCCGGCAGACCCATGCCAAGCGCGAAGATGAAAATCGGATCAAGCACCGCATTGGTCAGCGCCCCGAAAAGGGATGGGTACATCGCCAACCGATGCTCACCGTAGCATCTGAGCGATGCGACCGTGACCATCGACAGGCCTGATACCCAAGTGAATGGCACAACAATCCAAAGATAGGTTGCCGCCAGCTCAGCCACCTCACCCGTGGCCCCGAGAAGGCCCACGAAAAATTCGACATTAATCAATAAAATCAGAGGAATGGCAATCCCGGTCAGCATAACAAGCATCGCGGTGCTTGTGGCGTATTCGCGGGCCTCCAGCTCATCCTCCTCGCCGATCGAGCGTGACACCAAAACGCCCGCCGCAACCGACAGGCCAATATTGATTGCGCTGGTAAAGAACATCAAAGCGCTGGCATAGCCCGCCGCAGCGGCCATCTCCTCGTGCCCGAGCATCGAGATGAAAATCAGGTCAATCAGATCGACCGCATAGATCGCCATCAGGCCAATGCTGGCCGTGAAAGAGGAAACCGTAACGTGCCGCATGACACTGCCGGTCGTAAATTTCGCGTTGCTCCCGGTCGTCATCTGAGGTCCCTCATAGTTGGGCCGATCTCCACATCAAAAGCACTGCCAGGGCGCATAAATTCCCCGTTATATGCGACCAGTGTATAAAGGATATACGCAAGCTGGTAGCTTTGAGTTTCACAGGCCCCAAGCCAATGGGCCTTTCAACTGCGCCTTAGCTGTGATTGGAAAAAATCTGTATGTGTCATTGCCGATCTCGGAGCGAGGGCAGCGCTTTATCGATAAACCCGTGTCGTTCTGATGAGGTCGGCCCATAAATTGCCTTGCCCGGTGAGGTGGTTTGGACCTTAAGCACGCCTTTTGGAACCATGTTATGGCTGTATTGGAGGATGATAGCCCTCAAAAAGTGAATGACTAAAATGGTTTGGGAAGGTTTGGCAGCCCGTAGGGGAATCGAACCCCTCTTTCCAGGTTGAAAACCTGGCGTCCTAACCGATAGACGAACGGGCCATGCCTTGGCGTGAGGCGTTTCCTAGGGAAAACCGGGCCGTTGCGCAAGAGGGATTCGCAAAAAACCGTGGTTTTCCTAGCTTTGAAAAACAGACGTGTGGCTTACTCTGCCTCATCCATCCTGGACGCGTTCAGTTGGGCGTAATTTTCGGGGCCGATTTTGTCGAGAAGGTCGAGCTGAGTTTCAAGGAAATCAATGTGGCCTTCTTCGTCTCGTAAAAGACCATCAAAGAGATCCTTTGACACGTGATCCCCAACCTTGTCGCAATGTTCTCGGGCTTCTTTATAAAGCGCTCGGGCCTCGTGTTCCGCCGCCAGATCACACTCGAGGGTTTCTTTGGGGGTTTGACCGATGCGCAGGGCGTCCAGTTTTTGCAGATTGGGGTGACCTTCGAGAAAGATGATGCGCTCCATTAGTTTATCGGCGTGATGCATCTCCTCGATGCTTTCCTCGCGACTCTTTTTGGCCATATGGCCGAGGCCCCAGTCCTCCTGCAGTTTGTAGTGCAGCCAATATTGGCTGATCGCGGTCAATTCGCTGCGCAGGGCCGCGTTCAAATAGTCGATAACTTTACTGTCGCCTTGCATTCTCTTTTTTCCTGTGTTGATCCGCATCTTATGTTGCGGAGTTCCATGGGTACTTCCAGATTGGGGTTGCTGCGCATCGTCGCCAGAAAAAGCGACATGCATCCGCCGCAATCCGCCGACTTTCCAAGTGCTTTGTATACTTTGCCAGGTGTGATCAGTGTGGTGTGATCAGAGGCCCGCATCCAGTTTATTGCGGCGTGAACGTCGCGGTCGGTAATGGTTCGGCAGTGACAGATGATCATGTGATAACCCACACGGTTGCAATTGCGCAGGTTTATTCCTGACTAATAAAATCAGGAAAGTCAATCCTGACAATTTTGCTAAGCCAATCTGTCGCAGGCTTGCAGTGAGCTTTCGTCAAGCGAGGGCAGCATCTTCCAGCCGCAGTTGCACGGTCTGGCGGCCGCCCCAAGTGTTGATGTCGAGCCGTCCGGCCAGGTGGAAACGTGCGCCGCCATGTTGTTCCAAGGCCTGCCCGAGCGGCGTGTCAAAGGCCCCAAAAGCAATGGCATCAAGCGTGGGGCCGGTGCCGTCGCCAAAGCGCAATTTCAGGTGGCTGTCGCCGACGCGTTTGGCAAAACTAACACCTTGATCGGCAAAGGCGTAACGGGGGCCCGGCGCGCCTGCGCCGAAAGGGCCAGCGGCCTCAATCTGTTCGACAAGCTCGGTTGTGGCCCCGCCCGGCATCAGCAACCCGTCCAGTCGCAAATCAGCCGGGCCGGATTGGCCCGCGCCCTGTTTCGCCAGAAGCTTGGAGAGCCGGTCCATGGCGGCCTCAAGTTTTTCTCGTGCGACGGTCAGACCGGCGGCCATTTTGTGCCCGCCGCCTTTGATCAAAAGCCCCTCTGCGGCCAATTTCTGGATCGCATGTCCCAGATCGACGCCTGAGACTGAGCGCCCCGAACCTTTGCCTTCATCACCGTCGAAGCCTATGACAATGGCAGGGCGGTTGGTGGCCTCTTTCAGGCGTGAGGCGACGATGCCGACAACACCGGGATGCCAGCCGTCTCCGGCGGCCCAGACAAGCGGGGCCTCCAGCCCGCGCTCTTCGGCCTGATCCAGTGCAGCAGCGCGGACACCTGCTTCAACATCTTGCCGTTCTACATTGAGTTCGTTGAGTTTTTCGGCCAGAGACTTGGCTTCATGGAGGTCATTGCACGCCAGAAGACGCGCCCCCAGATCGGCGCGCCCAACACGTCCCCCGGCATTCACGCGCGGCCCAAAAACAAAGCCGAGGTGATAGGCATTGGGCGCAGCATCAAGCCGAGCCACATCGGACAGCGCCACAAGCCCCGGGCGGGCGCGGTTGGCCATCACGGACAGACCTGTGCGCACAAAGGCGCGGTTCACATCGCGCAGCGGGGCTACATCTGCGACCGTTGCCAGCGCCACGAGGTCGAGCATGGCCATGAGGTCGGGGCCTCGCTTGCCTGCCTCACGCAGTTGGCGGCCGGCCTCGACCAGCATAAGAAACACGACAGCCGCAGCGCAGAGATGCGCCAGTTCGCCGCTCTCGTCTTGGCGGTTGGGGTTCACCACGGCCAAAGCGGGCGGCAGGGTTTCACCTCCCAGATGGTGATCCAGCACGATCACGTCCGCGCCCTTTGCCGCGGCCAGTGCATCGTGGCTGAGCGTGCCGCAATCAACGCAGAGGATCAGGTCATGCGCCGCCGCAAGTTCGGCCATGGCCGGGGCATTGGGGCCATAGCCTTCGTCGATGCGGTCCGGCACATAGAGGGTAGCGGCGCGCCCCATCTGACGCAGCCAGTCGATCAGCAGTGCTGCCGAGGATCCGCCATCGACATCATAATCGGCGAATACAGCGATTTTTTCTTTTGCATCCACAGCCTGCAAAAACCGCGCAGCGGCAGCTTCCATATCTTTCAAACTGCGCGGATCAGGCATCAGGTCGCGCAGCTTGGGCGCAAGATAAGCCTCCGCTGCGTCGCTGGAGACACCAAGGCGGCTCAGGGTTTGGCACAAAGCGCGGGGCAGGGCGGTGGCCTGCGCCATGGCCTCGGCCAGCCGGTCTGTCTCGGGAGAGGGGCCGACCCATTGTCGGCCCGTCAGGGAAGAGGTGACGCCGAGAAAGCCGGTCACGCGACCGGGTGGCGGCAGGTCATGACACGGCGTTCTCCGGTGGACGAACGCAGGAGAAGCGTTTGTGTCTCAACATACCCCGCACCGGGCTTCAAACCGGCCACAAGTGAGCCTTGCGTGACACCAGTGGCGGCAAAAATGACATCGGACGAAACCAACTCATCGCGGCTATAGACCCGGTCAAGATCGGTGATCCCCGCCTTGGCGGCGCGGCCTCTCTCGTCATCGTTGCGGAACAAGAGCCGCCCCCAGATTTGCCCGCCCAGGCATTTCAACGCGCCTGCGGCCAGCACACCTTCGGGTGCGCCACCAGAGCCCATATACATGTCGATGCCGGTGGCTTCGGGGTCGGTGCAATGCATGACACCGGCCACATCGCCATCGCCGATCAGATACACGGCAGCACCCGTGCTGCGCAGGGCGGCGATGGTGTCTTCGTGGCGGGGGCGTTCCAGAACGCAGACGGTGATGTCGGATGGGGCACAGCCTTTGGCCTTGGCCAGGGCTGTGACGCGCTCTTCGGGCGACATATCCAGCGAGACCACGTCCTTGGGGTAGCCCGGACCAATGGCCAGCTTGTCCATATAGACATCCGGTGCATGCAGCATGGTGCCACGCGGGGCCATAGAGATCACGGTCAGCGCGTTGGGCATGGCTTTGGCGGTGATGGTGGTGCCTTCCAGCGGATCGAGCGCGATGTCCACGGCGGGACCAGTGCCGCTGCCGACCTCTTCGCCGATATAGAGCATCGGGGCCTCATCGCGTTCGCCCTCGCCGATGACCACGGTGCCCGCGATGTCCATCTTGCCCAGTTCCTCCCGCATGGCGTTCACAGCGGCCTGATCGGCGGCTTTCTCGTCGCCATGGCCGATCAGCGGGCGACAGGCCAACGCGGCCTGCTCGGACACGCGCGCCAGAGCCAGCGAGAGCGTGGCGTCATCAAAGTCTTGGGTCATAAAAGCTCCTTCGGGCTCAAATCGCGAAAATCATTAGCTGCCAGGCAGCAATTGCACAAGGAAAAGGGTGGGTTAAACGCTTTCGATCCGAAGCGCTACGGGCGCGCCTGTGAGCACATCCAGATTAGTCATCTCGGTCAACGCCTCATCCAAAGCGGCAGGTGCGGTTTTGTGCGTGACGATCAGCACAGGGGCGGTTTCATCATCATGCCGGTACTGCCGCATGCGGTCGATCGAGACACCGGCGTTGCCCAGAACGGTGGCAACCTTGGCCAGCGCACCAGGTTTATCATGCAATGCCATGCGCAGGTAATAGGGAACTGGCGTTGCGGCGGTGGCAGGTGAGGTTTCGGCCAGTTCCTTGGCTGGGATGCCAAAGGTCGAGATGCGCAAACCGCGTGCGATGTCCATCACATCGCCCATAACCGCGCTGGCTGTTGGCCCCATGCCTGCGCCTGGCCCACGTAGAACCACTTGTTCGACTGCGTCGCCTTCGAGAACGACCATGTTGGTGCCGCCTTCGAGCTGACCCAAGGGGCTGCTGGCTGGCACAAGGCAGGGGGACATACGCTGTTCGAGGCCCCGCCCGGTCTTGCGCGCGACGCCCAAAAGCTTGATGCGATAGCCCATATCGGCGGCCTGATGGATGTCTTCGATGGTAATGTTTTGAATGCCTTCGAGCGAGACACCGTCAAAATCCACCTGCGTGCCAAAGGCGATCGAGGCCAGCAGGGCCAGCTTGTGCCCGGCATCAATGCCGCCCACATCCAGGGTCGGATCGGCCTCAAGATAGCCCAGTTGATTGGCTTCTTCAAAGACCTCGTCATAGGGCAGGCCCGCGCTTTGCATGCGGGTCAGGATATAGTTGCAGGTGCCGTTCATCACACCCATAACGCGGGTGATCTCGTTTCCGGCCAGACCCTCGGTTAGGGATTTGATCACCGGAATGCCGCCTGCGACCGCCGCTTCAAAGCGCAGCACGTGACCTGCGTCTTCTGCGGACTGCGCCAAGCCATTGCCATGCAGCGCCAGAAGCGCCTTGTTGGCAGTGACAACGTCCTTGCCCGCGTCAATCGCAGCTTCGGTGGCCGCCTTGGCCGGGCCATCCGAACCGCCCATCAGCTCGACAAACACATCCACGTCGTCACGTGTGGCCAGTTTCACCGGGTCATCTTCCCACGCGTAACCAGTCAACGACACGCCGCGATCTTTGTCGCGGGAGCGGGCGGAAACTGCGGTTATCTCAATGGCGCGTCCTGCACGCTGTGCCAGCAGGTTTGCCTTTTGGCGCACAATTTTCACCACGCCGGTGCCAACAGTGCCCAATCCGGCAATCCCAAGACGTAGAGGGGCGGTCATGGCAGTCTCCATTTACTGGATGTGTTGCGGTTGGGGGCGATGTACCGCGCTCCGCGCGCGCTTGCAACGCAGCTTTTTCGTGGCCTTGACGCCTGACTGGTGCGCTGTCTGATCAACCTTCGGCGGGGATGTCGGGCTTTTGTTCAAGCCGCGCGCGTGCCGACTTATTGAGCACAGTGCCCTTGAGGCGGGCTGCTCGGCTGCGCAGAGCTGCGGCGCGGGCCTCCAGTGAGGTTGTGGTTGTGTCAGTCACTTGTTGCTGAGGAGCGTCTGCCAGAAGGACTTCTACCGGAACGAGGGCGGGAAAACCTCCGCTGCGCGCTTCGGCACTGACACTTTGGTTCAATTCTGGAAACTGCGTGCAGGCTGCAAGGGCAATGCCGCCCAAAAGAAGGGTGCCCCGGCGCAGCGGCGCGAAAGACAGACGGCTTTGCAAGTCAGAACGCATAACAACCTCATGCCATTACTTCGGGGGCACAGGCAAGCAGGGCTTTTATATGAACATTTGTTCAGTTAAGTCTTTCGGCATGGCACGTACACAGGGATCTCATTCCGATATCACCGGCCCCAAGGTCCGCGAGGCCGCGCTCAGACTTTTCGCGCGGCACGGGTTTGCTGCTGTGTCGATGCGCCAAATTGCAACCGAGGTCGGAGTGCAGGCCGGGGCGCTTTATAACTATACCTCTGATAAACAAAGCCTTTTGTTTGATCTTCTAAAGGCACATATGGATGGCCTATTGGCGGGCTGGAAGCAGGAAGCAGTCCGGTTAGAGGCCTCTGACCCGCGCGCGGCGCTGGAGGCGTTTACGCGGTTTCATATTCGCTTCAATACGCAGCGGGCCGATGCGGTGTTCATTTCCTATATGGAACTGCGCAATCTGAGTCCTGAGAATTTTGAGGCGATAGGCGCCTTGCGGCGAACCTATGAGTCGTCTTTGGAAGACATTCTTGCACAAGGCGCGCGTTTGGGGGTGTTCTCGGTACAAGAACCGCGCATCACAGCGATGGCGTTGATTGCGATGCTGACCGGGGTTAACACCTGGTTTCGTGAGCAAGGGCGGCTTTCGCTGCCTGAGGTGGAAACGCTATATTGGAACATGGTGCGACAGACCGTGGGCGCGTAGGCCCAAAACGAGAGCCGGGCAGGAACGAAAATGACGTCTGATTCAGAGATTCTGGCGATTGTGCGCGCTTCACCCGGGCGTCGTGTGCTTGGGGTCAGCGCAATGGGAGTTTTGGGACTACTGACGGTCTATGTGGCTATGGCACGACCGCCAGATGCATTGGTCTGGCAGGCGTTTTTACTCTTGATCGGCGGACTATCTCTTTGGCTGGCTGATGCGATGCGCCGGGCCACGGCGCTTGCGGTGGAGCTCACGCGAGACGGATTGCGGACCAGCGACGGAGAGGTGATTGCCCCGCTGGATCAGATCGAGACGCTGGATCGTGGGATATTTGCCTTCAAGCCGTCCAATGGGTTTCTGATCAAGCTCAAAAGAAAGCCCCGGCGCGATGGCAGCCGGGGCTTTGGTGGCGTTTTGGCAAGCGGATTGGCGTCGGAGGTGTCACACCGGGCGCGCAATCACGGGCCATGGCCGATATCGTCACAGCGCTGATGCGCGATGACATATAGACTTGGGGCACGGTTGATAGATCACGTACCGCCGTCGTTGTTGTTTGCAGTTGAGTCGTCATCGTCGCTGGCGTCCGGTGGCGTGCCGTCATCAGGGCCGCAAACACCCTCGTAGCAAACCTGAGATGCGAAACGGATCGCTGTGAACATGCGCGTGTCTACCAAGAAGCGATCCAGTGCGAGCCCCAAAAACGGCTCGTAGAACGAATTGGATTCGACCAAAATGATCTGATCTCCATTGTCGACAATAGGAAGTGTGTCATGCGCGTTCCGCACATCATCGGTCTCAAGCGGATCAAGCGTTGTTCCCGTGCCGCGCAGCTGTGACCAGACCACCTCGTAGATGTCGTTGATCTCATCGTATTGAACAACCGAAACCCGCATCAGATTGGTGCCTGTATCGTTGGACATCTCGTTGAACAACGTCATGGCGTTGTCCAGATAAGCTACGTTCAGACCTTCTTCGCGGGTTTCACGCGAAATCATATCCGCTACGGTGTAGGTGGCTTTTTCACGTACGCTTTTGTAGCGGTGCACCTCAAAGAATTCGTATGTGGCGGCGATCCCCCAAAAGAGCAGAGGGATCGTGATCACCGCTTCAACCGTGAAGGAGCCGCGTGTTTCTTTCGCAAAACTTTCCAAAGCTGTTTTGATACGTGCATAGACTAACATCAGAGTGGCTCCTGTACAAAAGCAGTCAAAGACACGACTGCTGCTTCGCCTTCAGCGTTTGTACTCAGCGCCGAGCCCAGCACACCTTCGGGGAAAAGCGGCTCATACTTGTAACACGCACGCAGAAGCATCAGCTGATTGGCCGTCCCGGTGCTAAACCGTACGGGCGCGGCATCCTCGGGGCGGTCTGTACATTTCACTTCCGTGTCCAGAGAATTGAACGCAAAGGGATCAGCAACGACCATCTCAAGCTGAAGCTTATTCTCGCAATTCACCAAAACAATGGAGTTGTTACAAACAGTCTGTTTGATCAAGTTATGTGTGGCTTCTTGCTCTTCTTCAGTGTTTGATTGAAACGTACCCGTTCCCAGGCGAAGGTCGCGCACGGCTATGTCCAAACCTCTCTCAAGCATGGTGTTGCGCATGGTAATCAGGCCAAGCTCGACCGAGAACACCATCATGGAAAGGTAGACTGGGACGATTATGACAAACTCTACGGTAGAGTTGCCATCTTCCTCCCGGGCGAAACGGCCCAGGAGTGAACGAAATGGCCAAATCATTGTGTCAACCTCAGCGATTGCACGTTGCCCGCGATTGAGCTGAACGCGCCTGTGATGTCGACCCCTTCCACACGGTAGTAGTTGGTCAAAGAGGATGCACAGCCTTGCAACGCCGTCTCCGCAATGCCGCCTTCCGCAATCTCAAAACCAATAGTGTAGATCACCACACCGTTGGATTTGGCGGCTGTGCAGACATTGCCCATCCGCGTATCTTTTTGCGAACCGGTAACGTTGCTGTCGGAGTTCTCATACTCGTTGTCTGGGCCGCGGTCGCCAGTGAGGTCGCCATACTCATCCGGTGTCATCTGGCCCCAGGCCTCTTCCCAGGTCATGCGATAGCGCGCCACGAAACCATCACCAATCTCTTCTTCGAGATTTACGAATTCGAAACCATCGATCCGTTGACCGGTGAAGGCATTAATATACCAACGTCCATCAAAGTTACGATCATCCTGAACATCATCGCAATCCACATCGAGAATGGAATCGCAGCTGTCATATTCGGACAGGTTATCTGCATCATTGCCAGAATTCGTGTTGTTCAATCCCGGTCCATACTCTGCGTCTTCGTCGCGGATGTAGTAGTTCTCGCGATCCACGGACTGGTATTCACACAACCAGTTGGGATAAGCGGAGGAGCAAAGATACTCATAGACCGAGTTTGATGATCGTATATTCGCGTTGAAACGGTTATAGACATACAGAAACTGGTCTTCAGTGTAGCTGAGTTTGAACACTGTGGAATCTGGTCCGCGGTAGTCGCTGTTTTCCGGCAGGAAGTACGTCGTCGTGTTCTGTCCGTCGCCCATCATCACAATGGCCTTCACAGTGTCGTTTTCATTGTAAGCGACGGGCACGTTGCTGAGTGCGCTGTCCATGCTGCCCGACGCAATCAGAGCCGTTGTCACATCATTGAATGTCGGGTCGAGCAGGGCAGCACCCCATTTCACCCCAAGGCTACCTGTGGTGTTGCCGTCGGCGATCATGTCGTCGATGTAACCATGCAGCTGAGCTTCGTTCGCCGAGAAGGGCCTGATCCGGTAGCCGTCTTCTGTGTAGCAAGACCGCCAGGATTGGTTCAGGCTATCAATCCCAAACTCGGTGCCGAACCCGTTTGAGTTGTCAAAGCGCGATGTATAGATCGCCTGGTCAATCGGCTGCAAAGTAATCGAAGAGCTTGAAGCCGCAGCATCGGTTAGCAGGGCAGTGCTGTTGTAATCGTCGTCATCAAACACAAGGCAATTAGAGTATGTATGCGTTTCATTTACGAGCAAGGCGTCGAAAATTTCGTCTGAAGGAGCCACTGACGTGCTGAAAGGTACAATCGAGATAACCGCGTTGTTTTCCTCAGCTGAATTAATGATCGTGGTCACAAAATCCTTCGCGGCAGTTTGAAGGTTACCGATTTTGTTGTTGTTGTTCATCGAATTCGATACGTCGAGCACCAGCGCGATTTCCAGTTTTGGAATGCGTGTTTCGGCCGTTGCAGACGCCACGGCCGTCAGGTTTTCAACACCGGACAACCGCATCAGAAATGTGTCCATGGTCATTTCGGCGTTCGCATGGACGCTCGATGCGTTCAATGAGGTTACAACGTCACCTTCCTCAAATTCGCTGAGGAATTCAGACATCTCAGCCTTCACGAAGTAATCCCGCACAATGGCTTCAGGATCTTCGCCAAATGGTGCACCCGCACCGGCGAGAACAGCGGCATCGAGTGTGGCCTGAAGACGGGCGCGTTCCATCTCAAATCGCATCATGTCGATACCGATACCGCCCATGACCAGCATCATGATGAAGATAAACAGCGTCAGCACCGTCGCTGCGCCGTCTTCGGCCTTGCGGAAAACTCGTAGAAGTCGAGCAGTGGATTTAGGGTTAAAGGACGACCGGGCACACGCACCCGAACGTCCCTTTTTGGTTGGTCCAGTATAAACCATCATAATGACACCTCAATTGGGCGGACTACGCCCACAGAAAACGGAATTCGACGTAGCGTTTATCGTAGAGGTCTGTGTTCAAATTATGGCGCAAGGCCTTCAAAATAGGCTGGATTGAAGTGCCTCTGCTCTACAAACAGAGTTCATACCTGTTTTTGTTTTCCGTCCGGAGACAAACCTTTCAATCAAGGCTGTCCAGCAAGTATTCTTCGAATCCCTGCTTTGTGTTGCTGGACAAATTTCCGTTCTCCTTTAACGATGTGGTGAAAAGCGCCGGATAGAAGCAGCTTATCAACATACCGCGAAGGGAGGAGACCCAATGAACGCGCCTATCAAAGAACCAAGCTTCCGAGAAAGTGTGGATCTCATGTTCAACCGCGCCGTGTCGCTGATGGACTTGCCACCTGGCTTGGAAGAGAAAATTCGAGTGTGCAACGCGACTTACACCGTGCGGTTCGGTGTTCGATTGCGCGGTCAGATCCATACGTTCACCGGGTATCGCAGCGTGCATTCTGAACATATGGAGCCGGTCAAGGGCGGCATCCGTTACGCCATGGGCGTGAACCAGGATGAAGTTGAGGCGCTCGCTGCGCTTATGACTTACAAATGTTCTCTTGTTGAGGCTCCCTTTGGCGGCTCCAAGGGCGGGTTGCGGATTGATCCGCGCGAATGGGACGATCATGAACTTGAATTGATCACGCGTCGCTTTGCCTACGAACTGGCCAAACGTGACCTGATCCACCCATCACAGAACGTACCGGCCCCCGACATGGGCACGGGCGAGCGTGAGATGGCGTGGATCGCGGATCAGTATCGGCGCATGAACACCACCGATATCAACAGCCGGGCTTGTGTCACGGGAAAACCTGTCAATGCCGGTGGCATTCAGGGCCGGACCGAGGCCACGGGGCGCGGCGTGCAATATGCGTTGCAGGAATTCTTCCGTCACCCGGAAGACATCAAAGCCGCTAAGATGAGCGGCACACTGGATGGCAAACGGGTGATTGTGCAGGGCCTGGGCAATGTGGGCTATCACGCCGCCAAATTCCTGCAAGAGGAAGATGGCTGTGTCATCACCGGGATCATCGAGCGCGACGGCGCGCTCTTCAATGAAAAGGGTCTCGACGTCGAAGCGGTGCGCAACTGGATCATGAAGCATGGCGGTGTGACGGGCTTTCCCGATGCGGCACATCAGGCCGAAGGCGCGGCTGTGCTGGAACAGGATTGCGACATTCTTATCCCGGCGGCACTTGAGGGCGTGATCAACATGGGCAATGCGGACCGGATCAAGGCGCCGCTGATCATTGAGGCCGCAAACGGCCCTGTGACGGCGGGTGCCGATGATGTGCTGCGCGAAAAAGGCACCGTCATTATCCCGGACATGTATGCCAATGCCGGGGGTGTGACCGTGTCTTACTTTGAGTGGGTCAAAAACCTCAGCCATATCCGATTTGGTCGGATGGGTCGCCGTCAGGAAGAGGCGCGCCACCAGTTGATCGTGGATGAGCTGGAACAACTGAGTGCCGACAAAGAACTGGGCTGGACCCTGACACCGGGTTTCAAACAGAAATATCTGCGGGGCGCAGGGGAGCTTGAGCTTGTGCGCTCGGGCCTCGATGACACAATGCGCACGGCCTATCAGTCGATGCGCGAGGTCTGGCATGAGCGGGACGATGTGACCGACCTGCGCACAGCGGCATACCTCGTGGCGATTGACAAGGTGGCTGCGAGCTATCGCGCGCTGGGCCTATAAAACCAAGCTTTGAGCGGTTTCAGACGGCATCCATTTTGTGGATGCCGTTTGTTTTTGGCGTAGCGGCTGTTCTCCAAGTCAAAACCCGGCAAATGTCGGTTTCTTATCTTTCATTTGCCGCAACTGATTGCGCCCGCCTGCGCAAATTGGTTCACTCCGGTCTATGTACCAAAGGAGAATATGATGCGGTTTTCGGGGCTGCGTGTGATCAAGGAAGGGTTGACCGGCAACAAAGGCTGGTCGGCACACTGGCGGGATGCCAGCCCCAAGGATGCCTATGATGTGGTGATCATCGGCGGTGGCGGGCACGGCCTGTCGACGGCCTACTATTTGGCCAAGGAACATGGGATCACCAATGTCGCCGTGCTTGAAAAAGGCTATCTTGGTGGCGGGAATGTCGGACGGAACACGACGATTGTCCGTGCGAATTACTTTCTTCCAGGAAATTCAGAGTTTTACAGCCATTCTTTGAAGCTCTGGGAAGGCTTGGAAGAAGACCTGAATTACAACGTCATGCATTCGCAGCGTGGTCAGATCGTTCTGTTTCACTCCGACGGTCAGCGTGACGCGGCCATCCGGCGGGGCAATGCGATGCGCAATCAGGGCGATGATGCCGAATTGCTCAGCGTCGCACAGCTGAGGCGCATGGTGCCCTATCTGGATTATGATCAGGCACGTTTTCCGATCTATGGCGGGCTGTTGCAGCGGCGTGCGGGCACGGCGCGGCATGACGCCGTGGCCTGGGGCTATGCGCGCGGGGCGAGCGACCGGGGCGTGGACCTGATCCAGAATTGCGAAGTTACCGGTATTGATGTGGAAAATGGGAAGGTCACGGGCGTGCAGACCTCACGCGGGACTATTCGCACCAAGAAGGTCGCGATGATCACTGCCGGACGCTCCAGCCAGACCGCTGCCATGGCCGGGATGCGCCTGCCGATTGAAAGCCACGTGTTGCAAGCCTTTGTCACTGAGGGGCTGAAGCCCTGCATCGACCATGTGATCAGCTTCGGCATGGGGCATTTCTATATCAGCCAGTCGGACAAAGGCGGGCTGGTCTTTGGCGGGGATTTGGACATGTACGCCTCTTATGCCGCGCGGGGGAATTTGCCATTGGTCGAGCATGTGATGGAGGCGGGCATGACGCTTATGCCGATGATCGGGCAGGCCAAGGTGCTGCGCAGCTGGGGCGGGATCATGGATATGAGCCCGGATGGCTCTCCCATCATCGACAAGACGCATATCGACGGGCTCTACCTGAATTGCGGCTGGTGCTACGGCGGGTTCAAGGCGGTGCCAGGCTCGGGCCATTGCATGGCGCACCTGGTCGCAACAGGCACGCCGCATAAAGCAGCGGCACGTCTAAGGCTGGACCGCTTCAAGACGGGTTTTGGCCTCATGGATGAGGAGGGCACCGGTGCGCAGCATAACTTGCATTAAAGCGTTTGTATGTTCGAGTGCTTTTCCCAGAAGAGGTAGGGGGTTGTGAGATGAGGATCACATGCCCTATCTGCGGCGAACGCGACCGGCGAGAGTTCTATTACTCTGGTCATGCGCTGGCGCTGGACCGTCCGACCGAGGATGCCGGATCTGAGGCTTGGGACGATTACGTACACAACCGCGACAACCCCTGCGGCGAGACGCGCGATCTTTGGTATCACGAGATGGGTTGTGGCGCCTGGGTCGTGGTCACGCGCAACACCGCTACGCATGAGGTGATTGCTACCAAGCTGGCAGAAGAGGCGTCGTCATGAGGCTGGAGGGACAGGGCTTGCTTGACCGCAGCCGGCGGATCGGTTTCTCCTATGATGGGCGACGGTATCTCGGGTTTTCCGGAGACACGCTGGCCTCTGCGCTTTTGGCCAATGATATCAAGGTTGTGGGGCGCTCTTTTAAGTACCATCGACCGCGTGGTGTATTTAGCGCGGGGAGTGAAGAACCCAATGCGCTGGTCACTCTGGGGCATGGTCCGGGCCAGGAGCCGAATGCGCGCGCCACGATGGTGGAACTGGCTGAAGGTCTAGAGGCATATAGCCAGAATTGCTGGCCCAACGTTGATTTCGATGTGATGTCGGTCAACGACCTCTTTGCGCCCTTTCTGGGCGCAGGGTTCTATTACAAAACCTTCATGTGGCCCAAGGCCTTCTGGGAAAGGATCTATGAGCCGGTAATCCGTCGCGCGGCGGGTCTGGGCGCGCTCAGTCCAGAGGCTGCACGGCAGAAGTATGACAAGGCCTATACGTTCTGCGACCTTCTGGTCGTCGGGGCGGGACCTGCGGGGCTTATGGCGGCGTTGAGCGCGGCAGAGGCAGGGGCGGATGTGATCCTCGCTGAGGAAGATACGCGCGTCGGCGGGCGTCTGAATGCCGAACGTGAAGAGGTTGAAGATCAATCTGGAAGCGCCTGGGCGCAAAAGATTTTCAAGCGTTTATGCGAGATGCCTAATGTGCGCGCGATGACGCGCACCGCCGTGGTCGGGGCTTATGATCAGGGCACCTATGGCGCGCTGGAACGCATGGCCCCTGAGGTGGCCGCGCGATCCGGAGCGCCAAAGGCGACGTTTTGGCGGATCGTGGCCAGACGCAGCATTTTGGCAGCAGGCGCGCTTGAACGCCCCATCGCGTTTCAGAACAACGATCGGCCCGGTATCATGATGGCGGGGGCCTTGCGCGCCTATGTCAATCGCTGGCGGGTTTGCCCGGGTCAGCGGGTGGCGGTCTTTGCCAATTCTGATGCGGGCCACCGGACTGTGGCGGATTTGCAGGCGGCGGGCGTTCATGTCGCGGCCCTAATCGACGTGCGTCCTGAGGCGGAGTGCACCCTGGGCATCCCGTTTTATCCGGGCGCGCAGGTGAGCAATGCCGAAGGCCGTCGTGCGCTGGAGGCCATCACCATCAAGCAAGATGGCGATGTTGAGAAAATCCAGGCGGATTGTCTCGCGATGTCAGGTGGATGGAACCCCTCCCTGCATCTCAGTTGTCACATGGGCGGGCGTCCGGTTTGGGACGAGCGCATCGTGGCCTTTGTCCCAGCAGACGGCACCATTCCTGGCATGACCGTGGCAGGTGCCGCGAAAGGTGTTTTCTCGACTGCGGGCTGTCTGCAAAGCGGGGTTGAGGCGGCGCAGGCTGTACTTGATGATCTTGGGATCAAGCGTGCGAAGGTGAGCCTGCCCAAAGCTGAGGATGGCAGCTACGAAATCACACCGCTGTGGTCGGTGCCGGGCAAGGGGCGCGCGTGGCTGGATTTTCAGAATGACGTGACCGTCAAGGACGTGACACAGGCCGCGACCGAGAACTTCCGGTCCGTCGAGCATATGAAACGCTACACCACGCAGGGTATGGCACCGGATCAGGGCAAGAACTCCAACATCGCGGCGCTGGCTGTTCTGGCGGATTCCATGGGGCAGGGGATTCCTGAAACAGGCACAACGACTTATCGTCCGCCCTTCATCCCGGTGCCCATCGCGGCGTTGGGCGCGGGTGGGCAGGGCAAAGGTTTTGCGCCCGAGCGGTTCACCACCTCGCATGACCGCACCATCGCCTTGGGCGCGCCGATGATTGAAGCCGGGTTGTGGTATCGGCCAAGCTATTTCCCGCAGGTTGGTGAAACGCATTGGCGGCAGTCTTGTGACCGCGAGGTGCGAATGGTCCGCGACGCGGTCGGTGTTTGCGATGTCTCGACCTTGGGCAAGATTGACGTGCAGGGGCCGGATGCCGGAGCTTTCCTCGATTTTGTCTACACGGGCATGATGTCAACTTTGAAAGAGGGCCGGGTGAAATATGGCCTGATGCTGCGCGAAGACGGGCATGTCATGGATGACGGCACCTGCGCGCGGCTTGGGCCAGATCATTTTCTCGTCACAACCACCACGGCCGCGGCCGGACAGGTGATGCGACATCTCGACTTCGTGCAACAGGCGTTTTGCGCCAAAATGGCGGTGCGCTTTGTCTCGGTCTCGGAGCAATGGGCGCAGTTCGCCGTGGCGGGACCCAAATCACGTACATTGCTGGAAGACATGCTGGGGCAGAAGCTCGATGATACCACTTGGCCCTTTATGGCCTGCGGACATGTCTCAATCGGCGATGTACCTGCGCGGCTCTTCCGTATCTCGTTTTCCGGCGAGCTGGCGTATGAACTGGCCGTGCCCGCGCGCTACGGGGCGGCGCTCTTTGATGCGCTTCTTTCCCGCGCCGAGGCGCTGGAGGGAGGTCCATACGGGATGGAAGCCCTCAATGTCATGCGCATTGAAAAAGGGTTCATTGCGCACGCCGAGATTCATGGCCGCGTGACCGCGTTAGATATCGGCATGCAGGGGATGATGAGCCGCAAGAAGGATTTCATCGGCAAAACGATGGCCGCCCGTCCCGGATTGGTGGATGAGGCGCGTGAGCAGATGGTCGGGCTGAAGCCCATTGGCACGGTCAAGCAACTCATTTCCGGAGCGCATCTTTTTAATCCCGATGCCGAGGCGCAGAGCGAAAACGATCAGGGCTACATCACCTCAGTTGGGTTTTCCCCGGAGCTTGGGCATATGATTGGGCTGGGTTTTTTGAAAAATGGTCGCGCACGGCTTGGGGAGCAGGTGCGCATGGTCGAGCATCTCAACGGCATCTCGACGCTCTGCGAGGTGGTGGACCCGGTGCAGTTCGATGCCAAAGGAGGGCGGATGCGTGGTTAAGCTTGAGCCGACTACGCCCTTGCAGGGCGCGACGCCCGTCGAGGTGGGCACGATGGTGGTGCAAGAGGTGGGCGACCTTGGGCCAGTTACCTCGATTGCGCCTTATCCGGGGCGACAGAAAGCGGTGTCCGATTTGTTGAAAAAGGCACATGGGATCACCTTTCCCAAGCCAAACATGTTTTTGCCGGGCAAAGAGGCGAGCTGCCTTTGGTTCGGACGCGACATGGCGCTTTTGATCGGGGCGGAACCGGACCCGGCACTGGCTAAGGAGGCCGCGTTGACGGATCAGTCGGATGCCTGGGCGGTGCTTTCGCTGCGCGGCGAGGGAATTGAAGCGGCGCTGGCGCGGCTTTGCCCGATCGACACGCGGCTGAGACAATTCCCGATCAACAGCACGGCCCGCACGGAAGTGGCGCATATGACGAGCTCGCTCACCCGTATGTCCGAGACCGAGTTCCAGCTGATGATCTTCCGCGCCTTTGCCCGCACAGCGCTGCATGAGATCACTGACGCGATGGAAGGGGTTGCGGCGCGTGGCTGAGCCTGCCAAAGTCGCAAAAAATGAGGCGTGAGGGACCAGTAATATGCCACGTATCGCAATCGCGCTCGGCGCGGGGGTGCTTATCGGCGCGATAAGCCCTGCATTGGCAAGTGACGAAAAACAAAAAGAAACCTGCGCTGTGACGGCCGGAATCGTGTCGCAGGCTGTCGCTGAACGTGCTGGCGGGGCAGATGTCAACGCCGTCAAAGACGGGTTCATGACTGGCGACTCAGCCGTAGCGGAGAAATACCAACCCACTGTCGGACCATTGGTGGATTGGGTGTACACGCTTGAGGCAGAGGTGATTGCCGAAGATGGCGCCGACAAAACCATCGGCGCGACCTACGAGAAAAGCTGTTTGGGCTACGATCCCTGAGAATACTCTGCGGATGCGCCTTGGCGAGCGGCCAGTCTTGCCGCATATATAGTCCATGAGCCTGCCACCCGGATTCCTTGATGAGTTGCGCACTCGCACGTCGATCGTGCAGGTCGTGGGCCGCAAGGTCATGTGGGACACGCGCAAGTCCAATCAGGGCAAGGGCGATATGTGGGCACCGTGCCCCTTCCATCAGGAAAAAACCGCCAGCTTTCACGTCGATGATCGCAAGGGCTATTATTATTGCTTTGGCTGTCATGCCAAGGGCGATGCGATTTCTTTCGTGCGCGAAACCGAGAACGTCGAGTTCATGGAAGCGGTGCGCATTCTGGCCGGAGAGGCCGGGATGCAAATGCCCGAGCGGGATCCACAAGCGCAGGAAAAGGCAGACAGGCGCACGCAGCTCGCCGAGGTCATGGAGGCGGCTGTGCGCCACTTCCGGCTGATGCTGAAAGCTGGCGCAGGGGCAGCGGCGCGGGATTACCTTGCGGGCCGGGGGCTGGACGAGGCCGCGCAAGAGCGCTTTGAGATCGGCTTTGCGCCCGATGCCTGGCAGGGGCTTTGGGACGCGCTGAAGGGCAAGGGCATCGAGGATGACCTGATCCTGGGCTGTGGTCTGGCCAAGCCAAGCCAGAAGGGCGGCAAGCCCTATGACACATTCCGGGGGAGGATCATCTATCCAATCCGCGATCCGCGTGGCCGGTGCATCGCCTTTGGCGGTCGCGCGATGGACCCCAACGACAACGCCAAATACCTCAACAGCCCCGAGACCGAGCTTTTTGACAAATCCCGCACGCTTTACAACCATGGGCCTGCGCGTGAAGCGGCAGGCAAGGGCCAGCCTTTGGTCGTGGCCGAGGGGTACATGGATGTCATCGCCCTGGCCCAAGCCGGGTTTGGTGCAAGCGTCGCCCCTCTGGGCACGGCTGTGACCGAGCATCAGCTTGCCATGCTCTGGCGGATTGCGGATGAGCCGATCATCGCGCTGGATGGGGATACGGCCGGCCTACGCGCCGCGCACCGGGTGATTGACCTTGCGCTGCCGCTCTTGGAGGCGGGCAAGAGCCTGCGCTTTGCCATCATGCCTGAGGGTAAGGACCCAGATGATCTCTTGCGGTCTGACGGTGCTGGGGCGGTGCAAAAGCTGCTCGATCAGGCGCTTCCGATGGTGCAGCTTTTGTGGCGCCGCGAAACCGAAGGGCAGAACTTCGACAGCCCCGAACGCAAGGCCGCCCTCGACAAGGCTTTGCGCGAAAAGATTAAACTCATTCGCGATCCATCCATCCGAAGCCATTATGGACAGGCGATCAAGGAATTGCGCTGGCAGCTCTTCAATCCCCGCCGTCAGGGTGGGGGTGCGGGCCGCTGGAAGAAACAAGAGCCGGTGCGCGCCAGCACCAAATCCTCTTTGCTGGCCGCATCTCGCGAGGAAAATCAAATTGAACTTCGCGAGGCGGTGATCCTGGCCACGCTCATTCGGACACCTTCGATTTTCGAGGAATTCGAAAGCGCACTGGAGGGTCTAAGCTGCGCGGCACCGCATCTGTCGCAGATCCGCAGCGTGATGCTTCGCTACGACCCGCATGGGCCTAAGGAACTTTTTGATCATCTGACCGCTGATTTAGGCGAAGAGGCGGTTGAAAAGCTTCTCACGCTTCCCCATGTCGCTTTGGTGCCCTCCGTGCGTCGCCCGGGGGACATTGATATTGCGCGTATGACAGTGACCGAAACCCTTGCCAAGCTCGTGACAGAGCAAGGGCTTGCGGCCGAGGTTTCCGAGGCGGAACAGGATCTGGCTGGCGTGGCGGATGAGGCGGTGACCTGGCGTCTGAGCGAAGCCGCGGAGGCGCGCAACAAGGCTTGGAAAAGCCAGAATGAGGACCGCACCGAGTATGACAAGGGCGACAATGGCGCCCAGATCAGCCGGTCGGAAAAGGAACGATTTGATGCGCTGCTTGAGCAAATTGGGTTTGGAAAAGCGTCCGATCGGTAACGATTCGCTAGGATTATTCGAAAAATAAGGGATATCTGATTGCGAATCACTCATTCGCACTATTGATTCGGATTACGCGAATCACCCTTGCGCAACGGGATGCAGGAGAGCTGAATGGCCGCCAAAGATAATGACGACTCGAAGCCGGAAGACCAGGACTCGGAAATCTCTCTTGATATGAGCCAGACTGCGGTCAAGAAAATGATCGCCGAGGCGCGTGAGCGCGGCTTTATCACCTATGATCAGCTGAACAAGGTTTTGCCGCCGGATCAGGTGTCTTCTGAGCAAATCGAAGACGTCATGTCGATGCTCAGCGAGATGGGTATCAACATCATCGAGGAAGAAGAGGCCGAAGAAGAAGAGGCCAAATCCACCGCCGTGGCCGAGATTGGCCGCAAGGGCGAGATCACGCTTGGCTCGGGCAAGGAAGAAAAGCTCGACCGCACGGACGACCCGGTGCGCATGTACCTGCGCGAGATGGGCTCGGTCGAATTGCTCAGCCGCGAAGGCGAGATTGCCATTGCCAAACGCATCGAGGCCGGCCGCAACACGATGATTGCGGGCCTCTGCGAAAGCCCCCTGACATTCCAGGCAATTACAATCTGGCGTGACGAACTTTTGGGTGAAGACATCCTGCTGCGCGATGTGATCGATCTGGAGACCACGTTCGGCAACCAGATGGGTGACGAAGAGGGCGAACCGGTGGTGGAAGCCGCCAATATGACAAGTGCTCCTGCGGCCAAGCCTGAAGCCAGCTCCGAGCCGGAACTGGACGCTGATGGCAATCCGATTGCCACCGATGACGATGATGATGACGACGAACAGGCCAATATGAGCCTTGCTGCGATGGAGGCCGCGCTCAAGCCGCGTGTGCTTGAAACGCTGGATCGCATCGCGGCGGATTACGAGAAACTCTCCGAGATGCAGGACAGCCGGATCTCGGCCACTCTGAACGAAGATGGATCTTTCTCGGACAAACAGGAAAAGACCTATCAAAAGCTGCGCGCCGAGATTGTTGAGCTGGTGAATGAGCTTCACCTGCACAACAACCGGATTGAAGCGCTGATTGACCAGCTTTACGGCATCAACCGCCGGATCATGGCGATCGACAGCGCCATGGTGAAACTCGCCGATCAGGCGCGCATCAACCGAAAGGAATTCATCGAGGAATACCGCGGGCGAGAGCTTGATCCCAACTGGCTTGACGACATGGCCAAGAAGGACGGCCGCGGCTGGAAAATGTTCATGGAGCGCAGCCCCGACAAGGTCGAGGAACTGCGCGCCGACATGGCCCAGGTTGGGCAGTATGTGGGCCTCGACATTCCTGAATTCCGCCGCATCGTGAACCAGGTGCAAAAGGGCGAGAAAGAGGCGCGTCAGGCCAAGAAGGAAATGGTCGAGGCGAACCTGCGCCTGGTGATTTCCATCGCCAAAAAGTACACGAACCGTGGCCTGCAATTCCTTGATCTTATTCAGGAAGGCAACATTGGCCTGATGAAGGCGGTGGACAAGTTCGAGTATCGCCGGGGCTACAAATTCTCGACTTACGCCACATGGTGGATCCGTCAGGCGATCACCCGGTCGATTGCCGACCAGGCCCGCACGATCCGTATTCCGGTGCATATGATCGAGACGATCAACAAGCTGGTGCGGACAGGGCGCCAGATGCTGCACGAAATAGGCCGCGAGCCGACGCCGGAAGAGCTGGCCGAAAAGCTGCAGATGCCGCTTGAGAAGGTCCGCAAGGTGATGAAAATCGCCAAAGAGCCGATTTCTCTGGAAACGCCCATTGGCGACGAGGAAGACAGCCAGCTTGGGGATTTCATCGAGGACAAGAATGTGATCCTGCCTTTGGATTCGGCAATTCAGGACAACCTGAAGGAAACCACAACCCGGGTGCTGTCATCCCTCACGCCCCGCGAAGAACGCGTGCTGCGCATGCGCTTTGGCATCGGCATGAACACCGACCACACATTGGAAGAAGTGGGCCAACAGTTCAGCGTGACCCGCGAACGCATCCGCCAGATTGAGGCCAAGGCGCTGCGCAAGCTGAAACATCCGAGCCGGTCGCGGAAGTTGAGGAGCTTCTTGGACCAGTAAGGCGCTGTTGTTGGTTCGGACTTCGGTGTGATTACTCCATTTGTTGTAGTCGTTATCTGGTTCCAGATAACATGCAGCGTGTGCGCGCTTTTAATGGCTTGGGACAAACGCTGCGCACAAAGGCATAGCTGGCGCGTGTCGGAGAATACATTGTTGACTTGGGCTTTTCTTGGTGGTGCGTTGGGCGGCAAGTATGCTCAATGGGTATGCAGGCACAAAACGTCCAAAGAGCCATTTCGGTCTTCTCTGAATGCTTTGGTGTGCTGGAACACTATTTTGTATCTGGTCGCTATTGTTCCGCCTTTGAGAGAACGAGCCTTGTTCGTTCTGGGCAACTTACTGTTTTAAACGTACGCTTGGATGAGTTGGAATTCTGCGTTCGGGTAAAATGAGAAAGTGCCCCATGCCCCAAACCACCTTCACGATCTCAACCCACGGCCAGGGTCTTTATGAATTCACCCGCGAGGTGACAGGCTGGGTGGCGGAGCAGGGGATTTCCACCGGCCTGCTCACCCTCTTCATCCGTCACACCTCGGCGAGCCTGCTTATTCAGGAAAACGCCGATCCTGAGGTGCAGACCGATCTGCGGAATTACTTTTCCCGACTGGTACCGCCCACCACAGATCCTAGCATGTCTTACCTCACCCACACCTATGAAGGCCCCGATGATATGCCTGCGCATATCAAGGCGGCGATGATGCCGGTGAGCCTTAGTATTCCGGTGGTAGACGGGCGTCTGACCTTGGGTACATGGCAGGGGGTTTACCTTTTTGAGCACCGCGACAGGCCGCATTCACGTGAGATTGCCGCGCATTTATGCCCCTGACATGACCAAAAAACCGCAACATGCAGCGGTTTCATTTCCCCTCTACCCAAAACTTTGCGGACGCCCTATAGTCACGGTAGATACTTGGGCAGCAGACCCATGATCAACAGAGGCAGAGAAGAAAAGGGGAACGGCCGATGCGCTGCCCGTTTTGCGGAAATATTGACACTCAGGTAAAGGATTCGCGGCCTGCGGAGGATCACGTTTCGATCCGGCGGCGGCGGTTTTGTCCGGCCTGCGGGGGACGGTTCACCACCTATGAGCGCGTACAGCTGCGTGACCTGGTGGTGGTTAAATCCAATGGACGCCGTGAGGATTTTGACCGCGACAAGCTGGAACGCTCGATCCGCATCGCGCTGCAGAAGCGCCCGGTGGAACCTGAACGTGTCGAGCAAATGATCTCGGGCATCGTCCGGCGATTGGAGTCGCTGGGTGAGACGGACATCCCGTCAAAGACCGTGGGCGAGATCGTCATGGAAAGCCTGGCGCGGATCGATACAGTGGCTTATGTGAGATTTGCCAGTGTTTACAAGAACTTCCAGGCCGCAGATGATTTCGACAAGTTCGTTAGCGAACTGCGTCCGAACACCGCTCCAGAGGAAACTTAGGTCACGTGCACGAGGCCGACATCCGGTTTCTAAAGCTGGCTCTGGCGCTCGCGCGTCAGGGTACCGGCACATGTTGGCCCAATCCAAGTGTCGGCTGTGTGATCGTCAAAGACGGGCGCATCGTAGGCCGTGGGCGCACTGCGCCCGGAGGACGACCTCATGCTGAGCGGGCGGCGCTAGATCAGGCTGGCACTGCGACGCGCGGTGCCACGGCCTATGTCAGCCTTGAACCCTGTTGCCACCATGGTCAAACACCGCCTTGTGCAGATGCGCTGATTGAAGCCGGCATCGCGCGCGTCGTGGTGCCTATTGTAGATCCGCACCCGAACGTATCCGGGGGTGGGTTTGAGGCTCTGCGCACTGCCGGGCTCATTGTCGAAACCGGTCTTTTGGCGCAAGAGGCGGAAGACGTATTATCAGGCTTCCTGACGCGGGTGCGTCTTGGGCGACCTTGGGTAACGCTCAAGCTTGCCACGTCGTTTGACGGTCGGATTGCAACTGCAAGCGGGCACAGCCAATGGATCACGGGGCCAGAGGCAAGACGGTGGGTGCATGCCATGCGCGCGCGCCACGACGCCGTGATGGTGGGGGCGGGCACGGTACGGGCCGATGACCCATCCCTGACCGTGCGAGACCTCGGCGTGACACATCAACCGGTGCGGATCGCTGTGTCGCGCCGTCTCGACCTGCCCCTGATGAGCAACCTGGCGCGCACAGCGCGTGACGTGCCGGTCTGGCTGTGCCACGGACCGGATGCAGATGCCTCGCTGGTCGAGGCATGGAATGGCGTCGGGGCAGAACTTTTGACTTGTCAATTGACCGGCAGACAGCTCAATCTGACATCAGTTTTGATGGAGCTTGGCCAAAAAGGGCTGACGCGCGTGTTCTGCGAAGGGGGCGGCGCATTGGCCGCCTCACTTCTGGCCGAGGGGCTGGTGGACGAATTGGTGGGCTTCACCGCAGGCCTTGCCATCGGGGCTGAAGGACGGCCCGGCGTGGGGGCGCTGGGACTGGATCGGCTGGACAATGGACGACGCTTTCGATTGGTGGAAAGCCGTGCTGTTGGCAGTGATGTCATGCATCGCTGGGTCGCCCAACACGAGAGCGAATAGGGAACGGAAAAATGAGGGTTTTGCGCGCATTGCTCCTTGCTGGCTTACTGGCAGGACCGGTCCTATTGGGTGTCTCGGCACCGGCCACCGCGCAGACCAGCTTCAACGAGGCGGTTGAACTTTGGTTGCAGGGCAATGACCGTGACAGCCTGCCGGCACTCGCAGTTTTGGCACAGGCCGGAGACAGAAACGCACGCATTTTGCTGGCCCGAATCGAAACATTCGATCGGGGCCCATCCCCGTTTCGCTTTTCGCTCAGCGGGGCAGAGCGGCGTGCGCTTTTCCGGCAGGTGCCGCCGAATGAAATCTTCGGCAAGAGCTGGCTTAAAGTTGAGGCCGAGCGCGGCAACAAATTGGCAGAGAGATTTTTGAAATCACGCCACCCCACGCCGGATCTGGGTCTGATCAAGGACCTCTGGGATGCTGGAGAAGGGCAGGCGACGGACTATCCAACACGCGTTATCGCACTTTACGGAAATGCCGAACAAAAACAGGCCTTGCTGGAAAGCGGGCTTGTTACGGATAGCCTTGCCCCGTTTCTCGAATATTTATCCGGCGAACCTGAGCCGCGTGGTGATGGTTTGGCGGCACTTCGGTTGATTACAGGGGAAAGTAAAACCGACATCAACCCCGGCAATCCACAAGCCTTTGGCATGGCAGGTTTTCTTGCATTGGGGTTTGGCTTTGGCGACGCGTCGCCTGACAATGCATATCGCGAAGACGTGGAAAAATGGGTTTTGGAGAACTCGGCAACCAGACCGATTGCTGACTTGTGCAACGAGGCATGTTCACAAGAGGCTGGCGCTTGCGCCTATGCATTCCTTGCGCTCTCAGGCGGCTATTTTGAAGTCATTCGTCTGGACACCCCCTATCAATCACTTATCTCGCAGCAGCAGTTTCTGGAAAGTCCCCGGGCGCGCATCATGACGTTGCGCCGCGTGGCCTTGGCGCGGGTTGAGGCGAACACGCGTGCGCTGGCCACAACTGAGCAGATTGCAGAAATTTCGTCTTGCGCGGCGGATTTGGTGGCGGCGGAACGTGCGCTTTACAAGTGACGCCCAAGATCAGCGCCACAGCCCCGCATAGGTCGCAAACACACCTTGCAGCTTTGACAAAAGCCGGTTGGCTGCGCCGGGATGCGGGATGTCACCTTTGGCGAGTCGATCCAGCACAATCTCAACCGGGCAGGCCTGATCCGTGACCGGATCAAAGTAGCGCGGATAGTCGATGAGGGCCGCATGCACGAGCCCATGCAGATGGGGTCGCGCGCTGCGACGGGCAGGGACGTCACCTAGATCATTCGTCAGCCCCCAACCGGCATAGAAGGGTGCACCGGTGGTTGTAACCGGGACCCCTCTGAGCAACGCTTCGAACCCCATAAGCGACGTCATGGTCCAGACCTCCTGAACCTCTTTCAGAACCGTATCCGGGTCGGTCTTGGCTAAAGAAACGGCTCCAAGCTCATCAAGTGAGGCTTGTGGCACCTGCCCATCCCGCAGCCCTGCCTCGACATCTGGGTGAGGTTTGTAGAGCACGACGGCATCAGGATTGTCGGCACGTACCCTTTGCAGCAGAGCAAGATTGGTGTTGATGTCACCGGCCCCCTTGAGGATCGACGCATCATCTTCGACTTGGCCGGGCACCAGAATACGGTGTCCTTCAGGCAGGTCCGGCGCATCGCCAGAGAGATTGTATTTGCTCAGACCCAACGCGCGAATCTGCGCAATCAATTGTTCTGCGCGGCGCTCCTGATCCGGGCGCAGCTCTGCGCGCTTGGCAATCCAGTGTTCCAGGCGGCTTTCGCTGGAAGGATCATAGTAAATCCCAAGGTCATCGCAGACCAACGATAAGGCGGGGACAAGTTCCGCGCCTAACCCGCGGGAGCGCAGAAATCCGTCTTCTACGCGGGTGGCCTCTGGGACCGCGTCCGCTTGGCTGGCCCAGACCATATGAGCGCGACCTGTGGTAGAAGCTTTGCGTGAGGCGCGTTCTGCATCATTTTGAAATATAATGCTCTTTTGTGATCCAAAAAACGCTGCAATGGCTTGCGTTTCCACAATCGCATACCTGTTGCAACCCACCCCTCCTGGTCCTCACGCCAAGCTCTCGTTCGGGCTTCCAGCGTTGCCAGCACATCCTCCAACTCGCACAGACGGTCCCGATACGGATCGTACCAAATCGGATAGAGGATCATCGCAGCGGCAAAGAGTTGTGCTTTGCTCAGGTTTCGACCGCGTCGGGCCAGTTCCAGAGGGTGACGATCCTCTGTCAGCCCCCAGCCTGCATAAAACGGCTGCCCAAAGACACGCGGTTTGTGGTCGGCGTAAATTGCCTCAAAACCGAGCTGAGAAGACACGGTGTAGACGCCAATGGCCCCTTCAAAGAGCGTCCAGGGACTGATCGGGTCTGAGAAAAGCGAAATCCGGTCCGTTTCGTCGTCCTTGCTGAAGTAACCCGGACGATGACCTGCCAGTGTCTCGGGATGGGTCTTGATCAGGACGCGTGCGCCCGGATGATCTTCTTGCGCGCAAAACAGCATTTCGCGGAATGAATTTGCATCGGCCCTGCCATGCGCAACAGAGGCATCACCATGGGTCTGATCGATCACAAGCACATAACCCGGCTCGGGTGCAGGGGTATCCAGCGCAAAGCCGCTGTATTTCGTCAGATGCGCTTCTTGCAGCCGGGTAATGGCGGCGCGTGCTCGGTTCATCAGCGCGGTGTCATCCAGAGGATGGCTGGCCAGAAGGGTTTCCAGATCAGAAGGCCCCGAACAGTCAAAATGCACGCCGGTATGGTCGATGTTGAGGCCCAGCGGCGGCTCGCCGTCGCGGCCGGGGTGCAAGGATCGCAAAAATGCGTCTTCCACCCGGATCAGCGCCGCGCCGGTGGCTTCGGCCACAGCCTCGCCGCGCCGGGCATAAGGTGAACGGCCCCAAACGGCGATCTGGTCCTCGGGCCCTGGTTTGCCAAGCTGCAAGGGCAACCCGGCGAGTTCCATGATCCGGCGGATTTGCTTTTGGCGCAGAAAACCTGCGTTAAAATAGACAACCCGCCCAGGCCTTGCGTCTTGGGCGGGGTCTTGGATGTCTGGTTGTGGCATTAGTTGCCGCTGAGCGTATCGCCTGCGGTCGAGACAGATCCCACAGCGCCCAACGTACCTGTCAATGCGCTGATCACCTTGCTCCATTGGGTGAATGGCGCTTCTGTCACGTAAAGCGTGTCCTCGTCGCGAATGGCAAAGTCACGCGCCATGAAAAGCCCGTTCGGTTGTGTCAGATCAAGCACATAAACCACACGCTGCGCCCCGATCAGATCGGTCCGGCCCAGCACCTGATTGGCGATCTCGGCAGGCTCGTTGCGCATCACGAAGACACCGGTGGGATCAGCCGTGTTGGTGTTCAGACCACCCACCTGTGCCAGTGCTTCCACGGCGGATATGGTAGGAGACGGGAAGGGCAGGCGGGCCTGACCTCCTGTGGCCCCCAAAGCGGTAAAGGCGCGGGTGTCTTCTTCGACAAGAATGCGGTCGCCATCGCGCAGGGCGATGTCGAAATTAGGATGGTTGAACAGATCCTGGAACCACACTTTGGAGCGCATATTGCCCCGAATAACAGTGACTTGCGCGATCTCAGGCTGGATTGTCACGCCACCGGCATTGGCCAGCATGGTCGACAAGGTCCGCGTCGGGCGCTCGATGGGGTAAACCCCCTGACCGCCCACAGAACCAATCAGAGACACGGATGCCCCATCACCTGCAAGGCGGCGCACCTCGACCTGCGGATCGGGTGTCTGCTCATCCA
Source organism: Roseovarius sp. W115 (assembly GCF_032842945.2). Lineage (NCBI taxonomy): Bacteria > Pseudomonadati > Pseudomonadota > Alphaproteobacteria > Rhodobacterales > Roseobacteraceae > Roseovarius > Roseovarius rhodophyticola. Next base: position 2,566,541 of record NZ_CP146606.1, read on the forward strand.
GCTTTGAGGTAATCACACGGCGAATGGCCTCGGGCGTGTTGCCTGCCGCGCGAATGCGCCCGGCATAGGGCACAAAGATAAAGCCCGCACCATCCACCTGCACCTCTTGCAGGACAGTCTGGTTCACACCTTCTCCAGCCAGAAGACCGTCATCGACGTTTTCCCAGATCGTCAGGCCCAGCGTATCGCCGGGCCGAATTGTGTCAGAGCCGACAAGACCTGCATTTTTGAACTCATCCGAAAAGCCCAGTGTTGGCTGCACAGCGGTGGCTCGTGTCACCCGGTCATTTACGCTCACAACAAAGGCGTCGCCGGATTGCTGCACCGAGCCTGCAAAGATTTCGCTCTTGTTTGGGCCAGAGCGGGGCAAGACGCCACAGGACGCCACGGTGCTCGCCACAAGCACAATAGCGACGGACTTCGCCCATCGTTTGGATTGGATTTTCACTGCCCGGTCTCCTCGACCTGTTTTTTTACTGCCTCAGTATTTTCGCCTAAGGTAATGGGGTCTTTTGAAAAAATCCAGCCTGTGCCGCTGCGTCGGCTATTTTACGACATATAACTGTTGCCGGGGTGCCGCGGTGCCCGAGATCAGCGCATCGTAGGGATCATCGGCGCTCAGCATCATATCAACAGTCTGGCGCAAAAGCTGTCGGCGGCCGCGTGCGGAATAAAACCCGCCTGCCACCTGGCTGGTTTCCAGCAGATAACGCCGGTAATCGGCATAGGCTTTGCGATCCGGCCGCTCAGCTCCAGCAAAGAAGTCGCGCAAGGGTTTGGTCGAGGTGAATTCCGGCTTGGCATAGACCGCCTGACCAAAGGTTTTAAGCGGAATACCGCGCCACAGAACCTGTTGGGCGGCTGTGGAATTAACCGTCACGGCGCTGCGCGCTTCATCCAGGAGCTGCGCCAGCTTGCCGCCACGCACATAATGCACGCGATCCTCGATATTATACTTTTTTGCCAGCCTCTTAAGCTCTGGCTGGATCGGTGCACGCCCGTCTTCCAGAGGATGCGCCTTGACCACGAGATGGTGATGCTGCGGCGCACCCTCGGCAAAGCTTTCGGTCACCGTTTCCAGAAAATCGGTCATCGTCGAAAAGGGCGAATGCATTTGGAACGACGCGTCATGCTCCAGCTGCAGCAACGCCAGGTGATAGGGGAACCCGCCATGGCGAATGCGTGATGTGGCGATACGGCGTTCAATCGCCTGCGCTGGCATCAGCAACAGACGTTTGAGATAGAGCTTGAACTCCTGCCCCACGCTCAACGCGCGATGGGGACGGAAATTGCGGTAGTTTCCGTTCAAAAGCAGAACGGCGCCGTGATAAACAGCGCCATAAAACACATGCTGGCGCATATCACCCCAGGAGGCCGGGGGCAGGGCGCTGTCCATATCAGAATTCTTCAGGGCGGTGCGCATATCGTCCACGCTCATATGCATCAGCCGTGAATGCCCGTTCGAGCCGCCGCGCTCATAAGTCACCCAATAAGGGCGCATGTACCCTTCTTCAAAGACATGCACAGCCAGACCAAGCGCCTTGGCCTCTTGCACGGCATGGGCGTGGATGGGGCGCGTGTCGCCGTAAATGACAATGTCGGTCACACCCTTTTCGGCCACAAGATTCCGGAACGTGGGGCGCCAGTCGGTCTGCGTGCCATTGAAAGGGATGTAGCTGTCCTTGTCGCGCCAGAAGAGTGCGTCACCTGCATTGAACCCCACGCGCCACACCGACGCGCCGGTTCGTTTGAGCATATTGCCCAAACGCGCAAAAAAGGGCCCATGAGGACCCTGCAAAAACAGGAAGGTTCGTTGGCCTACAGACGGCACACTCATAAACACTCGCCTCTTGTCACGTTTCACGCGCTGCTCATTTTTGTCATTATTACAGCAGGATTAAGGCAAAATTAAGGCTGAATCCATGGGTGTTTGCCTCTCAACATGTCTTGTCATGCCAGTTCCCGCGCTTTAGGTGCAAAGGGGCAAGTTGGGAGACATGCGATGTTTACAGGCATTGTGACCGATATGGGAGAAATCCGGCAGGTTGAGCAACGCGGTGATCTGCGGGCCCGCATCGCCACGCGCTATGACATGAGCCGCGTTGATATCGGCGCGTCGATTTCCTGTGATGGAGTGTGCCTGACCGTGGTGGCCAAGGGCGCGGATTGGTTTGACGTGGATGTCTCGGCTGAGACCGTGTCGAAGACCAATCTCGGCACATGGGCGGCGGGGCGTACGGTCAATCTTGAACGTGCTCTGCGCGTCGGCGATGAGCTTGGCGGGCACATTGTATCAGGGCATGTGGATGGCTTGGCCGAAGTGGTGGAGGTCCGCGACGAAGGCGACAGCACCCGCGTCAGCCTACGCGCGCCCGATAGCCTCGCGCGGTTCATCGCCCCCAAAGGGTCGGTGGCGCTGAACGGAACATCTCTGACTGTGAATGAGGTTGAGGATCTGGTGTTCGGGATCAACTTTATTCCGCATACCAAAGAGGTGACAACCTGGGGCCGCGTGGCCGTGGGGGATCAGGTCAATCTGGAGATCGACACGCTGGCACGCTATGTGGCGCGCCTTGCGGAAATGTCGTGAACACAAGGGTTTAGGCCCAGATATCCCCGATTGTGAAGCCTTCCTGAAACGGATCGGTCGGATCAAGCGTGTAGTTCGACATGCCATAGATCCACCCCTGACCGGAGAGTGTCGGCACGATGGCCTCATATCCGGCCACGTCTGTCAGTTCCTCGATCCGTCCCGTGAAGTTCGTTCCCAGCGGTCCGGCATGCACATAGTCCTGTCCCGGCTTAAGCAGCCCGCGTTTGTGCAAGACCGCCATGCGCGCGCAGGTGCCTGTCCCGCAAGGTGACCGATCCAGGGTACCGGGCAGCGCATGAGGCCGCGCCGGATCAAACCCGCCGGTGGACACGGTGACGGCGTTCTTCCCATCTGTGTCGGGGTCAGTGGGCGCACCGTAAAGCTGGCTGATCGTGGGGCCGGTGATGTCGGGGTTTTCGGGGTGCGTCACCGGCAGTTGCGCACGTGCGGCGGCCAATATGCGCTCGGAGGTTTGCACAATCTGCGCGCCGTTCTCTGCCTCCAGCGATACCCCAAGCGCATCGGCATCGGCCATGACGTAAAACATCCCGCCCCAGCCGATATCAACCGTGATCCGCCCCAGCCCCTCGACCTCCAGCGACGCGTCCAGATGCATCGCAAAGGCCGGGACATTCTTGAACGTGACACGCGTGACTTTGCCATCTGCGCAGTCCGCTCTGACGCGGATCAGCCCTGCCGGCGCTTCGAGGGTCAGCTCAGTCACAGGCTCGACCATCGAAAGCATGCCGGTCTCCAAAAGGACCGTGACCACGCAGATTGTGTTCGATCCCGACATGGGCGGATATTCCGTCTGCTCCATGATGATGAACCCGGCATCGGCATCGGGGTGACAGGGCGGCACGATGAGGTTGGCGCAGAGTGCAGGTTGCCCACGCGGCTCGCGCAGCATGAGCTTGCGAAGATCATCTACATGCGTTTGCATGTACTGCATCTGCGCAAACACCGTCTCGCCTTGCAAAACTGGCGCACCGGCGGTGATGACACGCCCCGGTTCGCCCTCGGCATGAGCCTCAACAGCGGTGATCACTCGGGATGTACGCATATGTCCCCCGGCTCAGTCATTGTCCGTCAGACCCGCGCCAGCGCCGCTGAGACGGCTTTCCTCGGTTTCAGGCGCATAGGTGCGCTGGGCGAAGGCCGTCAGAGTGGCGGTCGTTTCTGCTGACATGTCCGCGCGGTAACAGCGGGTCAGCCGCGCGCCTAGCGTGGGTTTGACCTCTGGGATGGTCGCAGGCGACAGGCGCACCCACTCTGCCCTTGACGTTTGCCGCGCATTCTTTGGGTCATCAAGATAGGTCTCACCATCCGCGCGGGTGAGTGTCAGGCCTTCCCAGCTGAGGGACAGCGCCGCACCGGTGCGATCAGCAGCCCAAACCGCGTAAGGGATCAAAAGCATAGGCTGCAGCACAGGGCCAAGCGACAAAGACGCACCATTGGCCCAGTCAGAGGCCAGATCACACAACACGGCACCGGTCGTAATCGGGCAGAGCGCGCCACTTTTGGCCGTCCAGGTCTTTGAAAGCGAAGCAGGTCCCAACTCAGATGTGGCAACGCCATCGGTCTGCGTCAAAAGCTGGGCCAACGCTGCAGCGCCCGGCCATCCTGCGGCAGAGGTCCAGCGTGTGGCCTTGCCTGCTTCTTCTGCCAGCCCCCAGCTATAGCCCGCGCCTCGCGCGGCCTTACGCGCGAGACCTTCCACCTCGTTCAGGGACCAGCTCATTGCGCCGCAATGGGCAGAGGCGGCAAGGTCCAGTCGTCGCTCGCCTGCGCCAACTCGTGGGGGAAGGGCGCGTGCTGGTACATGTTGATCCTGAGCCAGCGGTCTGAGCGGGGATCGAAATGGCAAGCGCCAAAGAAACTGAGTTTCAGGCGCAGCATGTCGATGGGCAACATCTCGGCGCTCAGGGTATTGTCGCGGATTTCGGCGTAAGGCAGGCGTGCTGCGATTTGCGCGCGGCGGGTCACATGGCGATGCTCGGGATGGGCCAGAAGGAAGGCTGCCACGGTGGTCTCGTCGGTCTGTTTCAGCGCCGTGTAAAGACGTGTCGCATCTCGTCCCGGACCAAGAGGTTGCTCATAAGGCTCAATCGGCTCTTCAAACCGCTCGCCAAGGCGCGGCTCCAGCTTGGCCTCTGACACATACCAAACGCGCGCGTGGCTCTCCGGCGTGTCCCAATCAATATCCAGCGCCCAGCCATAGACATCCTCAAGGATGGTTTGCAACGTGGCCACGGACATTGTGCCGTCAATCGGAAAGGTCATATGCTCGTCAGTGGCCATGCAATCGGTCAACCCGTCAACAAGGTCACCATACGGCTCTAGCAGCAGTGCGGCCAGCTGTTCCTGCCCTTCCAAGGACAATTCAGTCTGCGCCCAGACCCAAAGCCGGTTCCAGGGTTGATCAGAGGTCAGATCAACCGTTTCCACATGCGCCTGCAGCGCCGCCATATCCGAGCGTAATGCGTTTAACTTCTTGATTTGAAGGGGATGTTCTGACCTCCATGCATTCGCATGAATTTTGGCGCGCGCAACAAAGCGACGAAGGGCCTGCACGTCTGTCACTGTGGCCTCAGGCAGGGACCGCACCCGGGACAGCGCCTCTTCGCGCGCGGCAATCCAGGCGTTGAGCAAGGCAGGATGGGTGACCAGAAACGGCGCCATGCCGAGGCCAGTGGAATTGCCAATGCCAAACCGTCGCCGCAGGTTCGGGTCGAGCGGCACAGCCCTTTCGGGTGCTCTCATACGGGCCATATGCTCGACGAGATCCATCACGAAAGCGCGGGTCAGAAACACCGACAGCATCTCGATCTGAAAGGGGCCAGCACATTCCGGACGGTGGCGTGTTTGCTCGCGGTCCGCCGCGCCGAACTTGCCCGAACCATAGACGGCGGTGGTGCGCATCAGATATCCGACATCGCCCACTTTGGTCTCATCCGGCTGTTGCCCCGAGGCCAGCGCCTCAACCACGTGATCCCATAGCCGCACAGACCGGTTGGCGCGCGACAGGCTCAACTCGCGGTCGCTGACGCGTCCGGCCTCTTGCAAGGGCACGTTTTGCGACAGCCGCGTGATATCATCTTGCGTTGGCACGCCGTCAAACAGGGTGAACGTGGCATCCCAAGCAGTCGCAATCACCCGGTCAGAGCGCTGCTCGGGGGGCAGATCATGGGCAAAGGCCAACAAGGAATAGGTGCGGTCCGGCCCCTTGGCCGTGTAGACCGCGTGGCCCTCCCCATTTGCGTCAATGTCGAAGACAGGGACGTCAAATTTCCACGCCTCACGGCTCAGCCGCCGCAACAATTGCCGCATAAAGCTCAGCCGACACTGATGCGCCGAGCCAAGCCGCGCCAGCGTCATGACCTCATTGGGGTCGCGAGGTGGGATCACTTCAACCATCTGACGGCACAAAGTTTTTCTCAAAGAACCGGAACCAGTTGTCCCCCATAATGTCCGCAATTTCCCGCGCGTTAAAGCCCACCTCTTTCAGCCCCTCTTCCAGTCGCGGAAAATCGGCATTGGTGTGGAACCAGTAAGGTTGCTTGGGAAAGCCCGGATTGGCGGCAGAGCCTTCGCCATAGTCGATTTCCTTGGTCCAGCGTCCCACGCGCATCCATTCCACCACGCTGTCAGGCTGGTTCTGACACAGGTCAGACCCGATGCCGAAATGCGTTACGCCATAGCGTTCTGCCGTGTCGGCAATCATCTGACAGAACCCTTTGAGCGTGCAGTCGCTGCCCCCGGCCAGGTGATGCGGATAGATCGAAAAGCCCATCATCCCGCCATTTTGCACCACGGCGCGGATCACGTCATCGGGTTTGTTGCGGCGCGCGGCATGCCAGTCAAACGGGTTGGCATGGGTGATCGCGATAGGCCGCTCGGAATGGTCCGCCGCCTCAATGGTCGACCGGTCGGCGGAATGCGACATGTCAACAACAAGCCCCACGCGGTTCATCTCTCGGATCACCTGCTTGCCCATGCGCGTGAGGCCGGGGTCCTCGTCCTCGTAACATCCCGTCGCGAGAAGCGACTGGTTGTTATAAGTCAGTTGCATAAACCGCGCGCCTAGGTCGTGCCAGACTTCAACGAGGCCGATGTCGTCCTCAATCGGCGAGGGGTTCTGAAAGCCAAAGAAAATCGCCGTGCGTCCGGTGTCATGGGCCAGTTTCACATCACTGGCCCAGCGACCCTTCATGATCAGATCAGGATGTTGTTCGAACCACCGGTTCCACTGTTCCACATTCAGAACCGTTTCGCGGAAATTTTCGTGGTAGGAAATGGTGACGTGCACCGCATCAAGCCCGCCCTCTCGCATCTGGCGAAAGATGTCTTCCGACCAGTTGCAATATTGAAGGCAGTCGATGCGATAGGTCATTTTGGCACCCCTGATGAGATATAGGCCGTCTTGACCACTGTATAGAATTCGCGCGCATGAATGCCCTGTTCACGCGGGCCATAAGAGCTATCGCCGCGCCCGCCGAACTGCACGTGATAATCGGTGCCTGCGGTGGGTAGGTTCACTGTGACCACACCGGTTTGCGCATTCCGACGGAAGTGGTTGGCGCGGGCGAGGGATGTGGTGACAATGCCTGAGGTGAGGCCGAAATTGGTGTCATTCACAACGTTGAGCGCCTCGTCATAGCCCGAGACCTTGATCACCGCTGTGAGCGGCGCGAACATCTCTTCGCGGTTGATGCGCATGTCGTTGGTGCTGTTCAGGAAAACACCGGGGGACATGTAATAGCCCTCATGCGGCATCTCCAGCCGTGCCCCGCCGCAGGCCAGCTCTGCCCCTTCGGATTTGCCCAGCTCAACATAGGCCAGGTTCTCATTCAGTTGCTGTTCAGAGACCACCGGCCCCATCTGCGTGCCGTCCTCCAGCGCATGGCCGACTTTCATCGCCTTGGCCCCGGCCATGAGTTTCTCGACAAAGGCGTCGTGGATGCCCTCATGCACCACAAGGCGCGAGGAGGCCGTGCATTTCTGTCCAGTGCCGCCAAATGCGCCGCCCAAGGCCAGAGTGACCGCCAAATCAAGATCGGCGTCCTCCATCACGGCCAGTGCATTCTTGGAGCCCATCTCAAGCTGGAGCCGAGTGAAATTCGCTGCTGCTGTCGATGCAATCTGGCGGCCTACTGGCACGGAGCCGGTAAAGGAAATCGCCTGAATGTCAGGGCTTTCAATCAGAGCCTGACCAATCTCGCCGCCCGCGCCCATCACAAGCTGAAAGAGGCCCGGTGGGATGTCCTGCTTGGCAATAATCTCGGTCAGGGCCACAGCCGAGGCCGGCGTGATATTGGCCGGCTTCCAGATCACCGCATTGCCATAAGCTAGCGCCGGGGCAATCTTCCAACTCGCTGTGGCCGTTGGGAAATTCCAGGGGCTGATGATCGCCACGGTGCCCACCGGCTCGCGGCGCACGTCAATTTCGATATCGGGGCGCACGGAGTCGGCATTCTCGCCCAACTGGCGCAGCACTTCATGGGCGTAATAGGTGAAAAACTGCCCCGCGCGATAGACCTCGCCTTTGCCCTCCGCAAAAGGCTTGCCCTCTTCGCGGCTCAAAAGCGTGCCCAGGTCCTCGGCCCGCGCCATCATCTCGGAACCGATGGCATGCAACACGGCCTGTTTGCGCTCCAGCCCATGGCTGGCCCAGGTGATTTGCGCCTCCTTGGCGGCGGCAATGGCATCATTCAACTGCGCGCGGCTGGCCTGCGTAAAGTGGCCGATCACGTCGCTCAGATCAGAAGGATTGCGGTTTTCGACCTCTGATGGGCCGCTGACCCAGTTCCCTGCGATATAGTTCTGTTTCAGCTCAGCCATGTGATGTCATCCCGTGAGTGGTGGAGTTTCACTTTTTTCTTATCCTGCGAATTAAGGCAAACGAGAAATTGTTTAGGAAATTTCAGATTTTCTGTATTCAGACATGCGCAAGGCGAATGTTCTGATTGCGAATGACCTCTGTCAAAGCCACCGCGGCAGGGGACATGTCCTGATCCGGCGGTGTCAGCATCCAAATCTCGCGCCGGAGCGTTTTGTCCGACAGCGGCAAGAATGTCAGGTCATCCCCGGCATCAAACGCGGCCAATTCCGGCAAGACGGTCACGCCCATGCCTGCGCGCACAAGGCTCAGGATCGAAGCTGTGTTTCGGACATGTAGCGTGGCGCTATCCTGAATACGGCGAAATTCTGGATCAGGGATCAATTGCCCCAGATCATTGGCAATGAAAGGCGTGTCCTGAAGGTCGGACCAACCCAGATCGTCCCAGTTTTTTGTCAAAGGATGATCTGCGGGACAGATGACACCAAACCGGTCAGAGAACAGCAAGTGTCGTTCGAACCGTGGCAACGGACGCAGGCTGGCCAGCGCAATATCGACGCGCCCTGCCTGAAGCTCGTGGCCGATGCTGGCGCTGTCAATGTCGCGCATGTCGATGCGCACATCCGGATGGTGATTGGCAAAGCTGCGCAGGACATGCGGCATCAAAACTTTGGCCACAGAGGGCGTCACAGCCAATCGCACATGACCCGCCTCGGCGCGCGACAGCCCCTCAATCGCAGCCACAGTGCGGTCGAAATGATTGAGCTCTCGTTTGGCTTCGATGCGCACCAAATCGCCCAGCCGGGTCAGGTGCGACTTGCGCCCCGGTTTGAACAGCGGCGCGCCGATGTGATCTTCCAGTTGTTGCAACATCATCGACACCGCAGAGGGTGTGCGCCCAAGCTCTTTGGCCGCATCACTCAGGTTGCCGCGGTCGGCCACAGTTAGAAAACAGCGAAGCATGTCAATTTTGATTGCCATTTTCACTTTATCTGAAAATTAGGAGTAGAATTCAAGTCAGGCTGAACTCTTTTGCGGTCAAACAGCCATAGTCGCCGCCACAGCGCGCTTCCACGCGGCATAGCGTGTCTCGCGCAGTTCATTGTCCATGGCGGGTTCAAATCGCTCATCCAGCGCCCAGGCCTTCGCAAAACCTGCTTGATCCGGGTAAACTCCAGCCTGCATCCCCGCGAGCCACGCGGCCCCAAGAGCTGTGGTCTCCAACACCTTGGGCCGGTCCACAGGTGCGCCGCTGATATCGGCCAAAAACTGCATGGTCCATCCCGACGCGCTCATGCCGCCATCCACGCGCAGCACCTGATCGGCGTCCGAGGCATTCCAATCGGCTGTCATTGCCTCCAACAGGTCGCGGGTTTGGAACCCCACGCTTTCCAGTGCGGCCCGCGACAACTCTGCCGGGCCGGTGCCACGGGTAATCCCGAACAGGGCCCCGCGACAGTCTGGGTTCCAATAGGGAGCCCCCAGACCGGTAAAGGCCGGGACAAGAATGGGCGACTGATGAGGATCCGCGGCATCGGCAAGGCTTTGGGTCTCGCCAGCCTCCTTAATGACCTTCAGCTCGTCCCGCAGCCATTGCACAACAGCCCCCGCGATAAAGATCGACCCTTCCAGTGCATAGGTTGGCTTGCCGTCTAACTGATACGCGATAGTTGTGAGCAACCGGTTTTGCGAGCGCACCGGCGTGCCGCCGGTGTTCAAAAGCGCGAAACATCCCGTGCCATAGGTCGATTTCATCATGCCCGGAGAAAAACACGCCTGTCCGACCGTCGCCGCCTGTTGGTCCCCTGCGACCCCGAGGATCGGAATTTCGCGACCAAAAAGGTCGGCGCGTGTGCTACCATAATCAGCGGCACTATCGCGCACCTCGGGCAGCATCTGCATAGGCACATCCAAAAGCGCACAAATCTCCTCGCTCCAGGCCCCTTTGCGAATGTCATAAAGCAGTGTGCGTGCGGCATTGGTGGCGTCTGTGGCATGCACCTTGCCGCCCGTCAGCTTCCAGATGAGATAGCAATCCACCGTGCCAAAAAGCAGATCGCCCGCCTTGGCTTTGGCCCTCGCGCCCTCAACCTGATCCAGGATCCAGGTCAGTTTTGTGCCCGAGAAATAAGGGTCAAGCAAAAGCCCCGTGCGCTCGGTCACCATCTCTTCGTGCCCGGCCTCTTTCAAAGTACGACAAAACTCCGCGGTGCGCCGGTCCTGCCAGACAATAGCGTTGTGAATGGCTTTGCCGGTTGAGCGATCCCAGACCAGTGTCGTTTCACGCTGATTGGTGATGCCGATGGCGGCGATATCGGTTGCATTGATGCCTGCAAGTTCAATCACCCCACGGCAGGTGGCGGCGGTGGTGGCCCAGATGTCATCCGGATCATGCTCGACCCAGCCGGAATTGGGGAAATGCTGGGTGAATTCCTCTTGTGCTGTGGCGGTGACGTTAAGCCTATCGTCAAACAAAATGGCCCGGCTGGAGGTCGTGCCCTGATCAATTGCGAGGATATGGGTCATGGTCTTGGTCCTTTGTCGCGCGCAGCGAACCATGCAGGCGTGGTAGAGTCAAAGCAAGATGCACGCACTTAGGCCACAGGCGCGGACAAGGCCTCGACCAGTGGCGCGAACCATGTCCAGTTGCGTGCCGCCGTGTCCCGCACAATCAGGCTTTTCTTGCGATAAAACACCGGGGCATCTGTGGGTAAATGCAAACGCATTTGATCAACATATGGTGCCGCCAAAGCGCGCGGCAGATAGGCAGACCCGCCATGTTCCAGCATGTGCTGCAATGCCCACCAGGAGCTGTCAAAGCTGATCCGTGCCACTCCGGCATGGTGGTAAAATTCATCATGCTGCTGGCGATACTCCGCGCCGTGATCGACAAAGATGTAAAGCGGATCGTTGTCGATTGGCGTGTCAGGTCGGTCGGAGTAAAGCACTAGCTCTTCGGGAGGAAGCGGATGCACCGTCTGCGACCCGCGCGCCACCTGATCATAGGTCAGGATCACGTCCACCATCCCCTCGGCCAGCCAGCTTTCCAATTCCGCCGCACTGCCCTGACGCACCGCCACGGCCATGTCATCGCGCCCGCCCACCACGCCGTTGAAAAACGCCCGTCCCGGCCCGTGCCACAGCTCGCGGTCACAGCCAAAAGTGCAGACTGAGGCCAGACCAGCGGGCAGGGCGGTTTCATATTTCGCCTGCCGCCACAGCCCGGTCATCGTGCGCGCATAGCGCAGGAATTTCGCGCCTGCAGGGGTCAGGGTCGTGCCGGATTTCTGCCGATTGAGAAGTTGCTGGCCCAACGCGTCTTCCAACGTCTTGAGCCGGGCTGTGACAGTTGATTGCGTGACGTTCAGCTCTTGTGAGGCCCGCACGAGGCTTCCGGTGTCGACGATGGACAGAAAGGTTTGGACGGCGGCAAGGTTCATATAAGTGGCTCGGTCAATAATTCGAATAATCCGAACTTAATCTGCAAAACAATTCGATTTCAAGAATTGTCATTCCGTGCCAGACTGGGCGTGTTGAGGGGATCGACCCTCGTTACAGCCTTTGGGAGGAGGACACGATGGTCGAGAGCTATTCCATGTTGATCGGTGGGGCGTGGGCGCAGGCCAGCGATGGCGGCACGTTTGAGACGTTCAACCCGGCTACTGGCGCGGTTTGGGCGCGGGTGCCCGAGGCCACGGCAGAGGACGTGGATCGCGCTGTGCAGGTGGCGCATGCCGCCTGCTATGACGGGCCTTGGGCGTCCATGACGGCCACCCAGCGTGGGGCGTGCCTGCGCAAGCTGGGCGATTTGCTGGCGGATCGTTCTGAGGCGCTAGGCGAGATCGAGACGCGCGACAGCGGCAAGATGTTCAAGGAAACCCGCTGGCAGGCCAAGTATATCGCTGAATTTTTTTACTTTTACGCCGGTGCGGCGGATAAGATCGAGGGCAAGACCCTGCCCATCGACAAGCCCGACATGTTCGCCTTTACCGAACGTGAGCCTTTGGGCGTGATTGCCGCCATTGTCCCCTGGAACAGTCAGCTTTTCCTCACAGCGGTCAAAATCGGCCCGGCTTTGGCGGCGGGCAACACCGTGGTGTTGAAAACGTCCGAGCATGCGCCTGCGGTGATCCTGGAGTTTGGCAAGCTCATCGCCGAGGCGGGTATTCCCGATGGTGTGGTCAATATCCTGACCGGGCATGGCGATCCTTGCGGCAAGGTCCTCACATCGCATCCTTTGGTGGCGCGGGTGAGTTTCACCGGTGGCCCCATGGCCGCGCGGCATGTCATTCACAACTCGGCGGAAAACTTTGCCGAAGTCAGCCTGGAACTGGGTGGAAAATCGCCCTTCATCGTGTTCGAGGACGCGGATATCGAAAGTGCCGTTAACGCCAGTGTGGCGGGTATTTTTGGCGCGTCTGGGCAATCCTGTGTGGCAGGAAGTCGGCTTATCGTACACGAGAATGTCGCCGACCAATTCCTTGAAAAGATGTCAGAAATTGCCGCTGGCATTCGCATTGGCGATCCCATGGCGGAAGAGACCGAAATGGGCCCGCTTTGCACCCATGGGCAGCTTGAGCATATCGAGGCCCAGGTGAAGGGCGCCGTGTCTGAGGGCGCGCGTCTGGTCTGTGGCGGGGCGCGGGCGGATGCGGCAAGCGACATGTTCTTTCAACCGACGATTCTTGATTGCCCGTCGCCCGATCTGACCATCGTGGACACAGAGCTTTTTGGACCGGTTCTCAGTGTGTTGCGGTTCAAAACTGAAGCAGAGGCACTGGCCTTGGCCAACCAAACCAAGCACGGCCTCGCAGCAGGGATATTTACCCGCGATTCCGCGCGCTCGGTGCGTATGGCACGCAAGGTCCGGGCCGGGATTGTCTGGGTGAATACCTATCGCGTGATCTCTCCCATTGCCGAGTTCGGCGGCGTCAAAGGTTCCGGTTATGGCCGCGAGAGCGGGTTTCAGGCGGTCTACGACTACACCCGCCCCAAGACGGTCTGGGTGAACCTGTCGGACGCACCCATGGCCAACCCGTTTCAGATGAGGTGAGCGATGGCCCTCGACGACACGCTCCAACATGCGTTGCAAGCCTGCCGCGCGCCGGCGGCAGAGGCGTATTCCATCCCGCCACGCTGCTACACCGATGCGACCGTTGAGGCGCTGGAGGTTGAGCAGCTCTTTCGTCAAGGTTGGATTGGGGTTGGCCGCGCGGATCTGGTGAAAGCGCCGGGCGATTTTGTAGCACTTGATCTGGCCGGGCAGGCGATCATCCTGTTGCGCGACATAGATGGCGGGTTGCGCGCCTTTGCCAATACCTGCCGCCATCGCGGCGCGCGGCTTGTCGAGGGGCAGGGCACCTGTCGCGGCCTGCGCTGTCCGTTTCATTCGTGGTTCTATGGGCTGGACGGGCGGCTCGTCGCGGCACCTGAGATGGATGCGGTAGAGGGGTTTGACAAGGCCGATTATGGTCTCAAAACCTACCGCGCCGAAGAGCGTCTGGGATTTGCTTTTATCTGCCTCAATCCCGACGCGCCCGCGCTCGATACGGTTCTGGCTGAGTTCCCGGCTATTCATGCGCCCTGGCCACTGGAGAACCTTGTCACCACGCGCCGCCGCGAGATGGTCGTGGGCTGCAACTGGAAGGCCTTTCTGGAGGTCTTTAACGAATATTACCACCTGCCCTTCGTGCATGCAGACTCGATTGACGACGTTTATCTGCCACCCGATGTGCCCGACCCGGTGCAGGGGGCCTTTGCCACGCAGTTCGGCCCAACTGAGGGCACCGGCGGGCTATTGCAGGACGAACAAGACAAGGCGCTCCCGCCCATGCCGGGGCTTTCGGGCCGCGCCGCAGAGGGCGTGCGCTATACTTGGGTCTTTCCAAATATGACATTCGCCGCAGGGCGCGATGCGCTTTGGGTCTATGAGGCTTATCCGCTGGGGCCAAATCAATGCCGCGTCATTCAAACTGCGTGTTTCCCACGCGAAACGCTGGACCTTACCGGCGCGGATGAGGCTCTTGCCGCCTACCATATTCGGCTCGATGCCGCGATTGATGAGGACATTCCGGCGTTGGAAAACCAACAACGCGGTCTTGCCTCGCCCGATGCGGCGCAAGGGCGGTTCCAACCACTTCTAGAGGCCAATGTCGCGCGGTTCGCCGCGTGGTATTCCGACACACTTTTGCACTCGAAAGGGGAGAAGACATGAAATTTCATCTTGCCATCAATCTGGAGCGGATGACCCCGGACACAGATATGAAAGCGGTGCGCGATCATACGCTGGATATGGTCAAAATGGCCGATGCCGCCGGGTTTGAAATCGCCTGGGCCGCTGAGCATCACGCGCTTGAGATGACCATCGCGCCCAACCCGTTTCAGATCCTGGGCTGGTGGGGCGAGCATGCCAAAAACATCCGTCTGGGTGTCGGTGTTGTGAATGCGGCCTACTGGCATCCCATCAACCTGGCTGGCGAGGCCGCGATGCTTGATCTGCTCAGTGACGGACGGCTGGAATTTGGCATCGGATCAGGGGCTTATCAGCGAGAGTTCGACCGAATGAAACCTGGCCTCGATCAGAAAGACAGCTGGCGCTACATGCAGGAAATGCTGCCTGTGGTGCAAAAGCTCTGGGACGGTGACTATGCCCATGACGGCGAATTCTGGCAATTCCCGAGTGCGACGTCCTGCCCCAAGCCGGTTCAGTCGGACGTGCCTGTCTGGGTGGCCGCGCGCGCGCCCATTACCTTTGACTATGCGGTTGAACATGAATGCAATATCCTGAGCTGGCCGCTCACCATGCCGATGAGCGAGGTGGAAACCTATGCCAAAAGGCTCAAGGATGCGGTCGACGCGGCTGGCAAACCGTTCAAGGGCACATGGGCCATAATGCGCCACACTGCTGTCTACGAGACAGAAGCCGATCGTCAAAGTGCGCTGGGCTCGCTACGCCACGTGCTGGGGCAATTTGGCAATCTGATGATGAAACGTGGTAAGGTGATCAACGGCTTCCCCGAACAGGTGCCCCTGGAAGAGCTGGATGGCAATGCGCGCGTGGACCCCGAGATGCTGGAAACCAACCTGATGTTCGGAAGCCCTGCGCAGGTGGTTGAAAAACTCAAAGCGCATCAGGCTCATGGCGCGGATGCCTTTGTTTACTATGCCTCGATGGGGGCCGATATGGACCTGCAAAAGCGCAGCTTGCAGCTTTTCATCGACAAGGTCATGCCGGAATTTGCGGCGCAGGAGCTGGCTCATGCCGGTTGAGATAAGGCGCACGCTTCTCGTTGAACAGACCACCTATCGGGAAGGCTGGAAAGAGGTGACTGAGCCAACCAAGCTTATTGCTGCGATCGCCATCATCCGTAACCCGTGGTTCGGACGCGGGCATGTCGAGGATATGGGCCCCGAGATCCGCGAACACGGCCCCGTACTGGGTAAGCTGCTCACCGAAATGATCATGCAGGCCACCGGCGGTGCGGTTGAGGGCTACGGCAAGGCGTCGGTGGTCGGCATGGGGGGCGAACAGGAGCACGGACAGGGGCTGACGCACACGCTGTGGTTCGGCAATCAGTATCGCGATGCGGTGAAGGCCAAGAGCTATATGGTTTTTGCCAACACGCGGGGTGGGGCGGGAACGTCGCTCGTCATTCCCTTGATGGACAAGGATGATGGTGGCAGGCGTTCGCATTATCAGACCATCCATGCCAGCGTACCGGATGCGCCAGCCGAGGACGAGATCATCATTGCTCTAGGGGCTTCAATGGGCGGCCATCCCAATCACCGGATCGGAGATCGCTATGCGGACCTCGAAGAGATGGGGCATGATCTGGATAACCCGGCGGGTGTATGATGTGGAACGGCACTGCTTTTGACCTGAGCGGTCCCGAAGATGCGCCCGTTGTGGCGCTGATCCACGGGCTGGGGCTCAACCGTCAGATCACCTGGCACGGCGTGCTGCCTGGGGTGTCGTCGCGTTACCGAGTGTTGAGCTACGATCTACTGGGCCATGGTCAAAGTGCTGTGCCGGAGGGCGAGGTCACATTGACGGCGCTCTCACAGCAACTCGTTGATCTCATGGACCATCTGAAAGTTGAGCGGGCTGCTTTGGTGGGCTTTTCGCTCGGCGGCATGATCAACCGGCGCGTGGCGCTTGATCATCCCGAGCGCGTGTCGGCGCTGGCGATCCTGAATTCTCCGCATGAACGCGAACCGGAAGCGCAGGCGATGTACGAAAAGGCCGCGCGCGACAGTGCAGCGGGCGGGCCAAAGGCTACCGTAGATGCCGCGCTGAAGCGGTGGTTCACCGAAGAGTTTCACGCACAATACCCCGATACGGTGGCCCGCGTACGCCAGATTGTCGTGGCAAATGATCCGGCAAACTATGCCGCACACCGCTACGTTCTGGCGGCGGGTGTGACCGAACTTATCCGCCCTGATCCGCCAATAGATGCACCTGCATTGGTCATGACCTGTGAGCATGACAGCGGCTCAACTCCCGCCATGAGCTGGGCCATCGCGCATGAGATGGCAGAGGCTCAGGTCGAGATCGTGCCGGACCTGCGGCATCTGGGGCTGGTTGAGCGGCCGGAGGTGTTTGCGGAGGCTGTGCTGAGGTTTTTTGAGGAGGCGATGTGACACTTTAGATGAACGATGCCTTTGGTCCGCATCCAGCATCTGTGCAAACATGCGCCTTTGCTAAGGTCGTGTCGCAGCCGTTTTCGTCGTGCCCCGCCCTGGGAATCCGGTCCAACATAAAAAATGCACGTCTCAGGCGGCTGCCCGACGCCCAATCAAGATGTCGACGTCGCTGCGCATATGCTTGTTGGCAACATCTACGGCATCCAACCCTTCGCCCAGAACCGATTGAAACTGTCCCAGATCATCGATCAGGTGATCGAGGTTGTTTAGTGAATTGTCGATCGATGCGCTTTCGATCTTACCGATGACCCGGATGACCTTGAGACTGGTTGATAGTCGTCGCATTTCCGCGCAGGATTGCGAAAACAGCTCGATTTGAGACGATATTGCACGCAACCCTTTGAGCGCCTGCTCGGAATAGTTTTGCTGTTGTGTGCGCAAATGCTGCATCTCTACGTCTTGATTGACGGCCGCACAGGTCTCTTCGTATTGGAAAATGTCGATGACCTGGCGCTGAACCATGGTCGTGCTGGTCAAAAACCAACCCGTGCCAACCGCCTGTGACACGTTGCGGCAATTCCTAACAAATTCAGACATTTGCTGCTGAATCTCGTTGGAAATCATGGTGTAGTTGTCCGAAATTGTCCCAATCGGTGTGCCAATATCGCCAAGCTGTGCAGCATGTATTTTCAGGTTCAGTGGGATATGCTTATTCTTTGAAAACACATCGGCAATGTTGCTCGTGCAGTAAAGCAAGTCTTCCGCTGATTTGGCGAGTCTTTCAAAACAGGTCTGACTCGCATCCTTCGTACGGCCCAGATTTTCATTCCGCGCGCTGATTTCCAAACTGAGCGCTTGCGCCATGAAAGCGCTGTAGCTGTCGTATCCCAAACCTGCGAGATTGTCTGTTAGTCGAGCCGCACTTTCTTTGGGCGACACGTTCTGCGTCACTTCGGCATCCCGCAAAGCTGCGTATTGCTTTTTGACGGCTTCGAACACCGTACTGCTTGGTTTGAGCCTGACGGACAAAAATCCACCTTCGATGGGTGTCACAGCCGCAAAAACCCAGTAGTAGCGTCCATCTTTTGCAAGATTTTTAACGTAGGCGCCAATGGGGTTGCCCTTTTGAATGGTGTCCCACATGAGCCAGAAAACGCCACGCGGCATGTCCGGATGGCGGATAAGACGATGTGGTGCATGAAGTATTTCATCCCAGGAATAGGCGCTTATGGATTGGAAAACGCTGTTTCCGGCCTGAATGACTCCGCGCTCATCGGTGCGTGAAAAGAACAGTTCGTCAAATTCGAATGGTCTTTCCTGGTCCAGGGGGACTGACGTTTTCGGGGTCACGTAAATTTCTCTTCGGTCTTCAACGGACGGGAACGTGATCGTGGTAACAGGCACGACCAGGCGACGTTTTTTCGTCTCTTAGCTGCATGAAACTAACGATTGGTGAAGAAGAGCGAGGAGATATCACATCGCGATTTTTTTGGCGCAGAGTTTCTTAAACCGGACGGTGCGAGACCCGGTCTATCCCCCTTCAACCGTGCCAAGAGCACGACTTCACTCTCCGGCTCAATCGGCTGAAACCAGCTGTCATTGTAAATCCGCCCATCGATTGACACCGACACGCCGCGCTCCAGTTGCGGTTTTAATCCGGGGTAGCTTTCGGCCAACCCGTCAAGCAACTCGCGCAGGGTGCTGGCCTCAACCTCAACCTCGCGCTGATCCTCGGTGAAGGTGGCCAGAGAGCCCCAGATTTTCACTTTGACCATGGCGCGCCTCGGGTGGAGGTCCCGGGGCTGGCCCGGGACGTCGCTTCACTGATCTTGTATGGCTTTCAACACCTTAGGGGGTGACATTGGCAAATCCTGCATCCGTACACCAGACGCCGCACTCACCGAGTTGGCGATTGCGGCCAAGGGCGGCACGATGGATGTCTCGCCCACACCACGCACCCCGTAAGGATGGCCCGGGTTGGGGATTTCCAAAATCACCGTGTCGATCATCGGCAGGTCAGAGGCCACAGGGATGCGGTAATCCAGGAACCCGGCATTCTGCAGGATGCCATCCTCGCCGTAGATATATTCCTCGTTCAAAGCCCAGCCGATGCCCTGCACCGCACCGCCCTGAAACTGACCCTCGACATAATCGGGATGCACGGCCTTGCCTGCGTCCTGAAACACCGTGTAGCGCAGGATTTTCACTGCACCTGTGTCCGGATCCACTTCGGTGTCGACCATATGCGTGGCAAAGCTGACGCCAGCGCCTTCTGGGTTGGCCTCGTGATGGCCCGCGATTGGCCCGCCGGTGTTGGACGCAATCTCGGCAATCTCGGCGAGGGACATGGGCGGGTGTGTGCCCGCGTTTGGACCAGCCGGATGCGCGGCCCCGTCTTTCCATTCCACCGCCTCGGGCTCAATGCCCCACACCATGGCGGCGCGTTTGCACATTTCGCGCTTGGCGGCGCGGGCGGCCTCAATGGTGGCCAGACCCACGGCAAAGGTGACGCGAGAGCCATCTGTGACCTCGTTTTGACCAAGCGAACCTGTGTCGGCCACAATCGTGCGGACCTTCTCATAGGGAATGCCCAGCTCTTCTGCCGCCATCATCGACATCGACGCACGAGAGCCGCCGATATCGGGGTTGCCTTCCGACACGGTCACCGTGCCATCGGGCGTGATGTTGAGAGACACACAGGTGTCGCCGCCAAAGTTGAACCAGAAGCCGCACGCCACGCCGCGGCCCTGGTTCTCGCCCAATGGGGCTGTCCAGTGCGGATGATCCTTGGCCGTGCGCAACGTCGCTTCAAGGCCAATGGCGGGGTAGGTAGGACCATAAGAGGCCACCGTACCCTCGCGCGCGGCGTTTTTCAGGCGCACCTCAAGCGGGTCGAGATCAAAGCCCTTGGCCAGTTCGTCAATCGCTGACTCCACCGCAAAGGCGGCCATGGGCGCGCCGGGGGCACGATAGGCGGCTTGCTTGGGGCGGTTGGTGACGATGTCCCAGCCGATTGTCTGCACGTTTTCAAGGTCATAGGGGGCGAAGGCCGACATGGAACCGAATTCCACAGGCGATCCGGCATAGGCCCCACCCTGATAGCGCAGCTCGGCACTTGCGGCGGTGATCTGACCGTCTTTGGTCATGCCGATGCGGATATCGACAGAGCTTGAGGCGGTGGGCCCCGTGGCCCGAAGCACCTCTGAGCGGGTCATCACCATCTTTACTGGGCGCGAGGATTTCTTGGCCAGCATCAGCGCGACAGGTTCCAGGAACACTGTTGTCTTGCCGCCAAAACCGCCGCCAATTTCGGACGCGGTGACGCGCAGTTGTCCCTGATCGAGGCCCAGAATGGCGGCACAGGTGTTGCGCACCATGTAATGCCCTTGGGTGCAGCACCACAGGTCGGCTTGCCCATCAGGCCCCATCTGCGCCAGACAGGCATGCGGCTCAATATAGCCTTGATGCGTGGCCTCGGTCTTGTAGCTGCGCTCCAGCACGCGGTCGGCGTTCTTCAGCCCGGCCTCGACATCGCCATGACCGAACTCATAGCGCGCCATGATGTTCTTGCTGCTGCCCTCTGGCACGGATTCATTGCCGCCGCCCTCATGCAGGATCGGTGCGCCGGGTTTGATCGCCTCATCCACATCTGTGACGTGATCCAGAACTTCATAGTCGATCTTGATCGCTTTCAGCGCCTTTTTGGCGATGTGGTTCGAACTGGCCGCAACCGCAGCAACGGCATGCCCGTCGTAAAGGGCCTTGTCGCGTGCCATGCAGTTGTCGAGCACGTCAGCGGTGAAATCATCGTCCTCAATGGGTGCGAAATCTGCGGCGGTGACCACCGCGTGCACGCCGTCCATGGCCTCAGCCGCAGAGGTATCAATCGACTTGATCCGCGCATGCGCGTGTGGTGAGCGCAGCACCAAGCCCACCAGCATGCCGGGCGCTGTGATATCCGCGCCAAACCGAGCCTTGCCGGTGACCTTGTCAACCCCATCGGGGCGCAGCACGCGTGTGCCGACAACCTTGAATTCCCGTGTGTCCAGAACCTGTTTGCTGTCGAGTGCCATTAGGATGCCTCCCGCATTTCCTTGCCCGCGGCCATCACGGCGCGGATGATTTTGTCATAGCCTGTGCAGCGGCAGAGATTGCCCGCCAGCCAGTACCGGGTTTCTTCCTCGGTGGGGTCGGGGTTGTGCTCCAAAAGCGATTTGGCCGCCACAAGGATGCCCGGCGTGCAGATCCCACATTGCAGGGCGGCGTTTTCTATGAAGTGCCGCTGCAGCGGGTGCAGTTGATCGCCCTCGGCCATGCCTTCGATAGTGGCGACCTCGGCCCCCTCGGCCTCGGCCCCCAGCACAAGGCAGGAACAGACCAGACGGCCATTCACAGTGACCGAACAGGCCCCGCAGTCGCCCGTGCCGCAGCCTTCCTTCGAGCCGGTCATGCCCAGCTGATCGCGCAGCACATCGAGAAGCGTCTCGTCAGGTTCACACAGGAACTCGGTCGGGTCGCCGTTGATCTTGGTGGAAACGTGAATTTTTCTCATGATCTCAAGCTCCTGCGCGGGATGCGGCAATTTTGGCGGCGCGTTTCGCGAGCACGCCGGAGACATGCGTGCGGAACTCGACCGTGCCGCGTTTGTCGGCGATGGGGGTGGCGGCGGCGGAACATGCAGCGGCAAGCGCGTCCAGCGCGGCTTCGTCCACCTTGGTGCCCATCAGGGCCTTGGCGGCGTCCTCGACGATGATGACCTTAGGGCCAACCGCGCCGAGCGCCACACGGGCATCTGTACAGGTGCCATCGCCATCAAGCGTCAGCGACAGACCACAACCCACTACGGCAATATCCATTTCCGTGCGCGGGATGAACCGCAGGTAGGCATCGCCTGAGGTGTCGGGGCGGGCTGGCAGGAAGACCGAGGCGACGAATTCGTCCTTGGCCAAAGAGGTCTTACCGGGCCCCGTGGGCACGTCCTCAACCGGGATATCGCGCGTGCCATTGGGGCCCGCAATCCGCGCGGTGGCGCGTGCGGCCACCAGGGCCGGTACGCTGTCGGCGGCAGGGGAGGCGTTACAGAGGTTGCCCACAACGGTGCAGCGTCCCTGAATCTGCGTCGAGCCAATGAGACCTGCAGCTTCTACCACACCGGGCCAGTCGGCGGTCAGGCCCGCATGCTCGCCCATCTCGGCTCCAGATACTGCCGCGCCCAGACGCCACCCGCCATCCTCTGCCGTGATGTCGCGCATGCCGTCTATGCGTTTGATATCCAGGATGTTGTCCGGTTCGGCAAAGCCCGAGCGCATCCGCACCAAAAGGTCCGTGCCCCCGGCCAAAATCCGGCAGTCTCCCAGATCCGATCCAAGCAGTTGTGTTGCATCCTCAAGGGTCGCAGGCGCATGATAGCGCATCGGCCTTCTCCCAGGTTATTTGTCTCTATCTTACAAAATCAGCAAACACCAAACCTGCCCAAGCTTCAATCGACTTTGATAGGTCTGAAACCGACACCGCGGCTCCATGGTCGCCTTATCGGATCAAAGTAGCGGATTTCAGATGCCGGGCAAGCTTGTGCGGGCTGTCACCGGAATTGTCGCGTACCAGAAGATAATAGCCATAGTCAGGACGCACGGAGATGTGCAGGGGGCGGATCAGCAGGCCATCGGCCAGGTCCTGATCCATCAATGGGCCCCATCCCAGGGCCACCCCAAGCCCCGCGCGCGCGGCATCCAGAAGGGCCATATAGCTGTTGGTGCGCAACAGCACGCGGGCGCGGGCCGGGTCAAACCCGGCTTCGGTCAGCCAGATGCCCCAGTTGATCCAGTTCCAGCGGATGTAGTCGAGGTCAATGAGTTCGGCCTCCAGCAGATCGGAAGGATCACGCATGGGATATCTGGCGAGGTAGCTTCTTGAACATACGGGATAAATTTCGTCCGGAAAGAGCAGCTCTGCGGTAAAGCCGGGCCAGTCTCCGGCCCCGTGAAGGATGGCCACATCGGCATTGAGTACCTCGTCTTCGGTGTCTGACACCGTCAGGTCCACGGCAAGCCCGTGTGCGCCCAGAAGAAAGCTTTCCAGCCGGGGCATCAGCCAGAGCTGCGCAATGGACGTGTCCGCCGATAGGCGCACGATGGGGCGCGATTCCCTTTGGCGCAGGGAATGGGTGGCAGAGGTGAGGTGTTGTAGCGCGACACTGACCCCGTTGAGCAACTCGCGGCCTTCAGGCGTGAGCGTGATGGTGCGGTGCCCGCGCTCAAAAAGCTTGGTGTTGAGCAGGTCCTCTAGCTTGCGCACGCGTTGTGAGATGGCTGATTGCGTGACCGAAAGTTCTTTGGCGGCACGGGTAAAGCTGCCGAGCCGGGCCGAGGCCTCGAACGGTTCTAGCAGGTCGAGTGGCGGTGTAGGCGGCTTTCGCATAAGAAATTCTTGGTCAAATGGTGTAGAAAAGAGCGTTTGCCAATATTCAGAATAATGTGTTGATCTGTCAATACGCGCCAACAGGAGGATGCCATGACCCTTCCGATTCTCAACTTAATGCCAGGTGATCTGCCGTTTCGGGCCGACCCCAGCGACAGCTACACCTTGCCTGCCCGGTTCTACCATGACCCTGCCATCTGGGAGCATGAGAAACAGGCGATTTTCTACCGCAGCTGGAATTATGCGGGGCATGTCAGCCAGGTGGCCGAGCCGGGCGCGTTTCTTACGGTGCGTATTCATGAGCAAAACGTCTTTGTTGCGCGGACGCGGGCCGGCGAGTTGAAGGCGTTTTACAATGTCTGCCCGCACCGGGGGCATGAGCTTGTCTCGGGCACGGGGCGCAAGAATGTCATCACCTGTCCCTACCACGCCTGGGCGTTTGATTTTGACGGCACACTGAAATCAGCGCGGAATACCGAAACCGTTAAAGGCTTCGACAAATCGCAATTCTCGCTCAAGGAGGTGCGGGTTGAGGTGTTCTGTGGTCTGGTTTTGGTCAATCTGGATGCTGATGCCATGCCATTTGCCGAACAAATGGGCGATCTGGAGTCTGAAATTCGTCATTATGTCCCGTCGGTCGATGATCTTCAGTTTGCGCAGCGTGACACCTATGAAGTCGAGGCGAACTGGAAGGTGCTCGTGGATAACTTCCTGGAATGCTACCACTGCCACCCGGCGCACAAGGATTTCGTCGATCTGGTGGACATGGACAGCTACCGCACGATCACGTCGAAATATTACTCCAGCCAATGCGCGGGGAACCCCAAGTCGCTGAGCAACCGCGCCTTTTCCTTCCAACCCGGTGACGTCGATTTTGGTTATGCGGGCTGGTATGTCTGGCCGAATTTTACCATCTGGGCCTATCCCGGAGAGGCCAACCTGTCGGTGCTGCAGATGAACCCGACCGCGCCAGAGCGCTGCGTCGAGTTTCAGGACTGGTTTGTGAAGGACGGACAGGTCACAGATCAGCTGCGCGATGCGATCAACTATCAGATCGACGTGCTGCAACCTGAGGACATCGGTCTTTGTGAAAGCGTGCAAAAAGGTTTGAAGTCTAGCGGGTACAACCAAGGCCGTTTCGTCGTGGATGCAGGCAAAACCGAGCTGAGCGAACATGCGGTGCATCATTTCCAAAACCTTGTCGCAGAGGCGCTGGGAGCAAATCTGGACCCGGAGACAGGCACATGATTTCGAGCGATGGCAAAACCCGTGATCTGATCACGTCTCGCCCCGGGTCGGGGTGGGATTTTAACATGCACCGGCATGTATATCACGATCTCGAGGCCAAACACGGCCCGCATTACACAGTCTATAACCGCCGGTTCATGTGCGTTTACATGGATGATCTGGACACGGACGAGGGCTATTGGCTTTTGCGGACCAAGGCGGCTTGCCTGCACACCGGGGAATGGCCCATTGAGATTGTCGGCCCCGATGCGACCAAACTGATGGACCTGCTTTTTGTGAACAATGTGGCCAAGGTCAAGGTGGGGCGCTGTGGCTATGGGATCGCGTGTTTTGACGATGGCGGGCTGCTTGTTGATGGGGTTTTTGCTAGGCTAGAGGAAAACCGTTACTGGTACGTGCAGGCCGATGGCGATTTCATCAACTGGGCGCGTGCCCATGCCAAGGGCATGGATGTTGAGATCATCGGCACGTATATCAATGTCAGTCAAATTCAGGGCCCGACCTCGATGGATATCCTCGAAGCGGCGGCCAAGGACGGGATTCCATCGCCTTTTGGATATTTTGGCAGCGCCTGGGTCGATTTCGGTGGTCAGCGGGTGCTGATCACCCGGACGGGATACACCAATGAACTGGGCTGGGAGTTTTATACCGAGCCGCATCATGATGCCCATGCGCTCTGGGCGCATCTGGAAAAGGCGGGCGCGCCGCATGGGATGCGCATGTTTGGGCTGGATTCCATGAACATTCGGCGGCTGGAAGCCGGAATTCTCAACGCCAATTCGGATTTCGACGAAACAACAACGCCTTACGATGTGGGGTTGGGTGGTTTCGTGGCGATGGACAAGGATGATTTCATCGGAAAAGCGGCACTAGAGAAAGCCGACAAACGCCAACGCCTGTATGGCATCCTCTGCCCCGAGGCGACACCGCGTATTCATGGGCGCGTGGAGTGGAACGGGGCGGTAGCCGGGCGCGTGACCGCCGGGGCGTTCTCTCCCTATCTTCAAAACGGGATTGGCTATGTGTTGATGGATAGCCCCGAGGCCGGACCCGGCACCGAGGTTAGAATCGAGGGCAATGACGGTCAGATGCATCCCGCGATGCTGGCGGAAACGCCGCTTTATGATAAGGCTTGTGAAATTCCGCGTGGCAAACTGGTGGATATACCAGAACGCCCCTAACATCTGCGAAAGCGTGACATGACGGACGGCAACCGACTGGCTGTGTGGGCTGGCCTCTTTGCGGGGATGTGCTGGGGCATATTCTGGTTGCCTTTGCGGCTGGTCGAAGAGGGCGGGTTTGACGCGCCCTGGGCGATGGCGTTTTTCACGGGCATTCCTGCGCTGATCTGTTTGCCATTGGTTTGGGTGCTTCGCGCGGATTACCGTCTGGGATGGGCGCTTTTGGGCGGCATTCTGGGGGGTGCGCCTATGCGCTTTATGCCGCTGCCCTGCTTTACACCGATGTGGTGCGGGCGGTTTTGCTCTTTTATCTCATGCCGATCTGGGGGTTCTTGCTTGGCTGGGCGTTTCTGGGCGACCGGATGACGTGGTACCGTTGGGCGGCGATTGCGCTGGGCGTGGCGGGCATGATGGTTGTGTTCTCGGACGAAGCCGGATTGCCCCTGCCGCGGGTCTGGGGGGACTGGTTCGGATTGATCTCGGGTGTGTTCTGGGCGCTGGGATGCACCTTGATCCTCACAGAAAAGCGGGTGCGTATCGCGACGCAGGCGACGAACTTCTTTCTTGTTGCGGCACTGGTTTCCGTAGTGGTGGCGCTGGTGTCCACCTCGCAAGGCACGGCATCACCACCGCAGGGCGCGGCAGTGGGTGGCGTGCTCATCTGGTTCCTGCCCGTGGCGCTTTTGCTCATTATTCCAGGGGGATATGCGTCGATCTATGCGCCCTCCAAGCTCAATCCGGGGTTGGTGGGGCTGCTCTTCATGGCAGAGATCGTGGTGGCAGCTGTCTCGGCGGCGATCTGGGCCGGAGAGCCCTTTGGCTGGCGCGAGATGGTGGGCTTGCCGCTAATCCTTTTGGCCGGGTTGATGGAGCCTTTGGCGCTGAGC
Organism: Roseovarius sp. W115; assembly: GCF_032842945.2. Lineage (NCBI taxonomy): Bacteria > Pseudomonadati > Pseudomonadota > Alphaproteobacteria > Rhodobacterales > Roseobacteraceae > Roseovarius > Roseovarius rhodophyticola. Next base: position 2,593,349 of record NZ_CP146606.1, read on the forward strand.
CGAAGGGCTCGCAGCCCTGCCTGATCACGCCTGACCGAGCGCGGCCTGACCTTTGCGGCTGTAGGCTTTGGTCATGCGGTCGGCAATCATTGCCAGAATGGCCATGCCGATCCCCGCGACCATACCAACGCCGAAATCACCGTTGTTGAGACCGATATAGATTTCCTGTCCCAAATCGCTGGTGCCGACAAGCGCGGTGATCACAAGCATTGCGACGCCGAACATGATCGTCTGGTTGAGACCCAGCATAAGCTGGGGCAGGGCCAGTGGAAGCCGCACGCGCCAGAGCATCTGAAGCCGTGTGCAGCCACAGGCGCGTGCGGCCTCGATCACTTGCGGCGACACCCCCCGCAAACCGTGCTCGGCATAGCGGATGGCAGGCACGATGGAATAGGCCATGATCGCCAGAAGGGCGGTGAAGTCGCCCAGTTTGAAGAACATCACGAAGGGGATGAGGATCACAAAGAGCGGCATGGTCTGCAGCGTGTCGTTGATCGGGCGCAGAAAGGCCGAGACGGTATCGTTTTCCGAAGCCAGAACGCCCAGCGTGGTGCCAATCAGGAAGGACAGCAGCACGGCGATGCCACAGAGATAAAAGGACACCATGGTTTCGGGCCAGACGCCCGCAACCATCAGGAACACAAGGCCGATGCCCGTGCCAATGGCCAGTCGCACGCCGCCTGCCTGCCAGGCGAGCAGGACCATGACAGCGGCAACAGACAGCCAGGGCAGGCGGGTGATGCCGAAATAGATGAGAATGGCCGCCAGCGCGATGCCAATGGCCAGGTTGATGCGGTCGCGCAGGGCGGCGTAGGCCACGAAGCCCGACATCACGACACCAAAGCCGATTTTCATCGGCGTGGTGAATTCAAAGCCCCAGGAAAACGGGCTGATGGTTTGCTCCAGCCCGGATTTCACCGGCAGCATGATGTAGAACAAAGCGAAGGTTTTGATCGTCTTGATGGCGGCGGCGTATTCCACCAGCACATAGTTGAAGGCGTCATTCATCGCCTGTGCCGGGTAGAACTCCCACGCTTGCGGGTAGCTTTTGAGGAACGGAAAGACCTGCGCCAGAGCGAGGATGGCGATGGTCAGAACACCTGCGGCAATCCAGTAGCGGTTGCGCTGGGCAAAGCTTGGTTCATCGCCGCCATCCGGCGCGCGTGCTGTTGCGGCCTGAGCGGTGAGCCGATCCATGACCATGGCCATGAGGGCTATCACGATGCCTGCAAGAATGGCTTCGGCCACGTTGGCCTTGCGGATTTGGGTGAGTACCTCCCAGCCGATATCCGAGGTGCCACCGATGATCGAGGCGATGATGATCATCGAAAAGGCCGCCATCATGGTCTGGTTGATGCCCAAAAGGATCTGCCGCAACGCGTTTGGCACGCGCACGCGCCAGAACATTTGCATGGCCGTGGCTCCGGCCATCGTACCCGCTTCGATGACTTCTTCATTGACGCGTCTGAGGCCAAGGGTCGTATTGCGCACCATGGGCGGCACAGCATAGAGGATCGAGGCGATGAGGCCGACCATCGGCCCAAAGCCAAAGAGCAGCAGGATGGGCAAAAGATAGGCAAAGACCGGTATGGTTTGCAGCACATCCATCGTGGGCGAGATGATCCGGTCGGCGCGGTCTGAATAAAAGGCCGCTGTGCCCACGGCAAATCCGATCATGACCGCCATGGGTACTGAGATCAGGACCAGTGCGAGTGAGTTCATGGACTCTGACCAGTATCCGATCAGGACCATGTAAAACATGGCGAAGAATGTAAAAATCGCCAGCTTGACGCCGGAGACGGCGTAAGAGGCGAGCATCAGCAACCCGATGGTGAGCGCCCAGGGCGTGGATTGCAAAATGGTTCGCACCCAGGACATGGGATGGTCCATCAGAGAGGAAAACCCGCGGAAAAATGGGCCGAACGTGTCGATAATCACGGCCATGATCGCGTTGAGCCAGTCGGTGAGGGGAACCTCCCACGCCTCTGGGAAGGACATCAGCCAGTCAAGCCGATCGCGAAACCCCAATGTCACCAGCGTCAGGCCAATCAGCGCGAACCACGCCCAATGCGTGCGCGTCTCACTCATGCCGTCGCCTCAGCTTTGTCGTCCTGATCTGACAGACGGGCCAGAGCAGAGATCACGCTTTGAGCTGTCACGATACCCTCAACTGTGCCGGCGCGGTCCACAGCCACACCTTCCGGGTGGGCGGCCAGCATGGGCAGGAGCGTTTCAACAGGCGTCTCGGCGGGCACGCGCATGCGGCCTTCATCCGGAACCGCGTCGGTATCTATCACCTCATGCGCGCAGAGCACGCGGACCAGAGGCACGTCATTGGTAAACTCGGCGACATAGTCATCGGCAGGGTTGGTGATCAACTCAGCCGGTGTGCCGGTTTGCACAACCTGACCGCCGCGCATGATCATCATGCGGTCGGCCACGCGCAGCGCCTCAAGGAAGTCATGGGTGATGAACACGATCGATTTGTGCAAGTCATTCTGAATGCGCAGGAATTCGTCCTGCATTTGCCGCCGGATGAGCGGATCAAGCGCTGAAAACGGCTCATCCAGAAGCCATAGATCAGGGTCCACCGCAAGCGATCGGGCGATCCCGACACGTTGTTGCTGACCGCCCGAAAGCTGATGAGGATAGCTTTTCTCGCGCCCCTGAAGACCCACAAGGTCGATGACCTTGTCCACGCGCGGCTTGGCATCAGCAGGTGTGCTGCCCTGAAGGCTGAGCGGGAAGGCGATGTTTTCATAGACTGACAGATGCGGCATGAGGCCGAAATTCTGAAACACCATGCCGATCTTGTGGCGGCGGACCTGGATCATGTCCTTGTCCGACTTGGCCAGAAGGTCCTCGCCATCCAGCACCACTTCGCCATGAGTCGGGTCGACAAGCCGCGACAAACAGCGCACCACAGTGGATTTGCCCGAACCGGACAGCCCCATGATGACAAAAATCTCACCCACGCCCACATCAAAGCTGACATTGGCCGCTGCAGGTATCGCGCCTTCGTCCCGCATTCTGGCGACAAGCGCATCAGGATCATCGGTTGCAGCACTTCCCTTGAAATAGCGTTCCGGGTCTTTGCCGTAGACCTTCCAGATGTTGCGGCAGGACAGGCGGATGTCGGAGGATGAGGTCATGGGATGCGGGCTTTTCTGCAAGGTGACAAAGGCCGGGGGTTATCCCGGCCTTTGCACATAGTCTTCAAAAGGTTACTGCTTGGCCGCGAGGCCTGCATCCACCCAGGGTTTCCACGTTGCCTCATTGGCGTCGATCCATTCGGCAACCACCTCTTCGAGCGGGCGGCCTTTCTGGTCGATTTCCAGCATCAGAGCGTTCTGAACACTGTTATCAAGGGACATGGCCTCAAAGATGGCGTTGGCGCCGGGGTAATCCGTCGCAAAGCCCTTGTTGGCAATCTTGTCAATCGAGGCTTGCTGGAAACCACAAGCCTTGCCACGTTCCTGGCCGGATTCCTCGACACATTCGCCATCAGCAGCGTCCCAGGCCACCCATTCCATGTCCATATCGGCAAAGAGCCAATGGGGTTGCCAGAACATCATCAGGATCGGATCACCTGTGGCGACAGCGGATTTCGCTTCGGCAATCATGGCTCCCTCTGAGCCGCCAGCAACAGGTTCGAATGGCAGTTCGATCATGCCAACCACGTCCTTGGAGCGTGTGCCCCAGTCGGCTGGATAGGTGACCAGACGACCTTTGGGGAATGTATCCGCCGCAGCAAAGGCCTGTGCGCATTCGTAAAGCGCCTCATAGGCAGGAAGGCCGGGACATTTCTCTTTCATATAGGGCGGGAAAATCCAGCCTTCTTGCGGCTGCAGCCCCAGCTGGCCCAGCACAACGATATCGCCGCTCTCCACGGCTTTGGGATAAATGTCGCCAACATTGTTGGTCCAGACCTCTGGCTGCAGGTGCAGATCGCCCTGAGCGATGGCGGCAAACTGTGGTACCGCACCGGCGGTCACATATTCCACTTCGTAGCCAGCTTTTTTGAACAGCGTGCCCGTGATGTGGGCCGAGATATGCTGTCCGGTCCATTCATTGATCGGAATCTTGATCGGATCGCTGCTATCGGCCAGTGCCATGCCAGAGCCGGCCAATGCCATGACTGCCGCGGAAATCAAGGACTTAGCTTTCATTGTGTATTCTCCCCGTTGATTGGTTCTTTTACTGAGGCCGAGTATGATACGACCTTGGATTGAGGCCAAACAAAATCTTTATTGACTGGTAAGTCAATCAAAAATGAGTAACCTAAACCTCCGCTGTGCTGGATTTGAACAGACCAAGCGGCTAGCGTTTCTTTTGTGTGTCAGCGTCAAAGGGGGACTATGTGGGACTTGAGGTTGCGTCACGTTGGTTTGCTGCAAAGCAGATTGAAGAGGGTGTGGTGCATATTCATGAGCCGCATGTGGCCTCGTGGCTGCGGTGCAATATCTGGCATGTGCAGGGGCGGGACCGGGATCTGGTGATCGACACTGGCATGGGTTTGCGTCCCATGCTGGACGAGGTGCCAGAGCTGAGCGCGCGGCCTTTGACAGCGATCATGACACATTCGCATTTTGATCACGCCGGGGGTCTGCACGAGTTTTCGCACCGGTGCGGGCACCCGGCCGAGGCCGACGTTATGGCGCGTCCAACGGCGCAGAACACGGTCGCGGATACAGGCTATGTCCGGGCCGAGACGTTTACGGCACTGCCCTATGCGGGGTTTGATCACACGACCTATCATGTGAAACCAGCGCCTTTGACGGGATATCTGGATGAGGGCGATGTGATTGATCTGGGCGACCGGGTGTTTCAGGTATTTCATCTACCGGGGCATTCACCGGGGTCTATCGCGCTTTATGACAGGGCCAACGAGACACTCTTTAGTGGCGATGTCATCTATGATGGTGATCTGATTGATGACCTCTATCATTCGGAGGCCGAGGTTCTGGCGGAGTCCCATGCGCGGCTCCGCGAATTGCCCATCCGGGTGGTGCATGCCGGGCATTTTACCTCTTTTGGGCGCGACCGGTTGCTTGAGCTTCTCGACCTTTATCGAGATGGCGGGTTGCGAGTTGGAGATGCAAGTGCATGGATTACCAGTGAAATGGAGGGGGAGACATGAGCCGAACTGCGATTGTCACGGGCGGGCTGAGCGGGATCGGTCTTGAGATTGCGCGCGTGCTGATGGCCGAAGGTTACCGTGTTGCCATTGGCGCGCGGCGCGGGGCCGACCCTATGCAGCAGGATATGGCGCGCGAGAGCTTGGGCGAAGACGTCTTTATCGCCCCGCTGGATGTGCGCAAAAAGGGGTCCGTCGCAGCGTTTTGCATGGCGGTCAAAAATCGCCTTGGCGCGGTGGAGATTTTGATAAACTCAGCGGGGATTGAATACAAAGAACCTGTGGCCTCTCATAAAATCGACGCGTGGAATGACGTGATTGAGACCAACCTGACAGGGCCGTTTTTGATGTGTCGTCAGGTGATGCCGGATATGATCGAGGCCGGCTGGGGGCGGATCGTCAACATTGCGTCGACTGCGGCGCATACAGCGAAACCTGAGCATGCGGCTTATTGTGCCTCAAAGGCGGGGCTTTTGGGGCTCACGCGCGCGACCGCGCTGGAGGGCGCGCCGCACGGCGTCACCTGCGTCAGCGTAAGCCCGACCTGGGTGGAGACCGATATGCTGCAGGGGTCGGCGGCCAAGGTGGCCGAAACTGAGGGGCGCGAAGTGGCTGATGTCATCGCCGAGATTGCCCAGGCCAACCCGCAGAACCGTCTGGTACAGCCCAGCGAGATTGCTGATCTGGTGGCGTTTTTGTGCTCGGATGCGGCCCCGGCGCTGACGCTGGAGGATATCCAGGTGAACGCTGGCGCTTTGTGGTAGAGACCTCAGGCCTCCAGCCAATCGAGGATGATCTTGGTGACTTCTGTCGGTGCTTCTTCATGTGCCAGATGCCCCAAACCGTCGAGCTTCTGCACCTCCGCATTTGGCAGCCGCGCGGCGGCGCGGTCTGAGACGGAGGGCGGCACGGCCCCGTCGCTCTCTCCGGTGATCAAAAGGCAGGGTGCGGTGACCTGAGGCATGCGGTCCCAGATGCCATCGGTGTTCCAGGCCGCCATCATTTGCAAGGTCCCGTCCACATGGGCGCGGTCCGAGAGCAGGCGGTTGTAATAGGCCAGACCTTCGTCTGTCAGCTTCGATCCGGTGGAGCGGATCACGTTACGCGCGCGGTCGGGCCGTCCGCCCCCTGCGGCAAAGGCCATGGCCGTGAGTGGGTTCATGGCCAGAAATTTGGCGAGCATCGGAAAAAGCCACCCGGCCATGCCTTCGAACCGGTCCAGAGCGGCGTTTATGCCAATGACTTTAGGTGGTGTGCTGTCTGGTGTTGTGAGGCGCAGCGACAACTCAAGCGCAACAGCGCCACCAGCAGAATGACCGATGATCGCAGATGGGCACCAGCCCTCGGCGGCGCTCAGGGCTGCGATGTCATCGGCGGTGCGCTCAAGCCCGAGGCGAAACCGGCTTCCGGCCTGCGTGAACCCGTGCCCGGGAAGATCAAGCGCGATGACGTGGTGGGTTTGGGCCAGTGTGGGGATCAGATCGCGCCATGTGTGGGTCGTCGCGCCGGCCCCATGCAGCAAAAGAAGGATTGGACCTTCGCCCAGCTCTTGCACATGCCAGTCATGGGGACGATGCCGGATGCGTCGGGAGTGCGCGCTGAGCGGCCAATCGGGGAGGTCACGCTCCCAATCCACCGCTCAATGCTCCAGCGCGGCAGTCACCGAGGCGCTGATCTTGTGCGCATCGGCGCGGGGCAGGGCGAGGTAGTCTGCCCCCAGACGCGCTGCAATAGAGCGGGCGCTCTCGGCGGGGCGGTTGGCTGTGTCGACGAGAACACCGGGCACACCCTGACGCGCGAGACCTGCGGCGATGGTTTCGGCGTCTTGCCGGGCCTCAGCACGATCAGGCGTGCCGCTGAGCGGGATGTTTGCGCGCCCATCGGTCAGCAAAACAAGGGTAGGGCTCATCCCGCGTCCGCGCGCGTGTTGGGCAAGTTCAGATGCGGCAACCAATCCTGCCGCGAGGGGTGTGCCGCCCCCGCCGGGCAGGGAGGAAAGCTGCCGTTTGGCTTGCACCAGAGACCTTGTGGGGGACAAGAGGAGTTCCGCCCCGTCACCGCGAAACGCGATAAGTGCAACATGATCCCGCCGGGCATAGGCCTGCGCCAGCATGAGTTCCACGGCCCCTTTGGCTTCGGCCAGACGGGCGACGGCGGAAGACCCGGAGGCATCCACAGTGAAAATGAGAAGGCGGTCTGAGCGATCCTCAAAACGGCGCAGGCGAATGTCTGAGGGATAGATGATCACTGGGCGGTGCGCATTCTGCGGCGTGCGGCGCAGGCGCTGCCAGGGCGCGGCGCTACGCAGGGTGGCGACAGGATCAATGCGCGCCTGCTGAGACGGACGACCGGGGCGTGAGGGCAAAGGTCGCCCCCGGCGGTTGCCACGCCGTTTGGAGCCAGCGCCACTGCTGGCAGCGCGGGCTTGGGCGGCGCGGGCCACTTTGAGGCGGTCAAGCAGATCCGGGGGCAGCAAGGCGGCAATCGCCTGTACCAGGATTTCATCGGGCAATTCGCCTGCACCTTTGCCGCTGCCCTCATCTGTCGCGTCGTCCGGCGGCTGGGGCGTGTCTGGCGGCGGGTCCATGGCGGGATCCTCTGCCTCTGCCGGAAAACGCGTGGCGCGGCTGGGGTAGACCAGTTCGACCGCTTCCATCAAGGCCGCTTCGCCGACTGACTTTTCACGGTCCAGAGCCGTGAGAGCGCGCGCAGTGCGCAGGGCCAAAAGGGGTGCGCGTAGGCTGTCGATCCCGAACCGCGCGGCCAAGGCCACCAGAAGCCCCATGGCATCTTCGGGCACGGCAATGCGCGCCAAACCTTTGCGCGCCGTGTCCAGATCGGCGCGTGCAGGCAGGCGCAGCGCTTGGGTCCGAAGCGCTTCATCCTCCGGTTCGATATGAAAGGCGAGCCGGTCTTGCAGCGATAAAGGCGGGGCTTCTTCTGCTGTCGCCCCTTCATCCAGAAGGACCAAAGCATGCCCAGTATCAGCATCCAGAATTTGCGACAATCTTGCGGCCAAATCAGCACCAGTGCGTTCTGCCATGGTCAGAACCAGAAGTCCGGGCGTCTCAGAAAGCCCCTTGTCGCGCACGGGCCGGCCTTCGGCGAGTGACGCGGCGATGTTGAGGCCGCCAAAGAGCTGCAAATCAGAAATGCCGGGGTGAATGCGGCGGGGTGTGTCAGGCATGTGTTTCAATGCGGTCTCAAACGCATGCCGCACGGGCGACATGCGCGCGCGCAGGACTATGCCTTTCAATCCGCCGGGGTCCACCGCCAACGCCGCCAGCGCGCGTTCCATTCGGGTCGCGGCGGCAGGGCGGGTCATCCCAGAACGTCCGCAACCATGCGGCTTACACGGGTCACAGACCCGGCCTCATCCAGTGGATCGCGCCGCAATCGGTGCGCCAGAGCCAGCGGCGCCACTTTGCTCAGGTGGTCGCGCGTGATCGTGGGCGCGCCTTCATAAGCGGCCAAGGCCCGCGCGGCGCGCAGCAGCGTCAGTTCCCCACGCAGACCATCCGTGCCAAGCGCAAGGCTGAGCGCGGCGCAGTCTTTGAGGATTGCATCGCTGCTTTCCGTGTCGCGCAGCCTGTCCCGCGCGGTCAGGATCGCCTTGCGGATCTTGCCGTCCTGGCGTTTCCACTTGGTCATGAACCGGTCCGTATCGGTTTCAAACGCGTCTCGGCGGCGGATCACCTCGATCCGTTCGTCAATGTCGGTGGGTGACATGACTTCGACAGAAAGACCAAAGCGATCAAGCAGTTGCGGGCGCAGCTCGCCCTCCTCGGGGTTGCCGGAGCCAACGAGCACAAAGCGGGCGGCGTGCCGGATCGAGAGACCTTCGCGCTCGACCGCGTTGACACCTGATTGCGCCACGTCGAGCAACAGATCAACGATGTGATCCTCAAGCAGGTTCACCTCGTCAATATAGAGATACCCCCGATTGGCGCGGGCCAGAAGGCCCGGTTCAAAGCTCTTTTCGCCTTGGGTCAAAGCGCGTTCAATATCGAGCGCGCCGGTCACGCGGTCCTCTGTGACGCCAAGGGGCAGGTCCACCACCGGGGTAGGGCGTTTGACGATTTTCTTCGAGCGCACCTCCGCCCAGTCGGGGCAATCCTCAGGACGCGCCGCGTTCACCGGGCAGCCCTCAACCACCTCGATGGGTGGCAGGAGTGCGGCCAGCGCGCGCACGGCGGTGGATTTGCCCGTGCCCCGGTCGCCAAAAACCAGAACACCGCCCAATCCGGGGTCAATCGCGGTCAGAATAAGCGCCTGCTTCATCGTGTCCTGACCGACGATGGCAGAAAAAGGGAAGGCCAAAGTCATGCTGCATGCCTCAGATGTTCAAGGGGGTCGCGCCCGTGCCATGTGCCACGGCTGTCGAGGATGCGAAACCGCGCATAAAGCTCTTCGCGGAACCAGTTTCCATCGCGCACGGCCTTGATCGCGCGGGCGTGCGGGCCGTCCTTGCGGGCGAAATTGGCCATGACATGCGTGTCTGGCCAGACCGAAAAAGTAATCTGGTGCAAAAGAGGAATCTCGCCGATGCCGATCTTGAAGGCGACATTGGGGTCTTGTCCGATCACAGAGCTGATGTCCGGAACACGACGCCAGAAACTCAACGCGGCCAGCGGGCTGATCGTCGCGCGCGTAAGGGCGGCAATCGGACCGGTGTCTGATACCGGGTTGCTGTCAAAAGGCGCCGCACCGGACCAGATTCCGCGTGCGGACAGAGTGCTCATGAACAGCGTATAGTTTTCCTCAGATTTAGCTTGATAGCGTTTGAATATATATTCAGAATCAGTACGTTCCTGGGCGACCTTCAAGTTTGGCCATGTGGCGAGGATGGCATAGACCCCGGTATTTGGAATAGGTGTGAACCCTTCGCCGGTGCCCGAGCCGCAGAGTTTCCAAAAGCCAATATCCGGCACGCGGCGCAGGCTTGGCCGCGCCAGACCCATCATGGCAAAGGCCCAGAGCCGCGCGGCACCGCGCGGGAAGCGGAAAAAGCTGAGGCTTACGGTTTGGATCGCACTATTCCTCAAAGCGTGCCCTTCGATTGGGCGCCGTTGGTTTCTAGATAAAAGAGCGGGAATGCAAGATTGTCAATTTAGATTGACACATGTAGGGTTTGAATATGTTGACACGTATAGACCCGACCCTTCAGCAGGCCGTCGAACGCGCCACCGCGCCACATGCGGTTGTGATCGGGGCGGGGTTGGGCGGATTGGCGTCGGCGATGCGGCTTGGGGCCAAGGGGTATCGCGTGACGGTTCTAGACCGGCTGGAAGGGCCGGGCGGACGTGGTTCGGCGATTTGGCAGAACGGGCATCGCTTTGATCTGGGGCCGACGATCGTGACCGTACCGCAGGTGTTTCGCGACCTCTGGGCGGCCTGTGGGCGGGATTTCGAGGCTGAGGTGGATCTGCGACCGCTTGATCCGTTTTATGAGATTCGCTGGCCCGATGGCAGTCACTTCACCGCGCGGCAGGATACCGATGCCATGCGTGCCGAGGTGGCCCGGCTGAGCCCGCCTGACGCCAAGGGTTATGACAGGTTCCTGAAAGACAGCGAGGCGCGCTATCTCTTCGGGTTCGAAGACCTTGGTCGGCGCTCAATGCACAAGCTTTGGGACCTGATCAAGGTGCTGCCGACCTTTGGGATGCTGCGCGCGGACCGGTCGGTCTATGGCCATGCTGCCAAGCGGTTTCGTGATGAGCGGTTGCGCATGGCGTTTTCGTTCCATCCGCTGTTCATCGGGGGCGATCCGTTCCGCGTCACCTCAATGTATATCCTCGTCAGCCATCTCGAAAAAGAGTTCGGCGTGCACTACGCCATGGGCGGGGTCGAGGCGATTGCCAAGGCGATGTCCGATGTGGTGCAAGAGCAGGGGGGCCTTGTGCGCCACAAGGCGGAAGTGGATGAAATCCTTGTTAAATCCAACCGTGCTGCTGGCGTGCGTCTCACCGGTGGAGAGGTGGTCGCTGCTGATGTTGTCGTTTCAAACGCGGATGCCGGGCACACTTATTCGCATCTGATGCGCAATGTGTCGCGCCGCCGCTGGACCGCGCCACGGTTGAAGAAATCGCGATGGTCCATGGGGCTTTTCGTCTGGTATTTCGGCACCAAGGGCACGCGCGGCGACTGGGCGGATGTGGGCCATCATACAATCCTCAATGGACCACGTTACAAGGGGCTGGTGGATGACATCTTTATCAAGGGGCATCTGGCCGAGGACATGAGCCTTTATGTGCATCGGCCCACGGTGACAGACCCCACAGCCGCGCCTGATGGCGATGACACGTTCTACGCGCTGAGCCCGGTGCCGCATTTGGGGCATGACAATGACGTGGATTGGTCGCAGATGGCCGAGTCCTATCGTGAGAAAGTTCAGGCCGTGCTCGAAGATCAGCTTTTGCCGGGGCTGGGGGGCAAGATCACAGCCTCCGAAGTGTTTACGCCCGAGACGTTCCGAGATCGCTATCTCAGCCCCTTTGGAACTGGATTTTCCCTTGAGCCGCGCATTTTCCAAAGTGCCTGGTTCCGGCCGCACAATGTCAGTGAAGAGCTTGAAGGACTGTATTTGACCGGGGCAGGAACGCATCCGGGCGCCGGGTTGCCGGGGGTGGTGTCCAGTGCTGAAGTGCTGGGTCAGCTTGTTCCGGACGCCGCAGAGGTCAAAGCGCGATGATGCAGCCAAAGGATATGGCGCATTGCGCAGAGGCCATTCGCGATGGCTCGCGCTCATTTCATGCCGCCTCCAAACTGTTGCCGCGCAAGGTGCGGGATCCGGCCTTGGCGCTTTATGCGTTTTGTCGTCTGGCCGATGATGCGGTGGATTTGCACGCCGAGAAGGCCGATGCGGTTCTGCGCCTGCATGAGAGGCTGGATCTGGCCTATCGCGGCACGCCGCGTGATGCGCCTGCGGATCGGGCTTTTGCGGCAATGATCGAGACCTTCGATATGCCGCGCGAATTGCCTGAGGCTTTGCTGGAGGGGCTCGCCTGGGACGCGATGGAACGGCGCTATGCGACTTTGTCAGATTTGCGCGCCTATTCCGCACGGGTCGCTTCGGCAGTCGGCGCGATGATGTGTGTGCTGATGCGGGTGCGCGACGCCGATGCTCTGGCGCGGGCCTGCGATCTGGGGGTTGCGATGCAGCTGACCAATATTGCCCGCGATGTGGGTGAAGACGCCCGCGAAGGGCGGCTTTACCTGCCAACCGATTGGCTGATTGATGAAGGGCTGGACGTTGAGGGTTTTCTGGAGAAACCAGAAATGACCATGGCCTTGCGCCGGGTCATCAAGCGGCTCTTGCGCGAGGCTGATGCGCTTTATGTGCGCTCCGAGGCTGGGGTTTCGGCGCTTCCGCTGTCTTCGCGTCCGGGGATTTTTGCGGCGCGCTACATCTATGCCGGGATTGGTGGGCAATTGCGGCGGCTCGATATGGACTCAATTGCGCACCGGGCTAGGACAACCGGCGCGCAAAAGATCGGTTGGCTGATGCTATCTCTGGGTCGTGCGGCGGGCACGCTTGTGATGCCGCGCTCATCGGTCATTCACGCACGACCTTTGCCGGAAACGGCTTACCTTGTAGAGGCGGCCTCTGATCTTGGCCACCGTGCACCGGATTGGAGTGACGCGCTTTATTCAACAATGGCGACCTTGCGGGCGCGCGACGTCACGCAAGCCACCCAAAGACAGGCGCGACCACGCGCCACCAGCGCCGCATGAGCTGGCTTGTCTTCGGCATATTCCTCGTGGCCTGCCTGTCGGCAGGGGCCACGGGCGGGCTTTTTCCGCCGGGCAAGTGGTACGAAGCGCTGAGTAAACCCGCGTGGACGCCCCCCAACTGGGTCTTTCCCGTGGCCTGGACAACGCTTTACCTTTGTATGGCAGCGGCAGGCGCGCGGGCTGCGGTGCGACCTGACAATAGCGTGGCTATGGCGCTATGGGCGTTGCAGATCGCGCTCAATGGGTTGTGGACACCAGTGTTTTTTGGACTGCAGCGGATCAAGCTGGGGCTGGTTGTGCTGATCGGGCTTTGGCTGTCAGTGTTCTTTGGGATGATTGCGCTCTGGCAGGTGGACTGGGTCGCGGGGCTTTTATTTGTGCCTTATCTGGCCTGGGTGTCGACGGCGGGGGCGCTTAACTACTCTGTGATGCGACTGAACCCCGAGGCGGCCAAGGCGGGGTAGAGACTGGAATTTTGCAAAATTCCAGTCTGGAAAATTGCAATTTTCCATCATCTTTAAAGGGCCTCACTGGCGTCAAAGAAGCCAGAGAACGAGTCGAGACCAGGGCTTGATTAGAGGCCAAATGTCCAGCCAGAGCGGCGCGGCACGCGCAGGGCGAGCATCGGCTTCAGGAGTGGCGAGCGAAAGCGTTTGAGATCAAGCGCTTCATGCACGCCTACGGTGTCTTCTCCCTCGATCACTGTGCGCACAGCGGCGCGATTGTAAAACGGGGCATCCAGCATCGGCATCACTTGCGTCGGTTGGTGCCCAGGATCTGCCCGGGCTTCGCGGTAGAGCGCCCAGAGGCTGCGTTTCATGCGCGCCTTGGGTGGGGGCGTGACGACCTCTGCGCGGCCCTCGCCATCAAAGCGGATGCCCATGCCCAACTCGGAACCGTCAAGCCGGGTGGCGTCATAAAAACATGTGCTGCCATCTCCCGTGGGAAAGCGCCCCCAGGTCCAGAAGGTGAAGTCCTGTTCCAGCGCGCGGGTGCCGAAATTAGCGTCGAAATAGCCGTGCCCGTCCCATTGCCAGCCCTCCTTTTCCAGATCGACCTCGATCTTGGCAGTCGGTGCGAAGGGGCGCCAGATATGCGCGCCATCCTCGGTGAGCGGCAGTTCCACTTGGCTGAGCGCGCTGGGCGTGACTGTCACGCGCCCGCGCACGCGGCTGACCAGAGGCGGAGAGCTGATTTCGTTAATCTCAATAATGAGTTGTCCGTCGCGCCACTGCAGCGAAGAGGGGCCAACGGTAAAGCTGTCTTCGGTCTGGCGCAGGGCGCTTTGCCCCCGGTCGGTCATGGTGAATCGCCCGCCGGGACCATAGGTGGCCACATTAATGCAGACGTGGTTTTCCGGGTTGCGGCGGCCTGACCAGGCGTACCAGGGCGAAAAAACCGACCCTATGAACGCGATGATGGAGATGGCGCGTCCGCCGCCATCCTTGATCCCGTCGATATACCACCACGCGTAGCCATTGGGCGGGACGGCGAGGTTGAAATTCGGTCGCTCAAGATCGCCGCGGCCGCGTGCCGGGCGGAGAGGGTGGCCATCGGGACGCCCGCCCCCGGATGGGTCCCGCCCCCCACCAAGTAGAGCCCTGCGACCGGGGTCCGTGCTGTCGGCCTTTGAAAGGCCGCCATTGTTCCATGCGGGCTCTGCCCGTAGAGGGATCCGTCCGAGGCGGGAAACAGCCGGTCGAAGCCCGAAGGCGTCGTCAGCGCCGCGCGTCCCGGTGTCGGACTGAAGTTCAGCCCGAAACGGTCCAGCGTGCGGAAGGTGCGTGTCTGACATCTGGTGAACTCCTCTTGCGCAGGCCAGCCGCCCATGGGCGGGGCATTCGCGATGATCTCAAATCGTTCCAGTTCGGGTCGGGCCTCTGGCAGACCGCGATCCTGGGCGCAGACGTAGAGTGTGGGGTCGGCCACGCGCTCGCCGCGCAGAAGGGCCTCGAATTCCGGCTTGGGTTCGGCGCGGAAAAAGACATTGTGATGCGCCAGATCGAGGCCCTGCGGTGTGGCGGCAAAGGCCCAGACCTCGGCGGAGAGGCTGCGCTGAGCGTGCTTGGTTTGCGGTGCAACATGCGCCACGTCTGATCCGAGCGCGCCTGTGGTCAGCGCCTTGGGGTCGCCGTTGAAGAGAACGCAGTCGGCGGTCACAACGCTTTTGTCGCGCAGCTGGATGCTGCGCACCGCGCCTTTCTGAGTCTCTATGTGTTCGACATGGGCGTCAAAACAGAACTCAGCGCCGCGCGCTTTGGCCAGGTTCATGAGGGCCAGCGCCAGCTGATGCATGCCCCCCTTGGCCACCCAAACGCCTGCAGCTTCGGCTTGCCAGATCAGCGACAGAAGCGCGGGGGACTGATAAGGCGAGCCGCCAACATAGGTAGCGTAGCGGCCAAAAAGTTGTGCCAGACGGGCGTCGTCAAAACTGCTGTCCAGTAGACCCGCGAGGGTTTTGTGCGGAGCCATCTTGGGGATGAGACGCGGGTGCATCAACACATGTGTCGCAAGCTTGGGCAGGCTGGGTGTCGCGGCTTGCATCATTGGCCCATCAAAGCCGTCAAAAAGTTCGCGCGCGCGTGCGCAGAAGCGGCGGAACTGGGTTTGGGCTTTGGCTCCGGCAAAATCTGCAATGGCCTGCGCGCTGGCGTCTTCGCTGTCAAAAAGGTCAAGCTGACTGCCATCAGGCCAGAAATGGCGCGCAACCAGCGGCTGCCGGATCAGGGTTACGTGATCCTCAAGGCGTTCGCCCATGCTGGCAAACAGCTCTTCGAAAACAGGGCGCATGGTCAACACAGTGGGCCCTGTGTCCACGGGGCCGGCGGGTGAGGGCAGGGTACGCAGTTTGCCCCCCGCGTGGCTGTGGCGTTCAAATACCGTCACATCGAGACCCGCATGGGCCAGCCGCGCAGCCGCCGCAAGCCCGCCGATCCCGGCGCCGATCACGGCAACCCGGCGCGATCCTTGGGCAGAGGTGCGCTGTTCCATCATGGAGGTATTGTTGACTCGACGGATCAATGTGTCCAGTATAGTTTACACATTGCTTGTCATGATTGTATGACAGATCCGCTTTTGACCCCTGGCTAGGAGCCTGAAATGCCGCTGTCTCACCGCATAAACTCTGCCGTTTTGAACGCGTTGGAGATCGCGCAGGCCGCGCCTGCTCCCGGCAAGCTGGCCGAGGCGCTCAGCTATGCCACCACACCAGGTGGCGCGCGCATCCGGCCCACAATCCTGCTCTCGGTGGCCAAGGCCTGTGGCGATGATCAGCCTATGCTCACCGATGCAGCCGCCGCAGCACTGGAGCTGATCCATTGCGCCTCACTGGTGCATGATGATCTGCCGTGTTTTGACGATGCCGCGCTCAGGCGGGGCAAACCTTCGGTCCATCTGGCCTATTCCGAGCCACTGGCGGTGCTGACGGGTGACAGCCTGATCATTCTGGCCTTTGAGGTTCTGGCGCGCGCTGCACACCATGACGAGGGCAGGGCGGCCAAACTGGTGCTGTCCCTGGCGCAGCGCACCGGTATGCCGGGCGGCATATGTGCTGGGCAAGGTTGGGAAAGTGAGGCTGAGGTTGACCTGACAGCCTATCACCGGTCCAAAACCGCCGCGCTCTTTATCGCCGCTACTGAAATGGGCGCGATTGCCGCGGGCCATGATGCCGAATCTTGGCATGACCTTGGGGCTTTGATCGGTGAGGCGTTCCAGGTGGCGGATGATCTGCGCGACGCGGTTCTTGATGAGGATAGCCTTGGCAAACCGGTTGGGCAGGACGACCTTCATGGGCGACCCAATGCGGTGGCCACATACGGGGTTGATGGGGCGGTGTCGCGGCTCAAGGATATTCTGGCCGGGGCGATTGCCTCGATCCCATCCTGCCCCGGAGAGGCGCAGCTGGCCGAGATGGTGCGGCTTCAGGCGCAGGCGATCATGCCGAAAATGCCTGCCAAATACCGGACATAGCCACCCATGGCCGTGCGAGACCCGGATATGCGCCAGACCTGGTCGCCATCGGGGTGGTTTGCACGGCTGATCGCGCGCCCCGGATTTCAGAATGTTGCCAGCGCGCTCCCGTTTGGGAGGGGCATGGCGCGGCGTGACGGCGCGGAAATTTTCGATATATTGCAGGGATTTGTTGCTAGTCAGGTGCTGGCTGCGCTGATCGAGCTGAATATCCTGCGGACGCTTCTGGATGGGCCGCAGAGCGCCGAGAAACTGGGCTTTGACCATGCCGTTCCCGCCGACCGTATGGATCAGCTTTTGCGCGGTGGCATGGCGCTTGGCCTGCTCAAACGGCGGCGAGATGGGCGTTACGCGCTGGCACGCAAGGGTGCGGCCATTCTGGGTGTACCGGGATTGGAGAACATGATCCGACACAACCGCGAATTCTATGCCGACATGGCCGATCCCGTGGCGCTTTTGCGGGGGAAGGTGAGACGCATTTGGCGCGGTTCTGGCCCTATGTGTTTGGCGCGCAGGGGGAGATCGCCCCGGACGTGGCGGACCGGTATTCCACTCTTATGGCCGAAAGCCAGGTTTTGGTGGCCCGCGACACCCTGTCGATGTTGCCGATCAAGGGCGATGTCACCGTGATGGATGTCGGCGGTGGCTCTGGCGTGTTTCTTGCCGAAGTGCTGCGGCGCAATAAACAGGCGCGCGGCATTCTGTTTGATCTGCCCCAGGTCATGCCGCAGGCCGAGACCCGCATCGCCAACCTCAAGCTCAGCAAGCGGGTTGCCCTGCATGGGGGCAGTTTTCGAACGGATCCTTTGCCGCGGGACGCAGATGTCGTTTCTCTGATCCGGGTTCTCTATGACCATGAGGATGCAACGGTCGCGGCGTTGTTGCGCGCAGTTTTTGAGGCGCTGCCGAACGGCGGGCGGTTGATTATCTCCGAGCCGATGGCTGGCGGGGCTAAATCTGATCGGTCGGGTGATCTTTATTTCGCCTTCTACACAATGGCGATGGGCACAGGTCGCGCGCGTTCGGCAGAGACCATTGCCCGCATGTGCAGAGAGGCGGGGTTTGAAGGCGTTCAAATACCATCGGCACGCCGACCTTACATCACCAGCGCTTTGAGTTGTCGCAAACCAGGCGGTGATGTTTCAAAAAATTGAGGCTTGTCAAGTTTCTGGGTCAGAGAAAACTGTAAAGAAAACTTGACACTTTAAGCTGTGCCAATAAACTTACACTCAGGCCCGAAATGCGACATGAGTTCGCACTCAAGATCGGGCCGGGGAGTGAAGACTTGGAAGCCCGTGCCGTATTTTTGAATGGTCCCAAGGACCTTAGGCTGGATACTCTGGCGCTGAAGCCGCCGGGCGAAGGTGACCTTGTGGTCGACATCTCTTACTCAGGAATTTCCACCGGAACTGAAAAGCTCTTCTGGACCGGAGAAATGCCGCCTTTTCCGGGGTCTGGCTATCCTTTGGTGCCCGGATACGAGGCCGCAGGCGAGGTCGTTGAGGCGGGCTCTTCCACCGGATTCAAACCCGGAGATCAGGTTTTTGTGCCCGGTGCGGATTGCTTTGCCGATGCGTTCGGGCTCTTTGGTGGTGCTGCGTCTCGATTGGTGACGCGGGCCGACCGGGTGACGCGCATCGATTCGGGTATGGGCCCTGAAGGGGCGCTTTTGGCGCTGGCCGCGACGGCCCGCCATGCGATGGCAGGGCTGAACAAGCGCGTGCCGGACCTCATTGTGGGGCACGGCGTTCTGGGCCGTCTTCTGGCGCGGCTGACAATTGCGGCAGGCGCACCGGCGCCAACCGTTTGGGAAATCAGCAAAGCGCGTCGCAGCGGGGCGGAGGGCTATGAGGTCATCGACCCGGCCGATGATCCGCGCCGTGACTATGAGGCGATATATGATGCATCCGGCAATGCCGCGATCCTGAATGACCTGATTGGTCGCCTGACCAAGGGTGGCGAGATTGTTCTTGCCGGGTTTTATCCGCAGGGCCTGAGCTTTGCGTTTCCACCTGCCTTCATGAAAGAGGCGCGCCTGCGTGTCGCTGCGGAATGGGCGCGTGAAGACCTCACAGCGGTGAGCGCACTTCTCGACAGTGGCGCGCTGAGCCTGAATGGGTTGATCACCCATCATGTTGCCGCCGAAGCCGCCAAACTGGCCTATCCGGCAGCTTTTGAAAATCCCGATTGCCTGAAAATGATACTGAACTGGAAGGACGCCGCGTGAAAGACGATGTGCCAAACCTGAAAGACTTCGACAAGCGCTTGCGCGACGAGGCGTCCGAGGAGCCGACCCTGGAGGTGCCGCAAAGCGAGCCCACCAAGAAAACCCAGATCATTGCGATCTATGGCAAGGGCGGGATCGGCAAGTCGTTCACGTTGGCCAATCTCAGCCACATGATGGCCGAGCAGGGCAAGCGCGTGCTGCTCATTGGCTGTGATCCGAAATCGGATACCACCAGCCTTCTTTTCGGGGGCAAGGCGTGCCCCACGATCATCGAGACCTCGACCAAGAAGAACCTCGCAGGTGAGCAGGTCAAGATCGGCGATGTCTGTTTCAAGCGCGGCGGCGTGTTTGCCATGGAGCTTGGCGGACCCGAAGTGGGCCGGGGCTGTGGCGGGCGCGGGATCATTCACGGGTTTGAGTTGCTGGAAAAGCTGGGCTTCCATGATTGGGATTTTGACTATGTCCTCTTGGATTTCCTGGGTGACGTGGTCTGCGGTGGCTTTGGACTGCCGATTGCGCGGGACATGGCGCAGAAGGTTATTTTGGTTGGCTCCAATGATTTGCAGAGCCTTTACGTGGCCAACAATGTTTGCTCGGCGGTGGAGTATTTCCGCAAGCTGGGTGGCAATGTGGGTGTCGCGGGGCTTGTGATCAACAAGGATGACGGCTCTGGCGAGGCGCAGGCTTTTGCTGAGGCTGTCGACATTCCGGTTCTGGCGTCCATTCCGCAGGATGATGACCTGCGTAAGAAATCTGCGAATTATCAGATCGTTGGCACATCTGAAAGCCAATGGGGCAGCCTTTTTGCCGGCTTGGCTGAGGAGGTTGGTATTGCACCGCCTGTGCGGCCTGCGCCATTGGATCAGGATGGGTTGCTTGAGCTGTTTGACGGCTCGGAAACGGGTGCCGGTGTGACGCTGGAACCCGCCACTGACATGGATATGCGCGGCAAGAATGCCGAGCCGAAAGTGAGCCTGGAGGTGGTCTATGACGATGTCTGAGGTTTCTTCGAACGCCCAGAAAGACGAGGGGCGCACGATGCTTCAGCGGGCGCGCAAAGACCAGCTGCAGAGGCTTCTTTTCGACATTCGCGCCTCGGGTGCCACGCATTCAGTTGAAGGAACCGCATGAGCGACGAAGTCACATATGACAGCGCCGCTGAGGCCGAAGTGATCAAGGGCAAGCCGCGTGAAGATGCGCCGGAACTGACCGGTGATCCGGGGCTGGGATGTCATTCCGGCAAGGATATGGAAGTGGCCGCACGCATGGCCGGGCAGAGTGATTTTCTTGACCAATATGCGCGCGACTACCCGCAAGGCCCGCATGACAAGCCACAGAGCATGTGTCCCGCTTTTGGAAGCTTGCGTGTGGGCCTGCGGATGAAGCGGGTGGCGACGGTTTTGAGTGGCTCGGCGTGCTGTGTTTATGGGCTGACGTTTGTAAGCCACTTTTACGGTGCGCGTCGCTCGGTGGGCTATGTGCCGTTCAACTCAGAGACATTGGTGACCGGCAAGCTTTTTGAGGATATCCGCGATTCCGTTCATGAATTGGCGGACCCCGACCGGTTTGATGCCATTGTGGTGACAAACCTCTGTGTGCCCACCGCAAGCGGCGTGCCGCTGCGGCTTTTGCCGGATGAGATCAACGGTGTGCGCATTGTGGGCATTGATGTGCCCGGATTTGGCATTCCGACCCATGCCGAGGCCAAGGATGTGCTGGCGGGGGCGATGCTCAACTACGCGCGCCAGGAGATCGAAGCGGGGCCTGTGGCCGCGCCCGAGGGTGGCAAATCGGATCGGCCAACCGTCACCATGCTGGGCGAGATGTTCCCCGCCGACCCGATGATGATCGGCCAGATGCTGGCGCCTATGGGGCTGGCAGCGGGACCGGTGGTGCCGTGCCGGGAGTGGCGCGAGCTTTATGCCGCCCTTGATTGTGGCGCTGTGGCGGCGATCCACCCGTTCTACACCGCAGCCATTCGCGAATTCGAAGCCGCAGGGCGACCCATCATCGGCAGTGCGCCTGTGGGCCATGACGGTACCGCAGACTGGTTGAAAGCCATCGGCGAAAGCTTTGGAATTGCTGCAAAAGACATCGCCAAGGCGCAGAACACCTTCCTTCCTGCCATCAAAGGCGCTTTGGGGGCCAAGCCCATCAATGGCACCATTACGTTAAGCGGGTATGAAGGCAGCGAGCTTCTGGTGGCGCGGCTCTTGATCGAGAGCGGTGCGGATGTGCCTTATGTGGGCAGCGCCTGTCCCAAGACCGCCTGGTCTCAGAGTGATATCGACTGGCTTGAGGCCAAGGGAGTCAAAATTAAATTCCGCGCCTCTCTGGAAGAGGATTGCGCGGCGATGGAAGGGATCAAACCCGACCTCGCCATTGGCACAACGCCGGTTGTGCAAAAGGCAAAAGAACTCGGTATTCCAGGGCTTTATTTCACGAACCTCATCTCGGCACGGCCCTTGATGGGCCCCGCTGGCGCGGGCAGTCTGGCCGATGTGGTCAATGCGGCCATCGCCAATAAGGAGCGCATGGATCATATGCGCGAGTTCTTTGAAGGTGTGGGCTCTGGTGACACTGCGGGGGTCTGGGAAGGCACCCCCAATATTCGCGAGGATTTCCGCGCCACGAACCTCAAGAAGCTCGAAAAAGCGGCGCGGGCCGCCAAAGCGCGGGAGATGATCTGATGCGCGTTTGGGGTTCAGAAATCCACGTCGGTATCACGTCGGTATTACGTCGGTATCGCGTCGGTGCGCAGCGCGGTGCGGCCAGCCGCGGGGTTTTGGGTATTTTTGACAAGAAAGAAGCCGGGCTGTCCTCGAAACTGGAGGGCATGGGATGCTGATCCAAGATCATGATCGCGCGGGCGGCTATTGGGGGGCGGTCTACGCCTTTTGTGCCGTGAAGGGCCTGCAGGTGGTGATCGACGGGCCAGTGGGCTGTGAGAACCTGCCGGTGACGTCTGTTCTGCACTACACCGATGCGCTGCCGCCGCATGAGTTGCCAATTGTGGTCACGGGCTTGGGCGAAGAAGAACTGGGCCGGGAAGGCACTGAAGGCGCGATGAAGCGTGCCTGGGGCACGCTTGATCCCGCGCTGCCCGCTGTGGTGGTCACAGGCTCGATTGCCGAGATGATCGGCGGTGGGGTCACGCCGCAAGGCACGAATATCCAACGTTTCCTGCCGCGCACCATTGATGAAGATCAGTGGGAGGCCGCGGATCGGGCGATGACCTGGCTCTTTACCGAGTTCGGCATGACCAAAGGCCGGATGCCACGTGAGAAAAAGCGCGAAGAGGGGGGCAAGCCACGGGTGAACATCCTGGGGCCGATGTATGGCACGTTCAATATGCCGTCCGATCTCGCCGAAATCCGGCGTCTGGTCGAAGGGATCGGGGCCGAGGTCAACATGGTGATGCCCATGGGCGCGCATCTGGCGGAGATGCGCGATCTGGTGAATGCGGATGTGAATATCTGCATGTATCGCGAGTTTGGCCGAGGTCTCTGCGAGGTTCTGGAGAAGCCCTATCTGCAAGCGCCCATTGGTGTGGACAGCACAACGAAGTTCCTGCGCAAGCTCGGCGAGTTGCTGGAGCTTGATCCTGAACCCTTTATTGAGCGCGAGAAACACTCGACGATCAAGCCGGTCTGGGATCTGTGGCGCTCGGTCACGCAGGATTTCTTTGCCACGGCCAGCTTTGGTATCGTGGCCAATGAAACCTATGCGCGGGGCGTGCGCAATTTCCTGGAAAATGACATGGGCCTGCCTTGCGCCTTTGCGGTGGCGCGCGTGGCGGGGCGCAAGACCAATAATGAAGAGGTGCGCGCACTTGTTCAGCAGCACCGCCCACTGATCCTGATGGGGTCGATCAACGAAAAGATGTATCTGGCCGAAATGCAGGCCGGGCATGGGCCGAAGCCCGCGTTTTTGCCAGCGAGTTTTCCCGGCGCCGCGATCCGACGCGCCACGGGCACGCCGTTCATGGGCTATGCCGGGGCGACGTACCTGATCCAGGAGATTTGCAATGGGCTATTCGACGCGCTGTTTCACATCCTGCCGCTCGCGAGCGAGATGGATGCCACCGCCGCGACGCCCACACCGCTCAGACGGGATTTTCCCTGGGATACGGATGCACAGGCTGAACTCGATCGGATTGTGGAAAGCCACCCGGTGCTGACGCGGATATCTGCCGCCAAGACACTCCGCGACGCCGCCGAGGATGCGGCGCTCAGACAGGGCGACGCGCGGGTCGTTCTGGAAACCATACAAGCGCTCGCGCCCAGCGGGCCAAGACTTCAACAGGAGGATTGATCTTATGACGGATCTGACATCCAACCCACCCCAACGCGGTTCAACAAACCGCCGCAGGACATTGGAATATTGGCTTTATTTCGTGCCGATCTTCTTTCTGGCGCTGCCCTTTACCTTTTGGCGCTGGGGGCGGGATATCGTGAACATGAAGTCGCTGAATGTCCGGGGGCCGCTGGCGCGGGCCTGGTCAGAGGCAGACCGGATCACGCCACTGATTTTCTCGGCCTGAGCGCATCGCGCGTGAGGATCGAGATCCGTTCTGCCTTTCCGCTTTGGCGGGCAGACGCCCCAGGACCGAAAGGCCCCCAGGGAACCCGGCCGCGGGGTACGCGGCGTCAGCATAACGTTCCGGAGGAAAGTTCATGGCTGATAACACCGACCTGTCGATGACGGGTCTTACCGACGAGCAAGCCCAGGAGTTGCATGCGGTCTATATGAGCGGCCTTTGGCTGTTCACGCTGATTGCATTGGTTGCGCATATTGCAACCTACATCTGGGCGCCTTGGTTCTGAGGAAGGATCGGAAATGTCTAAGTTCTACAAGATCTGGCTGGTTTTCGATCCGCGCCGTGTGTTTGTCGCACAGGGTGCATTCCTGTTCCTCTTGGCCGCGATGATCCACCTGGTGGTTCTGTCGAATGGGGTCAACTGGTTCGAGAATGCGGCTGCGTCACGCGCTGCGGCCTCTGAGTGATCAAGGCTTGCTTCGTTGAAAACTGTTGCGGGCGGGCCAGCGCCTGCCCGCAACATACCAAAAGAATAACATCGACCGGGCCAATATGGCCACTGGTTGAAAGAGCGGAGAGAAGCAATGGCGTTGCTCAGCTTTGAAAGAAAATACCGCGTCCGCGGGGGGACCTTGATCGGAGGCGACTTGTTCGACTTCTGGGTCGGTCCATTTTATGTGGGCTTTTTCGGGGTCACGACGTTTTTCTTCGCGACGCTGGGGACGATCCTGATTTTCTGGGGGGCGGCGCATCAGGGCACGTTCAATCCCTGGCTCATAAACATTGCCCCACCGGACCTGTCCTATGGGCTTGGGGCCGCGCCGTTGATGGAAGGCGGGTTGTGGCAGATCATCACGATCTGTGCCATTGGCGCTTTCTGTAGCTGGGCGCTCAGAGAGGTTGAGATCTGTCGCAAGCTGGGGATGGGCTATCACGTGCCTTTTGCCTTCAGCGTCGCGATCTTTGCCTATGTCACGCTGGTGGTGTTCCGTCCGGTGCTGATGGGGGCCTGGGGGCATGGGTTCCCCTACGGGATTTTCAGCCATCTCGATTGGGTGTCCAACACCGGCTACGCCTATCTGCACTTCCACTACAACCCGGCGCATATGCTGGCGGTGACGCTCTTTTTCACCACCACTCTGGCGCTGGCGTTGCATGGTGGTCTGATCCTTTCGGCGGCCAACCCTGAGAAGGGCGAAGAGATGCGCACGCCGGATCATGAGGACACATTCTTCCGTGATTTCATCGGCTATTCGGTGGGCACGCTGGGCATTCACCGTGTCGGGCTTCTTCTGGCGCTCAACGCCGGGTTCTGGTCGGCGATCTGTATCATCATTTCCGGCCCGGTCTGGACTAAAGGCTGGCCTGAATGGTGGAACTGGTGGCTTGAGATGCCGATCTGGCCATCTCAGATGGGGGTGTAAGCCATGATTGAGTATCAGAATATCTTCAATCAGGTGCAGGTTCAGGGTCAGCCCGAATGGGGCATGGACGATGACGGCACCTTGACGGCAGAACGCGGCTTTGCCCCACGGTTCAGTAAGCTTGTTGGCTGGATTGGCAACGCGCAGCTGGGGCCCATAAATCTCGGCTGGACCGGAGTTGTCAGCCTGGTGAGCTTTGTCCTGGCGCTGAATATCGTGGGGATGAACATGTTGGCGCAGGTCAACTATTCGATCCCTGAATTCCTGCGGCAGGGCTTCTGGCTGGCGCTGGAGCCGCCGGGACCGGAGCATGGGTTGTCCATTCCACCTCTTAATGAAGGGGGATGGTTTATCATTTCCTCATTCTTCCTTTTGGTGAGCGTGATGAGTTGGCTGGCGCGGACCTGGATCCTCGCGGCGAACCACAAGATGGGCAAACATATCTTCTGGGCCTTTGCCTCGGCCATCTGGCTGATGCTGGTGCTCAACCTCTTCCGCCCGATCCTGATGGGGTCGTGGTCAGAGGCGGTACCTTATGGCATCTTCCCGCATCTGGATTGGACCACGGCGTTCTCGATCCGTTACGGAAACCTTTACTACAACCCGTTCCACTGCCTTTCGATCGTGTTCCTTTATGGCTCGACGCTGCTCTTTGCGATGCATGGGGCGACCATTCTGGCGGTGACGCGCTATGGCGGGGACCGCGAGCTTGAACAGATCGTGGACCGGGGCACAGCCACCGAGCGTGCGGCCCTCTTCTGGCGCTGGACCATGGGGTTCAACGCGACGATGGAGGGCATTCACCGCTGGGCCTGGTGGTTTGCGGTGCTGACACCGATCACGGGTGGCATTGGTATTCTGCTGACCGGGACGGTTGTGGACAACTGGTTCATCTGGGCGCAAGAGCACAACTTTGCCCCCGCTTACGACGGCTCTTACGGCTACGAGGCTTACGGGTCTTACGAAGCCTTCATCGGTAAGGAGGAGTAAGACATGTTTCCCAAATGGTTCAAAGAGTGGAACAAACACAATCCCACCAACATCTACGGGCCAGCGATCTTTGTGGGTGTCGTGGGGGCGGCAGTGTTTGCGGCGGCCATTCTGATTGCCCTTGGGCAGCCCTATGCAACTGAGAGCCTTCAGACCGGGCCGCGCGGGACGGGGATGTCGATCACCGAGTTTGACAGTGACAGGGTGGTGCCGGACCCCGATATTGCAGAGCTTATTGAGGATCCGCCATTCCCAATCGAAGCCGATGAGCCGATTGCATCGGATATCTATGAGAACGTGCAGATCCTTGGCGGGCTGACGGAGTCCAATTTCAACCGGCTGATGGCGGCGATGACACGCTGGGTCGCGCCCGAAGAGGGCTGCGCGTACTGTCACGGAGATGGCGACGTAGAGACGTATGGCGAGGACAGCCTCTACACCAAAGTTGTCTCGCGCCGGATGATCGAGATGACGCAAAACATCAACGAGAACTGGGATGGTCATGTGAATGCCAATGGCCAAGTTGGTGTAACCTGCATGACCTGTCACCGTGGTCAGAACGTGCCAAGCGACATCTGGTTCAAGCTGTCGCCGGTGAATGAGCGTGTGTCCGGATGGGCGGCTGTTCAAAACCGGGCCACACCGCTCAGCTCCTTTACATCGCTGCCTTCGGATGCGCTTGAGACCTATCTGGTCGAGGGCGAGACCATCGGTGTGCATGATCTGGAAAGCCGGGTGGCAGGTATTCCGGGGCAGGACGGGTATCCTGGTATCCAACAGGCCGAGCGGACTTATGCGCTGATGAACTACATTGCCAATTCGCTGGGTGTGAATTGTGTCTTTTGTCACAACAGCCGCGCCTTCTATGACGGGGCCGAAGTGACGCCGCAATGGGGCACTGAGAGCCTTGGTATCTCGATGGTTCAGGAATTGAACAACGACTACCTCATTCCGCTCAAAGACACCTATCCGCCCGAACGGTTGGGCCCGGTGCATCAGGATGCGCCCAAGGCAGCCTGCCGGACCTGTCACAAAGGCTACCAGCAGCCGTTGCAGGGCACGAATGTGATTGCAGATTGGCCGGAGCTGGCGACGACGGGTGTGCCGGATTACGGCAACTGAAGCTTTGGGTCAGGCCTTGCAAGAGGCCTGACCCGTTAAATCGCGCACCTGCTGCCCGAGTGATGCGGGTTGCGCCCAAGCCGCCTTGAGGGGGGTGCGATGCCAAAAGATACACCAACAACACCGCTTCTGGATCGGGTCGCTGGCCCGTCCGATCTACGACAATTGCCGGACAGTGATCTGGCCGAAATTGCGCGGGAACTTCGATCAGAGGTGATTTCCGCGGTGTCCGAGACAGGCGGGCACCTGGGCTCGTCTCTTGGGGTTGTCGAACTGGCCGTGGCCATTCATGCGGTGTTCAACACGCCAATGGACAAGTTGGTCTGGGATGTGGGGCATCAATGCTATCCGCACAAGATCCTGACCGGGCGGCGGGACCGCATTCGCACCTTGCGCCAGAAGGACGGGTTGAGCGGGTTCACCAAACGCGCTGAGAGTGAATACGACCCCTTTGGCGCGGCGCATAGTTCAACGTCGATCAGTGCGGCACTTGGGTTCGCGGTCGGGCGCGATATGGGACGGCCTACGGGCGATGCAATTGCCGTGATCGGCGATGGCTCGATCAGTGCGGGCATGGCCTATGAGGCGATGAACAACGCGGGTGCCGAAGGGCGGCGGATGTTTGTCATTCTCAATGATAATGAAATGAGCATTGCCCCGCCTGTGGGCGCAATGTCGTCATATCTCAGTGGCCTTTATGCCAATGAGCCGCTGGCCAAGATGAAGAGCCTGGCCGAGGGGTTTGAAGCGGCGCTGCCTGCGCCGATGCGCGAAGGGGCGAAGCGCGCGCGACAGCTTGTGACTGGAGTGTCCGAGTCCGGCACGCTCTTTGAAGAACTTGGGTTTGAATATGTCGGGCCGATTAATGGCCACGACATGGATCAACTCTTGCCCGTGCTGCGCGCAGCGCACACGCGGGCCACTGGGCCGGTTCTGATTCATGTCTGCACGGTCAAAGGCAAGGGGTACACCCCTGCGGAGGCCAGCGCGGATTGCTATCATGGTGTCTCCAAGTTCGATGTGGAGACCGGGGCGCAGGCCAAGAAATCGGCGTCCGCGCCGTCTTATACGTCCGTATTTGGCCAGGCGCTGACGCAAGAGGCGGCGAGCGATCCCAATATCGTGGCTGTGACGGCGGCGATGCCGTCGGGCACAGGCGTCAACATCATGGCCGATCGGTTTCCGAACCGGGTGTTCGACGTGGGCATTGCCGAACAACATGGCGTAACCTTTGCAGCCGGGATGGCGGCCAGCGGGCTGCGGCCCTTCTGCGCGATTTATTCGACTTTCCTGCAACGCGGCTATGACCAGGTGGTGCACGACGTGGCTTTGCAAGGCCTGCCGGTGCGGTTTGCGATTGACCGGGCGGGGCTTGTGGGCGCCGATGGGCCGACCCATGCAGGGGCGTTTGACATCGGGTATCTGGGCGCTTTGCCCGGTATGACCTGCATGGCGGCGGCTGATGAGGCGGAGCTGACGCATATGGTGGCGACGGCCGCGGCGCATGACGAGGGACCGATTGCGTTTCGGTATCCGCGTGGCGCGGGGACCGGTGTGGCCATACCTGAGCGCGGCGAGGTTCTAGAGATTGGCAAGGGCCGGGTGCTCTTTGAAGGGTCTGACGTTGCCATCCTGTCTTACGGAGCACATCTGACCGAGTGTCTGGAAGCGGCGGAGATACTGGAGAATGCAGGTCTTTCGGTCACTTTGGCAGATGCGCGGTTTGCCAAGCCTCTGGACCGTGATCTGGTGCTGCAACTGGCAAGCCATCACCGGGTGCTGATCACGGTGGAAGAAGGCGCGATGTGCGGCTTTGGAGCCATAGTGTTGCAAACGCTGGCCGCCGAGGGCGCGTTGGATCGTGGTCTTGCTATACGCACGATGCACCTTCCGGATCGCTACATTGATCAGGCAAGCCCGGATGAGATGTATCAAGCGGCGGGGCTGACGGCACGGGACATTGCGCTCACTGCGACACAAGCCGCCGGGTCAACTGCTGATGTCGTGCCGCTTGGGGTTGTCAAATAGAGGGTGACTCCTTTCGAGTGAGCGCACGATTCTGACCATGTCCCGGCAGAAAAAGTCTATTTTCCGACAAGCTGTTAGGACGAATTTCCCGTCACAGGCGGAAATCACCGGCGGTTTTCAAACGCGATTCTGTTGTTTTTTCTGCCTTGCAGCACGATATGCGGGCATGTTCGCGTTGATTGTAAGAAAATTGATTTTTCACAATTCTGTGCGGGCCCAGCTTAATCTTTCATTTTGCGTCTACTGTGGAGGATCTTTCTGCAGAAAATGCCGCAGGTGCTTGGTCAAATGGTTCAGATGTGGTCCAAGAAATTCTTTGACTTAGCGGCACTGGCGCAGAACCCTTGTCGTAATGCCGGGACAAACCGGCGGGGCAAGAGGGAGCCAAAACATGACCACATCTGAAGACCCGCAAAGCGCGGGCGAAGGCCACATGGAGTATTCGACAGACTACGAAATGGGCCAGGACAATATCAGGCCGATGGGGCTTGATATTCATAACCCGGTATTCCTGATTTCAAGTGTTGTGATTTTTGGGTTCGTGCTGATTGCGCTTGCCAATCAGGAGGCCACCGCAGAGTTCTTTGGCTGGCTGCGGCCATGGCTGACAAGCACGTTTGACTGGTTTCTTGTTCTATCCGTTAACGCAATCACGCTCTTCTGTCTGGTTTTGATCGTTTTGCCCGTAGGCTCGGTCAGGATTGGCGGTAAGGACGCCAAGCCCGATTATTCCTATGCTGGCTGGATCGCGATGATGTTCGCCGCCGGTATCGGCATTGGGCTGTTGTTCTTCGGGGTTCTTGAGCCGGTTTACTACAACTTCGCTGAAGATGGCGGCGCGCGACCTCTTGGAGTCGATATCACGCAGCCGGGCAATGAATATGTGGGTGTGGTCGGAACCATTCACCACTGGGGCCTCGAAGGGTGGGCGATCTATGCCGCCGTTGGTCTGAGCCTTGCCATCTTTTGCTATAACCTCGGCCTTCCGCTGACGCTTCGGTCTGCGTTCTACCCCATTCTGGGCGAACGTGTCTGGGGCTGGTGGGGCCATATGATCGACACGCTGGCTGTCTTTGCGACGCTCTTTGGTCTGACCACATCGCTGGGCCTCGGCGCGCAGCAGGTGGCGGCAGGTCTCAACGAGATCTTTGGCATTGAGCCTTCAAACACGGTCACCGTTGTCCTGATCATCGGCATCACGCTGATTGCTCTGGGCTCAGTCTGCCTTGGCATGGACAAGGGCGTCAAGCGGCTCTCGGAGATCAACATGGTCATGGCGGTCTGCCTCTTTATCTTCGTCATCCTCGTAACCGGTGTTGGTGCAGCGATTTCGCGGTATTTCAGCGTGATGGTTGATTACGTTGTGATGCTTCCGGCACTGTCCAACCCGTTTGGTCGAGAAGACACCAGCTATTTCCACGGCTGGACGACCTTCTACTGGGCCTGGTGGATCGCATGGTCGCCTTTCGTCGGCATGTTTATCGCACGCATCTCCAAGGGGCGTACGGTGCGTGAGTTCATCATCTGTGCACTGCTCGCTCCCACGGCTGTTTGTGCGCTCTGGATGTCGACCTTTGGCGGTGCTGCCATCGACATGCTGAACGCGGGCGGTGCCGAAGGCGTCAAAGCCACGGTGATCGACAGCTATGCCCCCGAGGGCGCGCTCTTTGGGTTCCTCAAGGAACTGCCGCTCTACAGCATCGTGGCACCGATTTCGCTGATCCTGATCGTGATCTTCTTTGTCACGTCCTCGGACAGCGGCAGCCTTGTGATCGATACGATCACGGCAGGCGGCAAGATGGATGCGCCGGTGATCCAGCGGGTCTTCTGGTGCACGCTGGAAGGGCTGGTTGCCATTGCGCTCTTGCTGGGCGGCGGGTTGTCGGCGCTGCAAGGGGCGGCGGTGTCTACGGGCATTCCGTTCACGCTTGTGGTGCTGATGATGTGCTACTGCTTGTGGCTGGCACTTCGCTCAGAACGCGCCAAGCTCTAAGAGCAACCTGAAGATTTAAGATCGGCCTGGGGAGACCCCGGCCGATTTTCTTTTGGGCTGCACAAAGAAAAGGACCGCTCTCTTGAAAGCGGTCCTTTCTCATTTGATATGTGCTGGTCGCTTAACTTTCAGGGCCAACCGAGGCGAGGTAAGCCCAGATGTTTACGGCGTCCTCTTCCTTTCGCGCCTTGAACGTCATTTTGCTGCGCGCTTTGTCATTTCCGGTGACTTCTCTGAGGTAAGCGGTCGGATCTTGAACGTAGGTCACAAAAGAGGCCTCATCCCAGGCCAGGCCGCCTTCACCGGCAGCAACCATGTCTTTCGAGTATTTGAAGTCTTCGGTACCTGCGGTCCGACCGACGACGCCGAAAAGGTTCGGCCCGGTTTTGCCGCCTTTGACAATGGCGTTGCCATCGGCATCCTGAACCATGTGGCAGGACTTACACTGTTTAAACGCTTTTTCGCCGGCTGCGGGATCGCCTGAGGCGGTGTCTGCAGCGAAAGCTGGGGCTGCGATACAGAAAAGCGCAGCCGTGGCTGTTACATAAGATTTCATTACGTCCTCCGTGGTGTTGGCTTGAGCAACACATAGAACCTGAACGCTCGAGTCAACAGTGTTATGGTCAATTTGCCGCTATTAGCATCAAGCCACTGCATGAGCGATGGCGCATTGCTTCCACAAAACGCTCAGCGCTTCGACAAGATGATCGATATCTGCTTCATTGTGCAATGGTCCGGGCGTAAAGCGCAGGCGCTCTGTGCCTTTGGGAACCGTGGGATAGTTGATGGGCTGCACATAGATGCCCCAGTCACGCATCAGGATATCGGCCAGCATCCGGCATTTGACCGGATCCTTGATCATCACGGGGATGATGTGGCTGGGGTTATCCAGGTGCGGAATGCCCTGTTTGTCCAGTTGATTGCGCAGATAGGCCACGCGTTCGCGTTGCATCTGGCGTTCAATCTGGCTTTGCTTGAGATGGGCCACGGATGCCTTGGCAGCGGCGGCCACAGCCGGGGGCAGGGCGGTGGTAAAGATGAAGCCCGAGGCAAAGGATCGGATAAAGTCACACATTGCCGCTGATCCCGTAACGTAGCCGCCCATGCAGCCATAGGCTTTGCCCAAAGTGCCCTCAATGAGGGTGATGCGGTCGGCAAGCCCCTCTCGCTCGGATACGCCACCGCCTCGGGGGCCGTAGAGCCCAACCGCGTGCACCTCATCGAGATAGGTCATGGCGCCATGTTTTTCAGCCACTTCGATGATTTCTTTCATCGGGCAGATGTCGCCATCCATTGAGTAGACGCTTTCAAAGGCGACAATCTTGGGTGCGTTGGCGGGCAAGGCGGCCAGTTTGCGATCCAGGTCTTCGGGATCGTTATGCTTCCAGATGACTTTGCGGGCGCGGCTGTGGCGCATTCCCTCGATCATTGAGGCGTGGTTGAGCTCATCCGACAGGATCACCGCATCGGGCAGGCGCGCACCCAGGGTCGACAGAGCCGCCCAGTTGGAGACATAGCCCGATGTGAAAAGCAGGGCGTCTTCCTTGCCGTGCAGATCGGCCAACTCTTTTTCGAGCTCCACGTGATAGTGGTTGGTGCCCGAGATGTTGCGCGTGCCCCCGGCGCCGGTGCCGCAAAGGTCGATGGCGTCTTTCATCACTTGGCGAATGTCATCGTTCTGGCCCATGCCGAGATAGTCGTTGGAGCACCAGACGGTTACCTCGTCAGGGGCATCATCATCATAGCTCTTGGCCTTGGGAAAAGACCCGCATTGGCGTTCAAGCTCGGCAAATATGCGATAGTTGCCTTCCTCTTTGAGTGCATTGAGTTGCGCGTTGAACATGGCATCAAAATCCATGGGATCCCTCCGGTCTTGTCGTCTTGGTTTGTGTCGGTTTGGGCGCAGGGAGCATCCAGCGCCAGAGTTTGGCATCCGGCAATGGCAGCACCATCAGCCAATGTTCGAGCAGCGCCAGCACGGTGATCGCGCTCAGCAAGGCAAAGCCAGTGATCTCTGCCGGTGTGGTTGCCGCATAAAGCCTTTCCAGCCAGCAGGCGATGGCAAAGGTAAGTGCGGTGATTGAAACGGGAAACACCCAGTTGAGCCGCTGAATGCGGAAATGGCTGGCCAGATGGCCCAAAGCCTCGGGCAGAAACTCGGTATTGATCTTGGGCACGCCGAAATAGAGGTTCAGCTTGGCCGAGATGCGGGCGAAATAGAGGATCGTGAAGGTCCAGAGACCCACGGAATTCTCCGCCCCTGCAGCATAAAGCCAGAGACCTGCAAAGATCACGGTCAGCAGCAATTCGTGATAGGCAATCGTGCCCCAGGCGCGGGCAAACCGCTCCCATTCCGGGAGGTCATCGGGGCAATCACGCAGGTTGGGGCCAGTGATGGCACCCGACAGGAACGACAGCTCCACCCAGCCCCAGATCGCCAAAGCCGCCAGGAACGCCCCATAGGCGGCAGTCACTGTGCCCATGTCCAAAGTGGTGACAAACCCCCAAAGGCCCACACCCAGAAAGGGCAGGGCCATCAGAGGCGAGAGCAGCCGCGTGCGAGCGCCCTTGGTATCGGCATGGCGCACGACCATCAGGATCACTCCCGTGGAGAACCACCAGATGAACAGTGCGAAAACCGCAGCGATCCAGGGCGAAGCGGACATCACGGGCCTCCCGCGTCCCGGGCTTGACCCGGGACCTCGTCGCCGTGGAGGTCCCGGATCAGGTCCGGGACTGCGGCTGCCTTATGCCAAAGGGCGTGTCTCAATAGACAGGTTCCAGTCTTACGTTAGCGGGCACTTGGTGTCCCTTCGATGGGATGAGCAGAAGCTGCACAAAGGCCGTGGCAGCACGCGCCGAGGCGCTCATGCGTTTGATAAAGCCAATTGGCCCGCCCTGTTTCTTGGCCGCGTCCAGATCGACATTGGCCTTTTGCAGACGCTCCAGAAGCGGCTGCCATTTGGGGCTGTCGATATCGAGCGTGATCGGGAAGATCTGTTTGGAGAGCTCAGAGGTTTTCGTGAAAACCTCATGTGCATACCAATCGGGATCCACACCAAGCGCCGCATGGAAGGCCGGACGCTGGTGGTCACGCACATACATCGTGGCATAGACCGCCGTCAGGAAGAACTTGATCCAGTAGACATTCTTGCCCGAGGTCAGCTTGGGATCTGTCTTCATCAGAAGGGCAAAGGCCTCGCCATGGCTGAACTCGTCATTGCACCATTCCCGGAACCATTTGAAGATCGGGTGGAAGCGGTGTTCTGGGTTCGCCTCCAGATGGCGGAAGATGGTGATGTATCGCGCATATCCAATCTTTTCAGAGAGATACGTGGCGTAGTAGATGAATTTTGGTCGGAAGTAGGTGTATTTCTTCTTCTGAGTCAGAAAGCCCAGATTCACCCGTAGACCTGCTTCGCGCAGCGCGTCGTTGATAAAGCCAGCATGTCGTGCCTCATCGCGCGCCATCAGTTGGAAAAGCTGGGTGATGTCCTTGTTGTTGCCGCGGCGCTTCATCTCTTTGTAGAGGACGCAGCCCGAAAACTCAGCGGTGCAGCTTGAGATCAGGAAGTCGATGAATTCCTTCTTCAGCTGTGGCTCCATGTTTTCCCAATCAACATGGTCCCAGTCTTCGTTCTTTTTGAAATGCCCGCGGTTCGGGTCTGCCTCCATCTGGTCAATCAGCTTGTCCCAGTCTTCGCGCACTTCGCTGACGTCGATGGCGTCAAGCTCATCAAAATCGGTGGTGTAAAAGCGCGGCGTCAACAGGGTGTTCTGCATCGCAGTCTCGGTGGCCATTTCGTTGGTGTACTGGCGGTCTTGCTCTTCAGCGATAGCCAGACCTTCTTCGACGGTGGTGGCGTCGGCGGTGTGTTTTCCGGAATGCGCATTCATAGCGTGACCTCCTCTGAAAAGGAGAACTCGCAAAGCTCCATCACCTCAAAATCGCCGGTCAGGCGGGTCCAGAGCTGTTCAAGTTTGCTGGCACGAATGATGGTCGCTTCGCGCTGTTCGCGGACCACTTCACCGAACGGCGCCATGATTTCGTCGCCATGTACCTTCACCTCGTCGCCGGGATAGATCACCGCGCCATTGTCGAACCGCACATGCGCGTGCAGGCTCTCAAAGCAGTGACTGACCTCAACCGTACAAGGTGCCCTCTCAAAGTCTTTCGTAAGCCAACCCATTTCTTGGCCTCCTCTCCTATTGTGCCAAAAGGCGTGCAAACGCCCTGGCGTTATCTGCGCCGAACCCCATCAGATCGGCGCTCCACCCCGTGCTGGGGTCGTAAATTGCGATGCGTCCGGTTTCGTACCGGACAAGCGTCAGCGGGCCGTCCTCGGCCACGCGGTGTTTCGTGCGCTCGCGCTGAATCACGCGCCAGACGCCGGAAATGAATCCGCCTTCCTCAGGGGAAAGATCGGCGATCAGCGTGCCGTTCAGTTCGGTCACCGTGGCACTTCCGGCCATGTCGCCGGTGAGATGGAAGGTGCGCTCATGCGTGATCTCACCCTTGGGCGGCACATAGGTGACGGGCTGATCCGTCACCCGGGCCCATGTCACCAGCGCCAGAATGGTCAGAACCAGCGTGCAAACTGCCACGATCAGGATGCGCGGGACAAGTTCCTTGTCATGCGATGCCTGTGGTGCGGGAGGCAGGTTGGTGTCGGTTCGGGCCATTCTTCTTCGTCCTTATTCGGCGGCGACGGTTGCGGGGCTTGGTCTGCGGGCCACTTGCGGTGTGTTGATGCGTGCCTCTGCCGCCTCGGCCATCATTTCGGCAATGCGCTGGGCATCCGGGATGCAGCGCAGGGCGGGCTGGGTCTTGCTGATCCGCCAGGGGCGGACATGCGGCCAGCACACCAGATAGCTGAGTTTGGTGGTGCCCAAGAGGTCAAAGGCAATGGTGCCGGTTCCGGATTTGCGCAGGTCCAGATCGGCGCGGGCAATCTGTGTGTAGGGCAGGTTGAGCGTAACGGTCAGAGCAGCCCCGATGCGCATGGCGACGCGTTTGTTGGTGATGGTGTAGATCGTCGCGCGCGCCTGCACATAGCCAATGATGATCAACAAGGCCGCTGCGATCCCTCCCAGGATGATGAAGGGGAAGGAGGCGGCAAAGGCCGTGTCAAACGGCACGCGGTCAATCAGCGTGATAAAGCGCCAGGCAAAAAGCCCCACGAAATAGGCAATGACCCAGTAAAGATTGAGCGACTCGCGGGTGAGGGCCCACCAGTTGGGGCGACCCTGCCATAGGATCTGCTCGCCCTCGGGGGGCGTTCGGGCAGGCCGGGAACCGGTTCTACTGCGAAATCATCATGATCGTGAGGCATGCCGCCCTCCGTTTGCGCTTGGCTTAGCCGATGATCGGGCCAAAGCGGGCGTCATTGCCGTAAAGCGTGCCGCCGCCGTAATAGGCCGATATTTTGTCTTCTTCGAGCTTGGTCACCTGCCGGTTCGAGGCATGTGTTGGCACGTCAGCGAACTGGTGGCCCATGATCTTGAGGACCTTCACCTTGTCCTTCCAGACCCGCACCAGCGTCATCGGGACAAGCCGCTTGCCGCCGCCGTGCTCTTCGCTGAGCTCATATTCAAGGTAGCGGACAAGCTGTTCCGGCTCGTCGATCCAAAGATCTGTGATGGTGCCCACCGCTTCGCCGTCGGCTGCCACAACAGGCAGCCCACGCGGGTCGCGCCCTGCAGCGACGTGGAAATGTTCTGTGGCGGCCATCGGCACGATCTTGGGGTGACCATGACCATCTAGCTCGGGTTGATCTTCGCGCGGGGCCCAGGATGCGGGGCCGACGCCATCGGTCATCGGGTTGCCGGTGGGCTGGAAAGGAAAGCCGTTGCCATGGGCAGTCTTTGCCAGCGGCAGGTTGTCCCGGTCGCCGCGTTGGCCCGAGGGGACAGTCAGCTCACCGCGGCCATGTGGCAGGATAAAGGTTTTGTCCTCTGGGACGGGAAACATGCCCTGATTGGCCGAGATATTGCCATCATCATCCTCAAGCGGATAGCCCTCGCGCATGTTCTCGCGCTGAATGTAGTAGATCAGCCCCGCGAAGAAGAACCAGAAGAGCCAAATGGCCACGCTGGCGAGGTCGAAGTTACCGAAAAATGCATTGCTCATGGCATCATCCTTTCCATGGCTCGGCCCGTCATGTCGGGAAATCGGCCAGGCCGATACGGGCCGATCCTTGTGGGTTTGTGTCGGAGGTCAGCTTGACGTGGCGCACGAGGGGTCCGAGGACCGCGAGTGTCACGAAAAGCAGAACGATTTCTGTGTGATAGACAAATGTGTAGCCGGTGGCCGTGCTATCGAGCACCTCGCCCCATGCGCCGGATGTGGCCATCGCATTGACCCCGTCACGCAGTGCGCCGCCAAAGGCAATCGAAAGGCCCGCCGCGGTGGCTTGGGCCGCGCCCCAGGCCCCGAGTGCCAGCCCGTGACCGGCAAGGCCGCGTGCAGGCATGTTCATCGCGGCTGTGAGTGTTGAGACAGCAAAGATGCCGCTGCCCAGGCCAATAAGGCCGGCACCGGCAAAGAACATCGCTGTGGACTGCACAGGTGCGGCAAAGACCACGATGGAGAATGCGGCGACGCCCACCAGAACGCCAAGTGCCGCCAGACGGTAGGGGTTGCGCCCCTGGGTGAGAAGCCTGCCACTGAGGACAAACCCGGTCAGTGCGCCGACGGCCCAGATAGCCGTGAGTGTCGTGGTGGCTGCAACAGACAGGCCAAGCACTTCGCCGCCATAAGGTTCCAGCAGCACATCTTGCATGTTGAATGCCATGGTGCCGAGGAAGACCACGGCCAGAAGCCGACCCGCCTCGCCGCCCTGCATCAGGTCGGCCCAGGCCTCACGGAAGCGCGGGCGGGGTGCGGCGCGTTCTTCCTTGGTCATCGGAGCCATCTTTTCCTGTTTCCAGAGCGCGATCAGGTTGAGGATGATCCCCACCATGGCCGCCCCCTGGACGACCTTCACAAGACCCAACTCGGTGAAGTCCCGCAGCAGGAAGCCCACGATGATGGCCGAGAGACCCATACCCAGCAGGAACATGACGTAAAGCAAGGCCACAACACGTGGCCGCGTGTCGGGGTCGGCACGGTCTGTGGCCAATGCCAGACCGGCGGTTTGGGTCATATGGAGGCCAAGACCAGTCATCAGGAAGGCAATGGCGGCCAGCACTTCGCCTGCCCATGTGGGGCCTACGGCTTGCTGTCCTGAGAGCACCAGAAGGGCAAAGGGCGTGACGGCCAGACCACCCATTTGCCACAGCGAGCCGAACCAGAGGTAGGGAATACGCTTCCAGCCGATGGCGCTGCGATAGGTGTCGGAGCGGAAGCCGAGCAGCGTGCGGAAGGGAGCAATGAGCACGGGCAGGGCGATCATGACCGCCACGATGGTGGCCGGCACCGAAAGCTCGACGATCATCACGCGGTTGAGCGTGCCTAAAAGCATGACCGTGGCCATGCCCACCGAGACCTGAAAGAGCGAAAGCCGCAAAAGCTCACCCATAGGCAGACCTTCACTGGCGGCATCTGCAAAGGGCAGGCTGCTCAACGGAAGCTGCTTAAGGCGTGAGGAGAAGCTCATGCAGTCACCTCCAACGCCTGCGAGATGTAAAAGCCGGATGTGATGCGGTTCAGAGGTGTAAGCCTGCCCGGTGCGCCGGTGTCGGCATATGCTCGGGCCAGACGTGTCGGGCTGTGCGGGATCATGGTGGGCGAGCGGTCAGAGCGCGGGAAAAGCTTTCCCGCGTACCACATGGCCATCAAAAGCGGCGTGCGGGGGGCGACAGTAAAGACAATGCGTCCCGTGGTGCGGTGCATCAGAGTTGCGAGCGATCGGGCAATATCGGCGTCGCGGTAGTAAATCAGGCTGTCCATGGCCGTGACATGGTCGAACCGGCCAAGTTCCTCGCGGAGCATGTCGCCGGTGTGAAAGGACACGCGCGGGCGCAAAGCCTCTGGCAGGCGGGATTGCGCGATGCCCACCAATGAGGGCGAGATATCCACGGCGACCACATCCGCGCCGCGCTGGGCCAGTTCCGTGGTCATTTGACCGGCACCGCAGCCTGCGTCGAGCACACGAGCGCCGCGCAAGTCATTGGGCAGGCGCGCCAGCATTTGCGCGCGCATGGCATCGCGGCCCCGACGCACGGTTTCGCGGATCTTTGAGACCGGCGCATCACTGGTCAGCCGTTCCCAGGTGCGGGTGGCTGTCTTGTCGAAATAGGTTTCGACGTCAGAGAGCGTGCGGTCGTAGCTCATCAATCAAATCCCAGAAGTTCAAAGATATCGCGGTCTTCCATCGGTGCGGGCGCCAGCGGCTCTGTGCCGTTCCAGAGTGTTTCGGCCAGCCGGACATATTCCGCGCGGCAGGCGATGATGTCGTCTTCGTCGTCCATCTCGAAAAGCGTCTTTTTCTTCAGGCGCGAGCGGCGGATGGCGTCCACATCGGGCATATGGGCGATCCGGTTGAACCCCACAGTGTCGCAATAGCGGTCCACCTCATTGGTGTCCTTCGACCGGTTCGCGACGCAGCCCGCCAGGCGCACCTTGTAGTTGGCGGATTTGGCCTGGACCGCGGCGATGATGCGGTTCATCGCGTAGATGCTGTCAAAGTCATTTGCCGTCACTATGACCGCGCGGTCGGCATGTTGCAGTGGCGCGGCAAAGCCGCCGCAGACGACGTCGCCGAGAACATCAAAGATCACCACGTCGGTGTCTTCCAGCATGTGATGCTGCTTGAGCAGTTTCACCGTCTGCCCCACAACGTAACCACCACAGCCCGTGCCCGCAGGCGGGCCGCCCGCTTCGACACATTTCACACCGCCCCAGCCATCTGCCACGAAGTCTTCGGGGCGCAGCTCTTCTGGGTGGAAATCGACCTCTTTGAGGATGTCGATCACTGTGGGTTGCAGCCGTCCCGTGAGTGTAAACGTGCTGTCATGCTTGGGATCGCAGCCGATCTGCAGAACCCGCTTGCCCATCTTGGCGAAGGCCGCAGAAAGGTTCGAGGAGGTCGTGGATTTGCCGATCCCGCCCTTGCCGTAGACCGAAAACACCTTGGCGCCTTCGATTTTCAATGACGCGTCCTGATGCACTTGCACCGATCCTTCGCCGTCCTGGCCCTTGAGGGCTGGTATCTCGTCGCGCGGGCTCATATCTGGCCTGTCCTTTCGAGGGTCATTGTCATTCTGCGGCCACTCCTTCGAGGTGATCTTCCAGCGCATCGGCTGCGTCACGGAGGGCGGCAAGGGTGTCTTCGTCGGGTTGCCAATAGGCGCGGTCATGCGCCTCAAGCAGGCGGTTGGCCATGCGTGAAGAAGCGGTCGGGTTGAGATCGGCCAGCCGCTGGCGCATGTCGTCATCAAGGATGAAGGTCTCGGAGAGGCGCTGATAGACCCACGGCTCGACCTGTCCGGTGGTGGCGGACCAACCCATGGTGTTGGTGAAGGCGCTTTCGATCTGGCGCACGCCTTCGGCACCGTGTTGCAGCAGGGCCTCGTGGAATTTGGGGTTGAGGGCACGAGAGCGGGATTCAAGGGATACCTGATCTGCCAGGGTGCGTACCTTGCCCGCGCCGCGCGTGGTGTCGGAGATGTAGATCGCCGCCTCTTCACCGCCACGGGCGCGTTTCACTGCGCGGGAAATGCCCCCCAGCGTGTCAAAGTAATGATCCACCGTGGTCACGCCCAGCTCAACCGACTCCAGGTTCTGATAGGCCAGTTCCACATCGCTCAGCGCGGTTTGCAGTAGCGTGTCATTGGCCGCCGCCTTGCCGTCGACGCCATAGGCAAAGCTCTTGCGCGCCACATAGGCATCGGCCAGCTCGTCCTCATCGTCAAATGCAGAGCTGTCGACCATCATGTTGACGTTTGAGCCATAGGCGCCTTCTGCGTTTGAAAAGACGCGCAGGGCGGCGGTTTGCAAGTCACAGCCGATTTTCTCGGCATAGCTCAGCGCATGGGCGCGGATGAAATTCATCTCCAGCGGCTCATCGGCTTGCGCTGCTTTAAGGGCGGCTTCGGCCAGTAATTTGGTCTGCAAGGGTAGCAGATCGCGGAATATGCCCGAAAGCGTCATGATCACGTCGATGCGTGGACGACCCAGCTCTTCGAGCGGGATAAGGTCCGCACCGCAGAGCCGCCCGAAACTGTCGAAACGAGGCGTCGCACCCATAAGCGCAAGGGCCTGCGCCAGTTGCTCGCCGTCTGATTTGATGTTGTCCGACCCCCACAGCACGATGGCCACCGTGCGGGGCAGGGTCTGATGCGTTTCAAGCAAGAGCTGCGCCTGTTTGGCTCCGGCGCGGCAGGCAAATTCGCTTGGCATGCGGAAAGGGTCAAATGCGTGGATGTTGCGGCCCGTGGGCAGGATGTCAGGCGAGCGGATCAAATCGCCGCCATGTACCGGCGGGGTGAAACGGCCCTCAAGCGCGTGCATCAAAGCGGGGATTTCCGTGCTTTGCTGAAGCTGGTGATCGACCTCTGCGCGGGTGGTCTCATCGGCATCGGTGAGAAGCGACAGGTATTCGGCCCGCGCCTCGTGTGACATCGGTTTGCCCAGCACGTGCAGCCCCTCGGGGATAAGCGCGTCCTCGGTCTCCAGAAGCGCGAGCCACAGATCTTCGGGCGGGGCGCCGCCCATATCCACCGCCTCGGCCTGTTCGGCGATGAGCGTCTCAAGCTCGGCACGTTCCGGCGCGTCGGGCGCAGTTTTGCGCCACCGGGTCAGGCT
This sequence comes from Roseovarius sp. W115, assembly GCF_032842945.2. Taxonomy (NCBI): domain Bacteria; kingdom Pseudomonadati; phylum Pseudomonadota; class Alphaproteobacteria; order Rhodobacterales; family Roseobacteraceae; genus Roseovarius; species Roseovarius rhodophyticola. The sequence goes on from NZ_CP146606.1 coordinate 2,635,260, forward strand.
ATCCTTCAGCTCGGCCAGTCCTTTGTAGAGGCCTGCGGTGACCAGAGGGGGCGTCAGGTGCGAGATGGTGACAGCGCCCGAGCGGCGCTTGGCAAGGCTCGCCTCAGAGGGGTTGTTGGCCGCATAAAGATAGATGTTGGGCATCTCGCCAATAAGACGATCCGGCCAGTCGCGTGGACCCATACCCGCCTGACGTCCCGGCATGAATTCCAAAGCGCCGTGCATGCCGAAATGCAGGATGGCGTCGGCCTCAAAGCGGTTTCTGAGCCAGAGGTAGAACTGCACAAAGGCGTGGGTGGGCGCAAAGCTGCGCTCAAAGAGAAGGCGCATCGGATCGCCTTCATAGCCAAAGGCAGGTTGCACGCCGACAAAGACATTGCCGAAATGCTGTCCCAGAACAAAGACGCCGCGCCCGTCGGATTGCACCTTGCCGGGGGCAGGGCCCCAGACCTCTTCGACCTCGGCCAAAGGCGGCGTGCCTGCGACAATCTCATCGGCGCTTACATGAGCGGCGACATTGGCCTCTTGGCCATATTGCGTCGCGTTGCCCTCAAGCACGGAGGCGCGCAGGGCGTCCACGGTTTCGGGCACATCAATGGCGTAGCCATCTTCTTTCATCTGCAGCATCGTGTTGTGCAAGCTTTCAAAGACCGACAGATACGCAGCCGTCCCCACAGCCCCGGCGTTGGGCGGGAAACCGAAGAGGACGATGGCCACTTTCTTTTCCGCCAGTTTGCGGCGGCGCAGGCGGATGAGGCGGTCAACTTTCTCGGTCAGGGTCTCAATGCGCTCATGGCAGGGGGCCATGGCCTTGTCAGTTCCCTGATGCGTACACATATGGGCGCAGCCATCACAGCCGCCTTCGCCATGACGACCAGCAAAGACCGTGGGGCAGGTTGCGCCGTCGAGCTCGGGTAGAGCGATGAGCATGGTGGTCTCAATCGGGCCAAGCCCCTGAGGTGAGGCGGCCCATTGGGCGAGGGTCTGGAATTCCAGCGGATGTGCGGCCACGTAGGGCACATCAAGCGCGGTCAGTTCCTTGATTGCCGCGTCGTTGTCGTTATAGGCCGGCCCGCCCACAAGCGAAAAGCCGGTGAGAGACAAGAGCGTGTCGATCTTGGTGCCTGTGGGCCCTTTGAAGAACCCGTCTATCGCAGGGCGCGCATCCAGCCCACCGGCAAAGGCAGGCAGCACATTCAGCCCGCGGGCCTCCAGCGCGCGGATCACCGCGTCGTAATGCGCGGTATCGCCAGAAAGCACATAAGACCGCATCATCAAAAGACCGACCGTCGCCGCGCCCTTGGTGATATGCGGCAAGGCACTTGGGTCAGTTGTGATACGTTCAGGCAGGTCTGGGTGATAAAGTGCGGTATCGGGGTATTCTACAGGCAAGGCGGTCTTGGCCCCGCGCCAATCGTCATAACGGCAATAGCGCGAAATCAGAAAACGCAGCATGCCTTCGACATTCTCATTTGACGCCCCGAGCCAGTATTGCATGACCAAAAACCACGCGCGCAAGTCTTGGGCCTTGCCGGGGATCAGCTTGAGGATGCGCGGCAGGCGGCGCAGCATCTTCATCTTCTTGGCGCCGGAATCGACATTCTGCTTGGTCTGCCCGCGGAGCTTTTTCATCAGCTTGCGCGTGGCGCTTTCAGGGGCCGACATATCCAGCGTGCCCATGCGTGTCAGCTTGACGATCTTGGCATCGGCAATCACACCTACCATGGCATCGCAGTCCTCGCGCCGGGCGGTGAGGTCTGGCAGGACGGCGTTGATGTGATCCTCAAGGAACAGAAGATTTGCGATGATGATGTCGCCCCGGCCGATATCGGCGCGTGCTGCCTCAAGCGCGGCCGGACTCTCGCCCCACTCCGCGGCGGAATGCAGGCACAGCTCAAGGCCAGGAAAATCCTGAGCCAAATTGTGCATGGCCTCGGCGCAGGGGGCGTTGGCGTGGCTGTCCAGGGTCAGGATCACCACGCGGTAGGGCCGCGTTATGGAGACGTCATCGCGCATAATGGGCCTTGGCCTCGTAAAGCGTGTCGATGGAAATCTCCTGCACACCTCGTTCGGCGGCAAAAATCTCGGTGTTGCGGCGGGCTTTGCCGCGGACGAAGAAGGGGATCTTCTTCAACTCTTTTTCCGCGTCGGCGAGCCAGATGATGTTGTCGTCCGTGGGTGTGGTTTGCACTTCGGTCGGCTCGGGCGTCTCAACGCGCGCCTTAGCGGCATGGCCGTGGTGGCTGGCGCCCGCATCATCGTGGAACTCGAAATCATCGCGGAACATGTGCAGCAGGTGCTCTTCCAGACCCATGACCAGCGGATGCACCCACGTGTCGAAGATCACGTTGGCCCCTTCGATGCCCATTTGCGGGCTGTAGCGGGCCGGGAAGTCCTGTACGTGGACAGGGGCCGAGATGACGGCGCAGGGAATGCCGAGGCGCTTGCCGATATGGCGTTCCATCTGTGTGCCCAAGATCATTTCCGGGGCCAGTTCCTCGATGCGGGCCTCAACGTCGAGATAGTCCTCGGTGATCAAGGCCTCGACGTTAAACTCTTTGGCCAAGGCACGGATATTGCGTGCCATTTCGCGGTTGTAGCAACCCATGCCGACCACCTCGAAGCCCATCTCATCACGGGCAATGCGGGCTGCGGCGGCCACGTGGGTGCCGTCCCCAAAGAGGAACACGCGCTTGCCGGTGAGATAGGTGCTGTCAACGCTTGACGAATACCAAGGCAGGCGGAGACGGGAGGTGTCGAGCTTTGGGGGCAGCCCAGTGATCTCGGCCACTTCCTTGACGAAATCCTGCGTGGCTCCAACACCGATGGGCACGATTTTTGTGTAAGGCTGGCCCAGCTCGCGCTCCATCCAGCGACAGGCCGCCTCGCCGGTTTCAGGGTACATCAGAACGTTGAAATGCGCGGCACCCAGCCGGGTGATGTCTTCGGGTGTAGCATCGAACGGAGCGCAGACATTGACCGAAACACCCATCTCTTCGAGCAGGGCGGTGATTTCGGTGATGTCGTCGCGATGGCGAAACCCAAGGGCCGTGGGACCAATGAGGTTCGCCGTGATGTGCGTGGTGCGGTCAGTTGGTTTGGCGAGCATGCGAACGATCTGAAACAGCGTCTCGTCCGCGCCGAAGTTCTCTTTGCGCTGATAACTGGGCAGTTCGAGGGGAACCACGGGACAGGGCAGACCCATAAGTTCGGCCATGCCGCCGGGGTCATCCTGAATGAGTTCAGCGGTGCAGGACGCGCCGACAATCATCGCCTGTGGCTGAAACCGATCATAGGCCTCTTTGCAGGCGGTTTTGAACAGGTTGGCGGTGTCCGACCCCAGGTCGCGGGCCTGAAAGGTGGTGTAGGTGACGGGCGGTCTGTGATTGCGCCGCTCGATCATGGTGAACAAGAGATCGGCATAGGTGTCGCCTTGCGGCGCGTGCAGGACGTAGTGCAGGCCCTTCATCGCGGTGGCGACACGCATCGCGCCGACATGCGGCGGGCCTTCATATGTCCAGACAGACAGCTTCATTCCGCCGCCTCCAACCGCAACGCATTGCGGCGGTGGATGGGGCGCGAAAAGAGCCCGGCCAGATCACCGGCCTGTTCGTAGAAATGCACCGGTGTGAAGACCAGTTCGATGGCCCATTTCGTGGTCAGCCCTTCGGCCTCCAATGGATTGGCGAGGCCAAGACCGCACACAGTCAGATCCGGTTGTGCGGCGCGGCAGCGCTCCAGTTGCAGATCGACATCCTGCCCTTCGGCCAGTGTCGGGCCTTCGGCCAGAAGCTCCAGGTCGGGGCCAACGACACCTTTGTGAATAAAGGGTGCGCCAACCTCGATCGCCTCCATCCCGCATTCGCGGGTCAGAAAGCGCGCCAGCGGGATTTCCATCTGGCTGTCTGGAAAGAAGAACACGCTTTTGCCATCGAGATGCTCCGCAGCCTTCGCGATGGCCTTTTTTGCACGTGCGCGGGGCGCGTGTGTTACAGTGTCGAACAGGGTGAGGTCGACACCGAATTCCATTGCCACGGCGCGAAGCCACGAAGTCGTGCCTTCTTCGCCGAACGGGAAAGGCGCTGGAATGTGACGCGCCCCGCGCCTTCCTAACGCGGCGAGGGAGCCGCCCAGGAATGGCTGGGTTAGTGCAAACACGGTATTCGGACCGACCGCCAAGGTGCTGTCAGCGCGTCGCGCTGGCAGCACTTTGACATTGTCGATCCCAAGTTTGCCAAGAAGATCAAGCATTTGATCCTCTACGACATCGGGAAGAGCGCCAACCACGAGGAGCTGGCGTTCATCAGTTTCCGGCAGGGCCGGAATCATTGCGGCAAGACAGGCATCTTCCCCTTCGGTGAAGGTGGTTTCGATACCAGAGCCGGAATAGTTGAGCACCCGCACATGCGGGGCATATTGCGCCGAAAGCTTCTCGGCGGCGCGGGCGAGGTCCAGCTTGATGACCTCGGACGGACAGGAACCCACGAGGAAAAGCTGGCGAATATCCTTGCGCCGTTCGAGCAAACGGGCGACTTCCCGCTCAAGCTCTTCCTGCGCATCGGCAAGCCCTGCAAGATCGGTTTCTTCGAGGATCGCTGTGCCAAAGCGCGGTTCGGCAAAAATCATCACACCGGCCGCAGATTGAAGCAGATGCGCGCACGTTCTGGACCCAACAACCAGGAAAAACGCATCCTGCATCTTGCGATGCAGCCAGATGATTCCCGTCAGCCCACAGAACACCTCATGTTGTCCACGCTGTTTGAGAACCGGTGTGTCGAGGCAACCACGTGTGCCAGGAGGGGGCGCATGCGAGTTCATGCCATGGCCTCGGATTGAAGCCGAGCAGCGCGCAGTTTGAGCAGGAACTGACCGGCATTGACGACGTAAGCTGCGTAGGCTGCGAGCGCGAGGAGCATCAGCCCAACCGGCGACAGAGTGCCGGTGAGAAGCGCCCAGACATAAGCGGTGTGAAGGGCGATCACAGCAAAACTAAAGACGTCCTCCCAGAAGAAAGGCTCGGCGAAAAGATATTGACCAAAAACGACTTTTTCCCAAATCGCGCCGGTGATCATGATCAGGTAGAGGAAGCCGGTTTTTATGAGTATCGACCCTGTTGCGATCTCATAACCCAAGCCAGTCGCGAGGTAACGCAAGACGAGGATCAGGGACACAATAAAGACCAGAAACTGTGCCGGAGCCAGAACGCCCTGAACCGTGGTCCAAACCGTTTCATCGCGGCGCGCTCGTTGCTCAGCCGTATAGAGTGCAACACGCTTGTGCCCGTCTGCCAATTCTGGCGTCATGAATTCCCTCGCAGCTCCCCTGATTGCCTTTGATGCTAGTAGGGTCACTCACGAAGTGTCAATTAAAATTTACACTTTGAGTTGATGGGCAGTGTAAATTAAAGCCATCACCTCCCTGAGTCGGGGCGTTCACGTTCCATTTACCAATATTTTAAAGAAATTATTGCGTCATGATACGTTCAGATTTGTCTCAATTTAAACGCTATAACAAGGCGTTGGGCCTGATATTCATGGGTAATTGTCAACATAAATTGACATTGAATTGTTCTAAGCGCACACTGATTGCAGTTAAAATTTAAAATAATGACAGGTATACATAAAAGTGAGGTGTATATGCCTCTAGGGAGAGTTGCGTGGACGACCAGTCAACACACAAAGACCGAGGTCTGTCAGAGGCGCAACGGCCTGCGATCCGGTTTCTTGTTGAATCTGCGTTGCGCACCGTGATGACCAATACGGCCAATCGCGAACCGAAAACACGTGATGAATGGATAGGGCGGCTTTGCGAAGCTCTGATGTCAGAGGCGGAGTCCAGTTATCATTCTGTCTTGGCGGCGTTGATCTCGACCGGTGTCACGCAGGAAGATGTTTTTCAGTCCTATGTGCCCGCTGCGGCCCGTCACCTCGGCGAGCTTTGGGTCAGTGACCGCGCCAGTTTTGTGGATGTCACTGTAGCGGCGTCGCGATTGCAGAGCCTGTTCCGTCAACAAGAAGGGCGCATTGCCACGCGGTGGACGGATCGCAGCGTGCCTTTGGGGCAGTCGGTTCTGGTTGCTATTCCCGAATTTGAACAACATGCGCTGGGCGCATTCGTGGCGGCGGACAATCTGCGCCGACATGGGCTTTGGGTGCACATGGCGATTGGTCTGAAGAACGAAGAGGTGACAGAACTTATCAATTCTCAACGTTTTGCCATGATCGGCATTTCGATTGCCACGCCAAATTCGGTTGAACAGACGACGGATTTGGTGGATTACATACGAACGAATACGAGCCATACGCCACCGATTGTTATTGGCGGTCGTATGGTGGAGGAGAACGAAAAGCTTGTCCTGCGCACTGGGGCTGATCATGCGGTTCGCACCGCACGAGAAGCGATAGAGAAGTGTGGACTTGCGAGTGTGGCCGAAGCGTTGCCTTTCAGCGGGATAAGCTGATGGTGGTGGTTGGGTTTGATTTTGAGGCGAGCAGGTGACTCGGGAGAGACGCAAATCCGAACGGCTGCGTGCTGGCGCATTGCCAGACCCGTCCAGTGTTCAGGGTATCGTTGAGCTGGCCGCTGATTTGGCGGTTTATCTTTCGCCCAATGGAGAGGTTGAAGGGATTTCCGTCAACCCGGATTGTCCGTCTCTGGGGTGTCTCGATCATTGGGTCGGACGTGATTTCAAATCTTTCCTGACCATCGAAAGCGTTGCCAAGCTGGATGAGCGCGTCGCAGAGATGCGCGCGGATGCCAGCATGACACCACGCTGGATCGAAATTAATCACGTGGACAATGCCACGTGGGAATTCCCGATCCGCTATTCCATACATCGCACCTATAGCAGCGACCACCTGTTGCTGCTGGGGCGCGACATGCAGCCCATCGCCGAGGTACAGCAGCGTCTTGTCTCGGAGCAACTGGCGCGTGAACGGGATCAGCAGCGGCTGCGCAGTGAGCAGACCTTTTACAACGTGGCGCTGGAGGCGTCGGATACCGGGCTGATCATGGTTGAGCCGGAATCTGGGAAGATCCGCGATTTGAACTCTGCCGCCGCTTTGCTCTTGGGCACAAAGGCTTCTACCCTGTCCGGATCTTCGCTCGCGCAAGCCTTTGAGGGGCGCAAGCGCGAAGAGCTTTTGGATGAGCTTCAGGATGCCGCGCGTGCAGATGAGGCCAAGGGTGTTGAGCTTATGGCTCGGCGCAACGGGCATTCGCTTCTCCTCTATCCCGATTTCTTTAGAGCCGCGGGACAGCTTTTCATGCTCTGCCGCCTTTTGCCGGTTGATGCCAATATGAGCACCAGTGCCGAGGTGGCGCAGTCCACGGCTCTTTTGTTTGCGTCAACCAGTGACGCGATTGTTTTGACCGATGCCAAGGGCATGGTGCGCGAAGCCAATGAATCCTTTCTTGTTATGGCTGACGCCGCACAGATGCGGGATATACGCGGCACATCCTTCGCGGATTATCTGGCGCGGGGGTCGGTGGACCTGAAGATCATATTGGAAGCGGCGCTCAAGAAGGGGCGGCTGAGCAATTACGCCACCAAGATCACCAGTGTCGCCGGGACGCGGACAAGCGTCGATATTTCCGCCTCGCGTTTGGAGCATCAGGGCGGTGATTTCGGATTTGGCTTTGTCATTCGAAGCGTTGCGCCCAGTGAGATGGGTGACGGGGATGCGACTGCCGGTGCGGTGAGTGAGGACGCCATGAAGAATGTCATGGACCTTGTCGGAACGGCCTCCTTGAAGGAACTTGTCTCTGCCACTTCCGATGTTGTGGAAAAGCTGTGTATTGAGACAGCGGTGCAGTTGACGGGCAATAATCGTGTCGCGGCGGCTGAAATGCTGGGTCTGTCACGGCAGAGCCTTTACGTGAAGCTGCGCAAGCATGGCATCATGAAAAGCGACAGTGACGATATATCCTGATATATCAGCAGTTTATTTTCCTTACCTTGTGTGAATCTGCTCCGCTGACAACAGAAATCTGTTAAGGTCGCGGTACCATATGCCGTTTATCGCCCTGCTGCAAAAAAGACCTTTCCCGAATCCAGAATGTAAGGTTTAATTGACACTATGGGTGTCTCATTAAACCTACATGCCGGGCGTCGATTGCCACAGCCGCGTGCGATGCTGACGTTGATCAAGCCGATCACGTGGTTTCCGCCGATCTGGGCCTATCTTTGTGGTGTCGTCTCGTCCGGCACGCCGGTTTTGTCGGCGCCGTGGCTTGTGCTTATTGGCATGGTGTTGGCCGGGCCGGTGGTTTGCGGGATGAGCCAGGCGGCCAATGATTGGTGCGACCGGCATGTGGATGCCATCAACGAACCTTACCGGCCGATCCCGTCCGGGGCCATTCCGGGGCGCTGGGGGCTATGGATTGCCCTTGTGATGAGCGCACTTGCGCTGGCGTTGGGCTACACGCTGGGGCCATGGGGTTTTGGCGCAACGATCTTTGGCGTGCTGGCCGCCTGGGCCTATTCGGCAGAGCCGGTGCGTCTCAAGCGCTCGGGCATCTGGGGGCCGGGGCTGGTTGGTCTATGCTATGAGGGTTTACCTTGGTTCACAGGTGCCGCTGTTTTGTCAGCAGGTGCGCCGTCCTGGCAGATTGTCGTCATTGCCTTGCTCTATGCTGTTGGCGCGCACGGCATTATGACCCTCAATGATTTCAAGGCTTTGGAGGGTGACCGTCAAACTGGCGTTAACTCTTTGCCCGTCACGTTGGGGCCAGAGCGCGCGGCGCGCGTGGCCTGCTGGGTTATGGCGCTGCCACAGATCGGGGTTATCGCGCTTCTCTTTGCGTGGGGGCAGGTCTGGCATGCACTTGCTATCGTGGCTGTCCTTGTCGCGCAAATCCTGGCTATGCGCGTGATGCTGAGCGACCCCAAGGGCAAGGCGCCGTGGTATAACGGCACGGGCGTCACGCTTTATGTCAGCGGCATGATGATTGCCGCCTTCGCCATTCGGGGGCTGGTGTGATGCTGGGCTGGGGCGGAATCCTGCGCTTGTGTCTGGCCAATGCCGCGATTGGTGGGCTTTCGGCCTTACCCGTGAACCTCTTTAACCGGCTGATGACGGTTGAATTGGCGCTTCCTGCGCTGCTTCCCGGCTTTCTGGTGGCTTTGCATTACGCCGTGCAACTCTCGCGCCCCGTCTGGGGGCATCGCTCTGATGCCAAGGGCGGGCGTACACCGTTCATTCTTGGCGGCGTGGCTGTTGTTGGCCTTGGGCTGGTTATGACCGGGTGGGCTATTGCCTACGCGCCGAGCACGACCGTAGCCATCAGCATCTGGATCCTTGCCTATGCTCTCATTGGCTTTGGTATCGGGGCGGCGGGCACATCTTTCCTGGCACTTTTGGCCACAGCGGTTTCAGATGAGCGCAAGGGCGCGGCGGCCACGCTGGCGTGGCTGATGCTGATTGCCGGGGCTATTGCGGCCTCGGTCGGGTCGGGCATCGCGCTCAAACCTTATTCTCCAGACCGCCTGATGATGGTGGTGCCCTGCGTGGCCATCGCCTGTTTCGCGCTGTCTTTCATCGCCACATGGCGCACCGAAAGCCGCCTTGGCGCGGTGCCTGCGCCGTCCGAACCGGCCCTTGGTCCGGCCATTCGCGCAACATTGGCGGATCCAGCGGCAAGGGCCTTCACCGGGTTCGTGTTCCTGTCGATCCTGGCATTCTACCTCAGTGAATTGGTGCTGGAGCCCTTTGCCGGTCACATTCACGGTCTGACACCAGACGCCTCGACAAAACTGTCCGGCGGCAAAGACGGCGCATCGCTCTTGGGGATGATCGCGGCGGGAGGCCTGTCGACCTTTGGCTTTGGAAGCCTGCGGTTCTGGGCCGTTGCTGGGTGTGTGATCTCGGCCGTGGGTCTTGTCGGACTTGGCATTGGTGCGGCCCTGGTGCCGTTTACGGTCATTCTGGGACTTGGCAACGGGCTTTTCGTGGTCGGGGCTATTGGCTCAATGATGCGTCTGGCCGCAGCGCAAAAAGGCGCCACCGGCACACGCATGGGCGTCTTTGGCGCGTCTCAGGCCGTCGCGGCGGGGCTGGCTGGCCTGATTGCCACAGGCACACTCGATTTAGCGCGTCTCACCATGTCGGATGCCACTGCCTATGGCGTGGTTTTCGGGCTTGAGGCGCTTTTGTTCTTAGCTGCTGCATTTGTGGCGACACGGATTCTTCATCGACCGGTCGCGCCGCAGCTTCAACCGGGAGAATGAAGATGTATGACGTTGTCGTCGTCGGAGGGGGCCTGCAGGCGCCACAGCAGCCGAAGACCTGGCACGGTCCGGCCACAGTGTGGCGCTGTTGGATCGGGCAGGGCGGATCAAGCCCTGCGGCGGGGCCATTCCACCGCGTCTTATCGCAGATTTCGACATTCCTGACGACATGCTTGTGGCCAAGATCACAACGGCGCGGATGATTTCCCCCACCGGGCGCAAGGTGGATATTCCTATCGAAAACGGCTTTGTCGGCATGGTGGATCGCGAGGACTTTGACGAGTTCCTGCGCGAGCGCGCGGCCAAAGCGGGTGCTGTGCGGGCCACTGGCACGTACAAACGGATTGAGCGCGACATTGGTGTGACCAAAGTGATTTACCGCGACAAGGTCAGCGGCAATGAGCGTGAGTTGCCCTGCAAGCTGGTGATCGGCGCGGATGGCGCGCGCTCCAACGTGGCCCGTGACGAAGTCGAAGGCGGGGATCGCATCCCTTATGTGATCGCCTATCACGAAATCATCGAGGCGCCGGGGGCGGTCGGCGACTATGACCCGGATCGCTGTGACGTGGTCTACGACGGGCGTATCTCCCCGGATTTTTATGGCTGGGTGTTCCCGCATGGGAAATCCGCCAGTGTCGGCATGGGGTCTATGGTCAAGGAGGTCGATGTCAAACAAGCCACCGCCGATCTGCGCGTGGCCAGCGGGCTGGATCAATGCGAGACCATCCGCAAGGAGGGCGCGCCCATTCCGCTGAAACCGCTGGATCGTTGGGACAATGGCAAGGACGTGGTTCTCGCCGGGGATGCGGCGGGTGTTGTCGCTCCAAGCTCGGGCGAAGGGATTTATTATGCCATGGCCGGAGGACGCGCAGCCGCAACAGCGGCAACCGCCTGTCTGGCGTCGGGGCGCGTGAAGGACCTGCGCCTTGCACGGCAGATGTTCATGAAAGAGCACAAGATGGTCTTTCGCGTGCTGGCCTCAATGCAGAACGCCTATTACAAATCTGATGAGCGGCGGGAGCGCTTTGTTTCGCTCTGCCATGACATTGACGTTCAGCGCCTCACATTCGAGGCCTATATGAACAAAAAGCTGGTGCGCGCCCGGCCCATGGCGCATATCAAGATCGGACTGAAGAACTTGGCGCATCTGACACGGCTGGTGCCGACTGGATTTACATGAAGATCATGATACCGACATGGGTGGGCGGCGACCTGGTTGCCGTCGAAAAGCTTGAGGCGCATCAAAAGGGGCTGCGCCACAAGGCTGTGTCTGTCTTTGTGATGCATGGCACAGAAGTGCTGATCCAGCGCCGGGCAATGTGCAAGTATCACACGCCAGGGCTTTGGGCGAACACCTGTTGTACGCATCCCAAATGGGGTGAGGAACCAGAGGATTGTGCGCATCGTCGCCTGGACGAAGAGTTGGGGATCACCGGCTTAAAGCTCGAACCGCGAGATCGGTTGGAATATCGCGCTGATGTAGGCGGCGGTCTCATTGAGCATGAGGTCGTGGACATCTTTACCGCACAGGTCCCAGAGCGGATCTCGGTGCTTCCGAATCCTCTGGAAGTGATGGATGTGGATTGGGTGGATCTTGACGTGCTCGCAGGTTTGGCAAGAAAGGACCCGGGGAAATACACCCCCTGGTTGAGGATCTACCTTTCCGAGCATGCAAATCAAATTTTTGCATAGAAAACAGGAAACTTAGTCGCAGGCGTGGTTGATCTGAATCAAACTGCGATTTCTCAATTTATGCCAAGAGTGGCGCATGGGGCGGCGGGTTACAGGCTGTTCCGATATGCGCTTTGAGGCGTTCCAAAACCAACAAGATGGCATCTTCTGGTGTGCGGGGTAGAGGCGGCAATTCGGTCGGCTCTAGGGTGGCCTAGGCAAGGGCTTTTGTCCTGAATGAGTTCTCAAAGCAGACCTCACGTTTGTGGGGCCGGGGAATAAAATGGATGACTTGGTACAGCCCAGGATTGGGTCTGATGCGGTGCTTCAGACTCTGGATGCCTTGGGCGAAGTTGGTGGCGAACTTCTGGCGCACAAGGTTCTGGAGGCCGCAGGGCTTCGGCATGTGCTTGATCAAAAACTTCAGGAGATGGTTCCGCAAAATCTCTTTTTAGCGCTTGTTCGGGCGATTGAGGATACGCTCCCGAGGTCGCAGGTCGATTTGGTTGCGGTGAGTTCAGGGCGGAAAAACGGGAGTGTTTTGCTTGAACAATACATCCCTGATATGGCACAAAAGCTGCTGCACACCTTGCCGCCTCACGTTGCAGGGCCTTTGTTGCTTCAGGCACTGGAAAAGCATTCGTGGACATTTGCCGGATCTGCCAAAGTTCATTATGAGGCGGGGCCGCCGCTCCAGTTAGTGATCGAGAACAACCCGATGGCTGTCTGGGGGTGCCTGTGGCAATGCGCATTGCTTGAAACAGTGTTCCGTGGCCTCATTTCGGCGGATGCGCGGGTCTGGCACATGGCGTGCTGCGCGGACCACAGGCCGTCCTGCGTCTACATGATCGAGATCTAAAACTTAAGGCGCGGTGGCTTCATTCTGGTCAAGAATTCCTGCTTGGGTTATCACATGTGTCCAATGCGAGTGATACCCCAGAGGATGCCCTTTGCTCAGTCTTAAAGATTTGCACTATTTAACAGCTTTGGCGCGGCAAAAGCACTTTGCCCGTGCGGCTGAGGAATGCGGTGTATCACAACCGGCTTTTTCCATGCGGATCAGCAAGTTGGAAGAGCATCTTAAGACCAAGATTGTGCGTCGGGGCAATCGGTTCGAGGGGCTGACACCCGACGGCGAGTCGATTGTGCGCCACGCGCTGCAAATCCTTGAGGATGTGGAACGGCTTGAGCGGGAATTCAGTGCGGAGCCTGGCGACGTGACTGGTGTTTTGCGGCTTGGTGTTGTGCCGACCGCATCAGCCTATGCCGCGAAGCTAACGAAAGCCTTGCGAGAGGCCAACCCTGGCATCACCGTCAAAATCAAATCGACCTCGTCCATGTCGATCCTGCTGGGGATCGAGGAGGGGCTTTTTGATGCAGGCATCACCTACACCGAAGCGGTCGACAAAGCGTCGCTGGAGATGCAGCCGGTGCATGAAGAAGAATATGTGCTTCTGGCACCTTCGGGCATGGTGGATCCGGATCAGGGCGATATCACCTGGAAAGAGGCCAGCCAATTGCCCATGTGTCTGCTGGAGCCGGGTATGCAAAACCGGCGTATTCTGGACGAAGTCTTCCATCAGGTCGGTGTGCAACCCACCGTGGTCGCGGAGTTGTCGGGACTCACAGCCGGTGTTGTGATGGCGATCTCCGGCGCGGCGGCGACAATTGTGCCGCGTGGCGTGGTGGAGAGCATTGGCACGTTGGAGGCGGTGGAGGTGCATCCACTGACCGAGCCGGTGGTGCGCAAGTCCCTGAGCCTGGTGACGCCCAAGCGCGGACCGGGGCTTCGGACGCTGCAAGCTCTACGGGATGCTGTGCAATAAGATTTGCTTATCGTAACTTTTGAACATACGAATTTTGCCTGTGATTTCTCTGCGTTACGGTCCGCGCGGCAGACAGGAGATCACGCATGGCTTTGGACGATCGCAACGGCGTTTGGAAATCTGGGAAGGGCAAGGGGCGCCACACGCCCAAGGGCCGTCAGCTGACGGATCAGGCCTGGCAGGAGGTGCGTGATCTGCTGGGCGACACGCCGCGTCGTCGCGATCTGCTGATCGAGTTTTTGCACCTGATTCAAGATAAATATGGCCATCTCTCAGCCGCTCACATCCGCGCGCTTGCCGAGGAGCTGCGCATCGCGCAGGCTGAGATTTATGAGGTGGCCACCTTCTACGCGCATTTCGACGTGGTGAAAGAGGGCGATGTCCCGCCACCAGCGCTCACCATTCGGGTGTGCGATTCCCTGTCCTGTGAGTTGGCCGGTGCGCAGCAACTCAAATCCGCTTTGGAAGAGGGTATGAACCCCGCCCATGTACGCGTCCTGCGCGCGCCCTGCATGGGCCGCTGCGACACAGCACCGGTGCTGGAGTTGGGCCACAACCATATTGATCATGCGACGGTCGAAAAGGTGGAGGCTGCGATTGCGGCAGACGACACTCATGCACATGTGCCGGAGTATGAGGGTTTCGCGGCCTACAAGGCGGCAGGCGGCTATGCCAAACTCGCTGAGATCCGTGCGGCTGGTGAGTTTGAGACCATTCAGCAAGAGCTTTTGGACTCAGGTCTGCGTGGTCTTGGTGGGGCGGGTTTCCCGTCGGGCCGGAAATGGGGTTTTGTGCGGGCTGAAGCGGGTCCGCGCTATCTCGCTGTGAACGGCGATGAGGGCGAGCCGGGTACGTTCAAGGACCGCTATTACCTCGAACGCACGCCGCATCTGTTCCTGGAAGGCATGCTCATTGCCGCTTGGGCGGTCGAGGCCGAGACCTGCTTCATCTACATGCGCGATGAATACCCCGCTGTGCTTGAGATTTTGGCACGTGAGATCAAGGCTCTGGAAGACGCGGGCATTGTGTCTGAGGGATATATCGACCTGCGCCGCGGAGCAGGGGCCTATATCTGCGGCGAAGAAAGCGCGATGATCGAAAGCATTGAAGGCAAGCGCGGTCTGCCGCGTCACCGCCCACCTTTTGTGGCGCAAGTGGGCATCTTCAATCGCCCGACATTGGTGAACAACGTTGAAACGCTTTACTGGGTGGCCCGTGTCTTGCGTGAAGGCAAAGAAATCCTGTCCGGTGTCGAGAAAAATGGCCGTGTCGGGTTGCGCTCTTACTCGGTCTCGGGGCGTGTCAAAAACCCCGGCGTGCATCTGCTGCCCGCAGGCTCAACGATCACCGATATCATCGAGGCGTCGGGCGGTATGCTTGATGGTCACACATTCAAAGCGTACCAGCCGGGTGGACCGTCCTCGGGGCTGTTGCCCAGCTCTATGAACGACATTCCGCTCGATTTTGACACGCTGCAA
Source organism: Roseovarius sp. W115 (assembly GCF_032842945.2). Lineage (NCBI taxonomy): Bacteria > Pseudomonadati > Pseudomonadota > Alphaproteobacteria > Rhodobacterales > Roseobacteraceae > Roseovarius > Roseovarius rhodophyticola. The sequence goes on from NZ_CP146606.1 coordinate 2,650,463, forward strand.
CCGCATGGCAGCTTTATTGGCTCTGCTGCCGTGGTGGTTCTGTCGGATCAGGACAGCGCGAAGGAAGCGGCGATTAACATGCTTAAATTCTTTGAGGATGAAAGCTGTGGTCAATGCACACCCTGCCGCGTGGGCTGTGAGAAGGCCGTCAAGCTGATGCAGGCGGACACCTGGGATCAGGGCCTTCTGGAAGAGCTGAGCCAAACCATGGTCGATGCGTCCATCTGCGGATTGGGGCAGGCGGCCCCGAACCCGATCAGACTGACGATGAAACATTTCCCGGAGGAGGTGTAAGCCATGAGCGATACAGTCAAATTCACACTGGATGGTAAGGAAATCACCGCCGAGAAGGGGCTCACCATTTGGGAAGTGGCGCATGGTCGGGGTCTCGTGATCCCGCATCTCTGCCACAAACCCGCGCCGGGCTATCGCCCCGATGGCAACTGCCGGGCCTGCATGGTTGAGGTGGAGGGCGAGCGCACGCTGGTGGCTTCCTGCATTCGCGAAGCGGCGGATGGGATGGTCGTCACCACCAATTCCACCCGGGCTGAAACAGCGCGCAAGATGGTGGTTGAGATGCTGGTCACCGACCAGCCAGAGCGCGCGGAAGCGCATGATCAATCGAGCCACCTGTGGGATATGGCAGACATGAACGGTGTTGCGCAAAGCCGTTTGCCCAAGCTTGAGAAAGACCGCATTCCACTGCTGGATGACAGCCATGTCGCGATGAGTGTGAACCTTGATGCCTGCATTCAGTGTGGCCTTTGCGTGCGCGCCTGCCGTGAAGTGCAGGTCAATGACGTGATTGGCATGGCGGGGCGCGGGCATGATGCCTATCCGGTGTTTGATCAGGCCGACCCGATGGGCGACAGCACCTGCGTGGCTTGTGGCGAATGTGTGCAGGCCTGCCCAACCGGCGCGCTGATGCCAGCCTCAGTGGTGGATGATGCGCAGGTCGGGGACAGCAAGGACTATGACCACGAGGTCAAAAGCGTCTGTGCCTTCTGCGGTGTGGGGTGTCAGATCAGCATGAAGGTCAAGGACGGCAAGATCAAATATGTCGAGGGCATCAATGGGCCCGCCAATGAGGGGCGTCTCTGTGTCAAAGGCCGGTTCGGATATGACTATATCCACCACCAGCACCGTCTCACCAAACCTCTGATCCGGCGTGAGGATGCGCCGGCCAAGGGGCTCAACGTGAACCCGGATAACTGGCAGGACTTCTTCCGTGAAGCGTCATGGGATGAAGCACTGGATGTCGCGGCGGGCGGTCTGAAGGGACGCGGTCGTGAGGTGGCGGGCTTCGGCAGTGCGAAATGCACCAATGAAGAGGCGTATCTTTTCCAGAAGTTTATCCGTCAGGGCTTTGGCCATAACAACGTCGACCACTGTACGCGACTGTGTCATGCCTCCTCTGTGGCCGCTCTCATTGAGAATGTCGGCTCTGGCGCGGTAACGGCTGGGTTCAATGACATCAAGGACGCGGATGTGGCGATTGTCATCGGGGCCAACCCGGTTGAGAACCACCCTGTTGCGGCGACCTATTTCAAGCAGTTTACCAAACGCGGTGGCAAGCTCATCGTGATGGACCCGCGCGGCGTCGGCTTGCGCCGGTTTGCCACGCATATGCTGCAGTTCAAGCCCGGTGCGGATGTCTCCATGCTCAACGCGATCATGCATGTGATCGTCGAAGAGGGGCTCTACGATCAGCAATATATTGAGGCTTTCACCGAAAACTGGGAGGCTGAGAAAGAGCATCTGGCGCAATTCGCCCCTGAAAAGATGGAAGAGCTTTGCGGCATTCCGGCAGAGACTTTGCGGGCGGTCGCCCGTGATTTTGCGACCGCCAAGGCGGGCATGATTTTCTGGGGCATGGGGATCAGTCAGCATATCCACGGCACGGACAACTCACGTTGTCTGATCTCATTGGCACTGATGTGTGGCCATGTGGGCCGTCCAGGCACAGGTCTGCACCCGCTGCGCGGGCAGAACAACGTGCAAGGGGCGTCTGATGCCGGGCTTATTCCGATGTTCCTGCCGGATTACCAATCGGTGACGGATGACGGTGTGCGGTCTGCCTTTACCGATGTTTGGGAAACTGGCGACTTCTCCAACGAGAAGGGCCTGACCGTGACCGAGATCATGGATGCAGTGCATGACGGGGCCATCAAGGCGATGTATGTGCTGGGCGAAAACCCGGCCATGTCTGATCCGGATGTGGAACATGCGCGTGATGCGCTGGCCAAGCTCGATCATTTGGTGGTGCAGGACATCTTTATCACCGAGACAGCCAACTATGCGGATGTGATCCTGCCAGCCTCAGCGCTTTATGAGAAATCCGGGACCGTATCAAACACCAACCGGACCGTACAAATGCTGCGCCCGGCTGTGCCGCCCCCGGGTGAGGCACGAGAGGATTGGTGGATTGAGGTGGAGCTGGCCAAGCGCTGCGGTTTGCCTTGGACGTACACGCACCCATCTGAGGTCTTTGCCGAGATGGCGGTGAATATGCGCAGTCTCGACAACATCACGTGGGAGCGGCTTGAGAACGAGGCAGTCACTTACCCGTCGCTCTCACCAGAAGACCCCGGCCAGTCGGTTGTGTTTGGCGACGCCTTCCCACGCCCAGAGGGGCGGGCACGCTTCACACCTGCGTCTGTGATCCCGCCAGATGACCTGCCGGATGCTGATTTCCCGATGGTACTGACCACCGGGCGGCAGTTGGAGCATTGGCATACCGGGTCGATGACGCGCCGTGCCACGGTTCTGGATGCGGTGGAGCCTGAGGCCAACTGTTCGCTGCACCCCTCGACTTTGCGCCAGCTTGGGGTGGAGCCTGGCGGCATGGTGCGGATCACCACCAAGCGCGGCTCGATTGAGATCATGGCGCGGGCGGATCGTGCGATTGCGCCCGATATGGTCTTTGTGCCCTTTGCCTATGTCGAGGCGGCGGCGAACATTTTGACCAACCCGGCGGTTGACCCCTATGGCAAGATCCCCGAGTTCAAATATTCCGCCGTACGGGTTGAGGCGGCGGATGCAAGCGTTGTTGCAGCGCAATAAGCTGAGCCCCCGGAAACTTTATTAGTTTCCGGGGGCTTTAAAAGAAATCGGGTCTGGAATTTTGGAAAATCCCATTGTGGCAAATTGCAATTTGCCAAGCTGTTTTCTTTGAAGAAAACAGGCAAACATTGGTGTTTGCCTTGCTCTGATCTGGCATCTGGTATACCAGATAGCAGAATCGAAAGAGGTCTCTGCTGCCGCCCATGAAACTGCAACCCATAGATACGTCGGTCACGCTCAAGGACCACATCTACGAGCGGATGCGCGCGGCCATTCGGGACATGGACCTCTATGCCGAAGATGCCGATCTGCGCCTTGATGAGCGCAGTCTTGCAGACCAGTTGGGTGTCTCCCGCACACCTCTGCGCGAGGTGCTGATCCGGTTGGAACAGGAGGGCCTTCTTGCGGTCAAACCCCGTCGGGGCATTTTTGTTCAGCGCAAGACGTTGACTGAAATTCTCGAAATGATCGTCGCCTGGGCCGCGCTGGAAAGCATGGCGGCCCGGTTGGCGGCAGAGGCCGCAACCGACGATGAGATCGCGTCCTTGCGCGAAATGGCCGCGAAGCACTCTTTGACAAAAGCCGGGGCTGAGATTGCAGAATACTCCGATGACAACATTCGCTTTCACCAGCGGATTCTGGACATTTCCCATTGCAAGCTACTTGGAGTGATGGCGGAAGGGCTCTTTGTGCATATGCACGCCGTGCGCCGCCGGGCGATGGGCGAGGAGGATCGCGTGTCCAAATCCGTGGTCGATCACATGGGCATCATCGAGGCGCTGGAGGCGCGCGATGGTGGTCTTGCGGCGGATCGGGTGCGCGACCACACTATGCGATTGCATGATCACGTGCGCCAGTTCTGGCGCGGGGCAGAACAGACTGACATTTCCAAAGGAGAGGCCCGATGAAGGCGTTGGACGGTATCAAAATTCTGGATTTCACCCATGTTCAATCAGGGCCGACCTGCACGCAGCTTCTGGCGTGGTTTGGGGCCGATGTGCTCAAGGTCGAACGCCCTGGTGTGGGCGATGCCACGCGAAAGCAGCTGGTGGATGTGCCGGGCGCGGACAGTCTTTATTTCACCATGCTCAACCACAACAAGCGGTCGATTGAGCTCAATTCCAAGAACGAGACCGGCAAGGAAGTTCTCACACGTCTTATTGAGGAATGCGATGTGCTGGTCGAGAACTTTGCGCCGGGTGCCTTGGACCGGATGGGGTTCAGCTGGGAGCGTATCCAAGAGATCAACCCGCGCATCATCATGGCGTCGGTCAAGGGGTTTGGGCCGGGCAAATACGAGGACTGCAAGGTCTATGAGAACGTGGCGCAATGCGCGGGCGGGGCAGCCTCGACCACTGGTTTTCTGGACGGCCCGCCGCTTGTGACCGGGGCGCAGATCGGCGACAGCGGCACGGGGCTTCACCTTGCCCTTGGCATCATGACGGCACTTTTCCAGCGTGAGCGCACTGGCCGGGGCCAAAAGGTGCTGGCGCCGATGCAGGACGGGGTGTTGAACTTATGTCGCGTGAAGTTGCGCGATCAACAGAGGCTCGATGCGGGACCACTCAAGGAATACAGCCAGTTTGGCGAGGGCATCCCGTTCGGCGAGGCGACGCCGCGCGCGGGTAACGACAGCGGCGGTGGTCAGCCGGGGCGCATTCTGAAATGCAAGGGCTGGGAGACAGACCCCAACGCCTATACTTATTTCATCACGCAGGCCGCTGTGTGGGAGCCGATTTGCGATGTGATCGGCAAGCCGGAGTGGAAGACAGCAGAAGGTTACGCCACCCCGCCGGAACGGCTCGACAAACTCAACGAGATTTTTGGGGCAATCGAAGAATGGACCATGACCAAGACGAAGTTCGAGGTGATGGACATCTGCAACCCGCTTAACATCCCCGTGGGACCGATCCTGTCAACGAAGGAACTTATCGAGGATGAGGGCCTGCGCGCGACGGGCACGATCGTGGATGTGGATCACCCCGAGCGCGGGACCTATGCGAGCGTCGGCTGTCCCATCAAGCTCAGTGACAGCCCGGTGGACGTGACGCGTTCACCGCTTCTGGGCGAGCATACGGTGGAGATCCTGCGCGACGTTCTGGGCTATGAGGGGGAGGCCCTGCAAGCCGTCATCGAAAGCGGCGCCGTTGGCGAGGCCCAGAAAACGGCAGCGGAGTAACCGGATATGGCCTGTGCATTGCATCAGATCACATTGCCGGTGCGCGGTGACGGCAAAGGCGACAATGTCTTTGCCCATGCCGCCGCGATTGCCAAACGCTTTGGCGCGCATGTGCAGGTGGTGCATTGCCGCCCGGCGGCGCAGGATCTGATGCCTTATGGCGTGGTTGTCCCCAATTTCCTGCGCAAGCAATTGGAGGACGTGTCCAGGAACATGGCCGATGTGACCGAAGAAACCCTGCGCGACGAGTTCACAGCGTTGGCCGAAAAATTTGGCTTGCCGGTGCAACTTCCGGCGCGGGGTCAGGCAAATACATCGTTTCTGGAATACACTGGCAAGCAGGCCGATGCGGTGCGGCACTACGGGCGGCTGGCGGATCTGATCTGTGTGCCCAAGCCCGAAAAATCCACCAATTTGGGATATAACACACTGAAATCTGCGCTATTTTCGTCCGCACGACCTGTGATGATGTGTCCAGAGGTTGAAGCGGTCGCACCCGATTTGGGGCGGCATGTCTGCATAGGCTGGAACGGATCGCTGGAGGCCACCCGCGCGCTGGCGATGGCGATGCCCCTTATTGAGGCGGCCGAGGCTGTCACGATCCTGACGGCCGGGCAGGACACACATGCGACCAGTGCAGAGGAATTGGTTAACTATCTGGATGTCCGGGGTGTCAGTGCGCGCATCAACAGCTTTGAGAAAGACGGCAATGTCGGCCGCAAGCTCTTGGACCATTGCGCATCAGAAGGCGGCGACCTTTTGGTCATGGGCGCTTACCACGACAGCTATGAGCGCGAGTCGATTTTTGGCGGGAACACGCAAACCGTAGTCGAGGCTGCGGAAATTCCGATTGTTTTGGCGCATTAAGAGTTTGCCTTACTGGAATATGTGCTAACTATGCGGCAGGCGGGTATTTTTGTTTCGTTAAGCACGTTGATGAAGCAATAAAAATACCAAGGTATACAATGCCGCGCTGACGTTGCTTTGGCAGCGTAATTAGGCCCGCAGGGTCAAATGAATAGGGAGGACGTCGAATGACGCTATTGAAAACACTAACGGCAAGTGCCGCTGCACTTGCTTTGACGGCTCCGGCAGCCCTGGCGGAATGGCAACCGCGCAAGCCGGTTGAATTTATCATCATGGCCGGCACAGGCGGTGGTGCGGACCAGATTGCACGTCTGTTGCAGGGTCTGATCGAGAAAAAAGATCTCAGCCCACGTCCGTTTATTCCGATCAACAAGCCGGGTGGGTCTGGTGCCGAGGCGCTGCGCTACATGCAGGACAAGGCGGGTGACAATCACACCGTGATGATGACCCTCAACAGTTTTTACACCACACCGATCATCCAAGAAGACCTTGGGGTCGACGTGACGCAATTCACACCCATTGGCCTTATGGCGATGGACACGTTCCTTTTGTGGGTCAACACCGACCGCGAGGACATCACGGATCTGGACAGCTATGTCGAGACGGTGAAAGCGGCGGGGCTCGACTGGAAAGTGGGCGGCACGGGCTCGGGTCAGGAAGACAGCGTTCTGACCGCAATGATGGAAGCGGCGTTTGAATATGACGTGACCTATATCCCGTTCCCGGGTGGTGGCACCGTGGCCAAGAACCTGGTGGGCAATCAGATTGATTCAACCGTGAACAACCCCTCTGAGCAGATGGAGTTCTTCCGCGCGGGCAATTCCAAGCCTCTGGTGCAGTTCACTGGTGAGCGCATGGCGGCCTTCCCGGACACACCAACGGCCAAAGAGCTGGGCGTGGACATTGAGTATTACATGCAGCGCTCGGTCAACGGCCCTCCGGGCATGGATCCCGAAGCGGTGGAATGGTACACGAACCTCTTCCAGGAACTCTTTGACAGCCAGGAGTGGCAGGATTTCTGCACCTCTGATGGTCTGACCTGTGAGGCGATGATGAAGGGCGATGATCTGGCCAACTTCCACGCCACGCAGAAAGATGCGCATGTGAAGCTGATCGAACAGGTCGGCGCAGATGCGATCACAGGCGAATAAAGACGCCGGTACAAGGCTCGCTTCGGCGAGCCTTGTTTTCCTCGACATTCTGAAAGGCGAGAGGCCTGCCATCTGGTGTGGTCATGTGGTCTTTCATGCAGATAGATCTTCTTTGAACGGAGCACGGAATGACGGTTCGGACGGCTGAACTCTTGATGGGGATTGCGACCTTGCTGGTGTCGCTTGGGTTGATGCTCAATGTCTATCTGGATGGTCTGACCATCGGCTGGGTCGAGGGGCGGGGACCGGGGGCTGGCATGTGGCCCTTCTGGCTGTCACTTGGCATGGCGCTGGCCTCGCTTGCGACAATCCTGCGGTGGTTCATGGGGGCGACGCCGGAATCGCGCTCAACCGATCCCTACATTTCGCAGGAAACGATATTCATCGTGGGCGTCTCAGTCGTCGCCCTGTTTGCGTTTTTGCTGCTGATGACCATCATTGGCACGTATCTGGCGCTGGTGCTCTTCATGTTCTTTTACGTGCGGATCATCGGGCGGCATGGCTGGGCCATGACGACCGCTCTGGTCATCGGCACGCCGGTCTTTGTCTACCTGCTCTTTGAGGTGGCGCTGACCAAATACCTGCCCAAAGGCTGGCCGATCTTTGAGGAAGGGTTCCTTGTGATCGATAACCTGCGCTACGAATGGTTCTATTGAGGGAGCGGCGAGATGGACATTATCTTTACATCCCTCGGTGCGGGTCTTCTGCAAGCGTTTGAGCCGCTCAACCTCTTCATGATTTTCGCCGGATGTCTGGCGGGGCTCTTTGTCGGCTGTATGCCGGGGCTTGGGTCGGTCAATGGCGTGGCGATCCTCTTGCCGATCACGTTTCTGGTGCCCCCCACCGCTGCCATCATCTTTCTGGCCGCTCTCTATTACGGCGCTATGTATGGCGGCGCGATCAGTTCGATTACGCTTGGCATACCTGGGGCCTCTACGGCTGTGGCCACGGTCTTTGACGGGCGGCCCATGGCGCAACAGGGCAAGGCGGACAAGGCGCTCATGGCTGCTGCTGTGGCGTCATTTATCGGCGGCACGGTGTCGGTCATTCTTTTCACGCTTTTCGCACCACCGCTGGCGGCTTTCGCCCTCAAATTCGGACCGCAGGAAGAGTTTGCGCTTATGGTGTTGGCCTTTGCCACTTTCATTGGCCTTGGCGGGGATGACATCCCCAAAACGATCTTTTCCATCCTACTCGGGCTCGTTCTTGCCGCCGTGGGCTTTGACATCATCTCGGGTCAGCCGAGGCTCATCTTCTTTGACATGGTCGAGTTCCAGCGTGGCATCGGCTTTCTGGTGCTGGCCATTGGGATTTACGGCATCGGCGAGATGCTCTGGACGTTGGAAAGCACCAACGGCCAGATCGCGATGCATAAGGTCAAAGTGACCTGGGCCCGGATCCAGGCCAATTTCGGAGACATCAAGCACTACATCAATTCCACTTGGCTGGGCTCGTTCCTGGGCTTTTTCGTGGGCACATTGCCCGCAGCCGGGGCCACACCGGCGTCTCTGATGTCCTACGGGTTGTCCAAGACTTTCTCCAAAGATCCCGACAGCTATGGCAAGGGCAATATCGCGGGTGTGGCAGCACCAGAGGCCGCCAATAACGCGGCGTCTACCGGCTCGATGCTGCCGATGATCACGCTGGGCATTCCGGGCTCACCTACCACGGCGATCCTTCTGGGTGGCATGGTCATCTGGGGGCTGCGCCCCGGGCCGCTGCTCTTTACCGAAAGTCCAGATTTCGTGTGGGGTCTCATTGGGTCGATGTATGTGGCGAACTTTGTCACGGTGCTGCTCAACATCGCAATGATCCCGCTTTTCATCCGCGTGCTGGCCATGCCGTTCAGTATCCTGACGCCGATCATCTTCGTACTCTGTGTGCTGGGGGTTTATGCCACCACGGACCGGATGTTTGACACCTGGATCATGCTTCTCATCGGGATTGCAGGGTATTTGTTGCGCAAGCTCAACTACCCGGTGGCACCTGCCGTGCTGGCTATCGTTCTGGGGCCATTGGCGGAACGGTCGATGCGGCAATCCCTGATCGGCAGCCAGGGGGATGTGATGACCTTCTTTGAAAGGCCCATATCTCTGACTTGTCTGATCCTTGCCTTTGCGCTGATGTCCTATCCGCTGGTCTTGAAATACATGCGCAAACGCAAAGCGGGGGCGGGCACATGAGGGATTGGAATTTTGCAAAATTCCAATCTGGAAAATCGCAATTTTCCATCCGCGCTGGGCTTATGGCGTCAACAGGATTTTCCCACGATGCTGTGCCGCTTCCATCATGCGATGCGCCTCAGCGGCCTGGCTAAAGGGAAAGACCTGATGGGTATGTGTGCCAATCTCGCCCTTGCTCAGAAGCGGCCAGACATGTTTGCGCAAATCGGCGGCCACACGCGTCTTGAACGCCTCAGGACGCGAGCGCAGGGTCGAGCCGGTATAGGTCAGGCGCTTGAGCATAATCGGCATAAGGTCAATTTCCATCCGCGAGCCCGCGTTGAAGGCCAGCTGCACAATACGCGCATCCGCATGCGCCGCCTTGACGTTGCGCGCCACATAGTCGCCGCCGATGATATCAAGGATGAGGTTCGCGCCACCCGCTTCGCGCAGGATGGACACGAAATCCTCCGTCTTGAAATCAATCGCCCGTTCCGCGCCAAGGCCCGTGACATAGGCCATGTCCTCGTCGCCCGTGCAGGTTGTGAACACCCGCATGCCCTTGGCGCCGCCAAGCTGAATGGCGGTGGACCCAATGCCGCCCGCGCCACCATGCACCAAAAGGACACTGCCCTCAGCGATGTTCTGATCGAGAAAGAGATTGCTCCAGACAGTAAAATACGTCTCGCAGAGCCCTGCCGCATCCACCGCATCCATGCTGTCAGGCAGGGGCAGGCAGTGCGAGGCGTCTACCGCCACAAATTCGGCGTAACCACCACCATTCGTCAGCCCGCAGATCGCGTCGCCTTCAGACCAGCTGGTCACATCTGCGCCGACGCCCACAACCTGGCCCGAGACCTCAAGGCCGAGCAAGTCAGATGCGCCCTTGGGCGGCGGGTAATGCCCGCGCCGCTGCACCAGGTCCGGGCCGTTCACGCCCGCCGCAGTGACCTTAACCAGAACTTCACCGGCGCGCGGCTCGGGCAGCGGGCGCGTCCCGAGCGTAAGAACCTCCGGGCCGCCTGGCTCGGTCATCTCCACCGTTTTCATGGTCTCTGGCAGCATCGCATCCTCCCTGATCGCTTTGCTGCTTGTGACCACATGCGGCACAGAGATACAAGTTTTTCACCACATGCCGTCGTCTCAAAAGACGCGGCACAGCACAATCAGGGGACCTCACATGGCCTATAAAATTCTGATCCTCGGAGCCTCTTATGGTTCTTTGCTTGGCACCAAAATGGCGATGGCCGGTCATGATGTGGACCTTGTCTGCCGCGAGGCGACGGCGGCGCTGATCAATTCGGAAGGCACCGAGGTGCGCATCAAGCTCAAAGGCGAAGAGGATCACCGCTCAATCTTTTCCAAGGACTTGGCCGGCAAGGTGGGTGCGGTGACGCCCGAAAATGCAGATCCCAACGCCTATGACATGATTGGTCTCGCGATGCAGGAGCCGCAATATAGCACGCCCGTGCTCAAAGAGCTGATGGGCCGCGTGGCGGCCTCTGGCAAGCCGTGCCTGTCGATCATGAACATGCCACCCCTGCCGTATCTGAAGCGCATTCCACAACTGAAGGACGCGGACCTCACAGCTGCCTTTGCCGATCCAGAGGTTTGGGACGGGTTCAACCCCGATCTTGTCACGCTCTGCAGCCCCGACCCGCAGGCCTTCCGTCCACCAGAGGAAAAGGCCAACGTGCTGCATGTTGGCCTGCCAACTAATTTCAAGGCCGCGCGCTTTCCCGATGCGGGGCATAACGCAATCCTTGATACGCTGGAGGCCGACATTGCGGGTGTGACGATTGAGGGCAAGGATGTGCCGGTGAAGCTCAAGGCGTTCGACTCGCTTTTTGTGCCGTTGGCCAAGTGGTCCATGCTGCTCACTGGCAATTACCGCTGCATCACCGACGGCGAGCCGCGCGCGATCAAGGACGCGGTGCATAGCGACCCGGAGATGTCGGCGGATGTCTATGCCTATGTGGTGAAACTGGCCGAAAGCCTTGGGGCGGATGCCGCCGACATGGTGCCGTTTGAGAAATACGCCAATGCGGCGCAGAATTTGTTGAAACCGTCGTCTGCGGCCCGCGCCATCGCGGCAGGGGCCACGCAGATCGAACGGGTGGACCGGCTAGTACAGCAGATCTCCAAGAGTGCCGGGATGAGCCATCCCGAAGTGGAGGCCACCGTGGCGACGGTGGATATGCAGCTGGAGCGGAACAGGGCGAAAGGGTAGCTCCCGCGATGGTGGGCAGAATGCCCACCCTACATATGACACATTAAGTGACGTAGGGCGGGGTTTTCCCCGCCTTTTCAGGCTTCGCACATCGTGGGGTGAAACCCCACCCTACGACATGTGCGCATCCGCACAAAACCCCTATATCTGTGCGTCTATACCTATCCACTAAAACGCTTTACCTGTTCTCCAAACACATGACCCCTTTCGGGAGGACATCATGATCAAAGAGATCAAAGGCCTGCATCACGTCACGTCGATGGCGGGTGACGCCAATCGCAACAACGCGTTCTTCACGCAAATCCTTGGCCTGCGGCGGATCAAGAAGACCGTCAATTTCGACGCGCCGGAGGTCTATCACCTCTATTTCGGTGATGAGACCGGCACGCCCGGCTCGGTCATGACGACCTTTCCCTTTGGCGCGATGCCACGGGGACGGCGCGGTGTGGGCGAGGTCGGCGTGACGGAATTCGCCGTCCCGCATGGGGCGTTGCCCTATTGGTCCAAACGGCTCGCTGCGGCAGAGGTGATCGGGCTGGAAGAGAGCACAGCCTTCGGTGAGACCCGTCTGAGCTTTGACGGCCCGGATGGGGACGGCTTTGCTCTGGTGGAAACCGATCCGCGTGGGCGCACCCCCTGGACCGGAGCGGATGTGCCCGAGGATGTCGGTATCCTTGGTTTTCATGGCGCGCGGTTCGCGTTGCAGGAAAGTGCGGCGACAGCAGAGTTGTTGAGCTTCATGGGGTATCAAAAGGTCGGAACTGAAGGCGACCTGACCCGGTTTGTCATCGAGGGAGGCAATGCCGCCGACACGATTGACCTACAAGAATTGCCCGGTGCGAACCCCGCGGATCAGGGCGCAGGCTCTGTCCATCACATCGCCTTTGCCGTGGAAGACCGCGCCGCGCAACTCGCCGTGCGGGACAGGCTTCTCCACACGGGCTATCAGGTCACCCCGGTGATTGACCGAGACTATTTCTGGGCCATTTATTTCCGCACGCCGGGCGGCGTCTTGTTCGAGGTCGCCACCAATGAGCCGGGCTTTGATCGGGATGAGGATACCGCCAACCTGGGTCAGGCCCTGAAATTGCCCACGCGCTATGAGCCGCTGCGGGACAAGATCGAGGCAGGCCTGCCCGACATCACAGATGAAAGGATCACCGCATGAGCTGGAACCCGACACATTCGCCTGATTGTCCGAATAGCGGACAGCTTGAGACGCTGATCATCCCGCGTGCCCGTGATCTGGGTGGGTTTGAGGTGCGTCGCGCCTTGCCGAGCCCCAAGCGGCAGATGGTCGGGCCCTTTATCTTCTTTGACCAGATGGGTCCGGCGGAGTTCATCACCGACGGGGGCATTGATGTGCGCCCGCATCCGCATATCGGGCTGGGCACGGTGACCTATCTCTATCAGGGCGAGTTTGAGCATCGCGACAGTTTGGGCACGCATCAGATGATCTACCCCGGTGAGGTCAACTGGATGTTGGCCGGGCGTGGGGTGACGCATTCTGAGCGCACCAGTGATGAGACACGCGCAACGTGTCACAAGCTCTTTGGCATCCAGACCTGGGTCGCCTTGCCCGAGGACCGCGAGGATATGGCCCCGGATTTCGAGCATCACAAACAAGAGGCGCTACCGGAGATATCCGACGGCGGGGCCGAGGCGAAGCTAATCCTTGGCACGGGCTGGGGCGCGGCCAGTCCTGTGACCATGCAGTCCGAGATTTTCTATGCCGATGTCACGCTGGCCGCTGGTGCGCAGTTTCCTCTGCCGGATGATCATGAGGACCGCGGCATCTATGTCACCCAAGGCAGCATCGAGGTGGCAGGAGACGTGTTTGAGGCCGGGCGCATGATGGTGTTTCGACCCGGTGACAAGATCAGCGTGAAGGCTGGTGCACAGGGCGCGCGGCTGATGGCGCTGGGCGGTGAAACACTCAATGAGGCGCGCTATATCTGGTGGAATTTCGTATCGTCATCCAGGGATCGGATCGAGGAAGCCAAAGAGGCCTGGAATGCCGCCGATTGGGACAGCGGGCCGTTCAACCTGCCACCCGGGGATGCAGACGAGTACATTTCGATCCCGCCTGAGCTGGAGAGGACACGGCCCAAAGAATGGCCGCAGCGAAACGGCGGTTGAAGATCGCGTTCGCCCCGGTTTAGGGTGCCGCAACTGTCACTTTGAGGACCGTGGTCATGCGCAACGGAGGTCAGCTTCTGGTCGAAAGCCTGGTGGCTTTAGGCGCGAGCAAGAGTTTTGGTGTGCCGGGAGAGAGCTACCTGGCAGTTCTGGATGCGCTTTATGACACAGCCGGTCAGCTTGATTTCGTGCTGTGCCGCAACGAAGGCGGGGCCGCGTTTATGGCGGCGGCTTATGGCAAGCTCACGGGCAGCCCGGGCATTTGTCTGGTGACACGCGGGCCGGGGGCGACGAATGCCTCAATCGGCGTGCACACCGCCCGACAGGACAGCGCGCCGATGCTTCTTTTTGTGGGGCAGGTGGGCACCGATCAGAAGGGCCGCGAGGCCTTCCAAGAGGTAGACTACCGCGCGGTCTTTGGCACGATGGCCAAATGGGCGGTTGAGATTGACCGGGTAGAGCGCATTCCAGAAATCCTCTCAAGGGCGTGGTCCGTGGCGCTGTCCGGGCGGCCCGGGCCGGTGGTGATCGCGCTGCCTGAGGACATGCTGACCTCGCTCACTGAGGTGTCTCCGCTGAGCGGGCCGTTTGAGATAGCCGAGCCTGCGCCGACATCAGACGGATTGGCCCAGGCACGCGTGATACTGGAGGCCGCAGAGCGCCCTTTGGTGATCACAGGCGGGTGCAACTGGACGGCAGAAGGCCGCACAAATCTTCAAGCCTTTGCTGAGGCCTCTGACATCCCCGTGGTGGCGGCCTTTCGCTATCAGGATCAGTTTGACAATCACTCCGCCTGCTATGCCGGAGAGGCCGGGGTGGGCATGCCGCCACATGTCAAAGACCTTATCCGCCGCGCGGATGTGGTGTTGGCCGTGAACATCCGCTTTGGCGAGATGACCACCGATGCCTATACGCTTTTCGATGTGCCCGAGCCGCGTCAGACGGTGATCCATGTGCATCCTGATGCGGCGGAGATTGGCAAGATATATGCGCCGCGTTTGGGGATGGTTGCAGGACCGAACGCCTTTGCCGACGCGTTGCGCCCCGTGCGCGGTGCCTGGGCGGCATGGCGCGCAGAGGCGCGTGCGGCCTATGAGGGCAGTCTGGAGCTGCCTGACCTGCCGTCGCCGGTGGATATGGGGCAGGTGTCCGCACATTTGCGCCGCGTTTTGCCTCAGGATGCGATTGTGACCAATGGGGCGGGAAACTTTGCCGTGTGGCCCAACAAATTCCTGCAATTTGGGGCCAAGGCCAAACTGCTTGCACCACAATCGGGGGCCATGGGATATGGCCTGCCAGCCGCGATTGCGGCAAAGGTCGTGCACCCGGAGCGGTGCGTGGTCTGTTTCGCCGGCGACGGCGATTTCCAGATGAATTGCCAGGAGCTGGCCTCTGCGGCACAGGCGGGAGCACAGCCCATTGTGCTCATTGTCAACAACGGCATCTACGGCACGATCCGCGCCCATCAGGAGCGGCATTTCCCCGAGCGGGTGTCAGGCACGACGATGGTGAACCCGGATTTCTCGGCCTTGGCGCGGGCATATGGGTTTTATGCCGAGCGGGTTGAGAGAACGGAGGATTTCGCGGCTGCGTTTGATCGGGCGCTGGCATCGGAAACTGGGGCTGTTTTGGATTTGAACGTGTCACCCGAGGCGCTGACACCGCGGCAATCCCTGAGCGAAATGCGGGCGGCGGGGTTGAAGGCGCGGGCGGAAACCTGAACAGTTATAGGATTATTTCTACGCCAACTTTTTGGTTTAAGCTTGGGCCAGATATTTGTTGGTCTTGGCCCTGACTTCTTCCAACGTTGCTGTCAGTCTGTTGAGTTCCGTGTGCTGTGAAGCACGTTCCGGTGCATATCTTGAAATCAAGTATTCGCGACGCTTGGTCATTTCTTGAAGGTGCTTGGCTGTTTTCTTTTTCAAGATCAGTTTTGTTACGAATTCCTCATCCGCGAGGTTGTGCATCCTAGCTCGGATACTCTCTGCACTTTCTCCTCTGTTTCTCAAAAAAGCGTTTAGAAACAATTCAATCGCGTGAATTGAACAAAGACGGGCGGGTGCGTAAGACAGCGGCCCGTTCTTTTTTGCTGTGTCGAACAAGGCATTGGCTGCGTCATAGTAAGCTTCGGCCAGCTCTAGAATTTGCGCGGCACAAGCATCAGAACCCGGATATGACGACGAAGTTTGCGAAAAATCTTTCATCCTAAAGTTGATATAAGGGAGGTTTGTAGGAATTGCTGCATTCTGCGGCGGAGACAAAGTGTTTCCAGTTTGGGCATCCAACTGGAACTCTCCGGATTGTGGCACCAGTTATTCACACATCCAAATCAAACTTCGCCGCCAACGCTTGTACCTCAGCATCCTGCAACAGCCTCGGGTTTGCCCCACGGGTCAACAGCGCCAGCTTCGCCGTCTCTTCCAGTTCTTCCATCGCATAGACCGCCGCCCAGAGGTCTTTGCCTGCCACCACCGGGCCGTGATTGGCCAAAAGCACGGCGGCGCGTTTGCCTGCGAGACCACGTACCGCGTCACCCATGGCGGCATCGCCGGGCAGGAAAAAGGGCAGGAGCTTCACCCGGCCCAGGCGCATCAGGGAATAAGGTGTGAGGCGCGGCAGCACGTCGTCTGGGTCGGTGTCTGGCAGCACCGAGAGCGCGACGGAATGGGTAGAGTGCAAATGCACCACGGCGCCGGTGCCGGTGCGGGTCTCGTAGAATGCAGCATGCAGCGGGATTTCCTTGGTGGGCGGATCGCCGGAGAGATGCGTCATGGTCTCGTCCAAATGGCTGATCCGCGCCGGGTCGAGAAACCCCATGGAACTGCCTGTGGGCGTCATAAGAAGCGTACCATCGGAGAGCCGTGCCGAGATGTTGCCGGAGGCGCCACAGGTCAGGCCGCGGTCAAACATCGACTTGGCAATGGCGCAAATCTCTTCGCGCAGTTTGGCCTCTTCGCTCATGGGTTGCCTTCCATTCGAGCCAGCGCGCTGGCAAAGAAATCCTCATCGCCAAAATTGCCGGACTTGAGGGCCAATGCAATGGGGCGGTCCTGCTCTAGGCGCAGGGCGGGTACGCCGGGGGCAAGGCGCGGGCCGATTTGGAGCACATTCGCTTTCAACCCCGACACCACTGCGCCCGAGGTTTCGCCGCCTGCCACCACAAGACGTGATAGGCCGTTTGCGACCAGGGTTTTCGCGAGGTCTGAGAAAAGCGCCTCAATGGCCTGGGCCACGGTGTCCTGGCCGTATTTGTCTTGAGCGGCACGAACGATCTCTGGATCGGCAGAGGAATAGATCAGCGGCGCGCTGGGTTGGGCCAGTACCCATTCGGCAAGGTCGGTTGCTGAGAGGCCATGGTCGAGCACGTCTTCCGCTGTGATTTCTCTGTGAGGTGCCTTGGCTTTGAGACGGGTGACTTGCGCGCGCGTGGCGATGCTGCATGACCCCGAAAGAACTGCGCCGGGACCTGTGATCGCTTGCCAGTCTGGCGTACCGGGGCCGGCCCCGAAATTGGCGGGCAGACCCATGGCAATGCCGGACCCGCCACAAAGGAGGACTTCATCCTGCACGGCCATGCCGATTTCCATGAGATCATCATCGCGGATGGCATCGACGATGATGTGACCTTTTTCGGAAAGTGCCGCCTTGATGGCCTCAGCCCCTTGCATCACGATCAAAGCAGGGACATGGCCAATCTCGCGCTGGCTTTGGCGCGCAAGGACACGGCGCAGGTCTGCATCCCGCATCGGGGTGAGCGGATGATCTTGCATCCCGCTTTCATTCAAAAGCGTATCGTTCACAAAAAGATGCCCCTGATAGACACTGCGCCCGTTTTCCGGAAAGGCGGGGCAGGTGATCGTGCGAGGGGTGTTCAGCCGCTCGGCAAGCGCGTCCAGCACGGGGCCGATATTGCCGGTATCGGTGCTGTCGAAGGTGGAGCAGACCTTGAAGATGATCTGGGTGGCGCCCTGATCCGTGAGCCAGTCACAGGCGGCGCGAGATGTTTCCACTGCCTGATCGACCGGGCAGGTTCGGGTTTTCAGGGCCACCACGCCAGCCTCAATCCCAACCGGGGCAGGCGCATCGGGCACGCCGATGAACTGCGCTGTGCGCATCCCACCTTCGGCGAGGGTAAGCGCAATGTCGGAGGCACCGGTGAAGTCGTCTGCGATGACGCCGATCTTCACAGGGGAACATCCTTGATCGGGCCGCGGTCGAGGCGGGTGATGTGATCCGCCGGGCCGAGTTCAAACAGGTCTCGCACAAGCGGGTCATGGCCCGGAATGATAAGTTCTGGCCGGCCTGCAAGACGTTTGAGTGTGTTGTAACCGCTTAGCATGTCCTCCACATCCACAACGATGGGGAAGGGTTTGGATTTCAACACGTTTTCATAGAAATGAGACGCGTCCGAGGCCAGCACCATCCAGCCTGCGGAGGTGTGCACACGCACCGCCTGTAACCCGCGAGAGTGGCCGCCGATCAGGTGCAGGCTGAGGCCGTCTTCCAATTGGTGATCGCCGCGATAGAAACTGACCTTGCCATTGTACAGCCGGTGGATTGTCTCGCAAACATGGCCGGTGGTGAAGGGCATACGCAGGGTGTCGTGGCACATGCAGGGACCCGTGGCATATTCCATTTCCGCCGCTTGCAGGTGGATTTGTGCGTTTGGGAAAAGATGCAGCCCGCCTGCGTGGTCATAGTGCAGATGCGTGACGATGATATCCGTAACGGCCTTGGGGTCGATGTCCAGAGGGGCCAGAGCCTCTGTCGGAGACATCCGGATGGGACGGCCGCGCGCGTTGCCTTCGGCCTCGTCATAGCCGGTGTCTACAATGATCACACGACTGTCGTGGCGCAGGACCCAGATGAAGTAGTCCATGGCGTGCGGCGCGTCGTGGTTGTCATCGAAGATAAAGCTGTCGGCGCGTGTGCGTGCGTTGCGGTCGGCGTATTTGACCGCAAAGACCTCCCATTCCTTCATCTGATGACCTTTTCAAACAACCGCGCGTCTTTGCTGTCTACCATTTGCGCGGTGGCGGCATCAAAGGTTTTGAAGTGCTGAGAGGCGAGGTGCGCGTCGAAGGCCGCCTTGCTGTCATATATCTCATAGAGAAAGACAGTTGTTTCGCCGGGGGTATGGCAGATATCGAAAAGCTGGCATCCCGGCTCGTCCCTTAGGGAAGTTTGTGCGTTTTCCTGCACGAGCGCGAGAAATCTGTCCACGTTTTCCGGTTTGATCTCAAAGGTGACGGTAACGGCAAACATGGTGTTGGCTCCGGTAGACGTGGCGAAGATTTTCTGCTGGCTCTTGCGTATTTTTTAATGCATACATTGTCAATGCCAAGCCATGCCAGTCAGGATGGCAGGCGGATCGGGGGACATATGCAAAACTTCGAGATTGCGGTTTTTGAAGGAGATGGGATTGGCCCGGAAATCATGCGCCCGACGCTTGATATTCTGAGCAAACTGTCGTCGGCGTCCTTGGGCTATGACCTGACGTTTTCCATCGTGCCTGCAGGGGCGGCACATTATGCCGAAAGCGGTGAATCCTTTCCTGATCATTCCATGGAGGTGGCGCGCCGGGCGTCGGCGATCTTGCTGTCGGCCATGGGGTTGCCGGACATCCGCTATCCCGATGGCACCGAAATTTCCCCTCAGATTGATATTCGCAAGCGGCTTGATCTCTTTGCCGGCGTGCGCCCTGTGCGCGTGCATGCCGCGGCGCTCTCACCACTCACTATACCAGACGGCAAAGAGATCGATTTCGTCCTCATCCGTGAAAGCACAGAAGGGTTGTTTTACACGCAAGGCACCGGAGAGGTGGAAGAGAATGAGGCGCGCGAGACCCTGAGGATCACGCGCGAGGTATCGGAAAAGCTGTTTCAGTTTGCCTTTGCCTTGGCGGCACAGCGCAAATCGCAGGGGCGGGGGCTGGCCTTGTCACGTGCGTGGACAAAGCGAACGTGTTCCGCGCCTTTGCGTTCTTCCGCGAGATGTTCGACGCCGAAGCGGCGCGGCATCAGGAGATTGCATCGGGCCACGCTTATGTGGATGCGATGGCGCTCTGGATGGTGCAGCGGCCCTGGGATTTTGATGTGCTGGTCACAGAGAACATGTTCGGTGACATTCTATCTGATCTGGGTGCCGGGATCATGGGCGGTCTGGGTGTCGCGCCGTCGGCTGATATCGGGTTGGAGCACGCAGTGTTTCAGCCCTGTCATGGTTCGGCGCCGGATATTGCCGGGCAGGGGGTGGCCAATCCTTTTGCGATGATCCTGTCGGCGGCGATGATGCTGGATTGGCTGGGTGTAAAACATGATCATCCGGCTCTTTTGGCCGATGGCGCGCGGTTGCAGGCTGCGGTGGATCAGGTCTTGGCGCGTGGAGATGTGTTGACCCGTGATCTGGGCGGTACTGCAGGCACGCAAGATGCCGCACAGGCTGTGATGGCTGCGTTGGACGCAGGATGAGCGGCGCGGGTCGCATACGCGTGGCCTGCCTCGGTGCGGGGTATTTTGCGCAGTTTCACTATGACAGCTGGGCGCGGATGGCTGAGGTGGAGCTTGTGGGGTCCTGCGACATGGATCTGGTCAAGGCGGCGGCCACGGGGCTTCCGGCCTATGACGATCTGGGCCAGATGCTGGACGAGGCGGATCCGGATGTGTTGGACATCATCCTGCCGCCCAACGCACATGCCGCCGCTATCGAACAGGCGATTGCGCATGGGGTGAAGACCATCATCTGCCAAAAGCCCTTTTGCCGTGCGCTGGCCGAGGCGCGGCATATTGCACATCGGGCTGAGTCTGCGGGTGTGACGCTCATTGTACACGAGAATTTTCGGTTCCAACCGTGGTATCGCGCGATCAAGTCCGCGCTTGCCGCCGGGGCGGTTGGCCAGTTTCATCAAGCGACGTTTCGATTTCGGCCCGGCGATGGGCAGGGGCCTCGGGCCTATCTCGATCGCCAGCCCTATTTTCAGAAGATGCCGCGGTTTTTGGTGCATGAAACGGCGGTGCACTGGATTGATACGTTTCGGTATCTCTTTGGCGACCCGGTCTCGGTCTATGCGGATTTGCGCAAACTCAACCCCGTTATAGACGGAGAAGATGCAGGATACATCCTGTTTGAATATGCAAATGGTGCGCGGGCCCTCTTTGATGGGAACCGGCATCTGGATCATGCCGCTGACAATCTGCGCCGAACCATGGGCGAGGCATTGATCGAGGGTACTGATGGGGCGCTGAGCCTGTTTGGCGATGGGGCTGTGAGTGTCCGAGCCCAAGGGGCACTTGAGGGGCAGGTCATACTTGGACCAGATGAGTGGAGCGGGTTTGGCGGGGATTGCGTGCATGCCCTGCAAGAGCATGTCGTTGCTGGTCTAAATTCTGGCAGCGCATTGGAGAACACCGCGCCTGACTATCTAAATGTGCTTGAAATCGAAGAGGCGGTCTATGCGTCGGCGAAGCTGGGACAGAAGATCGATTTGAGGGCCAAATGACACGAGCTGAACCACAATCGAACTATCAAAAAGCGCTCATGGGATTGCGTGAGTTGATTTTCTCCGGTGAATTGACTGCGGGTTCGGACCATCTTGAAACAGAACTGGCCGAGCGAATGGGCATGTCACGGACACCTGTCCGCGAGGCGCTTCTGACGCTGGAAAGTCAGGGCTTGGTAAAAGTCAGGCCTCGGCGCGGTGTTCGCATTGTTCCGGTGTCGGCCGAAGATATGCGCGAAATATATGAGGTGCTGACCGAGCTCGAAAGCCTGGCGGCTGAAAACGCGGCGCGCGCCGGATACCATGAAACCGAATTGGTCGCGCTGGCCGATGCAATTGATGCGATGGACGCGGCCCTGGCACAGCAGGATTTGGTGGCGTGGGCGGCCGCAGACGAGCGGTTTCATGCAGAGCTTGTCCGGCTTGGTGGCAATACCCGGATTGAGACGATTGTGGATAGGATGCAAGATCAGGTGCGCCGCGCGCGGGCTTCGACACTTTACATACGCCCCAAACCGCTTCAGTCGAACGAAGACCATCGTGCGGTGTATCGCGCGATCCGCGAAGGCAATGCACAAAGCGCGCGTGCTCGCCACCGCACCCATCGGCAGGAGGCCAAGAAAACGCTCATCGCTTTGCTAGACAAACATCAGTTGAAAGGGCTGTGACACCGCGACCCTGACTTAGATCAAGGCGGCATGATGTTGTGGGCATGATGTTCAAATCTCAATCTGCGACAAAAGGAGGATGCTACATAAGAAATCAAGGTATCAGGAGAGCAGGTGACTCGCATCTACTGAAACGTGATCCCCGCCGGAACTTGAACGGGAGTATGCTCATGCTTTCAAGTTCATTTTGAACCGGTGCATTTTAGGGGCTGCATCAGTGAGATAGCAAGCTATGCTGTCTTGATTCAAATCAAAGAGCCATAGTGGTTCTCTACGTAGGACTGGGTATTAACACCGCGAGGTCACCCTGTTATACGAGCCGAATTGGTAAGAATCTTTTACCGCCGGTCCAATGGGCCTTACGAAACTCTGGGAGGATACATATGAAAATCCGTAATTTCGCTGCCGCGGCGGCTGCGAGCATCGCAATGACTGGCGCAGCGAGCGCGCAGGAAACTTTCGAAATGACATCTGCTTTCGGGAAAAACCTGCCGATTCTCGGGACGGCTGCTGTTGGCTTTACTGAAAAAGTGAATTCGATCTCAACTGAAGTTGAGTTTGAGCATTTTGATCCAGGTGAGCTTGTTCCGGCGTTGGAAGCGCTTGACGCTGTTTCGAACGGGTCGGTTGATGCCGCCTATACCACCGCAGGCTACTGGCAGGGCAAAATCCCCGCCGCGTCGCTTTTTGCGGCCGTACCATTTGGCCCAGAAGCGGGCGAATTCCTGGCCTGGATGATGTATGACGACGGTCATGCACTGTTCCAGCGCATGTATGATGACAATGGTTATAACGTCCACGTCATTCCATGCGGCATCATCGCGCCGGAAACATCGGGCTGGTTCAAAAACGAGATCAACTCGCTGGCCGACCTTGAGGGTCTGAACATGCGCTTCTTCGGCCTTGGCGCCGAAGTGATGCAGAAACTGGGCGTGTCCACGTCGCTTCTGGCGGGTGGGGACATCTTCCCGGCGCTGGAGCGTGGCGCGATTGACGCGACAGAGTTCTCGATGCCCCGCATCGACGCGCGTCTGGGCTTTTACAACATCGCGAAGTACAACTACTTCCCCGGCTGGCACCAGCCTGCGACGCTGTTTGAGCTTTTGATCAACAAGGACCGCTGGGAAGATCTTGACGAGATTTCCCAGAACCAGATCAGCATTGCTTGCATGGCCAACATCACTGACAACTATGCGGAAGGTGAAGGCACCAACTTTGCCGCGATGCAGGAAAACGTTGAAAAGAACGGTGTGACCATCAAACAGTGGTCGCCTGAGATGCTGGCCGCCTTTGAAGGTGCCTGGAACGAAGTGGCTGGTGAACTGGCCGCAGAAGATGCCTACTTCAAGGAAGTCTGGGACGACCTGCAAGAGTTCCGCGCAGGCTACAAAGTGTGGAACAACAACATCTACCTGAAGCGTCCACGCGACTAAGCGGTTTGCTTTGACACATCTGGTCAGGGCGGCACAATGCGCCGCCCTGGCTTTTGCCTAAAGGCCGTCTGGGGAGAGGCGGTGTGCCGGGCGACATTGCCTTGAGGAGGGACGCCACATGCAATCCGCAGAAGAAATCGCTGCCATTACCGATCCGGGTGAGGTCGGACGAGAACATCACAACACGGGCGATCGGCTGACGGTTGCGATTTCGAATATCTTTGCATGGCTCTTTCCCATTCTGATGGCGGTGATCTGCGCTCAAGTGGTGTTGCGGACACTGGGCCGGTCGGAAATCGGACCGGGCAACCAAGCGTGGATGGACGATTTGCAATGGTGGCTTTACGGCGCTGCGGTGCTTGTGGGCATCGGTTATGCGGTCACAACCAACAGCCATGTGCGGGTCGATATCCGCTATGACAATTTCTCGAAGGAAAAGAAGCTGCGCACGGATATCTTTGCGCTGGGCTGGCTTTTCCTACCGTTTATCATCCTGTGCTGGGACGTGACCTTGCACTATGCGATTGCGTCTGTGGTGGCCAACGAGGGCTCGGACAGCCCCAATGGGCTGCACAATCTATGGATCCTGAAGCTGGTCATGAATGCCAGTTTTATGCTCATTGGTTTTGCCACATGGTCCGCCTTTGTACGCTATCTTGGGCAATACACGCGCCCTGTGCTCTGGAAGAAACTTCTGTTCGCATTTCCGGCAACCATGTTTCTCGTCAACCTCGCGATCTTTTATGCGTTGTGGTGGTTCGTCTACTTGACTGGCGGAGAAGAGATGAATGCCCGTCAGGTTGGGCGTCATCCGCTCTTTGATGAGTTCGAGCTGGGCAGTTACGATATCAAATACACAATCGTTATCACGCTTGTCGCCACCATCCTGTTGATCGGGCTTGCCCGGTTGATGGATCGCGGCCCACGCGACGACGCTGCGGTCTGAGGGGGCGGACATGTTGGAATTTATCGGTCAGTTTCTGACGCTGAACGAAATTGCCGTTATGGCAATGTTCGGCACATTTATCTGGATGCTATTTCGCGGTATCCCTGTGGCAATGGCGCTTGTGGGCGTAAGTCTCGTGTTCGTCTTGATTGCAGAGTTTTTCCTCGATCCATTTCGAGGTCAGCTCCGTGATTTGATAGATTTCGACCGGACCGGAATAGAATACCAAAAACTTCAGGCGTTATCGGGACGATTGTTTGGTAACATCGTCAAGAACCCGGTGCTTGTGGCCCTGCCGATGTTCATCTTCATGGGCCTCATGCTGGATCAGTCCGGTGTGGCGCAGCGGATGATGCATTCGATGCAAAAGCTCTTTGGCTCTTTGCGGGGTGGCCTGTCGCTGACGGTTCTGCTCATCGGTATTATTCTCGCGGCGTCAACCGGTGTGATTGGGGCCTCTGTCACGCTTCTGGGTGTGATGGCGCTTCCGGCGATGATGAAACAGAATTATTCCAAGCCAATTGCCACGGGCACGATTGCCTCGGCAGGGACGTTGGGCATTCTCATTCCGCCGTCGATCATGCTTGTGATCATGTCGGATCAGTTGGCGATTTCACTGGGTGACCTGTTCATGGGTGCTCTGTTTCCAGGGTTGATCCTGGGTGCTCTCTACATTGTCTTCATCGTAATCTACGGGTTCATCAATCCAAGCGCGATGCCTGCGCCGGAAAAAACCGACGGTGTATCCTGGGAGGATGTGAAAGAAGTGTTGTTGGCTGTTGTGCCGCCAATGTTCCTCATCTTGCTTGTTCTGGGCTCAATCTTTGCAGGCTTTGCCACACCAACCGAGGCCTCGGGTCTGGGTGCTATGGGGGCGACGCTTCTGGCTCTCTTTAACCGCAAGCTGAATTGGACCGTCTTGCGTGACGTGAGTCGCTCAACGCTTAACACGGCCGGTTACATCGTTGGTATCTTCCTCGCGGCGAACTTCTTTGCCTTTGTGCTGCGGCGCTATGGCGGGGATGAGATCGTTCAGCACCTTGTGCTGTCGGCCTTTGATGACCCGTATATGACAGTGCTCTTCATTCTCTTCATCGTGTTCCTTCTTGGGTTCCTGCTGGATTGGATTGAGATCACAATCATCATCATGCCGCTGATGCTACCGATCATTCTGTCGCTGGATCTGGCCGTGCCTGGCTTTGATCAGGTGCGGGATCCTTCGGTGGTCTGGTTCGCGATCCTGGTGGCGGTGACGTTACAGACGTCGTTCTTAACGCCGCCGGTTGGGTTTGCGCTCTTCTATCTGAAGGGGGTCTGTCCGCCGGGGGTCACGCTGGGGCACATCTACAAGGGCATCATCCCCTTCGTGTTGCTGCAGCTCTTGGGTCTCTTTATCGTCTTTGAGTTCCCGGCATTGACCACGTGGCTTCCATCAGTGGCCTACGGGAACTAGAACTGTGCCCTAAAGCGCCTCACCTTTAGCCTGCGACATCCGTGAAAGGCGAAACGCATGTAACGATTGAGTGTCGCGCGGCGTTTCGCGATCATCTGTGAGCCAGAGGTATCGCGAAGCGCTATAAACGCGATTGTCATTGACGTTACGTCACTGAAACAGCATGAAATCCGCGCCTGATGGCGCGGATTTTTTCTTTTGTTGTCCGCATTTACTAACGGTGTTCCCGGAAATTTGATCGCAATGTGGCTAAAAAAAGGCACTAGACTGTGTGAAAGTTGCATGCCACAGACGTTTTTCGCCTAACAATGACGTAATCACATGTTTTTTCCCATAGGGAACTGTGGAAATCTGGCATAATTGGGGCGGGATTGTGAGCGGTGGATGAAACACGCACGTGCTAATATAGGAACGGCTTCTGCACGCCGTGCATTGCCAGAGCTTGCGCCGGCAGTGCCACCTGTCGAAACGACGGATCCCATCGTTGCGCGCGAAATCCGGCCTGTTCGCAAAACATCAAAACCGCCATCAACCGAAGATCTCGGTAACATCAAAACTACGGCGATGTCATTTCGGAACATGCATGAGCATGGCGACCTTTTGTTGAAATACATGGAGGCGCGTAAGAAGATCTTTATCGATCGCCTAAAGTGGCACGTGCCACAAAACGACGGCCTCGAATTTGACCAGTATGACACGCCGTTTTGTCATTGGGTTGTGCTGCATGAATTTGGCGAGGTCATCGGCGGTGTGCGTTTGGTGCCCACAAATGCGAAATGCGGAATATACACCTACATGCTTCGCGACGCCCAAGCCGGAATTTTGCCAGACCTTCCGACCGATGTTCTGTTCTTCAAAGCGCCGGTGGAAGTGGGTATCTGGGAAGCGTCAAGGTTCTTCATCAGTGAAACGGTTCCAGCTAAGCGTCGACGTGTTGTACAAAGCATGCTCTTTGGGGCGATGAATGATGTGGCCAAAGAAAACGGCGCGCTTTTCATCCTGGGGATTGTGCCCTACGTGTGGGCGCGGTGGGCAAGACGTCTGGATGTATCGGCTACACCCATTGGCGCAAAGTTCGACATTGAAGGCACGCAGAGCCAGTCGGTTCTCTTCAACACCAGCAGCCTGAACTCTTAACACCTTTCTGATCGGATGACGTCGCCTTTGTGCCGACAAAAGGTAGAAAGGATTGTTGTTTCGGCAATCGGGAGTGCCGTGCCAATGCGTTAACGGGACAATTCCCGAGCGAGGTATTTGTTGAAGGCAACTGCTGGCCAATTCTACGAATAAAAAGACTTTGTTTACATTAGCGAAACAAAAAAGCCGATTATGGCGGAAATAAGGCGCGCAAATCCAAAACAGACCCCGCTTGCGCCTCACATTCAACCCACTCTTTAACTACCCATCCCTCATACAGTCTTCACAAGAATGGCTTTGGCGATGGAAAACGAGAACAACGGGAACAACCGATTCCAGGAGAAACTGGAACATCGAGCACAAAAGACGCCGCAACTCAAAGTGCTGGTCGTGGATGACGATCCCAGCATTCTTGAACTGTTGAAAACGGCGTTGACCACGATTGACAGTTACAACGTGACTGTCGCCAACTCTGCCGAAAGTGCGATCGACGCGCTAGAGGCGGCGACCACGCCGTTTGACTGTTTGCTTTTGGATATTCAGATGCCCGACACGGACGGTATCGTCCTGTTGCGCGGCATCCGCGCGCTGCCTGATTACTCGGAAACTCCGATTATCATGCTGACCGCGATGAGCGAGCGAAGCTATGTGGATGATGCCTTTATGGCAGGGGCCACAGATTACGTCTGTAAACCATTTGACCTTCTGGATCTGCGTGGCCGTATGAATTCAGCGCGTCGTCTGGTCAAAGAGCGTTTGAAAACGGAAAAGAGCCTGCGGTCAGTGAAAATTCTCAAGCAGGAGCTTGAGAACAACCAGCAGTTCAATTTTGAAGACCCGCTTACCATTGACGATGCGGACCGGTGCCTGCGCTATGTTGAGTTTGACAACTATGTCGGTCAGCTCTCGAGGGGCGTCTGTTCAACTCTTACGCCATTGCGATCAAGCTTCAGGACGCATCGATCCTCTACGACATCACCAGCTGTGGCTGTTTCCGCCGCGTGGTGCATGACACGGCGCATTGCATTCAAAGCGCCACGTCCGAGATTGACTGCATCTTCTCCTATCGCGGCGAGGGCGTGTTCCTTGTGGTGGTGCACGAAGAAATGCCATCGTCAGAATTCCCAAGCGAGGAAAAGCTCAACAACTATGTCAGCGTGATGCTGCGCGAACGCCATGCAGCGGCCTGGGTGCATGTGCTGGTGGGCGAGCCGATCTCGATGCGTTCGTTGTCGCGTTCCGGTGCCAGCACAGCCATGACCCGCGCCGTGACCAGCGTGGAAGAACGCGAAGAGACTTTGCGCGAGAAAAACTCGGTTCTGTCAGGCGCAGAAGCTGATGTTGAAGTCACCGCTGACGGCGCCACCGTGCCACGCAAGCGCATGTATGAGCGTGTCCTGATGGAGCTTTTCGGTGAAGAGAGCTATCTTTCCATGAAATAGAGAGTTTCGCGACACATCTGACTCAAAGATGATTGCGAAACGCTTTGTTAAATCGGGCCCTTCGGGACCCGTTTTTATTTGGTCACAAGGCCCGTGTGCGCAGCATGATGGGCCCATCGGCGCGCATGGTGAAAGTAAGCACTGGGCGCGGAATAGGCGCATCGCCCAGCTCAAACGCCACGCCACGCAGGATTGACGCCATCAATACCATCATTTCCGCTTCGGCATATTGCGCCCCTATACAAACCCGTGGGCCGTCTCCAAAGGGAATGTATTGACCGCGCGGTGGGGGTTTATCCAGGAAACGTTCGGGCTTGTATGCATCTGGATCATCCCAAAGCATGCGGTTGCGATGCAGGGAATAGACTGGGAAGAAGAGCGCGTCGCCCTTGGCAAACTTGATGCCTTTTATCGTGATGTCATCGCCCGCATCTCGGGCAAAAAAGGCGGCCGAAGGATACAGCCGCAGCGTTTCCTTGGTATGGGCGCGCAGGAGCGGCATTTGCTCAAGGTCCTCATAGGTGATCGGCTCTTTGGGAGAGACGTTTATGATTTCCTTGTGAATCGCCGCTTGCTGTTCGGGATGCAGCGCCAGTAGATAAGCGCCCCAGGCCATGGCGTTGGCCGACGTCTCATGGCCTGCGACCACAAAAGTCAGCAAGTTGTCGACAGTGGTTTCTATATCCTCGAAATCCTCTTCCAGGGCGGCAATCATTAGATCGAGGAAGTCCAGCGGAATAGGGCGGCTCTCAGAACGGCGGCTTTCAATCACCTGACGCGCGAGGGCGCGCATGTCCGTCACCGGAGCTTTGCTGTAGAACCATTTTTTGCGCGGTATCCACGCTGGTAAGCCCATGACGTCGAAAAGCGAGATGTTTGAAATGTACTCAAAGTAGTTGCGCAGCCCGACACGGATCTGCTCGGCGCTGACCTCTTCGTTGCCTGAAAAGATTACACGCGAGATATTGGTCAGTGTTGCGGCCGGTGCCATTTGCGCGACATCTACAAAACCAGGACCCTCGCGCAGCGATGCAGCGATCTCTTTGCCGGTTTCCGCAAAGTGCTGGCATAGCATGGGCAGATTGCGCGCGGCAAAGAGAGGAGAGTAGCGGCGGCGTTGGGCTTTCCATTTCTCGCCCT
Source organism: Roseovarius sp. W115 (assembly GCF_032842945.2). Classification (NCBI taxonomy): domain Bacteria; kingdom Pseudomonadati; phylum Pseudomonadota; class Alphaproteobacteria; order Rhodobacterales; family Roseobacteraceae; genus Roseovarius; species Roseovarius rhodophyticola. Next base: position 2,679,971 of record NZ_CP146606.1, read on the forward strand.
CTGACAGCATCATCGAATTGCCAACAGCAGAGCCAAGAATGTCTTTTGTAAACTGCGCCTTGGGGAAACGGCGACCGGCACCAACCAGCAATTCTGTGATGATTTCGGGGTCGCAGATATAGTGGATTTTCAGTGGTCCCTTGAGATAAGTTTGGGTCGTGGTCTCAATTGGGATGACTTCGAGCATGTTGCGCCCGGCAAGCTTGGCGAATTTCAAAAGCCCCACGGGCCTCTCCGCCAGCTGAGCCGCGATAGGCAGGGAGCTTGCCACGGACGCACCGGTTTCGCGCTCTGTTTGTATTGTGTCAGTCATTTGTTGATACAACGTCTGGAACAGAAATCCGGGTCGGCATAGAGTATCCCTCACAAAAAGCCGCATATCGCTACGCTGACAAAACCACCCAGCGTCAAGCCTACCAGAACACAGTATTCAAGCAAGTGGCTCTGTTAACCAAAGTTAATAGTTTTATTATACATTTAAAACATAAGCTTAAGTACTTTTCTTAAGGTTATTTTTCCAATCCTGTGCAAGTGTTCTGTTGAGCTTTCGCGTCATGTCATGAAATTTGCCCAAATCTGACCGGAATGCGGACCCATTCTTAGCCAAAATATGTGAAATCACGCCTCTAGAGCAGAGCAAAGAGATGTGGTGGCATGGCGCTCACGGACACTAAAAAAGCAGAAGCCGTAGAGCCGGAAGCGGTTGGGCCGGACGACGAACTTCTTCAAAACCTCAAAGATTACACAGCGATGGCTTTCGCTCTGATCTGGCAGAGACAAGCTATTTTTCTGTCTGCGACGCTGTTAACTGCGTTTTACTTCAACCCGCTAAACGCGTTTCTTTTCTACGTTCTGATCCTGTTTTTCGAAGTGCAGGACATTGTCTTGGCGCGCAGGGTGGCTGTGCTCAAGGTGCACCAGCGCAAGGCAATCAACCTCAGTCTTTTCTGGATCCTCGTGAATACGGTTCTGAGTTCTCTTGCGATCTGTATCTATGCCATCTCTGTTGCATTCAGTCAGGAATCCGGGGGCACTTTACACCGCTCTTCTTCTTGTTTGCAGCGGCTCTTTTCGCTGCGATGAACAACCACCAGCTGGTTATGGCCCTGGCAATCCGGCTGGCGCTATATGGTGTTTCCTTTGTGATTATTGTCGTACGAGATTTGTGGGTTGAACGGCCACCACTGACCTCCGAGCTGTGGCTGCATTTCTTCACCGTTATCTTCGTGATGTATTTCCTGATCGACTGTTCGATCGTGTTTTTGAAACTTTATCGCAAGAATTTGGCGCATCTGAACAAGCTGCACAAAGAACATGAGCGCACCAAAGCGGCCTACAAGATCAAATCTCAGTTTGTCTCAACGGTCAGCCACGAGCTTCGTACGCCGCTTACGTCGATCAAAGTATCGCTTGATTTGCTGAACACCGGGGCTTTGGGACCGATCCCTGCCAATATGCAAACAATTGTTGAAACCGCCGGTAAAAACAGCGACCGGCTGTCGCGGCTGATTGACGACGTGCTTGACCTGCAAAAGCTGGAAGCAGGCGAGATGACCTACCGCATGGAGGTTCTCAACGTTCAGGTTTTCCTGACCGACGCCGTAGAAGGAAATGCCGGTTTTGCAGACATGCACCGTGTCACGCTAATGCCGGAGTTTGACGAAAAACCATGGCTTTTCGTCGAGGCAGACGAAATGCGCCTGATGCAGGTGCTGTCCAATGTGATTTCCAACGCTGTGAAGTTTTCTAACCAGGGTGACATCGTTACCGTAGGGTGCATGACGCTTGATAGCCGTGTCCGGATTTACGTTCAGGACAGGGGCAAGGGAATTCCACAGGGTTCAGAAGAGAAGGTATTTGGACGTTTCAGCCAGATCGACTCGTCCGACCGACGCCAGGTCGGTGGTACCGGTCTTGGCATGAACATCTCACGCGAGATTGTGGAGCATTTCAAAGGCACTCTGACCTATGAAAGTAGCGAAGGCCAAGGCACGACATTCTTCATCGACCTCCCCCTGCGATGATGGAGGGCTCGGGTTCTCGCGCGGCGGAATAAGTTCGGATTGGCGCCATTTTGCGCGTTGTGGCTAGGGTGAGAAACTTGACAAAAGTCAAGGAAATCAAGGCGCCCGGTTGTGCAAGAATATGTGCATGAAGCTTGATCTTGGCACGTGCGATGAATTGAATTTGGTCCTCCCGACCAGCCAGGATTGTGCATCTGTTTACCCCGTGTACGGTTTGAAGAGCTGAAACGCGTCTCCCCGCGTTCCCAAGCCCTGCTGCTGTGCATGTCTCTGACGCGACGGGTGGTACACTCCCGCGCCACCTGTCGCAGCAGAGAACCTCAAACCGTACAGGTTCAAAGCCATGTTGAACGAAACGGAGACAGTGCGTGAAGACATAGTCGTGTTTTTGCCCAGCCAGATTGACACGCCCGGCATGCCGCATGACAGCCGATTGTCTTTGCTGTCAACCGGAACAGATGAGTGCCCTTGGGTACATGGATGGCCGTATGACCCTAGATGATCTCGACTGGCAGTTGATGAATGCGTGGCAACGCGCGCTCCCGCTTGTGCCGAGGCCGTTTGAGGTTGTTGGAGACAGTCTTGGGTTGAAAGAACCCGATGTTATTAAGCGTTTGCGCGGACTTCTTGAGGTTGGTGCCATAAGCTGTATTGGTGCAACATGCCGACCTGAGACCATGTCGACGGGCACACTTGCGGCCATGTCTACGGGCGCAGACCAGGTCGATAAGTTTGCCGGGCTGCTGTCGGAGTTGCGGGAGGTTGATCAGGTCTATCAGCGGGAAAATCCCTGGAACATCTGGTTTTCCGTTTCTGGACAGACACGCAGTTTGGTGGACCAGACTCTTGGTGAGATCGAGCGCAAAACGGGCACCCAATTGCTTGACCTGCGCTTGGTACAGCCTTTCAACATTGATCTCGGGTTCGATCTGGGCGGCAACAGCGATTTACCGGTGCCGGAGCCGTTTGACGACACTGTGCCTGTTTCGCATTTGGACCGCACGATTATCCGGGCTTTGGCTGAAGGGATCGAGCCGGTAGAACGCCCGTTTGAGAACCTGGCGCATAAGCTGGGCCATGACGAAGACGTCATATTGGGACGTATCCGCATTTTGGCCAAAGCGGGGGTGCTCTCGCGGATCGGGTTGATTGTGCGGCGTCGCTCCTTGGGGTGGCGGTCAAATGCAAAGGTTGTGTTCAACGTGCCGCCTGAAGACATCGGCGAAAAGGGCAGGGCGCTTATTGACGTGCCGGGTGTGACGCAATGCGACGAGCGCAAGCCTATGTCAGAGCACTGGCCCTACACGCTCTATTGTATGATCCATGGGCGCAGTCGGGCGGAGACGCTGGATGTGCTCACGCATGCTCGCGTGCGGGCTGGACTGGTAGGATATGATTACCGGGTGTTGTTTACCACGCGCTGCTTTAAGCAGATACCGGCCTTGATCGATTGCGCAGAACTTGTGATGTCATAAGGTTTCGGAACGCTGTTGCGTGCTCCAGGACTCCGCGGGATCCTCATCTGCATACTCAGACAGTCGCTCTATGGACTCTATTATCGCATGATCTTTTTGAATGCTGACGCCGTAAGGTTTCAAGCGCCTGAAAGCGCGCGAGAGCGATTCGGGTTTCATGCCGAGCCAAGCGGCGATCAGTACCTTGTCATAAGGTAGGATCACCGTGCAGGATCCGGTTTGCGATTTGCAGAGGGACAGAAGAAAATCAGCGATGCGTTGCGCCCCGGTATGCGATTTCAGCTGTTCGACATGCTGAACAAGCGCGCGATTTTGGTCCATGGACCCCGACAATGCGGCCTGACAGAGAGCGAGGTCGGATTCAATCGCCTGAGCGAAATAGAGCCCGTCAATTTGCAGCAGCATTGCGTCTGACACGGCCTCAGCGCCGGTGACATATGAGTGATCTCTGAGCGCGGCCTCTTCCCCGAAGCAGCCGTTTTCCGTGAAAATACCGACCACAGCTTCGTTGCCGCAGGGGGTGACGCGATAGGTTTTGACCCATCCTTTAAGCACAACAAAAAGACTGTGAGCACCTTCACCCTGAATATAGATCGATGCTCCGCGCTCGACGCTGCGGATCAGGGATTTTTGCATAATCACTTCGACTTCAGGCGCAGGGATGTTTTTCAACACCGCCGCCTGCTTGGCTATGTCAAAGTAAGACCCCATCAAGTCGCATCCCTCATGGCTCGTCACATCGGCTTAGGGCGCACGCAAACTATCACATCGAAGAAAATCGCGAAGATAGATTGGCGCAGGTGTCGTAAATTTTAGATTTCACCCTGCGTTCACGATACTGAAATCGCTCACTTAATCTTTGAGAAAGCTCAAAAATCAGGCTATAATTGAAAATATATTTTTGGCGCCTGCGACACTAAGCCGGATTTTCTGAACCTTTCAGGTGCGTCACATTTCGTCCGCGCGAACCATCACAAAGAGAAGAATGACAATGGATGTCGCGTTTTTAACCGATTCCGAACAACAAATCGTTCGTAAGTCCGCGTTGTGCTCCAGCATGACGGAGGATGTGTTTCAGCATGTGCTTGCCCGTGGCAGTGTTACTGACTTCAAGCGCGGTGAATACCTTTTTGATCAAGGGCGCCCGGCTGAAGTTCTGTATCTCGTTCTGCAAGGATGGGCACAGATCAAACGGGTTGAGCAAGACGGATCTTGCACGCTGATTTCAACATTTGGGACGGGCCAAACCATCGGCGAGACCCCAGCATTTCTTCACAAGCCATATCCAGCCTCGGCACAGGCTATGACACATGTGCGTGTCTTTGCGATCAGTGGTCAGACTGTGGTCGAGATTATGCAGGAAGATCCAGAAGTGCTCTCTTCTGCATTGGCGTCGGTGTACATCAAACTGCATGAGTTGGTGAACGAGGTCGAGTTGCTGAAATCTCGGACCCTGAGAGAACGCCTGGCGCTTTTCTTGCTGGAACACCTGTCTGAAGAAGTTGCGCCCACGTCAATGCAATTGCCATTCGGCAAGGCTCTGATTGCCGCCAAGATCGGCACCAGCCCGGAACAATTGTCGCGGACCTTCAAAGAGCTAAAGCCGCACGGTGTTCACATTTCTGGCAGCACAGCAAAAATCGATGACCCCGAAGCGCTGCGCAGAATGCTGCACAAGGTTTAAGCCGCTTCGCGACATCAACGGCGGGCGAGAAGCGTCATATCGATTGATGTGGCGGAGCTCAGGGATTAATACTTACTATATATCATACTGTTAAGTATAACTGTTTAAGGAAAAGTAGAAATTAATACCACATAAAAGACCACAATTTAGTATTGGTTTGGATTTCGGAAAGTACAGTTGTTGGACGCCCCGTTTTTGCGACACAAACCTACCGATGATGTAGTCAATGGCCGCTCTAGCACTGGTGTTTCTCTGAGTGCTGAGTGAGATGAAGGATTTCAGCGTTTTCTAGCCAGCGACTGTTGTCATTCTGGCAGGTCGCTGCGTCCTTTGTCGCCGGTTACTCTGCTGGAGAGAACCCTGCAATCAATTGGCGCAAGCCCAGCGATGTGCCTGCAAAGATGGCGAGGAATGTGACCGGCGCGCTGTAAGCAAGTACTGAGAAGGCTGATATGCCTTGTCCGACACTGCAACCCACGGCGAGGATGGCGCCTGGTCCCATAAGTGCAGCCCCTGTTATTTGACGTTTAAGTTCGCGTGGGTCTTCGCAGGCTTCCCAACGGAAATGCCCCTTGGAATAAGAGCCTAGGGCGGCGCCTATCACGACGCCCACGACTGAACCTACGCTGAAGGAGAGCGTGTTGCCTGAAGCGGTCATGGTGTAGAAGATCGTGTCGCCTATTGGTGCCGCGAATGTGTGGGTCTCGACTGGTTCTGCTTCAAAGCCCGTTATTGCTATCCAATAGGTTCCGGTCCAGCCCGACAGGATGGCAAGGCCCACGATGACGCCCCAAAAGATCAGCGCGGGCGATTGGCGCATGTCACGGCTTGAAAGTGCCACGACGAGGATCAAACCACCTATGACAAGTCCTGTTATCGTCGGGGAAACACCTAGGGCGGTTTCGGCGAGCTGGCCAAACCCTTGGGGGGTCGTTGCTCCTATTTCGACCGGGAAAAGGGTGACCCGCAGATGCGCAAGCGGACCGGACATAACAAAATAGGCCGACAATCCCATGACAATGACGATTACAAAGGAACGAAGGTCGCCGCCGCCCAACCGCGCCAGCGCGCCGTAACCGCAATTGCCGCTGAGGGCCATGCCATAGCCGAACATGAGCCCGCCGACGATCGTGCCGATCGGGTTCCAGACGCGGTCAAGATAGGCGGTTTCAGCAGCGTCCAGGTAACCGTAAGCAAATGCGGCCTGAGTGCCAATGATGGCCGTTGCGATGGCAATTCCCCACATGCGCATCCGGCGATCATCAGAGCCATAAAGAATGTCTTCGATGGCACCCAATGTGCAAAAGCGGCCAATTCGTGCCGCCAATCCCAAGGCGATGCCACCGATCAGTCCGATCAGGGTTGCAGCGTTGGCTTCTCCCAAAGTCTCCAGCATTCTCGACCTCCTCAAGCCTGAGAAGGCCACCAGATTTATGGTCAGTCTTCCCTACAGAACATGTCGTATACGACTTCCATGATTTTCTTTGGGCGATCATCTGTCAAGCTGTAGTAGATCGCCTTACCGTTACGACGAGGTGTAACAAGCCCTTCTAGGCGCAGGCGCGAGAGTTGTTGCGATACAGCGGCCTGACGGGCCGACAGGAGATCTTCGAGCTCTGTCACGGATTTCTCGCCAGAGGCCAAGTGACACAGGATCATTAACCGACCTTCGTGGCTGATCGCTTTTAAGAAGTTTGAAGCACGTTGGGCATTGTGCATCATCTTCTCCATATCCTCAGCACACATATTGGCGTCGAGGATTGGGAGACTCGAGGATGTCTCCGTCGAAGTGTCGGTTTCTGATGTCACGTGAAGTGTCATATCGGATTAGCCCGTTTGTTCCAATGAGATATTCGCGCGTTCAAACATGATCGTCAGTAGCCCCCAGAAAAAATCTTCGCCAGGGTATCCTTCTATCCGACCAACTTCTTGTCCGTCTTCCACCAAGATGAAAGTCGGCGTGTAGTGCACACGGCTGTTCAAAACGGCACTGGGTGTTTCACTGTGTAGGTCATAGCGGCGAAGGGGGCCGTTTTGCCCTCTGCGGTCTTTGGGTAGATATGTGCGATCTCTTCATTCCAGCGCGCACACCAATAGCATCCCTGCTCTTCCGCCATAAGCAGATATGTCTCTGCGAAGGTAGGCAACGGAGTCCACGCAAGAGCGGCTATCAGCAGTGCTTTCAATCGCAACATATGTCTATCCAATTGACGCGAGTTCAAATGTTATCATAATCTAATATTTGAATACTTCAAGAAAGAGCGGCGGGATCACAGATGTTTGACGTGACCATTTATGGGGCGCTGATTGCAGGTCTGCTGTCTTTTTTATCGCCCTGCATTCTGCCGATTGTACCGTTTTATCTTAGTTATTTGGCTGGGGTAGGGATGAACCAAATCTCGGCTGAGGCTGAGGTTTCCGGTGCCGTTCGGTTGCGTGCCTTTTTGGCCGCGAGTTGTTTTGCCTTGGGTGTCATCACGGTTTTTGTGGGTCTTGGGGCAACCGCCACGGCGTTTGGCCAGATGGTGCGAGAGTATTTTGATATTCTGCGCTGGGTGGCTGCGGCGATCATCATCGCGATGGGATTACACTTTCTTGGCGTGATCCGAATTGGTATTCTTTATCGCCAGTTTCGTGCCGAAGCAGGTGACACCAGCAATGTGAGTCTGCTGGGAGCATATGTGATTGGATTGGCTTTTGCCTTTGGCTGGACACCATGTGTGGGGCCGGCCCTGGCGGCGATCCTGTTCACGGCGGCGGGGCAAGACACGGCAGCCCAGGGGGCAGGTCTGCTGTTCGTCTATGGGCTTGGAATGACGTTGCCGTTTGTGGCGGCGGCGTTGTTTATCGGGCCATTTATGCGTTGGATGGCTCGGTTCCGAAAATACCTTGGGCTGATCGAGAAGTTGATGGGCGCGCTGCTTGTACTTTTTGGCGTCCTGATCGCCACGAATTCCATCAACATTATCGCGCAGTGGATGCTGGAAAACATCCCGTGGTTCAGCACCATTGGCTAACTGGGAGGACTTGAGATGAAACGACTTCTGATTGCGATTGCGGCACTGTTCATGGGTGTGCAGCTACAGGCGGCCGAGATCGGGGATGATGGGCTGCACAAGGCGCCGTGGATGCGCGACACGTTCAAGGATCTGGCTGAGGACCTAGAAGAAGCGAATGCCGAGGGCAAGCGACTGATGATCATAATCGAGCAGCGTGGATGTATCTACTGCAAGAAGATGCATGAGGAAGTCTTTGTGATACCGGAGATCGAAAAGTATATCGAGGAGAACTTCTTTGTCGTCCAGATCAATATGTTTGGTGATGTGGAGGTCACAGACTTCGATGGCACCGTTTTACCTGAAAAGGATATGGTGAAACGCTGGGGCGCATTGTTTACGCCGAGTATCTATTTCTTTCCCAAAGAGGTGAGCGAGGATGCAGTCGCCTCGCAAGTTGCGGTCGCCAACATGCCTGGAGCGTTTCAGCGCGGCACCACCCTAAGTATGCTGAAATGGGTCGCGGAAAAACGATACGAGGGTGATGAGCCGTTTCAGAAATACCATGCGCGGCGGCTACAGGAAGAAAGCTAAGTCTATTATTGTGATGTAATATTACCAGAAATGCTGCGCATGCGAACAAATACAAAAATTCATGTAATTGAATTTGTTGTTGCGTATTCTTGAATGCGTGCGATAGTGTGCTGAAGAGGGACCCACAAGAATCGCCCGAGGGAGGATGCATGAATAACGCATTGGGAGGAGCTGTACTTGCTGTCTTGAGCGCAACTGCAGCCCATGCAGAGGCAGTGAAGCCAACGGAAGTTCAATTCAATGATGGCGCTGTAGAGGCGTCTTTGACGAGCCAGGCTGGGGATGCTGCAGCAGGCCGGGCTGTTTTTTCAAACCGCAAGCAGGGCAATTGCTTGGCGTGCCATGTTAATTCAGACATGCCAGAGGAATCCTTTCATGGCGAGGTTGCGCCGCCCATTGATGGTGTGGCCGGTCGTTGGAGCGAGGCGGAATTGCGCGGAATTGTGACGAATTCCAAAATGATGTTTGAGGGCACGATCATGCCTGCCTTCTACGTCGACAGCGGCTACGAGCGCCCGCTGGATGAGTTTGCAGGTACGTCGATCCTGACCGCACAACAGGTCGAGGATGTAGTGGCGTATTTGCTAACACTCAAAGATTAGTGAGCTTTTAGAGATCAAGGAGATCGACATGCAACTGACACGGCGCAACTTGCTTTTGCTGAGCACGGCTAGTGTTGCCGCAACGGCGATGGGGGCATTTCCTGCCTTCGCTTCGCTGACTGACGATGAAATTGCCAAATTGACCGGTGGGGCCAATCTAGGCGAGGGGGCAATCACCCTGACTGCGCCTGAGATCGCAGAGAACGGGAACACTGTACCGATTGAAGTCAGTGCCCCCGGAGCAATAGCAATCACGCTGTTTGCTGATGGCAATCCAGTGCCGAACGTGGCGACGTTCAACTTCGGTCCGCTGAGCGCATCGCGCAGCGCGTCGACACGAATTCGCCTGGCACAGACTCAGAATGTTGTTGCCATCGCCAAGATGGAAGACGGCTCATTCCAGAAAGCGTTGGCTAACGTGAAAGTCACTATCGGCGGCTGCGGCGGCTGACCCAAAGACGAGGAGAAAGAACATGGCAAAAGGTGTGAAACCCCGCGTCAAGGTCCCTAAGACGGCTGGAGCAGGCGATACGATCACAATAAAAACCCTGATCAGCCACAAGATGGAAAGTGGTCAGCGTAAGGACGATGATGGCAACATCATACCGCGCTCGATCATCAATCGGTTTACAGCCGATTTTAACGGCCAGAATGTTATCGATGTGACGCTGGAGCCGGCGATTTCGACCAATCCGTTCTTCGAATTCGAAGCGGTCGTGCCTGAATCCGGTGAATTTACTTTCACCTGGTACGATGATGACGGGTCGGTTTACGACGAAAGCAAAAAGATCGAAGTGTCGTAAAGCGGCACTTAGGATCTTGCCAGGGAGGGACAAGAATGCACCTAGCAAAGTGGGTCACAATTGCAGCGGTTAGCCTAGCCGGAGCCGCAGCAGCGCAGGACGGCAATACTTTGAACATCGAAGGTGAAGAGTTGGTCACGGAAACCGCTGCACCTGAGCATATGGAAAACGTGAAGACGATTTATTCGGGTTGGCGGTTCCGCTCTGCTGAGACGCAAGCGCTTGAAACCGATGATTTCGACAATCCGGCTTTTGTCTTTGTCGAACAGGCGATGGATCTGTGGGACAAGGTTGAAGGGGCCGCGAACAAATCCTGTTCGTCCTGCCATGAAGATGTGGCTGACTTTGCAGGCTTGCGCACGCAACTGCCGCGCGTCGAGAACGGCGAGCTTGTCGCAATGGAGGAACTCATCAACACCTGCCGAACTGAGCGCATGGAAGCGGAAGCCTGGGAATGGTCGAAAGGCAATATGACCGCGATGACCGCTCTGATCGGACTGCAGTCGCGCGGAATGCCAATGAACGTTGCCATCGACGGCGAGGCGGCGCCTTTCTGGGAGCAGGGAAAAGAGCTTTACTATACGCGCGTAGGTCAGCTCGATATGGCCTGTTCGAACTGCCACGAGGACAATTACGGCGTGATGATCCGGGCTGACCACCTGAGCCAGGGTCAGATCAATGGCTTCCCAACTTACCGGTTGAAAAACGCCAAGTTGAACTCTATCCATGGCCGGTTCAAGGGTTGCATGAAGAACATTCGTGCCACGCCGTTCGCTGAGGGTGGGCCTGAATTCAAGGCGCTGGAGCTGTATCTGGCATCGCGTGGGCAGGGCCTGTCGATCGAAACACCGTCGGTCCGCAACTGATTTAATCGAAGGCCCTGCGTCTGATGGCGCGGGGCTTTATTCGGCGCATAACATTCAAATATGCGCATATGTAAAGAAAGACATGATCCGATGATTTCACGTCGTGATTTTTTGCAAGTGGGCATGGCGGCCTCGGCACTGGTTGGGGCGTCGGGTTTTGGCAACTGGGCGCGTCTGGCGGCGCAACAAGCGCTGACACAGGACCAGCTGTTGCAATTTGAGACATTCGGAAACGTGTCACTCATTCACGTCACCGACATCCACGCGCAATTGAAACCCATCTATTTTCGCGAACCTTCAGTGAATTTGGGTGTTGGCGAGAACAAAGGCGCGGTGCCGCATGTTACCGGCGCAGATTTCCGCAAGTTGTACGGCATTGAAGATGGAAGCCCCAGTCACTACGCCTTAAGCAGCGGTGACTTTTCAGCACTCGCCCAAGGGTATGGCCGCGTAGGTGGCCTGGATCGGGTTGCCACTGTGGTGAAAGCCATGCGTGCGGACCGACCGGACGCAATCTTGTTAGATGGCGGGGACACGTGGCACGGGTCCTATACCTGCTATCACACCGAAGGCCAGGATATGGTCAATGTTATGAACGCGCTTCAACCTGATGCGATGACGTTCCACTGGGAATTCACACTGGGTTCGGATCGCGTGGCCGAGATTGTCGAAAACCTCCCGTTTGCTGCGCTCGGCCAAAATATTTTCGATGCCGAATGGGACGAGCCGACCGAGCTGTTCCCGCCCTATAAGATGTTTGAGAGGGGCGGAACTAAGATTGCCGTGATCGGTCAGGCCTTCCCCTACATGCCCATCGCCAATCCCCGCTGGATGTTCCCTGAATACGCATTTGGTATCCGCGATGAAAACATGCAGGCAATGGTGGATGAGGTGCGTGCCGAAGGTGCTAAGTGTGTTGTCGTGCTAAGTCATAACGGTTTCGATGTGGACAAGAAGATGGCGACGGTTGTGAGCGGCATCGACGTGATCCTGTCTGGGCACACGCACGATGCGTTGCCCGAACCGGTCTTGTCGGGGGAGACGATCATTGTGCCGTCGGGCAGTAACGGGAAATTCGTAAGCCGCGTGGATCTGGACATCCGGGACGGACGGATGATGGGGTATCGACATAAGCTGATCCCGATCTTCTCGGACGTGATTGAGCCAGATGCCGAAATGGCGGCACTGATTGATGAACAGCGCGCGCCCTATGAGGACAAGCTATCAGAGGTGATCGGTCAAACTGAAAGCCTGTTGTATCGGCGAGGCAATTTCAACGGCACTTGGGATGACCTGATCTGTGAAGCGCTGATATCTGAGCGTGAGGCAGACATCGCCCTAAGCCCTGGTGTGCGTTGGGGACCAAGCCTGCTACCGGGGCAGGACATCACGCGCGAAGACATCTGGAACGTCACCTCGATGAGCTATGGCGAAGCCTATCGCACCGAGTTCACGGGCGAGTTTCTGAAAATTGTTCTCGAAGACGTGGCTGACAATATTTTCAACCCGGACCCCTACTATCAACAGGGTGGCGATATGGTGCGTACAGGCGGTCTTGCCTACAGCATTGATGTCAGCAAGCCGCAAGGCAGCCGGATCAGCAACATGACACTGCTGAAAACTGGCGAGGCGATTGATCCTGCCAAATCTTACGTCGTCGCTGGCTGGGCCAGCGTGAATGAGGGCACCGAAGGGCCGCAGATCTGGGACGTGGTCGAAAGCCATATCGCAAAACAGGGTAGCGTGACGGTTCAAGAAAACAACAGCGTCGAAGTGACCGGCGTTTAACCAAAGGAGAGGTCAGACATGAGCGATCTTTTCAAATCCAACACATCGCGGCGGGCGTTCCTGCGCGGCTCAACGGCCACGCTGGCGGGTGCCGTCGTGGGTGGGGCGGCTGCCGCCAATAGCGAGCCTGATCCGCTGATTGCAGAATTGCAGGACTGGGCATCTTACACCGGTGTGGGTGTGGACGAAACGCCTTACGGGATGCCTATCAGCTTCGAGTCCCATGTTGTACGGCGCAATGTCGAGTGGCTAACGGCCTCGCCGATCAGTTCGATCAACTTTACACCGATCCACGCGCTGGACGGAACGATCACGCCGCAGGGCTGTGCGTTCGAACGCCACCATTCAGGGGCCATCGAGCTGCGCAAGGATGATTATCGTTTGATGATCAACGGCTTGGTTGAAAAGCCGCTGGTGTTCACTTATGAGGACATCGAACGCTTCCCGCGCGAAAATCACGTCTATTTCTGCGAATGCGCGGCTAATACCGGTATGGAATGGGCCGGTGCGCAGCTGAACGGCGTGCAGTTCACGCACGGCATGATCCACAACATGGAATATACCGGTGTGCCCTTGCGAACGCTGCTGCAAGAGGCTGGTGCGGATATCAGCCTTGATAAATGGGTCTATGTAGAAGGCGCGGATGCGTCCTCGAATGGCCGGTCCATCCCGATGGAAAAAGCGCTGGACGATGTGCTGGTCGCGTTCAAGGCTAATGGCGAGGCGTTGCGGATGGAGCACGGGTACCCGGTGCGTCTGGTAGTGCCGGGTTGGGAAGGCAACATGTGGGTCAAGTGGCTGCGCCGCGTCGAGGTTGTCGACCGCGCTGTGGAAAGCCGTGAAGAAACCAGCAAATACACCGATGTCTATGCCGATGGCACGGCGCGGAAATGGACATGGGTGATGGATGCCAAATCGGTCATCACCTCCCCCAGCCCACAAATGCCTATTACCCATGGCAAGGGCCCGCTTGTTATCTCAGGTCTGGCATGGTCGGGCCATGGGCAGATCACACGCGTGGATGTGTCCAAGGATGGGGGTATCACCTGGGAGACCGCACGGCTTGGCAAACAGGGCGACACCAAGGCCCTGACCCGGTTCTATCTTGATACCCATTGGGATGGCGCACCCATGCTGTTGCAGGCCCGTGCGATGGACGAGACGGGCTATGTGCAGCCCACCAAAGAGCAACTGCGAGAGCAGCGCGGCGAAAACGCCGTTTATCACAACAACTGTATCCAAACCTGGTACGTGAGCGCAGAAGGAATGGCTGAGAATGTCGAAGTCTCCTAATATTTTTGTACCGGCTCTAGGTGGCGCTGCTTTGGTTTTGGGCGTAGCGTTTGCCTATGCCAGCAAGGACTATGGCGCTGACAAGATCGAGGTCCTGGAAACGCGGGTGGAGCAAGCCGAGGCGAACGCCTCGACAGCCAGCGCACAGGCCGCCGCCGAGGCAGAGCAGGTCTCAGCGCTGCAGCTAAAGATTGCCGAAGTTAAAGCAGCCGCATCCGAGCGCGCCGCAAGCGGTGCAAATTTGACAGCCGCCGCCCCACAGATGGAGGGCGGTTACGGGCTAGGACGCGCAGCTCATCCCGAGGAGATAGCGGCCTGGGATGTGGATGTTTTGCCCGATGGTCGTGGCCTGCCGGAAGGGTCAGGGGATGTGTTCACCGGCGAGGAAGTCTTCATCGACAAATGTGCGGCATGCCATGGTGATTTTGCCGAGGGTGTCGACAACTGGCCGGTCCTAGCCGGAGGGTTCGACACGTTGGCGGATGAAGACCCGGTCAAGACGATGGGGTCCTACTGGCCGCATCTATCGACCGCTTGGGACTATATTCACCGTTCTATGCCGTTCGGCGAGGCGGGCACGCTAACGGCGGACGAAACGTATGCGATCGTGGCATACCTGATGTATTCCAACGACATGGTGGATGATGACTTCGTGCTGAGCCACGAAAACTTCACCGAAGTCGGAATGCACAATGCTGACGGGTTTGTCGTCGATGATCGACCAGAGCTGGAGTACACCGCCTGGCGCACCGAGCCATGCATGGCGAACTGCAAGGATGAGGTGCGGGTGACCATGCGGTCTGTCTTTTTGGTTGAGACGCCGCCCGAGGGCGGCAGCGACTCGATCATGAACAATGCTACGATCGACGGGTTGCCGTCGTTCTCGGCGGATGGTCCTGCCTTTATTCCCGAGGCGAAGCCAAAGCCTGCTGAAGAGGTAAGTGCGGCAATCACAGAGACTGCTGCCGAAGAGGTGGACGAGGCCGCACAACTGATCCTGGCGGGCGAGAAGGTCTTTAAGAAGTGCAAGGCCTGTCATGCAGTTGGCGAAGGAGCTCAGAACAAGATTGGACCTCATCTGAATGGTGTGATGGGCCGCGGCTTTGGCACAGTTGATGGGTTTGGATATTCCGGCGTCTTTCAGACGGCTGCGGGTGAGGGGCGTGTGTGGGACGAGGCCGAAATGGCCGCTTTTCTGGCACAACCCAAGACGCATATGCAAGGCACCAAGATGAGCTTTGCCGGTCTCAAGAAAGAGGCTGATATCGAAGCTGTGATCGCTTATCTGAACAGTTTTGGCGAGTAAACGCATGGCATCCAAGCGCCAAATACTGACCTTATTGTCCGGTTTGATCTGCGGAGCGTCCAATGCTTTGGCCGACACAGCAGACATTGAAGCGGGCAAGGCGATTTTCAACCAGTGCAAAGGATGTCATGAGGTCGGAAACGGGGCCAGGCACCGTATTGGCCCTCATCTGAACGGTCTATTCGGACGAACCGCTGGAAGCCACGACGATTTTCGCTACTCTAAGAGTTTTCAGCGAGCCGGAGCCGGTGGATTAGAATGGCATGCGGAAACCCTGGACACCTTTCTGGAAAACCCACGGTCGATGACAAGCGGGACACGGATGAGTTTTCGCGGTTTGAAGGATCCAAAAGACCGTGTGAACCTGATTTCCTTTCTACGGACGTTCTCGGACGATCCGGCCAACATCCCCGAAGCTGACCCCACATTTCCGTCAACGGATCACGATCTTGATCCGACGATATTGGCACTGAAGGGTGATCCTGAGTACGGCGAGTATCTGAGCGGTGAATGCACGACATGCCACCAGGCCGCAGGCGGCGATGACGGTATTCCGTCCATCGTGTTGTGGCCAGAAGAGGATTTCGTGGTCGCCATGCACGCCTACAAACAGAAGCAACGCAAGCATCCGGTCATGCAGATGGTGGCCGGGAGTTTGGGCGACGAGGAGATCGCCGCACTGGCCGCCTATTTTGGCCAACTTGAAGAATAACAAAAACATCTATGGGAGGAGATGATATGAAACTTAGCAGACGCACGTTCCTGGGAACGTCTGCAGCCGTGGCAGGCACCCTGGCGGCCCCCGCTGTCTTGGCGGATGGGCATGGTAAACCCCGCGTTGTGGTCGTGGGCGGTGGCGCCGGTGGCGCCACGGCAGCGCGTTACATCGCCAAGGACAGCAAGGGCGAGATTGACGTCACCCTTATCGAGCCGACGCGCACCTACTACACTTGCTTTTTCTCGAACCTCTATCTTGGCGGGTTCAAAGAGGTCAGCGATATCGGTCATACCTATGGCGCCTTGGCGGCAAGTGGCGTGAATGTTGTGCATGATTGGGCGGTGGGTGTGGATCGTGATGCAAAAACCGTGGCGCTGGCCGGTGGTGCCAGCGTGCGGTATGACAAGCTGATCCTTAGTCCCGGGATCGATTTTGTCGAAGGTGCCGTAGAGGGTTGGGATATCAGCGCGCAGAATGCGATGCCGCACGCCTATAAGGCTGGATCACAGTCTGAACTGCTTAAGGCGCAGCTGGAGGCCATGCCAGAGGGCGGCACTTTTGCCATGGTGGCCCCGCCAAATCCGTTTCGCTGCCCACCCGGACCCTATGAGCGAATTTCGATGGTAGCGCATTTCCTAAAAAACAATAATCCCACCGCGAAGATCATCGTGGCAGACCCAAAGCCGAAATTCTCGAAAATGGCGCTGTTCCAGGAAGGCTGGGCCAACCACTACGAAGGCATGGTGGACTGGATCGGCGAAGATTTTGGCGGTGGCAATGTGTCGGTCGATCCGGCTGCCATGACCGTCACGATCGACGGTGAGGAAACCAAGGTTGATGTCTGCAACGTGATCCCCGCGATGAAGGCTGGCCGTATTGCGGAATTGGCAGGCGTGACCGACGGCAACTGGGCCCCCGTCAACGCCGCTGACATGTCGTCTAAGGCAGATCCGGACATCCACGTGCTGGGTGATGCCGCGGCACAGGGTGACATGCCCAAATCGGGCTTTGCTGCCAACAGCCAGGCCAAGGTCTGCGCCAATGCGGTACGCGGGGCACTGACCGGGTCCAAGGTCTTCCCGGCCAAGTTCTCGAACACCTGTTGGTCGCTTATTGCCGCGAATGACGGCGTCAAAGTTGGTGCCACTTACGAGGCCACGGAAGAGAAGATTGCCAAGGTTGATGGTTTCATCAGCGAAGTCGGCGAAAGCTCGGACGTGCGCAAGGCCACCTATGAAGAATCCGAAGGCTGGTACACCGGCATCACCACGGACATGCTGGGATAATTCCTTCTCTCGTGCCCCGGATTTGACATTGCTCAACGTCCGGGGTGCGCAAATCTGCCAGCCTATTTGTGTCATGAATGGAGAATCTAAAGATGAAACACCTGATCACTGCAATATCGCTTGGGCTGGCTACAACTGCTTATGCGGAAGAGGCCGTAACGGTCCCATTTGATGGCTCTTTCGAGGATGCAGCTTTTGCCGTTGAAAGCGCTATCGTGGATAAGGGGCTGGTGATCGACTACGTCAGCCATGTGGGCGAAATGTTGGCCCGTACAGGCGCCGATGTAGGCAGCGACAAAATGCTCTTCAAGGAGGCCGATATCTTCATCTTTTGCTCGGCCGTGGTGTCGCGCGAAGTGATGGAAGTGAACCCGATGAACATAGCACATTGCCCCTATGGGATTTTTGTGGCTGAAAATGCTGATGGCGTCGTGATCGGCTATCGCAGCTATCCCGAAGGTGAAATGCAGAAAGTACAAGACCTGTTGGCCGGTCTCGTTGCCGAGGCTGTGGAGGACTAATGGATTACCAGGCGTTCTTTCGGGCCAAGCTGGAAGGTCTGCGTGCCGAGGGCAACTATCGCGACTTTGCCGAGCTTGAACGCAAGTGCGGTGCATTTCCGCAAGCAAAGTGTCACAGCGGGCCCGAACACGTCACGGTATGGTGTTCCAATGACTATCTGGGCATGGGACAGCATCCAGCGGTTTTGTCCGCAATGCACGATGCGCTGGACAGCACGGGGGCAGGGGCTGGTGGTACGCGAAATATTTCTGGCACAACCCGCGCCCATGTAGAGCTAGAAAAAGAACTCGCTGATCTGCATGGCAAGGATGCCGCGCTGTTGTTCACCAGCGGCTATGTGTCAAACTGGGCGGCCCTCGGAACGCTTGCGGGGAGTATCCCCGGACTTGTGGTCCTGTCGGATGCATTGAACCACGCCTCAATGATCGAGGGCATCCGTCACAGCAGGGCGCAAAAGGTGATTTGGAAGCACAATGATCTAAACGATCTTGAGGCAAAGCTGGCAGCTTTGCCAGCCAATGCGCCCAAGCTTATTGCTTTTGAAAGCGTCTATTCAATGGATGGGGATATCGCGCCGATCAAAGAGATTTGTGATCTAGCAGATCGTTTTGGGGCCATGACATATCTAGACGAAGTACACGCTGTCGGTCTTTACGGTCCGCGCGGCGGAGGAATTGCCGAGCGCGAAGGGCTGATGGATCGCCTGACGGTGATTGAAGGCACACTAGGTAAGGCTTTTGGCGTAATGGGCGGATATATCGCCGCCTCTGTCGAGCTCTGCGATTTTGTGAGGTCTTTTGCCAGTGGCTTCATCTTTACTACAGCCCTGCCACCAAGCGTGGCAGCAGGTGCTGTGGCGGCTGTGCGGCATTTGAAAGAAAGCAATACGGAACGCGAGGAACAACACGCGAAAGTGTCGGATGTGCGGACGCGCCTGGATGAGATTGGCTTGCCCCATATAGACAATTCGAGCCACATCATCCCGGTGATTGTGGGCGATCCGAACAAATGCAAGTTTATCTCGGATATTCTGATGCGAGACTACGGGATTTATATTCAGCCGATCAATTATCCGACGGTGCCGAAGGGCACAGAGCGGTTGAGGATCACACCTTCTCCGGTTCATTCCAAAGCGGATATCGATCATCTGATCAACGCGCTGGGCACTTTGTGGTCGCAATGTGAGCTGGTGCGTCATCCTCTGGCGGCGCAGTAGCCTATCCAGCTTTAGCTCTTGCGAAAACAGCGGCCTCCAGAACACGCTGGGTCACCAAGGCACCGATCCACATGAAAAGCACGGCCAGCCAGGCCGTCACGGCCAAGACCGAGCCACCTGTCAACCCTGCACCAACCGCGCAGCCGCCGGCCAACATGCTGCCGAACCCCATCATAGCACCACCAAAAATGTACCTCTCCATCGGCACGTCTGGTTCAAACCGTTGGATGCGGGCTTCGCCAGATGCAATAGCGAAAATTAGCGCGCCCAAAAAGACGCCGACCACCAAACCAAATCCGAACGTAAGAGGTATCTCGCGCGAGCCGACCAGCGCCATCAGCGTGTCGGTCGAAGGGCCTGTGAATGTCACAGATTGCACGGCAATGACTTCGAAGGACGCAGCTGCGATCTTCGCTGTCAGAAACCATCCTGTGCAAACCGCAAGGCCTACCAAAAAAGCCGCAACAAGTTGAGATATTGCGAGCTTTTGCCTAGCCCCCCAGATCAAAGCCCCAATCAAAAAAAATGTGCTCAAGAGCGTGACTATGCCCGCGTCCACTCCGACAGCGTTGGCTATATTTCGCGTTTCGCCGCCTGATATAGTCCAAGACATTGCGAGGCGCTCGCGCAGTGGAGCAAGTACGCCACTCAGGGACGCCTGAGCAACC
This sequence comes from Roseovarius sp. W115, assembly GCF_032842945.2. Classification (NCBI taxonomy): domain Bacteria; kingdom Pseudomonadati; phylum Pseudomonadota; class Alphaproteobacteria; order Rhodobacterales; family Roseobacteraceae; genus Roseovarius; species Roseovarius rhodophyticola. The sequence continues at coordinate 2,699,812 of NZ_CP146606.1, forward strand.
AAAACAACTACCAAACCGGTCACAATGGCGCGCAGATTTCCAGACGCTGACAGCACCAACAGACGGCTCACACATCCGCGGGCGAGGATCATGCCACTTCCAAATACAAAGCCGCCGATCATGGCGCCTGACAGGCTCCCGGTGGTCGAAAGCTGGCGCGCTGCGCTTAAATCCACGAGCCCTGTAAGTAGCAACCCTTGAACCGAGGCGAGAGCCGCGAAAAAGGCTATTAACCAGACAACAAGCCGAGGACCGAGGGAGCCTTGTGTAACCTCCACTGTGGCGGCTCTAAGACAAAACCGCGAATGGTAGGCCGCCATCCCAAACAATATGCCAACAATGCAACCGACCCCTGCCAGCAACCAAGCCTCACCAAATCTGTCGATCAGGTTTTCCATGCAGATCCACTACCGATACCGGCAAGAGGTGTCTTTGATTTGGCTCAAACTGCGGCACTTAGCGCTATTCAAATTCCATCTGCTCGTAAACGCGCCCGGCATTTATGGTCGCAAGTTCGTCAAAAGTGTGCAGATGCGCGTATGGCGATTGGTCTACGTAGTAGGCGTCCGCCAAATCACCCCCATTGTCCAGATGCTCACCAATCTTCTCGCGTAAATAGACGAGGTAGTCTTTTGTGTAGCGCCGAACTTGGGCCATGTTTGTCGGGTGGCCGTGGCCGGGGATGACATAGGTTGCTCCCAAAGTCTCAAACTCAGTTTCCCAAGTTTCCAGCCAGTCTGCAGTCATGGTGTCCTCAAAGATGGGCAGCATGCGTTCATGAAAGGCCATGTCGCCCGCGATCACCAAGCTTTGCTCTGGTAGCCAGACCGAGATATCGCCGGGACTGTGGGCTGGGCCAAGGTAAAGCGCTTCGATTTTGAAGTCGCCCATTTCGATGAGGTATTCTTCCTCAAAAGTCTCGGTCGGGCTGGCCAGAAAAGTACCTTCAGCCTTTTCAAGGTTATAGCGCTTCATTCGCTCTAGAATCTGGGCCCCATATTCTTCGAACTCGTCTGCCGCGTCCACATGCGCGACAATTGGCACACCCTGCTCGGACCAATAGCCGTTCCCCAGCATCGCGTGCCCCTGACCGTTCTCGTTGAGCACCAATTTCACGGGTTGGTCCGTGATTTTTTTGATTTCTTCGTGCAAGGCTTTGGCCAAAACGTAAGCCGCACCGCCGTTGATCACGATCACGCCATCGCCGGTGACTATGAAGCTTAGGTTGTTGTTGTGGCCGGTGTTTTCGTAGGTGGGCGGGGCGGTTGCACCGATGGCAGACCAAACATACGGAATCACCTCCACCGGCTTGGAATAGAGTGCTGAGCCAGGGTACTGATCTGCGATATTCTCATCCGCCAGCGCCGGACAAGCTAACACCAAAGCAATTGGTCCAATCAGATTTCGCATCATAGATTTTCTCCAACAAAGCGATAGGCATTGCCGGTCGTTTCGACCCGCCCCATACCGCCATCCGGTAGGTGAAAGCCTACCATGGTCATCTGTTCATGCGCTAAGCGGTCAAGCAGGCCTTGTCGGGTCACAGCCGCTTGCTCCATGTCTTGGTCTGACCCGCTCAACCAATCAGGACGTGCAAAAGCCACATGGTGATTGCCAATGGCATCGCCCACGACCATTGCCGCATCAGATCCATTGCGCAGTTCAAAGCTCATATGGCCGGGCGTGTGGCCAAAGGAAGCTACCGCCGCGATGCCAGGCAGTATCTCCTGACCATCGTCGATAAGTGCGACCTGATCTTCGATGCTTTCCATGCGGCGTTTGGCACCGACTGCAAAGGCCGCACGGGCCTCACCAATGGTGTTCACGGTATCAGGGTCCCACCAATAAGCCCACTCATCCCGGCCCATCATGTACGTGGCTTCTGTGAAGAGAGGGTCATCAAACTCGTCAAGCAGACCCCATATGTGATCTGGGTGCGCGTGCGTAAAAACAACATGGGTGATGTCGTCCGGAGAAAGACCCAACTCTTCCAACGACTCAACCACCATACCGGCAGTTGGCATAAAGTCGGGACCAGAACCGACGTCAAAAAGCACCGTGTTTTGTCCATCGCGGTAAAGTGCAATATTACAAGCTGATTTCAGCTGATCTTTGGACAGACCGAATTCTGCAATCACTGGGTCTAGCTCGTCCTGCGGCATCGAACTGAACAAGAAATCACCTGGCAAAATCAAGTGCCCGTCACTGACCGTTGTAAGGCTTCCAGATCCAAGTCTTGCTTCCGCAAATGTGCGATGCGGAAGGCTGGCAAAACATGGCCAACTCACCATTCCAGAAACAAAAGCTCGCCGAGAAATCACCATCATTCAGCCCCTTTAAATTCTCACATTAGAATATGTATGATTAACGACTGATTTGCAATGATCCAGAGAACGATGTTGCCTATTATGAATTGCTTCAAACCAAGATGACAAAGCGTCCAAGTGAAAGTGCCAAAGCAGCGAGCACGCAAAAAGAGGCGATCGGAATCCGAACCGCGCAATCTGACCAGTCGACAATCTGCGAAGCAAGTCGACGGCTGGCTCTTCCGCACGGCAGCCTTCGGCCTTGATTTCGCGTTAGGGGCGTCATCATTGGGTCTAAAACTAAACTCAGCTACGTAATCAATGTCGAGTACATTGAAGCTGAAGTTGCTTCTTGCCATTCGCATGTTGGATACAGCAATACCAGTGCTAAATGTGGTATAATATGTGGTATTTTTATGAATTTATTTGAAATTATAGATTATTAACAGTTGTTTATATAATTTATAATGCAGACGAATCCGCCAAGCTATTCTCCGACGTGGAATTGAACATTCAAAATCACTGATACGAATGCCTAGACAACTTCGTAATTTCCTCGATCTGCTCCCGGCTCGTGAGCTTGCTGTAACTGTTGAGCGTAGTGGTGACGTCTGAATGACCCAAATTTTGGGTAAATGCTTTGAATGAACGGGGTGATGTACAGATGTCCATGCCAATATGGGTCAGCATGTGGCGAAAGCTGTGCGGTCCGTAGGCCGGTATGTGGACCCTCTGGAAGGCGTCTTTGACAATTGTACGGATCGAACCCGTCTGCGCCCAATGCGCACGCGCAACTTCTTCGCAGACAAAATTACGGTCAGGACTGATTTTGCGATCTGTTTTCGGAAAAAGAGGATCCTCTGGACCAAACAGCTTCTCATCATAGAGATATGTAACCCAATCCGCGAACGCGTCCCAGACGTCCTGTTCTGCAACGTAGAATGCTGTCACGAATGTCTTGGCGCCTTTTGTATCCACATCACGCGCATCTTGATGAACGGCTCTCTTGATCAAGTCGATCCGCTTTAACTTCAAAGATGCCGTAGCTTTGACTCGCGCGCCTGTCATCATCAAGAAGGCAAAGATCGCTCGATCGCGACGCTGCAATTCTGTTTTGGAAGGCATTGCACGGAATGCGATCAAAGCATGTTCCGGCAGGGGGTACTCAGGATCACGATGTTCGTTTGCTACACGTTCATCTTTACGGCTGAGTTTGTAGCAATCGGCATCCCCCCATCCGATCCGAGATTTATACCCGGGTTTGTCCGCCAGCCATTTGATGAAGTCGCGCACATGGCGCATGTGGTTGGAGCGCGTGGAGATGCTGAGAGGTTTCCCGGCGCAGCTGTTGGCCTCGGATAGCGCCTCTTTAAAGCGCTCCGGCCATGTCAGATTATGGCGCTTGAAATCTTTGTATCCCATGGCTGCTTCAAATACGCTCAGCGATGCTGCGACCTTCTCGACGGTTGCTTCTGGCAGCTGTTTGGCGCCGCGCAGATATCCGAAGTAATTGCGCTTCATTCGAGTGTTTTGTGAGTTGTGTTTCATGACTTGTCGCGCTCCTGCTCAAAGTACCAATGTCACTAGGAGCTTTCGGAGTCGGTTAGTGTCGTTGACCCCGACTGGTGTGTGACATCCAATGTTGTGCGAATCTTGCTGATCTGGTCGGTCCGGCAAAACTTCATGATGGCGCCATCACAGGTTCTACAGATGCTCGAGAGGCGCCCCTTTACGGGAGTTGCCGGGATATAGTCAGCCATGAGAAGGTATGGTTTGCGATAACCCTTGCACCGGAAGCAGAGGAAGTAGTTCCACGGCGCATTGGTTTCCGGCATGCTCCACTTCTGCGCTGCGGATTTTTGCCGTGCGAACTCCCGCAGATCACGCCCATCGAAAAGAAACGGCTTTTGATCTGCCATGCAGTATAAGCCCTCCTTGGTCCAATTGCGGATGGTCGCCACGGAACAGTTTAGGGCCTTTGCCGCTTGCGCGATGTCATAGGAGAAGTGCTTTTTGACCCGCCGCCAGTTGTATTTCCTGGCCATTGGTCAAACCTCACCATTGCCAGCTTCGACCCGGTTGGCTTCAGCCCAGGCGTTGAGATCTTCACCGCGGTAGATGATCTTACGACCCAGTTTGTAATACGAAGGGCCAATGCCCTTGTGTCGCCACTGAGCCAGTTTGGGTCGATCACCGATCAGATCCAGTTCCGGGTCACCCGGAAGGTAGTTGCGATTCTGCTCGAATAGGTTTGCCATTTCGTTTGCTTTCCAATGGTTGCCATCGGTCACAATCAAACAGGTTCGAATTTGGATTGAAAAATGCAGTAACAGCGCTCTTGGAAGGTGTTATTGACCATCACCTTTTTCGGACGGTTTTATAGCCAGTCGCGCCAGAATCTCATCTTCAGAAGGTGGCGGCGCGCCGTTTCGAATTATGGTGGCAAGAAGTGAATTACCTTCGGGCGCAGTATCACTTTCCGTCATTTGACCTACTGCCCACTCCGAATAGGTTCTCGGGTTTCCAGAGATATTCAACAGGCCGAAAGTCTCCTTAACGGCGCGCATATAGTCTGTAGAAGGTTCACCTGAATCGCTGAGGTGCCATACGTTGGCAGTTGGTTGGTTTTTTTGCGTAGAGCTTTGCGAGGCGAAGTGCGATTGCGCGGGCATAGTAATCTGGAGCGCGATACGGGACGTTCCAGAACTTATCCCGCTGGTTTTCAAGTTCTTGCAGTCTGTCACTAAGTGCCGTCCTCAACGTAAGAACAGCAACCATTGTTGAACTGAATCCTCCAACATCCGCCATAATTTTCTGCACCAATGTGTGACTTTGGTTGAGGTCACCGATCGGCGCACGGTCTTTGATCTTTCCAGTTAGAATACCCCCAAGACCAACAAGTGCAGATTTGCGTTCGTCTTCATCTCCATGAGCCACCAAGCAGCCAAAGAGCTTTCCGCAAAATTCTATGCCATCCTTGACGGCTTTATATTCATGCTGAAATTCAGCCTTTGTTTCGTGTTGATTGGGCCGCGTAATGTCAAAGGGGCTTCTACGGGTTTTAATTTGACTAGTAGCCAACGCGTTTTGTGGAAAATAGCGTTCGCTCGCTAAGCCAAAGCGTTCCAACATTCTGTCAACGACTTGATGTAACTTCTCAAGAAGGTCAACGGTGTCGGTTGGTTCAGCCTCACTATTCATAAAGGTGAGGTAGGCTTGACCTTTTCGCATTACACCCTGCGGCGTTTCGGTTTTGTTCGATTGCTCAAAGTTTGCTCAAAGGCAGGACAGGTGGACCCTTTTCGCATTAAAATTTTCACGCTTTTTGTCAAAAATTTGAGTTTGAGGCGTTGCCACAGACAAAGAGCGACCAGTTTTCCATCAAAGAACGCCGCTTTTCGAGCAAGTCAGAACGAGCGTAGGCCTGCTCAACCTGCGATCCGATTCGATGCGACAGGCTCATTTCTGCAACTTCGCGCGGTGCATTAGCGGCTTCTGCTGCCCAGTCCCTGAATGTCGACCGAAAGCCATGTACGGTGGCACCTTCGATTTTCATCCGGCGCAATAACATCAACATCGCCATATTGGATAGTGGCCGATGACGTTTCTGCCCCTCAAAGACATATTCGGATTGCATTGCTGTTAGTGGCTCAATGATCGCCAACATCTCAGACGTGAGCGGTACGCGATGTTCTTCTCCAGTCTTCATGCGCTCGTCAGGACAGGTCCAGACGCTAGTTTCAAAATCAATTTCACCCCAACGCATGCCAAGAACTTCGCCGGTGCGTGATCCTGTGAGGCAGGTAAACATCAAAGCCTTGGCGGCCATCGCATTGCGAGACTTCAAGTCTGCATAGAATGCCGGAACATCTCGCCAATCCATGGCTTTGTGGTGTTTAGGCTTACTTTTAACCTTGGGAAGCACACCGGCTTCCTTGATTGCCGTCACTGGGTTTTCACCTTCCCGAAAGCCTTTCGCGCGTGCCACGTCAAGCACGGTCTTTATACGCTGCATCAACCGTCGAGCAGTTTCATGTTTCTCTGTCCAGATCAGCGACACGCACATCAAGACTTCGGGTTGACCAATGCTGTCTAACGGCATCCGTCCCATCTTTGGAAAAGCATAGTCGCGCAGCGTGTTGATCCATTGCTGGCCATGCTTGGGATTGCGCCACGTGGGCAGGCGCTCAATATGCACTTGCTGCGCAAATTCCTCAAAGGTCGGAACGTCCTGTTTCGTATTGTAGCGCGGGTTCAAACCTTGTTTCGCCATGCGCCTATACTCTAGCGCGCGTTCCCGCGCCATGTTCAGCGTCACCACATCCGCGCCACCCAAACCAAAATCAGTGCGCAGTGGTCCGCCTCTGCGGTTTTTCTGCCCTTTGATCGTGACACGCACAATCCAACGCCTTGCGCCTGAGGGATCGACAACAAGGTAAAGACCGCTACCGTCACCGTGTCGCCCAGGACCGAGGTTTGAACCGCCCCTTGTTTGCCGGAGACCCAGAAGTAAGGATACTGGGTTATGGGAAAGACGAAGAACGGAACACGTTATCCAGAGGAACTGCGCGCCCGAGCGGTGCGGATGGTTTTGGATCACGAGGCAGAATATGCGAGCAGATCGGCAGCAATCTTGTCGATTTCTCAGAAGGTTGGATGCAGCAGGGACAGCCTGCGCATCTGGGTCAAACAACATGAGACAGACACGGGTAAGCGTGATGGTCTGACGACGGTTGAGAGGGAACGCATCAAGGAACTTGAACGCGAGAACCGGCAACTGCGTCAGGCCAATGAGATCCTCAAAAAGGCATCTGCTTATTTTGCACAGGCGGAGCTCGACCGCCCATTCCGCAAATGATTGCCTTCATCAAGGAGCACCGAAGCGTGCATGGGGTCGAGCCGATGTGCCGTGTTCTGCAGATTGCCCCGTCGACTTTCTACGAGCATCTGGCCGTTGAACGCGAACCTGACCGTGCATCGGATCGCGCCAAGCGGGATGCGTATCTGCGCAAAGAGATGAAAGACGTTTGGGAGAAGAACAGATCAGTCTACGGCGCACGTAAACTGTGGCATGCAATGAAGCGCGAGAGGATCGATATCGCCCGCTGCACGGTTGAACGCTTGATGCGCCAGCTTGGTATTCAAGGCGTTCGGCGGGGCAAGAAGGTCAAAACCACCTATGGTCAGCCTGCCGATCAATGCCCACTGGACAAGGTTAATCGCCAGTTCCGGGCTGCGATGCCAAACGAGCTTTGGGTGTCCGACTTCACGTTTGTGTCCACCTGGCGGGGCTTCGTCTACGTGGGCTTTGTCATTGATACCTTCGCCAACCGGATCGTCGGCTGGAAAGCATCGACAACACAGGACACGCAGTTTGTCTTGGATGCGCTCGAACAGGCGATCCATGCGCGCAGACCTGCTGAGAAACTGATCCATCATTCAGATCGCGGATCGCAATATGTATCGATCAAGTACACAGAGCGTTTGGTCGATGCAGGATTGGAACCATCCGTCGGCAGCGTCGGCGACAGCTATGACAATGCACTGGCTGAGACAATCATCGGCCTGTTCAAAACGGAAGTCATCAACAGGCTGGGGCCATGGAAGTCCAAAGATCAGGTCGAATGGGAAACCCTGCAATGGGTCGATTGGTTCAATAGGGAACGCTTGCTCGAACCTCTCGGCTACATCACACCAATCGAAGCGGAGGAGAAATACGAACAAGCCTTGAAATCAAACAAAATCGCAGCTTGAAATACGAACTCAACAGTCTCCGGCAAAACCGGGGCGGTTCAGGTCTCAACCAGCTTCTTTGTCAGCTTTCCAGTAAGCGCCGCCATCCAAAATACCACATTTCATACCACTTAATGAAAGTGTATCTGCGTTATCGAAATAAATCCAGCATTATTAGAAAGCGGTCTAAGTGGTTGTTAATAATAAATTTAAGGCATCACTGGAGATGCACTGAAAAAATTAAAAAAGAGTAAGGTGGCGGAGGCTCAGGGATTCGAACCCTGGGGACGCTTTCACGCCCGCTGGTTTTCAAGACCAGTGCATTCGACCACTCTGCCAAACCTCCGCGTTCGGACTTGTTACTGTGGCTTTTGTGATTCTGAAAGACATCACATTAGAGGATTTTCGCCAAAATTCTTTTGCGGACTTTTCTTAAAGCTGTGTTAGGGTTATTCTATCCAGGTGCAGGACACCTGTGCAAAACGAGCAAAACGCTGGCAAAGCTGGCACTGGCACCAAAAAATGTGCCGAAAACAGGCAAGGGACTGGTCATGAAATTTTCTCCGACGGGCAAAACTGCGCGCGTGCGCGCGATGTTAACTTCGGGCGCGGCGCTGGTGTTTCTGGCAGGGTGTTCCGAGGAAGGGCAGCTCAATCTGTTTAAGCCGGAATCGACAAACCCGGATACGGTGACAGCAGCGGATAACTCGATCAAACTGGTTGAGCGCGATGTGGAAGCGCCGGAGGTATTTCAGGTTGCCGATGATGGCCTCTGGGATGGTCGTCCGTCGCTTGGTGGTGTCTGGGTTGCGCATCCGGATGTGAAAGAGCCTGAACGTGTCATCATCCGCAATGAGAACAATTCGAAGTTTGTCATTGGGGCGTTGTTCCGTCGCGAGCGCGATAATCCCGGCCCGGCTCTTCAGGTGTCATCCGATGCAGCCGCAGCGCTTGGAATGTTGGCTGGCGCCCCTGTGAACCTGAATGTGACGGCTCTGCGTCGTGAGGAATCCCCTGATCCAGCCGCGGCCTTGGAAGCTTCGGTCACTGATGCAGGGGCAGAGGGTCTTGCTGCGCCAGAGTCTGTCGAGACTTCAACCCTGGAACCTCTTGCCGGTGCTGCCGCCGCGATCGAAGCGGCGGAATCCAGCGCAACGCAAACTGCGGCTGCGCCAGAAGCGGTAGCCGATATCGAGCCGACAAATGTCGCGGTCGCACCAGCAGCAGTTGCTACGCCCAAACCTACATCAAGCTCTCTGGATAAACCCTTCATTCAAATCGGTATTTTCAGTGTAGAGCAAAACGCTAAGAATACCGCTGTCGCCATGCGTCAGGCGGGTATGGTGCCCACGGTTCTGGCGCAAAATTCGCAAGGCAAACCGTTTTGGCGCGTGGTCGTGGGGCCAGCCCAAAGCGCCGATGAGCGCAAAACGCTCTTGAACAAGATCAAAGGTGTAGGCTTTGATGATGCCTATCCTGTGACCAACTAGGCAGACTTTACATGTTGGGTCTTTTTCGACTGATCTCAGTCCTTATTTTATCTTCTGCCCTGGCCTCGCCGGGGCAGGCTTTTGATACAAGTGCCAAATCCGCATTCGTTATGGATGTGGGGACGGGCACTGTATTGCTGGCCAAAAACGCAGATGAGCCTTTGCCGCCCGCGTCCATGTCCAAGCTGATGACGCTCTACGTGGCGTTTGAGGCGTTGCGTGATGGGCGGTTGTCCTTGTCAGAGACGCTGTCTGTGTCGGAACAAGCTATGAGCTATGGCGGCTCAACCATGTTTCTGGATACGACCGACAAAGTCACGGTCGAAGATTTGCTGCGCGGGATTATCGTGCTTTCGGGCAATGACGCTTGCGTTGTAATCGCCGAGGCGCTCAGTCCGGATGGCACCGAAGCCGGATTTGCACGCTTCATGACACAGCGCGCGCAGAAGATGGGCATGACGAACTCCACTTTCACCAATTCCAACGGATGGCCGAATGCGGATCACAAGATGAGCATGCGGGATTTGGCTCTATTGGCACGGCGTATTATTGAAGATTTCCCCGAGTATTACCCAATGTTTGCCGAGACAGAGTTTGCGTTTGACGGGCGAGCGCCAAAAAATACACAGAACCGAAATCCTTTGCTCAAGGCGGGGATCGGCGCGGATGGGCTGAAGACAGGCCATACCCAAGCCGCGGGCTATGGCCTTGTCGGGTCGGCCAAACAAGGCGACCGCCGCGTGATTTTTGTGATTTCCGGCATGGATAGTGCCGCCAGACGCGCCGAGGAATCCGCGAACCTTGTGAACTGGGCGTTTCGGCAGTTTTCAGAGGCCAATGTTGCACAAGCTGGTACGGAAATCGCCCGCGCGAACGTGTGGATGGGCGTGCAAAGCTCAGTCGGTCTAACCACGGCCGAGGATATACGTACGTTGGTGCCGGTGCTTGGCGGCAACGAGATCAACGGTGAAGTGGTCTACACTGGCCCTGTACGCGCGCCAATTTCCAAAGGGGACGAGATTGCCGAGTTGATCTTTGCTCCCGAAGGACTTCCCGAAATGCGTGTCCCGCTGGTGGCGGCAAATGATGTGGCCAAGGGCGGATTCAATATCCGGCTGAAAACCGTGGCGCAGCTCTTGCTGACGCGGTTGCAACAGGGGCCTGAGGGCGCGCTTTGAGCAATCCGAGGCGGTCATTGGGTCGCTTTATCACTTTCGAAGGCATTGACGGATCGGGAAAGTCGACGCAAGCCCGGCTTTTGGCGGAGCATTTGCACGCGGATGGACATGATACTGTCCTGACGCGTGAACCCGGAGGCAGTCCGGGGGCCGAAGACATTCGTAAACTGGTGCTGGAGGGCGCGCAGGATCGGTGGTCGCCTGAAACCGAGCTTTTGCTCTTCACAGCGGCACGTCGCGACCATCTTGAGAGGGTGATCGACCCCGCGCTGGAGCGCGGCGCGATTGTGATCTGTGATCGCTACGTGGACAGCACACGTATGTACCAAGGCATCGCACGTGGCCATCAGCGCGAGCAGGTGGATGCCTTGCACGATCTGATGGTCAAACGAGATCCTGATTTGACGTTGCTCATTGATATGGAGCCGAAACGCGGTCTGGACCGGGCTTTGGGGCGCGGCGGAGACGAGGAGCGGTTTGAGTCCTTCGGGGAGGGGTTGCAAGCGCGCATACGACAAGGTTTTCTTGATTTGGCTGAAGAATTTGCGGATCGGATCGTGGTTATTGATGGCAACCGGCAGATAGACGATATCGCTGGTGAGATACGGGCGCTTGTGACAAAAACGCTTGCATGAGCGAAGACCCCTTGCCAGAGCCTGACCGCATTGATGGCGCGCCGCATCCGCGTGAGACGGTGCAGCTTTTTGGCCATGACGTGGCTGAGGACACCTTTCTGACTGCCTTTAACGCAGGCCGGTTACACCACGCCTGGCTGCTGTCGGGCCCGCGGGGGATCGGCAAGGCGACTTTCGCCTGGCGATTGGCACGCTTTTTGCTGGCGACGCCCGATGCAGACGCGGGGGGCTTTTTGGCGATGCGCTGCCTGCGCCTGACACATTGGATGTTCCCTCCGATCATCCCGTTGCAAGGCGCATTCTGGCAGGATCGGATCCGGGGCTGTTTCATATCCGTCGGGCGGTGAATGAGAAAACCGGCCGGCTGCGCGATCAGATCGTGGCCGACAATGTGCGGGATCTGAACCGGTTTCTTGGTCTGAGCGCCACGGATGGCGGGCGGCGTGTGGTGCTGATTGATGTGGCTGATGAGATGAATGTTCAGGCCGCAAACGCGCTTCTTAAGATGCTCGAAGAGCCACCGGTGCGCACAACCTTCCTGCTTGTCAGCCATCAGCCCGACCGGCTTTTGCCGACGATCCGGTCGCGCTGTCGCGATTTGCGGCTGATGCCGCTCTCGGCGCAAGATATGCAATCGGCGCTGGCGCAGGCTGGGATAGAGGCGGGTGCGGATGCCGCGGCCCTGGCGGAGCTCTCGGGCGGATCAGCGGGCGAGGCTGTACGGCTTCACAACCTCGATGGATTGAAGATCTATGCTGAATTGCTGAATCTTTTCGCCTCGCTGCCACGACTGGACCGTGCGCGGGCTGTGAAACTGGCCGACGCATCTGCTGCGCGCGGTGCCGAAGAAAAGCGCGATATCCTATTCTATTTGCTGGATCTTTTCTTGGTGCGCCTTGCGCGTGCCGGGGCTGCCGGGCAGGTGCCGCAGCCCGTTCTACCCGCAGAGCCCGAGGTCTTGAGCCGCCTGTCCGCAACGCCGCAGCAAGGCCGCGCCTGGGCCGATTGCGCGCAAGAGATCAGCGCGCGGGTGCAACATGGGCGCGCGGTCAATCTTGACCCTGCCGCGTTGGTGCTGGATACGGTGTTCAAACTACAAAAAACGGCCGCATCCTTCTGATCCGGCGGAAAGAGCCTGATGAGCGACCTGATTGAGATCACCGACAGCCATTGTCACCTCGATTTCGACAGCTTCGATGCGGAGCGCGATGAGGTTGTTGCGCGGGCTGTTGCGGCAGGTGTCACGCGGATGGTGACGATCTGCACCAAGCTGCGCGTGGAACCTCAGGTGCGTACGCTGGCGGAGCGGTATGATCCGGTGTTTTATGCGGCAGGCACGCATCCGATGAGCGTGGCAGATGAGCCGATGGCGACGGTCGAGGCGCTTGTGGCACTGGCGCAGCATCCCAAGATGGTGGGGATCGGTGAAACCGGGCTGGATTACCACTACACGTCTGAGAGCGCCGAGGCGCAGCAACAAAGCCTGCGCATCCATATCGAGGCGGCGCGGCAGACCGGGCTTCCTCTGATCATCCATGCGCGGGATGCGGATGAGGACATGGCGCGTATTCTGAGCGAAGAATACCGCAATGGGGCCTACACCTGCGTGATGCATTGCTTTTCATCGAGCGCTGCGTTGGCGAAGGCGGCGCTTGAGCTTGGGTTTTACCTGTCGATGTCGGGCATCGCGGCGTTTCCCAAAAGCCAGGAGTTGCGAGATATCTTTGCGGCGGCTCCCGTCGACCGCATTCTGGTAGAAACCGACGCGCCCTATCTTGCGCCACCGCCCTATCGGGGCAAGCGCAACGAGCCGTCTTATGTGGTGCACACCGCACAGGTCGGGGCAGAGGTGTTTGGGATGGAGTGGCCCGCATTTGCCGCGCAGACGCAGGCCAATTTTGACCGGCTTTTCTGGAAAGTCGCGCAGTATAAGGCGGCGGCCTGATGGGGCAGATGCGTTTTACCATTCTGGGCTGCGGCTCGTCGGGCGGTGTGCCGCGACTGGGTGGCAATTGGGGCGATTGTGATCCCGAGAACCCGCGCAATCATCGCAGGCGGTGTTCGCTTTTGATCGAGCGTGAGGGCGAGGAGGGCACAACACGGGTGCTGATTGACACGTCGCCTGACTTGCGTGCGCAGCTTTTGGATGCGGGCGTGGGGACGTTGGATGCGGTGCTCTACACCCACAGCCATGCCGATCATGTGCATGGGTTGGATGATCTGCGCATGGTGGTGTTTAACATGCGCAGACGCCTGCCGGTCTGGGCCGATGGCGATACGCAAAACGCCCTTCTGTCGCGCTTTGGCTACGCCTTTGTGCAGCCCGAAAACTCCCCCTATCCACCTATCCTTGACATGCACACGATTGATGGTGACGTGGTGATTGAAGGCGCGGGCGGTGCGATCACGCTGCGCCCCTTTGAGGTCAATCACGGGTCTATTGACTCGCTCGGCTTCCGGGTCGGAGATCTGGCCTATCTGCCTGATGTTGCTGCGATCCCGGATGAGGCGTGGCGCATGCTCGAAGGGCTGGATTGCTGGATTTTGGACGCGCTGCGCCGCACGCCGCATCCGACGCATTCGCATTTGGAAAACTCTCTGGAATGGATCGAGCGCGCCGCGCCGCGCCGGGCGATCCTGACCAATATGCATATTGATATGGACTATGAGACGCTTGTGGACGAGACCCCCGACCGCATCACCCCGGCCTATGACGGCATGGTGATCACTTACGAGGACTAGCGCGGTGCAGGCGCTTGTCGACGTCATCCTGCCGGTCTTTTTGGTGATCGGCTTTGGCTATCTGGCGGTCTGGCGCAACTGGTTTTCAGATGCGGGTGTGAACGGGTTGATGAAATTCACCCAGAATTTCGCCATCCCCTGTCTTCTCTTCTCGGCCATCGCCGGGCTTGATCTGAGCGCGAGTTTTGATCTTCGGCTGGTGTTCAGCTTTTACACAGGGGCGCTGAGCGGCTTTGTCTTGGGGCTGTTTGGTGCCTTGGTTGTTTTTAAAAGACCCATAGAAGACGCTGTTGTCATTGGGTTTTGTTGTCTCTTTTCCAACTCTGTCCTGCTCGGGCTTCCGCTGACCGAGCGCGCTTATGGACCGGACGCGTTAGAGGCCAACTTTGCCATTATCGCGCTGCATTCACCGTTTTGCTATGGCGTGGGTATCACCGTGATGGAGGTGGTGCGTGCCAAGGGGCAGGCGGGACCCGCGCTTTTGGGCCGGGTGCTCAAAGCGATGTTTTCCAATGCGCTGATTGTGGGGATCGTTCTAGGTCTTTTGGTCAATTTGAGCGGCATCGCCTTGCCGCAGGTAATGCAGGACGGGCTGGACCTGATGTCGCGCGCAGCTTTGCCTGCTGCGCTTTTTGGTCTTGGTGGAGTCTTGGCCAGCTACCGGCCTGAGGGCGATATGCGGCTGGTGATCTATATCTGCCTTGTGTCGCTGATCGTGCATCCGCTGATCACGCGGGGCTTGGGTCTGATGGTGTCACTGCCGGTGGATGCGACACGGTCTGCCGTTCTGACGGCGGCGATGGCACCGGGGGTGAATGCCTATATTTTCGCCAGCATGTATGGCCGTGCCATGCGCGTGGCGGCGACAGCGGTGCTGGTGGGCACGGGCCTAACCATTCTGACGGCGTGGGTTTGGTTGGGGGTGTTGCCGTAGGGGAGTGTGCTGATGCTTTTGGCGTGCTCTTAGGTCACCGATGAGCTCTCTCTAAACCTTTGTTCATCTCACCAAAGGCACGGAATCAAGGCCGCAGGCCGCCGTGCCAGCGACGGACCGGCCCGATGGGCCGTCGCTTTGTCTGCCGCATGCGCAACGAATGGCTGTTGGACGGCGTTGACAGGGATAAATCACGCCCCTCATATCGCAGAGGCGACGTCCCCCGGTCCGTCGCTGTCACGGCTCAACCATCCTTTACCGGCGCGCCACCTGCAAAACTGTTGCCATTCACGTAGTCACACGGCGCGTCCTGCATCTCCAGATGCAACCCCTCACCATCAAAGGGATTGGCTCGCGCAAGCGCTTCGTCCACTTCAATGCCAAGGCCCGGTGCTTCAGGTGGGACGATAAACCCATCCTCCACCTTGATGCCGCCTTTGATCAACGCGTCATGAAACGGGGTTTCAATGGTTTCGCACATCAACAGGTTGGGAATGGAGGTGGCCAGATGCACATTGGCGGCCCATTCGATGGGGCCTGCATAGAGATGCGGGGCCATTTGCGCGTTGTAGACCTCTGCCATAGCGGCCACTTTCTTCATTTCCCAGATGCCGCCAGCACGGCCCAAAGCCGGTTGCAGGATTGTCGCCGCGCCTTGACGCAATACGGGGGCAAACTCCGTCTTGGTGGTCAGGCGTTCGCCAGTGGCCACAGGGATTGAGGTCGCCGCGGCCACCTTGGCCATTTCGCCGACATTGTCCGGTGGAATGGGTTCTTCGAACCACAAGGGGCTATAGGGTTCCAGCGCTTTGGCCAGCCGAATGGCACCTCCGGTGGTGAATTGCCCATGGGTGCCAAAAAGCAGATCGGCGCGGTCGCCCACAGCTTCGCGGATGGCTTTGCAGAAGGCGGCAGAAATTGAGATGTCGGACATGGCCGGCATATGCCCACCGCGCATTGTGTAGGGACCAGCTGGGTCAAATTTCACTGCCGTGTAACCGCGCGCCACACAGTCTAGCGCGGCTTCGGCGGCCATTTCCGGCGATGTCCAAAATTCAGCGACCTCATGCTTGGGCAGGGGGTAAAGATAGGTGTAAGCGCGTAACCGATCATTCATCCGCCCGCCCAAAAGCGCCCAGACAGGCCGCTCGCGCGCCTTGCCGAGGATGTCCCAACAGGCAATCTCCAGCCCTGAAAACGCACCTATGACTGTCAAGTCAGGGCGTTGCGTGAAGCCAGAGGAGTAAGCGCGGCGGAACATCAGTTCGATGTTTTCGGGGTTTTCGCCCGCCATGTGGCGCTCGAACACATCTTCGATCACGCCGCGCATGGCCTCGGGGCCAACGGAGCTGGCATAGCATTCACCCCAGCCAGTAATCCCGTTGTCTGTTGTCAGCTTCACAAGAATCCAATAGCGCCCGCCCCAACCCGGAGGCGGCGGGGCGGTGATGATGATATCGAGGTCTTTGAGTTTCATGATCCGTCTCCTGAAGGGCGCGGAAAATTGCAATTTTCCGAGGCGTTTTCTTGCAAGAAAACGTCTCCCCGGGTGTGGCCTTAGCGCAGCATGATCACGTTGCGCCGCGCGGTGCCGGTTTTGGTGTCGGCAATGGCTTCGTTGATCTGACCCAGTGACCAGCGGTTCGAAATCAGCTCATCAAGCTTGAGGCGGCCCTGTTCATACATATCCACCATCCAGGGGATATCGCGCTTGATCACCACATCGCCCATTTTGGAGCCGACCAGGGATTGCCCCACGGCGGCGAAATTGGCTGGCTCATAGGTCGAGGAGGCCCCGGTGGGTGGCATGCCCACCATGATCACCTGTCCGCCATAGGCCATATACCGAGGCGCTTCGTCATAGGCGCGCGGTACGCCGACGGTGACAAGCACGGCATCGGCCCCGCGGCCCATCAATTGTTTGGCCTCGCGCCAGGGGGAATCGCCGGTGGCCAGCACACCATCCGTGGCCCCGAAGCTGCGCGCGTCATCCAGTTTGTCTTCGGACATGTCCACGGCCACGATACGCCGTGCACCGGCAATCCTCGCGCCCTGAATGGCGTTGAGCCCGACACCGCCTGCGCCGATGACCACCACGTCTTGTCCCGCACGCAGCTTGGCGGCATTCACCACCGCACCAACGCCAGTAACCACGCCACAAGCCAGCAGGCTGGCGGCGTCCATGGCGATGCCTTCGGGCAGCTTCACGACCTGGCTGTGGTGTACGACGACGCGTTCTGCAAAGGCGCCGCAGGCCATGGCCTGATGGAGTTTGCCTCCGTCTTTCGTCTTCAGCGGGCCGTGATCGCCGTCATAGGGGGTCTCGCAAATCGTGGGCTGTCCTGCGCCGCAGCTGGGGCATTGTCCGCAGGCCCGGATGAGTGTGACCACGACAGGATCGTCTTGGACAAGACCGCTTACACCCTGACCTACACCCGTGACGCGACCCGCGGCTTCATGACCATAGACGGCAGGCAGCGAGCCGCCCCAGGCGCCTTCGGCATAGGAGATGTCAGAGTGGCAGATTGCGACGGCATCAAGCGTCACCTCAATCTCACCGGCTTCCGGCGCACGCAGGTCCACGTCTTCGACGACCAGGGCTTTGCCAAATTCATGGCACACGGCGGCTTTGATGGTGGTCATGATCCCTCCCGATGGTATTTTCGTCACCCTGCGCGCGATTGTGGTGCAAATTCAAGGCGGAAACCGACGTTACGTGACGCGAATGTCATCTTGCGCCTTGCGCCTGCGCAAAAAGAGCAGGAGGCCAGCGAAGGCCAGGACAAGCGAGGCGAGAAAGGGCGCGCCGGGGAAATAGACAGGTGCGTTGGGGGCGGTGAAGACAGCAAAGACATTCGTCATCAGCAAAGGCGAGAGGATCATCGCCAATGCGCCCACAGAGGTGAAGATGCCCTGCAACTCGCCCTGCGCATCCTCTGACGTCTGGCGCGACAGGATGGCTTGCAGGGCAGGGACTGACATCGCGGCCATGGCCGAGACAGGGGTGAGCGCCAGCGCGGCCCAGCCATTCGTGAGGAAGGCCAGAATGGAAAAGGAGATGATGGCAAAGCTGAACCCTGCCATGACGGTGCCGACCTCGCCTAGATGTTTGATTGCGATGCGAATGAGCCCGCCCTGAACCAGCGCCATGGAGATACCAAAGACCGCCAGGGATATGCCGATCATACGCGTGTCCCAGTCGAACCGCGCTTGGGTGAAATAGGCCCAGATCGCCGGGTAGGCGTTGAAGGCCAGCTGGTAAAGCAAGAGCACTGTCAACAGGCGGCCCAGACCGGGCAGAGCACGGATGTGCTTGATGGCCCCGAACGGGTTGGCGCGTGACAGGGTAAAGGCGCGGCGGGTCTTGTCGGTGACGGTTTCGGGCAGGACGATGAGACCAAAAAGAAAGTTGATGAACGCCAGCAATGCTGCAGCATAAAAAGGCGCGCGTGGGCCCAGATCACCCAAGAGTCCCCCGATCAATGGTCCCAGCACAAAGCCCAGACCAAAGGCGGCACTGACCAGCCCAAAGCCTGCGCCGCGTTTCTCGGGAGGGTTTGTATCGGCCATAAAAGCGGCTGCGGTGGATTGCGTGGCCCCGGCAATGCCGCCGACGATACGGGCCAAAAGCAGGATCCAGATGCTGTGGGTGATGGCCATGACAACGTAGTCAGCAGCCATAACAAAAAGCGACACCAAAAGAATAGGCCGACGCCCATACCTATCTGACAGGTTGCCAATCAAAGGGCCAAAGAGAAACTGCATCACCGCAAAGCTGGAGGACAATATCCCGCCCCAGATCGCCGCATTGGCCAATGTACCGCCTTCGATGTCCAGGATCAGCGCAGGCATAACTGGGATGATGATGCCGATGCCCATGGCGTCGATCATGACGGTCATCAGGATGAACAGAACAGGCAGGCGAGAGGACATGGCGGCTCTTTGGGGCGGTGTGCCCTCGGAATTAGCTTAGTGGGTCATGCGCGGGCGCAAAAGCCTGTTTTTGCGCTCAAATATGCCCAATCCTGCGCAGGAACGCCGTTAGGTGCTTGGCATAGGTTTCGGGCTGTTCCACGCAAGGCAGGTGCCCCGCGCGGCGCATAAGCTGAAATTCCGAGCCGGGCACGAGGTCAACGGTTTCTCGCACAAGATCAGGTGGGGTGGCGCCGTCCTCAGATCCTGCGATGCCCAATAGAGGAAGGCGCAGGCCGCTGGTGGGGGTGTAGAAATCCGTGCCTGCAATGGCGGCGGAACAGCCGATATAGCCATCGTCGGATTGGCTGATCAGCATCTCACGCCACGTGTTGAGCTTAGGGCTTGCCAGAAAGTCGCGTGAAAACCAGCGGTCCATCACCGCATCGGCTATGGATGCAATGCCGCCTGCGCGTACCGCGTCGATCCGGGTTTGCCACAGTTCTTTTGTGCCGATCTTGGCGGCGGTGTTCGACAGCACAAGCGCGCGGATTTGGTCGAGCCGTTTGACCGCCAGCCCCTGGCCGATCATTCCGCCAATGGAAAGACCGACAAAGACGCAATCGCGGATTTTGAGGTGATCCAGCAGGGCCTCGGCATCGCTCACGAGCGCGCCCATCGCGTAGGGGGCCGGGGGCACCTCAGATTGCCCATGCCCGCGCTTGTCATAGCGGACGATACGCAAGCCGTTGGGAAGATGGGGCAGGATCGGGTCCCACAGGTGCAGGTTGGTGCCGAGCGAGTTGGCGAAGACAAGTGCGGGGCCATCGGATGGCCCGTCATCGCGGTAGTGCAGGGTGATGTCATTTACCTTGGTAAAGGCCATAGCGGGGTCCGTTCACAATGTTTAATAGGGCAGGCCGACATAGTTCTGGGCCAGCGCCATCTGCGCTGCGCGGTTCTCAGCCAGATGCGCAAGCTCAGCCTGTTGAATGTTATGATCAAATTCGGATTGATCCGGGAAATGGTGCAAAAGTTTGGTCATGTACCAACTGAACCGCTGGGTTTTCCAGACCCGGGCGAGGGCGGTTTCGGAATAGCGCGACAGAGCGGCCTCATCGCTGTCATCGTAGAATGCCAAGAGCGCCTGCCACAGATAGTAGACATCGCTCGCGGCGGTGTTCAGTCCCTTCGCTCCCGTCGGCGGCACGATGTGGGCCGCGTCCCCACACAGGAACAACCGTCCCCATTGCAGCGGTTCGCAGACAAAAGAGCGCAGCGGCGCGATGGATTTTTCAATCGACGGCCCGGTGATCAGGGTATCCGCGGCCTCCTGCGGGATGCGGCGTTTCAATTCGTTCCAGAACCGGTCATCGGACCAGTTGTCTGGGCTGTCGCTCAGGTCGCATTGCACGTAATAGCGGCTAAGCGTCGGGTTGCGCATAGAGCATAGCGCAAATCCACGGGTGGAATTGGCGTAGATGAGTTCGTCACTCACGGGCGGCGTCTCGGACAGAATTCCCATCCAGCCGAACGGGTAAGCCTTTTCAAACTCGCGGCGTTTTTCCCTGGGAATGGCCTGTCGGGAAGGGCCGTGAAACCCGTCGCATCCGGCGATGATATCGCAGGTCAGGTGTTTGGTTTGGCCGTCATGTGTGAACTCGATTCTAGGATTCTTTGTTTCAATATCACAAAGGGTTACATTGCTGCATTCATGTAAAGTCAGCAAGCCCGAAGTATCGCGCGCCTCGTAGAGATCCTGCGTCAGTTCCGTCTGACCATAGACCGTAACATATTGATCAATCAGCGCTTTGAAATCGAGGTGAAACATGCCGCCAGGATAGGCGATATTGGTGCCATGGTGCAGAAAGCTTTCCCGTTTCAGACGCGCACCGACACCCGCCTCATGCATCAGGTTGACGAGCCCGGCCTCCAGCACGCCCGCGCGAATGCGGCCCAGCACATGCGCGCGGCTTTGGCGTTCGAGAATGACCGTGTCGATCCCCGATTTGTGCAAAAGCTGACCCAGCAAAAGGCCCGAAGGCCCGCCGCCGATAATGGCCACTTGGGTGCGCATGACATTTCCCTGTTCGCGTTTGCGACAGAAAGCCATGGCGCGATGCGCATGTCTATGGCTATTCGGGCATGGGGTGTGCCACGCTAATGCGAGATCACCGCCAGCCCGGCCAGAACGAACGCTCCGCCCATGGCATCGCGGCCTGAAAGACCTTCTCCGATGGCGAATGCGTATGTGAGCACAACCAGCGTTTCGATGCCGATGATGATGAGATAGAGCGCGCCCAGTGAGATTTCGCGCATCAGGATGATCTCGACCTGCGTTGCCGCGACAAATCCCAAAACGATGAGCGCCAGGGCCGCAATCGTCCAGTGACCTGAGGCCATTTTCATGCCGATGGTGGCCACGGCATAACCCAAAGCGGCAATGACGGCCAATCCGAGCAGCCGTGTTTCAATAACTTCCATACTTAAATCGACGGCTCATGAACCGTTCATGTTCGTTAGTAGTAAACGGGGCCGCCGCCCCTAAAGTAAATTGTTTTAATCAAAGTAGGGTCAGGGTAGCACAAAACTGGCTTCCACCAAAGTCAGCTTTTGTTGTTCGCGCCACGCATCCGAACATGCGCCATGATTTGTCCGTGGTCAGAGGCAAGCTTGTTGTAGGGCGCCTCGGGGTGCGAGCCGTCGGTGAGGTGGTCGTTAAAGACACTGAAATAGCTCATTTCGCCGACGCGGTCGGTAAATTCGGGATGAAAGTGTTGGGACATGAAAATCTGGTCAATGCTTTCATACACCCCGCCAAAGGCCGAGGTATACACCATGTCGCGCAGGGATTTACGCACAAACAGCTTCTCGGCCGAATGCAGCCGCACGGCCTGGATGTCTTCGGTGATCTGCGCGCTCTCTTCCTCGGAATAGCGGTCAGAATATTCTTTTGCGTCGTGGCGCAGCATCCAGGCGTAGTTTTTGAAGGGGGTTTCGCCTGTGATTATCTCGGTCGAAACAGCGTGTTCGCCATCGTTGAAATCGCCCAGCACCATGACAGGATGGCCTGCTTTCAATTCGGCCACAATTTCGCGCCTGAGCACCCAGGCTTCGGCCATACGTCGCAGCGCAGAGCGCAATGAGCCGAGCGCGCGGCCGACGGGGTCGTAGTTGGTCAGGTCTTCTTCGGGTGCAAAATCCGCGCCATCGGGTCTGATGTGCTCACCCAATTTGGATTTCAGGTGACAGTTGAACACGGTCACGCTTTGCCCGCCTACGGGGATGCGTGCCTTCAGGATCGGGCGCGACAGGCGGCGCAGCGTGTAGTGCCCGGCATCCTTGTCGCCCTCCATGCCGCGCAAGGTGTTGAAGGGAATATGCAAAGGCTTATCAAGATCTTGCAAGATTTCGGGGCGCCCCTCAAAACCCAGCCGAGACAGGATCGCCACGCCCGGGCGCCGCCGCCCTGCCTCACCGCTATCGGCGGCGTTGGGGGCAAAGGCCAGGGTCGCATCATCATAGGGTGTCACCGCCAGTTTGCGGAAGATCGCCTTGCGGTGATAGCGCTTGGATTTGTCCGGGATGCTGGCGTCATTGAGCGCATGTGCGCGGCGCGAGGTTTCCTCGATCACATCACGCAGCGGCTCTTCCTCGAAAATCTCCTGAAACCCGACAATGTCCGCATCAAGTGTCAAAAGCTGATCAGCAAGCCAGTCTTTCTTCCACGCGTATTCTTCGGGCGAGTAGGTCTGGAACTGATAATATTCCTTTTCCGCGCCGATGAGGTTCTTGACGTTGAAAGAGGCGATGGTGAAGTCGGTCATACTCTTTACCTTGTGAGTTGAAGGGCGCGTTCAAACATCGGCGCATCTACATTGCCGCCCGAGATGGTGCAGATCACCGTATCGGCGTTCAGCTCATCTCCGTGGAAGAGCGCAGCGGCCAGAGCGGCGGCACCGCCGGGTTCTGCGATGACTTTGAGTCGTTCAAAGGCGTGGGCCATGGTGCGCAGGCAGTCGTCTTCGCTCACGACGATGCCGGGGCCAACGAGGCGTTGCAGAATCGGAAAGGTGATATGGCCCGGCGCAGGGGTCAGGATAGCATCGCAGATATTGCCGGACATCTGGTTGTTGGTTTCAATGTTGCCCGAGAGAAGGGAGCGTTTGACGTCATCGAACCCATCGGGCTCTACGGGGCGCACTTTGAACCCCGGCGCGTCGGCCTCACAGGCCAGCGCAATGCCGGATGTCAGCCCGCCGCCACCGCAACAGACCAGCACCTCGGCGTCTTTAATGCCAAGCTCAGCCGCCTGTTCGGCAATCTCCAGCCCGCAGGTGCCTTGACCCGCGATAACTTGGGGTTCGTCGTAGGGTCGGATCAGTGTCAGCCCGCGTTCAGCCTGAAGCGTATCCCCCAACGCCTCGCGGCTTTCGCCGCCAGCACGGTCATAAAGCACCACGTCGGCGCCCAGGGCACGGGTGTTGTTGATTTTAATCTCCGGTGCGTCCTTGGGCATGATGATCACCGCAGGCACACCAAATTCTCGCGCTGCCAGTGCTACGCCCTGGGCGTGGTTGCCCGACGAAAAGGCCAGAACGCCTTTGGCGCGGGTGGTGTCATCAAGCGCGGACACGGCCGAGCGCCCACCGCGGTATTTGAAGCTTCCGGTATGTTGCAGGCATTCGGGTTTGACGAAGACACGCCGCCCGGCGATCTCATCAAGGAAAGGCGAGGACAAAAGCGGGGTGCGCCGGGCATGGCCCTTGAGCCGCTCGGCGGCGGCGCGAATCATGGTGATATCGGTCATTTGGTGGCATCCAAAAGTTGGTGAATGGCTGAGAGCGCCTCTGGCTCATCAAGAAACGGGACGTGGCCACGATTGGGCACGGTCACGGCAATCAGGCTAGGATGACGGGCTTGCATTTTCTCAAAGGTTTCAAAGGATAAGAGGTCGGAGTTCGCGCCGCGAATGGCGGCAACAGGCAGGTCTTTCAACCCATCGAAAAGCTGCCAGAGGTCGGGCGCTTCGCCTGCTCCCGCCTGACCGATCATCGCATCGCGCAGCTTGGCGTCATAGCGCAAAGCGACCCCGCCGCCCGGCGCATCGGCCCACATGAATTCCGCCTGTTCCCGCCAGCGGCTGAGTGGAACATCAGGGAAACCTTCAGCGTGCCCGGCATGCAGGGACTCGGCGGCTGCGTCGAGATTGGAAAAAGGGGGTGTTTTGCCCACGTAATCCATGATGCGCTCGATCCCGATGGGGGCGACTTCTGGTCCAATATCGTTGAGGACAACCCCATTCATCCGGCCCGGATGCGTGACCGAGAGGGCCATGGCAATGAGGCCGCCGCGCGAGGTGCCGATCAGGGTGAAGCGGTCGATCCCAAGATGGTCCATAAGCTCAATCGCATCCTGGCCTTCGCGCAGGATCGAATAGCTCATGAAGTCGTCTGCGTAGTCCGATTTCCCGCGCCCGCGGTAATCCATGCGGATCACGCGGTGGCCCGTCAGATGTGGCATCAGATAGGTGAAGTCTGTGACATTCCGCGTCAATCCCGCCAGGCACAGGATCGGAGCGCCCTGACCTTCGTCTTCGTAGTAAAGCGAGAGGCCATCGGATGTGGTGAAACGCGGCATCAGGCGGCAAGCTCCGGAATGGTGGTCAGGTCTGGGAGGAAGTGGCCGGGCCTCGCAGGCAATCGGTCAACCGGTTCGGAGGCCCGGTTGACCCAGACGGTTGTGAATCCGTATCCTGCCGCCGCACCTGCGTCCCAGCCATTGGAAGACACGAAAAGCACCTCGTTCTTGGCACAGCCAAAGCGCTGCCCAACAAGGTCGTAGACCACATCTGCCGGTTTGAAGATCCCAACGCTTTCCACCGAGAGCACATCGTCCAGCACCTCGCCGATGCCTGCCGATTGCACTGCACCGTCCAGCATGGCGGGGGAGCCATTGGAGAGGATCGCGGTGTTCATCCCCTTGGCCTTGAGCGCCTGCAGCATGGCGGGGACTTCCGGGTAGGCTTCCAGCTCCCAGTAGAGCTGCAACAGGCGGTCGCGCAGTGTGGCATCGCCGTCCAGCCCTTCGGCTTCCAACGCCCAGTCCAGCCCATCTTGCGTGACATCCCAAAAATCAGTGTGTTCATTCATCACCGCACGCAGCCAGGTGTATTGCAACTGTTTCAGCCGCCAGTGAGAGGCGATGGCGGGCCAGTGTTTGGCAAAAGCTTCGCGCCCCGGCTCGGAGGCGACGTTGCGCGCGGCAGCCGCCACGTCAAAGAGTGTGCCATATGCGTCGAAAACACAGGTGGTGATGGGCATGGTCCCTCCGCAGGTCAGGGTTTGACGGCAGAGTGGCATGTCCGGCGCGGAGGGGAAAGCGGGTTTTACCTGACGTTCAGATGCTCAGCAAAACCGACCCGCGCCGACCGGCTTGCATGACGCGATCATGGGCAGCGGCGCAATCCTCAAGCGGCAGGGTTGCATCGATGGATGGGGTGAACGCGCCCTCGGCCAGTGCCCGGTGCAAACGTTCAATCGCGGCGGCGCGTTCGGGCGCAGGCAGGATGTAGATCAGCGTGATGTCGATCTTGAGCGCCTTGAAGAGATAGGGGCCAAAGGGCAGTTCCGGGGTCATGGCTTTGCCGGACCCGTAGGTGGCGATGGTGCTGGGCGGTTTCATGACCTCAGCCAGAAGGCTCGCGTTCTGGCCAAATTCGACTTCCACCGCGCGGTCGATGCCGCCCTCAGTAGCGTCCAGAATTTTGGCGGCTAAATCGGGATCGGCATAGTCCAGAACCACATCTGCACCGGCAGCTTTGACATACGCGGCTGCACCTGCTGAGGCGGTGGCAATCACCTTCGCGCCGCCCCATTTGGCCAGTAGCACCGCGTTGTGGCCAACCGATCCGGCGCCGCCCGAGATCAGCAATGTCCGACCCGCCACATCGCCTCCGCCGAAAACAGTGTGACAGGCGGTCAGGCCGGGAATGCCAAGTGCTGCGCCGGTTTCCAGAGAGATGCCATCCGGCAGTGGGACGGCTTGCTCCGCGGGCAGGGCGATGTATTCGGCGGCTGTGCCAAAGGCGCGCTGCCATTGGCCGTTCCAGATCCAGACGTGCTCTCCGATCCGGTCGCTGGCGACGCCGTCTCCGACAGCTTCAATCACGCCAGCCCCGTCGGAATGGGGGATAATGCGCGGGAAGGCAGGTTTGGTGACGCCGGGCCGCGCCCCGGCACGGGCTTTGGCATCAGAAGGGTTCACACCAGAGTACGACAGCCGCACAAGGATTTCGCCCGGCGCCGGGGCGGGGGTCTCTATATCACCAAGCACCAGCACATCTTGGGCTGGTCCAAAGGCATCATAGCTGATGGCACGCATGTTGAGGGATCAGGAGGCGGTGCGGCGCAGGCGGATGACCACATCCACGCTGGCGATCTCGGCCCCTTCGGGCGCATCAGGCAGACGCGAAATCTGCAACTGATCGGCAGGCGCGTCTGTCAGGCGTTCTTCCCCTTCCCAGAAGAAGTGGGGGTGGTCATGGGTATTGGTGTCGAAATAGCTTTTGGAGCCGTCCACCATAACCTCTTGCAAAAGCCCAGCATCGCAAAACGCGCGCAATGTGTTGTAGACCGTCGCCAATGACACCCGTGCGCCGGTTTTCTGCACGGACGTGAACAAGCTTTCTGCGGTGACATGACGGTGTTGCCCGTCGCCGATCAGCAATGCGGCAAGCGCCACACGTTGCCGCGTGGGGCGCAACCCGGCCGCTGAGAGCCATTCTGATCCGCGTGTTTCAGCTTTGGTGATCGACATGCCACTTTCCTTTTACACCGCACAATATAGGGTCTGAGTCGGTATAATTTCAAACACTTTCGACCACGCAACGTGCGGTGGTCGGGCTTGCGTGCGGGTTTTCCTCGGTGATAGAGGAACAAAGAACGCAATTGACGACCCAGAAAGGGCCTTACTCATGGCCAACTACCCGAGCCGTTTCGACAAAGACGACCTGCTGAAATGCGCGCGGGGAGAGCTTTTTGGTCCCGGCAACGCGCAATTGCCCGAGCCGCCGATGCTGATGATGGACCGGATCACGGATATCAGCGGCGATGGCGGGGCGCATGGCAAAGGCCATGTGGTGGCTGAGTTTGATATCAAGCCTGATCTTTGGTTTTTCGACTGTCATTTTCCGGGCAATCCGATCATGCCGGGCTGTCTTGGGCTGGATGGTCTGTGGCAGCTCACCGGCTTCAACCTCGGCTGGCGCGGCTGGCAGGGGCGGGGCTATGCGCTGGGTGTGGGCGAAGTGAAGCTTACCGGCATGGTGCGGCCCGACCGCAAGATGCTGACCTACTATGTGGATTTCACCAAGGCCGTGCAGACCCGGCGTTTAACCATGGGTGTCGCCGACGGGCGTGTAGAGGCCGATGGCGAGGTGATCTATCAGGTCAAGGATATGAAGGTGGCGCTGAGCGAGAGTTAAGCTGGGGCGTTAGGTGGGAATGGCGGCTATGAGCCCAATCTACCGATGCTGCATCGCGCTCGAATGGGCGTGATGAGCACAGAGCGGTCATCCTCGGGCGGGGTGACTCCTCCGGTCGACTCTTGAGAAGATTCGTGCAGCCACCCGCATGCGCAATCGATAGAGCTATTCACCGGAGACGCCTTCTTTGGCGGGAAAGCTACCGAGACTGAGCTCAACTTCAATATGCAACTGGTTAGGATTTGTACATGATCCAAAAATTTTTTCAGTTCTTTTGCGCACAGGCCTGCCGATACAACTTGAGTGTCCAATCCGGTGAAACGTCGGCTCAAACAGCGGCCCCTGCTGACGGGCGTGCGGTCGCAAATCGGAACATTCAGGGAGAACGAACATGACTCTTATCAAAGGCGGCCTTCTCGATCGCCGCGGATTCTTGAAAACCACTGCAGCGACAGTTGCTGCCGCGTCGTTGCCATTAGGTGCGGCCAGAGCCGCGCCCAAACGAGGTGGTCATTTGCGG
Source organism: Roseovarius sp. W115 (assembly GCF_032842945.2). Classification (NCBI taxonomy): domain Bacteria; kingdom Pseudomonadati; phylum Pseudomonadota; class Alphaproteobacteria; order Rhodobacterales; family Roseobacteraceae; genus Roseovarius; species Roseovarius rhodophyticola. The sequence continues at coordinate 2,727,747 of NZ_CP146606.1, forward strand.
GTTGGCCTTGGGCATGGCCAGACAACCGACACGCTGAACCCCGGCCTGTATGATTCTGGCTTTATGATTGCGTGGACACATGCTGTGCATGGCCGTCTGACCCAAGTCGGTCCTGACGGTTCACTTACGCCAGAACTGGCGGAAAGCTGGGAAGCATCAGAGGACGCCGCAGAATGGCGTTTCAAGATCCGCAAGGGCGTTCAGTTCCACGATGGGCAAGAGCTTACCGTTCAGGACGTTGTCAATTCGATCAACTTCCACCGTGGCGAAGGCTCAACCTCGGCGGCAGCGCCGCTCGTCGAGCCGGTACGGGATATCACTATCGAGGGCGACGACACCGTTGTCTTCAAACTGAGCGGTGGCAATGCCGACTTCCCATTCCTTCTCACTGATTACCACCTGCCGATCTGCAAAGCAGATGGCGACTCGATTGACTGGCAGTCGGGAAATGGCTGCGGCACGTATAAGAGTGCCTCCATCGACTTAGGCGTTTCGGCCAATTTGGAGCGGCATGAAAACCACTGGCGCGATGACGTGGCTTTCTTCGATTCCGTCGAATTTCTGGCGCTGATCGACCTGAACGCCCGGACCACGGCGCTTGTTTCGGGCGATGTAGATGTGATTGACCGGGTAGATTTGAAAACTGCCGGGCTTTTGGGGCGCAAGCCGGGTGTCAATGTCCACTCAATTTCGGGCAAGGCGCATTACTCGATCCCGATGGATGTACGCCGGGCGCCCTATGACGACAACAATGTCCGTCAAGCTCTGAAATACGGCGTCAACCGTCAAGAAATGGTGGACAAGATCCTGTTCGGCTTCGGCTCGATTGGCAACGATCATCCGGTCGGCGCTGGCGAACAGTACTTCAACTCTGAGCTCGAGCAGAAACAATACGATCCAGATAAGGCCAAGTGGTATTTGCAGCAGTCCGGCATAGACAATTTGCAGGTGAATTTGTCGGCTGCGGACGCGGCCTTTGGCGGTGCGGTGGACGCTGCGGTGCTTTTCCAGGCCTCGGCCAAGGCGGCTAGTATCGATATCAACGTGATCCGTGAACCCAATGACGGCTACTGGTCTGATGTCTGGATGAAAAAGGAGTTTACATTCTCATACTGGGCCGGCCGTCCGGTTCCGGACCAAATGTTCTCGACTGCCTATCAGTGCGGCGCGTCCTGGAACGAGAGCTTCTGGTGTAATGAGCGGTTTGACGACCTCTTGATCAAGGCGCGTGCCGAACTCGACAATGCCAAGCGCCGCGAGATGTATTGGGAAATGCAGGAGATCTGCGCGACCGATGGTGGCGCGATCATTCCAATGTTCAACGACTGGGTTTTTGCAGTCAACGACAAGTTGGGGCTGCCCGAAGTCATGGGTTCTGACTGGGATCTCGACGGCAACCGCTTTATGGAGCGCTGGTGGTTCGCCTAACCTCATGAAAACCGGGGTGTCGGTGGGTCCGACACCCGAAACCCAATTCAAAATGTTTTACAGTCAGGCGTTAAAAAACCGCATGGTCGGGTCGGCCTCGATCTGTTCGAACAGCCATGCGACAAATGTATCGAGCTTTGGATTGGGTGCACGTTCTTTTTGCATCGCTAGATACCAGCGACCTGGCTCGGGCACCGAAATGTCGAACGGTCTGACCAGGCGCCCCCTTTCAAGATCCCGCGCGCAAAACGGTGCCCTTGCGACGCTGATGCCGTGATTGTTTAGAACTGCCTCACGGACAAGCGGGTAATTGTCGAAAATCGAGCCAAATTTCATAGTACCGCGGTCCAAGCCCGCCGCATCCAACCAACAATCCCAGTCATCCGGCTCATTCCATGTGTTTGGGATACTCAGCAGTAGGAAATTACTTAGCTCTTCCAGCAGAATTCCACCGTTTGAGGAATTCAAGGCCTCCGGAGCACATACCGGGTAGATATCTGTTTCGAACAAGGGGCTATAGTCAAATCTCTTATCGAACGGTGGCGCGTTGAACACGCCAACATCGAACCGGTGCATATCATAATCACCGTCTTCAAAAGTAGAGACAATGCGCACGCGCGTATCCGGATTATCCTGAAGAAATTCAGCCAATCTGGGCTGGAGCCACATCGTATTGAAACTTGCGTAGGACTGAACGAGCAACACGTCCGGTTCCTCAGGTGTCTGGATGCGCCGCGTGGCTTTGACAATACCCTGAATATGTTCGCGGATCGGCGGGTAATATTGCTCCCCGGCCGGTGTCAGTTCGACCGAACGACTTGTGCGTTCCAGCAGTTTGACACCGATTGATGTTTCCAGCGCTTTGACCTGGTGGCTGACTGCCGCATGCGTCACACAAATCTCGTCAGCTGCCTTGCGGAAGCTCCTATGGCGCGCCACTGCCTCAAACGCGCGTAGCGAAACCAATGTTGGCATTTGGGTCTTCACCGGTTGGCCACCTCGATGATTGCAGTCTGCTCATCACTGAGCGGGGATAACCGACGACAGAATCGGGAATTCCTGAGTCTTCATAGATTTTTTCATAGCTTTTCAGCTGGTCACACGCAATTCTCAGCGCTTTGGCATTGGTTAGAAAATCTTGATGAAGGGAAAATTCTTTCAGTTCTTCGACTGGGTGAGAAATGTCAGACTGGCAAGTAAAGAAGTTCAAGGATTCCACCTTCATGCAAGCACCATCGCCTTCGTCAAATGCATATGGCTTTCCGTTGCTGATCAAACACTTGCTGAACGGACCCCACTTCGCCTCAACCTGCCAGGAAATCGTCAGCGGCACCGAAATGCGGCTGAGCTACGCGGAGTTGGGCAAACGCGTGCGCCAACTTGCCAATTCTCTAAAGGCCAGCGGGATACATGAGGGCATGCGCGTCGGTGTCATGGATTGGGATACGCACCGTTATCTTGAGTGTTTTTTCGCGATCCCGATGATGGGCGCGTCCCTTTTTACGATCAACGTCCGTCTATCTCCTGCCCAGGTTCTTTATACAATCAACCATGGGCAGCCGGACCTGATCATCGTGCACCGCGATTTCATGCCGCTCATTGATGATATCAGACCGGGCTTCGATCGGGACATCATCATCGTGCCGATTGGAGACGGTGAAGGGTATGACAAGTGGATAGGCGAGGCCCCAGACAGCTTTGACTTCCCGGACTTCGATGAAAACCAAACCGCAACCCTGTTTTATACGACCGGGACAACCGGCAATCCCAAAGGGGTGAGCTATTCACATCGGCAGTTGGTCCTTCACACATTGGGCTTGATCGCCGGCTTCGGTGCGTGGCCGGGGAATTCCGGGTTTCATCGCGGCGACGTCTACATGCCGCTGACACCCTTGTTTCACGTCCACGGCTGGGGATTTCCATATGCCGCAACGATGCTGGGGCTGCGTCAGGTCTATCCCGGTCGATATGACCCTGACATAATCTTGCGATTGATTGCAGCCGAAGGCGTCACCTTTTCCCATTGCGTTCCCACGGTTCTGTCCATGGTGCTCGACCATCCCAACTGCCCGCAAACTGACCTGAGCAAATGGAAAGTTATCATTGGGGGCGCCGCTTTGCCGCGCAGTCTGCAGGACCGGGCGGCGGCGGCAGGCATATCCTTGCATGCGGCATATGGTATGTCCGAAACCTGTCCGTTTCTGACGGTGGCCGATTTGTCCAGCGACGATCCAGAGGTGCAGGCGCAAACCGGCTTTCCCGGCCCGCTTGTCGACCTTCGTGTTGTGACACCGGATATGAAAGACGTCCCGCATGACGGCGAAACAACCGGTGAAGTTGTTGCTCGGGCTCCCTGGTTGACACAAGGCTATCTGGATAACGCGCAAGCCTCTGATGAGCTTTGGGACGGTGGGTATCTGCATACCGGGGATGTTGGGTATATCCGCGAGAATGGGTCTTTGCAGATTACTGACCGCCTCAAGGACGTGATCAAGACCGGCGGCGAATGGATTTCCTCGCTGGCACTGGAAAACATAGCATCGTCTTGCAGCGGCGTTGAGGACGTCGCCGCGATCGGACTGCCGCACGCGAAGTGGGGCGAACGGCCAGTGTTGGTCACTCAAGCCGCAAAAGATGCCGATCCGGATCTTGTGCGTTTAAGCGTCATGGCGGAAATTCAGTCGCGCGTTGACGCAGGTGAACTTTCGAAGTGGGCCGTTCCTGACGAAATTTTCTTTGTCACCAGCCTGCCTAAAACCAGCGTCGGCAAGCTCGACAAGAAACTCGTGCGGCAAGATGTTTCAACGTGCGCGGACTTAAAATCATGACAGACAAGCAACGCCGTATTCAGGCGCTTATTCAATCCATTGTCACCTATCTGAAGGCTCACAGAGCTGCCACGCGCGGCGTTGATCTGACGTTGGACAAGCTGGCAGCCATGGACCTGTCCGATGAGAGGCTCATTGACTTACCTCCCCAAGGAACCCGGCATGATGAGGTTCTGAAGAACGCCATCGAAGGGGTTGTCGCCCCCGAATTGCAGGATATCGCGGGTTGTCTGAAAGCGGCGAAGGATGATCTGGTGTGGCGCGAAGACAACGCCCAATTCTATCCCCCTGGTGCCGATCTGGGCGAGGGATACACAAAGTGCAACCTGCATACCCTGCTCATCGGGCCCGATGCATGTGGGCATCACCATCCCGACTTCAACCTTGGCATTTTCATGCTGGGCCCAAGGACACTGTATCGCGATCACAACCACGACGCGCCCGAGCTGTACTTGAACCTGTCCGAGAAATCCGGTTGGCGGTTTGGCAGCCGTGACTGGCAGGATTATCCGGCTGGATCACTTATCTGGAACGCGGCGGGCGATCCCCACGCCACAAGGGTCTATGACCAGCCATTCATCTCGGTCTTTGTCTGGCTCGAGAACGTGCATTCACCCTGCAACGTGATCCATTTCGACGACTGGGCCGAGGTCGAACAGGATCTTTCCAAGCAGCCTGATTGAGGTTTCCGAACATGATTTCCATTGAACGCACCGAGGGTGTCGCTTTCATCGAACTGAATGCCCCGCCGGTTAACGCCCTCGGCCTGAAGATGCGGCAGGCGATGTCTAGGGCCATTCACGACCTTGAATCTGATGACCAGGTCACAGCCATCGTTCTGTGTTCGGCCCTGCCGTTCTTTTGTGGCGGCGCTGATATCGTTGAGTTCCGCACCAGGGCTGTTTGGGACAAGCCGGACCTGCCGGACCTGTGTGTCACGATTGAAACCAGCAGGAAGCCGGTTATCGCAGCGATAGCAGGCCCTGCGATGGGAGGTGCTCTGGAGATTGCGCTTGCCTGTGATTACCGTGTCGCGACTCCGGATGCCGTGATGGGCCTGCCTGAGATCAAACTGGGGCTGCTGCCCGGTGCCGGCGGCACCCAGCGACTACCCCGGATTGCAGGGCTGGAAGCGGCAACGCAGATGATCCTGTCGGGTGATCCTGTGAATGGCGAATATGCCCTGTCTTGCGGGCTGGTCGACGCGCTGATTGAGAACAACCGGGATTTTCGCGCGCATGTTTTGGGTTTCGCTACCCGTGTCAGCCAAGAGGGCGATCCGAAACGCAGTTGCGCGGATATGACCGTCACACACCCTGATCCAAAGGGATTTCTCGCGGGTTTCCGAGATCAGATTGCACCAAAGTCCAAAAACCTTGTCGCCCCTGAACGATGCCTGAAATCGCTTCAAGCCGCGTGCGAATTGCCGCTGACCCAAGGGCTGGGACAGGAAAAGGCAGGATTTGCCGAATTGCTCGACACACCTCAATCGCGCGCGGGGCGGCATCTGTTCTTTGCAGAGCGTGAATGCACCAAGGTTCCGGGCGTTACTCGTGCTGACCGACCACGTGACATTTCATCGGTCGCCGTGATCGGCGCAGGAACAATGGGGCGCGGCATTGCCATCGCCTTTCTGCAGGCGGGGTATCCGGTCACGCTTCTTGAAACTACGCAAGGCGCGCTCGAACTGGGGCTGGAAAAGGTCCGGGAGCATTTCCAGCGCGCGACCCAAAAAGGGCGGCTCAGTGCCGATCGGGCAGAGGCAATCGCCGCCAACGCCACCGGGACGCTCAGCTACGGCGACCTTGCAGAGGCCGACCTGATCATTGAAGCGGCGTTTGAAAGCATGAATGTCAAACGCCAAATTTTTGAAGCGTTAGACCGGCACGCAAAACCTGGCGCGATACTGGCCTCAAACACATCGACGTTGGATCTTGATGAAATCGCCGCAGTGACGTCACGCCCGGAGGATGTGATTGGTCTCCATTTCTTCAGCCCGGCGAACGTCATGTGCTTGCTAGAGGTGGTGCGGGGCGCCAAGACCGCTCCCGATGTCATTGCAACGGCAATCACGGTCGCAAAGAAGATCCGAAAGCTCCCTGTCACGGTTGGCGTGTGCTACGGCTTTGTTGGAAACCGGATGCTGGAACCATACTTCCGCGAAGGATCCCGTCTGCTTCTTGAGGGGACGACGCCGAAACAGGTGGATGACGTCCTTGAAGGCTTCGGCATGGCCATGGGCATTCACGCGATGGCAGATCTGGCCGGAGTCGATGTGGGCGCCCGCGTGCGTCAGGAACGGCGTAGTGAAATCGCGCATGACCCGACATACCAGGCTGTGCAGGACAGGTTGTTTGAACTAGGCCGACTGGGTCAGAAAACCGGGCGAGGAAGCTATGTCTACGAGGGACGGACACGGGTCGAAGACCCTGAGATAGTTCAAATCAGTGCCCATTTGGCGGACCTGCATGGTGTGAAGCGCAGGGACATCGAAGATCAGGAAATCCTTGAACGTTGTCTGTTCCCCCTGATCAACGAGGGCTTCTTGATCCTTGAAGAGGGCATTGCAACGCGCCCGGGTGATTGCGACCTGATCTGGGTCAATGGCTATGGCTTTCCGGACTGGCGTGGCGGCCCAATGCACTATGCCGATGAGATTGGATTGAGCCAGATTCTGGAACGAATGAACCACTATCGGCAGTCGCTTGGTACCTATGGCGAGATGTGGTTCACACCTGCGCCTTTGTTGGAAGACCTCGCAACCTCGGGCGTGACACTTGCCGCGCATTTTGATGCCAAAAAGGAAAAATCATGAGAGAAGCCGTCATCGTCTCAACCGCACGAACCCCTATTGGGGTGGCCTTCAAAGGTGCGCTGAACAACATCAAATCCCCCACCATGATGGGGCACGCCATTCAGCACGCAGTTGAACGTGCAGGCGTGGACCCCGGTTCGATCGAAGATGTTGTCATCGGATCGGTCCTGACTGCGGGAACCGCAGGCATGAATGTCGCCCGGTTGTCGGCGCTGGCCGCGGGCCTCCCCAATACGGTGGCAGGACAGACGATCGACAGGCAATGTTCATCCGGGTTGATGGCCATCGCGACGGCTGCAAAGCAGGTCATTGTGGATGGTCAGAACGTCGCCGTTGCTGGCGGGCAGGAAAATATTTCAGCCCTGCAGAATGCCTATCTGAAATGGGCGGACGATGAGAAAGATCCAAACGTTATCGCGAGGTCCGAGCATGCCTACATGCCGATGCTGATGACGGCGGAAAATGTGGCGCGGACCTATGGGATCAGCCGCGAGGTGCAGGATGAATACGCAGCGCTATCACAGGACCGGACAGCACGTGCTCAGGCCGCTGGCGCCTTCGACGATGAGATCGTTCCGATCACTGCGATAAAGCGGGTCAAGAACCGCGAAACTGGAGAGGAAACCCTGGAAGAGGTGACCTTGTCAAAAGACGAAGGCAACCGGCCGGGCACGACGGCCGAAACTCTTGGCCAGCTAAACCCGGTTGTCGAAGGCGGCGTGATCACTGCCGGAAACGCAAGCCAGCTATCTGACGGGGCCTCGGCTTGTGTTCTCATGGAAGGCAAAATGGCTGAGCAGCGGGGCCTCACACCGCTAGGTATCTATCGCGGTATGGCAGTTTCAGGAAACGCACCGGAAGAGATGGGCGTCGGCCCGATCTTTGCAATTCCAAAGCTGCTTAAGAATGCAGGTCTTCGCATCGAAGACATCGGCCTTTGGGAGCTTAACGAAGCCTTTGCCTGCCAGGTTCTCTATTGCCGCGACCATCTTGGGATCGATCCCGAAATCTACAATGTGAACGGCGGTGCCATCTCGATCGGCCATCCCTATGGTATGACAGGCGCGAGACAAGTCGGGCATGCTCTGCTTGAAGGGAGGCGTCGTGGTGTGAAATACGTGGTTACGTCCATGTGTGTTGGCGGAGGCATAGGGGCCGCAGCGTTGTTCGAAGTCGCCTGACCCTGCTGAAATGAGTTCAGACAAAAAGTTACCTGGCTGCGACATTGACATCTGGCATCTGTGAAAGTCGCTTTGTTCCCGCACCGCGTTTTATGTCGGGCGCAATGTGCAATTAGCAGCCGTTTGAGAACTCGCAGCGAAAGTCTGAAAGGTCCCGCATAGCCGCCACTCCTTCACCTTACCAAATGCACGGAATCAAGGTGCGGCACGCGCCGCCGTGCCAGCGACGGACCGGCCCGTCACGCCAGAGGCGTGCCGACATGAGATGGCGCAACTTTGGTGCGACAGGGCCGTCGCTTTGGCTGAGGTCTGTGCAACGAAATTCCTGCAGGCGAAACTGGTTGGCATAAAGTGCGTTTATCGCAACATAGTCGCGCCGTCCCCCGGTCCGTCGCTGGCACGGCTATCATTTCGCGCAGTCCCGGACTTGATCCGGGACCTCCCAACCCAAAGAGACCCCGGGTCAGGCCCGGGGCAGCGCACCGCATTTCGCGCGTTGCGCCCGCACTGTCCTAACCGCTTGCCCCTCAACAACGGCTGTCCTACACATAACGAGACCAACCAAGGGGGAGAGCGCAATGCGCCGTGTCGTCGTCACAGGCTTGGGGATTGTCTCCAGCATTGGCAACAACGCAGATGATGTTCTGTCCTCTTTGAAAGAGGGCAGATCGGGCATCACCGCGAACGCGTCTATGGCCGAGCATGGCTTTCGCAGTCAGGTGGCCGGGGCACTTAACATTGATGTCACCGAGCATATCGACAAGCGGGCCTTGCGGTTCATGGGGCCAGGGGCGGCCTATGCGCATATTGCCATGAGCCAAGCGATTGCCAATGCCGGGCTTGAAGAGAACGAGGTTTCCAATCCACGCACGGGCGTTGTGGCAGGCTCTGGCGGGCCATCCACCTCGGCCATGCTGGCGGCGCATCAGGCGGTTCTGAAATCCGGGGCGACCAAGCGGGTTGGCCCTTTTGCTGTGCCCAAGACCATGTGTTCGACGGTGTCGGCCAATCTCAGCACCGCGTTCAAGATCAAGGGGATCAACTATTCCATCACCTCGGCCTGTTCGACCTCGCTGCATTGCATCGGCAACGCGGCCGAGCAGATCATGATGGGCAAGCAGGATGTGATGTTTGCTGGTGGTGGGGAAGAGTTGGACTGGACGCTGTCTTGCCTCTTTGACGCCATGGGCGCGATGAGCTCAAAATACAACGACACGCCAGAGCGCGCGAGCCGCGCCTTTGATGCGGATCGCGATGGGTTTGTGATCTCGGGCGGTGGCGGCATCGTTGTGCTGGAAGATCTGGAGCATGCCAAGGCGCGCGGTGCGAAAATCTATGCCGAGGTCACAGGCTATGCGGCAACGTCCGATGGTCATGACATGGTTGCCCCCTCGGGCGAGGGCGGCGAGCGGGCCATGCGCCTGGCGCTCAGCCAGCTCAGCAATGAGCGCAAAGTGGGCTATATCAACGCTCATGGCACCTCGACGCCGGTGGGTGATGTGGGTGAGGTCGAGGCGGTGCGCCGCATCTTTGGCGAAGGCCATGTGCCCCCCATCAGCTCAACCAAATCCATGACGGGGCATAGCCAAGGGGCCACAGGCGCGCAGGAGGCGATCTATTGCCTGCTGGCGCTGCACAATGATTTCATCATCCCGTCGATCAATGTCGACACGCTTGATCCCGGCATTCAACCGGCCGAGATCGCGACAAGCCGCGTGGACGACGCGGGCCTTGATACGGTGATGACCAACAGTTTCGGTTTTGGCGGCACGAATGGCTCGATGTTGCTGAGCAAGTTTGACGGATAGGACACCCATGATGCACTCAATGAAAGGCAAACGTGGCCTGATCATGGGCGTCGCCAATGATCGCTCAATCGCCTGGGGTATTGCCAAGGCTCTGCATGAGGCGGGGGCCGAGCTTGCCTTTTCCTACCAGGGCGAGGCCTTTGCCAAGCGGGTGGAGCCACTGGCAGAGTCGCTGGGGTCTGATATCCTGATGGATGTGGATGTGACCGATGATGCCTCGATTGAGGCGGCGTTTGGCCGGCTGGGCGCACGCTGGCCGACGATAGATTTTGTCGTACATGCCATCGCGTTCTCCGATAAATCAGAGCTCTCGGGCCGGTTCCTCAACACAACGCGCCCCAATTTCAAGCACTCCATGGACATTTCGGTCTATTCCTTCATCGAGGTGGCGCGCCGCGCCTATCCCTTGATGAAAGAGAACGGGGGCACGATGCTCACGCTCACGTATCAGGGCTCAAACCGGGTTGTGCCCAATTACAACGTGATGGGCGTGGCCAAGGCCGCGCTTGAGGCGACGACACGTTATTTGGCCAATGATCTGGGCCCGGACAAAATCAGGGTCAATGCGATTTCACCTGGTCCAATGAAAACACTGGCCGGAGCGGCCATTGGCGGCGCACGCAAAACGTTTCGGCATACCGAGGATAATGCACCGATGCGGGCCAATGCCACGCTGGAAGCCATCGGCGGCACAGCGGTCTATCTGGCCTCTGATGCAGGTGCTTGCACCACGGGCGAGGTGATCCGTGTTGACGGTGGTTATCATGTTCTGGGGATGCCTCAGCCTGAAAACCTTTGAGTCAAACCAGGCTTGAAGCCTAAGGCGCCGCGCTCAGGAATGTCGCGATTTGAACAGTGCATTGCCCAAATCTTGCCATCAAAGCTTGGCAAGCTTTGCGGATGACTGCTGCTGCCAGACCAGAATTCTCGCGTGCTGACATCAATAAAGCACGGTCCGTAAGGGCAAAGCGCGCTGCGTCCTATGTGCGTGCGGGCCTCATCATCGCGGTGATGGCTGCGGCGTGGCAAGAGCGCGCCTTCTGGCCGTTCTTGCACGACCGGATGCAGCTTACCTATGACTTTGGATTGAACCTCTATGACAATTCCGCAGATGCCCGAGGGCAGATTGCGGCATTGACTGGGTTTGACAACCAAAGCTCCAACAGTGGCAGCACTGCGATTGTCGACACGCTCAAAAAGCTGAGCGAGTGACGGGCGGTCGCTTGTTCCCAAAGCATTATTGAACAACATTCGGCTGAAATAAGCTGATCTTGCGCGTGAGTGGTCACGAAGCTGTGACTCCTGCTGTTGAAGAAACTTCCATGACATAGCTCGGAAAACAGCACGTTTGTGCTAATTTCCTTATTTACAGCGGCAAAGGAGACATACCTATGAGCAAGTCACTCCTCACTCGTCGTCATGTTCTGGCCGGTAGTGGCGCGGTTATGGCAACAGGCGCGTCGGGCCTGTTGGTGCCAGCGCGCGCTGAAGGCATTGCACCGACTCCGACCATGCCGGGGGTGCAAACAACTATTATCCGGGCGCGCCGATTGTTGAGCGCATTGGCGGGGGCGGGTTTCTGATGACCGGGTCCGTGCGCCGCGCCGGAGACGGCGCACCGCTTGAGGGACGCCGCATCCAAATGTGGGCGCATACCACCGAAGGTCATGAACGTGAGCCAGAAAGCCACGGTGCGACACTCACCGATGCCCAGGGCGCGTTTCGCATGGACATGCCGCAGATTGTTCCTGCATTTGGCCAACCGCATGGCCATCTGGCCTATGATGCCGAGTTTGATGATGCCGCGTTTGAGACCGTGTTCCTGCGCCCCATTATGGCCAGTTCAAGCGATACCACGCTGCATGTTGAGTTCGTATTGAAACCGGTTTGAGCCAGGCTGTCGTATCGCCCTGCCAGTCATGCGTGCCACTCTGATTTGGGTTGCCGTTGGGCTGGCCGTTGTCGTGCCTGTGTTGGCCGCAACGCAGAGTCCGTTATTGCAATGGCGGGAGCCAGTTTACATCATCGCGGGGTTTGCTGGCATCTTGGGTCTGGCCCTGATGCTGTTGCAGCCACTCCTGGCGGTCGGGGTCTTACCCGGATTGCCAGCATTGACAGGTCGGCGTGTGCATCGCTGGATTGGTGCCAGTCTGGTTTTGGCCGTCGTGGTGCATGTCGTGGGATTATGGATCACAAGCCCGCCGGATGTCGTTGATGTGCTGCTCTTCCGATCACCCACGCCGTTCTCGGTCTGGGGCGTTATCGCAATGTGGGCTGTGTTTTTGGCGGCGCTTCTCGCACTTCTGAGAAAGCGCCTTCGACTTGGTCCCAGGCTTTGGCGCCGGGGTCATACCAGCCTAGCCGCCGTGATTATCACCGGAACCGTGGTCCATGCGCTCTTGATCGAAGGGGCGATGGAGCCCATCAGCAAATGGGCGCTTTGCATACTCGTTGGTGCGGTTTTCCTAAAGGCTGTGATCGACCTGCGCATCTGGGCGCGGCGGCGTTAAAGCGTTTCGCTGATGTCTCAGGTTGAAGGTGAGGCGCTTTAAAACCACTGGCCGGGTTCCATGAGACCCAAATCCAGCAATTGTCGCGAATGCCACTCGAACTGAGTTGAGTTGTGCCATTTGAAGGTCTCGATATCGAAGGTCGAGCCGGGGTTGCGCTTGAGCGCTTTGGCGGCGCGGAAAGAAATCACAGAGGCCGTGACGTTGTGGTGCCAGGGGCAGGCATAGGTGTTGTATTCTTCGTCATTGAACGTGTGATCGGCGCGCATCTTGAGCCCAGGCTTGGCGCGGAAAAGCGAGATCCGGTCAATCTTGCGCCGATCTTCGGGAATGTGCTCTTCATAGCGCCAGCGCAAACCGCCGAAGAAATTCAGCTGACGTTCCTTTGGGTGGTTGTGATTGTCCGGGTCGTTGCGTGCCAGAGCGTAGTAACCGGACTTGTCCAGATGCGCGTCTTCCAGCGACACGGCATTGGGATGCTTGTTCAAGTCCCCGGCATAGACATCCACCACGTAGGACAGCATTGCATCACGCCGTTCTTCGAAATGGAAGGTCAGCAATTCGCCCACCGTACGGTTCTCGCAGAACGGGTAGAACAGGTATTCTGCGTTGAAGCAGAAATAGAGCCATTGAGTGTTGACCGCCTGAATCACTTGGTTGATCAGGTCCACATAGGAGGCGTCGTGGGTGACATTGTATTCGATGCGGTGCACTTTGCGGGCCACATCATCGGCCAGCTTGAAATCCTTTGGCATAAAGCTCAGAACTGACTTGAACCCGCAATCAAGGTGATGACGCAGCGTGGTGTCGACTTCGACCTCGTCTTCGATGAAAATCAACGCAATCGGCCCCTTGGCAAGGGCCTGGGGCTTTGCATTCAGGAATGTTGTCAGATCTTCGTGCTGCATGTCGTTGTCTGCTCTTTTTGTGCAAGGTCGATCAAAACGCAGCGCATTGCAAGACATGGGTGGTTTGATGTAGGCAGGCGCCCTGAAACCGCGACAAAGGTGGGCGTCCCATGTCCAAGGCCAAACGGCTCTATATCAAGACCTACGGGTGTCAGATGAATGTCTATGACAGCGAGCGCATGGCCGAGGCCATGGGCGGCGCTGGATATGTCGAGACGGACACGCCCGATGACGCGGATATGATCCTTTTGAATACCTGCCATATTCGCGAAAAGGCGGCGGAAAAGGTCTATTCCGAGCTGGGGCGTTTCAAGGGGCTGAAAGAGGCCAAGCCGGATCTGAAGATTGGCGTGGCAGGATGCGTGGCGCAGGCCGAGGGTCAGGAAATTATGCGTCGGCAGCCGATGGTCGATCTGGTTGTGGGGCCGCAGAGCTATCACCGTCTGCCGGAGTTGGAGGCGAAGACGCAAGAGGGGGCCAAGGCGCTCGATACCGAGTTTCCGGTGGACGACAAGTTTGACACGCTACGCCACCGGCCAAAGGCCAAGCGAGGGCCGACGGCGTTCCTGACGGTGCAGGAGGGTTGCGATAAGTTCTGTGCGTTCTGCGTGGTGCCTTACACGCGAGGTGCCGAAGTGAGCCGCCCGGTGGGGCGCATCGTCGAAGAGGCGCAAGACCTCGTAGAGCGTGGCGTGCGTGAGATCACCCTTCTGGGTCAGAACGTGAATGCCTATCACGGGGCAGGTCCGGATGGGGTGGACTGGTCTTTGGCCAAGCTCATTTGGGAGTTGGATAAGGTCGACGGGCTGGAGCGTATCCGCTTCACCACCAGCCATCCCAATGACATGACCGACGACCTCATTGAGGCGCATGGCGCCTGTGCCAAGCTGATGCCGTATCTGCATTTGCCGGTGCAATCGGGCAGTGACCGTATTCTGAAGCGGATGAACCGCAGCCATACCGCCGAAAGCTATCTGCGCCTGATTGAGCGTATCCGTGCGGCGCGTCCTGATATTGTGCTGTCGGGCGACTTCATTGTGGGGTTCCCGGAAGAGTCCGAGCAGGACTTTCAGGATACAATCGACCTTATCGAGGAAGTGAAATACGGCTACGCCTATTCCTTCAAGTACTCCACCCGTCCCGGCACACCGGCGGCAGAGCGGGATCAGCTGCCAGAGGACGTGAAAACAGAACGACTTCATCGCTTGCAGGCGCGCATCACCCATCATCAGCGGATCATTCAGGACGACATGGTGGGGCGCACAGTCAGTGTTCTTTTTGAGAAGCCAGGCCGCTTGCCGGGGCAGATGGTTGGCAAATCCGATTATCTGCACGCCGTGCATGTTGCAGATGCGGACGTGGGCATAGGCCAACTGGCTCAGGTGGAAATCATTGAGAGTGGTTCAAATTCCCTCGCGGGACGGATCGTCTCCAAATAAGGTTTACCCTTTCACCATCCTATGCTGCGGCAGCGGTGATGCTGCTCACAATATGTGGTGTCTTTTTTCTTCCTTTGTGACGCGAGTTTGCTAAGCTTGCGAAAATTCGAGAGCCCGCGCTGCCATGCGGATCTTTCTGGGGGGACAAGATGACATCAAAAAAGACCGGGACAACACGTGTGTTCAAATCACTCTGTGTTGTTCTGACAGGTGCTGCGATGAGCGTGAGCGCTGTTACAAGCCACGCCCAAGCGCAAAGCGGTGAGCGCTATGTGCCCACAATCTGGGTTGATCCGGATGGCTGTGAACACTGGGTGATGGATGACGGAACCGAAGGGTTCATGACGCCGCATGTCAATCGCCAGGGCAAGCCGGTCTGTCATAGAGGCATCGTATGCGGTGTGGTCAGCACCGATCAAATGTTTCCCACCAACAGCGCCCGCATCAGCAACGCAGGTCAGATCAGGCTGGCCAAGTTCTTTGCAACTGCAGATGCCAAGTCTTTCATCATCACAGGTCACACCGACAGCCGAGCGTCTGACGAGTATAATCTGGACCTGTCTTTGCGCCGGGCCAATGCTGTGGCGCGTGTGGCGTCGGGCGTCGGGGCGAAAATCACCGATGTGCGGGGCTATGGTGAACGCAACCCCACAGCGACAAATGCCACAGCGGCAGGTCAGGCCAAGAACCGCCGCGTTGAAATCACATGTGTGCGGTAAAGGGGCAGGGCATGACTTTTTTGAAATTTGTAGCGGCACTGCCTTTGATCAGCGCGCTGGGTGCATGCGGTGAACTGGGCACGAAGGCGGATAAGACGGTAGACCGGGGTCTCGACAGCAAACATCTCAGTGAACTTAAGGCGGGCATCTGGATTGACCCGAATGGCTGTGACCATTGGATCATTGACGACGGGGTTGAGGGGTATCTCTCACAACGGCTGGATCACGATGGAAAACCAGTCTGTTCCGGAGCCGGAGAGCCCAATACTGCGGTTGGTCCGTTCAAATCTGGTTCGTCTGTGGCGGATTCGGTCTGAGTTCAGAAAACGGTCATGCATTTGGCGTAATTCGGAGCAATCACTTGAGCCGAAACCAGCCGGGCTTGCACATGGTCGTGCAACTTGGCACCATCACTCCGAATCCGCTCACAAGGGAGCTCTGATTGGCCACACATGTGCTGATGCCGTCCAACGATCCGAATGCCATTGATGAAACCGTCATCGAGTTTCCTGACAATTTCCTGTTGATCGACCTGTGCGGTGAATATGACCGCAACCTGGCTGATATTGAGAAATCGCTGGGCGTACAGATACTGCGCCGGGGCAACCAGCTTGCGATCATCGGGGATACCGACAGTGCCGAAGCGGCGCGGGACGTTCTGATGTCACTCTACCAGAGACTGGAAGAGGGGCGCAGTGTTGAGCCGGGCGATGTGGACCGCGAGCTTCGCATGGGCAGTTCCGAGGCTGCGCCAGAGAATGGTGATCAGCTTGAAATGTTCAAAGGCGGGCGGGTTGAGATCAAGACCCGCAAGAAGCCGGTAGAGCCTCGTACGGATGCGCAAAAAGCCTATGTGAACGCGCTTTTCACCAATGAGCTTGCGTTTGGTATTGGTCCTGCGGGGACGGGCAAGACCTATCTGGCGGTTGCCGTGGGCGTCAGCATGTTCATCGAAGGCCATGTGGATCGCATTATCCTGAGTCGTCCTGCCGTCGAGGCGGGGGAGAAACTGGGCTATCTGCCTGGCGATATGAAGGACAAGGTCGATCCCTATATGCAGCCGCTTTATGACGCGCTGAACGATTTTTTGCCGGGCAAACAAGTGGCGAAACTCATTGAGGAAAAACGCATTGAAATTGCGCCACTGGCCTTTATGCGGGGACGGACTTTGTCCAACGCTTTTGTCGTGCTGGATGAGGCGCAGAACGCCACGTCGATGCAGATGAAGATGTTCCTGACGCGTCTGGGCGAAGGCAGCCGGATGGTGATTACCGGGGACCGGTCTCAGGTAGACCTGCCGCGCGGGGTGACCAGTGGGTTGCATGATGCGGAGCGCCTTTTGAAGGACATTCCCAAGATCGCGTTCAACTACTTCACCGCCAAGGACGTGGTGCGCCATCCGCTGGTGGCGGCCATTATCGAGGCCTATGACGCAGATACGTGATCCGGGAACACATTTTCTTGCAAGAAAATGGTTTGGAAAATTGCAATTTTCCAAGTGCGCTTCGGTTGACGTATAGCGCGATGATTGCGGATGTCATTTTGGAAGATGGCCGCTGGTCTTGTCTTGATATAAAGGAGATGACCCAGCGGGCTGCGCACGCAACGCTCACCCATCTTGACCTTGACCCGCAAGGCTTTGAAATATCGCTTTTGGCCTGTGATGACACGCGCATTGCAGCGCTCAATGAGGATTTCCGCGACAAACCCCAACCCACGAACGTCCTGAGCTGGCCCAGTGCAGAACGTGGCGCGGCGGTCGATGGGGCAACGCCGCCTGCGCCAGATCCTGCCCAAGAGGCCGAGTTGGGGGACATTGCCATTGCGTACGACACCTGCCTGCGCGAAGCAGAGGCGGCGGGCAGGCCGATGGCCGATCATGTGACGCATCTGCTTGTTCACGGAATTTTGCATTTGCTGGGTTATGACCATGAGCGTGACCTGGATGCCACCCTGATGGAACGACTTGAGGTCGAAATACTTGGCAAACTGGGTCTACCTGACCCATATTGAGCGTGTGAGGGGCAAACCCTTTTTCGAGAAAGTGACAATGGGCGACAGTAACGAAGGATCCTCTACCGCAGCGCAGGGCGCGCAATCGGTAGATCACGACAGCGACGATCACCAGAGCGGTTTTTTCAGCAGGCTCTTTGGCGCGCTGTCCCCAAATGACGAAACAGAGGCGGATCCCGAGCAATCGGATCAGGTCATGGCGACCACAGGTCTTGGTCTTGGCAACCTGCGGCGCTTGTCGGTTGAGGATGTGGCCATTCCTAAGGCAGACATTGTCTCGGTCTCTGCGACCTCAAACAAAGATGAACTGGTCCAGACCTTTCGCGACAGCGGTCTCACGCGGTTGCCGGTCTATGAGGGCACACTGGATACGCCCATTGGGTTTGTGCATCTTAAGGATTTTGCCCTCAAGCACGGCTTCAACGGCGGCGGGCGGTTTTCTATGAAGAAAATGCTGCGCCCGCTTTTGTTTGTGCCGCCTTCGATGTCCATTGGCGTGCTCTTGCAAAAGATGCAGGCTGAGCGGCGGCATATGGCGCTTGTGATTGACGAATATGGTGGTGTGGATGGTCTTGTGACCATCGAGGACCTGATCGAACAGGTCGTTGGTGAGATCGCGGATGAGCATGATGTTGTCGAGGGGCAGTATTGGACTCAGGAAAAACCAGGCTGCTACATGGCGCTGGCCAAGACACCGCTGGATGAGTTTGAGGCAGAGATTGGTATGTCCCTGACCGAAGTGGAAAAGGTCGATGAAGAAGAGATCGACACGCTTGGTGGGCTGGTGTTCATGCTTTTGGGCCGGGTGCCGGTGCGCGGCGAACTCGTAGAGCATCCCAATGGCATCGAAATTCAGGTGGCCGAGGCAGACCCGCGCCGTATTCAGCGGCTGCGCGTGCGCCTGCCAGAAGGGGCCGAGGGCTAGGGCATGACAGACATGGTCGCGCGCGTTCAGCGTTTCAGCGAAGCGCGGCGGCTTTATCGGTTCGCCGGTCTTGGTGTGCTGGGCGCGCTGGCGGCTTTGGGGCAGGCGCCCTGGGGGCTATGGCCAGTTACTTTTCTGTCTGTTGCACTTGTCTACGGTCTTTACACACATGCCCCAGATTGGCGGCGTTCTGCTTCTATCGGGTTTTGGGCTGGGGTAGGATACTTTGCGCTCTCACTCAGTTGGATTGTCGAACCTTTCTTCGTTGATGCCGTACGCCACGGTTGGCTGGCACCATTTGCAATCCTCGGCGTTAGCTTCGGGTTTGCGATCTTCTGGGCGCTTTCCTTTGGCGTGGCACGCGCCTTGGGGGGCGGTGCATT
This sequence comes from Roseovarius sp. W115, assembly GCF_032842945.2. Lineage (NCBI taxonomy): Bacteria > Pseudomonadati > Pseudomonadota > Alphaproteobacteria > Rhodobacterales > Roseobacteraceae > Roseovarius > Roseovarius rhodophyticola. The sequence continues at coordinate 2,746,704 of NZ_CP146606.1, forward strand.
GGCGTGGATCGGCGCATTTACTGCGCTTGAGGCGCTGCGCGGCTGGTTGATGACCGGCTTTCCGTGGGCGCAGGTGGGGCATGTATTGATCTCTACGCCCTGGCTTTATTGGGCCTCCTGGTCCGGGGCGCTGGGCCTCATCCTGTTGGTTTTGGTCGGGGCGTCTGCGCTTTGGAACGTATTCGCAGGGCGACGCTTGATCGGAGGCTCTTTTGTTCTGGTCTTGGCATGCCTATTTGGTGCAGGCGCCGCGCTGACGCCTCCACCAACCACCTCTGACCAGATGGCCGATGCCCCCATCGTGCGGCTGATACAGCCCAACGCACCACAACACGAAAAATGGGACCCCGACAAAATGCAGGGGTTCTATGACCGGCAAGTGGCCTTCACAGCTGAGCCTGGTGAGGACGGGCGCCCCGACATGGTGATCTGGCCAGAAACTGCGCTTCCTGTGTTGCTGAACCATGCGGATGAGACGCTGGCCGCGATTGCCACTGCGGCACAGGGCAGCGAGGTGGTTTTGGGGTTGCGACGGCTCGAAGGTGATCGGATTTTCAATTCGCTGATCTTTATGGACGGTGAAGGCAAACTCGCGGGGCTCTACGACAAGCATCACCTTGTTCCTTTTGGGGAATTCATGCCTTTGGGCGGATTGCTCGCAAAATTTGGAATCAAGGGGCTGGCGGCGGAAACCGGCGCTGGTTTTTCATCAGGCCCCGGCGCGCAGGTGCTTGAGATGGGGTCGATTGGAAAGGCGCTGCCTTTGATCTGCTACGAGGGTGTCTTTGCGCGCAATATCCTCTCGGCTCCGGAACGTCCCAATGTGCTCTTGATGATCACCAATGATGCCTGGTTTGGAAAAGTGTCTGGCCCCTATCAGCATCTGGCGCAGGCGCGGTTGCGCAGTGTAGAGCAGGGCCTGCCCATGGTGCGCGCGGCGAATACGGGCGTGTCGGCTGTGATTGACGGGGCGGGGCATATTCTGGCGGAAATTCCATTGGGCGAGGCGGGTTGGATAGACGCGCCTTTGCCGCCTGCTTTGGCAGCGACACCTTATTCCAGATTTGGTGATCTGCCTTTTGTTGCGCTTGCCTTGTTGCTCTGCGCGATGGGGACCGCAACGCACGCCCGTCGCAGCAATTCGTTTTAGGCGTTGACCAACAATCCTGCGCTGAATATGCAGGCGTTTGACCGTCACAACGGCTTCCTGGCGTGGCGGATTTTTTGAATGGAGCAATCTATGTCCCGAAAGAACTACGTGTTCACCTCTGAGTCTGTGTCAGAGGGACACCCAGACAAGGTCTGCGACCGGATCTCCGACGCAGTATTGGACGCCTTTTTAGCCGAAGAACCCACGGCACGTGTTGCATGTGAGACCTTTGCCACAAGTGGTATGGTGGTTGTGGGTGGCGAAGTCGGCCTGTCCGATCAGGAACGGTTGAAAAACTACATGGGCCGCATTGGCCAGATCGCGCGCGATTGCATTCGCGACATCGGCTATGAGCAAGAGCATTTCCATTGGAACACCTGCCATGTGCTCAATTTCCTGCATGAGCAGTCTGCCCATATCGCCCAAGGCGTGGACAAGGACGGGGCAGGCGACCAGGGCATCATGTTTGGCTATGCCACAACCGAGACCGAAGCGTTGATGCCCGCACCTATTCAGTATAGCCACGCGATCCTGCGTCGCTTGGCCGAGGTGCGGAAATCTGGCAAGGAACCAACGCTGCGTCCCGATGCCAAGAGCCAGATTTCCTTGCGCTACGAAGACGGTGTGCCAGTCGAAGTCACCTCCATCGTGCTATCGACCCAGCACGAAAGCGAAGACCAGACCAGCGATGACATTCGAGCGATTGTGGAGCCTTACATTCGTGAAGTCCTCCCAGCGGAGTGGATTTCTGACAAAACCGAATGGTGGGTGAACCCCACCGGCACATTTGTGATTGGTGGCCCTGATGGGGATGCAGGCCTGACCGGGCGTAAGATCATCGTTGACACCTATGGCGGTGCGGCCGCGCATGGCGGGGGCGCGTTTTCCGGCAAGGACCCGACCAAGGTGGACCGCTCAGCGGCCTATGCGGCGCGGTACTTGGCGAAAAACGTTGTTGCTGCTGGCATGGCCGAACGGTGCACGATTCAGCTCTCATATGCGATTGGCGTGGCGAAACCTTTGTCGATTTATGCCGAAACCTATGGCACAGGGGAAGTTGCTCCAGCTGAAATCGAAAAAGCTGTGGCACAGGTGATGGACCTGACGCCACGCGGCATTCGCGAACACCTGGGTCTCAACCGCCCGATCTATGAACGCACAGCAGCTTATGGCCATTTTGGTCGTGAACCGGAGGCCGATGGCGGCTTTAGCTGGGAAAAGACCGACCTGGTTGAGAGCTTGAAGAAGGCTGTGTAAGCTTTGTCAATAAATGCACTTGGGCCGTCTCAATCCGTAGGCGGCCCTTGTTTCTTCAGACGAGACATTTGACGCAATGTCCAATCCAAAAAACACCGGTTCCCATCCTTCTGGCGCGCCCTGGCGAAATTTCTATGGTCGGTTCAAGGGTAAGCATCTTCGGGATAGCCAGAAGACCTATCTGGATGAAGATCTGGCCGCACTCTCGCCGGGTGCCGTGGATTGGGACGTGAATCCGGACCGTACGCCGCTTGATTTGGACCGCCTATTCGGGGGCAAGCCATTGTGGCTGGAAATCGGTTTTGGCGGCGGGGAGCATATGGTGCATCAGGCGGCCCTCAACCCGGATGCGGGGTTTATAGGCTGTGAGCCCTACATCAACGGTGTGGCGATGCTTTTGGGCAAAATCCGTGAAAGTGGCCAGGACAATATCCGCATTCATCCCGGTGATGCGCGGGACCTGTTTGACGTGTTGCCAGCGCAGAGTGTCGCGCGGGCCTTTCTGCTTTATCCTGACCCATGGCCCAAAAAGCGCCATCACCGGCGGCGGTTTGTAACATCTGAGCATCTGGAACCCTTGGCGCAAGTGATGCAGAAGGGCGCTGTTTTCCGCGTGGCCACGGATATTCCGGACTATGTGCGTCAAACGTTGGAAATGGTGCCAAAACATGGGTTTGAGTGGCTTTGTGAAGGTCCCGAAGACTGGCGAAACCCGTGGGAAGACTGGATTTCAACGCGGTATGAGAAAAAGGCCCTGCGAGAGGGGCGCGTGCCGCATTACCTGACATTCCGCAGGGTATAGTCAGCCACTTTGGAAAATCCGCTTGAACTGCGCACCATACGGGCGCTAAAGAGAGCGCGCCGGAGAGGTGGCCGAGTGGTCGAAGGCGCACGCCTGGAAAGTGTGTAGGCGGGAGACCGTCTCCAGGGTTCGAATCCCTGTCTCTCCGCCATTTTTTCCAAAAGCGCTAGATATTAAGGCACTGATAGTAGGGCGTAATCCGGCGTTTTCGCGCTGAAGGCGGTGTTCGGTCTGCTTGATTTGCTGCACATTTTGCTACACAATTTGCTGCACAAACGGGGGATTTCTCCGCCATGAGCATCTCGAAACGAGGCCGTCTCTATCACCTCCGCCGCCGCGTCCCGCGCCGGTATCGGGGTATCGAGCCGCGCGAAACCGTCTGGATCAGCCTGCACACCGACTCGGAGACAATCGCTCGGAGCAAGGCGGATCGGGCGTGGAGCCAGATGATCGAGGCGTGGGAGGCGCGGCTGGCCGGGAATAGCGTGGATGCGGAGGCCCGCTACGAGGCCGCGCGTGACCTCGCCCGGGCGCGCGGCTTTCGGTATCTGGATGCGGGGGCCGTGGCCAAGCTGCCGGTCGAGGACGTTGTTGAGCGCGTCGAGGCGATCCCCGCGCCTGCGAACCAGCCTGACACGATGGAAGCGGCCGCCCTTCTCGGCACGGTGCCTGAACCCCGCATCACGGTCACGAAGGCGCTGGGACTTTATTGGGGGCTTGCCAAAGAAAAGACGCTGGGAAAGAGCGAGGACCAGCTGCGCCGTTGGGAAGCTCCGCGCAAGAAAGCCGTAAACAACTTCGTCGCGGTGGTCGGCAACAAGGAGATCGCCAACATTACCCGCGACGACATGTTGGACTTCCGCCAGCACTGGCTCGACCGGATCGAAGCAGGCGAGGTCACAGCGAACTCTGCCAACAAGGACCTGATCCACCTGGGCGACGTGTTGAAGACCGTGAACATGATGAAGCGGCTTGGACTGGTGCTGCCGCTGGGCGAGTTGTCCTTCAAGGAGGGGGAGAAGCTGACGCGCCCGCCATTCAGCGAGGAGTGGATCAGGACGCGCCTGCTCGCCCCAGGCGCGCTGGACGGGTTGAACGGTCAGGCCCGCGCTCTGCTGCTCGGGATGATCAACACGGGCTACCTGCCCTCCGAAGGCGCAGCGCTCACGGCGGACACGATCCGGCTGGACTGCGACGTTCCCCATATCTCCATCGAACCGGAGGGACGGCAGTTGAAGAGCCACTACGCCCGCCGGGTGATCCCGCTGACCGGTGTCTCGCTGGAAGCCCTCAAGCAGTACCCCGAGGGCTTTCCCCGCTACCGGAACCGCGCCACCCTGAGTGCGGTTGTGAACAAGTTCCTCCGCGCCAACGGCCTGCTCGAGACCCCGCGCCACTCGATGTATTCCCTGCGACATGCCTTCGAGGACCGCATGCTTGCCGCCGGGATCGATGACCGCATCCGCCGCGACCTCTTCGGTCACCGTCTCGACCGCGAACGGTATGGCAAGGGCGCGTCGCTGGAACACGTCGCAGAACTCGTCGCCCGTCTCGCCTTCTGAGCCAGCAGCGCCCGCGCCCGGCGTTGCGCCTCCGACAGCCGTTTCTCCTTCTTCACGGCCGCGGCCAGTTCCGCCTCCAGCCGCTCGAAGACCGGCGCGAAGGCTGGGTCTCCCGCGACCAGCAAAGCGACCTTCACCAACGCCGCCTCGATCCGCGCGGCATCGACCGGCAAGGCCGGTTCGGTGCGCGTTGCTGATGGGCGTGACGGTGCCATGTCGAGCAGCATGCGGCGGCGCGTGCGTCTTGTGCAGGGCAAGCGAACGCGTCGCGCAAAGCGGCCTGTCACAGCGTGCAAATCGGATGGGCAGGCTCCCGAACGCGGCTCAAATCGAAGCACCGAAGTGGGCATCTTGGCGGCCGCGCCCGGCCCCCGACTCATGCATCTGGGAGCGTCGCCCGAGTCTGCATATTTGGGGCTTTGGACGCGCGCCAAGAGCTGGTTTCGGAGGGCTGCGGAAGACAACAGGAAGAAGGGCAAGATAAAAGCGCCTGCCACGAATGCCGCAAGTCACTGACGTGACTAGCGTTTTCGCGTGCATGCAAATCGGTCGTGTGCAGGTTTCCTGCAATTTCGCAGTGTTTTCAGACCGCTGGTATGCACAATGCGGAAACCTGCTTTTGGCAGCTACTCCGTAGACGAGGCGACGAGTCCGAGCATCAAGAGTTGGCATCTTGCGCCCAACAATGGGAGCGCAAGATAAAAGAGGTGCGGCAACACGTGCCTAGGTGTCTGATGTTGATGAAGAAATCGCACGGCAACCCTCCAACACTTGCCGCTTAAATTCACCTAAATATTTGATTTGGCGTTAAATTTGACGCCGCCAAAAGACGCCCATTGGGAATGTGCCGCTGAATTATTCCCGCGAAGTTAGTGCGTTAACCGTATTGTTGCCGCATCGCGCACAGGGGCGCGGCTGAATAAAGTCAGTCACAACAACCAGTTGCGTGCCGAATGCGGCCCCCTTTTATCTCGCGCTCCATTGATGCGATTTTTCCAGGCCATGTCTCGTCAACACAATTCAGTGAAAGCTTGCTTGAAAGCTGGTCGCCGTGAGCGACACATGCGCATCAAGCGGCGGGCGCAACTCGAAAGCCTTGGGCGTACGTGCGAAGCTCCAGAGGCGAAACAAGCACCATTCCTCGCGCCGTTCATCTGCCACTGCAAGCTCGTTGCGCGAGATATGGAACGGCGTGCGTTCCCACCCGTTTGTGGTCTTCACCTCGATGAGACGCTGCCGTCCGTCTGCATCGAAACTGGCAATATCATAGCCCGCGCCATCCCCGTCTTCTTCGGAAACCCAGCGGATTTGATGCGCCAAATCCTCACGCCCAGATGCGGTTAGCGTGTCACGCTCGTGCTTCAAGACGCGCTCTTCCCCAGCCTTGCCAAGGGCATGGTTGCGTTCATCCCGCGCGGCCACGTCGAATTTCTTGGCGATGTGGAGCATCTGCTCGAGCTCGTCCGGCGGCGGTTGGTTGGTCAGGGTCGGTGCAGGCCCGACCCAGAGTTGCGCCGCCTCGGCCATGCCATCAACTGGCCGGGAAGAAAGGGTGCGGTGCGTCCAACCGGGGTTAATAGCCAGCCATCGTGCGACGGCGTCGATCAAGCTGGTCTGGAATTTGAAGGCCGGTTTGTACCCGGTAATCCAGACCTCACCGAGCCCCTTGAGCACAGCGCTGATGTTCTGATGTTTGAACTCGACCGATCCGTCCGAGCGGTCGTTGAGTCGCGGTAGAAGCTGCCGCCGATGCTCGGTCTTGTTGTAGGGACCGCCTGCCACATCGTTAGCCAGCATCGCGAAGTAGTCCGCGACGATCAGGTCATTCTCGGCATCTGTCCACGCTTGGTTCGACATCGCGCCAGGCTAGGGGAAGGTTCGGAGTTTGTCACGAAAGCGCGGGTTGCGGACCTTCGGCGTGATCCGCGTCAAAGCCCGCATGGCTGGACGAAGGGTGAATTCGTTGCGTTTGCGCAGAAGGCTGCTTCCATACGCCTTGCAGACCTTCACCTTGGATTGCACACGAGGCAAAAAAACCAGCGGTTAAAATACTGATGCAAAGGGACAATCTTTTCAATTCTCCATCGGTTGCCTAGCCCTAAACCCATAGGCATGTTTGTACTGTTCCGTAGGTCAGTCGGCAGCAAATGCTTGGTCTGAGGCCATTCCTTGGCATCTATTTGTCACGAACAGTTTCGGTGTCGCAAACGGAAGGCTAATGCGGCAGCCGTATCGCTAGCAATGAGACAGAAATGTCTTACGGAGCCTGAATGACTGCCATGAACCAATCGTCACTCGGCACTGACGGGCACCGGTTCGGTGTCCTGTTTGTCTTTGGCGCTGGCGTGCTTTGGTCGACCGTCGGGCTTGGAATACGGCTGATCGAAGACGCAGTTGTGTGGCAGATATTGCTTTACCGTTCGGTCAGCCTGTCACTTCTGCTTTACGTATTCATTCGCTTGCGGTCCGGAGAAAGCCCCTTTGCCCAGATACGCCGCACGGGGTTTCCAGCGGTGATCGCGGGGCTGTCGCTGGTTGCTGCCTATTCCGGCGGTATATATGCGATCCAGGCGACATCCGTGGCAAACGCCATGCTTTTGTTTGCGACAGCACCCTTCATGGCGGCAGTTCTGGGGTGGATCGTGCTGCGCGAACTTGTTCGTCTTGCCACCTGGGTGGCCATCGCCGTTGCCATTGCCGGTATCGCGATCATGGTCGCAGATAAATCCGGGGGCGTTGCCTTGACCGGCAGCCTTGCGGCTTTGGGGTCCGCCTTTGGGTTTGCGGTCTTCACTGTGGCGCTTCGGTGGGGAAAATCAGGTGAAATGCTGCCGTCGGTTTTTCTGTCCGGATTATTCGGCATCATCGTGACATCCGGCATATGTCTGTATTTGGAATTGTCGCTTGTGTTGTCGTTCCGGGATGGCGGCATAGCAATGGGCATGGGGGTGTTTCAGGTCGGCGCAGGGTTGATCCTGTATACTCTGGGGTCTCGCAGCCTTCCCGCTGCGGAACTTGCGCTGTTGTCACTGGCTGAAGTTCTGCTTGGCCCGTTATGGGTCTGGTTGTTTATCGGCGAAACGGCCACGCTGAACACATTGACTGGAGGCGCAGTTTTGCTTGCGGCCATCGCTGGAAACGCTCTGTCAGGCAAGCGACGCAAGCCGCCGCCGATCACGTCACCTTAGGGAATTGGGGACAACCTATTTCTGATGGAGCTGCCGTGGGCCAGGAGTTGCATGTGTGATCCGATCCACGTGCGCATGATAAGTGTTGCACTTGGCGTTCCAATATACGTGTTGCTTTTGCGCGGCTTTAGCCCTAGGGCTATATCTCTGGAGCGCTAATACGCCGTGCGACAGTATTTTTTCGGCCAATCTTGATCGCTTACCTTATCGTCCTGCGTTGACCCAAGCATTTGCACGTGTGCCACGCTGGCCAGATTACGATCAATTGGCCGCATAGCTAACGACCATTTCTGTTCGACCCTACGATACCGTCGCCAAGATGCTGCCAAGCCGCATCTAAGGCGCTCCTGGTCCGCTCACATTGGCAGGATCAGGTACTCCATATTTTTTCCATACCCGTCCAATTTTCGGACGATACGACAACAGCCCCCAGTATGGCTGTGTTTTCGAACTCGATTTGTGCCCTCTCGACGTCTCTGTGCGGTTCGCGCTCAGGGGCACATCATGGGCGTACCGGCGTTAGAACCAAGAGGTTGCAGCGTCGTTGGAGCATGACCTGAATTTGGACAAACAACTGCTTTTCACCCCCGGCCCTGTGAATGTGGCCGAGACTCTGCGTACCGCGATTTGCAAAGAGGATATCTGCCATCGGGAAACTGATTTTGATGCCCTTCTTGCAGGTATTGAGCACAAATTACTCTCCCTGTTTCAGATAAGAAAAAGAGAACGCTACCGCGCGGTGGTGATCACCGGCTCCGGGACAGCGGCGAATGAGGCGATACTGTCCTCAGTTGTCGGAGATGGTGCCGTTCTGATCCTGTCGAACGGAGAATTTGGCGGTCGACTGCACAAGACATCACTGATCCACAACAAGAAGACCCATCTGATCGAAATGCCCTGGGGCATCGCCTTCGACATACCACAGATCGCAACTTACCTTGCAAAACACAAGATCGATGTGGTGGCTATGGTTCACCACGAGACGTGTTCCGGCATGCTGAATCCGCTGGCCCAGATCGGAGCTTTGGTAAAAGCCAGCGGCGCACTCTTTGTGGTGGATGGGGTCAGCTCGGTTGGTGCCGAGGTGATCGACATGGAGGCGTGCAACATCGCGTTTGTGTCCAGTTCCAGTTCCAAGGCCTTGGGGTCATATCCCGGCTTGTCTTTTGTCGTGGGGCGAAAGAAACAGTTCAAACGGCTCAAACACCACGCGGCCAAGACGACTTACCTGAACCTCGCGACGTTCTACGCATTCCTCAAGACCCACAGTCAGACGCCAAACACACCCGCCGTACCGTTGTTTTTTGCTCTGGATCAGGCGCTCACGGACATTCTGAGCGAGGGCGTCCTTATGCGCTATGCCCGCATCAAGGCGCGGGCTGATCTGCTGCGGAACGGCATGCGCAGGCTCAACCTCGACTTTTTGGTTGATGAGGCGGACATGTGTTCGATGCTGACGACAGTGCAGGCTCCGGCATCAGTATCCGTGCATGATCTGCGTGCGGGTCTGCGTGATCATTCCATCATCATCTATGAAGGTAAGGGATGCTTTGCAGGCAAGGTTTTTCAGGTCGGCAATATAGGAGAGCTCTCGGATGACGACATCCGGTATTTCCTGTCCACCCTCAAGGACGTGTTGCTGACGCTTCAGGCAGATGCGGCAGACCTTGTAACTCTGGTCAGCCCAAAGCAAAAGCCCCCCGCCTTGTTGCCAGTGCCTGCAGATCTGCGGGTGGTATCTTGAACGATAAGCTGAAACGGCTCTGGGCGACCAAGACCCGCGATGACGAATGGTGGTCGTCTTTTGTCACGGCCCCGCTGGCTATCGCTGCCAATTATGGTGCTGTCGACATCCCTTGGGTTACACCCAACCGGATCACATCGGCTTCGTTCCTTGTGGCTATCGTGGCAACCTTTGCGATTCTGATCGGCGGGACTGCGTGTTTCATCGCGGCGGCCATCCTGATCCACATCAGCCATGTCCTGGATTGCATGGACGGTCAGTTGGCGCGTTACAGACAGGTTTCGTCCCCCGTCGGCAGTTACTACGACCGTATCACCGATCAAGTACAGGTCACATTATGGTTCGGGGCGGCAGGCTTTGCTGCATATGCGCAGACAAACAGCGTCACGCCGGTGTTTCTGTCGCTAGTCGGTATCGCGTTCTATGGACTGCGCGGATACGCCAGATACGTGGCATTAGAGATCGAAACGGGACGCGACCCGGATTATCCTGCTCAGATCGCGCAAATGAAACAGGTACAGACCACCGCAGGTCCAGGGTTTGGTCTAAAGGCAAATCTAGTCTGGTTCCGGCGAGAACAAAGCAAGGTGCTCGCCTTTGATGAAGGCGTCTTCATCTTCATGCTCTCTGCGGCACTCATCTTGGACCAACTCATACCTATGCTTTGGGTATTTGCGGCAAGTCAGGTGTTTTGGGGCCTCTACAAATCGTGGCTGCGCGGAAAAAACATCAACGAAAATCTGAAAGTTCCAACGCAAAAGTAGCCTGCTTCAATACGGGTCATTTAGGATTCAAGTATCATGAAAAACGAAAAACACCGTGCGCCGGTTGCCGTCATTCTGGCCGCTGGCATTGGCTCCCGCCTCAGCCCACTGACCGACAATTGCCCCAAAAGCCTACTGACTGTGGGCGGATCTGTCATCCTTGAACGCATGATCCGTAACTGCCTGAGCTGCGGAATGTCGCAATTCGTTCTGGTTCTGGGTCACCGGGCTGATGAGATTAAGAAATTTGTAGACAAGGCATTTCGCGGCATCCGTGTCACCTATGTGATCAACGACCGATACCGCGAGACGAACACAGGCTACTCCCTGATGCTGGCGGCCAAAGCGATTGGCACAGCTGAGTTTGTGAAATTCGATGCGGACGTCGTGTTTGATGTCAAAATCCTGCGCCAACTTTTAGACAGCGACCACGCAAACATCTTGTGCATTGACCGCAACATCGCGCTTGAGGACGAAGAAGTTAAGGTCATCGCAGACGAACAGATGCAGGTCCTTGAAGTTGGCAAGTCCGTCGATCCTAAGCGCGCGTTGGGTGAATCAATCGGCGTCGAAAAGATCAGCGCCGGAACGGGTGCACTGCTATTCGCAGAGCTTTCAGAAATGATGGAGAGCCGTGGAAACCTTCAGGCGTATTACGAGGCCGCTTACGCGCAATTGGTCGACAAAGGTACGCATTTTCATGCTCTTGATATCAGCGGTTTGGACTGGACTGAGATTGACACAGCCAAAGATTTTGCCGCTGCAAATGCGATGTTTGGTAGCCCTGTCACTACCATATCCCGTAGCCAGCAAAAGGTGCTGGACGAGGCTGTGGAAGAATCAGCCGTCCAGACGCACGTCTGATGCATCTACTGCCCTGCGCCGCAATTCTGGCGCGCGGTTTACAGCGCAGTGAAGCCCTTGCCATCCCGGCACAGGATCGCTGCATTTGAAAGGACCTCTCATGGCCAAAGGCAACAACAGCAAACGTGGCAACAAAGAAGCCAAAAAACCCAAGCAAGAGAAACCAAAGGTTTCTGCGACGGCCAATTCTCTGGCTGGAAAACCCGCGCTCGCAATTGGCGGCAAAAAGGTAAAGTAGCCAGAACGTTTCGGATTTCGTCCGTCTGAGGTATTCAGCTTGATTTAGTTGCGCACCTTGGCACGGGCGGCGCCCGAGACTTGTCCCAAAACGCCTATTATTTAGATTTGGAAGACCCAATGAGCGAAGTTGAAGAGTCCAGCACAAAGGTTCACTATGTCTGCCAGACATACATCGCCAAGACGACTGCGCGCGGGCAGCAAGGCAACCTTCAAATCGACAAGCAACTACAGTATTCTACACCCCATGAAGCTCAAGAGCGGGCAGAACGTGAATTTCGCGCGGAATATTGCGTCGGTGCCGACGCCTATATGGTGGTTGAAGACAGCAGTAGCGGCGAAGTAGGAGCCCCTACATTTTTAGTAAGACTTGGGTCTGTCCCTGAGCAGGATTGACTTCAAAATCGGCAGTGCGTTGAAGACATAGGTTGGCCCGCAAGCGTTTACCTGCGGGCCAGTAGGTCGTGATTTACATCATGCCTTCCATACCCTCCATGTCGGGTATGTCGTGGCGGTTCGGCTTGGCGGGTTTGTCAGCCACCATCGCTTCGGTGGTAACGAGCAGGCCTGCAACCGATGCCGCGTATTCAAGCGCGATCCGAACGACCTTGGTCGGATCGATGACACCGGCCTTCAACATGTCGCCGTACTGGTCCAGCTGCGCATCATAGCCGAACGTCTTGCTGGTGTTCTCAAGTACTTTTCCAGCAACGACCGAGCCATCGACACCGGCGTTTTCTGCGATCTGGCGCAACGGTGCCTGAAGGGCTTTTCGGACGATCTTGATACCCGCATCCTGATCCGCGTTATCGCCCTTGAGTCCTTCCAGAACCTTGCCTGCATGGACAAGTGCGACGCCACCGCCTGGCACGACGCCTTCCTGGACGGCCGCACGTGTTGCGTTCAAGGCGTCATCAACCCGATCCTTGCGTTCTTTCACTTCGATCTCGGTCGCGCCACCAACTTTGATCACCGCAACACCGCCCGCCAGTTTGGCCAGCCGCTCCTGCAATTTTTCCTTGTCGTAGTCCGAGTTGGTCTCTTCGATCTGTGCACGGATTTGAGTGACACGCGAAGCGATAGCTTCTTTGTCGCCTGCGCCGTCGATCACGGTTGTTGTGTCCTTCGTGATTGTAATCTTCTTGGCATCGCCAAGCATGTCCATCGTGACGTTTTCGAGCTTGATGCCCAGTTCTTCGGAGATCACTTGTCCGCCCGTCAGGACGGCAAGATCTTCCAGCATCGCTTTGCGGCGATCCCCAAAACCGGGCGCTTTGACACCGGCCACTTTCAGCCCACCGCGCAGTTTGTTCACCACAAGGGTTGCGAGCGCTTCGCCATCAATATCCTCGGCCATCACCAAAAGCGTCTTGTTCGCCTGCATGACAGCCTCGAGCAGCGGCACCATGGGGGCCAGAGATGTCAGTTTTTTCTCATGAAGGAGGATAACGCAGTCTTCCAGAGTCGCCGTCATTTTAGCAGCGTCTGTAATGAAATACGGGCTGAGATACCCGCGATCGAACTGCATGCCCTCGACCACTTCGGTCTCGGTCTCCAGCCCTTTGTTTTCTTCGACGGTGATGACACCTTCGTTGCCGACCTTGGCCATCGCGTCCGCGATCTGTTGACCGATAGCAGATTCACCGTTTGCCGAAATGGTGCCGACTTTGGCGATCTCGGCCGTATCGCCCACAGGCCGTGACATTGCCTTGACCTCGGCAACAACGGCGGTGACCGCTTTGTCGATACCGCGTTTGAGGTCCATCGGGTTCATGCCAGCAGCGACTGACTTCATACCTTCCTTGACAATGGCCTGCGCCAGAACTGTCGCGGTGGTTGTGCCGTCGCCAGCCTCGTCATTGGTGCGCGATGCAACATCTTTGACGAGCTGTGCGCCCATGTTTTCGAACGCGTCGGAAAGTTCGATTTCCTTGGCGACCGTAACGCCGTCCTTAGTGATGCGCGGCGCGCCATAGGACTTGTCGAGAACCACGTTGCGGCCCTTGGGGCCAAGCGTGACCTTGACGGCGTTGGCGAGCGTATTAATGCCCTTGAGCATGCGGTCACGGGAGTCCGTGCCGAATTTGACGTCTTTTGCAGACATGTCGGTATTCCTAAATGAAAAATGGGGGAGGGTTCAGCGTCGTTCAGGCCATAATGCCTAAGATGTCGCTCTCCTTCATGATCATCAGCTCTTCGCTATCAATCTTAATTTCAGTGCCCGACCATTTGCCGAACAAAATTTTGTCGCCAGCTTTGACGTCCATTGCGATACGTTCGCCTGCCTCGTCTTTTGCACCAGCACCGACGGATACGACTTCGCCTTCCTGCTGTTTTTCTTTTGCATTGTCAGGGATAATCAGGCCGCCCGAGGTCTTTTCGTCACTTTCAATGCGACGAACCAGAACGCGGTCGTGGAGTGGGGTAAACAACATAGATATGCTGCCTTTCAAGATTTACGGGGGTGGATGGCATGCTTAGGGACACATTGGCACTCGCCACACCTGAGTGCCAATACGACTGAGATGGCTATCGTTGAGGTTGGCTACAATAGACTAGTTGTAAATATTTTAGGGCCTAGTACAGAATTGGGCGCGCCCGACCATTGATCTCTGCAGCCGCTCCAGACCGGCATCACCTCTTCAGCCGCCAGCAATCTATACCCACTCAAAAAGCAGGGTACTGCTTTGGATTTAGGTCGTATTCCCGCGCTTTGGTCGAAAATGGATAAGCATGGCGTGCAAAATGACCTGCATTGTCGAGTATAATTCAGGACAAGGGACTTAGCAGGTGAACGTACATTCTATTGACGATGGATTTACGCCTGCCGAATGCAGCGTAATCGTCAACGCCGTGGCATCAGCTCCAGCGAGAGAAGCTTTGCTTGTCGGCCAGAACCGGGATCATAATCTGCGCCGCGCTAAGCTCGTTTGGCTGGATGAGATCGACGGCATGGCGTGGGTCATGGAGCGACTTATCGACGTTGTGAGAACCTCAAACCGAAACTGGTTCGACTTTGATCTCAGAGAATTTGCCGAGAGCCCACAGGTTGCCAGCTACGATGCCACGGATGGCGGTCATTTTACATGGCATTCCGACATCGGTGATGGCCCAATGGCACAAAAACGAAAACTGACATTGGTCGCGCAGCTTTCCAAGCCCGGAAGCTATGATGGCGGTGATCTGGAAGTTATGCCGGGCGCGCACATTATCGCGGCAAACCGGACGCAGGGCTCTATTACTGTTTTCCCAAGTTTTCATCTGCATCAAGTGACGCCTGTGTCACGAGGGACCCGACATTCTTTAACCGTCTGGGCGCACGGTCCCAGGTTTCGGTAGATAGAAGAACGTAGAGTTACGTTTCGCGTTCCAGTTTTTTCCGCGCCAGTTTGCGGGCACGGCGGATTGCTTCAGCTTTTTCCCGGGCCTTTTTCTCAGAGGGTTTTTCGAAATGTTGCTTCAGCTTCATTTGCTGGAAAACACCTTCGCTCTGGAGCTTCTTTTTCAAAACTCTGAGTGCTTGATCGACGTTGTTGTCGCGAACACTGACCTGCATTTGGTTTTCTCTACCTTGGAAGACTTACCTGCATGAGAGTTCCTAGAACCCCCGCCTTGTCAAGTAATTTTGGTGTCGTCCACATTCCAACATCAGCGTTCAGCCGCCCACGCTCCTCTTGAACCCAACATCTTAAGCCGAAGGGTGCGGTCACTCTGGCACTGGCTATCAAATACGCGCGGCAGACCAACGCATAGGCCATCGTGCCGATACACCGCTACGGCGAATAGGGGTCAGCTGGAGACTGACCTCAGGTCTCGGGAAAAGGTACCTGCCGCTCTCCCTGCAATGGTGGAACAGGTTTCAAACGATTTTCGCCCAGACGCGGATGCAGCCGCCCGGCAATTCCCCAGGCCAGCAGGCTTGCCGCTCCGGCGGCGGCAAAAATGCCGGATATCGGTGCCACCAAAAGGATCAGCCAGGCCACACCCGGTGTCAGGATGCCGGACACATCCCGATAGGATGAGTAGACTGCCGACATTTCGGTGCGTTCCGATGGTTTGACGGCCATCAGGAACGGCAATCCGGCACAAATATCCAAAAGGATCAGAAAGAAGCTGCCGACAAAGAGAACGAATACTGTTGCAGACGGGGCTGCTGAAACCAAACTGGCGGTACAGAACAGACATGCGAAAGCCATGAAGCCGGTTTGAACCGAGCTGCGCACGGAATGTTTCTGCATCCATCTCAGCATCACCGGCGACAAAAACAATCCGGCATTTGTGATGGACAAGAGCGTCCCGCCCAGCGTTTCTCCAAGGCCATTCTCGACGGCGAAGATGGGCAGATAAACAACATAGGCCCACCACCCGCAGGAGCGGATAACCGCAAAGAGCCAACCTGCGATCAGGCGGGGTTGTTGCAAGAAACGCCCCAGAAATGCCAACGGATTAACAGGTGCACGCTGTGCCCGGGTGATCAGTTTGCCATTCCCCAGCCGTAGAAAGATGAACACACCCAGCATGGTTGCAGCGGCCACGCCGGAAATCACGAAAGGAGCGGGCCGCCACCATTCCCACAAAAGTACGCCCAGCATGGGGCCAACGGTCCATCCAAGGGCCGAATAGAACATGCGCAGCGTTTCGCATTTTCCGAGATCAATCCGGGAGATGTAATCCAGCACATAGGCGTTGAAGCACACAAAGGTGACGACAGTGGCCAGCGAGTTCAAAACAAGCCCCAGAACGATCATCTCCGGGGATCCCAGAGCTGCGAGGCCCGATCCGACAATGAATCCCGTTGCCCCGATACTGTACATCCACCGCCTCGCTATCCAGCGATTGAGAAAGGGAACGAGAAGCCCAGTCAGCAATGAAATGATGCCGATCAAGAAATAAACTGAACTGATCCGAGCCGCGTCCTGAAGCGCGTCGTACATCGCAACCGGAAAGACGGAAATCAGGATCCCGCGTGCAACCGCCTCAAATGCGGCAAGGGTCGCAAAACCCCGCACTGATGGTGCGGGTGCATGACGTAGCCATTCAGGGATTCGACGCTCAAACATCTCTAACGGGCCTAAAAGTATGACTCCGAGCATGCGCAGTGTTCTTGGCGCGTCTGTTCGAAAAGCGGCACCGACAATGGTTCACGACGCATTTTTCGAGTTTGACGTTCATTTCTTTGTGTCTCGGCCATCGGAAGTAACACCAACGGCGGAGCTTGGAAAAAACAAAAAATCGCCATGGGCGACTTTCACTGTTTGCTAGATCGCACGGTTTTCGAAACATTCTCCCTACCCAAGCGTTAAGGCCATTGTTGCCCTGTACCCTAAGTCGACCGAAAATCACCAAAACCTTGATCGCTTCGCCTTGGGACAAATTGCCATGCCCCGCTACAAGCCTCGCGCAGCCCTTACATCACGATGGATCCGGTGCTCTTCAAATCTCACCAATTCGCACAACCATCAAACAGCCGACTGAGCGTGACAAAGGGCGATTCCACGTTGCACATACAGTGCACACGGCACTAATTAAGCTATTGAATTTAAGTCTGAATCATTCCAGATATCTCAAAATTGACGCAAAGCGCAGCTTCGAATGGCGGTTTTGTAGCGATGTTCAGACCTTGGTGAATGTTGCAGTATTTGGAAGTTTGGGCTGATTGTGTTGAAAACCCAAAAACTCGGCTTCTTCAATTTTCCGCCAATTTCCATTGCGTCAGCAAAGTCGACGCCAATTGCCCAGAGCAGGCCAGACTGCCTTTCACATCGCCAAACCGGCGCTTTGGTCGACACCCTGGCAAACCTCGACAGCCTCTCAACGGGCAGGTTTTTCGCCAGTTTTCGCAAAAACAAGAGTTTTTCAACACAATCGGCTCGGAGCAGTCGTTAGCTGCGCGACAGTTGAAAGGCTGGTATGGAGCCGAGCATTGAGAGTGCGGTACATGCCAAGCCATGGTTGGCGTCAGCCGAATTTCGCTGGACCACCATCTTTACCACTTTTTGCTGCACTTTTTGCTGCACAAGTTGCAGCACCCAAAATAGTTTTCTCCACCAAATACAAGAGCTTAAGACCATGATGTTAAACGCTTTCCGGACTGTCTCTCCGCCACTAATTTTCGTCAATTTTTTGTCTCGTGCATTTTTGAATTGCCGCGTAGTTTCAAACGCTTTCCGCTCTTGTGTGCCAACCTAGACGCACAGGGACGTACCTCATTCTTCTGAAACCCTCCTTTGTCCCAGCGGGCCAGTCGCGTCGGTTTGTTCTTTTGCACAGGCGGTCAATATCGACCGCGACATTGCGTTCAATGATCACACTAGGCCAGAAACGCATCTCCTGCTCCGTTTCTACTGTAAAGCGGCCCTAATTCCCCGTATAAATTGCGAAAAGACGAGCAGACGAACAGGAGTGGTAAAAATCTCCCTCAGGAACCTGATTCTTGTGCGACGTGCTGGCAAGCCCTTACGCCACCTTGGATCTGCCGTGATGCGGGGCGATCAGCTTGCGCGTTTAATTCGTCCGCATTTGAGCGCGGAGATTCGTGTCCATGTCTTGCCGTTTCATGCAGGCCTCATACCGCCAGTAGCAATGCGGGCAATTGCCCTGTCGGTGCCTAGGGGATCGGTCGTTGTTTTCGTCAAATCGGCAGCTAAAGGGCTGACAGCAGAGCATCTTGAACCTTTGCGGCGACGCGGCGCACGGATCGGGCTGGACAGTATCGACTGGCCGTTGGATGCAATCGACTTTGATTTGTTCGATTTTCATATCGCTGCCTCGCTTGCCGGAAAGGCCGCGCTGGAAGAACGGCTGAGGTCTCTGGAGATGGCGGACACACCGGTCGAACTATTGCACCATCACTACGATCCAATGATTCCTCTTCCAGGCCGAGAGGTTCGCCCGTTTCGCTGTGGCTATGTCGGTGAACCTCCGAATGCACTCATTCCGGACCGGATTGCAGGCGAAATTGACACTGTGGAAGTGCACTATGCTGCAGATTTCGAGAAAGCGTTGGGTCGTATTGCAGAATTCACGCTGCACTATGGCGTGCGACCGGTTCCTGCTCCAAGCACATCTGGAGCGCGTCAGTACAAACCCTTTACCAAAGGCTTCACTGCGGCGGCTTTCGAGGCAAATATTCTGGTCAATCGCGAGGCTGACGATGCGGTTTCCATGCTGGGTGAGGACTATCCGTTTCTGGTTTCCGCCAGTGACCTCGACAGCGTCGTCGCTGGCTTCGAACGCGCAAAGAGTGGTGTTGGAAGCACCGAATGGCGCGAAGGACTAGAGCGCATGCGCGTCCTAAAAGAACTGGTTGCACCCGCCGCACTGGCGGCGCGAATGCGCGATATTGTAAGCGTCGTTTCGGCATAGAGAAAATCGAAAAACGAGGTCGTTGGATGGATTGGGAAGAGGCAGGAAAACCGGGAGAAGCCTTCTGGTGTTTGGCTGAGGGTCGTTTCGGTCAACGTTTGCGGCGTGGCTTGCGCCAAGGGCTAAGATGGGATCCCTTCTATGGCGATGCAAAATCTTATGCTTTTGCCCATGGTCGTGTGACCGCCAGCCGTATCGCAATCGTCAACCATATGATCCAGTTGAATGGCTACAAGAATTACCTCGAAATTGGGGTGCGCCGCAAAAGCAAGATGTTCGAAGAGATCCGTTGCGAACACCGAATTAGTGTCGACCCCGATCCGGCAGCTGAGGCGGATTATCGGCTTCCTTCAGATGACTATTTCGCGCAAAATGAACACCGCTTCGACATCGTCTTTATCGATGGTAATCACACAGGTGATCAGGTCGAGCGCGATCTGGTGAACTCGCTGGAGCGGCTCAATCCGGGTGGGGTAATTCTCTTGCACGACATGAACCCGCCGACCCGCTTTCATGCGCGTGCGACCTATGAGATTGATGGCAGGCAGCCGTCGTGGAACGGTACTTCCTGGAAAGGCTACGCTGCCCTGCGCAAAAAGCGGGATGACTTGACCATGCGTGTCGTTGATACTGACTGGGGCGTGGGCATTGTTCATCAGGGCAATCAAGAGCGCTATCAGGGCGCCTGTGAGAGCTATCTTGACCTTGCGCGGGATCGAAAGGCGCTTTTGAATCTGATATCAGTGCCGGAATTCCTGCAGCTCTACGGTGTGCCTCTTGCCAAGGCAGGCTGACATCATCTGTGCGCTCTGGCGGTACTAGCATGCGCTGGCCCATGGGAAAGATTGCGCACGGATCGCTGGCCACTTTTGCTGTTCGATTGGTGGGATTGGGACTTGGCTTCCTTCAAACGCTCATCCTGGCGCGTTTATTGGGACCTGAGAGTTATGGGCAGCTCGTTGCCGTGGTCTCGGTCGCTACGTTGGCAGGGTGGATTGGTGTGCTGGGCCTGAATGGCCTTGCAGTGCGCGAGGTTGCCCGATTGCGTTTGCGAGACGATGGCGCGGCAGAAAAAGCGTTCATTCGTTTTGCCGTCCTTGTGACCTTAGCGGGAGCGCTGATAGCAGCGAGCTTGGCGACTTACTTTGTACATGACTCTCTACAGGGCAATGCCTTCTGGATCGCTCTGATTGCCCCTACAATTGCACTAATGCTGGTGTTTCGAGGTGTCGCTGCGGGACGCAATCGGTTGATCCTGTCGATGGCGCCGCTTGACGTGTTTCGGCCAGCGTTCTTTCTTGTTGCGATCTCTCTGCTAGGGATCGCTGGGAGCGTTCAACGCGCAATCGCCTTCAATGCAGTAGCGTTCGTTCTGGCATTGATCGTTGTGACGGTTTTGCTTTGGCGATCAAACACGACAAGGACCAAGGTGACGCCGCCTCGCGCTGGCTTACTGAAAGAGGCCCTGCCTTTTTTCTTTCAGGCGTCTTCTTCTCTCTACAATCTGAAATGATGGTGTTGATGCTAACAGCAATGTCTACATCGGATCAGACTGGCATCTTTCAGGTCGCCTTCCGCCTTAGCACGCTGCTGCTTGTCGTGAGGCAAGCGATTGATGTTCCGTTGTCGCCGCGCTTTGCCACGCTTTGGGAAGAAGGCAAAACTGCCGAGCTTGAGCGATTGGCCTGCTTGTCAGCTGTGATTTCGACTGCCGCCGCATTGGTGATCTTGGTCTCGTTCGTTCTACTCGCCGGACCGTTGACAGGGTTGTTCGGACCTGAGTTCCAGGCTGCGCAAGTCAGTCTTGTCATCCTTGCTTCCGCACAGGCTGCCTTTGTGGCCGCAGGCCCGCTGCCGGCGTTGCTGAACATGGCTGATCGCGCAGGGGCGGTGACTTGGGCAATGGCAGTCGCACAGATGGTGCAATTCGGATTGGGGTTTGCTTTGATTCCGACGCTCGGCTCTTTCGGAGCGGCCATCGCAATGTCAGCCGCCATTCTTGTCTGGGCCTTGGGAATGTGGTTCGCAGCATACCATTACCTTAGTGTGCGGGTGTCGCCCGTGCGAGGTCTCGCAATTCTTATGAAACGCGGGTTTCGATAGGCTACTTCCTTGCAAGGCGTGCGAGAGCCTTACGTGCGGTTGCAGGTCGCTCGGCTATCGCTTTGGCAAGCGTGGGCAGGAAATCTGCTGCATGGAAGAGGAATCGCAACGTATCTATCGGACGCTTGATCGCCGTGCCGCGAGACAACACCGCGTCACCTAACAACCCCGCCGCCGTTCGTTGCATCCACGCGCGGTCAGCTGGGTCGGCAAAAAGGTCTTTGTCATACGACAGCAATTTGCGCATCGCGACAACAGCGGTTTTAACTCTTGAACCACGCGCTTCCTGCCCTTCGCTCAAAAGAGCGGTAAGCGGATCAAGTTCGGCCAACA
Organism: Roseovarius sp. W115; assembly: GCF_032842945.2. Classification (NCBI taxonomy): domain Bacteria; kingdom Pseudomonadati; phylum Pseudomonadota; class Alphaproteobacteria; order Rhodobacterales; family Roseobacteraceae; genus Roseovarius; species Roseovarius rhodophyticola. Next base: position 2,768,073 of record NZ_CP146606.1, read on the forward strand.
GAGCCGGGGGCAATCGTGCGGCAAGGTTGCGCTGTGAGATTTTACGCGCATCCTCTGCCTGCCTCTTTTGTTGCGCGACCGAGATGCCGCCTGCGTGCCTACGATAATCGATCAACACGTCTGACAGCACGCGTCCTTTCCCTTGCTCAGAGAGCCGCGACCATAGATCAAAGTCCTGAGCTGTACGGAACGCTTCGTCATAGCGCACCACCCTGCCATCCGGTGCAAGCCTTCGGAAGAAGTAAGTGGGATGAAAGCTGGGTGGGGAAAAGCCCAGCAACCAGCGGATACGCGCATCGCTAAGAGCAACTGAAACCTGGCCCTGCGGCGTGCCGTGTTCGTTGATGATCCTATAGCCCGATCCAAGGATGATGAGATCCGGATCGCCGAGCATCGCCTCAAGTTGTACCTCCAGCCGGTTCGCGTGGCAGAGATCATCGGCATCGATCCGGGCGATGTACTCTCCCTGCGCCTGCTCTAAGCCAACATTTAACGAGCGTGTTAGACCCATGTTACTCGAATTGCGGGTCAGTTTGATGCGGTGGTCCCGAGCTTCCAACGCCTCAAGCACTGCAGTGCTGCCATCGTTCGAGCCATCGTCAATGATGATGAATTCGAAATCGGTGAGGCTCTGCGACAACACGCTCGCTAGGCAATCTTCAAGATACGGCATCCCGTTATGTACCGCCATAACGATGGATATCTTAGGCACGCTCATGACTTTTGGTGGCGGTCAAGCGCGTCGACCACTGCCATCCCCCAATCAGGACATCTGGTAACACACGCATCGCGGAAGGTTGCAACATCTCTGCGTATCAATTCACGTGCGAATATCCCCAATCCGGTGGTGGCTGAAGAAATCGGTTGGTGCGAAACGTCAAATTGATCCAGAAGACCACAGGCAATGTTCTTATGACGCGAGAGCACAAGAACTTCGTCCTCGCTGTCCCGCGCGGTCGCTAGCGAGCGCTTGAAGAACAGAACATCAGCAGGTGGACAATTTTCAAGAGTGCGCACATGGGTCGTCCGAGCAGTTACAAGGCAGGAATTACAGACAATTCGTGGTACCGCAAGCTTTTTAGGCAAAGCTACAGGCCTTGCGTGAGGAGTGATGTGGCAAAGCCAACCTGCGGGTGCGGCGGATCTTTGTTATAGTGTTTGGCTCCACAACAGAAAGGTCGTTTTGCTCGTGCAGCATGGGAAAATCTTCCCTCGGCTCGGCAGTGTCAGTTGAATCTGCTTTCGGGCGGGCAGGGCGGTTCCGGAGTCTTACTTGACGACCAAACCCAACAAATTACTGAAGTTCAAACAAGCTCCGAGACCATCCGTCTGACAGCACCGTCAGATACCCCTCTCGTAGGAGCGTGCAACAAGGCACGATTTAGTTTGCGTCGGAGCCTTCGGCGGGGATAATTTGAGCCAGAAGAATTGTGGGAGCCTAAGGGATGAAACCGATCAAAGCGCATGAGCGGCGGGTGGCGAATATCGCGGATGCAGCCGCGTTTAAGGCATTTGATGATGAGAACGAACCGGGCACCTCGATACTCAAGCTCAACACGGACTTGCCGCGGGATGTAGGGTTTTACATCTACAAAATGGATCCCGGATCACGCTCAACCCCGCACCAGCATGGCGGCGCGGAGGAATTCCTGATGCTCGAAGGCGAATTGATCGACAATGACGGGACAGTGTATCGGCAGGGGGATGTGGTCTGGCTGGCGCCGGGGACCGAGCATTCCTCGCATACGGAAACCGGATGTTTGATTGCTGTCTTTGCTGAAGGTGAGGAATCAGCACCTCAAGGCTAGAGTGCGGCGGGTTTCTCGCTCAACTCTGCTTCCAGACGACGCTCCAGCGCGCCCTGGGGTTTGGTGAAGCGCGCCAGCAGGTCGTAAAGCACTGGCGTGACCACCAGCATCAGCAGACTGGCCAGCAAGAGGCCGGCGACAATCACCGTGCCAATCGCCTGACGGCTTTCGGCACCCGCCCCGGTGGCGAGAACCAGCGGCATGGCCCCGAGGGCCGTCGAGATCACCGTCATCACGATCGGCCGCAGGCGCAGGACCGAGGCGCGGATCACCGCCTCGCGCCGTTCTAATCCCTCGCTGCGCAGCTGGTTGGCAAATTCCACGATCAGGATGCCGTTCTTGGCGACAAGGCCCACCAATAGGATGATCCCGATCTGGCTATAGACATTGAGCGTCAACCCCCCGATGGCCATGGCATAGATTGCCCCGGCGATACCCGCTGGTACGGTGAGCATGATGGTGATCGGGTGCACAAAGCTTTCAAACTGCGCGGCGAGAACCAGGAAGACAATCAACATGGCCAGCGCAAGGACCAGCCCGATCCCCGCTGAGGTATCTTTGAAGGTGCGTGACTGGCCGGAATAGCCAAGCTTGGCTTCTGGCGGCAGGATCTCAGCAGCGCCGTCTTCCACGGCGCTCAGCACATTGCCGAGACTGGCACCGGGGGCCAGCGAGCCGGAGAGCTGGATCGAGGGCAGGCGGTCAAACCGGCGCAGGGACGGGGCGGCGGCGTTTTCCTCTAGTGCCACCAAAGCACCCAAAGGCACCAGCGTCTCTCCGTCGGCCGCGCGCACAAAGATATTGGCAATGTCCGATGGTGTGCGGCGCTGGTTGCCTTCAGCTTGCAGGATCACCGGATATTCCCGGCTTTGACTGACAAAACCGGTGACCTCGCGCGAGGCCAGCATGGTTTGCAGCGTGTTGGCGATGGTTTCTACGGATATGCCGAGGTCGTCGGCGCGCTGGCGGTCGATGCGCACGTCAAGCTGTGGCAGGTTCTGTTCAAAGTTGATATCGGGGTCGACCAGCCCGTCGATCTCTTTCGCGCGCTCCAGCAGGTCCTGAGACCAGTCCTTGACGCTCTCGAAATCTGGCCCGCTGATCACCACACGCACCGGTGTGGAATTGCCGCGCAGGCCAAGCCCGGCAGGGGTGACGGGGAAGCCACGCGCAATCGTGACCTCATCAATCCGCTCGCGGATCTGGTCGACCACATCACTGACCGGGACATCGCGCTCTTCCCATGGGGCAAGCCGGAAGACAACGAAAGATCGGTAGGCGCGATTGCCCCATCCGGTGAAGGTAAAGACCGTTTCGATCACGCCGGTTTCGCGTATGGGGTCCAGGATTTCCTCAACCTGTCGCGCGGCGAGGTCGGAATGGGCGACTGTGCTGCCTTGCGGCGCGGTCAGGGGCACGAACCCCACGCCACGGTCCTCACGCGGGGCCAACTCGCGCGCGAGGTCCTGATAGAAGAGTGCCGCTCCCGCGGTGACACAGCCGCCGAGCACGATCACCACGAGCGGCATGGCCACAGCGCGTGTGAGCAGGGCCTCATAGGCTTTCTGGGGCCAGGTGCGGTGATCCGGAGTGCGTTCGGTGCCCTCGCGGCGCGCGCGCAGAACCTTGGAGGCCAGAGCAGGGCAGGCGGTCAGCGCTACAAAGGTTGAGATGGCAACGGTTCCCGCCATGACCCAGCCAAATTCGATGAACAGGCGACCAACCTGTCCGGGCATGAACGAGAGCGGCACGAACACCGCCATGAGCGTGAGCGAGGTGGCAATCACCGCAAAAGTCACCTGTCGCGCGCCACGATAGCTGGCGACAAGCGGGGTTTCCCCCAACTCAATGCGGCGTTGGATGTTTTCTAGCACCACAATGGCGTCATCCACCACCAGGCCGATGGCCAGTAAGAGCGCAAGAAGTGTGAGCGTGTTGAGCGAAAAGCCCCAGGCTGAAATCAGGATGAAACAGCCCACCAATGAGACGGGGATGGCAATGGCGGGCACCAGCGTGGCGCGCAGGGATCGCAGGAAAACGAGGATCACCAGCACCACAAGCGACAAGGAAATGGAAAGCGCAATCAGCACTTCGCGGATTGAGGCCCCGACAAAAAGCGCGTCATCAGAGCCGACGATGATTTCCATGCCTTCGGGCAGGGTGGGTGTAATGGCGTCAATCTCGGCGCGCACAGCATTTGAGATAGCAAGCGTATTGGAGCGGCTTTGGCGCAGGACGGCGATACCGACCGCATCACTGCCATTGGTGCGCACGATTGTGGTCTCGTCAGACACACCCGGCTCAACCCTTGCCACATCACGCAGGCGCACGGGGTAGCCTGCCACGCGGTCGATGACCAGATCGCGAAAATCCTCGATGCTGCCCAGGCGGCTGTTGAGGCGTACCGAAAGCTGACGACTGTCGGATTTCACCTCGCCTGCGGGGAGTTCGATGTTGTTGCGCCTGAGCGCCGTCTCAATATCGGCCACGGTAAGCTTGCGCGCCGCCAGGGCACGCCGGTCGATCCAGATGCGCACGGCAAAAGGGCGTTGACCGTAGATGCGCAGGGTTGAGACCCCCTCGACGGTCGAAATCCGGTCGGCGATGAACCGATCGATATAGTCCGTGATCTCGGCGGTGGTCATGCGGGTTGAGGTGATCGCCAGACGCATCACCGGGTCGGCATCGGCGTCGGATTTTATGACCAGAGGCTCCTCGGCCTCTTCGGGCAAGCGGCCGCTCACGCGGGAGACTGCGTTGCGCACGTCGGCTGCGGCCGCGTCCAGATCGCGGCTGGCCTCAAATTCGATGGTGATGCGTGACCGTCCAGGGCGCGAGCCGGAACTGATCGACCGGACGCCGTTGATGGTTGCCAGCGCGCCTTCCAGCGTTTCGGTGATGTCAGAGTCGATCACTTCGGGCGCGGCACCCACATAGGTGGTGTCGACAGAGACAACGGCGTTGTCCACATCCGGCAATTCGCGGATCGGGATCGACTGTACGGCGGCAAGGCCAAAGACAAGGATCAATAGGCTGGCCACCGCGGCCAGAACCGGGCGGCGCACGGCCATGTCCGACAGCCTCATGAGTCGCCATCCTGCGCCGCGGTGCCTTCGTTCCCTTCGGCTTTGATCACCACAGTTGATCCATCGCGCAAGCGTGCAAGGCCGCGAATGGCTACGATGTCGCCTTCTTCAAGACCGGACAGGACGGCAATGCGCCCATCGCGGCGCGGCCCTGTGGTGACCGAGACCCTGCGGGCCTCTTCGCCTTCGATCAGGAACACGTAAGTGGCGGCGGCCTGAAATACGATGGCCTCTTCGGGCACGGTTAGCGCTTCCAGCTCGGATAGGATCAGCGTCAGGGACATGAACATGCCCGCCGGCAAGAGGCCTTCCGGGTTGGGGATCACCGCGCGTGTGCGGAAAGCGCGTGCGATAGGGTCAATGCGGCTATCGACGGCTTCTATCCGGCCTTCGAACCGTTTGTCAGGGAAAGCGGGGCTGGTGGCGGCGATAGAGAGGCCAGTGTTAACCCGGCCAAAGAGCGTTTCCGGCAAGGAAAACTCAAGCTCCACCTGGCTGAGGTCATCAAGCCGCGCGATCATATCGCCGGCCTCGATGCGCGCCCCTGCGTCGATCTCGGAGAGGCCAACGATGCCGTCAAACGGTGCGTCAATGGTGCGGTTGGCCAGCCTCTGGCGGGCGCGCTCCAGCGCGGCTTCGGCCTCGGCCAGACGTGCGGTGGCCTCTTCCAGCGACGCCTGGCTTACAGCGCTTGTGCTCAAAAGCCGCTCGATCCGGGCCAACGCAAGCTCTTGCTCTGTCATGCGCGCGCGGGCCTCCGCCAGATCGGCGCGCTCAATGGTTTCGTCAAGTTTTACAAGCACATCGCCCTGTTTGACTTTTGCCCCCGGCGTGATGTTGAGGGTCACAACGCGGCCTTCATCCTCGGGCACGATCTCAATCGAACGCAGCGCACGGGTGGTGCCCACGGCCTCGACCGTTTCGGAAATTCGGCTTGTCTTGGCCTTGGCCACCTCGATGGTCACCGGGCGTGGCGGATCGTCGGTTTCGGCCTCTTCTTGGGGGAGCAAGTAGGCGCGATAGCCCTCATACCCGCCGTAAGCGAGCCCTGCGAGACAGCACAGGATCAAGAGTTGTTTGACTACCGACATCCGGACCTTCCCCAAGGCCGCACCCAAAGCGTGGTGTGCTGCGAAAAGGTAAACAAGTTCCGCAAAATGGCAAGTTTGCTGACGCTTCTAACCGCGCGGCAGGGTCATATCCGGGTCATATGGCGAAGCAGGGATCACCTTGGCGGGGGTGAGATGGCCAATGATGTCGATATGCGTTTCCTGGCCCATCTCAGAAAATGCAGGATCTACAAAGGCATAGGCCAGATTTTTGCCGACCCTGTGCCCCCAGTCGCCGGACGTCACCGTGCCAATCACTTTTTCGCCATCCATCACCGATGCCCCACCATGGGCGGGGGCGTCTCGGCTGTCGATTTCCAACGTGACCAGTTTCTTTTGCGGACCCTGCTTGCGCCGGTTTTCAAGTGCTGCCTTACCAATAAAATCCGGTTTGTTCATGCGCACGAACCGATCCAGGCCAGTCTCGAAGGGGTCGAACTCTGTCAGGATGTCGGATTTCCAATGCAGGAACCCTTTCTCAAGACGCATCGACTCGACGGCCCGAGAGCCAAATAGGGTCAGGCCATGCAGCTCCCCAGCTTGGCGCAAAGCCAGATAGGCGGCGTAAAGCTGGTTGTTTGGGACATGAATTTCATAGGCTAACTCTCCGGAAAAGCTGAGAGAAAAGACTGTAGCTGGAGCGATGCCGATGAAGCATTCGCGCACGGAAAGCCACGGAAACGCCGCCGCTGACCAATCTCCACGGCTGGCCGATGACAGCACATCGCGCGCCTTGGGCCCAGCCAGCACAAGGATGGTCTGGTCATTGGTCAAAGACCGGATCTGCACATCCTCATCAGGGCGCAGATGGGCACAGAGCCAATCCATGTCATGTGCCTCAGATGCCGCCGCAGAGCCATACCAAACCCTGTCAGGGCCACGATCGGAGGCGGGCAGGTTGGCGATGGTGCATTCCCCCTTCACCATGCCGTGGTGGTTGAGCAGATAGGCCAGACCCGCACGACCAGATTTGCGCGAGACAGATCCACAGACCATACGGTCCAGGAAGCTGTGGACATCTGAACCGGTCAGCTCAAAGCGGTTAAAGCCGTTCACTTCTGTTAATCCCACGCCGGTCTGAATGGCCTTCACCTCTGCCGCGACCACATCGAAGGTTTCATTGAAGCGGAAAGAGTGAGTTTCCTTGAAGTCAGGGGATGGTTTGAAGAAATCCACGCGTTCCCAACCGTTTACGACGCCAAATTCAGCCCCTTCTGCGGCCAGAACCGGCGTCAGGGGCGTGGTCTTGATCGGACGACCGGCGGGACGATGCTCATGCGGAAAGTGGAAGCGGAATTCGTTCTGGTAGTCTTCAATGGCCTTCAGGGCGGTGAGTTCCACATTGCCGTGCCCAGTAAACCGCCGCGGATCGAGCGGCCAGGTGTCATAGCACGCCTCACCATGCACAATCTGCTGTGCCAGCAACCAGCCATGTCCGCCGCCTTCTCCAAGACCGGCGCGTAAGCCTATGATGCAAAACGCATTTCTCTTGCCTGGTATGGGTCCAACCAGAGGCGCGCCATCAATCGTGTAGGTGATCGGGCCATTGACTACGGTGTGAATGCCCGTCTCACGCAACGCAGGCATTCGGGCAAACGCGCCTTCAAGCACGTCCATAACCCGGTCCAGATCATCAGGGCAAAGCGCATTGACGAAATTCGGATCAATCCCGTCCATGCCCCAGGTTTTACAGTCTTGCTCATAAAACCCAACGAGCAGCCCGTTCTTTTCCTGCCGGCAGTAATAATCGCTAATGGGGCAGCGGATCAGGGGCATACGGTGACCGGCATCCATGATTGCCTGAATCGGTTCGGTCAGGAAATACTGATGCTCCATCGACATGACCGGGTGATGCACGCCCATCATCGCGCCCACTTCGTTCACCCGGTACCCGCAGGCGTTAACCACCACCTCACAACGGATGTCGCCATGTTCAGTGTGCACCGTCCAGCTGTCATCGGCATGCTGGGTGAGGGCGGTCACGGGCGTGTTGCGATAGACCTCAGCGCCTGCCTTGCGCGCACGCCGCGCCAGCGCCTGACAAAGCTGCGCGGGGTCGATATCGCCATCCAGCGGGTCCCACAGTCCGCCAATCAGGTTGTCGGTGGAAATAAGCGGATGCCGCCGGGCGCATTCCTCGGCGTCGATCACTTCGAAATGCACATCCATCCCGCGCGCCATAGAGGCGAAGTGACGGTAGCCCTCCATATGCGCTTCGGTGTTGGCCATGCGGATGCCGCCATCGCCGTGGTGATAGTTGATCGGGTATTCAGGATCGTTCGCCAACTCTTTGTAAAGGTTTATGGAATGTGTTTTCAGTCCGACCATGGTCTGGTTCATGCCAAAGTTCGTGACCTGCGCGGCAGAGTGCCATGTCGTCCCGGATGTCAGCTCGTTACGCTCCACCAGAACGACATCGGTCCAACCTTCCTGTGTCAGGTGATACAAGGTCGAGCATCCGGCGATACCGCCGCCGATCACCACGCACCGGGTCTGAGTTTTCATGGCTCCACTCCAAGCTGTTCATCTGGTTAAGGCCGGGAAATCGTCTTTTCGTCAATCATAGGGTCAATGAATTCGAAAAATTCGAATTAGATTTACGACTTATTGATCTGACTTCGAATTCACTTGCCGGTTTGTGCCGAATGCCGCTCCATGAGGCCGAGCATTGAGGAGGTCGCTTATGCCAAATGAGGCCAGAAAACCGTCGCGTCGGTCCGGACGCCGCGAACGGCTGGCCAAGGCAGCGGCGCCACCTGCGATCAACCCAGCCCCACCTGGACAAGTCGGCGGTCAATACAAGCCACTCACGGACACCGATCTGCAGCAGATTTTTGACACTGCGCTGCGCCTGTTAGAGGAGCTGGGGATGGGTGAGGTGCCGGACCGCCTTGCGGCGCTCTTTCTTGCAAATGGCGCCCATGAATTGCCCGGAGACCGCATTTCCCTGCCGCCAGACCTGATCAAGGCGGCGATTTCCAGTGCGGCCAAGACGTTCACCTTTCAGGGTCGGGACCCTGCGCGCAGCATTACCGTGGGCGGACAGGCGGTGCACTTCGGCACAGGCGGGGCTGCGGTGCAGACGCTTGACCTTGAGACCGGGGTATACCGCCCCGCAACATTGACCGACTTGCATGATTTCACCCGGTTGCAGGACACACTGACCAATGTCAGCTGGTTCACGCGCTGTTGCATCGCCACGGATATTGAAGACCCGTTCGATCTGGATGTGAACACGGCATATGCGCTGATCAGGAACACGACGAAGCCTGTCGCGACGGCGTTTACCTTGCCTGAGCACGTCGCGCCGATTGTCGAAATGTTTGATATCGCGTCGGGAGGGCCGGGAACTTTTGCCAAACGCCCATGGCTCAAGGCACATATCAGCCCGGTCATCAGCCCGATGCGCTACGGTGAGGACGCAGTGGATGTCACATTTGAATGTTTGGCGCACAACATCCCCGTGTCGCTCATCACGGCGGCACAGGCCGGAGCGACGGCACCCGCCACGCTTGCAGGGTTTCTAGCTCAGTCATTGGCCGAAACGCTGGCGAGCCTTGCGATGGTGCATGTGATCAAACCGGGCCATCCGATGGTCTTTTCCAACTGGCCGTTGGTGATTGACCTGCGCACTGGGGCTTTTGCCGGGGGCGGGGGTGAGATAGCTGTGCTCAATGCCGCGTCAGCTCAACTTAGCAACTGGCTGGGCCTGCCCAGTGGCGTGGCTTGTTCGATGTCCGATGCCAAGGCAATCGACGCGCAATACGGCGCGGAAAAGGGGCTGACCTCGCTTGCGGCGGCGCTGGCGGGGGGCAATCTGATTTACGAGTCCTCAGGCATGACCGCCTCGCTCTTGGGGGTCAGTTTCGAGGCGTTTATTCTCGACAATGAGATGCACGCCGCCACTTATCGCGCGTTGCGCGGTGTGGAGGTGTCCGAGGCCAATCTGGGCATTGACGCGATTTGCGAAGCGGTGCTGGGCGAGGGGCATTTCCTGGGCGGTGCGCAGACGTTTGAGGCGATGGAGCGCGACTATGTTTACCCAGAGCTGGCCGACCGGGACATGCCGCGCAGTTGGCAAGAAAAGGGCGCGCCCGATGCCTGGAGCGTGGCGCGCGACAAGGCGCGGGAGGTTTTGCAGACGCATACGCCCAACTACCTGACGCCCGAACAAGACGCGGCCATCCGCGCGCGGTTCAAGATTCTGAGCGATTGACTGGCAGCAATCGAAAGGCATCCCGCAACCAGGGTTCCGCGTCGATCACAGGCTGCACCGCGCGGGTCTCAATCAGCCGGCGCAGGGTCTCGGTAACCGTTTGCATCACCACAGGATCGGCGAGGTCGGTGGCATAGATCGATAGCGTGCGCGCAAATCCCTTGTCGGGGAAAGGGGCCAGCCGGACCTGACGATGAAACCTCTGCGCACGCAGGTAGTTCATCGGTGTGGTGATGGCCCAACCCGCGCCCTCGGCCACGAGACGCATCAGGGTTTGGGTGCTTTCAAATTCGTACTGGTCTGACAGATCCCGGTTCAGGCGGCGCAATTGCTGTTCAATTTGCCGGGCCATGAGCTGATTTGAGGAATAGCGCAGAAAGGGCAGGTCGGTTTGCCCGGCAATGAGCCTGTCTTCGGCCAGCTTGACGCCAGCGGGCAAGGCCAGAACATAAGGGTCGCGCAGGATGGCGTGCTCGCTGAGCGCGTCCGGTACGGACTGCGGGCGAGCCGCGAGGCCGACGTCAATCTCCTGTGCGCGCAGCATGTCCAGGATTTCATGGCTGGGCCGGGTGAGATGGCGAAACCGGCATTTTGGCATGGCGGTGGTCAGGTGACGCGCCAGTTCGGGGGCAATGTCGCCATCAAAATCCTCGATAAGGGCGAGGGCCAATGATCGCGTTTCGCCCACCGACCCGGCTTGTGCTTCGGCTTCGGCCTTGCGAATGAGTTTCAGAGCGCCCTCCACATCCCGCTGAAACACGGCGCCTGCCGCCGTGACCCGCAAGGGGCGACGGCTGTGATCAAAAAGCGGTGTACCCAGTTTGGTTTCCAGCGACTTGAGGTGATGCGAGACGGTGCTCACCGATAGACCGGCCTGCTGTGCGGCCGTCTGTACCGAGCCGCTTTGCGCGGTCATCAGAAAAACCTCAAGCCATCTGAGGCTGAGCTGGGATGGTTTCATGCCGCCAACCTTTGGGGTTATTTGAACAGTTCGAATAAAACCTTTGAAATTATCGAAAGTAAAGCGGCGCCAGGTTTATTCCTTGGGGTGGTTCGGCCAGTCAGTTCTGTCCCGCATGGATGATCAAAGTCCTGGAGAATCATCTACATGATTTGTATGAAAGCGCCTCTTCACTGAAGAAAATGTGCGGAAACACACAGAAACGACGGCCAAAGACCCTACCGCAATCCGCCAAAACCACGTAAACTATGCCTGTTGTTTCCATATTTGGTAAACTCAAAAGTAATTCGCCGGTTTGTCTCAAAGGTGCGACTAATCCGCGGCACGCCATCATTGTGTGGCTCGGACAAGTGCCTGTAGTCTTGACCCCGTTGGTTTACAGTCGGCTGCTGCGTTTTTGCAGCATGAACACGGAAATAGAAGTGTCGAAAATACTATTCGCTGGCGGCCATGATTTGGTGCGCGAAGCCCTGACGGACTATTTGCGCAGGCAAAGCGGTTTTGAAGTTCTGCAAACCAAGAACGTCGAAGCTGCAAGCGAACTGTATGACAAAGAGGGTCCTTTCGACCTTGTGCTGCTCGGCTGTCTGGGGACGGATAACAAGGCGCTTGATGGCCTGTCTCAGATGCGGTCGCAATATGGGTGTTCCGTGGCCATACTGTCGACGAAGACAACCTCAGAAGCCGCCCAACGTGCCCTTGATGCCGGGGCGTCCGGGTTCTTACCCAAAAGCCTAAAGCCCGAGGATATGGTTGCCGCCATGCGGATAATGCTGTCGGGCGAGGTGTTTTCTCCTGATGCGTATCTGACCGAAAACGCGCCTGCCGGGGCCGTACAGCTTACACCGCGCGAACGCGATGTTTTGCAGGGTCTTGTGGCAGGCAAGCTCAACAAGGAAATCGCGCGCGATCTGGATATTCAGGAGGTCACGGTAAAGCTTCACGTCAAAACCCTGTCGCGCAAGCTTTCGGCCAAAAACCGGACCCATGCTGCCATGCTGGCACGGGATATGGGGCTGGTGTGAGGGCTCAGGCGATGCGGGCGCTGAGTCGTTCCAGCATGCCGACACATTGCGAGAGTTGGTCTATCGCGACAAACTCATCCGCTTTGTGCGCCTGTTCGATAGATCCCGGCCCGCACACCACCGCGGACAAACCAAGGGTCTGAAAAATCCCGGCCTCTGTGCCAAACGCCACCAGATCAGCCCCATTTGCCCCTGTCAGTTCCATAAAGATATCGCGCGCTTCATTCTCTGACGCGGGTTCCAGCCCTTCGACCTCGGCGATGATCTCGGTCACGATCCCTGACTCGTCCGATATGGCGCGCATGGCGGGTAGGAGTTCTTCTTCGCAATAGCGTTCAAGATCGGATTTCACGTAATCCGCATCTGATGTCTGCACCGGGCGCATTTCCCAATCCACAGAGGTGCGTGAGGGGATCACATTGTGGGCGACGCCGCCATGCAGCGCGCCGACATTGATCGTGGTCCAGGGTGGGTCGAACCGGCTGTCTTTGGGGGCACGGGCGCGCAGGGCGTCTTTGAGATGCAAGAGCCGCGTGACATAGCGCGCGGCATATTCGACGGTATTCACGCCCATGTCGGGGGCAGAACCATGCCCGGCCAGCCCGGTGAAATGCGTGGAATATTCGTAACAGCCCTTATGCCCCTCGATCACGCGCATGGACGTGGGTTCCCCGATCAGCGCCACACCGGGGCGCACGCCCTTGGCGCGCAACTGCTCAGCCAGGGCTTGAGCGCCGAAACAGCCCGACTCCTCGTCATGAGTGAAGGCGAAATGAATAGGGCGCGCTCCGACGCGCTCGGCAAAGAGAGGGGCAAGGGCAATCGTTGCGGCGATAAAACCTTTCATGTCGCAACTGCCGCGCCCGTAGAGGCGCCCTTCACGTTCGTCCATCACGAACGGATCGCTGGTCCAGCTTTGATCGGACACAGGCACCACATCGGTATGACCAGAGAGCACAACACCGCCGGGCATATCAGGCCCCAGTGTGGCAAAAAGATTGGCCTTCTTGCCCGTCTCGTCATGGTAAATGCCCACGCACGCACCAACGCTGTCCAACCGTTCTGCCAGATAGGCAATCATGTCGAGATTGCTATCGGGCGAAATCGTGGGAAAGGCGATCAGGTCGCCAAGGATCGCAATTGTGTTCTGAAGATTGTCCATGCGTCGACTGTGTGAGGCATGCATCGATGCGTCAAGCGTTCAAAGCCGTGAGTAAGCGCGGAGGGCCTGTAAGCCGGATTCTGTCTGACCCCAAGAGGGGTGAGACGGCCATTCATCTGCGCCTGCGATTGCCCGCAGGCTCTAGCTGCCAACCCGGACCACGGGGCCAAGGCGGCCCATATGCGATCCCTATTTGGCATTGCTCCCGGTGGGGCTTGCCATGCCGGTCCGGTTGCCCGTCCCGCGGTGGGCTCTTACCCCACCGTTTCACCCTTGGCCCGGAAGTCCGGGCCGGTCTGTTCTCTGTGGCGCTTTCCCTCGGGTTGCCCCGGCCGGGCGTTACCCGGCACCGTTGCCTTGTGGAGTCCGGACTTTCCTCGCAAGGTCACCCTCACGCAGCCGTCCGGCCCTCCGCGCGATCCAGAGCTTTAGGCGGCAGGGGGTGGGCCGTCAAATGGAAAACGCCGCGCAAGATCCGCCATTACGGCGCAATCCGTGGCATCAAGAGGGCCATCCTCCCACGGGCGAAACCGGCTGCGGAAGGCCTGTAGAATGTCATTTTCTGTCGCCTCTGGGGAATAACCGAACTGATGAGCTGAATTAGCAAATTCTATTTTTTTATCAGATGTTTGCGGCCAAATACTCAAGTTACTTGCGGCCAGCCGATACCAATCAAATCGCGGACCGGGATCGTATTTGCGATCCGGGGCCATGTCCGAATGTGCAATCACCCGTTCCGGCGCGATTCTGTGCCGGTGCATGACATCGCACAAAAGGCGCTCAAGCACTGTCATTTGCGGTTCTGGAAAAGGATGGCTGCCAGTATTGGCCAATTCTATCCCAATGGACCGGGAATTGACATCCGTCACATCCCCCCATTGCCCGGCCCCGGCGTGCCAGGCGCGCATGTCTTCTTCAACCAGCTGCCAGCAGGTCCCGGTTTCGGAAATCAGGTAATGCGCCGAAACTTCAGCCTGAGGATCACACAGCCGGTCTCTAGCGGCGTCACAGCTCTCCATTGCCGTGTAGTGCAAGACCACAAGGTCAGGCACTGCCCCGCCGCGTCGCGGGCCAAAATTCGGAGACGGATGCCAGATCGGCTTTTGCGCCAACAGTGTCAGCCACCCACCGCTGTGCGGAATGGGCGCGGGTCCCATGCGCAGGCGTAGCCATCGCCGTCGGGGTCAAGCCCAAGCTTGTCGCGTGACGGGCCACCTTTTTCCAGGAAATCACTCTGAGCGAGGTCAGGTGAGGCGTATTTGGCGCAGTTGCGTTCAAAACGGGCGGTCTTGTTGATGCCCACCCGGCTATGGATCTGCGTGCCCACCGCGTGTTTGGTCGAAAGCGCATATTCCACGATGTTAGGCCCGGTGCTGCCGCTGCGTTGGGGCAGGGCGGTAGGTTGGACTACTTTGTACTGCGCGCGATTTTGAGCGATCAACTCGGCATCGTCGTCAATTGAGCGCACATTGCCCACAGCGTTGAAATCGTTTTCCGCTGATATGCCTGCATCACCCGCGACGGTTTGCGGTGCGGGGTTCGAAGGGCTGGCATGGACCACGGCTTGCCCTGAATTGGCGGAGGTTTCCGCCAAACGGGCACGGGTTTCGGCGGCGAGTTCTTCTCCGGTGCTGGCTGTGGACGGCTGGGTGCCAGCAGCATATGCCGTACCTGCCGCGCCAGAGCCGGGGGTTTCATCCGATATCGCCCCGGCACCAGGAACAGCGTTCCCTGCAAGGGCCGCATCACGTGCACGTTGTTGTTCAAGGTATTGATTGTAATTACCAAATCCCACACCTTGCCCGGTGTTCGGAACGCCGCTGTCTGGCACAGGGGTGGAGCAAGCGGCCAGTGCCGCAAGCGCGGTTACGCATAGTGAAAATCGCATCTGCATTGGTCCTGCCGTTTTGTTTTGGCGGAATTTACCACCATTTCGTGGGCTTGGCTACAAATCCTGCTGCATTTTCCAGCGCGTAGGCGGTATTGAGCAAATCGCCTTCTTCCCAGGGCCGGCCAATCAGCTGCAGTCCCAGAGGCAGGCCTTGCTTGTCAAGACCGGTGGGAACCGCGATGCCGGGCAGACCGGCCAGGTTCACTGTCACGGTGAAGACATCATTGAGATACATCTCAACCGGATCGGAAGTTTCGCGGCCCAACTCGAACGCCGCAGATGGGGTGGCCGGTGTCAGGACGGCGTCAACGCCCTGATCAAACACCTCTTCAAAGTCGCGCTTGATAAGGGCGCGCACCCGTCGGGCGCGGTTGTAATAGGCGTCATAAAACCCGGCTGAAAGCACATATGTGCCAATCATCACCCGGCGTTTGACTTCGGCCCCGAACCCTTCGGCACGGGTTTTTTCGTACATCTCGGTGATGCCATCGCCCTGCGCCATCTGCGCGCGATGGCCATAGCGCACGCCATCATACCGCGCGAGGTTTGACGAGGCCTCGGCGGGCGCAATGACATAGTAGGCGGGCAAGGCGTACTTGGTGTGGGGCAGGCTGATATCGACAATCTTGGCGCCTGCATCGGCCAGCATGTCCTTACCCTGCGCCCAGAGTGTTTCGATCTCGTCCGGCATCCCGTCCATCCGGTATTCTTTGGGAATACCAATAGTTTTGCCTCTGATGTCCCCGGTCAGCATGGCCTCAAAGTCGGGCACAGCCAAGTCAGCAGAGGTGCTGTCTTTTGGATCATGGCTGCACATGGTCTCCAGCATGATCGCCGCATCGCGCACGGTCTTGGTCATTGGTCCGGCCTGATCGAGGGACGAGGCAAAGGCCACAATGCCCCAACGCGAACAGCGCCCATAGGTGGGCTTGATCCCGGTGATGCCAACAAAGGCGGCAGGTTGGCGGATCGAGCCGCCGGTGTCTGTGCCCGTGGCCCCAAGGCAGAGATCGGCAGCCACCGCACTGGCCGACCCACCCGACGAGCCGCCAGGGGTGAGGGCGGTTTCCTCGTTGCCGCGCCGCCAGGGGTTCACGGCGTTGCCATAAACGGAGGTCTCGTTGGAGGACCCCATGGCAAACTCGTCCATGTTGAGCTTGCCCAGCATGACCGAGCCTGCGTCAAACAGGTTCTGGCTGACGGTGGATTCATACTCCGGCTTGAAGCCGCTCAGAATGCCTGAGGCGGCTTGTGATGGCACACCTTTGGTGCAGAATAAATCTTTAATTCCCAATGGGATACCGCACATACTTGGTGCATCGCCTTTGGCCAGACGTGCGTCAGCGGCTTTGGCCTGATCCCGTGCCAGATTTGGGGTGTGATGTACAAATGCGCCCAAGGCATCAGCACCTTCAATGGCATTGAGGCATGCTTCGGTTAGCTCAAGCGAGGTGACATCCTTGGCGCGCAGTTTGTCGCGGGCTTCGGCGATGGTCAGCGTGTTGAGATCAGCCATTATTCGACCACCTTCGGCACGGCAAAAAAGCCTTCGCGCGCATCTGGCGCGTTCGAGAGAACCTTGTCCTGTTGATTGCCGTCTGTGACTTCATCAATCCGGCGTTTGAGCCGCATGGGCGTGACCGATACCATCGGTTCAACCCCCTCCACATCGACCTCATTGAGTTGTTCAATGAACCCAAGGATTGTGTTGAACTCCTGCGCCAGCGCAGGCAGGTCGTCTTCTTCCACCCGGATGCGGGCAAGTTTGGCCACTTTGGCGGCGGTCGCGGTGTCAATGGACATGCGTCTCTCCGTTGCGGTTTTCGCCTTGCGTTTAGCCTTGTGCCGCTGGCGGTGCAAGTCTGTGACGGCGATAGATTTCGATCATCCAGGCCAGCATGACAGCGTTGAGGATGTGCCAGAGGAAATGCGTGCCAAGCGGCAGGGTCTCGCAAAGCGGCATATCCAGACTTCGGAAGGTGAGCGAAAGCATCAAAAGACCTGCTCCGATTGCCAATCCACGAGACAAAGGCGGGTTCGCGCGCAAGAGGATCGCGTAGATCGCGATGAATATTGGGACGAGCAGATAGCCTGCCGATTGCCCATAGAGCGGCACGGATTGAAACACCGGTATCAGCGCGGCGGACAGGGGCAAAAACGCCATCATGATTCCGAGGGACCACAAAGTGGACAAGCCCAGAAAATCGCGGCTGGCGGCAAAGATGTAGATCAGTATGAACGCAACAATTGGAACAACATCCAAAGCGCCCGCCCAGGGTTGCGCAAAGGTGTGAAAGAGGAAACTGCCGATTCCGATCAGGCCCAGAACGGCCGTAAGACTCCATGCCAGCGGGGCATGAGTCGTGCGCAGCCGGTACACCATCACAAGAGCCGCGATAACAAAGGCCGCATTGGTCACGGCGTTGACGGGTTCGGCCCAAAAGCTTGGATCAATGCGTTCGCAGTATCCGTCAACATGTTCGGTCCAAGTCATCTTGGTTTGCTCTGGGCCTGTCTATGGGTAGATTGTCGTAAACATAGGAGGTTTCTCATGAAAATCATCTGGCTTGGCCATGGCAGCTTTCGTATCGAAATCGCAGGGGAGGTTTTGCTCATTGATCCCTGGCTGACTGGTAATCCAGTGTTGCCGGAGGACAGTCATGAGGCGGCGGTGGCGGGAGCCACGCATATCCTGTTGACCCATGCGCATTTTGACCACGCGGCGGATTTGCCGGATCTGGCCAAGCGTTTGGACATCCCGGTGGTTGGCCAGTACGATCTGATGTCCTGGTGGGAGGAAAGTCAGGACGTGGCAACCGTGGGGTTCAACAAAGGCGGCACTGTGCAGCTCGGCGATGTGGCGGTGACCATGGTCAATGCACTGCACTCCTCCAGCTTTGGTGGACCGGACGGGCCACATGTGCCTGGCACGGAATGCGGGTACATGATCGCGGGTGAGGGGCATGTGATTTATCTCTCTGGAGATACAGACGTGACAGCGGATATGGGCATCTGGAATGATCTGCACACGCCGGATATCGGCATTCTGTGCGCCGGTGGGCATTTCACCATGGATATGCGCCGCGCAGCTTATGCCGCCAAGACGTTTTTCAATTTCAAGACGGTCATCCCGTGTCATTACAAAACCTTCCCGATTCTCGAGCAATCGGCGGATGTGCTGAAAAATGCCTTGTCCGGGGTGGATGTCGTTGAGCCCAAGGTGATGCAGGCGATTGAGATCTGAGGCAGGCCAAGTCTTTTCTGAAAAGACTTGGCAAAAGCTTTTTGAAAGCTTTTGCGCCTAGCGTCGGGCGGCGAAGAAGGCTTTGAGCAGGGCTTCTGCCTCTTTCGCCGCAATCCCATCGAAAACCTCTGGCACATGGTGTGTTTGCGGATGTGTGAAAATGCGCGCGCCGTGGTCTACCCCGCCGGATTTGGGGTCTGATGCGCCATAGTAGAGCCGGTCAATGCGCGCATTGGCCATCGCCGTGGCGCACATCGCGCAGGGTTCCAGCGTGACGGTCAAAGTATATCCGGGCAGGCGCTCGGACTTTGCCGCAGCACAGGCCGCGCGCAGCGCCAGGATTTCCGCATGGGCTGTCGGATCGCTCAATTCCCGGGTTCTGTTGCCCGCCTGTGCCACGATGCGCCCCTTGGGGTCCGCAACAACGGCTCCCACGGGCACTTCGCCACGTGCGGCAGCGGCGCGGGCTTCCTCAAGGGCGGTGTCCATATGGCTTTTGAATGTCATTGGACCAGATGGCCCAAGCCTGGGTGCTTTCGCAAGAGGCGATGATGCGCTAAGGGCAGAGGATGAGCCAGACATCCCCTCCCAAGACGCCCCCCGGTGACCGTATCGCCAAGGTGATTGCCCGCGCTGGCCTTGCCAGCCGGCGAGAGGCCGAGCGCCTGATCGAGGCCGGGCGGGTCAAGGTCAATGGCAAGGTGATCGATCGTGCCGCGCTGAATGTGACGCCGAAGGACAAGATCGAGGTGGATGGCCGCCTGCTTGACGCGCCGGAACCACCGCGCCTGTGGCTCTATCACAAGCCCACCGGGTTGGTGACAACCACGCGCGATGAGCAGGGGCGAGAGACAATTTTCGATGCACTTCCCGAGGATTTGCCGCGCGTCATGAGCGTCGGGCGGCTTGATCTCAATTCAGAGGGCCTGCTGCTTTTGACCAATGATGGCGGGATCAAGCGTAAGCTGGAACTGCCCTCCACTGGCTGGGTGCGAAAGTACAAGGTGCGGCTCAAGGGGCGTCCGAAAGATGAGACATTCGCGCCCTTGCGCAAGGGTTTGGAGATTGATGGCGAGCGGTTTCAGCCGATGCAAGTGACCCTGGATCGTCAGCAAGGCGCCAATGCCTGGATCACTGTCGCGATCCGCGAGGGCAAGAACCGCGAGATTCGCCGCGCGATGGAGGCTGTGGGATTACAGGTCAACCGGCTGATCCGCCTCAGTTACGGGCCGTTTCAGCTGGGACAGTTGAAAGCCGGTGAGGTGCTCGAAATCCGACCTCGCGTGCTGCGCGATCAATTGGGGCTTGAGGATGAAAAGGCGCAGGCGGTGCCGCAGAAACCCAACAAGGTACGGCGTCGGCGGCGGTGAGATTTGGGTATTTTTGACAAGAAAGAAGCGGAAGCGAGGGGGATGCGATGCGGGCCTTGATCCAACGGGTGAGCGAGGCACAGGTTCGCGTTGAGGGACAGGTAATTGGTCAGACCGGAGCGGGTCTTTTGGTGTTGGTTTGTGCCATGCAAGGGGATGAGGACGCGCAGGCACAGGCGCTGGCCGCGAAAGTGGCCAAGTTGCGGGTCTTTCGGGATGAGGCAGGCAAAATGAACCGCTCGGTGCGCGATGTGGGTGGCGGCGCTTTGGTGGTGAGCCAGTTTACGTTGGCTGCAGACACTGCGCGCGGCACCCGGCCTGGGTTTTCCGGCGCAGCAGCACCTGAGGACGGACGGCGGCTTTATGAGCTTTTTGCAAAGGCGCTGGCGGCGGAAGGCGTGCCGGTGGAAACCGGAGAGTTCGGCGCGGATATGCAGGTGAGCCTTGTGAATGACGGGCCAGTGACGATTTGGCTGGAGGTTTGAGCGCGCGCCAAATGTCGCGCTTTTCCTTTTGGATCGTCGCGCTAAACTCCGCACATGCCGTATCAATGGTCCTCATCTGAGACATCACATGGTGACGTGGAATGCCTGCGCCTTTGGCCGCACCGGTCCCTGCCGCGCTGGGGTTTTGCCGTGTTTATTCTGATCACCTGTGTGATGTTCACCATGCCGCTTTTCCCGCTTTTGGGCACGGCCACTTTGTGGGGCTTGTTGCCCTTTCTGGTGCTGGCGGTCTGGGGTGTGTGGTACGCGCTGCAGCGATCCTACCGTGATGGCGCGATGGGAGAGGAACTGACCATTGGGCGTGAGGAGGTGCATCTGCGCCGTACCAATGCACGCGGCCCTGCACAGGAATGGGAAAGCCAGAGCTATTGGACCAAGGTGCACATGCACCCCACGGGTGGGCCGGTGCCGCATTACGTGACACTGAAGGGCAAGGGGCGCGAGGTCGAGATCGGGGCGTTTCTGTCTGAGGATGAACGCAAGGCGCTTTATGGTGAGATTGCAGAGGCGTTGAAGCGGATCGGTGAGCCGGATCCGGTCGTGGGGTAAGAAATGGCGCCGCTTTAGGGTGGAGGATGGCTGCTTTGAGCCCAAAGTGACCGACGCTGCGAACGTCAGCTACGTGAATTTTCCATTCCTTTGTGAAACGCTTCAATCATCATGGGTCGGCTGTGTGTCGAAACCATACTTTTCGAAATAATCTCTGTGCCTAGCTTTCAAGTCTTCGGCATTGATCGCATACTCTTCGTTTGAGTATCGATGTCGACCGTATTTACCTTGTTGATTGTCGGCAAGGTACACTTTCATCCGCTCCTCGAATTCGGATGTGACCTCCATCTCGAACTTTTCGTAAATCCTGCGAACCATTGCGATCGGATCTGCAAAAGTGTCGCTATACACCGCATCGATAATCTGACTTTCGCGTTCCGGATGCGCGTTGCGAAACTCCAGCGGTCTTTGCCAACACAATCCGCTGAATTCGACGACCATTTGGCCAAACGCATGTTTATCAATACTCCCCTCTACATCAAACGGGATACAGGCACTCTCCACGAGGCGGGCGAAAGAGGCTGCGTTCTTGGCTGGATTGCGGTGAGTAACAACAACTCGTGCGTCATCGAATTCATCAAAGATTGAGCCAAAATAGAGAGCGTAGCTGGGTGCCTTGTTGATCCAATGCGTGCCTGCCGGAGCATAGGCGTCCAACATAGTAAAAAAATTGCGTTCGTATTTCAGCAATGCGGGCGCAACATCGGGCTGAGCCAAACGTAAGGCGTATTCGAGCCCAGCCTGAACACCGTTAGCTATGTTCATGCCATGGTGAAACTGCATATAAAGCAGGCTCTCTTCTTTTTCAGTGGCTGACCACAGATGGCTTTCGTTGAGCTTTTGAATGAAGCCCGGCGCGTATTTGGCAAGCAAGTTTATGGAGGCGGCGCTTTTCTTGATCCTGTCACTTATCATCGGGTCTTCTCCCGATTTGAGCGGTGGCAGAACTTGTTCCATTTCGTATGTATAAGGCGACCGGGATTGTGGATCTTCTGCCAGTAGCCGATGTAACAGCGTGGTGCCTGTCCGAGGATATCCTGTCACCAATAGCGGCGCTTTGTACTTTCCATTTGCTTCAATAAATTCCGCGTTCTCTTCGAAAAACTCGATAAACTCCGTTCGATTTCGCAAATAAGTCAAATAGACGGTCTTAATCAGCATCCGGCCAATGGAGGAAATATGCGGGTTGTTGTCGAGGCCAGTGGCGAACATCTCCAGGCAATCCCGCAAAACCCGAATGTCATTTGCTGATCCCCAGCGAGGATGAAGGTCACCCGGCTTGTCAAACTCTTTCAAACTCGCCTTGGTCAGATTGAATGCACTGGATCCAGTCAACGCTTTCTTGGTGTTGTCGATCCACCGAACCGGAGCCAATAGCTTCGAATACTTCACATGATTGCCCGGATATCGCCCCGATGCGTCACCAGCTGTTGTCAGTGGATCTACGTGATAATAATGCGTCATGCATTCCCCTAGCATAAATCTTTTTTATTCGGACTTCTTGTCGCCGTGCAGAATTAAGAACTAGTGCTGAGGCCCTAAGTTCAGGGCCTTCTTACTGGTACACCATCAAGAACGGGTGCGAATGGGCAAAACTGCCCAAGAATTTCGAATGCGTTGGATTGCCTTGATTTTTCTATCATCAAGCCATTTTTCGGCTACGAAAAGGTCAAGTGGATATGTGTTTGTCCTGAAATTCTCACGAAAAAAAGCGACGATCTGTGCAACTGCAGCGAAAGCACACTTCGTCCGCAAAGCAGGCAATCCCGCAGACGGATCAATCTTTCAAAATCGCCTTGGGTTCACGCCCCTGCGCAGAGCTTATCTTTCACTTTCGGGCCCACGGCTCCGAAGTCCATCTGGCCGGTATACTGGTCCTTGAGGTGGCCCATGACCTTGCCCATGTCGCGGATTGACTCTGCGCCGGTGGCGGTGATGGCGGCCTTAATCGCGTCGCTCACTTCGGCTTCGTCGAGTTGACGGGGCAGGAACTCCTCGATGACGCTGATCTCGGCGCGTTCCGTTTCAGCAAGATCAAGACGTCCGCCTTCTTCATAGGCGCGTGCGCTTTCCATGCGCTGCTTGGTCATTTTGCCCAGAATGGCCAGGATTTCTACGTCGCCCACACCTTCACCGGTGTCGCTGTCGCTGCCACGTTGCGCGATGTCCTGATCTTTGATCGCGGCGTTGATCAGCCGCAACGTTCCCAGGCGTGTGGCGTCTTTGTCTTTCATTGCCTGTTTGAGCGTATCGCCCACGCGTTTGCGCAAACCCATTGTTCATGCATCTCCGTGCCATGTCACAAGACATGATGCTTAGCCCAAACCGCGCAAGGGCGCAACCGCTAGAAGATTGCGTAAATCCCTTGTTTTGCAGGGGTCGATGTATGACGTGACGCGACGTTTCTGTTCAACGGGAACGGCCTTGACCCTGCGCAGTGTGAACCTTAGGTTCGCGCCAATTTGCGCATTTGGAGATTCTGCACATGGCCGCTGCTGCTGATGCCCACCCAACCGCATGTCTGGCGCTTGCAGACGGATCACTATTTTACGGGAAAGGGTTTGGAGCGGCAAAACAGGTCTCTGCGGAGCTGTGTTTTAACACCGCAATGACCGGGTATCAGGAGATCATGACCGATCCAAGCTATGCGGGACAAATCGTGACGTTCACCTTTCCGCATATCGGCAATGTCGGCGTGAATCCCGACGATGACGAAACCGCTGATCCGGTGGCCGCAGGTATGGTCGTCAAATGGGACCCAACCGAGCCGTCAAATTGGCGTGCAACGGAACGTCTGGGCGACTGGCTGGCGCGGCGGGGCCGGGTCGCGATTGGTGGCGTGGACACGCGGCGTCTGACCCGGGCGATCCGTCAACAAGGCGCGCCGCATGTGGCGCTGGCACATGACCCGGAAGGGAAATTCGATGCGGAGGCGCTGGTTGCCGAGGCTCGCGCGTTTGCCGGGTTAGAGGGCATGGACCTGGCCAAGACAGTCACCTGTGCGCAGTCCTATCGCTGGGACGAAATGCGCTGGGCCTGGCCTGAAGGGTATACCCGCCAGACAAACGCCAAGCACAAGGTCGTCGCGGTGGATTATGGTGCCAAGCGCAATATCCTGCGCTGTCTTGCCTCGGCTGGCTGTGACGTCACGGTTCTTCCCGCCACGGCCACAACCGAGGATGTGCTTGGTCACAATCCCGATGGTGTGTTTTTGTCCAATGGGCCGGGCGATCCAGCGGCGACAGGCGAATACGCCGTGCCGATGATCCAGGGCGTTCTGGAAAAAGACATCCCGGTCTTTGGCATTTGCCTGGGCCACCAGATGCTGGCGCTGGCGCTTGGGGCCAAGACGATCAAGATGAACCACGGGCATCATGGGGCCAACCACCCGGTGAAGGAAATTCAGACCGGCAAGGTGGAAATCACCTCGATGAACCACGGGTTTGCTGTGGATGGACAAACCCTGCCCAGCGGCGTGGAAGAGACGCATGTGTCGCTCTTTGACGGCTCGAATTGCGGCATTCGGATGAAAGATCGCCCGGTCTTTTCGGTTCAGCACCACCCCGAAGCCAGCCCCGGTCCGCAGGACAGTTTTTACCTCTTTGAACGCTTCGCGGCCTCCATGGCAGGGTGATCGCGCCCGGATCGTCATTTTGGGTTAAACACATCTTCACGTCATCTTAACCATGTTTGACGCACCTTGCCCGTGATGCATTGGCAAGGGACGATCATATGGCGATGACCGAGTTGCAGACTCCGCCGCCTTCGGACGAGCAGGTGGCCTCTCATAGTGTCGCGGATGCTGCTCTGGAACAGCTATTGGTTCAATCCGGACGTTTGAGTGCCGAAGACCTGGCAGATGCCCGAACGCTTCAGGCGCTTTGCGGGCAACCCTTGGACAAGGTGCTGGTGGCGGACGGGGGTCTCTCAGCGCAGGTTATGACCGAGTTGCGTGCACAGATTCACGGATGCCGCGCCATATCACGCATCGAACTGGAAGAGCTGCGCCCGATCCCGGTGGGCATTCCGGCGCAAGTGCTGCTGAAACATGCGGTTTTGCCTGTGCGGGATCGAGATGATACCGCGGCTGTAATATGTGCATCCCCTGAGGATCTACACCGCGCGCGGCCCTTTTTGCCCGCCTCCTTGCAGGATGCGAAAATGGTTCTGGCCAACCGGGATATGGTGGCGCAGCGCATTGGAGCCTTGCACAAATCCGCATTGGTTCAAGCGGCCGCCGCACGCACACCCGCCGCAGAAAGCTGCCGGACCTGGGCCAATACGCGCAGGCAGCGGGTCAGTCTTTTTGCGGTTTTTCTTTGCGGGGTGCTGAGCCTGAGTGTGCTGTATCCCCAAATGATATTCTCCGGCCTTGCTGCTATTGCGGCGATCACGCTGATTGTTTCGGCCTGTTTTAAGGCACTGGCCTTTTCGGCTCGCGCCATGTCGCCGATGAAACAAAGTGTCCTGTCTGATGTTTCTGACATCAAAAGACTGCCGAAAGTCTCTGTTCTTGTTCCTCTTTTTCGTGAAACCGAAGTGGCCCACGTGCTGATTGCACGCCTCAAGCGGCTCAGTTATCCCAAATCGCTTTTGGACGTGGTTCTGGTGCTTGAAGAAGAGGACGGACTGACCAGCAAAACCCTTGCGAAAACCAATCTGCCGCCCTGGATCAAGGTGGTTGTGGTGCCAGATGGGCGTCCCCGAACCAAGCCGCGCGCGATGAATTATGCGCTCGATTTTTGCGAAGGTGAGATCATCGGCGTTCTGGATGCCGAAGATGCGCCTGACCCGGATCAGATCATGCGCGTTGTGCGCCGGTTTGACGCCGCCCCAAAGGATGTCGCCTGTCTTCAGGGCATTCTGGATTACTACAATCCGCGGCAAAACTGGCTCGCGCGGTGTTTCACCATCGAGTATGCAGCCTGGTTTCGTATGATCCTGCCCGGCGTGGCGCGGTTGGGGCTGGCCATTCCGCTGGGCGGCACGACGCTCTATTTTCGGCGAAATGAGTTGGAAAAACTGGGCGGATGGGATGCCCATAACGTGACCGAGGATGCCGATCTGGGCTTTCGCCTCGCGCGGCATGGGTACCGGACCGAGATGCTTGTGACAGTGACCGAGGAAGAGGCCAATTGCCGCCCGTGGGCCTGGGTCAAGCAACGCTCGCGTTGGCTCAAGGGGTACATGACGACCTATCTGGTACACATGCGTCAGCCCGTTTTGCTGTTCCGGCAACTGGGCGCGCGCAAGTTCTGGGGGTTTCAGGCGCATTTTGTCACTGCTCTGTCGCAACCTTTGCTGGCGCCGTTTCTTTGGTCCTTCTGGCTTGTGCTGTTGGGCCTGCCGCATCCGCTCGACCCTCTGGTGTCGCGCTCTGCGTTGATGGCGGTTGGCTTGTTGTTCCTGATGATTGAGGCCGTCAATATCTGTATCGGCCTTGCGGCAGTGTCCAAACCCAAGCACAGGCATCTTCTGCCGTGGGTTCCCACGTTGCACCTTTACTGGCCTTTGGGCGCGATTGCCGCCTACAAGGCGCTTTACGAATTGGTTTTAAAGCCGTTTTTTTGGGACAAGACACAGCACGGGCTGTCACTCAACCATATTTCAACGGCGCGCAAACCCGCGTCAGCCAAAGGTCTCGATCTCACCTGAATCAAGCTTCAGCCGCGTGACGAAAGCCTTCGAGATATGCGCTCGCAGAGCCTCTCCGGCAGCGGCGCCATCGCCGTTTTCGATGGCTGTGACAATCGCATCATGTTCGGCTAGTGCATCAAGCGGACGGCCCACTGCCGCAAGGGATGTGGTCGCCATGAGCGCCATGGAGCGGTGCACAAGATCAAGTTGCTGCACCAGAAACCGGTTGTGTGAAGACAAGTGTATCTGCTTGTGAAAGCGCCGGTTGGCCTTGGCCATAGCACTTGGGTCCTCAATCAGCTTGTGATCATCGGTCACCATATCGCGCAGCACGCGCACCTCTTCGGGTGTCGCGTGACGTGCGGCCAGATTGGCGGCCAACCCTTCCAACTCGGCCCGCACCACATAAAGCTCGGCCAGTTGGTTGTGGTCCAGCGACGATACAATCAGGCTGCGCCCGTCGCGCGTCAACAGGGATTGCGTCTCAAGCCGTTGCAGCGCCTCGCGAATGGGCGTGCGTGATACACCAAACCTCTCTGCGAGATCGCTTTCCACCAAGCGGTCGCCGGGCTTGTAAATCCCGGTATCAATCGCCTCCAAAACAAGCGTGTAGGCATCTTTTTGCGGCGTGGCTATGGTCATCGCGCTCTCTGTCGTTAGGTATGGTCGATGTGTCAGACTATCCGTGGCGCAATGGGTGTTTCAAGCCCAGAGGCGCGGATGGGGAAAATAGTTGGGCCAAGGTCCAAGCAGATGAGGGACAAACGGGATGCCAAAGCAGCATTTTGAGCATGTTGAGACATGGGTCTTTGATCTCGACAACACGCTTTATCCCCCATCCGTGCGCCTCTTTGACCAGATCGAAGTCCGCATGACGCAATATGTCATGACCGAACTTGGCGTGGATCGGGCAGAGGCGGACCGGTTGCGCAATCTCTACTGGCATCTGCATGGCACCACGCTGGCGGGTCTGATGCGCGAACATGACCTTGATCCCTTGCCTTATCTTGAGGATGTGCATGACATCAATTTTGATGCACTGGAGGCAGACGTAGATCTGGCCGCGCGCATCCGGGATCTGCCGGGGCGCAAGATTGTCTACACCAATGGCTGTGCTCCCTATGCTGCGCGCGTGGTCGAGGCGCGTGGTCTTTCGGGACTGTTTGATGCGATCTACGGCGTTGAGCATGCCGATTTTAACCCCAAACCGGATCGTAAGGCGTTCGACAAGGTCTTTGCACAAGATGGGTTAGAGCCAACGCGTGCTGCAATGTTCGAAGACGAGGCCCGCAACCTAGCGGAGCCGCATGCGATGGGGCTGCGCACGGTTCATGTCGCGCCTGAGCCTCAGGAATTGGATCACGTGCATCATCATACCGATGATCTTTCCGAGTTTCTCGCACGCCTTCTGTGACAGGCTGCCGCGCTGCGTCGAAATGCGCCTTTTGCTTTGAAAAAGCGGACATATCTCGTGCCTTAGCGTACGCGACAGGAGATCTCGTGCCTTAGCGTACGCGACAGGAGAGAGACATGACCGCGACAGACACCTCACAGCTACCCCATACGCAACGCCGCCCGGAGCGGAGCGAGGCCACCGAAGTGGCGATGACAATCTTGACAGTAGCGGTTCTTGTGGCGGCCTGGGCGACAGCCGTGGTTATCTGGGGTTTGCCCGGGCTGTATATTCCCGCTGTGGCCATGGTGCCAGTCATGTTTGCGGCTTTGATCTACATCGCCTGGGGATGAAGCGTCGTATTGGCTTTGGCCCTCAAATCGCACTAAAGCGTTTCGACATTGACCTGAGACATCAGCAAAAGGCGAAACGCGTGCAACAATCGAGTGTCGCGCTGCGTTTCGCGCTAATCTGTGATTCGGGTTCATCGCGAAACGCTTTAGCTTGCCGGTGAGGAGAGCCGATATGAGCCAATTTGACTGCGATATCCTTGTGTCGGGCGGCGGTGTTGCCGGACTTTCGGCAGCGGCTGTGCTGGGGCATGCAGGGTTCGATGTTGTCTGCGTAGATCCGGCACCTCCGATCATGGAACGAGACGCGGAAGGCGCTGACCTGCGAACGACCGCCATCCTGCAGCCCGCGCAGGCCCTGTTAGCGGACGCGGGGCTGTGGACGCGGCTTGAGGATCACGCGGCCCCTTTGCAGGTCATGCGGATAGTTGATGCAGGTGGAGCTGAGCCGGAACCGCGCATCGTCAAGGATTTCAACGCGTCGGATATCTCGGATAAGCCCTTTGGCTGGAACCTGCCCAACTGGCTCTTGCGCCGAGAGATGGTGGCGCATCTTGAGACACTGCCAAATGTAACATTCCTGCCGGGCACGGCGGCAAAGGCGCTTTTTACCCGCGAAAGCGAGGCGCGCGTGACGCTGTCCGATGGAATACGCAAGATATGCCGCCTCGTGGTCGCCGCAGATGGGCGCGGTTCGCCGATGCGTGAGGTCGCGGGCATCAAGGCGCACACAACGCGCTATGGGCAAAAGGCGCTGGCCTTTGCCGTCACGCACGCCATTCCGCATGACAATGTCTCAACCGAAATCCACCGTACTGGTGGGCCGTTCACGCTTGTGCCTTTGCCCGACTACGAGGGCAGGCCGTCATCCGCCATAGTCTGGATGGAACGCTCTGCGGAGGTGAGCCGTCTGGCCGCATTGGATGTCCCGGAATTTGAAGCCGAGATGAGCGCGCGGTCCTGTCATCTCTTTGGCCCGCTGACACTGGCCTCGCGGCGCACGGTTTGGCCCATCATCAGCCAGTTGGCAGAGCGCATGTGCGCCGAACGTGTGGCGCTTGTGGCGGAGGCGGCACATGTGGTGCCGCCCATCGGGGCGCAGGGGCTCAATATGAGCCTTGGCGATATTCGGGCGCTTTTGGAGTTGGCACAGGCGCAGCCCGATCGCTTGGGTGATGCAGACATGCTTGAGACCTATCACAAGCGCCGCCATCTGGAGGTCACCGCGCGCGTGAAAGGAATTGATGTGCTCAACCGGGCTTCTATGGTGCAAACGCCGGTGTTGCGCGACGCGCGTGCCGCAGGGCTGAATGCGCTTTACGCAATGGCCCCAGTACGCAAAACGCTCATGCAGATGGGGCTTGGCGTGCGTTGAGCCTGCTCATCAGCCCTTATGGCCTTCTTCGCGATGAAGCCCAATAGGGCTGAAGAGCGCTACAGAACTTTGTCGATCACCTCTTGCAGCCGCGCCTTGGCGGCGGTCACGTCATAGAGCTTATCCAGACCAAAAAGCCCCAGGCGGAAGGTGCGAAAACCTTCGGGCTCATTACACTGCAGCGGCACGCCCGCGGCGATTTGCATGCCTTCGGCGCTGAACTTCTTGCCATTCTGGATGTCCGGGTCGTCGGTATAGCTGACCACCACACCCGGCGCGCCAAACCCTTCGGCAGCGACGGAGGTCACGCCCTTGTCGGCCAGCATCGCGCGCACGCCATTGCCCAGCTCCCATTGCGCATCACGCAGCTTTTCAAAGCCAAACGTCTTGGTCTCCAGCATGGTATCGCGAAACCCGCGCAGGGCATCGGTGGGCATCGTGGCGTGATAGGCATGCCCGCCGGTCTCATAGGCCGCCATGATCGAACGCCACTTCTTGAGATCAATTGCAAAGCTGTTGGAAGTCGTGCTCTCAAGCCGTTCCAGCGCGCGCTCTGACATCATCACCAAGCCTGCCGAAGGCGAGGCCGACCAGCCCTTTTGCGGGGCGGAGATCAGAACATCCACCCCAGTGGCCTTCATATCGACCCAGGCACAGCCCGAGGCGATGCAATCGAGGATCATCAACGCGCCCACCTCATGCGCGGCCTTGGCCAGTTCGGTGATATAGTCCTCGGGCAGGATAATGCCTGCGCTTGTCTCCACATGCGGGGCAAAGACTGCGTCTGGCTTGGCTTCACGGATTTTTGCGGTGACCTCTTCGATGGGCGCAGGAGCGAAGGGGGCCGTGGCCCCATTGCCCGTCTGCCGCGCCATGCACACGGTGGTGTCTGAGGTGAACTGACCCGCATCAAAGATCTGCGTCCAGCGGAACGAGAACCAGCCATTCCGCACGATGAGCGCATGGGCATCGGTGCCAAACTGTCGGGCCACCGCCTCCATCCCATAGGTACCTCCACCGGGAATGAGGGCCACGCCATCGGCGTTATAAACCTCTTTCAGCATAGATGAGATATCATTCATAACCTTCTGAAAGGATTGACTCATATGATTCAGAGAGCGGTCTGTGAAGACCACGGAATATTCCAGAAGGCCATCGGGGTCGATGTCGGGGAGAAGGGCGTTCATTGTTGGGCTCCAGAGCGATTTGCGAGGAAGACGTTAGCGGAAACATATCATGCCCACGCCATATGTGCATCGCGTATTCCCGTCAAAGAGATGCGGCTTTTCGACCTCTACCCAATAGGTCCGGGCCGCTTTTCCTCACTCAGAAGCACATTTGCCTCTACATCCCCGACACCCGGCAGGGTCATGATGCGCCGCCGCAAAACGCGTTCAAAGTCAGAGATATCGCGCGCCACCACCCGGAGGCGGTAGTCATACATGCCCAGGACGTGTTCCACGGTTTGCACTTCCGGAATGGCGCTGACGGCGGTCTCGAAATCCTGCAGGCTCACGCGGCCCTTGGTGGCCAGTTTTACGCCCAGAAACACAGTCACGCCAAAGCCCAGCTTCGCGGCGTCCAATTCCAATTTGCGCCCGGCCAAAACACCGGCCTCGCGCAGCCGCTTGATCCGCCGCCAGACCACAGGTTGCGAGGCGTCATAGCGACGGGCCAAGGCCCCGGTGCTCACCCGCGCATCCCGCGCCAACGCGCCCAGAAGTTTGCGGTCGAGATCATCCAGCTCAATCATATCGGCAGGCTTTCATCGGATTTGATCCGCGCCACATGCATAAGCGCCTCGATCTCTGCGATATGGGGCAGGGTGAGGATGCGGTCGCGGTAAATTTCCTGATAGTGCGCCATGTCGCGGGCAATGACCGAGAGGCGCAGATCGACCCGACCCAGAAACGTTTGACACTCCAGCACTTCGGGCACCTGGCGGGCGGCATCCAGAAATTCGTCAAAAGCACGGGCATGGGTTTTGTCGAGCGTGAAGCGCAGTGAGACTTCCACAGTGTACCCCAGGTGCTGCCAGTCGATCTGCGCGGTCACGCCTTTGATGATCCCCAACTCCTCCAGCCGCGTGATCCTGCGCGCAGCACTTTGCGGGCTGATGGCGCAGCGCTCTGCCAGCTCAGCCGGGCTGAGCGTGGGGTCAGATTGCAGGTAGCGCAGAATCCGGCGATCCTCATCTTTGAGCATTAAAAATCCAGTATATACAAAAATTCAGAATTGAATTATCAGTATTAGGATCGAATTAACAGAGTCTAAAACTGTTTCACGCGCGAAACATCCGGTATCACCTGCCTCAGATAGAAACCGGAAGGACGTGAAACCATGCGCGTATATTATGACCGCGATTGCGACATTAACCTCATCAAAGACAAGAAAGTTGCCATTCTGGGCTACGGCTCTCAGGGGCACGCCCATGCGCTCAACTTGCGCGACAGCGGGGCGAAGAACCTTGTCGTGGCACTGCGCGAAGGTTCAGCCAGCGCCAAGAAAGCCGAAGGCGAAGGCCTTAAGGTCATGGGCATTGCCGAGGCGGCAGCCTGGTGTGATCTGATCATGTTCACCATGCCCGATGAGCTTCAGGCCGAGACTTATAAGAAATACGTCCATGACAACATCCGCGAAGGCGCTGCCATGGCCTTTGCGCACGGTCTCAACGTGCATTTCGGCCTGATTGAGCCTAAGCCCGGTGTGGATGTTATCATGATGGCCCCCAAAGGTCCCGGTCACACGGTACGCGGCGAGTATGTCAAAGGTGGCGGCGTGCCTTGTCTTGTGGCGGTGGACAATGACGCGTCCGGCAAAGCGCTTGAAATCGGCCTCAGCTATTGCTCGGCCATCGGGGGCGGGCGCTCTGGAATCATTGAGACAAACTTTCGCGAAGAATGCGAAACCGACCTCTTTGGCGAGCAGGCGGTTCTCTGTGGCGGTCTGGTGGAACTCATTCGCATGGGCTTTGAAACGCTGGTCGAAGCAGGCTACGCGCCTGAAATGGCCTATTTTGAGTGTCTGCACGAGGTGAAACTGATCGTCGACCTGATCTATGAAGGCGGCATTGCCAACATGAACTACTCGATCTCGAACACCGCGGAATATGGCGAGTATGTCAGCGGCCCCCGTGTGTTGCCTTATGAGAAGACCAAGAAAGAGATGAAGGCGATCCTGACAGATATTCAGACCGGTAAATTCGTGCGGGACTTCATGCAGGAAAATCAGGTCGGGCAGCCCTTCTTTAAGGGAACACGCCGCATGAACGACGCACACCAGATCGAAGAAGTGGGCGAGAAACTGCGCGCCATGATGCCATGGATTTCGGCTGGCAAGCTTGTGGATCAGGAAAAGAACTGATCTGACACGATCATGAGTCGGTTGAGGCGCCCGGCAACTTGGGCGCCTTTTTCTTTTCAGGAACGCAGATGCAGAAGAACCCAGCGGTAAGTTTGCGAGACGCGACTATGGAGGATCTGGCCTTCATTCTCGAGGGGTGTCGTGCAACCTTTGAAAGGCACAAAGAAACATTTCCTCTGATGCTCAGTGACGAAGCGTTTGAGGCATTCTATGCGCCTATGGTGACATCCGCGGTAAAAAACCGAGGCGCAAAGATACACGCCTCTGCGGGATGTGCGCAAGTGGCGACTTTGAATGGGCAATTCGCTGGTTATGCGATGTTGGTTCCATCAAGCTATGGCAGTGGTTTTGAAGTCTTCGATATTCACGTTCTTGAATCTTTCCGAAAACAGGGTTTTGGTAAATCACTGCTTAATTGGTGCAAGGCTCGCAGCAGACAAGCCGGGGCGCATTCGTTGGATGCGACAGTCTGGAATCTCGATGATACCCGCGAGAAATTCTTTGAAAAATCCGGTTTTGCTAAAGTGAACTCTAGATGGCGTGCCGGAAAACTGGAAATGCCATCGCTATTTAATAGGCCGAGAGTCGTCGGAAAGTGGGGTTTCCTTTGGGATCCGCCTCTTTTGTGGGGTGCGATCATACTCTTGATCATTCTGTTGGTCGCAACATGACAGAGATATCCATCGCCAACTGGCTGCGTCTTGTCACGCTTGGCATGATCTGGGGCGCGTCCTTCATGTTTGTCACCATCGCTTTGGAGGGCGTGGGGCCTCTGACACTCGTAGCGGTGCGGCTTTGTCTGGGGGCAGCTTGTCTGCTGGTTCTGACCGCAGCACTGGGCGCGGGTTTGCCGCGTGTGACCGGCGCGGGCGCAGGCAAACTTTGGGGCTTCATTCTTGCCATGGGGTTGTTTTCCAATGCCGTGCCCTTTGCCTTGCTCAGCTGGGGGCAACAGGTGGTGGCCTCGGGGTTTGCCGGGGTGTGCATGGCGGTGGTGCCGCTCTTTATTCTGCCGCTGGCGCATATCTTTGTGCCCGGCGAGTCCATGAGCCTGCGTCGATTGGTTGGATTTGTGACCGGGACCATTGGTGTCATCGTTTTGATCGGACCGGGGGCTTTCGCCTCGACGGGTGCAGAGTTTGAGGCCCTGGCCAAGCTGGCCTGTGTTGGCGCGGCATCCTGTTATGCCGTTGGGTCTATTTTCACCCGGCTCTGTCCTGAGGTGAATCGTTTGGCCCTGGCGGCGGCGGTCCTGCTGGTCGCGGCTTTGCTTTTTACGCCCTATGCACTTGTGACTGAGGGGTGGCCACAGATGCCGCAAGGCACGAGCTTTTGGGCTTTGGTTTACCTTGGTCTTTTGCCCACGGGTCTTGCGCAAATTCTGCTTGTGCAGGTTATCCGTGAGGCGGGGCCGGTTTTCATGAGCCTCGTCAATTATCAGGTCCCCATATGGTCGGTGGTGTTTGGTGCGGTCATTCTCAATGAAGCCTTGCCGCCAAGCCTCTATCTGGGGCTGGCATTGATACTGGCTGGCGTGGCGCTGAGCCAGCTTGGTGCACTCAAGCGCCTCTTTTCCGGGCGCGCGTGATCGGGGCTTGTGTTGCGGTTGAGTATTTTGAGAACAGTGAAAGTTTCCACTGTTTTCATCGTTCTCAAAAAAATACTCAAATACCGCCGGTTGTCGCTTGCCAGAGCTTTAGCGCCTCGGCGGTTGCCGTGACATCATGAACACGGTGTAGCTGAATGCCCTGAGCAATGCCGGCCAGGGTGACGGCAAGCGAGCCGGGCATCCGAGCGCCTGCATCTTCTGTGCCGCCTATCGTGCCGATAAAGCGTTTGCGCGAAGCCCCCAGCAGGATCGGGCAGCCCAGCCCATGAAAGAGCGCGAGGTTTTGCAGAAGCGTCAGATTGTGTTCCAGCGTCTTTCCGAATCCGATGCCGGGGTCTGCGATGATGCGGGAGCGGGGGATCCCGATGGCGACCAGGGTCTCGATCCGGGTCTCAAGGTAATCGTAAACATCCAGCGCTACATTGTCGTAGCGCGGGTCCTTTTGCATCATGTCCGGTGTGCCCTGGGCGTGCATGACGCAAACCGGTAGGCCAGCCTCGGCGCAAAAGGGGGCAAGGGCGGGATCAAAAGTGAACCCGGCCACGTCATTCACAAGCGAGGCACCAGCCTCATGCGCCGCGTGTGCGACCGCCGCTTTGCGCGTGTCGATGGAGATGGGAATTCTGCTTTCAGAGCGCAGGGCCTCGATCACCGGGGCGGTGCGGCGGATTTCTTCGTCTATGGCAACCTCCTCGGCCCCCGGACGGGTAGATTCGCCGCCGATGTCGATGATGTCTGCGCCGTCGTTGATCATGTCACGCGCATGGCTGAGGGCGACGTCTGGTGCAGTGTACCGGCCGCCGTCGGAAAAGCTGTCTGGTGTGACGTTGAGGATGCCCATGAGGCGCGGGGCATCAAAGCCCAGCCCGGCAATAGGCAGGCGCGGCGCGCTGAGGCGCTTGGCAACATCGCGCGGCAGGTCATAGGCCTGTATGATGTGTGACGGGTCTTCCCGGCTGATGACCTCAACCGCATCAAACCAGCACCAGCCCCCGGCCAATGGCAGGGCTGTTTTGGGGCGTGCGTGATCACATTGGGGCAGAGGGCGGTAGTAGCGCATTGGCTTGGTCTTTGAGGTCATAACCCGGATTGCGCGATATCCTGCACCAGAACCGGCACGGGGGAGCGTTCGGGCGGTGCCTCTCCGATGAGCAACAAATCAGAGGCGTCCATATGCCCGGCAAACCAGGCCGCGAGGGCAACCGGATCATCGGGGCCAGTTTTGGGGCCGTCGACCGCATCGAGCACGATCTTGGAGGGCGCCCAGACGCTGATCTGGTCGTTTTTCATGGCCCAGTCCAACTCGGTGCGGGTGTTCACAACGACACAACGGTCATCGCGCCCGGCCAGCATCCAGGCGTTTTGCTCCAGCGCCAGGAGGTCCACGCGCCGCTGGGTCATCTTGTGACCGGTTTTGGGGCTGGGCACTTCGGCATGGCCAACGCAGAGGATGACCGGCTCGGCGCGGGCCTCCAACTGGTCCAGCCAATGCGCAAGGTTGGGGGAGCGAATGGCCTGATTTGTGAGATAGACCACATGCGGATGTGGTGTGATGTCAGGAAGGTGGCCCACAGGTTTGGTGGCCAGATCGGCGACTGAGCGTACGATCTCAACACCCAAAGCGCCCGGCCCGCGATCCAGTTTTTCAATCCGTACAAAGGTGCGCACCGCCTGTGGCTCCAGCAGGATGCGTTCGGCAATACGCTCGGCGAGCGTTTCCAGCAGGTTCAGGCGCTCGGCCGCCAGTTCGGCGGCAATGGCCTCTGTCACGCGGTCATAGCTGAGGATGCGATCCACATCGTCGTCAATGGCAACATCCAATGGGCGCACCTCGACCACCACGTTGAAAGACACACGTTGCGTGATGCCGCGTTCGGCCTGAAACGCGCCAATCTCGACCTCAACCACATGTTCGCGCACGGAAATGCGATCCAGCGGGCCATCGGGCGCTGTGGCATCGGCACGGGCCGACGGGTGCTCAAAGGCAAGACGGATTTCATTCGACATGAGGGCGATCCCAAGGGCTAGACTTTGCCCGGGGATAACATGGCCCATACTGGCAGCGAAAGGCGGAATGCGACAGGCAAGCGGACAGGTCCGCCAAGCCTGTCAATGAAGGGGAGGTTCGGTTCCGAGCCCGATATCTCGAAACCGAACCTCTTGGCACCGCCGCCGCGGTGTTCATGTCAGGTCTGCATCTCCCCAGCTTCGACCTGACACGTCAGACGTTTTTGTGAGTGGCTGTCTGTGGCTCAGCCCGAGTGAAACTGTGTCTGCCAGCAATGCCCCGCCTTTTTCGAATGCATTCGAGACAAAAGCGTTTGTGTCATGCGGATCGCGTCGCGCAGGCCAAGCTTTTCTTGCTTGAGCTGTTTGATCTCAGTGAAATCCGGTGCTGTGCGCGATTGAGCGTTGGAAATGCGTTCGTCCAGCTCGCGGTGACGGCGGCGCAGGGTGTCGATGCGGGTCTGGAGCGAGTTTAGTGAGACTTTTCTCATTTGGACTGGGGCCTCTTTTCTGTTGGGTGAACCTAATGAACTTCAATGTGGGGGTGATGTTCCTATAAAAAATCCTATTGGACCTGAAAGTTTGATTTGAAAAACCTATCTAACACCGAGGAGACGTTAAGAAGGGCGCAACGCGTTATGTTGGAACAGGTCACATTACGGCAGTTGCGCTACTTCGTGGCGCTGGCTGAGACCGGGCATTACCGCAAGGCGGCGGAGCGGTCGGGCATCAGCCAACCCTCTCTGAGCCAGCAGATTGTCAATCTGGAGGCGGCGCTTGGGCTTGATCTGGTTGAGCGCGGTCGTCGGGGGGCTGTTCTGACACCGGGCGGGCGCGAGGTGCTGTCGCTGGCGCGCAAGGTGCTGGATGATGTTGATGCCATGCACGTTCTGGCGCGGGACGCGCGCGAAGGGGTGGGTGGCACGATCCGGCTTGGTTCAACCCCAACATTGGGGCCGTATTTTCTGCCCTATCTGACGCGCCGATTGCGACAGGCCTATCCAACACTCAAAGTGATCATCCGGGATGCCGCCCCTGTGGTGCTGCAGGAGGAACTGGTGGCTGGGGTGCATGACATCATCCTGACCCAGCTTCCCGTGCAATCCGGGGATTTGCAGGTGGAACGTTTGTTTCGCGAGCCCCTCAAGCTGGCCGTGGCGCAGGATCATCCGCTGGCGCAGCAGATGCAGGTGCGTGATGCCGATCTGGCGGGGGAGGATATTCTGACACTGTCGCGGT
This sequence comes from Roseovarius sp. W115, assembly GCF_032842945.2. Classification (NCBI taxonomy): domain Bacteria; kingdom Pseudomonadati; phylum Pseudomonadota; class Alphaproteobacteria; order Rhodobacterales; family Roseobacteraceae; genus Roseovarius; species Roseovarius rhodophyticola. Next base: position 2,805,973 of record NZ_CP146606.1, read on the forward strand.
CTTATGTGCTGCACAATCAGATTGTATCGCTTTGCGAAGAACTGGGGGCGCATGTCCGCCAGGACTATGAAGGCACCAGCCTTGATGCGCTGCGCCAGATGACGGCGCTCAATATGGGTCTGAGCTTTCTGCCGGCGCTGTATGTGCGTTCAGAAGTGGCGGCTGAAAGTGGCGATGTCGCCATTCTGCCGTTTCGCAATGACTTGTTCACGCGCTCCATCGGCGTGGTCTGGCGCAAACGCGCGGCCCACCGTCAGGCGGTGGCCCGGATCGCAGCAGTGGCACGGGAGGTGGCGTTGGAGCGGTTCAGGGGGCTGGTTTTGGTGGAGTAGGCGACGTGACTGCGTTTCGGCTTTCGCTGATGTCTCAGGCCAATGTCGAGGCGCTTTAGGACTCCGACCTGCGCGGCCTTATGCGATTTCTGACAAGACCTATGGCGACAAGGCTCCAGCCGAGGATGGCTTGGCCATGCGCGGATAGGTTTTGGGGACCCTGAAAGAACAAAAGGGTCAAAGCTTCGTAGGGGCTGCGCGGGGGCCAGATGACCCATTGCACGGGCAGGGTGGGAATGAGGATGCGGTAGTACTGATAGTAGATCTGAGGCGAGACCCACACAAAGACCCAGAATAAGGTCAGTGCTCCCAAGAGACGGAGCCAAACGGGTCTGTCTCTGAAGAGACGCCACGCTGTGATTAGGAAGAGGACGAAGAGCAGCAGGCTCAGACAAGCAAGGCCAATCTGGCCCCAGGTCGACAAATCGAAAAAAGAGTCATTTTCGTACATGGGCATCAGGTGTTTCAAAACTTTTGATTATTGAAAACAGATTTGTTGCATCTGCACTTTCAATGCTTTGTGTGTCTGGCATAAAAAAACCGCCGGTGTCGGCGGTTTTCTTTGTTTGTAAAGCGCAGCTTTTACTTCAGCGGTGCGACCGCAAGAATAACCGTGAATTGTTCGCAATAGATGTAAAGCTCGTCATACTTGTCGGTGTCGATCCCGGCAGGCACTTCGAATGTTGCGGTGCCTTTTTTGACGGTCAACTTGTCATGGATCTTGGAGCCCTTGGCGTATTTTTCGCCGCTGCCGAAGCCGATCTTGATGTCCGGTGGGTTTTTCTTGGGATCAAACACGTAGTCATCGGCGAGGACGACCTTGGTTTTTCCGTCAACTTTTTTGACTTTTACAGTGCCGGACACGTTGTACCCCTGACGGCCAGAAAGGCTGCCCTTGCGTACGTCTGAACCGGCGAAAGATGGAGTAGCGCCTAGGGTTGTTGCGGCGGCTGCGGCCAGTGTCAGGCCCGCGAATTGGCGACGAGTAACAGTCATTGAGGTGTTCCTTTGTTTGGATCGTGCGGCAGAACATGGAGCCTTTTTGTCGCAGCCGCTAGGGGCTGAACCGTCACGTGCGATCAAGTTGGGGTGAAAGATTGTAGCAATCTGCTTTGTGCTGAGCCGGATATTTCGCGCCTTGGCCAAAAGAAACAGGCCTCAGAGGATCTCTGAGGCCTGTTTTTATAGTGTACTGAAACGGTGTTCAGTGTGCCGGTTGCTTGTCCCAGTCTTCCTGCTTGGGCAGGATCTCGAACGTGTGCTCCGGCGGAGGGGACGGCAGAGTCCATTCCAGCGTGTCTGCATATTCGTTCCACGGGTTGTTTTCTGTCACCCGCGCACCCCGGAAGAGCGCGTAGGCGATGACACCGAAGAAGAAGATGAAGCTGGCGAATGAAATGAACGCGCCAATCGAAGACCAGTAGTTCCAGAGGGCAAACGCCTCAGGATAGTCGATGTAGCGGCGTGGCATGCCCTGACGTCCCAGGAAGTGTTGCGGGAAGAAGGTCAGGTTCGCACCCAGGAACATTGCCCAGAAGTGCAGTTTGCCGGCCCATTCAGGATACATGCGCCCGGTCATCTTGGGGAAGTAGAAGTAGATGCCCGCGAAGATCGCAAAGACCGCACCAAGGCTCATCACATAGTGGAAGTGGGCCACAACATAGTAGGTGTCGTGATAGGCCCGGTCGACGCCAGCCTGCGACAGGACAATCCCGGTCACACCGCCCACGGTGAAGAGGAACAGGAACCCAAACGCCCAGAGCATGGGTGTTTTGAACTCAATCGATCCCTGCCACATAGTGGCGATCCAGCTGAAGACTTTCACGCCTGTAGGCACCGCAATGACCATCGTGGCCAGCATGAAGTAGGACTGCTGCGTCAGCGACATGCCCACAGTGTACATGTGGTGCGCCCAGACAACGAAGCCCAGAGCGCCAATGGCGATGAGAGCCCAGACCATTGGCAGGTAGCCAAAGACCGGTTTGCGCGCGAAGGTCGCAATCACGTGGCTGATGATGCCAAAGCCGGGCAGGATGATGATGTACACCTCCGGGTGTCCGAAGAACCACAGGATGTGCTGGTAGAGGATTGGATCCCCACCACCGGCCGGGTCGAAGAAGGTCGTCCCGAAGTTGCGGTCGGTCAGAAGCATGGTGATCGCGCCCGCCAGAACAGGCAGCGAGAGAAGGATCAGCCAGGCTGTGACGAAGATCGACCAAGAGAAAAGCGGCACTTTGAAGAGCGTCATGCCCGGTGCCCGCATGTTCAGGAAGGTGGTGATCATATTGATCGCACCCAGGATCGAGCTTGCACCTGAGACATGCACAGCGAAAATCGCCAGGTCCATCGACATGCCTTGCTCGGTGGTCGAGAGCGGCGGGTAAAGCACCCAACCCACGCCAGACCCAAGTTGGCCATTGCCCCCTGGTGCCAAAAGTGAGGCAACGCCCAGAGATGTACCTGTCACATAGAGCCAGAAGCTGAGGTTGTTCATGCGCGGGAACGCCATGTCCGGCGCGCCGATCTGCAATGGCATGAAGTAATTGCCGAAGCCGCCGAAGAGGGCGGGGATCACGACAAAGAACATCATGAGGACACCGTGATAGGTGATCATAACGTTCCACAGATGCCCGTTTGGCGTACATTCGCCCGCGGCAGCCGCCGTAAAGCGCGCGCCTTCCAGACACATGTACTGAACACCCGGCTCCATCAGTTCGAGCCGCATGTATACGGTAAAGGCCACCGAAATCAGGCCGACAAATGCCGACACGATAAGGTAGAGGATACCGATATCTTTATGGTTGGTGGACATGAACCAGCGGGTAAAGAACCCGCGATTGTCTTCGTGTCCGTGCCCGTGAATGGCTGCGTCTGCCATCTAGGTGCCTCCTGTTGGTCAAAATATGGGGACACCGGTAATGCCTCCGGTCAAATGAGACTCAGAGACAAGGGCGTGTCCCGCAACACGCGTTGTTTCTAGAATGTCACGCGTTCGGGAGCAATGCATGAGTTTGATTTGGCACAAAGAATTCTGTCTGGGCTGCAGATAATGGCCAGTAGAGCCCATGCGCTTCTGTCTGATTAAGGAAAAATTATTATTTTCAGCACTTTATGTGGCGAGGTTTTCGCGCGGTTCCTGGGTTAGCTGTGCAGAATTGGTAAGAATTGAGCGCAAATTGCCGAGAATTTCTTCTCAGGCGCGACATACTGGCGCGCCGGGTTGAAAACTATGCGTGAAATCTCGCGGTGATATGCTCCGCAGGAATTTACCGAAGCGCTCTTGCAGCCCCTTCTGGGGGCCACTACAGTTTTGAAAGAGAGCGGCCCCTTGAGGGTCGTGCGACACATATCAGGCAGGCACATCATGCAAGATCCGATCGACACCTATATGAACACGCTCGTCCCAATGGTTGTAGAGCAAACCAGCCGGGGCGAACGGGCCTATGACATTTTCTCGCGGCTGCTCAAAGAGCGGATCATTTTCCTGAACGGCCCGGTTCACGACGGCATGTCGAGCCTCATCGTGGCGCAGCTTCTGCACTTGGAGGCGGAGAACCCGTCCAAAGAAATTTCCATGTATATCAATAGCCCAGGCGGCGTTGTTACATCAGGTTTGTCGATCTACGACACAATGCAGTACATTCGCCCCAAGGTCAGCACACTTGTCATCGGCCAAGCCGCGAGCATGGGTAGTCTGCTTTTGACCGCAGGCGAGGCAGGCATGCGGTTTTCCCTACCGAATTCCCGAATCATGGTTCACCAGCCCTCTGGCGGGTATCAGGGTCAGGCGACAGATATCATGATCCATGCGGAAGAAACGCTGAAGCTTAAACGGCGCCTTAATGAAATATACGTCAAACATACCGGACAAACGCTGAAGAAAGTCGAAGAGGCGCTTGAGCGTGATAACTTCATGGCACCCGAAGACGCTAAGGCTTGGGGTCTCATCGATGAAATCGTTGAAAACCGCGCCAAAGGTGAGGACGAAGACAGCTGATAGCGCAGGTGAATTAAGCGTTGTGGTGCTCCTGCACCTATCTTAAGCTGCGCGACATGGATTAACGTGTTCGATCTTCACAGACGAACGACATGAGGTAAAGATGAGCTGCGTGTTTTGCGCGGGATCTGGGCGAGAATTTTGAGGCCCGAAAGGTACGAGAGATGGCAAACAGTTCTGGCAGCGACAGTAAAAACACCTTGTATTGCAGCTTTTGCGGCAAGAGCCAGCACGAAGTGCGCAAGCTGATTGCAGGTCCAACAGTTTTCATCTGCGACGAATGCGTCGAGCTTTGCATGGACATCATTCGTGAAGAAACCAAGACAGCCGGTCTGAAATCTTCCGACGGTGTGCCGACCCCGCGAGAGATCTGCGACGTGCTTGACGATTACGTGATCGGACAGGCGATGGCTAAACGGGTTCTGTCGGTGGCGGTGCACAATCACTACAAGCGGCTCAATCATTCGGGCAAGAATGACATTGAATTGCAGAAGTCGAACATTCTTCTGATCGGACCCACAGGCTGCGGTAAGACACTTCTGGCGCAGACATTGGCGCGTATTCTGGATGTGCCGTTCACAATGGCCGATGCCACGACGCTAACTGAGGCGGGCTATGTGGGTGAGGACGTCGAGAACATCATCCTGAAACTTCTGCAGGCCAGCGAATACAACGTTGAACGTGCACAGCGCGGCATTGTCTATATTGACGAGGTCGACAAGATCACGCGTAAATCTGAGAACCCGTCGATCACCCGCGATGTGTCAGGCGAGGGCGTGCAGCAGGCACTTCTGAAATTGATGGAAGGGACCGTTGCCGCTGTTCCGCCGCAAGGAGGACGCAAGCATCCGCAGCAGGAATTCCTGCAGGTGGATACGACGAATATTCTTTTCATCTGCGGCGGGGCCTTTGCCGGTCTCGACAAAATCATCAGCCAACGTGGCAAGGGTTCTGCCATGGGTTTCGGGGCTGATGTGCGCGATGTGGATGATCGCAACGTGGGCGAAGTGTTCAAGGACCTGGAGCCAGAGGACCTGCTGAAATTCGGTCTGATCCCGGAATTCGTTGGCCGCCTGCCGGTCATCGCAACACTGGAAGATCTGGATGAAGACGCGCTTGTTACGATCCTGACGCAGCCCAAGAATGCGCTGGTCAAACAGTATCAGCGCTTGTTCGAGCTTGAGACAGTGCAGCTGAGCTTTACCGACGATGCATTGGTGGCCATCGCCAAACGCGCGATTGAGCGTAGAACCGGCGCCCGCGGGTTGCGCTCTATTCTGGAAGACATCCTGCTTGATACGATGTTTGACCTGCCGGGTCTTGAGAATGTCGAGGAAGTCGTGGTCAACGAAGAGGCGGTGACCTCCGAGACGGCACCTTTGATGGTGCATTCCGATGCAAAGCCGGAAGAAGCCAGCGCGAGCTGATCATTCTGTCGGAACAGGGCGTTCGTTTGGTGTGCAGTCTCGGTCTTTTGCATTTGGGTCGCGCCAGCTTGCGTATAGGTCGATCAAATGTTCAAAAGTTTTTAAATTCGTTTTTTGTTCTGCTGCGATCAAATACCGGGCGTCGTCTACCAATCTGCACATCACACCCCTTATGGTTTTCTTAAGCATGGCTTCATCAAGATCACCATCGGCCAACCCAACCGCCAGAAATTCATAGTAGTTTAGAATGACACTAAGTGCCTCGGCTGCACTTCTTCTACAATCCATAGAAGGGGCATCGGTTGAGGTGGAACTATATTCTGATACGTAGTCTGTATAGAACTGCTCTGGGTTTATGTCTTTTCCAGGTGGATAAACCTGTTTTCTTGTTTTGTTCAGTTGACTGTAGGTTTCAGAAAGGCGCGTTTCCAGGAGAATTGTGATCGTATGCTGCTTGCGACGATCTTGCTGAGTTTTACGGGTTGTTTGGATGTAGGTCCAAATAGCGAAACCAAGGCCAAGAATGGCTGTCAGAGTCGAGGCCGCAATAGAGAAGAGGGAAACGAGGACTTTGTATTCTTCGGACGGCGTGTCTGGGATTTGTCGCAAAAGCTGATCAAATTCGCTGGTCAGTAGATGCGTGCTTATGGCTGCGAAAAACAAAATAGCTGCGGCCAATAAAACCGCAGCTGCGAATAAAAACAATACTTTAAGACTATTGTCGAACACGTCGCCGTTCGATCAACCGTTGCCCATACCTTCAAATGTCATTTTGCGGTTCCCTTTTCTGGTTCCACACACTTGCTATCAAATATAAGCGTGGATTGCAATTTCACCAGTCCCCACCGTGCTTTAAATGAGTTAACAATTTGTTAACGCACCAATAATTGTTCCGAAACGCTTTTGCGCTCTTACTGCACTGGACCTCGGACGCTATCTGCGGCATATCTGGAACAGGGAAAACCGGAGGGACTCCATGGGTCTTCTGACAACGCTTCTTCGATCTGTGACCTGGTGGAACGGTGCCACGCTGAACACGCTTATTCACACGCGCCGCAAGGGCGTGAAAGTGGGTGAGGATGATCAGGGCAATATCTTTTATCGGGATCGGGAGAACAAGCGGCGCTGGGTGATTTTCAACGGTGAGGCTGAGGCGAGCCGGGTGAGCCCGGACTGGCATGGCTGGCTGCACCACACTTATGCCGAGCCGCCGACCGAGGCACCGTTGCCGCGGAAGACCTGGGAGAAACCGCACGAAGAAAACCTGACAGGAACGGCGCTGGCCTATGCGCCAGCGGGATCGATCCGGCGTGGGGATCCCGAAGACCGACGCGACTATGAGGCATGGTCGCCAGAATAAGTGGGTGTTCGATGGTCGAACGCCAGATAAAAGCAGTGAGGCCGGGGTGACCCGATGAGCAATGAAAATCTGACAGAGGTCGCCGTAGGCGGCGTTGTGCTTGCGGTTGCCGCAGGCTTTTTGTTTTACGCAGGTCAAGTGACCGGCTTTTCCGCAGCCCCGAGTGAATATGCTCTGACCGCAAGCTTTCGCAGCGCGGATGGCGTGGATGTGGGCACGGATGTCCGGCTGGCCGGTGTCAAAGTGGGGCGCGTGACCGAGCTTGAGCTTGATCCCGAAACGTATCGTGCGCGCGCGGTGATCAGTGTCCGTGACGATATCGAAGTGCCGGACGACAGTGCCCTGGCCATCAGCTCGGAAGGGCTTTTGGGGGGCAACTTCGTAGAAGTCTTGCCGGGCGGCTCTCCGTTTTATTTTGCGGCGGGCGACGAGATCGAGTTCACTCAAGGCTCGATCAGCCTGATTTCTCTTTTGACCAAATTTGTTGCCGGTGACAGCGAGGACAGCAGCGAATGAGATGCCTCGGCCTCGGTTTCTGGGGGCTGTGTGTTGTGCTGAGCACCTCCGCATGGGCTCAGGAGCAAGTTGAGCCAGGCACGGGGGTTGTTTTGCGCTGGCTTGATAAGATCAACGGCGTCACTCAAGACATTGAGATGGCCAACGCCACATCGCACCAGCAAAGCTCGCTTCGGATTGAGTTGGGTGAATGCCGTCATCCAGTGGGCAACCCGGCGGGGGATGCCTATGCGTTTCTGACGATCCACGCGGAAAATGACACCAAACCGGTGTTTTCGGGATGGATGATTGCGTCCTCACCAGCGCTCAATCCCATGGAGCATCCGCGTTACGACGTGTGGGTGCTGCGGTGTTTGACGCAATAATACAGATTAAAGCGTAGAAGCCAGAGGGTGCGCCAGGATATCGGCGTTTACGTCCAATGCGTCGCTCAGATGCGATCTGTAGGTGGCGCGGCTGATCTCGATTGCGCCCAAACGCGCCAGATGAGGTGTGAGAAACTGCGTGTCAAACAGCACAAAGCCACAGCGACGCAGGTGATTGACGAGATGCGCTAGCGCCAGTTTTGAGGCATCTGTGCGCCGCGAAAACATGCTTTCGCCGAAAAACGCGCCCCCAAGGGTGACACCATAGACACCGCCGGACAGGGCCTCGTCTTGCCAGATTTCAAGAGAGTGAGCGTGCCCAAGCCTAAACAGGTCTGAATAGAGTGCCTGAATTTCGTGGCTGATCCAGGTGTTTGGGCGATCTGCGCAGGCATCCAGAACACCTTCGAAATCCCGGTTCAGGCTGACGCTGTACTCGGCGCGCCTGATGCGTCGTGCGAGTGAGCGGGATGTGTGAAACCCATCGAGCGGCAGCACACCACGACGGCTGGGATCCACCCAGAAAAGTTCATCATGGTCGCGGGACTCCGCCATGGGAAAGATGCCGGTCGCATAGGCGCGCAGCAGTATTTCCGGGACGAGACCGTCTCCGTTCTGCGCCAAATCACGTGCCCCCATTTTGACAATGTTGTGGGGCGTTGCCCCGTGGTGCGATGGCAACTATTCTACTGCGTTCGATGGGACATTCAAAGAACACTCTTCTCTGACGTGTGATTTAGTCCTGCAGGTTGGTTTCTAACCAGTGTTCCAACCAGTGAATATTGTACGATCCATCCAGAACGTCATTTTCCTGCAAAAGCGCATGGAAGAGCGGCACGGTGGTCTCGACACCGTCGACGATCAATTCCCCAAAGCGCGGTCCAGACGCGCCAGTGCAGAGGCGCGGTCGGGCCCGTGCACGATCAGCTTGGCAATCAGGCTGTCGTAATAGGGTGGAATCGTGTAGCCGTCATAAAGGGCGGAATCCATGCGCACGCCCAACCCGCCGGGTGCGTGAAACTGGCTGATTGTGCCAGGGCGCGGGGCAAACTCGGGAAGCTTTTCGGCGTTGATGCGCACTTCAATAGCGTGGCCATTGATGCTCAGGTCGTCCTGATTGAAAGACATCGGCAGACCCGCGGCGACGCGGATTTGCTCGCGTACCAGATCGACACCGAAAATAGCCTCGGTGACGGGGTGTTCCACCTGCAGGCGCGTGTTCATTTCGATGAAATAAAACTCGCCATTCTCGTAAAGGAATTCGATTGTACCTGCGCCGGCATAGTCGATCTTGGCCACAGCATCGGCGCAGATCTTGCCAATGCGGGCGCGTTCCTCTTCGGAAATGCAGGGGCCGGGGGCTTCTTCAAGCACCTTTTGGTGGCGACGCTGCAAGGAGCAGTCGCGTTCGCCCAGATGCACCGCCTTGCCCTTGCCATCGCCAAAGACCTGAATTTCGATGTGGCGCGGCGTGGTGAGGTATTTTTCGATATAGACCTCGTCATTGCCGAAGGCAGCTTTGGCCTCTGATCGGGCGGTTTGAAACGCCATGTCGATGTCATCTGCGGTTTGCGCCACCTTCATGCCGCGCCCGCCGCCACCGGCGGTGGCCTTGACGATCACCGGATAGCCGATGTCTTTGCACAATGCGCGAGCGGTTTCGAGATCAGGCACTCCGCCGTCAGAGCCCGGCACACATGGCACGCCGAGGTCTTTCATCGTGTCTTTGGCCGTGATCTTATCGCCCATGACCTGAATATGCTTGGCGGTGGGGCCGATAAACGTAAGGTCGTGGTCATCAACGATCTGCACGAAATTGGCATTCTCGGACAGAAACCCGTAGCCAGGGTGGATGGCCTGTGCACCTGTGACTTCGCAGGCGGCAATGATCGACGGGATCGAGAGATAGCTGTCGGTGCCGGGGGTGGGCCGATACAGACGCTTTCGTCTGCCATGCGAACATGCATGGCGTCGGTGTCGGCGGTGGAATGGACCGCGACACTCTGAATGCCCATCTCGCGCGCGGCGCGGATCACGCGGAGTGCGATCTCGCCTCGATTGGCAACAAGGATTTTATCGAACATCGCGGACAGGCCTTATTCGATGATCATCAGCGGCGTGCCAAACTCGATGGCCGCGCCGTCTTCGACCAGAATGCGTTTGACGGTGCCTGCGCGCGGGGCGGGGATGTGGTTCATGGTTTTCATCGCTTCCACAATGAGAAGCGTATCGCCTTCTGATACCTGATCCCCAACGGAGACAAAGGCCGGAGAGCCGGGTTCGGCCTGCATGTAAACGGTGCCGACCATGGGCGAGGTCACGGCGCCGGGATGACTTGCGGGATCTTCAGCCGGGCTCGCCTCTGCTGCGGGCGCGGCGGCGGCGGTTGCCGGGGCGGCCGGCGCGGCGGCAGGGGCTGCAACCGGGGCGGCAGCCACTTGCGCGACGACTTTTTGTTTGCGGCTGACGCGGACATTGAGGGCATCATCGGCACCGTAATCACGCTTGACCTCAAGCTCTATCAGGTCGTTGTCTTGAAGCACTTCTGCCAGGGCCTTGATAAAGGCGACATCCGCCTCGTGCGATTTATTCGGCATCCTGTATCCTCGAACCTTGCATGTTTGCCCTGTCCCCAAGGCTTTGCGTCTTTTTTGGGCGCTTATAGGGGATGCGTCATCCCTTGAAAAGCGCGGAATTGCCTAGGAATTTGGCGCATTTGCCGCCCGATTGCGAGGGGGAATTCCAAAAAAGGTGACGCTACGTCCACTTTACGCGGTTTGCGCCTGATTTTACCTGAGAATTCGCAAGTGAGATAGATTGCCGGAGAACGCTTCAGGTGGTTTTGTGACCTTGGAGGGCACGTTCATGAATATTGCGGGCTGGCTGGAAGATCAGGCAAAGGCACGGGGTGCGGCCCCGGCGATCTTTTATGGACATGATATGGTCTGTGACTATGCCGGGTTTCGTGATCGGGCGGCACGCATGGCCGGGGCATTTTTGGCGCGAGGCCTGAAACCTGGTGATCGGGTGGCGATATTTATGGGCAATCATCCCGATTACCTCATTTCGCTCTTCGGCGTCTGGTACGCAGGCCTGGTGGCTGTGCCGATCAATGCGCGACTGCATGGCAAGGAGGCGGCGTGGATTATAGACAACGCCGGGGCGACGTTGTGTGTGTCGACGGGTGCGCAGGCGGAGGTCTTGAAAGGCGTGGTGGACGTACTGACCCCTGAGGTCCTTTCCAGCGCACCCGTTGCATATGATGCCTCGCGCGTTTCAGCCGACCTCGCGTGGTTGTTCTACACCTCCGGCACAACGGGGCGGCCCAAAGGAGTGCAGATCACCCATGGGATGCTGCGGGTGATGTCGGAGAGTTATCTGACGTCTGTTGACGAGGTCACATCTGACGATGCCACGCTCTACGCCGCGCCAATGAGCCATGGCGCGGGGCTATACGCGTTGGTGCATGTGCTCAAGGGCGCGCGGCACATCGTGCCGGTGTCTGGAGGCTTTGATCCCGGCGAACTTCTTGATCTGGCGGCGCATTTTGATCGGCTGCATGTGTTTGCGGCTCCGACAATGCTCACTCGCCTGACGGTTTGGGCGCAGGAGGCGGGACGCACTGGTCGAGGGTTGCGCAGCCTCGTGCTAGGGGGTGCGCCGCTCTACGAGGTGGACTTGCGCGCCGCGCTTGCGCAGTTTGGGCCTGTGTTTCTGCAAATTTACGGGCAGGGCGAGGCACCGATGGGGATCACCGCGCTTGGTCGGGAAGATATTGTGGCGGGGCGGAAACTTACCACAGTGGGGCAAGCTCAGAGTGGCGTTTCTCTCAGGATTACAAATGGTTCTGGTGCAATATTGAAGTCAGGGCAGATTGGTGAGGTTGAGGTGCGAGGAGACCTGGTGATGCCGGGGTATTGGCAAAACCCCAAGGCAACGGCCGAGACGCTGCGCGATGGGTGGTTGCGCACGGGCGATATGGGGCATCTGGATGATGAGGGGTATCTGACGCTGGTGGATCGGTCCAAGGATATGATCATTTCTGGCGGGCAGAATATCTATCCACGCGAGGTAGAGGAGGTGCTTTTGACCCATCCTGACGTCGTTGAGGCCTCGGTGATCGGGCGTCCCTCTGAGCAATGGGGTGAAGAGGTGGTGGCCTTTGTCGTGGCGCATAGAAAAGGTCTGAATGAGGCGGCGCTTGATGCCCATTGCCTTGCAAATATCGCGCGGTTCAAGCGACCCAAGGCCTATGTTTTTGTCGAGGATATACCGAAGAACAACTACGGGAAAGTGCTCAAAACCGCACTTCGAGATCGTCTTTCAGGCGGTTGATCTAAAATGATTTAGTGGGATTGGAGGCTTTAGTCTTCATCATCCCCAGCCAAAAGTCGATCCGCCTTTTTGCGCACCAGAACCGAGCGCAGGTCGTGCATGGCCAGCAAAAGCGCATCTGTGACCTCTTCGAGATCTTCATCACTGGCGCGCGACTGGGCCCAATGGGTGGTGGTGTTGAGGTAGTCCACCGCGCGGTGAACGTCGTCAATATCGCGCTGAGCCAAAAGCGCGGTGCGCTCGGCCATCCACGTCTGAATGGTCTCCAGGTCTTCTTCGCTCAACTCCCGGTCGCCATGCGGTTTGATTTGGCCGTTGCGAATGTTGATCACCGCAATCTGCTCCATCTCAATACGGCGTTGACGGTTTTCGGTGTCTACGCGAAAGACGAACGCGCCGTTGTCACGGACACGGAAGTAATAGTCTGGAAGCTCGCCGCTCACATTTGGCTCCGGTCTCAGTAATTGGTCAGTTTGCTTAGCGCAGTTTGCTGCAAAAGTCCTGAATCCGGGTGCAGGCCTCTTTCAACGCCTCATCAGATGTGGCGTAGCTGACACGGAAGTTGGGCGAGAGGCCGAAGGCGGCGCCAAAGACCACGGCGACACCCACCTCGTCCAGAAGGGCGGTGGCAAATGCTTCGTCGCTGCCAATTTTCGCGCCCTTCGCGGAGGTCTTGCCAATAAGCCCGGCAATCGAGGGATAGACATAGAAGGCCCCATCGGGCGTGGGGCAGGTGACGCCGTCAATCTCACTCAGCATGCCAACTACGAGATCCCGGCGGCGCACAAACATCTCGTTATGTGGCGCGATGAATTCCTGTGTGCCGTTGAGCGCCTCGACGGCGGCCCATTGGCTCACCGAGCAGGGGTTGGAGGTCGATTGCGACTGGATCTTGCGCATCCCACCGATAAGCACCTCCGGTCCCGCAGAATAGCCAATGCGCCAGCCGGTCATGGCATAGGCCTTGGACACGCCGTTGCAGGTCAGCGTGCGGTCATAAAGCCCCGGCTCGACCTGTGCAGGGGTGCAGAATTTGAAATCGCCGTAGGCGAGGTGCTCGTACATGTCGTCGGTCATGACCCAGACATGCGGGTGACGCATCAAAACGTCGGTGAGCGCCTTCAACTCGTCCCAGGAATACCCTGCGCCGGTAGGGTTGGAAGGCGAGTTAAAAATGAACCAGCGGGTTTTTGGCGTGATTGCCGCTTCAAGCGCCTCAGCGCTGAGTTTGAAGCCGGTCTCAAGACCAGCCTCGACAATCACAGGTGTGCCACCCGCCAGGAGGACCATATCGGGATAGCTCACCCAGTAGGGTGCGGGGATGATCACTTCATCGCCAGGGTTCAGCGTCGCCATCAGGGCGTTGTAAAGGATTTGTTTACCACCAGAGCCAATACTCACCTGTGAGGGGGTGTAGTCGAGATCATTGTCACGTTTGAACTTGTCACAGACGGCCTGCTTCAGCTCCGGGATGCCATCGGGCGCGGTGTACCGCGTTTTGCCCTCTTCGATGGCGCGAATGCCTGCGGCGCGGATGTTTTCGGGTGTGGGAAAGTCCGGCTCCCCTGCGCTGAGGCCGATGACGTCTTCGCCAGCGGCCTTTTTTCCATCGCCAGGGCCGAGATGGCCATGGTGGGCGAGGGTTTCACGCGTGAAAGTGTCGCGGAAAGAGGATTCATGTCGCGCTCCAGGTGGAATTGGGTCTTCGGCTGTCTTAGTTAGAGCACGGATTGGGTTCAAGACAACATTGCGGGTTACGTGCAAGCAAGACCCTGGAGCCTGGAGAGTGAAACATGAACGCACCGAGCAAAGACGACTGGTATAATCCCGAAGCGACGACATTTGGGGATCGTGTGGCAGGCGCCCGCGAGGTGGCCGGCATGACGCAGGAAGAATTGTCGCGACGTCTGGGGATCAAGCTCAAGACGCTGCGCGCTTGGGAAGACGATCTGAATGAGCCGCGCGCCAACAAGCTTTCGATGCTGGCGGGGGTTCTCAACGTGTCTTTGCTCTGGTTGATCAGCGGTGAAGGCGATGCGCCGGATGGCCCGGATGAACGGAACGGTGGCAACCCCGACGTGGCTCATATTTTGAAGGATATGCGGGACCTGCGCATGCAGATCACCGCGTCTGCGGACCGGCTTGCGATGCTGGAGCGCAGCTTACGGTCCTCTGTGCGAGAGCAGGCGGTTGAGTGAAGACGGTCACACCCGTTTGAAACGGCTGCACATGCGCTCAATGCGACGCGGCACCAAGGAAATGGATATCCTTCTGATGCGCTTCGCGGAGGCGCATCTGGCAGGGCTGAGCGCTAAGGAGCTTGATCTCTATGAGGCGCTTTTGGAAGAAAACGATCAGGATCTCTATATCTGGATCAGCGGACAGGATCATGCGCCGGAGAAGTTCAGGGGCATCATCTCGCGTATTTTAGAGAGCAGCGCGCCCAAGTCTGCGGCATTTTAGACGTTATTGCACGTATTTAACTGAATATTGGGCATTTTCCGCCAAACCCATCGCCGAGCAGTATCGCACGGAGATGTATAATGAGTTTTCAGTCAAACATGCCCTCGCAGATGACGGGCGACGGGTTTTTCACAAACTACCTTGATGCCCTGGCGCTGGTCGAGCGGTTGCACCGGCTTTTGCTTGACGTGATCAAGGATGAGTTTGAGCGCGTGGGGATCCTCGATATCAACGCGGTCCAGGCGCTGTTGTTGTTTAACATCAGCGACAATGAAGTGACCGCCGGTGAGCTTAAGTCGCGCGGGTATTATCAGGGCAGCAATGTCAGCTATAACCTCAAGAAGCTGGTCGACACCGGCTATATGCACCACCAGCGCTGTGAGATTGACCGCCGGTCGGTGCGCGTGCGCCTGACCGAGAAGGGTCGCGGTATTCGCGATGTGGTGGCGGCTTTGTTTGAGCGGCATGCCGAGGGGCTGGAGAGCAAAGGCGTGCTTGGCAATGACGGGATCGACATGATCACGTCATCCTTGCGTCGGGTGGAACGCTACTGGGCCGATCAGATTCGGTACATTTACTGAGACTGAGGCAGGTTTCAGCGCTGTGCATTCACTTTGTGGGGCGCAACAAAGATAGGTTCGGGAGGCGTAACTCCCGGATCAGTTTGCGGCGCATGGCCTCGGTAAAATCCTTATGTTTGTCGGCGCTTTCAACAAAGGCGCCGGGACCGCGCAGAACAAACTCGCTGTAATAGGTGAGCAGGGATTTTACGTTGTTCAGGTTCTTGGTTGTGTTGGCGCGAGATTTGGGGCCGATAACCAAACCGTTGATTGTCATATCGCCTAGCATTTCTTCGGTGATGGCCTGAGGATGCGCCCCAACATTCGCAGGACCGTCACCTGAAATGTCCAACGTCTTTTTCCAACACTCGGACTGTTGCGCCAACTGGCTTGCGCCAAACAACATGGCGGCTGCGATGGCGGTGGTGGCGTCGTTGGTGAAGCGCTGGTTCGTGCTGAGCAAATTCGCGGCGATCTGATCAAGTTCTGTGCTGGAGCGGATTGTGCTCCAGGGAGTGATAATCCGCTGGTTAGAAAGCCCGCTCCATTCGTAGATCATCAACCGCACGGGCCTTTCTGGCACGGCAAGAAAGGCCGCGCGCACGTCATCTGAGGTCAGAGCGGTCGCAAGCCCGTCAAGTTGCAATCGGTATTCGCGCGCGTCTACAGAGCCCGAGACATCAAGGCCGAGGGCAAGCGCCTGACGGCACTGAGCTTGCGCCGCTGAAGTGGCCAAAAGTACGGCGAGGGCAAAGAGCGTTGTTCGGATCATCCCGGCTCTTGCGGCGACGGGGCGCGGCCCAGGACGATATCGTTGATCTCGCGGTAGAGTTTTTTGGTCATCGCCTCTCGGAATTCTTCAAACCCGTTGGCCACGACCAGAAATGCACCCGGTCCATGCAGGACCTCTGTGCCGTAATATGCCAGCACATTGGCGTCCTCGCCGAGGATGACCAAGCCGTTCACAGTCACGTCTTTTAACGGAAAGTGCTTATACGCTTCACGTGGACCATATCGGTAGTTGTTCACACCGTCGCCCGAGACATCAATCACCTTGCGCGTACAGTTTGGTGCGCGTTGCAAAAGTGATGCGCCAAAGCCGAGGGCAGGGCCCATGGAGGTGGGAAAGTCGTCATGGCTGCGCCGCATGTCGGCCAAGGTGGCCACGGCGGCTGTGATCGTGCCCTCGCTGTCAAGGATGGTCCAGTCCAGCTGCAGCTTGTGTTGGTAAAAGCCGCTCCATTCATAAACCGCGAGCGCCACGGTTCCGGGGGCGCCATGCAGAATCGCGTGGCGTACTTCATCGGCGTCCAGAGCAGCGGCAAGGCCAATACGCTGCAGGTCGTATTCCCGCTGATCGACAGACGACGACACATCGACAGCCAACACCAGAGCGAGGCGGCAGCTTTGTGCTGCGGCGTGAATAGGCAGGCAAAAAAGGGTCAAGCAGAGCGCGCAAATGCTGATTTGACGCCCCATCACCATCACTCGGACAGGCGGCGCAACTGCGTGCGTGCGGCGTCGTCCAACCGGGCCCGCATGACCATCTGGTGAACGAACAAAATATCTTCGGTGCGCGTGCCCTGACCAATATTGTGGGTGATGAGGGGGCGTGTTCCATCTGCAGTCCGCTGGGTGCTGACGATCCCGATATGCGGAAGGTTGGAGCCCACCAGCCGCCAGCTGACGATGTCGCCGGGGGCAAAGTCATCCGGATCGTCACTTGGCGGACGCGCTACGCCAATCCGTTCGAGTAAGGTCTCAAGGTTAGGCACGCGGCGGTGGTCAATATTGCGGTCCGTGGTGCTCAGGCCCCAGATCGCGGGGTACGCCGAGAAAGCCGCTTTCATGTCCCGGTTCACAGCGACTTGCAGGTCGATGTTATGCGCATCGCGCAGGGCGCGGATCACCACATCGGTACACACGCCGCGATCACGTGGGATGTCCCCGCCGGGGAACGAGAGGCCCTGATAGGAGGGATCGTAGTACACGGTCACGCCGACCTGTTCTGCCGCCGCATCGGCCAGTGGATCGGCCAGCGCACCGGATGCCCAAATTCCCAGTGCCGCCGCGGTCCATATCAGACCTTCGCGCATCACCAATGCCCTGTGTTTTCCATACTCGCCCAAGGCTCGGCCGGGGGTAGGGCATCACCGGCCTGCAAAAGCTCAATCGAGATGTTGTCGGGGCTACGCACAAAGGCCATATGCCCGTCGCGCGGCGGGCGGTTGATGGTCACGCCATTGTCCATCAGGTGCTGGCAGGTCTCGTAAATGTTGTCCACGAGATACGCCAGGTGCCCGAAATGACGGCTGTCCGAGGGCAGGGCATCATCGCCATCCCAGTTGTAAGTGAGCTCGACAGGGCACTCTTCCTGCCCTTCAGGCGCCAGGAAGATAAGCGAAAACCGTCCACCTTCATTGTCATAGCGGCGGGTCTCTTTGAGGCCCAGAAGCTTGTAGAATGACAGCGACTCATCGAGGTCTTTGACCCGGACCATCGTATGCAGGTATTTCAGACCCATATGCATCTCCCTGAAATTTGTTTTGCGTTATCCAAGAGGTAGCGGATTTGGGGGTGAGTCCAGAGACAGATTCGTGAACAACGGGTCTGTCCAGACCAACTAGATTCAGCGCGGCTTCCCTTACTTCCACCTGATATTGAGGTTTCAGCGCTCTTCGCTGCCATATATAGTCGGTATCGACTCGGCCTGTGGATTTTCAAACGGGCTATCTTCGCCGGATGGAAACGCATGCAACAATATCATGACGCCCTGCAGCAGGTTCTCGATAGGGGGCAGTCCTCCTCTGACCGGACGGGGACTGGCACGATTTCGACCTTTGGATTGCAGGCGCGTTATCCGCTGTCAGAAGGATTTCCTTTGGTCACAACCAAAAAGCTGCATCTGCGGTCGATCATTCATGAGCTTTTGTGGTTTCTCTCAGGCGACACGAATATCCGCTATCTGAAGGAGAACGGGGTTTCGATCTGGGATGAATGGGCTGACGAGGATGGTGATCTCGGTCCGGTTTACGGCCACCAATGGCGGCGGTTTCCCGCACTTGAGCCAACGGATGATCCCGAGCTGTTTCGCCGCCGTGAGATTGATCAGATCTCCAACCTAATCGACATGATCAAGACCACGCCGGACAGCCGCCGTTTGATCGTGTCGGCCTGGAACCCCGGCGATGTGCCGGACATGGCCCTGCCACCGTGTCACACGCTGTGGCAGGTGCGGATCATCGGGCACAAAATGCATTTGCAGCTCTACCAACGCTCGGCTGATATGTTCCTCGGCGTGCCGTTCAACATCGCTTCTTACGCGCTGCTTTTGGAAATGTTGGCGCATGTGACGGGATACGAGGCGGGGGATTTCGTGCACACGATTGGCGACGCGCATATCTATTCGAACCACACCGAACAGGTGGCACTTCAACTGACGCGCACGCCAAAACCCTTGCCCAAGTTGCGGATCACGCGGGAGGTCCGGTCCATCTTTGATTTCAAATTTGAGGATTTTGAGATCACGGGCTATGACCCTGATCCGCATATTTCGGCACCGGTGGCGGTCTGATGATTTCTTTGATTGTTGCGCGCGACCGAAATGGGGCGATTGGCCGGGATGGAGATATTCCGTGGCATGTGCCAGAAGATCTGAAGTTTTTTCAACGCGAAACGATGGGCGGCGCGGTCATTATGGGGCGCAACACGTGGACCAGTTTGCCGCCGGTGGCGCGTCCCTTGAAAAACCGTTTGAATCTCGTGGTGTCGTCCGGCGCGCCTGAAGGGGCTGAGCATGTGTTGCCATCGGTTGAAGCCGCGATTGAGGCGGCCAAGGCTGCGGGGCATGCGCGCATTTATGGGATCGGTGGGGCAGGGATTTACACGTCTATGTTGCCGCTCGCACAGCGGCTCTTGATCACCGAGGTGGATTTGGACGTGGACGGGGCGGATACCTGGTTTCCAGCGGTTGAGATGGCAGACTGGTCCGAAACACTTCGCGTTGATCTGCGCTCAGAAGGGCCGAAATGTGTTCTGGTGGAGTATATGCGCCGCATTTGAGCCGGTGCTCCGCGCGCTTTGGTTCAGGCCGAGGGGGGTCAGCCTGATCCATTGTCGTATCGCTTTTTGGCCTCTGGCTCAGAGCGGCTTGATGTCTGACGCCATCTGCCGACCGTCGCGGCCTTCTTCAAGCTCGTAGCCAACCTTTTGATTGTCAGCCAGACCTGTCAGTCCGGATCGTTCCACCTGACTGATATGTACAAAGACGTCCTTACCGCCTTCGTCGGGTGCGATAAAACCGTACCCTTTTGTGGTATTGAACCATTTCACGGTGCCGGTTGGCATTCCGCTTCTCCTTCTTGACTTCCAATTCCCCGGAAAATGCCGGGCCATAAGGTGATGCTGGCCCACGTTTACGTTGGGAAACGCAGGATTTTGATCACATGTAAAAAGATTGGGCATGGCTTGTAAAAAGCAAGTGAAACCCCCGTGATCGGGCGTTAAAGTCGCGGCAAGAGATTAAAATACAGGCAGTCACCTATGATCCTATACGGTTTGAAATCTTGCGACACATGCCGCAAAGCATTGAAATCAATGCCAAATGCGCAGTTTCGGGATGTCCGCGAAGATGGTGTGCCGCAAGGCGTGCTGGATTCCGCCTATGCGGCTTTGGGTGATGCGTTGCTTAATACGCGCTCGACAACATGGCGTGGGCTGAAGGAGGCAGAACGTGCCGAAAACCCCCTTTCGCTCATTGCAAAACACCCAACTCTAATGAAGCGTCCACTGATTGAAAAAGACGGGGAATTTTTTCTGGGTTGGAGCAAAGACGTACAAGCGGCCTTGGTATGATATGTCAGTCCGCATACATCGGGTCCAGCAAATGAATGGAGACATCTGATGCGTAACGCGGCCCTTGTTTTGGGGATTATCGGTGGGGTTCTGGCCCTGTTTGTCGGGTTTTTCAGCTTTGGGTACACCGAGGTCGTGCGCGAGTACGGTGAAATTGAGGGCATCGCCGAAAAGCTGGACCGTGAGGGGCTGATCCGTGCGGTCAGTTTTCTGGCTCCAATTCTTGCGATTGCAGGCGGCGCCATGGCTCGGATTCGCGCACTTTGGGGTGGGGGCCTTATGCTCTTGTCCGCGGGCATGATGGCCTACACCTTTGGATTTGGTGTCTTCACCATGTTCCCCATCGGGTTCACCGCGCTGGGCGGGCTCTTGGCCGTCGCGGCGGGCAAGCCGGACGAACCAAAAGCACATTTTTAAGCAGGATCAGGCGAGGTCCGGCGGCGTGGCCTCTTTGGTCAGCGCCTCAGTGACCTCTGAGAGCGGCTTCACAGCGGTCTGTTTTTCACCCAAACGGCGGACGGTTACGGTCTTGTCTTCGACCTCGCGCATGCCCACGGCCAGGATCACCGGCACTTTGCCGACCGAATGTTCGCGGACCTTGTAGTTGATCTTTTCGTTGCGCAAATCGGCCTCGGCCCGCACGCCTGCCGCGCGCAAGTTCGCGACCACCTCTTCGGCATAGTCATTGGCCTCGGAAATAATCGGCGCCACGACGACCTGGCGCGGGGCCAGCCAGAAGGGCAGGCGACCGGCTGAGTTCTCGATGAGGATGCCGACGAACCGCTCAAAACTGCCCAGGGTCGCGCGGTGCAGCATATAGGGGCGCTGCTTGCTTCCGTCGGGGGCAATATAGGTCGCGCCCAGCCGCTCGGGCAGGTTGGGGTCCACCTGAAACGTGCCGCATTGCCAGACCCGGCCAATGGCGTCGGTCAGGTAGAAATCCAGTTTTGGTCCGTAAAACGCGCCATCGCCGGGCTCGAGCGTAAAGGTGCGCCCGGTGGCCTTGATCGCGCCTTCCAGCGCGCCCTCGACATGGTCCCAGCTTTCGTCGCTGCCCACGCGCTTTTCGGGACGGGTTGCGAATTTGATCTCAAATTCCTCAAAGCCCAGATCGGCATAGATGTCCGCAAGGAAATTGATGAACCGGGCGCATTCTTCCTCAATCTGGTCCTCGGTGCAGAAGATGTGCGCGTCATCCTGTGTGAACCCGCGCACGCGCATGATCCCGTGCAATGCGCCGGAGGGCTCATAGCGGGAGCACGAGCCAAACTCGGCCAGCCGCAAGGGCAGGTCGCGATAGGATTTCAAACCTTGATTGAACACCTGCACGTGGCACGGGCAGTTCATCGGCTTGAGCGCATTGATCGCCTTTTCCTTGGCGTGTTCTTCTTCCACCTCAACGATGAACATGTGTTCCTGATACTTGTCCCAGTGACCCGAGGCCTCCCACAGCTTGCGGTCCACCACTTGGGGCGTGTTGATCTCGTGATATCCACCGGCGCGCTGTTTGCGGCGCATGTAGTCCTGCAGCTCGGTGTAGATGGTCCAGCCATTGGGGTGCCAGAACACCTGACCGGGGGCCTCTTCCTGCATGTGAAAGAGGTCCATTTCGCGGCCCAGACGGCGGTGGTCGCGCTTTTCGGCTTCCTCAAGGAAGTTGAGATATGCCTTGAGCTTTTCCTTACCGGTAAAAGCCACGCCATAGATGCGTTGCAGCATGGCGCGGTCGCTGTCGCCGCGCCAATACGCGCCTGCGATGGACATCAGCTTGAAAGCATCAGCGGGCACTTGGTCGGTATGCTGCAAATGCGGACCACGGCACAGGTCCTGCCAGTCACCATGCCAATACATGCGCAAAGGCTCATCGCCCGGAATGGCGTCGATCAGCTCGACTTTGTAAGGCTCATTGTTGTCCTTGTAGTGCTGGATGGCACGGTCCCGCTCCCACACTTCTGTGCGAACGGGGTCGCGCAGATTTATGATTTCCTTCATCTTTTTCTCGATGAGGCCGAGGTCCTCGGGGGTAAATGGCTCTTCGCGGTCGAAGTCATAATACCAGCCGTTTTCAATAACCGGGCCGATTGTCACCTTGGTATCAGGCCAAATCTCCTGCACGGCGCGGGCCATGATATGCGCCAGATCATGGCGCACCAGTTCATTGGCGGCGGTCTCGTCCTTCATGGTGTTGATGGCGATGGAAGCATCAGCCTCGATAGGCCAGGCCAAGTCCCAGTGTTGCCCGTCGACATGGGCCGATATGGCCTTTTTTGCGAGCGAATTGGAAATATCGGCAGCCACCTCGGCTGGGGTGATTCCAGCCGCGTATTGGCGTGCATTGCCATCAGGAAAGGTCAGGGAAATCTGGGCCATGATAGGCTCTCCTCGTCGATTTGGCGCCCACGGAACGCCCGATTGCGAAAAATATGTGCGCTGCTTTTGAACCTCAGATGCAGCCAAGTCAAGGCTCAGGATGCTTTGATGCAAGGAATGCGGAATTTGGGTCGTCGAGTATTAACAAGGGGTTAGCCATAGAGGTGATTTATGTGTGCAAACGTATGCTGAGAACGGTATTCAATGGCATTCCGCATGCCGAATAACATATTGAAGAAATTTGCCTTTTTCTCCTTTACGGCGTGCTGTTCATGCTTATATTAGCCTCAAGCTAATGCACGATCAGTATTTATTATTGCTTGGGAAAGGCGCGTAAGATGGCTCGTTACAATGTCGATTTTCAGTTGTCTGTTGAGGATATGGAATTGATCGAAGATGCGTTGCGGCGCTCAAAGTCTGAGCTTGCAAGCACGATGATCGAAGAGGGAATGCCCAGTCCTGCAGAGTGCGAAAAATCGCAGGTCGCAGATATGTCGGTGCGGCGCATCCATGACCTCTTAGGGCGGTTGCATAACCAGAAGGTTTTCTATCGCCCCAAAAACGCGCCTTATGTAGGCGGATAGTTCAAGGTCCCTCGAATGCAGATTGGGGCGTGCCCGGCACGCCCTTTTTTTGTGCCAGTGCGCATTGTGTGCGGGCGTGTGCATTTGTATTTGATTGTACGCGCGTGCATGCGAATGTTTATCGTAACACAATGAAATAAAAAGATATTTCCATATCAAAATTTGCCTGTTAACAGTTTTATGTAGGGCGCGAGTCAAATGACGCCTCAGGTTTAGAAAAACAACAAAACGGCGTGAAAACATGGCCAGGTTAGAGACAGAGTTCCGGCCCCAGGATGGGCCACATGAGGCAGGCACGACAAGCCACGCACAAGTTGATGTGTGGCAGGGATTTCCAAGAGCAGCGCTAGAAGAGAGGCCCGGGCACGAGCGGCAGTATCCGCTTGACCGGATTGAGCGCATCATCGGCTCGATTATGTAATTCCAGCCAATTGCGGCTTGAAAGCATGACGTCTTCGGAGGACATTTGCCCAGATTTGATAAGGGCAGGGATCTTATGGGCGACACGCAGTTTTTGACATCTCCGCACGGACGGCGGTTGGCCTATAACCTGACAGAGGGGGACGGGCCGGGCGTGGTGTTCCTGGGCGGGTTCAAGTCCGACATGGAAGGCACCAAGGCCATTCATCTGCAAGACTGGGCGCGCCGCACCGGGCGTGCTTTTCTGCGGTTTGATTATTCTGGGCATGGGCAAAGCTCTGAGGCGTTTACCGACGGATGTATCGGCGACTGGGCGGCAGATGCGCGCGCAGTGATTGAGGCGCTGACAGACGGGCCTCAGATTCTGGTTGGGTCCAGCATGGGGGGCTGGATTTCGTTGCTGACAGCCCGCGCGATGCCTCAGCGTGTGGCGGGATTGGTCACCATTGCGGCCGCGCCGGATTTTACCGAAGACTCCATGTGGGCCGGATTTTCTGATGTGCAAAAAGCAGAGCTGGCGGAAAACGGGCAGGTCGCTTTGCCGAGTGAGTATGGTGAGCCCTACATCATCACGGCCAAGTTGATTGAAGAGGGTCGGCAAAACCTCGTGCTGCGCGACCCTCTGCATCTTCCTTTCCCGGTGCGGTTTTTGCAGGGCACGGCGGATGCAGATGTGGACATGTCAGTAGCTCTGAGACTGCTTGAACATGCTGCAGGTGACGATATGCGCCTGACACTTGTGAAAGGGGCAGATCACCGATTCTCGGATGGCCCGTGCCTGGCGATGATAGAGGCCGCTGTCGAGGATGTTCTGGTCGCTGTCAAAGTGGATTAACGCAATGCGCAGCTCCTTTGTGATAAGCGTTTAGCCGCCTTATCTGTCTGAAAATATGAGATTACTCAAGCGCTCCTGCAGGGGCTATGCGACTGTTGCATTTATCCTCTGCTGGCTAAGTTTATCGCATCCACTGTCGCACAGGCCCCTTGCAATTTGCGCATCACATGGCACTGTCGAGAAAAAATAAGCGACAGGTTTCGCGAGCAGTAAGGAATAATAACAATGCAAGAGCCCCTGGTTTTCCTGCCGGGCATGATGTGCGATGCGCGTCTGTTCGGTCCGCAGGTTACGGCGATGAGCCGCGATATGGCAGTCACGGTTGCGCCGATAACAGGCGGCAATCGGATCGAAGAAATTGCCTCTTCCTTGTTGGATCAACTGCCCTTGAAGTTTGCTCTGGCCGGGCTTTCGATGGGCGGCATTGTGGCCATGGAGTTGTTACGCCGTGCGCCGGAGCGGGTCACGCGGATTGCGCTGATGGACACCAATTCCTTGCCGGAAACGCCTCAGACAGCCGCGGACTATGAACCTCTGATTACAAAGCTGAAGGCGGGCCTTTTGGATCAGGCGGCCGCCAGCATTGTGCGCCCTGAGTACCTTGCGCCCGGGCCAGAGCGGACAAGTATCCTCAACCTGGTGGCCAAAATGGCCGAGAATGTTGGGTGCGAGGCGATCATCCGACAGGCGCGTGCCCTGCAGCGGCGGCGCGACTATCAGGCGACTTTGCGCAAATGCAATGTGCCGGCGCTGGTGATGTGCGGGGAGCATGACACGCTGACACCTGTCAAACGGCACGAATTCATGGCGGGTATGATCCCGCATGCGGATCTGGCAATTATTCGCGACGCGGGACATTTGCCGACATTGGAGGCGCCGGATGCCGTGACCGCGGCTCTGCGGGCGTGGATCAAACAACCGCTTGTGTTGCGCACCAAAATGGTGCGGATTGAGCAGCCCCTCGCGTCCTGACGACCTTATTCAGCGGCGATTTTCCGGGATTTGCGGGTCTTTTTCGGCGCGGTACGTGCGCGTTTCGCCGGGGCCTCAGAGTTGGCGTCGATGAAATCGAGCACCAGAGGTCGGATGTTGTTACGCCATGAGCGTCCAGCGAAGATACCGTAATGTCCGGCTTCGGGTTCGATATAGCTGGCTTTCATGTCGTCAGGCAGGCCGGTGAGCAGGTCCAGAGCTGCCACGCATTGACCGGGGGCTGAAATATCATCCTTGCCGCCCTCGACGGTTTTCACCGCAACGCGGGTGATGGCACCAATATCGACCTTATGGCCCGCCACGACAAATTCATTGCTGGCGATCTCGCCGGCTTTGAAAATACGTTCAACGGTTGAGAGGTAGAACTCGGCCGGCATATCCATCACGGCAAGATATTCGTCATAGAACTTATTGTGCGGGTCGCGGTCGCTTGCTTCGCCTTGTGCCACGCGGCTGATCTGATTGACGAAAGCCTTGCCGTGGCGCTCGGCATTCATCGACATGAACGAAGCCAATTGCAGCAGGCCCGGATAGACCATGCGGCCCACGCCCTTGTATTTGAAGCCCACACGCTGGATCATAGTCTCTTCGAGTTGCCCCATGGTCACGCGATGGCCGAAATCGGTTACTTCGGTTGGCGCTGCGTTCGGGTCAATCGGTCCGCCAATCAAAGTCAATGACCGTGGCTGTGCATCAGGATCAAGTTCGGCCAGATAGGCGGTGGCGGCCAGCGTCAGCGGGGCAGGCTGGCAAATGGCAATCACATGCAAGTCGCTGCCCAAGGCGCGCATGAAGTCCATCAGGTAAAGCGTGTAGTCTTCGATATCGAACTTGCCGTCCGAGACGGGGATGTCGCGGGCATTGTGCCAATCGGTGACATAAACCTCGCAATCGGGCAGCAGGGATTTCACTGTGGAGCGCAGAAGCGTCGCATAGTGGCCCGACATCGGGGCCACCAAGAGCACCCGGCGGTCCATCTCATCGCGGCCCTGCACATCAAAATGGATGAGATCGCCAAAAGGCTTTTCCACGACTGTTTCGATTTTGATCAGGTGATCGCGCCCGTCCACGCCGGTTATGGATTCAATGCCCCAGTCAGGTTTGACCACCATCCGCTGAAATGTGCGTTCGGTGACTTCGCCCCAGGCGGCCATCCATTGAAAGGCCGGATTTGGAACCATGCTGAACATAGGATAAGATGCCATGGAAAGCGCGGTGGCGCCTAACCACTGGTTCATATTTCGTGACGCTTCCATCAGGTCATACGTTACCATATAGCGCATGTGCTTACTCCTTTGACCTGAGCGGCCCGGTTCTATTCGTCGCAGTCACAACACACGGCGACATGTCTATATCCGGTGCATGCAGCGACTCGGTGGTAACAGGTTTAGTGCTGCGCTGCTATGCTGCATAGCAGAAAAATACGGGAAGAATGTTAAAATGGCAACTCAGGATGATGCACAGAACACCAATCTGGACCGCATGAGCGCCAATCTTGAGCGGGTTGAAACGCTGTCTCAACGTTTGGTGCAAGCATTGACTGCGCGCACGCCTCCCGCGCAGGAACTGAATGGCCCGTCACAGGATGTTTTCGTAAAGGCCGCCGGATCTTACTGGAAATCCTTCATGGAAAATCCGGGAAAGATGTATGAGCAGCAGCTTGAATACTGGGGTAAATCCGTTCGTCATTTTATGGAAGCGCAGCAAAGTCTTGCCAAAGGCGCACCTTTACCTAATGGGGCGGATGAAGAGGACCCGTTGAAAGGGGATCGCCGGTTTTCCAATCCGCTTTGGGATACGCATCCCTATTTCAGCTACATCAAACACCAATATGCGATCAACAAACTGGCCATAGAAAACGCCGTGGCCGAGGCTGAAGAGCTGAACGACAAGGACAAGCAGCGTTTGCAGTTCTTTGCGGCGCAGATCATCGACATGATGAGCCCGACGAATTTCCTGTCCACAAACCCCGATGCGCTTGAAAAAGCCGTGGAGACCGAGGGCGAGAGCCTTGTGGCAGGGCTGGAGAACCTTGTTGCGGATCTGGAAGCCAATAATGGCGAGATGGTCGTGCGGCTTTGTGACGAGAACGCGTTTGAGCTGGGTGAGAACGTCGCCGTGACCGAAGGCGAGGTCGTCTATCGCAATAAGATGATGGAACTCATCCAGTATACGCCCACGACCAAACAGGTGCATAAGACACCGGTTGTGATCTTCCCGCCCTGGATCAACAAATTCTACATTCTGGACCTCAAACAGGAAAACAGCCTGATCAGGTGGATCACTGATCAGGGCTACACGCTGTTCGTAGTGAGCTGGGTGAACCCGGATGCGTCCTATGCCGATGTGGCCATAGACGACTATATAGAGGACGGTTACCTGACCGCGATCCGTGAGGCCAAGGCCATCACGGGTGAGCGCCAGGTGAATACTGTTGGTTACTGTATCGCGGGCACCACGCTTCATATGACATTGGCGCTTATGGCCAAGCGGGGCGACAAGTCGATCAAGTCCGCCACCTTCTTTACCGCACTCACCGATTTCAGCGATCAGGGTGAGTTTGTTCCTTTCCTGCAGGACGACTTTGTCGACGGGATCGAAAAGGAAGTGAACGAAAAGGGCGTGCTGCGCTCTTTCATCATGGGGCGGACCATGTCGTTCCTGCGGTCCAATGACCTTATCTATAAGCCGGCTATTCGCAGTTATATGATGGGGGAAACGCCCCCGGCCTTTGATCTGCTTTATTGGAACGGGGATGGTGCGAACCTTCCGGGGCGGATGACGGTGCAGTATTTGCGCGATCTGTGTCAGAAGAATGCCTTTGTCACCGATGGGATCGAGATGTGCGGCGAGACTTTGCATATCAGGGACGTCACCGTGCCGATCATGGCGATCACCTGTGAGACCGATCATATCGCGCGGTGGAAAGACTGTTACCGCGGCTTTTTGCAAACCGGATCAAAAGACCGGACATTCATCGTCTCGGAGTCCGGCCATATCGCGGGGATCGTGAATCCGCCCAGCAAAAAGAAGTATGGCTTTTACGCCAATAAGGACCTGCCGGAGACGGCAGATGCGTGGTTGGAAGGAGCCAAAGAGCAGGAAGGGTCTTGGTGGCCCACTTGGGAAACCTGGCTGAAAAAGCGATCTGGACCCATGGTTGCGGCCCGTATGCCGGGTGATTCTGAGCATCCTGCGCTGGCTCCGGCGCCGGGAACTTACGTGCGGAAACGCGCAAGCCTCTGATTTAAAATTAAAATCATCCTTCTGAAACTTTATGCTGCAGTGCAGAAAAAAGCTTGCAATGCTGCGTTGCAGCATATATATAGTTTGCAGACGCAGAAAGCAGGGCGGTCCTGCTTGCGACCGAACAAAGTTTTAGGAGGCCACCATGGCTAAAGCACAAGACTTCAACGCCGTCATGAAAGATTTCATGGGCGCATTCCCTGTCGACACCAAAGCATTTGAAGAAGCTTTCAAAAACCAAGCAACTCTGAACGAAAAAATGTCCGGCGTTGCTCTGGAAGCAGCTGAGAAATCCGCTGAGCTTTCCGGCAAATGGGCCAAAGAAACTCTGGCGAAACTGTCCGACGTGACAAAAGCCAAAGCAGAGCCTGCTGACTATGCCAAAGCGATCACCGATTTCGCATCGGCCAACGCTGAAGTAGCTGCAGAAAACATGGCTGCTTTCGCTGAGATCGCCAAGAAAGTCCAAATGGACACAGTTGAGCTGATGATGGCGGCTGGCAAAGACCTGCAAGAAGATGCAGCCAAAGCTGTTAAAAAAGCAACTGACGAAGTGACAGCTGCTGCTAAGAAAGCAACATCTGCCGCGAAGTAAGTTTAAGGTTTCCGGGCTCTTCTCCTCCCAATCTGAGCCCGAACCTGTAAGGGCGAGCCATCGGCTCGCCCTTTCTTTTGTTCTGCAGTAGCATAAGCTGTGCTGCAGCGCTGCATTCGTGGGAGGGTAGGCCGTGGGAAAATCCGAAAAATCACTGTTGATCAAGCGGTATGCCAGCCGAAGATTGTACAACACCGAGACGTCCGACTACGTCACGCTGGAAGATATTGCTGAATTTATTCGCGATGGCCGCGAGGTTCAGATCATCGATCTGAAGTCGGGCGATGACCTGACGCGGCAGTACCTTTTGCAGATCATTGCCGAGCATGAAAGCCGCGGTGAGAATGTGCTGCCGATCAATGTGCTGAACGACCTGGTGCGCAGCTACACGACACAAGCCACCTCGATGGTGCCTGATTTCCTGTCAGCGTCATTTGAAATGCTGCAAAAGGGCCAGAGCCAGATGATGGAAAATATGGCCCGTGCCAATCCTTTGGCGGGTATCCCGGGGATGGATGCGATGCGGGCCCAGCAGGAAGCGTTCCTCAAGGCGATGACCGGTGGGATGCAGGCGATGAACACCATGCCTGCGGCTGATGATGAGACCGAGGCCGAGACGGCACAGGAGGAAGGCGAGGAAGATCTCGACGCCATCAAAAAGCAACTCGCCGAATTGCAAAACAAACTCTCCAAACTGGGCAAGTAACCCCCTATGGTCGACAGCCCCGGCAAGATCACGCTTTGGGGGATCGAAGTCTTCATGGCGGCCGCAGATGAGCGGTCGATTTCCGCAGCAGCCAAGCGGCTTGGGGCAAGCCCGTCTGCTGTAAGCCAGCAGCTCACCAATCTCGAAAGCGCCGTGGGCGCCACGCTCTTGCAGCGGAATGCGCGGCCCGTGCGTCTCACCCCGGCGGGTGAAATCCTGCGTCGGCGGGCGCAGGTCATTCTGAACGAAGCAGCCCAGGCTCGGGCAGAGCTGGCGATGTCGGATCTCTCGATGTTGACGCGGTTCCGCCTTGGGATGATCGAGGATTTCGAGGCGGACGTGACGCCGCAGCTTTTGACGCATATGGCGGGTGAGCTGAAATCCAGCCAGTTTCTGCTGGAAACCGGGGCCAGCCATTACCTTTATGAGCTGCTGGAAAACCGCGCGCTGGATGTGATCGTGGCCGCCGAACTCAATGCCGGGGACGACTGGGCAGAGGTGCATCCGCTCTTGCGGGAGGGGTTTGTCGCGGCAGTGCCCAAGGGCAGGGTGGAGGCCGGTGGCAATGTCTTGAAACAACTGATGCGCCTGCCACTGATCCAATACACCCAGCGGCACTACATGGGTCGCCTGCTGACCTCGCATCTTGCGCGCGAAAAGATCACGCTGTCGCATCGGTTCGAATTGGACAGCTATCACGCCATCCTGGCGTTGGTGGGGCAAGGGACTGGATGGAGTATCCTACCGCCACTGGCGTTAATGCGGGCACGGCGGTTCGCCGATGAAATAGACGTGTTGGAACTGCCCTT
Organism: Roseovarius sp. W115; assembly: GCF_032842945.2. NCBI lineage: Bacteria > Pseudomonadati > Pseudomonadota > Alphaproteobacteria > Rhodobacterales > Roseobacteraceae > Roseovarius > Roseovarius rhodophyticola. The sequence continues at coordinate 2,836,740 of NZ_CP146606.1, forward strand.
TGAGCCGCTCAGCCGTACGATCAGCCTGACGGCGCGCAAAGATATCCTGCAAGACATGCCGGGGCAGGTGGCCCAAAGCCTGCGTCCGATCCTGCAAGAGACGATTGTGACGCACGCCTTGGCGGCATATCCGTTTCTCAAAGACAAGCTTACGATGTTGTAACGGCTTTAAAGCGTTTCGCGTTTACCCTGAGACATCAGCAAAGTGCGAAACGCTTTAGGTATAGGCGATTTCAGTTCGGAATCGCGAATCTTCCAGCCGCGCGAAATAGGCTGATCTCAGCTGTAACCCAACCGGTCCGGCCGCACCGTTGGAAAACTGCCGATCATTGATGCGCGCCACAGGCGTTACACCGCCGCCGGAAGAGGACAAAAACACCTCATCGGCTTCCAAAAGCGCGTCGATAGGAAGCGCACGTTCTTCGACAGTCAGACCAGCCTCGACCGCCAATTCAAGAACGGTGCGCCGTGTGATCCCGTGCAAGACGCCGCGATCAGGCGTCACCAGTGTATTTCCTTTGAGTGCGAAGACGTTAAAGCCCGGACCCTCGGTCACATTGCCCTCATGATCCGGAAGTAAGACAGTCTCAAACCCAGCATCCTTGGCCTCAAAGAGGCCTTGGGTGAAATCACCCCAATGATAATTCTTGGCCAGTGGATTGACACTGTCCTCAGGAATGCGGCGGGTCATGTTCGATAGATACACCGCCGCCCCGGTTTCGGCAGTTTCGGGTTTGATCACATGCACATAGGGCACACACCAGGCATAGAAATGATTGGCGCAGGCGCGTGGGTCACGGATGCCATGGACCATAGGCGTGCCGCGTGCCGCGACCATGGCCACATAGGCCTTTTGCAAACCAGATGTCGCAACCATGGTGTGCAAGGCCTCCTTAATTCCCCTGCGGTCGATGCCGACGTCCATGCGCGCGGCATCCATTGATGCCTCGAACCGTGTCAGGTAGTCGCCCAGCCGAAAGAAAGCTCCGCTCCAGACCGGCACGACGTCATAGACGCAATCGGCATGGGTCAGGCCCCAATCGGTAACGCCAATCGTGGCCTCGCTGATTGGAATGACCTCTCCGCGCATCCACGCGGCGCCCTGTGAAAAGTCGCGCTTCATTCACCCATGGGCATGTGTCTGTTGTCCGAAGTCAAGTCCCGTAGGCGCGGGGTATGCCCATAACATCCTGCGCGGCCATCACCAGCGCCTCGGAAATGATATCAAGTTCTTCGCGGCTCAATCGCGCAGGCAGGCGCACATCGCAGGCCCGCATCAACATGGCCCGTGTCTGCGGCAGATCTGGCACTGGCCCATCCAGAAACTTCCAGTTCCAAAAGGCGCGGGCGTTGTCGGTGCTTTGGCCGAACACCTGTACTTTCACACCTCGTTCGGACGCCGCTTTGGCAAAGGCATTGGTTTCGGCATCGCTCAGACCCACCAGGTTGAACTGAATGGAGTCCGGCGCGCGCTCTTCTTGTTTGAGTTTGTCAGGCACATGCAGCCAGGGCGACGTGTTGAGACGGGCCGCGACGTAGTCATGATTGGCGCGTCCATCCCGCACCCGGCGCGGGATTTCCGCCAATTGCGGGCGAATGATCGCCGCCGACAGGTTGCCCATACGCAGATTGTAAAGCGGCAGGCGGTTCTGCCATTTGGCAAAGGCGGCCTCGAGCGCAGGATCCGAGCCAGCCATATGCTTGGCCCAGTTATGCTCGTAGGCGCCTGACATAATCACCGCCTGCGCCACAAGATCGGCGTCATCGGTGATCATGATCCCGCCTTCACCGGCATTGACCAGTTTGTAGGACTGAAAGCTGAAACATCCCACGCGGCCGATTGTGCCGATATTGCGCCCGGCCCAGAGTGTGCCAAGGCTATGGGCGGCGTCTTCGATCACTGGGATACCGCGCGCGTCGCAGAGCGCCATGATCGCGTCCATATTCGAAGTGTGTCCGCGCATATGGCTGATGATCACAGCGTCTATATTCGCATCAAGTTTTCCCTCAAAGTCATTGAGATCAATGCGGTAATTGTCTTTGACGTCACATAGGACAGGCACGCATTCGGCATGCACGACCGAAGATGGCACCGCCGCAAAGGTAAAGGCGGGGATCAAGACCCGTGCGCCGGGGCGCAGGCCCAGAGCCTTGAGCGACAGAAAAAGCGCTGCTGAGCAAGAGGACACCGCCAATGCGTACTGGCTGCCCATCATCTCAGCGAAGTCGCGTTCGAGCAAAGCGACCGGAGCATCCTTTGCGGCGGTGTAGCGAAAAAGGTCTCCTGATTTCAATAGCTTGTCTATTTCAGTGCGGGCGCTTTGAGGAATGGGTTCGGCATCATAGACATTAGGCGCAAGTGTCATGTTCGTATATACCTAATTTAGTTTTCAGATTTTCCGAAAGTATAGCAAAGACTGGTCATATCGCAAAGTGAAAGTTTTTTGACAAAAAATCACATTTGCGCTCACCGCATTGCACGGCGTCTGCGTATCGCGCAGAGCTTGGGCAAGCGAAGGATCGCGCAACATAACAACGGACATCACGTCTTGACCCGTCTGGCATTCCTCATGCTGCTTTACGCAGTCATGCTCTGGCCCGCGCGCTATGCGTTCTATGGGCTGTTCGCGGAATGGTATTACCCGCAAATCATTTATGAAACAGGGGTTTGGACCATATACTTGCTGTTGGTGACGCTGTCGGTCTCGCCGGTTTTAACTCTGCTGAACCGTGTGGGCCAGGGGCGCAGCTTGGGGCGATGGCTTTTGCAAAACCGGCGCCATTTTGGCCTTGGCAGTTTTATCCATGCCAGCCTGCATGTGATGCATTACACAATCGAAACCAATAGCGCTTCGTGGATGCTGATTGAGGCCATATCGATTGAGTATTTTGTGGCCTGGATTGCCTTCGTGATCCTCGCGCTTCTTGCAGTGACATCCAACTCTTACTTTGCCCGCCGTTTGGGGCGTCGGTGGAAAAAGCTGCACATTTGGATTTACCCGGCTGTACTGCTCAGCCTGGCTCATTGGTATTTCTTCGACTACACAGAAGAGCGTTTCGTCCTTTTGGGCGGCTGCTTTATTGCACTCAAGCTGGCGCATCTGGGTCTGCGACGTCTGCCACGGCGTGCCGCACACGGCTAAAACCCCAGTCTGTCCCGCGTGGCATACCAGGTCATCGCCAGCACCAGGAGTGGAGAGCGGAGGGCTGCACCGCCGGGGAAGGTGGGTGTTGGCACGCGCGCCATGGTGTCAAACCCGCCTGCGTCACCACCAATGACATCGGCCATGAGCTTGCCCGAGAAGGTGGCGGTGCCCACGCCATGCCCGGAATAGCCCGAGGCGGTCAGAATGTTAGGCGCCAACCGCGCCAGATAGGGCATCCGCTTCATCGTGATGGCCAGAGTACCGCCCCAGGCATAGTCGATTTTGACGTCCCGCAAATGCGGGAAAATCTGCGACATGGGCTTGCGCACGAGCGCCGCAATATCGCTGGGAAAGCGGTAGCCGTAACTTTCCCCGCCGCCAAAGAGCAGGCGCTTGTCATGGCTGAGGCGGAAGTAGTTGACGACGAACTTGCTGTCCGCCACCGCCACATCGCGGGTCAGTACGCGCGCAGCCTCATCGCCCAAAGGCTCCGTGGCCACGACGAAATTATTGATCGGCATGACCCGCGCGGCCACTTTGCGATCAAGCCCGCCCAGATACCCGTTGCAGCCCAGGATCACGTGATCCGCTTTGATCCGCCCCTTGTCCGTTTGCACAAGGGCAGGTGTGCCCGGTGTGATGTTGTGCACGTCACTGCGTTCATAAATCCGAACACCGGCTTTCACAGCCGCCCTCGCCAGACCAAAGGCATAGGCCAGCGGATGCAGATGCGCGGCGGTCATATCAAGCGAGCCGCCCACATAACGCGGCGAGGGACAGAGCGCCTGCATTGCATCATAATCAAGCTTTTCCAGTGCGTCATAGCCATAACGCTCTACCAGAAAATCGGCATAGGCATGCTCCTCGGCCACCTCTGCCTTACTAAACCCGGCATGGGCAATGCCCGGCTTTAGGTGACAGTCGATCTTGTGTTTGGAAACCAGTGCCTTGACCAGCGCCTTGGCCTCTTCGGCCAGCTCCCAGAGTTTGGCGGCATCCTCGCGCCCGACAAGTTTCTCAAGGCTCTGCTGATCCTGTCGCTGCCCACTGCCCAGCTGCCCACCATTGCGCCCTGATGCGCCAAACCCAACGCGATGCGCCTCCACCAGCGCCACGTCATACCCGCGCTCGGCCAGATGCAGTGCCGCTGACAGCCCAGTAAATCCTCCGCCGATCACGCAGGCATCGGCCCTTGTCTCACCGCGCAAAGGCTCGAACGGCTCTAAAGCCTCTGTTGTGGCGGCATACCAGCTTGGCGGATACTGGCCCGGGCGGTCATTGGAATAGAGCAGGTTCATTGTTTCACTGTTCCCAAAATACTCAGATCCAGACCTGCGCCAAAGGTTCAGACGTTCAGCAAGAGATGCTCCCGTTCCCAAGGCGAAATCACCTGCAGGAATTCGGCATATTCGGCGCGTTTCACGATGGAATAGACGCGCGCAAAATCCGGCCCGAGGATCTTGTGCAGGTCCGTGGCCTCGTCAAAAAGATCAAGCGCGGCCCCAAGTTCATTGACAAAATCCGGCTCGCCCTCATAGGCGTCGCCGCGATACTGCGTCTTGGCGCGGGTCTCATTCTTCATCCCCAAAAGCCCGCAGGCCAGGCTGACCGCGATGCCCAGGTAAGGGTTGCAATCCATGCCCGCGATGCGGTTTTCCACGCGGCGCGCTTCGGGCGGGGAGAGCGGCACGCGGATGCCTGTCGTGCGATTGTCGCGCCCCCATTCCAGGTTGATGGGTGCTGCATTGTCTCGCACGTAGCGGCGGTAGGAATTCACGTAAGGGGCCATCACGGCAAGGGCCGAGGGCAGGTAGGTCTGCAAGCCGCCAATGAAGTGATAGAACATGTCTGTCTCACCACCCTGAGGGCCGGAAAACGCGTTCTTGCCGGTTTCGCGATCAATGATTGAGTGATGGATATGCATCGCGCTGCCGGGTTCAGCCGCGATGGGTTTGGCCATGAAAGTGGCAAAGCAGTCGTGCCGCAAAGCCGCCTCGCGGATCAAGCGCTTGAAGTAAAACACCTCATCGGCCAGCTTCACCGGGTCCCCATGGCGCAGGTTGATCTCAAGCTGACCTGCGCCGCCTTCCTGCGTGATGCCGTCAATCTCAAAGCCTTGCGCCTCGGCAAAGTCGTATATGTCGTCGATCACCGGGCCGAACTCATCCACCGCTGTCATCGAATACGCCTGCCGCGCGGCCGCAGGTCGGCCCGACCGGCCGACCATGGGCGCAATTTCCTGACGCGGGTCGAGGTTGCGCGCGATGAGGAAAAACTCCATCTCAGGTGCCACAACCGGCTCCAGCCCCATCTTTTCATACATCTTCACTACGCGCTTGAGCACATTGCGCGGGGCGCAGTCGATGGGTTTGCCATCTCGGTCATAGGCGTCGTGAATGACCTGCAGGGTCCAGTCGCCCGTCCATGGCGCGGCGGAGGCGGTGTCCATATCGGGCTTGAGCACCATGTCGCGCTCGATGAAGCCTTCATCGCCTGCCGCTTCGCCCCAATCCCCAGTGATGGTCTGGTAAAAGATTGAATCCGGCAGATGAAAGTAAGCCTGCTTGCCAAACTTGCTGGCGGGAACCGCCTTGCCGCGTGCGACCCCAGGCAAATCGGCAATGATACATTCCACCTCATCGAGCCGATGCCCTTCGAGATAGGTTTGCGCCGCTTCGGGTAGTTTTGAAGTCCAGTCTTTGGCCATGGCTCAGGCCCCTTTTCTGAAATGGTCTGCCATGCGCTCGGCAAATGCGGCGCTGTCGATGGGCGCGTCGGCCTCATTGCGCGCGGTCTTGAGTAGGTCATCGGGCACGACACCCTTGCCCCGCTGGTCGATGATCGTGGTCAGGATATGTGAGGTGAATTCCGGGTGTGGCTGGATCGTCAGGATCGTGTCGCCGATCATCATTGCAGCGTTTTCGCAAAAGTCAGAATGTCCAATGATTTTAGCGCCTTCAGGCGGTGTGATCACCTGATCCTGATGCCAGGCATGCATCGCAACGGTCTGACCTTCGATCTCATATTCGGTGCGACCCACCGACCAGCCGCCGTCGAACTTCACCACCGTGCCGCCCAGGGCTTGCGCGATGATCTGGTGGCCGAAACAGACGCCAATCAGCGGCTTGCCTGCGTCTCGAATGTCGCGAATGAATGCCTCCAAAGGTGGGATCCAGGGGTGATCTTCGTAAGCGCCATGTTTGGAGCCGGTGATCAGCCACCCATCTGCGTCCTCGGGGCTGGAGGGATAGACCTCGTCCACCACGTCGTAGCGCTCAAACTCAAACCCCTTGTCTGCCAGAAGTTGGGCAAAGATTGCGTCGTAGTCGCCCGTGTCCTCGATCAGATCGGGAAGGGCATGGCCGGTCATCAAAATACCGATTTTCATAGGTCACCAAATTTGATCAAATTCAGGCTAGCCGTGCGTCAGCAGCACATCAAGCCTGATTTACACGGTTTCAAGGTAGATTTTCCAGTGATCGGCCACCGGGCGCTCGGACATCAGGCGCATTTCCTGGCGCTTGGTCAAAACGAGGTTTCGGATGAGGTCGGCATGGAAAATCCGCGCCATCGCATCGCTGCCTTCAAAGAGGGCGATGGCCATGTCCCAGTCCTCGGCCAGCTGCGGCAGGTCCTGATCATAGGAATTGCCTGTGATCGGGGCAGGGGGCAGGGTGGCATCCTCAATCCCGTTCATGGCCGCGCCAAGAACACCGGCAAAGGTGAGGAAGGGGTTGGTGTCGCCCCCAGCGACGCGGTGCTCGATCCTCCGTGCCTTGGGTGACCCGCCAGGCACGCGCAGGGCGGCGGTGCGATTGTCATAGGCCCAGCAGATCGAGGTAGGCGCATGCGCGCCAGGCACCAGCCGGTCATAGCTGTTGGCGTGCGGGGCAAAAAGGAGTGTGCTGTCCCGCATTGCCTCCAGACATCCCGCTAGCCCGTGCAAAAGCGCCTCTGAGCCCTCGGGCCCACCATTGTCAAAGACATTGCGCCCCTGTGCATCCAGAACGGAAAAATGCATATGCATCCCGTTGCCCGCATCATCGGCAAAAGGCTTGGCCATAAACGTTGCCGCATGCCCGTGCTTGCGCGCCATCCGCTTGATCAGCCGCTTGAAGAGCCAGGTGTCATCGGCGGCGCGCATGGCATCCTGATGGGTGAGGGTGAACTCGAACTGTCCAAGGCCGGACTCGCAGGTCGCGGTTTGCACCGGAATCCCCATCTTTTCGCAGGCTTTGTAGAGATCACTGAGAAAGGCATCGAAAACATCAAGCTGCGCCAATGATAACACATCGGGCAGCTCAAGCGCTCTGCCTGAGTCAGGGTCTTTGATTGGGGCCAGTGCGTCGCCGCCGTCATCCACCAGCGTGAATTCCAGCTCGGTTGCGGCAATCACATGCCAGCCGCGTGCGCCGTAGCGCGCCAGAACGGTGGCCAGCGCATGGCGTGGGTCGCCTTCAAAGGGCGTGCCATCTTCATGATGCATTGCCATGGGCACCAGCGGCTGGTCCACCTCCAGCCAGGGCAAGGGCACCGGGCCACGCTTTGTGGGCAGCAGCACGCCATCGGCATCGCCGGTCTCAAAGACCAGTGGGCTGTCTTCGATGTCAAAGCCGAAAATGTCGACATTACTGGCCGAAAATGGCATGCGCACCGCGCCTTGATCCAGTTTGTCGGCATAAGAGCCCGGCACACGCTTGCCCCGCATCCGGCCATTGAGGTCAGAGGCGGCCACCCGAAAGGTTTGATATTCGCTTAGGTCCATGATCCGCTGTCCCGCAGAGTTTTGCGCAGCCTAGTGGGAAGCAGGCAAAGCTTCCAGATGCATTTGATCAAATTGCGCAGGCTGCGGTGCCAAAGCCGGGAGCAGACTTCGGTGCGTCGGCGTCATGCGTAGTTTTGCACCAAGGTGACGCTTACGCCGATTGCATCCGGACGCCTGCGAGAAGTGGGAGCTTTAACTGTTGTGAGAGCCCCCGCGAGCGACTAGAGTGGATCTGACCTCCAAGGGCGGACACAAGAAACTTAATCGCAGAAAGCGCAGCTGACCATGAATTCTTACAAGATTTGGGCCCTTCTTGGGGCCGTTGGTGGCGCGGGTTTTGGCCTTGTTGTCACCCCGTTGATTTTTATCCTCGTGAATTTTTCCTCTGGCGGTGTCACGTTTGGTGAAACGGTCCGCTTTGCTCTTGCCAATGGGGTCACCTGGGGTGCTTTGGGCCTCTTTGCAGGCATCTTCCTTGGGGTGGTCAATACCGTAAAGAGCCAGCCTGCAGAGGACTGATCCGCGGGTCAGACCAAAGTGTAGCTTCAAGCCGCACAGGGGCGCTTGGTATGCGCTTTTTCGCGTGCGTCCTTGTGATGGTGCGCCGCTTTAACACCGCGCACCAATCCCAATGCCCATCACCCCGCAATCGACGCGCGGTAGATGCTGTCGATGGTTGCGCCAATCGTGCTGTTGAAGGCCTCATCCGACTGATCTGCGGACAGACCTTCGGTGAGCGCGCGTGAGAAGCTGGCGATCATGCCGGTGTTTTTCGACAACCGGTCATTGGCCTCGTCGCGGGAGTATCCACCAGAGAGGGCCACAACCCGCAAGACTCGGGGGTGATCCACCAGCGCTTTGTAGTGGTTTGCCGTCTCGGGCAGGGTGAGTTTGAGCATCACATCGCGCCCTTCAGGCAGAGCGTCGAGGTTCTTGGCAATTTCCGCTGCCAGAATATCTTCGGCCTCAGCCTTGTCGGCGATAGAAATGGTCACTTCCGGCTCGATGATCGGTACCAGACCATGATCCAGGATGGTGCCTCCCACCTCAAATTGCTGTGCCACATTGGCGGCAATGCCCGAAGACGAGGCCGCATCAATCACCGAGCGCATCTTGGTTCCATAGATCCCGGCTGTATTGGCGCGCTCCAAGAGCGCCTCGAGATCCGGCATCGGCTTCATCAGCTTCACGCCATCCGCCTCATCCGCCAGACCTTTGTCCACCTTCAGGAAGGGCACGACACCGCGCTCTTCCCACAGAAACTCTGCCGAGGGGCGGCCCGCGATCTGGCGGTCCATGGTCATCTCGAAAAGGATCGCGCCGATGACCTTGTCGCCAGTAAAATCGGGCGCTTGCGCGATGCGCGCCCGCATGCCGTGGATCAGGTCGAACATTTCCGCTTCGCCGGAATAGGCGTCCTCGTTCACGCCATAAAGCTTGAGCGCCTTGGGCGTGGAGCCGCCGGATTGGTCCAAGGCTGCAATAAAGCCCTGGCCCTGACGGAGTTTTTCGGTTTGAGCGGATTTCGACATGGGGCGCCTCTGATCAATAGATAAACAACTGCGGCTCTCTTAGAGGGGCAGGCAGGGCCATGCAATTCTGATAGCGCTATCAACCGTTTCCGTTTCGGGAACTCAATGTCCTTTGCCCATGATTTTTGAGGCCACAAAGGTCGTGACACGTCGGGGTGAAATGCGCGGCAGGAATGCAAAGACCTTGTTGAGAAAGCCGGTGACGACCACCCGCTTGCCCGCGCGCGCAGCGATCCAGCCCTGTTCGGCCACATCCTTGGCCGACATCGGCTTGGCCAGTTTGAGCAGCCGCACACCGTCCATGTCGGCGACGTCAAAGAAATTGGTGGCCGTGGCCCCTGGGCAAAGGGCGGTAACGGTCACGTCTGAGCCGCTCAGTTCCTCGGCCACGGCCTCGGAGAGCGACAGCACAAAGGCTTTGGTCGCGTGGTAGACCGCCATGTTGGGGCCCGGCGTGAAGCCTGCGACAGAGGCCACGTTGAGGATACGCCCGCCGCCATGACCCTGCATATGCGGAATGGCCTGTTTCATCAGATAGGTAAGCGCGATCATGTTCACGTTCATCGACGTCAGTTCCTGCGCCCAACTCTCCGGATCGCTGAAATCGCCGTTCTTGCCAAGACCGGCATTGTTCACAAGCCGGTCGATCACACGACCTTCGCTGACCTTGGCCCAGAGCGCCTCGGTCTGGGTGAGATCTGACAGATCGGTGGGCATGACCTCGACCTGCACGGCGTCACTGCGCAACTCCTCGGCCAGGGCGTTAAGCTTGTCCTCTGTGCGCGCCACAAGGATGAGGTTGCGCTTTTCCTTGGCCGCCAGCTTGGCAAACTCCACACCAAGCCCTTCGGAGGCTCCGGTGACTAATGTCCAGCTCTCCATCTCTGCGCTCCTTGTATTTGGAGGAACTTGCACCGCAGCTTAGGCAAAGGTGGATCGGGCGTCGAGTGCGGTGTTCTTCACATTGCAAGTGTCGCCACAGAAGCGAGCAGGAGCAGAGCAAAGGTAATGTTGACCGCACGGGCAGCGCGCGGAGAGCGCAGGTGCCGCGCCAGTTCCGCGCCGGTCATCAGCCACAGGACATTGACGATGATGATCACGCCGAGGATCAGGGCCGCTTTCCAAAGCCCGTCAACAAGCGGGTTGCCCGCGATCAGCACATAGCCCGAGAAAAGCGCGGCCATCGCGGCATAGGCCTTGGGGTTGGCCAGGGTGATAAAGATGCCGTCAATGAGGCGCGGCGGGCTGGCGTCGGTATTTTCCAGCTCGCCAATCGCCGGGGCCGTGGCGATTTTCCACGCCAGGTAGAGGAAATAGATAATGGCAAGCGCAGTGATCACCGGCGTCACACCGGGCAGAGCGAGGATCGCACCGGAAATGCCCGTACCGACAACCAGCGCCACGAGCATCACGCCGACCACCAGCCCCGCGACGTAGCGCAAACCGCGCAGCCGCCCAAAAGAGGCTCCAACCGCGGCGGCACTCAGCGTGTTCGGTCCGGGACTGCCCGTCAGGGCAAAGGCGGCCAGCAGGAAGGCGGTGAGGTTCTCCATGGCGTGGAGGGTAGGGGTGGAGAGGTGGTGGTGCAAGGAGATGTAGGGTGGGCAAGATTGCCCACTATTTTGGACGATAAGGTGGGGTGAAACCCCACTCTACCGCGCGGCTGTGCTTTGCGATTTTTGTGTCATCCTCGGGCTTGACCCGAGGAGTTCGTGATTAAGAGATCCCCGGTCAAGCCCGGGATGACGGTCAGCCCTTGCTCACCCCCCAAGCGCCGCCACACCAGGCAAGGTCTTGCCTTCCATCCATTCCAGAAAGGCACCGCCTGCGGTGGAGATATAGGTAAAATCCTCCGCCGCGCCGGCCTGATTGAGGGCGGCGACCGTGTCACCGCCGCCGGCGACCGAGACAAGCGCGCCTGCGCGGCTTGCTTCTGCGGCATGACGAGCGGCGGCGTTGGTGGCGGCATCGAACGGCTCCAGCTCGAACGCGCCCAAAGGCCCGTTCCAGATGAGCGTTTTGGAGGCCTCAATCGCGGCATTCACCCGCGCCACGGCTTGCGGCCCGGCGTCGAGGATCATTGCGTCTTCGGGGCAGGCATGGGCGGGCACTACCTCATGTGCGGCATTGGCCTTGAATTCCTTGGCCACAACCACATCGGCCGGCAGCAGGATCTCGCACCCGGCGGCCCCGGCCTTGCCCATGATCTCGCGGGCGGTGTCGGCCATGTCATGTTCACAGAGCGACGTGCCCACGTTCAAACCTTGCGCGGCCAGAAACGTGTTGGCCATGCCGCCGCCGATCACCAGCTTGTCGACCTTCTCGACCAGATTGCCCAGAAGATCGAGTTTCGTTGAGACCTTTGCACCGCCGACGACGGCCAGAACCGGGCGCTCAGGTGCGCCCAACGCTGCTTCCAGCGCGCTCAACTCGGCCTGCATCAACCGGCCTGCACAGGCGGGCAGGTGGCGCGCCAGTGCCTCTGTCGAAGCATGCGCGCGGTGGGCGGCGGAAAAGGCGTCGTTGCAATAGACATCGCCTAAACTTGCAAGGCGCGCGGCAAATTCCGGGTCATTGGCCTCTTCGCCGGGGTGAAAGCGAATGTTCTCCAAAAGCAGCACCTCGGCCGCCTTGGCCTCCGCCGTCAGGTTCTCGGCGCCTTCCAGCGTCTCGATGAACTGTACCGAGTGCCCGATGGCCTCGGACAGGGCAGGCACCACGTGGCGCAGCGACATCTCGTCCACGACCTTGCCCTTGGGTCGTCCGAAATGGGCCAGCAGCATAGGCTTGCCCCCGGCGGCCAGAATGGCGTCAATCGTAGGCTTGATCCGGTCGAGGCGGGTGGTGTCGGTGACCTGACCGTTCTCGATGGGCACGTTGATGTCCACGCGTGTGAGTACGGTCTTACCTGTAAGGTCCACATCATCAAGCGATTTCCAACCCATATCACCCTCTCCCTTGTAGTCTGACCGGTTCGGTGTCGCGCGCCTTTTGGCTTGGCTCCGCCGGGGCGTCAACCTCTGGCTTGGCAATCGGGAGCGAAGCGCCTAGGTATCGGGGAACGTTTCATTCAAAGGAGGCCCGAATGGCCGAGATCAAAGATCCAGAAAACACAGTCCTGATCGAGCTCAAGGACGGCACCGTGACCATTGAGCTTTTGCCCGACGTGGCACCGGGCCATTGTGAACGGATGAAAGAGCTGGCGCGGTCGGGGGCCTATGACAATGTGTGTTTTCACCGGGTGATTGATGGCTTCATGGCGCAAACCGGCGATGTGGCGAACGGCAACCTGGAAAAGGATTTCAACATTCGCCTCGCGGGCACGGGCGGCAGCGACCTGCCTAACCTGAAGGCCGAGTTCTCCGGCGTGCCACATGATCGCGGCACCTTGGGCGCGGCGCGCAGCCAAAACCCTGACAGCGCCAATTCTCAATTCTTTATCAACTTCAGCGACAACCACTTTCTCAACCGGCAATACACCGTCTATGGCCGGGTGATTGAAGGTATGGAGCATGTCGACGCGATCCTGCGCGGTGAACCTCCGATGAACCCCGACAGGATGATCAGCGTGAAGGTGGCTGCCGATGTATAAGACGTTTCTTGCTGCAAGCCTGATCGCTCTGGCCGCACCTGCCGTGGCCACGGAAATGACGATTGAGATCGTGGGCGAAGCCATGGGCACCGTCACGATTGATCTTCTGGAAGATGTGGCGCCAGGTCACGTGGCGCAAATTTCGGAGCTGGCAAACGAAGGCGCCTATGACAACGTGGTGTTTCATCGCGTGATCGATGGCTTCATGGCACAGACCGGTGATGTTGAGTTCGGCAAAGAAGGCGAAGACATGCGTCTGGCTGGCCGCGGTGGCAGTGAACGGCCCGATCTGGCGGCGGAGTTTTCCGATGTGCCGTTTGATCGTGGCGTTGTGGGTATGGCACGGGCACAGGACCCCAACAGTGCCAACAGTCAGTTCTTCATCATGTTTGATGCAGGCCACTTCCTGAATGGGCAATACACCGTCGTTGGCCGCGTAACCGAAGGTATGGATATTATCGACGCCATCAAGCGCGGCACAGGACCAAACGGAGCCGTGGTGGGCGCGCCAGATGTGATGCGCAAGGTTTCGGTCAGCGAATAAGCCATGGTACCCACGGGCTATGAGCCTCTGAACACGCTCAAGCCCGTGGCTGAGGGCCTCTGGATTGTCGACGGTCCAGCGATCAAATCCTATGGGTTTCCGTTTTCAACGCGCGCCACTGTGGCGCAGTTGGAGAATGGAGACATCTGGGTGCATTCGCCCACGCAACTGACCGATAGCCTGCGCGCTGAGCTGGACGCGCTGGGACCTGTTCGCCACCTCATTGCACCCAATCAGATCCACTATCTAAACATTGCCGATTGGTGCAATGCGTATCCCGAAGCAACGTTTTGGGCGGCCCCCGGTGTGCATGACCGGGCCGCCAAGAATGGTCTGAGCCTGCCCGAAAGCACGGCGTTGCGCTCCAATGGACCTGAAGAGGCTTGGAAGGGACAGATCGACCAACTCATCGTGCGCGGCAGCCGCTGGCACAAGGAGGTGGTGTTCTTTCATCGTGCGGGGGAAACACTTGTGCTGACGGATCTCATCGAGGCGTTTGAGACAGAGAAACTGCCAGCGCATTGCCGCCCCTTTGCCTGGCTCAACGGGATTGATGACAGCGACGGGAAAACACCACCCCTCATTGCCTGGAGCTTTCGGGACAAAGACGCCTTTGCCGAGGACATCGAGCAGATGATTGAGTGGCGACCGCGTCGGGTGATTATCGCCCATGGGCGGTGGTATGAACGTGACGGTGTAGGGGAGCTGGAACGCGCCTTCCGCCGAGTTTTGCGCGCGCGGCGCTGGGATAGCGCGATCAAGGATATGAAAGACCGCGAAAATTCCGAGCGGTAGGTTTGTGGCAAATCGCGGAGCCTCCGGCGGGGATATTTTCAGCAAAGAGAAAAGGCGGGTTCTGGACTTTCTTCTTGCCTGAAATATCCCGGGGTTTGGGGCAGCGCCCCAACTCAGAATTGTTTTGCGGCGCAGCCGCTCATCTGGCCTGCGGTCAGCGGATGATATTCATGCGCAGTTTCAGTTTTTGGCGGTTGTCCTGAGGCAGGTGGCGGTTGAGATAGCGGTTGATCAGCCCGAAAAGCCCGATAACGCAGAGCGTCAGTAGGATGAAATAGCCTGCGAGGATCGGGTAGGGCACAAACGGGTTGAAGGTCTTGTCGGCGAAGTAGCTGGCGTAGTAGAGCGCGTCTCCGCGTTGTTGCCAGGCAGGAAAGGCCGAAAAGAAGACCAGTGTGGTGGCATGGAAGAGGAAAATCGCCTCGTTTGTATAAGCAGGCCAGGCCAGCCGCAGCATGGTGGGCCAGATGATCTTGCGAAAGCGTGGCCAGCCCGAAAACCCGTAGGCATCAGCGGCCTCTACATCGCCCTTAGGGATAGAGCGCAGTGCCCCGTAGAAAATCTCGCCCGAATAGGCGGCAGTGTTGAGGAAAAGCACGATGAGCGCACCCAGCCAGGCGGCGGTGAAGGGGTCAAAGACCGGATTCACCTGTTTCAGGCTGAGAAAGGCGAAATAGGCAAAGAAGAACTGGATAAAGAGCGGCGAGCCGCGAAAGAGGAATATGAACCACTCTGAGGGTTTGCGCAGCAGTGGATTCTTCGCACCTTTGCCAAGCGCAACCGCCGTTGCGAGTAAAAAGCCGCATAACAGCGCCAGAACACCAAAATAGATGTTCCAGATCATGCCAGAGCCGATCAGGGTGAATTGCTGACAGAGGGTGAAATCCTCTTTTGGCAAAAGCCGTTCGCCAAAACCGATTGAGCGAAAGGCGTAGGCTTGTACTGTCTCCCAGCAACTCATGCCGCGGCCTTTCGTTGAGACTCGCCGCCCGTGGTGGCTTGCCCGTGGGTCAGGCGGGTCATGAGGCGTTCCAGGAAGACCTCGGAGACCTTGGTCAGGCCAAGATAGAACACCAAGAGTGCGAGGAAATACCACATGCGCCAGTCGCCATGGGGATACTCGGTAAAGCGCGGCAGGGCTGTGCCGCCCAACTCGCGGGCCCAGTAGACGATGTCCTCGACGCCCAGCAGGAACAAAAGCGGTGTAGCCTTGGTCAGCACCATCCACAAATTGGACAGGCCGGGCAGGGCGTAGACCCACATTTGCGGGACGAGGATGCGCCAGAAGCTCTGGCGTGGGCTCATCCCATACGCCTCTGCAGTCTCAATTTGAGCACGCGGCACGGCGCGCATGGCGCCAAAGAGCACATTGGCGGCAAAGGCGCCAAAGACGATGGCAAAGGTCAGAACGGCGATGAAAAACCCGTAAGTTTCGTGCACCCATTGCGGCGCTTCACCCAGCGGGAGCTTGGCGGCCTGACAGACGACAAAGTCATTTCCCTGGCGCACCGGTTCGGACCAGTCGGGGCACTTCACGCGGTGGCGGATGTATTCGAACGCCTGATCCAGCGCGATGACGAAAAAGAGGAAGAAGGCGATGTCGGGCACGCCGCGCACAATGGAGATGTAGCCCTTGCCGAACCAGCGGAGTGGCAGGATGCGTGAGCGGGCCGCTGTGGCGCCGGCAAAGCCAAAGGCGAGGGCCGTGGGGGCTGTGATGGCCAGAAGGACCATGACGGTGATGAACGAATAATAGAGATTGCTGTGTTTCGTTGTGGTCAAATAACACGACAGCCATTTGACGCCAGACAGGGTCTCGGGATCAACACAGTAGCTGAACATTAAATTCGATCGCATCCCGCCGTTTGTTCACTCCCAGTGGTCCCGCATTGCTTTGTGGCTGTCAATCTCAATTCGCGTTATGCAGCTGGTAATGCGACCCAGGATCGCGTCAATTTGGTCGAAGGGACAGCAGAATGGCACAGAACGTGATCATTGTCGGTGCAGGGATCATCGGGGCAGCGGTGGCGTACCGGCTGCAGAGCCAGGGCGCGCAAGTTACCGTGGTGCATGATGGCAGAGCACGCGCAACTGATGCGTCATTTGGCTGGATCAACGCGTCGTTCTTTCTCGATCATGCGCATTTTCGCTTGCGGCATGAGGGGATCGCGGCTTGGCAACGTCTTATGCGCGCTGTGGCTTTGCCGATCCGGCAAACCGGGTGTTTGTGCTGGGAACAGCAGGGCGCGGCCTTGCAGGCGCAGGCACAGGAGCTTGGGGATCTTGGCTATCCACTGGAGATTATTGATCGGAACCAGTTTCAAGCTCTGGAGCCGCATGTGGCCAATGCTCCGGAACAGTGCCTCTATTTTCCCGATGAGATGGCCATTGATTCCGTGGCCGTGACACAAGTCTTGCTGGATGCCGCCGTGGCGGAGGGCGCAAAAGAGTTGTCGGGGCTGGAAGTGCAAGAGATCTTGCGCGACGGCGGGCGTGTGACAGGCGTGCAAACGCCGCTGGGGCCGCTTGTAGCGGATCAGGTTTTGGTGGCAGCAGGAACCGGGACGCAGGCGTTGATGCACAAGGTGGGTGTGCATGTGCCCTTGGTGGAGCGTCCTGCGCTGGTACTGACGACCAATCCATTGCCCAAACTGGTGGACCATGTGCTGGTCTCAGAGTTGGGGGAAGTGACGCAATGCGAAAACGGTGACCTGATCCATCCGGTTGCAGTGGGGCATCAGAGCGATGCGGCAGAGCGGATTGATCTGGCCCCGGATGAGGCAGGGGATGCTGCTCTGTTGCGACTAAAAGCGATGTTTCCGGGCGTTGCGATGTCGCGTGCAGGCGTGCAGCTTGCCCATCGGCCTGTGCCGGAAGATGGAATGCCGGTTGTTGGGGGCGTTGAGGGTGGGCTTTACGTGGCGGTCATGCATTCCGGCATCACGCTTGCCGCGATTATGGCGGAGTTGATTGCAGACGAGCTGCAACAGGGCGTCAGCAATCAGAGCGGTGGATGGCTTGGCCCTTACAGACCAGAGAGGTTCGCAGCGCCCCAAACGTAAAACGAGCCGCGCAAGGGCGGCTCGTTCTGTCGGAGATCGGGCGGATCAGAAGCCCGGGCCGATTTCCCATTTTTCGAGCAGCGCATTGAGCGAGCCATCTGCCTTCATGGACTCAATGGCCGCATCCAGCTTGGCTTTGAGCTCTGTATCGCTTTCGCGCAGACCCAAACCAACGCCTCCACCAATCAGTTCTTCTTGGTCAAGCATGACCAGATCGCCGTCTTCTGCGGCAATCGGTGTCAAAAACGCTTTGTCAGCCAGAACGGCGTCGGCTTCGCCATTGCGGACTGCGGCGATGGTTTCTTCGGGTGTTGCGAATTCCACAAGAGTATTGCCGGATTCTGCAATGAACGCCGCCTGAATCGTGTTGGACTGGGCGGCAACCACACCACCCGAGATGTCAGCATCTGCTGATGTTGCAAGATAGGCTGACGGATCGGGCTGTGTGTAGTTCTGTGTGAAATCAATGACTTCGTCGCGTTCGGCGGTGATCGACATGCCGGCGATGATGACGTCGTAGTTGCCGGACACCAGGTTGGGGATGATTGAGTCCCATTCATTGGTGACCCACTCACAGGTCAGTTCTGCGCGTGCGCAGAGCTCGTCGCCCACTTCGCGCTCAAATCCGTCAACTTCACCGGCGTCGTTGATGAAGTTGTATGGTGCATAGGCGCCTTCGGTGCCCAGGCGGACAGTTTTGTCCTCGGCCATTGCAAGGCCGCTGGACAGTGCCAGCGCCAATGCAGAAACGACTAGTTTTTTCATTTGGTTACTCCCTTTTCTTAAAGTTTGTTTTCAGGCGGCCATGGTCGAGCTGAGAAACTGCCGCAGCCGGTCTGATTTCGGGGCGCCGAACAGTGTTTCTGGCGCGCCTTCTTCTTCGATGAGACCCTGATGAAGAAAGATCACGTGATCCGACACATCATGGGCCAGCTTCATATCATGTGTGACAATCATCATAGTACGGCCTTCCGCGGCCAAGTCTTTGATAACTTTCACAACTTCCTGTTCCAGCTCGGGGTCAAGCGCCGAAGTGGGTTCGTCAAACAAAAGCGCTTCGGGCTCCATCGCCAGCGCACGGGCAATGGCCGCGCGTTGTTGCTGTCCGCCCGAGAGCTGCGCGGGGTAGACATCGCATTTATCGCCAATGCCGACCTTGTCGAGGTACTTGCGGGCCGATGCCTCCACCTCGCCATGATCCCGGCCCAGCACAGTCACCGGGGCCTCCATCACATTTTCCAGAATTGTCAGATGGGCCCAAAGGTTAAATTGCTGGAACACCATGCTGAGGTTCGTGCGGATGCGCAGGACCTGTTTGGAGTCGGCGGGGCGGCGCGACATGGCCTGACCCGACCATTTCACCGGTTCACCTTTGAAAACGATATCGCCGTCCTGGCTGTCTTCCAAAAGGTTGGCACAACGCAGAATGGTGGATTTGCCAGACCCCGATGAGCCAATCAATGAGACCACGTCGCCGCGCTTGGCGGTGATATCGACACCCTTGATGACCTCCAAAGTGCCATAGGCTTTGTGCAGGTTGCGAATTTCAATAACGGGCGTCGTGTCGGACAAAGGCAGGTTCCGGTCAGGTGGCAGATGGTTAACACCCGGTACTAGGACGCAAAAAAATGCACAATGCAACTTTCAAATCGCCGAAAAACACCATTTGATTGGTGTTTTTGCCACCAAAGCGGAGTTTTCAGGCTTCTTTCCGCAACGTCATGTGTTTGGTGGCGCCGGAGTTCGCACGCTCAAATAACGCGCTGCGGGGATGTCTACGAGACCATAGAGCGAAAGGGCGTCGCGATCTGTTTCGCTCAAATTGTCGATGGCTTTGGACAGGGCTGCACGGATTGGGGCCGCATCCTGAGTTAGGGAGGTGATGAAAGGCAGGGTTGGTGTCGGATCTGTCCGCGCAACAACGCGCAAATGCGCTGCAAACGCATCATAGCGTTGGATGTGCCGCCATGTCAGTGCATCTATCGCCGCAAGATCGGCACGACCGTCGGCCACGGCCTTTGCCGAGTTGAGATGTCCGCCGGTCTTCAGGGGGTTGGAGAAAGAAAACCCACGATCAAACGCATAATTTGCAGCAGCGGCCCAGCCGCTTTGCGACAATGGTTCATTGAAGGCAAAGCGCGCTGTGGAGAATGCCCCGATATCCTGTCTGGGGTCATCAGCGCGTGCGACGAAAACAGAGCAATACTCCCCGGGCGCGCAGCCTTCCAAACGGTTGTCTGGTGTCCCTACAAGCTGAACCTTTCCATGCAGTCGAGCCCGGTAAGGAAAGCCACAGGTTTGCGATAGAACCAGATCCGATGAGACCCAGTGATCCCAGATGTCACCATTACGTGTCACAGTTGCCGGCCCGATCCTCAGTCTGTCACGTATCGAGGCCCACAGCCGATCATTGGCCGCCTGCAATTCAGGGCGGTCATACATCGGCAGGCTGGCGATCATGCGGGTTTATCCAGTGTTAGCAACGCGTTGCCGCGCCTTGGCGCTGTCAACGTCATTCACGCCCAAAAGGCTTGCAGCCAGACGAATGAGCGCATCTTCTTCGGCATCGCGGGCGCCGTCGGCAAGGGCAACTTTCCACAGGGCTTCGACCACGCCGATACGGTCGTCATAAGCCACCGCATCCTTGATCGCGCGGGTGAAGCGCACCGTGTCGGGGGCTTCGGATTCCAGCGTTTCAGCTTCACTGCGCAAGGTCCGTGTGTCGGTCGCGCTGAGCGCGTAACGGGTGGAAATGATGCTTTCGATACGTGCCGCCTCGGCGGCGGAGTATTCGCCGTCCGTGCGTGCAAGTCTTACGAGTAAGGCCGAAAGCGCCAAGCGTGCGTCGCTATCGGTCAACGGCTCTGGCTCTGGTGCCACCAGATTCTTGAGAAAATCAGCAAACATACAAGGTGATATAGGCGAATGGTGAGCGTGCGCCAATGGGCGACGTGTGGTTCATCCCATTTGTTGCATCGCTTTCGCTTTGGCCTCGATGCTGTCTTCCTCACTCAGTCCCAGGACGGTTTGCACCTGTGAGATCACATCGATTTCCTGAGACTGAATAGCACCATCCACCAAAACCACTTCCCACAGCGCTTCCAGAGCATCAAGGCGGGCATCAAAGCTCACCATTTGCCGGATGATCTGGGCAAACTTTTCAGTGTCAGGCGCCTCCTTGTCGAGACGTTCGCAGGTGGCGCGCATCTTGGCGGCTTCAATCGGGCCCAGGCCAAAAAGCCGCGTCAGGAGTTTGTCGATCTGGCTGATCTCCGCAAAGGCGTATTCCAGGTCAGACTTGGCCACGCGCACCAGTAGCGTACCGAGAGCCAGTTTTTCATCTGGTTCCGGGAGCGGTGCAGGTTCGGGCGCGTCGAAGGCGTGTAAAAGACGGTGCAGAAACGATTTCGGGTCCATATTTGTTTATCCGCTATACCCTTTGACAATGACGAGATCACCGGTCGAGACCGGATCGCGCAAAGCCTTGGCGTCCTGATAGATTTTAGAGTTATAGCATGCCAGAGCCGCCTTGTAGGTAGGAAACTCGATGACAACCGTGCGCGCCCGCGCGTCACCTTCGCGCAGCTCGCGCGCGCCGCCACGCACCAAAAAGCGCCCCTCAAACTCTGTAAAAGCCGCAGCATTTGCGGCTTTGTAGGCCTCATATCCTTGTGGGTCGTCCACATCCACATGCGCGACCCAATATCCCTTTGCCATACTGTCCTCCCAGTGCGTGGTTTTGCGCAATTCTGCTTTAGGAAACACAGCATTGCAAACATCGTTGCGAATGTCTCAATCGCGTCACATTTGCACCGCAGAAAGAGCGCTTTCCAAGCCGATAAATTGGGCTCAGGACGCGTGACTTTTGTAGATGTGAGGCAAGATGCCAGCAGAGGCAACTTTCAAGGACTTTAACTGGTCCATAGGCACACAGGATGAGCAACTTGAACTGGCCCAGACAGGGACAGATGATGAGCTGCGTGCGTTGGCCATGGCCTATGATTGGCGGGCGCATCCCGAGGTTGTTTTAAGCTGGATCATGGCGCAGAAATGCATTGATCTTGGCTCAGCCATCACCGCGTTTCTCAATGGCGAACCAGAGCGGTTCAACTATATGCCAAAACGTGATGTTCCGGACCGTTGGAAATCCACAGCGCGGCTTCTGGACAACATTTGTCTGCGAGTGAACTCTGGTTTCTACCTTGCCTGGCCGGACCGCGATGTGCTGGACCGCCGTCGTTTGGACCGCTGGCTGATTGCACAAGCCAAGGACCGCGAAGACAACCGTCAGGGGCGGTTTGTTCTGGATGAGGCGATTATCGCCTCGCTAACAAAAAACGAGCTGCGCCTGGATCGCGAACATGAGACGGCTGTCTATGCCGAAAGCCAAAGTCTGTTGCGCGACCTTCTCAGCCCGGTGATGGAACTGGGCGTGTCGCGTCGCATGCTGCGGTATTTGCCCGAAGAAGAAACCGAAGAGCGCGACTTGCGCAAACCGGTGCCGCGCAAGCGGCTGTCCAAGGGGCGGTAGACGATCTTAGACCAGCCGAGAAGTCTCCAACGCCGCGCGCACGAAGTCAGCAAAGAGCGGATGCGGGGCGAAGGGTTTCGATTTCAGCTCGGGGTGGAATTGCACGCCGATGAACCAGGGGTGGTCCTCCCATTCCACGATTTCCGGCAGGCGACCGTCGGGTGACATGCCGGAAAAGGTCAGGCCGCATTTCTCCAGCTTTTCGCGGTACTTGGTATCGACCTCGTAGCGGTGACGATGGCGTTCATCGATGGCCAGGCTGTCGTAGACCTGTGCCACCTTTGATCCTTCCTTCAGCACCGCGTCATAGGCCCCAAGCCGCATGGTGCCGCCTTTGTCGTCGGTCACATTGCGTTTGACCTTTTCGTTGCCCTGCACCCATTCCTTGAGGTGATAGACCACTGGCGTAAAGCGTTTCTTGCCGGCCTCGTGGTCAAACTCTTCGGACCCGGCGTCTTTGAGACCCGCCAAGTTGCGCGCGGCCTCGATCACGGCCATTTGCATCCCCAGACAAATGCCCAGATAGGGAATTTTGCGTTCGCGCGCGAATTGCGCGGCCTTGATCTTGCCCTCGGTGCCGCGCTCACCAAAGCCGCCGGGCACAAGGATTGCGTGGAAGCCTTCGAGATGCGGGGCAGGGTCTTCGGTATCGAAGATTTCGGCATCGACCCATTCAACGTTGACCTTCACGCGGTTGGCCATGCCGCCATGGGTGAGCGCCTCTTTGATCGACTTATAGGCATCCTCAAGCTGCGTGTATTTGCCAACGATGGCCACATTGACCGCGCCATCGGTGTTGTGGATGCGGTCCACCACATCCTGCCAGGTGCTGAGGTCGGGACGCGGGGCAGGGGAAATGTTGAACGCATCCAGCACGGCCTGATCCAGACCTTCGCGATGGTAGGCCAGCGGTGCCTCGTAGATCGAGGTGAGGTCATAGGCCGCGACGACAGATTCTTTGCGCACGTTACAGAAAAGCGCGATTTTCTCGCGTTCTTTGTCGGGGATCGGTTGTTCCGAGCGGCAGACCAGAATATCGGGCGCGATGCCGATGGATTGCAATTCCTTGACCGAGTGCTGTGTCGGCTTGGTTTTCAACTCACCCGAGGCTGCCAGATAGGGCAGAAGTGTGAGATGCATGAAAATGCATTCGCCGCGGGGGCGGTCATGGCTGAATTGGCGGATGGCCTCAAAGAAGGGCAGACCCTCGATATCGCCAACGGTGCCACCGATTTCGCAGAGCATGAAATCGACCTCATCATCGCCGATCTCGATGAATTTCTTGATCTCATTGGTGACGTGGGGGACGACCTGAATGGTTTTACCAAGGTAATCGCCGCGCCGCTCACGTTCGAGCACGTTGGAGTAGATACGCCCCGAACTGACCGAATCCGTCATCCGCGCGGGCACACCGGTGAAACGCTCGTAATGGCCCAGATCGAGGTCTGTTTCGGCCCCGTCGTCGGTGACGAATACCTCTCCATGCTCAAAGGGCGACATCGTGCCGGGATCGACGTTGAGGTAAGGGTCAAGTTTGCGCAGCCGTACGGAAAAGCCTCGGGCCTGTAGTAAGGCACCCAGAGCCGCCGAGGCCAACCCTTTGCCCAGTGAGGAGACAACACCACCTGTAATGAAAACGTAACGAGCCATGGTCTGGCGTCTCTACCCCCCGTGTATTTTGGCTGACAGCGCCTGATGAACGCCCGTTTTCAGGGCTGTTTTTGAGGCTCGAAATGTCCTGGAAAGACCGCAAACCCACGGGACTAAACCCATAAAGGATTCGTTTGATATGCGCAAGCAAACCGCAACATGATGTTGCGGTCTTTTTGGACCTGTCTACCGATTGTGGTGTTTTGCCTATTCAGCCAACGGCACCAGAGGTGCGTCATCATCCAGTGAAGGCGGCAAGAGACCTTCGCCTGTCGTCGGCAGACCCGGCACCGAGGACCCGGCGTCGCTGGCGGGCGCATCTGTGATCCGGTCAAGCACCGAACTGCCGCCGGAATTCTGCGCTGCGATCACGGTCAGAACCAGCGTGGTGCAGAAAATCGAGATGCCCAGGACCCAGGTCAGCTTGCCCATGGCCGTGGCCGCAGCACGGCCCGTGGAGACGTTGCCGCCCCCGCCGCCCATGCCCAGACCGCCGCCTTCGGAGCGTTGCAAAAGCACAACCGCAATCAGCGCAAGCGCCAGCAGAAGGTGGATAAGCAGAATGACATTTTCCATGGATCGGCCCTTTGGGTCTCGGATGAGCGGTATCTAAGCAATAAGTGCACGTCCTGCAACCCGGTGTTTGGCGGATTGAGGGAGGTGTGTTTGAGGCGTGGAGTTTTTCTACAGTGAGCCGATTGAACCCAAGAATAAAGCCGTCTTGGTAACGGGGCGAAGCGTGGTTGAAGATATGTCAGGAACTGCGATCACAAGTCGTGTCCATACGCCCCCGATGGTCCCATCACTGTACCAGCAAATGCAGTCTGCGCGCGCTTGTGTCGAGAATAGCCAGAAGCAGTATGCTTTCAGCGGGCTTTTGACCGACAGAGTTACAGGATAGGACCTTTTGCGGTGTGTCAGTCTGGTTTGGATCAAGGTGCACAAGGGCACAGAGATATGACCCCGACATCCCCTTTTCATCCGGCCAATTGCGGCTTGAATAATGTCCGCGCGCAGGCAGATACCCGCTTGACGCAGCCCGCCGTGGCAGCGGTTTCCAGTCCAGAGCGCCGTCGGCAATTTCGAACTGGTCAATTGTCCAGACACCAAGATCCGTTGCCAGTGAATCGAGCCTGTACCGAAAGGCCGCACCCTCAAGCGAAACAGGCAACGGATCGGATGCCGTGACCGTGTAGACCGCTTCGATTTCCTGGACGCGCGTACCTTTGGTGGCTTTTCGATAGAAAAGAACTTCCTGACTGTCGGACGCAACCGGAAAGACCGAAAGCAGCAAGACCCGAGCCTCGCGTTCTGCCTTGGCCTCGAAAAAGACAAAGGCCATGGCTGCCACCAGAACGACAAGCACTGTTGCAACAAACTGTTTGGCGTTTTTCAACCGCCCCGACTTCCAAAAGAAGAACGCAACGACAAGCGTAGAGGCAGTCATCATGAAAAGCGTGGTCATCGTCATGCCCTGACCTTTAACAGATTAAGTCAAAAAACCGGAACGCCGAAAAGATAGAACCATGGCGCGAAAAGCACTTTCAGATAGTCCGTGTTCTGTCCGCCCATGCTGGCGGCGGCATCGCCCCAACGCGATATGCCAAAGGAGCAGCCCAGCCACATGATGCTAAAATACTGCCATTTTTCCATAAGCTTGCCGCCAAGTGTGCTGGCCTCCAATCGACCAGCAGCGGCCAGAGGCACGAAGACCAAAGGTGCGAAATTGGCGACAATCGCGAAGAGGGCGTAGATTGCAATCGGGAACACAACCAGCGCGCTGATGAAATTGACCGTGGGAATGGCGAGGATCACGGCAGTAACGATGGCGATGTTGCGTTTTCTTCTGTTCACAGTATGACCGGTTCGTTAAATCAACACGCCGTTTAGCCGAAACACTGCCTGACGCCAGACCATTCTAGGGATGTAAAAACGGCGACGGCAACCGCCGTCTCCTTATTCATCCACGTCATCCATATCCGCCTGACCGCTCAGACGACGGCGGACGTGGCTCCAGCTTAGCCCGATGCCCAGCACCAGGGAGAGCGCAATGAGACCAAGCCACAAGTTGGCTGTAGGGTTGTCGAGGTTGATCCAGCCGAAATCGACCAGCACCCAGATGAGGGCCGCGGCAATGGCCAGCACCAATCCCATGCCGAACCCCCCGATAGAGCGCAAAGTGGCGCGTAGATAGATGATGTAGCCCACCAGAAGGATCAGGCCCAGAAGCACCGCGACAGGCATCTGGTCGCCCCAGTTTGCCCGAACCCAACGGACGTAATTCCACTCTGTCGGGTTGAAGGTGGCTGCCAATAAAACAAACGCCACCCCCCATCTTGCCAAGAACCCTGCCATGTCTGCTCCTTTTGCGTTTTGCGCGCAGAGTGCCAAGGGGCATGGCCTCTGTCCAGCCATTGTGCCGCGCCATGCGCCTGAAATTCCGGTTTCCCCCGCCTTGGCCTCTCGCTATACCGGCGCGGGGTTCACCGAAACCAGAGGGGTCTTCATGGCGAATGTTGTGGTTGTCGGCGCTCAGTGGGGCGACGAAGGAAAAGGCAAGATTGTCGATTGGCTTTCGGAGCGTGCCGATGTGATCGCGCGGTTTCAGGGCGGGCATAACGCCGGGCACACGCTGGTCATTGATGGCAAGGTCTACAAGCTCAACGCGCTGCCTTCGGGTGTGGTGCGGGGCGGCAAGTTGTCGGTGATTGGCAATGGTGTGGTGCTGGATCCCTGGCATTTGGTGAATGAAATCGCCACCATTCGCGAGCAGGGGGTCGAGATCAACCCAGAGACGCTGATGATTGCGGAGAACACGCCGCTCATCCTGCCCATCCATGGTGAGTTGGACCGCGCGCGCGAAGAGGCGGCCAGCAAAGGCACCAAGATCGGCACCACAGGGCGCGGCATTGGTCCGGCCTATGAGGACAAGGTCGGGCGGCGCTCGGTGCGGGTGGCGGATCTGGCGGATGACGCCACGCTTGAGGCGCGGGTGGACCGGGCGTTGCAGCATCATGATCCGCTGCGCAAGGGGTTGGGGATTGAGCCCATTGATCGCGACGCGCTTCTGGCACAGCTGCGCGAGATTGCGCCGCAGATTTTGCAATATGCGGCACCGGTCTGGAAGGTGCTCAATGAGAAACGCAAGGCGGGCAAACGCATCCTCTTTGAAGGGGCGCAAGGCGCGCTTCTGGATATTGATTTTGGCACCTATCCCTTTGTGACCTCGTCCAACGTGATTGCGGGACAAGCGGCCACGGGTGTCGGTATTGGCCCAGGCTCTATCGACTATGTGTTGGGCATCGTAAAAGCCTATACCACGCGGGTGGGCGAGGGGCCGTTTCCGTCCGAGCTGGAAGATGAAGACGGCAACCGGCTTGGCACGCGCGGGCATGAATTTGGCACCGTCACAGGCCGCAAACGGCGCTGCGGGTGGTTTGATGCCGCTTTGGTCCGCCAGACCTGTGCGACTTCGGGGGTGACAGGTATTTCGCTGACCAAGCTCGATGTGCTTGACGGGTTCGAGACGCTGAAGATTTGTGTGGGCTATGAGCTTGATGGCCAAAAGCTGGATTACCTGCCAACGGCCACAGATCAGCAATGGCGCTGTCGGCCTATCTATGAAGAGATGCCCGGCTGGTCGGAGACGACTGAGGGCGCGCGCAGCTGGGCCGACCTTCCGGCCAATGCGATCAAATACGTGCGCCGGGTCGAAGAGTTGATCCAATGCCCGGTGGCGCTACTGTCTACCTCACCGGAACGGGATGACACGATCCTCGTGACCGATCCCTTCGCCGATTGAGGAGCCGTCATGGCACTGCCTTACAAAACCCGCCGCAAGCTGTCGCTGCTGATCCTGCTCATCGCGCTGCCGCTTTACATCGTGGTGGCGGTGAACCTGACGGATTGGTTGCGCGCGCAGTTCGAGGTCGGGTTTTTGACGGAACTGGCGGTGTTTGTGGTGCTGGGTATCATCTGGATTGTGCCGTTGAAGTCCGTGTTCCTTGGCGTGGGACAGGCGGACCCGGATGCTCAGGACGACCATTAGAGGGCGAGATGTCTTGAAAAGACATTGGACCTAAAACTTCAAACGTTCGTAAGCCTCCGTCCCGATGGCCGGGACCTGTCCCTCAAAGTTCAGAGCTTTTACCACCTCACAGTCATGCACATTGAGGTGAAACCGGGCTGGCAGCCGCTTCAAACTCACGTACAGTTTTGGTCCTGATTGAAGGGGATTTCTTTGCCGCGATTTCTCACACATCTGTTGGGTGCTGCACTTGCGGTGGGGCTATTTCTGAGGCCCGCATTTGCAGAAACCGACTTTTTGGCGCTCAGCAAGGATATGCTGATCGGAACGGATGCCGTACGGTCGGCAGCGGCAGAGGTGATCGTCGCACGCGACAATCCGGACATGATCCCGTCTTTGGTGCTTTTGATGCGCATTGGCGGATCGCATGTGGTCACGCAACGCGCGCTCAAGGCGTTGACCGGGCAGGACCTGCCCGACTGGCGGGCGGCGATGCGCTATCAGGAAGCCAACCCGCAGATCGAGCCGCATCCGAGCTATTATGACCTCAAGCTGTGGTACTGGGGCGGGATAGATCGCGATTTCCATGCGCTCTTTGAGACGCCAATAGATCGTGCCTCGATGCGCATTCGGTTCGAAGAGATTACGTGGGGCGGCGCGCTTTTTGACGACATTCCACCATTGGATACTCCCAAAATGATACCTGCCGATGTGGCGGATTACATGCTGGATAGTGACCTGGTCTTTGGGGTCGAGATTAACGGAGACGTGCGCGCCTATCCTCTGCGCATCATGGGATGGCATGAAATGTTCAACGAGGTTATCGGTGGCGTGCCGGTTGCCTTGGCCTATTGCACGCTTTGTGGAGCGGGTATCCTTTTTGAAACTGACGTTGAAGGGTACGAGGCCCCTTTCGTGTTCGGCTCGTCTGGGCTGCTTTATCGGTCCAACAAGCTGATGTTTGACCGTCAGACAAAAAGTCTGTGGAATCAGTTCACGGGAGAGCCTGTTTCGGGACCTCTGGCGCAGTCGGGTATTCGGCTGAAGATCAGGCCGACGACGATCACAACATGGGCAGATTGGCGCGCAGCGCATCCGCATACAAAGGTCTTGTCCCTCGATACAGGGCATATTCGCAACTACGATTCCGGGGTTGTTTATGCAGAGTATTTTGCTTCTCCAGACTTGATGTTTCCGGCGCTCACGGATGAAACCCGCCTGCGCCAGAAAGACTATGTCTACGGGATAAGAGTTGCAGGTGGGGCCAAAGCCTGGCCTCTGACGGCATTTGAGGCTGAGCCGGTGATCAATGATCATGTCGGGCTGTCTGAAGTCGTTCTGATTGGTGACGCGCAAACGCGGACCGTCCGTGCCTATGCACGGGACGGTCAGGTGTTTTCCGGTGACGCCATAAATCTCGTGGGACCCGGAGGGGCGTGGAGCCTGACTGAAGAGGCGATTTTAGGACCCAAAGGCGAGCGCTTGCCGCGTATGCCGGGCCACGTGTCATACTGGTTCGCCTGGGATGGGTATCTGGGGGCGGAAAGCGCTCTATACGGTGTGGTTGAGTGATGCCGTGTATCTGAGTGTACGATCTTGGCGCCTGTTACCTGAAGCTTGCCATGTTCAGGCCGTCGCGGCGCCACAGAGCTCGGATTGAAGCCATTTGCGGTTTTTCCTGTGGCGATCAATCAGTTTCTTGGCCCGTTTACCATCGGCAAAAGGACGTGCCGGGGCCATCGGTTCTATGGCGAACTGGCAAACGTGTTCAAACTGCTCTTTGGTCAGCATGCGCTTTGCCATCGGACCAAGAAAGAGCGTCTCCGTCGGCACACCTTCGGCCAAGATGATTTCATGCCTTGCGCATAACACATGCACATAGTGCACTGCATCTATACCGGTCTGCCTGGTGACGCCCGGCAGTGCAAGGAGATGGCGCGCTGCCACCAAAACCTGATCACAATCAAACATGAGTTGGACAATGCGCGACGATGCCACGATACGGTGTTGCGGCGATACGAGGAGATGGTTTTTCGGAAGGCCAGGTCCAAGGGCATCCGGCTCGATACAGATTGGGGCCTGTCGTTCTCCTGGTCTCAGGAGGACCGAATGACCGACCCAGAGGATTTTTGATTGACTACCCTTCGCAGTTTTCACGAGGTCACCTTCCCGGAGCGCTTCGACTCTTTTCGCGCCCGATGGTGTTGCGATCAGCGTGCCCTTTGCGAAGCAAACAGTCGTGTTATCGACCGATTGACCAATGCCGGTACCGGAAAAATTGGTTTCGACCACCGACAGCAGTTCAATCCCGGCTATGTCAAGATTGTCGAGCCCTGTTCCTGACGTCATGAAAACGTCGCCGTTTTCCATCTGCCGGATATTGACGTTCAAGGTTATCGCGCCGCCGCCGACGAGCGTGATTTTCGCCTCAAAGAGGTTCGCGGAGTCCTGATGAACGGACACAGTGCCATGTCCAGCGTCATATTGAACGACGTCATTCACACTGGACGCGAATTCATTATCGATAATCCCACCGTTGTCGTCGCCATCTATCTCGGTGATGTTTACCAGACTGTAGCCTGTATGCGTTCCCAGCAGATCCGCTGCGTTTTCGCTGGCAGCATTGGTTTCTGACGGGTCGATATCCGCAAAGTTTCCCAGATAAATCCCTGTGATACTGTAGCTTGCCACCGGCTCTCTCCCGAATATAGGTCCGAAGACATATTCAGGTTCAGGTGTTGATGACGTTAATTCGGATGCAGCGGAACGCGCGGCTTTTTCTGAAAATTCAATTTATGCTTCAGGCTTCGGTCTGACACTGGGCATGGCCAGAACAAACCATCTTTGCCGAAGCGCGGTTCTCACACCTACAACAAATGTCCCGACTTCTTGGCTTTGGTGGCCAGATAAGCACGGTTGTGTTCGCCTTCACCGACTTTGAGCGGCACGCGTTCGGTGACGTCGATGCCGTGGGCCTGCATCATTTCAATTTTGGCGGGATTGTTGGTCAAAAGGCGAACTGACGAAAACCCCATGTCCCGCAGGATCGCGGCACCAATGCGGAAATCGCGTTCATCATCTTCAAAGCCCAAACGATGATTGGCCTCGACCGTGTCGAACCCCTGGTCCTGTAGGGCATAGGCGCGCATCTTGTTGGCAAGGCCGATGCCGCGGCCTTCCTGGTTGAGATAGAGCAACACACCTGCGCCTTCTGCACCCATCTGGCCCAAAGCTCCGCGAAGTTGCGGGCCGCAATCGCATTTGAGAGATCCCATCAAGTCACCGGTAAAACACGCTGAATGCAACCGCGCCAGAACCGGTGCGTCGCGATCCGGTGCGCCGATTTCCACGGCATAGTGTTCTTCTGCGCCATCTTCCGGGCGCCAGATATGCAGACGCCCCGCCTCAGAAACGGACAGCGGTAGGCGCGCACTGACGACGCGGTGCATCGGGCTTTGATCTTGCAACGTTTGAGAGAGGCTTGCCGCATTCAGACGCGTGAGCGAAGCATCAACGCTCTCATCGCTGACCAGCATCACTGCGGCGGGCAAAAGCCGTGCGGATTTGACAAGAGTAATCGCTGTGCGATGCAAATCTGCTGATCCGCTGCGCTCTGACAAAAGAGGGCCTTTCATCGGTGTATTGAGATCATCCGCCGGATCAGCAACACCCTGAACCCAGTCCAAAGAGGCCTCCTGGGGCAGAACAATGCGCGCGACGTCGCCATCATAGGGTCTTGCCTTAAGCGTTTCTGCACGCCGAGCGGAAATGACCAGAACGGGCATGCCGCTCCGCTCCTGCAACGCTTTCAGGCGCGCGGCGCTCAGTGTCTCTGCTGCAAGGACAAGCGCCGACTGATCGGTTGCTTCCAGAACAACAGGCACGCCCATGCGCAGGTCAGCCCGCGCGCGGGCAATGAGGTCTGTCATATCAGGGCCAAGACCGGTCACACTATGTCCTCTATCATCATCTGGGTTCACCGAACCGCCTACAGGGTTTTGAAACCAAATGAAACATTTTGCCCCTCAGTTACACTTGGGCGTGATTGCTCTGTCACAGACCTTGCCTGCAAGCCGGGCGTGTCACAAGTAGTTGGCCAAGCAAAGAGGAAAATTGGTATGGCTCAGCTTAAGAAAATTCTGCTTGTCGATGATGATGAGGATTTGCGCGAGGCGCTTAGTGAACAGTTGGTGATGACAGAAGACTTTGATGTCTTCGAGGCGGCCAACGGAACCGACGCCATGGCGCGGGCCAAGGATGGCATCTACGATCTGGTGATTCTGGATGTGGGTCTTCCCGACACCGACGGGCGTGAGCTGTGCCGGTTGATGCGCAAACAGGGTGTGAAAGCGCCGATCATGATGCTGACAGGCCATGATGGCGATGCCGACACGATCCTGGGTCTCGATGCCGGAGCCAACGACTACATTACCAAACCTTTTAAGTTTCCGGTGCTTCTGGCCCGCATCCGCGCGCAGCTGCGTCAGCATGAGCAATCCGAAGATGCGATTTTCCAGCTTGGGCCGTATACCTTCAAGCCTGCGATGAAGATGCTGATCACCGAAGATGACCGCAAAATTCGCCTGACCGAGAAAGAAACCAACATCCTGAAGTTCCTCTATCGCTCACCCGATGGTGTGGTGGCGCGCGATGTGCTTTTGCACGAAGTCTGGGGCTACAACGCCGGTGTGACCACGCATACGCTTGAGACACATATCTATCGTCTGCGTCAGAAAATTGAGCCTGATCCCTCAAACGCGCGGCTCTTGGTGACCGAATCCGGAGGCTACCGGCTTTTGGCGTGAAAACTTGACTCAAGTCAAAGAGAGCGAGTCGCCGACCTGCTATCTCTGACTTACACCGCAGCATATGGCGGCTAATATATGCACCTCCCTGTTGGACTGACCCCGACTTTGCCCGGGGTCTTTTTTTGCCCAGTGGGGGTCTGTGATTGCGGTCAGGCGGGCGGTTGTTATGCTCGAGCGCAAAAAGGGTAGCTGATGCGGTGGATTACCAGATCCTTGTTCTGGCTTGGCGTGGCTGCGCTGGCGGTGTTGTTCGTGGGGCGGGGCGCGGCTTTTCTGAGGGAAAGCGAAGAGCGCACTGAAATACTTCCTTCTGAAGGACGGCTGGTCGAGACCTCCGAAGGGTCGATTTTTGTCTGGGAAGAAGGGCCGGAAGATGCGCCGATGCTGCTCTTTGCGCATGGTACGGCCGCGTGGTCGGGCCTATGGGCGCCAACTTTAAAACAGATGGGCGCCGAGGGATGGCGCGCAGTCGCCTTTGACATGCCGCCCTTTGGGTTTTCTGACCATGCCGATGATGGCAACTACACCCGGACGCGGCAGGCCGAGCGTCTGCGTGCCCTGGTCACAGCTCTTGGCACCAAGCCTATCCTGGTGGCGCATTCGGTCGGGGCTGCGCCGGGCGTCGAGGCGGTCATGCAAGATCTGTCGGCATTCACGGCGCTCATTGTCGTGGATGGCGCGCTGGGATTGGGCAGTCACGACAGCGGCAAGACCTTGCCCTTTCCGCTAGGTGTCAAAGTGGCGCGCGATGCCGCGACGGCTCTGACTATGACGAACCCGATGCTGACCCGGACGCTGCTCAAGGGGCTTATCCATGTCAAAGAGGCCGCGAGTGATGAGGTGGTGGCCGTGCTGACGCAGCCTCTGGTTCGTGCGGGCACCACAAGTGCGTACTCAGATTGGCTGCCTTCGCTCCTGGTGCCGCCCCAAGACGCGCGGAGCACACGGCCCGAAAGCTATGCGGCGCTGACGCTTCCGGTGGTCTATATCTGGGGCGAGGAAGACACTGTCACGCCAGTGGATCAGGGCTATGCGCTCAAGGAGATCACCCCTGGATCAGAGCTCATTGTGCTGCCCGAGCTGGGCCATATCCCGCAGATCGAGGATCAAGACGCCTTCTTGCTTGCACTTGAGATGGCGCTGGGGCTTATTGCCGATCACCCCGCTCAGTAATCCAGTCAGGACGCTGCCATGCCCTTTACCCTTGCCACCTGGAACATCAACTCCGTGCGCTTGCGCGAGCCGATTGTCGCGAAGCTGTTGAGCGAAGAGGGGCCGGATGTCCTTTGCTTGCAGGAATGCAAATCTCCAGTTGAGAAAATCCCGACCGAAGGGTTTGCCGCCTTGGGCTACACCCACATGATTGCGCGCGGGCAGAAGGGCTACAACGGTGTTGCGATCCTGTCGAAGCTGCCGATTGAAGATTTGGGTGACAAGGATTTTGCCGGGCTGGGCCATGCGCGTCACGTGGCGGGACGGCTGGAGAATGGGACGGTCATTCACAATTTCTACGTCCCTGCGGGAGGTGATGTGCCGGACCGTGAAGTGAATGAAAAGTTTGGTCAGAAGCTCGATTATCTGACCGATATGCGCGACTGGTTCAGGGCCGAGCGGCCTGAGAAAGCCATTCTGGTGGGCGACCTCAATATTGCGCCACGTGAGGATGACGTCTGGAGCCACAAGCAGCTTTTGAAAGTTGTGAGTCACACACCGATTGAGGTGGAGCATTTCGGTGATGTCATGGACGCAGGCGGCTGGTCAGATGTCACCCGCGCCGATATCCCTGAAGGTCAGCTTTACAGCTGGTGGTCCTACCGCGCCCGCGACTGGGATGCGGCCGATAAAGGGCGCAGGCTGGATCATATCTGGGCCAGTGCTGATATCACCGCAGCAGCACATTCCAGCCGTATCCTGCGTGACGCGCGCGGATGGGCGAAACCCTCGGACCACGCGCCGGTTTTTGCGACATTTGACCTCTGACTGCCCTCAAAGAGACCTTTTTCTATACAGAAAATGGCCCAGAAAATGCGCATTTTCTGTTGCAAACCCAATGTGTTGATTGAAAAAGTCAGGGTTTCCGGACCTGGCATTTGGCGCCTTTGCTGCAAAGATGGCATTATGGGGCGTGAGAGAGGGATGCGATGCGCAAGCTTTCGAGACGTGCGCTTTTACTGGGCGGCGGAGCCCTGATCGGCGGGTTGGCGACGCACCGGCTGGGTGTAGATTTGCCAAGCTATGACGGTGTTACCTGGATCAAGCCGAGCGGGGCAGAGGGCATGCTCAATGATGCCAGTGGTTTGTCTGAGACACCCATTCGCAAGCACCTGATCCTCGAAAACAGCCGTGGCGACGCGTTGGTGGAGGCGCTGCGCGATGAAATCCGGATTGCGCGCACCTCGGGCCGGGCGGTGAATGTCAGTGCCGCGCGTCATTCCATGGGCGCGCAAGCTATTCCGCGCGATGGGCACGCAATCACCTATCAGGGCGGTTTTGTGGAGCCTGACACTGACGCCGGCACCTGCCGGGTGCAGGCGGGTACGACTTGGGCCGAGGTGATCTCGGCACTCGACCCTATCGGCTTTGGTCCCAAGGTGATGCAATCAAACCACGATTTTGGCGTTGCGGCGACGTTTTGTGTCAACGCCCATGGTTGGCCGGTGAAGATGGGGCCGATGGGGGCGACTGTTCAAAGCTTTGACATGGTGCTGGCAGATGGGGAATTGGTGACGTGTTCGCGCACGCAGAACGCCGATCTCTTTGGTCAGACGATGGGGGGCTACGGGTTGACCGGCGCGATCACCGAGATGGTGGTCGAGATGGAACGCAACGCGCGGCTTGTCCCGACATTCGAGGAACTCCCTTCCAAAGACTATGGCAAGCGGTTCGTCGAAGCCCTCTCGGACCCGGCGGTCACGATGGCCTATGGGCGGCTCAATGTGGAGCGTGAGAGCTTTTTCGAAAAGGCGCTGATGATCACATATCGCGCCACCGAAGATCAATCCGGTCTGCCTGCTGCGTCAGGCTCTGGCGCAATGGCGCATATCGCCAGCCGGGTCTACCGCTGGCAGCTGGGCAATGAGCCTGCAAAATCCCTGCGCTGGTGGTTTGAAACCGATCTTGGCCCGTCCATTGGGGACGGTGTGGCCACACGCAATTCGCTGATGAATGAACCGGTTCTCACGCTCGATGATCGTAATCCGGATCGCACGGATATCCTGCATGAGTATTTCGTCAGCCCGGAGCGATTTGCCGAGTTTGTCGAATTGTGCCAGCGCGTGATCCCCGGATCCTTCCAAGAGTTCCTGAACGTGACCTTGCGCTATATCGACACCGATCCCGATAGCTGGCTCGCTTATGCGCCGGTGCCACGGATTGCGGCGGTGATGTCGTTCAGTCAGGAAATGACACGGCGCGGTGAGGCCGACATGGCGCGCATGACGCGGGAGTTGATTGACGGGGTGATTGCCATTGGCGGGACTTATTACTTGCCGTATCGCCCGCATGCCACGGTCACCCAGATGCGGCGCGGATACCCGCGTACACAGGAATTTGCAGAGGCCAAACGGGCGCTTGATCCAAGCCTCGTTTTTCGTAACAACCTTTGGGACCAGTATTTGAGCC
The DNA here is from genome assembly GCF_032842945.2 of Roseovarius sp. W115. NCBI lineage: Bacteria > Pseudomonadati > Pseudomonadota > Alphaproteobacteria > Rhodobacterales > Roseobacteraceae > Roseovarius > Roseovarius rhodophyticola. The sequence goes on from NZ_CP146606.1 coordinate 2,872,813, forward strand.
AGCTATGACTTTATTGCGTAAAATTTGTTTGTTCTACACTGTGGCGCTGCTTGTGGCGGCGTCGCTGAATTATATTCCTGGACTGACCGATGAAAATGGGCTGGCCTTTGGTATCTTCGCGCTCGATCCGTTTGACGATGCGTTGCATGTGGTCTCAGCCCTCTGGGCGCTATCGGCGGCCCTGATTAGCCATCGTGCAGCGAAGATTTTTCTGGTCATCTTTGGCGCGCTGTATCTGGCCGACGGGATCTTTGGGATATTCACGGCATACGGCTTTCTCGATCTGGCGATCTTCTCCAACCCCTCTGAAGGCTTCTCGCTTTCGGTGCCGCGTATCCTGGCCAACCTGCCGCATATCGGGCTGGGGGGCTTTGCGCTCTTTGCCGGGCTAAAGCTCGACCGGGGGGCGTGACGTGATCCGGCGTTTGTTCAAATGGGCCGTGCGGCTGGTCCTGTTGCTGGTCGTATTGGTGATCGGCCTGCTCTTGCCTGCGGGCTATAATGAGCTGGCCTGCATTCCAAAAACCAAGGATGCCACATACACCGCCATCCTGCCGCCTGAGCATCACCGCTCTGAGGCGCGCACGCTGATGACTTACCCCGAATGGCATATCGTGCACGCCTATGACGACTATGCGCAGGTGATCAGCACGGGCGATCCGCATGATTTTGGCTATCTGCAGGCCATTGGCGGCTTTTGGTCCTCGCTTTGCGAGCTGAGTTTTGCCTCGGCCGATCACGGCGGGATGGATTGGGACACCAAGCGCATGGTCTATGTGATTGGCGTCAGCTTCACAGCAGAGCTTTTGGCCAAGGCGGCTTATGAGGAAACGCTGGGCCGGGCGGCGGCCTGGCAGCGGGGCGAGGCGCGCGCGCCGCTTGATGAGCTCTCTGCCGATCAGGCGCGGGCCTATGCGGCGTTTTTGCAGCAGGTGCCGTGGTTCAAATGGGATTTCGACAGCGACCGCGAAGACCTTTTGACCAATGCCACGGATCAGTTCCGCGATGTGGAACGCGCAGCGGCGCTGGGCACGGAATACAAGATCAAGGCCGCTTACGCGCGGGTCATTGGCAACGCGGTTGAGCAGGTGGGGCCGGATGAGCTGAGCCTGCGGATGATCGTAAGTGGGCTAGAGCGTGAGCAGATCGAGGCGCTGGACGGTGTCACGTTCATTGACACTCGCGCCGAAGGCATCGAGATCGAGACGCCGCGCTACCGCGAATTGACAGAGCTGCTTGTCCAGATGGCCGGGCAGGGTGCGGAGTTTGTCGAGATTGCGGGCAATGACGATATCATGTTCACCGCCCTGTCTCAGGCCGAGACCACCGATGGCGCGCTGCACAGCTTTGCGCGGCAGGGCTATGGCGACACCCGTCATCTGGTGCTTTTGAAGGTCAGTGATCTGGCCGAGCGTCTGCGGCAGATGCAGGTGGCCAGTGGTCCGGACCGGCTCAGGCTGGAACATATCCATGACTATTAGGACGTGGGTGATTGCGCTGATCTGTGTGGCAGGAGGGTGGTTGGCCACAGTTTTGACTGTGATGGTGGCCAGCGACGCGGCCCCCGGCGCGATTGTTCTTTTGCCGAGTGACGACTTTGTGGCCAACTTGCCCGAAGGCGCTGCGGTGGTCGGCGGTGGTGGGCTTTGGGTCGCCGTGCGCGGCGACACCGAGGGTCTGGGCCTGGCGCTTTACCGGGCAGGGGGGCGGGTGGTGCTTCCGGCAGGATTGCCGGGATGTCTGCCGTTGCCGAAGGTCTAACACGCCCGGAGCACATCTGATTATAGACCGCCGCCGGCACAACAGGCCTGCGGCACGTGATGTCATGTGTGTTGAAACGAACGAAGGTCCGCCAAGAGCTCCAACTCAAGATCCAATGAGTTTGGTTAGAAAAGAGACTGTTTTGAAAGGCGGTAGTGTGGACTTTGCTGCCGTTCGCAACCATAGGGCAAGTGTCCGACTACGAAAAATCGGCCTAGGTTGGCCAATTTTTGATCTTGGGCTAGAGCTAGCTAAAAGCATTGGTAAATTTCAATGAGAAACCCAACATGGGAACCCATATCGGTAGAAACGCTGGCGCTGCCAGATTCTAAGGCATCGATAGTTGCGACTTCGGTCGATGCCAAAGGAAACGCGTTGTTATTGACCGCCAATAGGGACGACCAAGCCAACGCATCTGCAAAAGAGACCCGAGGAATTGGCATTTTTCCCAAGTCGCGTTCTGCGTCTGACTTGGATTTTTCGCTTGTCGTTCAGAGCGGCGCAGGAGCGGAAACGATTAAACTTCCGGCAATGAACATTACGTTCCCGTACGTTGATCAGTTCTCTGATGGGGGGTCCCTATTGGTTGGCGCAAGAAGCTCTTGGCGTTCCAAAGAAGACTTTGACTTGAATGGCGCACTGATCGAACGGGGAGCCAAGACTGCAAAACGCGTTTGCTTTGGAGACGGTATTGAAGATGTCGGCATAGATTGTACTGACCGAATTTGGATTTCCTATTTCGATGAAGGGGTGTTCGGCAATTTTGGCTGGTCGCACCCGGGGCCAACTGGGCTGGGCGCGGGTGGGGTCAATTGCTTCGACCGTACAGGGGAGCTGCTCTGGCAACACAATCGAGAAGAAGCCAGCGAGCATATAGATGATTGCTATGCGATGAACGTGAGTCCGCTCGGGGTTTGGTTTTACTTCTATACCGCCTTTAAGGTCGCAAGGGTCACTGATGACTTTTCAGTTGAATACATTGAAACCCCAATAGGTGGCTCACACAGCTTCGTCACAGATGGCCATAGGTTTGTGTTTTCAAGCCAGTATCGCGAACCTGACACCACTTTCCATGCAACAAATCTGTACAAGGGGAAGCTGGTTCATAGGCGCAAGCTTTCACTTAGCCTGCCTGCAGGTATCAATGCGGATGAGATCAAGATGAGGGCGCGGGGCAACAAACTACACGTATTCACTGACAAAAACTGGATAGTCTATGATTTAGGGTCATTAGACTACGAGTAGGAGAAACGCCCCCGAGCTTTGCCGATTATTCAAGGCAACCGCGCGGAGCAGACATTCGGACACCGCGCGGCATCTGTCGCTAGGGGCTACAAGCCGCCATAGCACACAAACCTCACTTTAAGCGTCGGGTCGTACTGAAGCCAAAGGTTAAACTCATTCACCCTTAAACACTGCCTCTTGCAGAACGCGGCGGGCTACGCCATGTAACGGCCAACTGATCCAAATGATGAACCCGGAGGCTGTTATGCTTGAACTCGGTGGTCAAACCCCAGCTGCAGATGATCTGATCAAGGACGTCTCAGAGGCGGACTTCATGACCGAAGTGGTCGAGATGTCCCAGACTGTTCCGGTGATCGTGGACTTCTGGGCACCCTGGTGCGGGCCTTGCAAAACACTGGGTCCGGCGCTTGAGGCCGCGGTGGCCAAGGCCAAGGGTGCGGTCAGGATGGCCAAGGTCAATGTGGACGAAAACCAGATGATCGCGGGCCAGCTTCAGGTGCAATCGATCCCGACGGTCTATGCCTTTTACAAGGGCCAGCCGATTGACGGGTTTCAGGGCGCCGTTCCGCCGTCTGAGATTGACGCGTTTGTGGCGCGCACCGTTGAGGCCGCTGGTGGCGATGCCAGCGGCGGTCTGGATGAGGCCGTGGCAGCAGCGCAAGAGATGCTCGATCAAGGGGCAGCATCGGATGCGGCTCAGACTTTCGCGGCCATCTTGCAGGAAGACGGTGAGAATGCTGCGGCTTATGCTGGGTTGGTGGCCAGCTATCTGGCGCTGGATGATCCTGATCAGGCAGAGGCCATCCTGAACGGCGCGCCTGCCTCAATCGCAGAAAGCCCTGAGCTTGAGGCCGCCCATGCGCAGCTTGCATTGGCGCGACAGGCGGCGGATGCTGGTCCTGTGGCCGAGTTGCGAGCCGCTGTTGAGGCCAATGCCGATGATCATCAGGCGCGTTTTGACCTTGCGCAGGCGTTGCAAGCCGCGGGTCAGAGCGAAGAGGCGGTCAATGAGCTTCTGGAGCTCTTCCGTCGGGACCGCGAGTGGAATGACGCGGCCGCGAAAACGCAGCTCTTTACCATTTTTGAAGCGCTAAAACCCAATGATCCCATCGTCCTCAATGGACGCCGAAAATTGAGTTCAATGATATTTGCCTGACGCAGGGAACGCCCTACATCACCACCATGAAGCATCAGGGTGATCTTCCAGACACGATTTCGCTGTTTCCGCTGCCCGGCGCGCTCTTGCTGCCGCGTTCGCGGTTGCCACTACATTTGTTCGAGCCGCGCTACCTGGCGATGCTCGAGGATACTTTGAAAACGCCGCACCGGCTGATTGGCATGATCCAACCCAACCCGCTCAAAGGGGAAAATGGTGCCGGCCTTCATCGAATTGGATGCGCTGGACGTGTGACGCAGTTTTCCGAGACAGATGATGGCCGCTATATGATCACGCTTTGCGGCATGTCACGATTTCGCATTCAGCAAGAGGTTGACGGGTTCACACCCTACCGACGGGCAGAGGTGTCCTGGGACGGGTTTGAACGGGATCTGGGACCGGGTGACCGCGACAGGGCCTTTGATCGCGACGGGTTCATGAACCTCCTGGCACGATACTTTGAGGCGCGCGAGTTGCGCACGGATTGGGAGTCGCTTCAGGATGCGGATGATGAGTTGCTGATCAATTCTTTGTCGATGCTTCTGGGGTTTGATCCAGAAGACAAGCAGGCGCTTTTAGAAGCTCCTTGCCTGTCCACGCGGCGCGAGACATTGGTGACATTGATCGAGTTTGCCCTGCGTAGCGGGGACGAGCGGGAAGTCATGCAATGAGCGATGCTGAAACGAGCGTGACAGAGGTCTCAGAATTTGACCGCCGGATGCTTGAAGCCTTGATCTGTCCGCAGACACATGCCTCGCTGAAGTACAGCGCCGAGAGCGAGGAACTGATCAGTGAGTCAGCGGGGCTGGCTTTCCCAATCCGTTCGGGTATCCCGATTATGCTGATCGATCAGGCCAGGCGAATTGAGTAATTGCGCCGCTCGTAAGCGACGCAATTTTCTCCATTAGGCAGACACTTATCCGGCAGCTTTGATGTTCGCGACGGTTTCTTCCGTGCTCCAAACTGCGTTGGCCATGTAGCGGAAATTGATCAGGGCCGCGAGGTAGCCATCGCCTTCGGGCAGCATGGCAGCAGCCGTTGCATCGCGCACCACAGCAACTTCAAAACCATCTTCCAAAAGCTCTCGCATGTGACTTTCGGTGCACAGGTTGGCCGACATACCCGCAAGAATGACCTGATCCACGCCGTTCTTGCGCAGTTGCAGGCTCAGATCATTAGTATCGTTGCCATAGACCTTGTGTGGTGAGGTGACGATGGTTTTGCCGTCCTCGATATAGGGTTTGTACTGGGGCATGAAATCGGCACCTGAGCCTTCGAAGCCATCCAGGTTGGTCGGCCCAGTGCGGTCGAACATGCCGATTTTGTGCATCAGCTTTTCAAGCGCACCTTCGAAGCGCCAGCCTTTGTCGGTCGGGTAATAGTAGTGCGGTGACACCGCGACGGTCAGATCGGCGCCCTTGGCGGCCTTGAAGAGAGTCTCGATGTTCTCAACGGTGTTGTGCTCTTCAACGCTGGCTCCAATCACACCCCAGGTCACGCCATCGGGGTGCAAAAAGTCTATCTGGGGATCGGTCACGACAAGAGCGGCACGGCTCAGATCAAGTTTCATATTCGATGGGGGCAGAGCAGGTTCGGCCGGATCCGCATATGGGTTTTCCTGTGCCGCCGCGGATGATGCGACGGTTGTGGCGGCCGCCGCACCAACCGCAGCGGCTCCGGTTATTGCCGCGCGACGCGAGATATGCGGGCGGTCATCTTTGTGATCATGATCATGTCCATTGCACATGGGAGTCCTCCTTGGGGGTGTTTGTTTATCTTCAGGAGTCAAAATATGGACAAGGTCGGGTATCTTTTCGTCCGAACACCGTGCGTTTGTGTCTTTGAACGTATCTTTTCGTCCGAAACCCGTTTATCTCCCCAATATGGATTTTGATCAGGTTCTGGACCGGTTGGAGATTGCGCCCGACCCGTTTGCGGTGTGCGAGCTGAAGTGCAATTGTGATGTGGGTTTGGGGCAGGATACGGGTGCAACCTTGCATTACATCTTGTCTGGGCAGGGCGAAATCGTCTTGCGTGATAGGCCCGCGCTCTCGGTGTCGGAAGGCTCCTTGGTATTGATTCCCGCAATGTGGCATCATCGGATGCGCAGCTCTGGTCTTTCGCACAACCCCGCGCCAGCGTGTCAGCCAGCTGAGCTAGAGCTGCGGCGTTTGCTCAAGGATGCGCCAGGCGGTGACAGCGGCTCTCACATCGTTGCGCTGTGCGCGCATTTGCGTGTGGGTCTGCGCGGTGCGCCTGATATCGTCGATCTGATCCGCGCGCCGCTTTATGGACATATCGCTGAGGCGGAGGGCTTGGCGCCGGTTCTGCAAGCTTTGCTCAAGGAGTTGAGCGCACCGCAGCCCGGTAGCCGCGCGATGATCCGTGCGCTTTTGACCCAATGCTTGATTGATCTGATCCGGCGGCGGTCGTCACGGGACGCATTGGGTGCTGGATGGATGAACGTGTTGCGCGACCCTGCGCTGTGGCCCAGCCTGCGTGCCATGCTGGATGACCCCGGTGCGGCGCACACCGTCGACAGCCTTGCCGCCCTGTCGGGGATGAGCCGGTCCAGCTTTGCGGAACGATTTGCTGCCGCCTACAGGATTGGACCGATTGAGTTGCTGCGCGACCTGCGGATCAAAAAGGCCGGTATCTTGCTTCGAGAGGGTGATTTGCCGGTCAAGCGCATCGCGTATTTCGTGGGGTTTTCCAGCCGCACTGCGTTCACCCGTATGTTCGAGCGCAACACCGGCGTAAGCCCGACGGATTTCCGCAAAGGTCTTGGTGGGAGCGCGCCGGATGGCTTTGATTGACAAGCCTAGCCTGACTTGCGGGCGCGTGCTGCCATGACATCGCGGCCAAGCTCAAGTGTGTAGACCTCAAGCTGCCGCAAGGTTTGATCGGCGGCATCGGGCGCGTTGGCTTCCAGCGCGTCAGTCAGTGCCGTGTGAAGCCCAACAATCTCTTCGCGGGAACGGGCCGTGAAAGTGATCATGTTCATCAAAGGCTGCATCGCCTCAACCGCGCCGGCCAACTGGTAGCTGAGCACCGGGTTGCCTGCAGCATCGACCAATGCGCGGTGCAGGGCGACATCTGAGGCACAAAAGCTTTCGTCGCTCAGGCCTGGTTGGGACTGGCGGTGAATTTCGGCGCGCATGGTGGCCAGATGATCGGGCGTTCGGCGGTCTACAGCGCGGGGTGCGCAGGCGCGTTCCATGGCATAGCGCGCCTCGCAGGCGGTCTCAAAGCTGACTGCGTTCATCGACAGTAAAAGCGTCGAGGTGGTGATGTGCTGGCTATAGGCATCCTCGTAGCTCAGGCGATTGACAAAGGCCCCGCCAAACGCGCCGCGTTGCGTGCGGATCAACGATTGTGCTGCAAGCCGCTTGAGGGCTTCGCGCACCGTCGAGCGAGAAACGCCAAACTGCTCTGACAATTCCGCTTCCGAAGGCAGGCGTTCATCCACGATCATGCGGCCTTCGATGATGGCGTCGCGGATGGCCTGGGCGATTTGCGCCGAGAGGTCCTGTGGCTTGCTGTCAGAGGAAGATTTCATTTGTCAGACCTTTAAATGTCTGACAATTATATCGCCAGTTGAGACTCAATCCAAGGGCCACGAAGCTCATGTCCGTTCTGTCGCTGCGTTCCATCGCCTGGCTCGCGTTTTTTGCCACCATTCTGATGGCCTGGATGGTCATGTATATGATGGCCATTGGCATGGACCTTGACCTGATTGGGCGTCCTGGACCCATGGCGGAAAAGATGCGCGCAATGCAGCCTGGCATGCCAATGTCGATGGGCGAAGGCATGATGGCGATGGACCGGTTTGGGCCGCTCTTTGCCATGTGGGCCATCATGATGGCGGCGATGATGCTGCCCACCATGGTGCCGACGCTAAGGGCCTATGAGGATCTGATCAAAAGCGCAGATGGCACGACCTCGGGCTGGCTTGGCGTGCTGATTGGCTATTTCGCTGTCTGGGTGGGCTTTGCTGCCCTCATCACACTGGTGCAGCTAGGGCTGTTGTTTGGCGGTGTGATTGACATGCTGGGCATTGCCAAATCAACGCTCATATCCGGTGGTCTGCTGATTGTCGTGGGGGCGTTTCAGTTCACCCGCGCGAAAGAAGTCTGCCACGGGGTGTGTCACAGCCCGATGACCTATTTCCTTGGCCACTGGCGCACCGGCTTTGACGGCGGGCTGCGTATGGGGCTGGGCATGGGTGCCTTTTGCGTCGGCTGTTGCTGGGGCTTCATGGCGCTGGGATTTGTCGGCGGAGTGATGAGCCTGCTCTGGATGGGGTTGGCCACGCTCTTTATGGTATTGGAAAAGTTACCACAGATCGGCCATAGGGTGATCCGACCCATGGGCGTGATCTTGATCGCAGGCGGGTTGGCCGTATTGGCCGCGCCGCTGGTTATGGGAGGATAGAAACATGGCCCTGAAACGTCGTCAGGATGCAGATAAGCTACCGGTGTCGCAGCGCATCGACAACCGCATGGAGAACCCCAAGCGGCGCAAGATGACGCCCACCGAATGGGCCATCAAAGGCGAGCTTTTTCTCAATTGCTCTTGCGAGGTCTTTTGCCCTTGCGTGGTCAGTCTCGGGGCGCACCCACCGACCGAAGGGCACTGTCACGCCTGGATGGCCATTGCGATTGATGAAGGGCATTTTGAGGGCGAAGACCTGTCTGGTCTAAATGTTGGTCTGATGGTGGATATTCCCGGACGCATGGCAGAGGGCGGCTGGAAAGTGGCGGCCTATGTTGATGAGCGTGCCTCTGGCAAAGCCTATAACGGCATCCTGCAAATTTTCTCAGGTGCCGCTGGTGGAACCACGGGTCTTTTCACCATGCTGGTGAGTGACATCGTGGGGGCCGAGCGGGAGAAGGTCGAAATTGTACGCGAGGGCACCAAGCGCGGACTTTACATTGGCCGCAAAATCCAGGGCGAGATCGAGATGGTCGAAGGCGCCAGCAAGGATCACCCTGTGATGATCAGCAATTCCAAATACTGGATGGGCCCGGACATCATCGCCGCGCGTGGGATCAAATCCAAAGTGCGCGATTACGGTCGGATTTGGGATTTTGGCGGCAAGTCCGCCGAGATTTGCCCGATCGACTGGAAAGGCCCCAAGCCCTAGGCAGCGCAGATGATCACGCCAGACTATTGTCAGATGATGGCGCGCTACGGGGCATGGCAAAACCGCCAGATCTTTGACGCGCTGGATGGTCAGCCGATGACGGTTCTGACCAAGGATCGCGGTGCGTTCTTTGGATCTATCCTTGGCACGCTCAATCACTTGCTTTGGGGTGATCAGATATGGATGAGCCGGTTTGATCCCTCAGTAGAGGCACCCGAGGGCGGCATTCCGGAGAGCCCGATGTTGCATCCAACGCTGGGCGCGTGGAACGCTGCGCGCTTTCACTTGGATGGCAAGATCCGGCATTGGGCCAACTCGCTGCGCAGCGTCGACCTCGCAGGGGACCTCAAGTGGTACTCGGGCGCTGCACAGCGCGATGTGACCAAGCCCGTTGCGCTTTGCGTCACCCATATGTTCAACCATCAAACCCATCACCGCGGGCAAGTTCATGCCTTGTTGAGCGCAGCAGGGTTGGCTGCGCCGGTCTCGGACCTCTTCTTGATGCCTGAGGACGCTTAGGATGCCGCTGGCTTTTGTCCTTGCGCTGGCCGTGATCGGCTTTGTCTGGTGGGCCTGGGGGCGCCAGCGGGCTGGAAACGCGGTCGCCGGTAAGCTCGATCAGGTGTTTCGAAAGCGGGACTGTAAATGGTCAGAAACCGGCGATCAAAACGGTCGCTTTGTCGAATACCGCTGTGCCACTTGTGACATCGCGGCCTACTCCACGACGGGCAATGCGCCCACCACATGTAAACGCAATTTACGAGGAAAAAGCTGATGGCGCTTTTGTCTCCATCGCGGCGTCTGCGCCGCACTCCCTTTTCCGATGGTGTCGAAGCCGCCGGGGTTAAGGCGTACACCGTCTATAATCACATGCTTTTGCCGACCGTGTTTCGCTCGGTTGAGGAAGACTACAGGCACCTTAAAGAAGCGGTGCAAATCTGGGATGTATCCGTTGAGCGCCAGGTCGAGTTGCGTGGCCCGGATGCCGGACGCCTGATGCAGATGCTCACCCCGCGTGATCTGCGGGGCATGACGGCGGGGCAGTGTTTCTATGTGCCGATTGTCGATGAGACGGGCGGGATGCTCAACGATCCCGTGGCGGTGAAGCTGTCGGAAGATCGCTGGTGGATTTCGATTGCTGACAGTGACTTGCTCTACTGGGTCAAGGCGATTGCGCATGGCTGGCGGCTGGATGTTCTGGTGGACGAGCCTGATGTGTCGCCTCTGGCCATTCAGGGGCCGAAATCCGATGAGCTTTTGTCGCGGGTCTTTGGCGACGGGGTGCGAGACGTTCGCTTTTTCCGCTTTGGTGTGTTCGATTTTCAGGGCCGTGATTTGGTGATTGCGCGCTCAGGCTATTCCAAGCAGGGCGGTTTTGAGATTTACGTCGAAGGCAGCGACATCGGCATGCCGCTTTGGAATGCGCTGATGGAGGCGGGCAAGGATCTGGATGTGCATGCGGGCTGTCCCAACCTGATTGAGCGGATCGAGGGCGGGTTGCTGAGCTATGGCAATGACATGACGGATGATAACACACCGCATGAATGCGGCCTGGGCAAGTTTTGCAATACCCACAGTGCGATTGGGTGTATCGGGCGCGATGCATTGCTGCGCGTGGCCAAGGAAGGCCCGGTGCAGGAAATCCGGGCGATTTCCATTGATGGACCACCTGTGCCCGGCTGTGACAGGTGGTGGCCGGTAACGTCTGAGGGCACTGTGGTGGGGCGCGTCAGTTCCGCCGCCTGGAGTCCGGACTTTGACACCAACGTGGCGATCGGCATGATCCGTATGACCCATTGGACTCCGGGTACGGTTTTGGATGTCGAGACCCCGGATGGCACGCGTCGCGCCACGGTGAACCGGTGTTTCTGGATTTGAGTATTTTTTGAACGATGAAAGCAGGGCGTGGCTCTGCAAGGACAGGATGGAGAGCGATATGTTCAACGCATTGGTTGTTGAGAAGGACGAAGAGAGCGGCAAGACCTCGGCTGCGGTCAAGGAAATCAGCGACGCAGACTTGCCCGAGGGTAATGTGACCGTCGCCGTCGAGTATTCGACAGTGAATTATAAGGACGGTCTGTGCATTGGACCGGGCGGTGGATTGGTGCGCACCTATCCGCATGTGCCGGGCATTGACTTTGCCGGCACCGTCGAGGCGTCTGAGGATGACCGTTACAGCCCCGGCGATAAGGTGGTTTTGACCGGCTGGCGCGTAGGTGAAGTGCATTGGGGCGGCTATGCGCAAAAGGCGCGGGTCAACGCCGACTGGCTGGTGCCGCTTCCCAAAGGGTTGGATACACGTCAGGCGATGGCCGTTGGCACAGCAGGGTTCACCGCGATGCTGGCGGTGATGGCTTTGGAAGATCACGGGATTAAGGATGGTCCCGTGCTTGTGACCGGGGCTGCGGGTGGTGTTGGCTCTGTCGCCACGGCCATTCTGGCCAACCTGGGACATGAGGTGGCCGGTGTGACCGGGCGCCCAGAGACGGCGGATTATCTCAAAAGTCTTGGAGCCACGCAGATCGTGGCACGCGAAGAGATCAACGAGACAACCAAACGCCCGCTTGAGGCCGAGACCTGGGGTGGCTGTGTGGATGCCGTGGGCGGCGAGATGCTGGCGCGCGCGCTTGGACAGATCAAATATGGCGGCAGTGTCGCGGCTGTGGGGCTGGCCGGGGGTGCGGGCCTTCCTGCGACGGTCATTCCGTTTCTGCTGCGCGGCGTGAACCTGCTTGGCATCGACAGCGTGATGCAGCCTTATGACAACCGCCTGCGCGCGTGGGAGCGGATTGCCAAGGACCTGCCGATGGACAAACTTGAGGCGATGATACAGCCTGCGACACTGGGTGATTTGCCGGGTTTGGGCAAAGACATCCTCAAAGGCCAAGTCAAAGGCCGCGTGGTGGTGGATGTCAACGCCTGAGGGATTGATCATAAGGCCAGTGCGCGACGCAGATCGTGACGCGCTCTGGCCGATCCTGCGCGATGTGATCCGGCCCGGGGATACCTATGTCATTGATCCGGATATAACGCAGGAAGACTTGCTGGCATTCTGGTGCGACATGCCTGCGGCGACCTATGTGGCCGAGCGGGATGGCGTTATCCTTGGCACCTATTACATCAAGACCAATCAGCAGGGCGGCGGTGCCCATGTCTGCAACTGCGGTTACATTACGGCACCGGCCGCACAGGGGCAGGGGATTGCCCGGGCGATGTGTGTTCACAGCCAGGAAGCGGCGCGAGACTTAGGCTATGTGGCCATGCAGTTCAATTTTGTGGTCGCCAGCAATGTGGGGGCGATAGCGCTTTGGACGAAGCTGGGGTTTGAAACTGTGGGGCGGTTGCCACGGGCGTTTCGGCATCCCGAGCAGGGCTTGGTTGATGCGCTGGTGATGTTCAAGTGGCTTGGAGATTGAGGTGAAACGCATACCCGGAGAAGCCAGAGGTCGATGTTCTGCCGTACAGGCCAATGGATTGGCTTACATCGTTGCCACCGATCCGGTTTGCGCGGATGGGATTTCGGCGCAGACCGCAAATACGTTGGAGGAGCTTGAAAGGCTTCTGGGCGAGGTCGGCAGCGACAAGACGCAGCTGCTTCAGGCGACGGTGTATCTGAGCGATATCGCCTTCAAACCAGAGATGGACGTTGTATGGAACGATTGGATCGGTCCGGAGGCGAACTGGCCACAACGGGCCTGCGTAGGCGTGGCGCTGGATCCGGGGTATCTGATCGAAGTTGTGGTGACGGCTAGGTCGGTGGAAGAGTAAGCCCCCCGTTTGCAAGGGCTAACGCCCCCTGTTTTCAAACATTTTGCGACTGAATTCCCCATCTGGATGGGATTGCCTGGAACCGAGTGGTGTTTGCGCCGGGAAATCATGGAATCTTCGATGATCTGACGCGAATCACTTGTGGAATTTCAGGCGAATTTTTGATTTGAAATCAAAATGTTCTTGTTTTGATCTCATCCTGACTGTAGTGCTTTGAGAAATATCCGGGAAAATATGGGAATTTTTAGGTAAGGAAATTATACACTATATGTTGTGTTAATAATTTATTATGACCCCAAATTATGTGTTGTTTTACCCAATAGGTATACAAGATATTGTTTTGGGAGAGCTGAAAAAACCATATTCAGTAGTTGATTGGGTAAATTTTTATTGAGTTCCAGGAAGTACCATGTATTACTGATTGCACGATGAGGACGGGATAAGAGGGGCATTTAGAACCCCGAAAAATTCCAAGTCAGGTTTCATACAGGCACCCGCTTCATCACAACGAGAGATCCGGCGCGCGGGCGAGCAGACATCCCCCCAGGTGGCGCGCGCAGCTGGACACCCCGCAAAGCGGGACGAGGGCGGCGGATTGGGCAGTGGCAGCAGCTCAATCCGTCGTTTCGTTTCAGGGGCTAAAAAATCGAAACGGGGGCAGAACAAGAGGGGCAGGCGCGCAGTGACGCTGAGCTTCAGAGGCGAGTTTAACCAGAAGGTTGACGGCAAGGGTCGGATGTCGATCCCTGCCGATTTTCGCGCTGTGCTGGCCGATGGCGACCCGCGTTGCCCAGAAATTCCCCTGCCACGGATGGTCGTGTTGCACGGCCCCCATCTCAAGAATTGTTTGCAGGCTTACACGATTGAGGCGATGGCCGAGATCGAGGCCGATATCCGTGCCATGCCGCGCGGGTCCGAGGCGCGCAAGCGCGCCAGCAAGATGATCCTGGGCAAATCCTGGGATACCGAAATTGACAAAGACGGTCGCATTGTCCTGCCGCAGCGTTTGCGCCAGCAGATTGGGCTGGATGGCGAGGCAACGATGGTCGCCATGGGCGAGTATTTCGAAATTTGGAATGCCGACACCTATGAAGGCACGGAAGGGGCCGAGATGGAGGCCTGGCTGTCCGAGCAGTCGGACGACTTCGATCCCCTCACTCTGGTTTACCCACCGGGCGAGGATTGAGCGATGGGGAGTGCTGCCGCAATGTCCCCTCATATTCCTGTGCTTATCGGGCCGCTTGTTGCGGCTGTTTCTCCGGTTTCTGGCCGGTGGCTTGACGGCACATTGGGTGCGGGTGGCTACACGCGCGCCATGCTGGATGCGGGTGCCGATCATGTGACCGGTCTGGACCGTGATCCACTTGCGATGGACTTGGCTCAAAGCTGGGCTGCGACCTATAGCGATCGGATCACATTGGTGCAGGGGCTGTTTTCCGAGTTGGATCAACACGCGCAGTCCCTTGATGGTGTTGTGCTCGACCTGGGCGTGTCATCCATGCAGCTCGATCAGGCGCAACGTGGCTTTTCCTTCATGAAAGACGGCCCGCTTGATATGCGCATGAGTCAGGATGGCCCAAGTGCGGCGGAGCTGATCAACACGATGGAAGAGGCGGCGCTGGCCGATATTCTCTATCTTTACGGCGAAGAGCGCGCCAGCCGTCGCATAGCGCGTGCCATAGTGAACAAGCGCGCCGATGTGCCAATCGTTACGACGCTACAACTGGCGGAAATAATTGAGAGCGCTCTTCCCCGTGCCAAACCGGGTCAGGCGCATCCTGCGACCCGCAGTTTTCAGGCGATCCGCATTGCCGTGAACGATGAATATGGCGAGCTGGTTGAGGGTTTGGAGGCGGCAGAGCGTGCGCTGAAACCCGGCGGGCATCTTGCCGTGGTCACGTTTCATTCGATTGAGGACCGCATGGTGAAGCGGTTTTTGCAGATCAAGACCGGTTCTACTGGGCAGGGCAGTCGCCATGCCCCTGAAATGGCCCGCGAGGCGCCGCAATTCACTCAAACCACCCGCAAGGCCATTGTGGCGGATGCGGATGAAGTTGCTCAAAACCCCCGCGCGCGCAGTGCCAAGCTGCGTGTGGCGACGCGGACTGATGCACCGGCGCGTCCGGTAGATCGCTCTGCTATTGGTATGCCGATTGTGAAAGGACGACACTAATGCGCTCTTTTTATTATGTAATGACCTCTCTGATGGTGATTGGTTTGGCCTTTTGGGCCTATCGAGAGAATTACGAGACACAAGAGGCGCAGGCGCGGTCGGTTGCCGTGCAACAACAGATTGCCGAAGCGCGCGAGCGGCTACGGTTTCTCAATGCTGAATGGGCCTATCTGAACCGGCCTGAGCGGTTGCGGTACCTGGCCGAGATCAATTTCAAGCGGTTGGGGCTTTTGCCGCTACAGCCCAATCAGTTTGGCAAGGTTGATCAAGTGTCGTTCCCGCGTGTGGAAGAGCCGCTGGATATCTGGAGCACGGTTGAGGTGATGGACCGGGAGGCAGAGCAATGATCAGAACACCGCTGCGCCCGCTGGCGCAGATCCTCAAGGCGCGGGATGCGGGGCAGAATCCCGACGCGATTGAGCGCGAAAACATTCGCCTGCGCCATGAGGAAATGCGCGATCAGGCGCGTCAGCGTGCCGAGGGGCGGCTTTTGGTCATGGGTGTGTTTTTCACACTGGCGTTTTGTGTCATTGGCGCGCGCATGGGGATCATGACTCAGTCAGAGCCGGTTGAACCGCGGGCCGGTGTGGCCGGGGTTGAGATCTTGGCGCAGCGTGCGGATATCGTGGACCGCTACGGACGTATCCTTGCGACAAATTTTGAAACCCACAGCCTTTATGCCCAGCCCCAGCAGATGGTTGAGCCGGAGCGCGCAGCCAAAGAGCTGGTGGCGCTGTTTCCCGATCTGGATGAAAAGCGTTTGCTAAAAGACTTCACCGGAAGCCGTAAGTTCCTGTGGGTCAAAAAGAAACTCAGCCCGGAGCAGGTGCAGGCGGTGCACGATATTGGTGAGCCGGGGCTGCTCTTTGGACCGCGCGAGATGCGGCTTTATCCCAACGGACGGTTGGCGGCGCATGTCATGGGCGGGGCCAGCTTTGGCCGAGAAGGGGTGCATGCGGCCGAAGTGATCGGTGTGGCGGGTGTTGAGAAGTACTTCGATGATCGGCTGCGTGACCCTGCCCAAGGGCATGAGCCGCTCACGCTTTCGCTGGACCTTTCGGTGCAATCTGCTCTGGAGCGTGTGTTGCAGGGTGGCATGATGTTGATGAATGCCAAGGGTGCTGCGGCGGTCTTGATGAAGGTTGAGACGGGTGAGGTTCTGGCTGTGGCCAGCCTGCCGGATTTTGACCCCAACGACCGACCCCGTCCTCCGACCGAAGGCAATCCCGAGGACAGCCCGCTGTTTAACCGCGCTGTGCAGGGGGTGTATGAACTAGGCTCTGTGTTCAAGAGCTTCACCGTCGCGCAGGCGCTTGATTTGCGGTTGGTGAACCCGTCGACCATCATAGACACCAAAGGGCCGCTGCGGTGGGGCAAACACAAAATCCGTGATTTCCGCAACTACGGCCCTGAGCTATCGGTGACGGAGGTCATCGTGAAATCCTCCAACATCGGCACCGCACGAATTGCCCAGATGATTGGGGCCAAACGGCAACAGGATTTCCTGAAATCCTTGGGCCTGTTTGAAGCCACGCCCATCGAGATCGTTGAGGCCAAAGGCGGAGAGCCTCTTTTGCCGCCCAAATGGTCTGAGCTGTCGACCATGACCGTGGCCTATGGCCATGGCATGTCCACGAGCCCCATGCATTTGGCTGCCGGATACGCCACGCTGGCCAATGGTGGGTATTTGGTGAAACCGACCTTGCTCAAGCAGCCGCGCAATCAACGCGGTCCGCAGGTGATGTCCAAGGCCGCAGCAGATCGCACGTTGAAAATGCTGCGCGAAGTTGTGGGCGGTGGCACGGCCTCGTTCGGGGAAGTGCCGGGCTATGAAGTGGCCGGCAAAACCGGCACGGCGGATAAACCCAAGCCCAATGGCGGATATTATGACGAGAAAGTTCTGGCCACCTTCGCCAGCGTCTTTCCTGCCAGTAAACCGGAATATGTGCTGGTCGTGACGCTGGATGAGCCGGTGGAAACCTCGGGCGATGAGCCACGCCGGACCGCAGGATGGACAGCCGTTCCCGTGGCGGCAGAGATCATCCGCCGGGTGGCGCCACTTTTGGGTTTGCGGCCCGAGTTTGAACCTGCCGCGTTAGACGGTATAACGCTGACATCGGGTGAGACCCAATAGACAAAAGCTGGATTAAGGCTGGACAGAGGTGGTGGGGCAGACAAAATCCTTGGCGGATCTGGGACTGACGGCGCAGCAGGGGCGGCGTGCGGACGTCACCGGGCTTGCGGTGGACAGCCGCGAGGTGAAAGAGGGCTATCTATTTGCCGCCCTGCCGGGAAGTCGTGTGCATGGCGGTGAGTTTATTACCTACGCGTTGCGCATGGGAGCGGGGGCGATCCTGACGGACCCCGAAGGCGCGCGCATTGCCGAAGCAGAGCTGGCTGAAAGCGATGCCGCGCTGATCATTGCCGAAGATCCGCGCCAGACGCTTTCTTTTGCGGCGGCGCTTTGGTTCGAAGAACAGCCTGAGACCATGGTGGCGGTGACGGGCACCAATGGCAAAACTTCGGTGGCGAATTTCACCCGGCAGATCTGGATTGCGCTGGGGTTGGAGGCGGTCAATCTGGGCACCACAGGTGTGGAAGGCGCATGGGAAGCACCGCTGGCTCATACCACGCCTGAGCCGATCACGCTGCACCGCGCACTGGCCGGGGCGGCGATGCATGACATCACCCATGCGGCGATGGAAGCGTCCAGTCATGGATTGGAACAACGCAGGCTTGATGGCGTGCGGCTGTCTGCTGCCGGGTTTACAAATCTCAGCCAGGACCATCTGGACTACCACAAGACGTTTGAAGCGTATTTTGAGGCCAAAGCCGGGCTTTTCTCTCGCGTGCTGCCTGAAGACGGGACAGCGGTCATCAACATAGACGACCCGCGCGGCGCGGACATGATTGAGGTGGCCAAGCGCCGGGGGCAGGATGTCATGCGCATCGGGTCGGCAGAAGGTGCGGACCTGCGCATTCTGGACCGGCGTTTTTCTCCTACGGGACAAACGCTGCGCTTTGACTGGCGCGGGCAGGTGCATCAGGCCGAGGTCAACCTGATCGGCGGGTTTCAAACGGACAATGTGCTGATGGCCGCCGGGCTTGCGATTGCGGCGGGGGCTGATCCTGACCTGGTGTTCAACACCTTGCCACGTATGGACACTGTCCGGGGGCGGATGCAGCTTGCCGCCACACGCAAAAATAGGGCGGCAGTGTTTGTCGATTATGCCCATACGCCCGATGCTGTCGCCACTGCGCTCAAGGCTTTGCGCCCGCATGTTCTGGGTCGGCTTGTGGCGATTGTGGGGGCCGGTGGAGATCGTGATCAGGGCAAGCGCCCCTTGATGGGCGCTGCTGCCGCAGAGCACGCCGATCAGGTGATTGTCACCGATGACAACCCACGCTCAGAAGATCCCGCCGTCATCCGGGCAGCTGTGATGGAAGGTGTGACCGAGGCAGGCGCGAGTGATCATGCGATGGAAGTCGGGGACCGTGCCGAAGCGATCCTGCGCGGTGTTGATGCGCTCGGGCCAGGAGATGCGCTTTTGATTTGCGGCAAAGGGCACGAAACCGGGCAGGTTATCGGCGATGACACCCTGCCATTCGATGATTGCGAACAGGCAAGCGTGGCGGTCGCCGCACTCGACGGGCTGGGCGTATGAGCCTCTGGACCGCATCTGAGGCCGCAGAGGCCACGGGCGGGGAAAACACGCAGGATTGGGTGGCCTCAGGCGTTTCGATTGATACGCGCACGCTGCAGCCTGGTGATTTGTTCGTGGCGCTCAAAGATGTGCGCGACGGGCATGATTTTGTTGCGCAAGCGCTTGCCAAGGGTGCGGCCGCCGCGCTGGTCAGCCATGTGCCTAAGGATGTGGACCCCGAGGCGCCGCTTCTGGTGGTGAAAGATGTTTTACCTGCGCTGGAGGCTTTGGGGCAGGCCGCGCGCGCACGGACAGAAGCGCGTGTTGTTGCCGTGACCGGATCGGTGGGCAAAACTTCGACCAAGGACATGCTGCGCACGGTACTGACCGGGCAGGGACGGACGCATGCGGCAGAGGCCAGTTACAACAACCATTGGGGTGTTCCGCTGACGTTGGCGCGGATGCCCGTAGACACCGAATTCGCCGTCATCGAGATCGGCATGAACCATCCCGGAGAGATTGCACCTCTATCACGCATGGCGCGTCCAAATGTGGCGATCATCACCACCGTGGCACCTGCGCATCTTGAGGCGTTTGAGAATATCGAAGGCATCGCGCATGAAAAGGCGTCGATCTTTGAAGGGTTGGAGCCCGGCGGCACGGCGATTGTGAATGGGGATGTGAGCACAGCCAAAATCCTTCGTGATACCGCAGATCGCCTTGCCGGTACTGTGGTGTCTTTTGGTGAAAGCGAAGGTCTCGATTGGCGGCTTAAGGACGTACAGATCCATAACACGTCGACTGTGGCCAAGGCGCAGGTTGCGGGTGAACAGGTGCTCTTCAAGGTCGGCACACCCGGCGCGCACTTCGCCGCCAATGCGCTCGCGGTTTTGGCCGCCGTGGATGCCATGGGTGCGGACCGCGATGTCGCGGTGTCGGATCTGGGGCGCTGGCATCCGCCCTCGGGGCGCGGCACGCATGAGACGCTTATGCTGGACGTCGCGGATGAAACCCTGACCATTGCGCTTATTGATGATGCGTTCAACGCAAACCCTGCCTCAATGGAGGCGTCGCTGGCGGTTTTGGCGGGAACGGTTCCCGAGGATGACATCGGGCGCGTCGCGGCTGGTCGTCGTATCGCCATTTTGGGAGACATGTTGGAACTAGGCCCTGATGAGGCAGTGCTTCATGCAGATCTGGCCAATCTTCCAGCCATGCAAGTGCTTGACATTGTCCATTGTGTCGGGTCACGGATGCGCGCGCTTTACGATGCGCTGCCAGAGCGCAAGCGAGGACGCTGGGTGAATGAAGCCGAAGAGCTTGCCCCCAATGCGGCCCGCTTGATTGACGCAGGTGACGTGATCCTGGTCAAAGGCTCGAAAGGCAGCCGGGTGAGCCTCGTGGTTGAGGCGCTTAGACGTGCAGCGCGCGGTGGGACGCGTGAAGAAGAGGATGTGTAGATGCTTTATTGGTTAACCGCGCTGTCGGACGGCGGGGATTTCTTCAACCTCTTTCGATACATCACGTTCCGTGCCGGAGGCGCTTTTCTAACGGCGCTCTTTTTCGGTTTTATGTTCGGCAAACCGCTGATCAACGTGCTGCGCCGCAAGCAGGGCAAGGGCCAGCCGATCCGCGAAGACGGCCCCGAAAGCCATGTCGCCAAGTCGGGAACACCCACCATGGGCGGCTTGCTGATTGTGGGTGCACTTCTGACGTCGACATTGTTTTGGGCCAGGCTCGACAATCCTTTTGTGTGGCTGGTGCTTTTTGTCACTCTGTCCTTTGGTCTGATCGGCTTTTGGGACGATTATGCCAAGGTGTCCAAACAAACGGTGAAGGGCGCTCCGGGAAAGGTGCGTTTGGCGCTTGGTGTCGCAATCGCGGCGATCGCGTCATACTGGGCGACGATGTATCATCCCGAGGCCTTGCAATACCGCCTTGCCCTTCCGGTGTTCAAAGACACGCTGATCAATCTGGGCTTTTTCTTTATTCCCTTTGCAATGTTCGTCATCGTGGGTGCGGCCAATGCCGTCAACCTGACCGATGGGCTTGATGGGCTGGCCATCATGCCGGTGATGATTGCGGCGGGCGCGCTGGGTGTGATTGCCTATGCCGTTGGGCGTGTGGACTTCACCGAATATCTAGACGTGCATTACGTGCCGGGTACAGGCGAGATCCTGATCTTTGTGGCGGGGCTCTTTGGCGGCGGGCTTGGCTTCTTGTGGTACAACGCCCCGCCTGCGGCGGTCTTTATGGGGGATACCGGTTCATTGGCCTTAGGTGGTGCTTTGGGTGCCATTGCTGTGGCCTCCAAGCATGAGGTGGTGCTGGCGATTGTAGGCGGGCTTTTTGTGGTAGAGGCGCTCAGTGTGATCATTCAGGTGCTCTACTTCAAACGTACCGGCAAACGCGTGTTTCTGATGGCACCCATCCACCACCATTTTGAAAAGAAAGGCTGGGCCGAGTCGCAGATCGTGATCCGGTTCTGGATCATTGCCCTCATTCTCGCGATGATCGGGCTGGCCACGTTGAAGGTGCGCTGATGACGTCGGGCGCGCCCATCAAGGACACGGCCGCGATGATTGCCGGCATGGCCCCGATGCGTGACCCGGAGACTTGGTTTTTCTGCACGACAAACGATAAGGTCTTGGCGGCCAAGGCTGTGCCGCATGCCCTGACCGTGTTTGCCGAGGAAGAGGGACAGTCGCTGATCCTGCCAGAAGTTGCGGCACGGGATCTGGGCTTTGAGCTTGAGATGCCCATGACGCGCATCACGCTGTCGGTGCACTCCGCGCTCGATGGCGTGGGCCTGACAGCGGCTGTGGCGACGGCTTTGGCCGGGGCGCATATTCCCTGCAACATGGTGGCGGCCTATCATCATGACCATGCTTTTGTGCCCTCCGAATTGGCGGATCAGGCCATGGATGTTTTGCTTGAGCTGGCACAGGCAGGTGCGTCATGATTGCAGTGCAGGGCTTCAAAGATCAGAAAGTGGCCGTGCTGGGTCTGGGTCGCTCGGGGCTCTCGGCGGCGCGTGCGCTCAAGGCGGGCGGGGCAACACCCATCTGCTGGGACGACAACCCAGGTGCACGCGAAGCGGCGCATGAAGAGGGGTTTGATGTGGCCCCCCTCGGTCGTGCATCGGATTACGAGGGCATTGCGGCACTGATTGTCAGCCCAGGCATTCCGCATCTTTATCCCGCACCCAACAAGGCCGTCGTGGCGGCGCAAGCGGCGGGCGTGCCGGTGGACAACGACATTGGCCTTTTCTTTCGTTCTTTGGCGACGCGCGATTGGGACGGGTTTGACACCGCGCCTCGTGTGATCGCCGTCACCGGCTCTAACGGCAAATCGACGACATCGGCGCTGATACACCATGTGCTCACCGAAGCGGGGCGGACCGCGCAACTGGCCGGGAACATTGGCCGGGGCGTGCTGGATATCGACCCGCCGGAAGATGGCGGTGTGGTGGTGCTGGAACTCAGCAGCTATCAGACCGAACTCGCGCGCGCACTCACGCCTGATGTGGCGGTGTTTACCAATCTCAGCCCTGATCATCTGGACCGCCACGGCGGCTTTGGCGGATATTTTGCCGCCAAACGTAGGCTTTTTGCCGAGGGCGGACCAGATCGCGCGATCATTGGTGTTGATGAGTCCGAAGGGCGCTTTTTGGCGGGGCAGCTCTCTGAAGGACCGGGCGATGACCGGGTGATCCGGGTCTCTGTTGATGGAAAGTTGGAAGGGCCTGGTTGGTCGGTTTTTGCACGCAAGGGTTTCTTGTCGGAGTACCGCAAGGGGCGACAGGCCGCGTCGGTGGACCTGCGTCCGATCAAAGGCCTGCCTGGGGTGCATAATCACCAAAATGCCTGTGCCGCTTTTGCGGCATGTCGAGCACTTGGGTTGGCTCCGCGGGTAATTGAAGGCGCTTTTCACAGTTTCGCCGGTCTGCCGCACCGTAGCCAGATTGTGGCCGAGAAAGACGGTGTCACCTTCGTTAATGACAGCAAGGCCACAAATGTCGACGCGGCCCTTATGGCGCTTCTGGCGTTCAAGAACATCCGCTGGATTTGCGGGGGGCTTGCAAAGGAGGGTGGCATTGCCGGGCTGAAACCGGGGCTGCCGAATGTGACCAAAGCTTATGTCATTGGGCGTGAGGCGGATGCGTTTGCGCTTCAGCTAGGTGATACTGAAGCTGAGACCTGCACCACAATGGCGCGCGCTGTAGCGCGTGCTATAGAAGAGGCACAGCCAGGCGATACGGTGCTTCTGGCCCCGGCGGCGGCCAGTTTTGATCAATATGACAGCTTTGAGAAACGCGGTGAGGATTTTATTGCCGAGCTGCGCGCCCGGCTTTGAACGCAGCTTTTGGGTATTTTTGACAAGAAAGAAGCGGAAACACGCCTTCGGTGACGTGCAAAAAGACTGGCCGAAAGCGTGAAAATTCGATAAACTGTCCCGAACAGACCCCATAAGGGGCGTTTTGAGGCAGTGTTCGGCGGTTTTAAATGACAGAGATGGTGTATGGCACGGTCCCCGCGCGGGAAGTTGAGCCGATTCTTCCAAAATGGTGGCGGACGATCGACAAGTGGTCGATGTCCTGTATTTTGATGCTCTTTGGCGTCGGGTTGCTTCTTGGCTTCGCCGCCTCGCCGCCGCTGGCCGAAAAAAACGGGTTTGCACCCTTTCACTATGTGCAACGGCAAGCCGTTTTTGGCTTTATTGCGCTTCTGGCGATGGTGCTGACCTCTATGATGCGCCCGTCACTGGTGCGGCGCCTGGCAATTCTTGGGTTCATTGCGGCCTTTGTGGCGCTGGCGTTTCTGCCTTTCTTTGGCACGGATTTCGGCAAGGGCGCTGTGCGTTGGTATAGCCTTGGCTTTGGGGCAATTCAGCCTTCGGAGTTTTTGAAACCAGGCTTTGTGGTCGTGGCTGCCTGGCTCATTGCGGCCGGGCAGGAAATCAACGGCCCCCCAGGCATGCGCATGAGTTTTATCCTGACGATCCTGATTGTCTTCATGCTTGCGGTGCAACCTGACTTTGGTCAGGCCTGTCTGGTGCTTTTTGGTTGGGGCGTGATGTATTTTGTGGCTGGTGCGCCTATTGTGCTGTTAGTGATCATGGCCGGGCTGGTGGTCGGCGTGGGCACGCTGGCTTATTCCAATTCAGAGCATTTCGCGCGCCGAATTGACGGGTTCCTAAGCCCGGATGTGGACCCCAATACGCAGCTTGGGTTTGCAACAAACGCCATTCGCGAAGGTGGCTTGTTCGGTGTTGGTGTTGGCGAGGGCTCCGTCAAATGGTCGCTGCCCGACGCCCATACTGATTTCATTATTGCGGTTGCGGCTGAAGAATATGGTTTGGTTCTGGTTCTGTTTATCATCGCGCTCTACGCGGCTATTGTGGTGCGGTCGCTCACGCGTCTGATGCGGGAGCGTGACACGTTTATTCGTCTGGCGGGTACCGGGCTGGTGGCGATCCTTGGCGTGCAGGCGATGATCAATATGGGCGTTGCGGTACGGCTTTTGCCAGCCAAGGGCATGACCTTGCCATTCGTGAGCTACGGTGGCTCTTCGCTGGTGGCGATGGGGATAGCCGTGGGCATGCTCTTTGCCTTCACCCGCGCGCGCCCTCAGGGTGAAATCAACGATATTCTGCGCGGACGGGTCCGGTGAGTGACAAACAGCCTCTGTTGGTGATCGCTGCAGGCGGCACCGGCGGGCATATGTTTCCCGCGCAATCGCTGGCCGAGGTGATGCTGCGCCGGGGCTGGCGCGTGCGGCTCTCGACCGATGCGCGCGGCGCGAGGTACACGGGCGGCTTTCCTCATAGCACTGAGGTGGAACAGGTGTCTTCCGCCACCTTCGCGCGGGGCGGTTTGGTCAACAAAATTCTGGCACCGCTGCATATTGCGGGTGGTGTGATGGGTGCGACGCTGCGTATGGCGCGGGTGAAGCCCGATGTGGTGGTGGGGTTCGGCGGCTACCCCACGATCCCCGCGCTGAGTGCGGCCACGATCCTGCGTCTGCCGCGGATGATCCACGAGGCCAATGGTGTGCCGGGGCGGGTGAACCGGCTTTTTGCCAAAAGGGTTGACCGTGTGGCTTGTGGAGTGTGGCCCACGACCTTGCCGGACGGCGCAGAGGCGGTGCATGTCGGCAACCCTGTGCGGCTTGCGGTGCTAGAGCGCGCGGCGGCGGGCTATATTCCTCCGGGAGACTATCCGATGTCGATCCTTGTGATCGGTGGCAGTCAGGGCGCGCGTATCCTGAGTGACGTGATCCCGCCAGCGCTTGCCGCGCTGCCGTCGGACATGCTGCGCAACATCCGCGTGAGCCATCAGGCGCGAGATGAGGATCAGGCGCGCGTGGCCCAGTTTTACGCCGATCAGGGCATCAATGCCGATGTCGAGCCGTTCTTTCGCGATTTGCCCAACCGCATGTCAGAAGCGCAACTGGTGATCAGCCGGGCGGGGGCCTCTTCGGTGGCCGACATTTCGGTGATTGGCCGACCCTCGATCCTGATCCCCTACGCGGCGGCCGCAGATGATCATCAAACCGCCAATGCCAAAGGGTTGTCCGGGGCAGGGGCTGCCATTGTGATCCCTGAATCGCGGCTGGACATCGACACGGTTTCAGAGCAGATAGCCACGGTGCTGAACTCACCCGAGGGCGCGTTGCAGATGTCACAGGCCGCGTTGAGCGTGGCTATGCCGGACGCGCCGCAGCACCTGGCGGATATGGTAGAAGAACTTGCCAGGAGCAGAACGACATGAGGGACCTTTCACTTGAAGGAGCCAAACCGATGAACGCAGCCACCAAGCTTCCGGGCGATGTGGGGCCGATCCACTTTGTGGGCATCGGCGGCATAGGCATGTCGGGCATCGCCGAAGTGCTCCTGAACCACGGCTATACCGTGCAGGGCTCAGACCTCAAACGCTCCAAGATCACAGACAGGCTGGAGGCACAGGGGGCCACGATCTTCGAAGGTCAGGTGGCTGAGAACCTCGAAAATGCCGAAGTCGTGGTCATCTCAAGTGCCATCAAGCCGGGCAATGCAGAACTTGATGAAGCGCGCAAACGCGGTCTGCCAGTGGTGCGGCGTGCCGAGATGCTTGCTGAGTTGATGCGGCTCAAATCCAACGTCGCGGTCGCGGGGACCCATGGTAAGACAACCACTACGACCATGGTCGCCGCAGTGCTGGACCACGGTAAATTCGACCCTACGGTGATCAATGGCGGCATCATCCATGCCTACGATTCCAACGCGCGTGTGGGGCAGGGCGAATGGATGGTGGTGGAGGCCGATGAAAGCGACGGGACCTTTAACCGTCTGCCCGCGACCATTGCGATTGTCACCAATATCGACCCGGAACACATGGAGCATTGGGGCACTGAGGAAAACCTGCATCAGGGTTTCCTCGATTTTGTCTCGAACATCCCGTTCTACGGTCTGGCGATCTGCTGTACCGATGATCCGGATGTGCAGACACTTGTGGGCAAGATCAGCGACCGGCGCGTGGTGACGTTCGGGTTTAATGCGCAGGCCGATGTGCGGGCGATGAACCTGACCTATAAGGCCGGTGTGGCGCATTTTGACGTGGCACTGCAGGCCGAGGATAAAGTGATCGAAGGCTGCAGCTTGCCGATGCCGGGAGATCACAACGTGTCAAATGCGCTGTCGGCGGTGGCTGTGGCGCGTGCGCTTGGCATGAAGCTTGAGGAAATCCGCGAAGCACTTGCGGCGTTCGGAGGGGTGAACCGCCGCTTTACGCGCGTGGGTGAGGTGAATGGCGTGACCATCATCGACGATTATGGCCACCACCCGGTGGAAATCGCCGCCGTATTGAAAGCAGCACGCCAAGCCACAGAAGGGCGTATTATCGCCGTGCATCAGCCGCACCGGTTCACGCGGCTCTCAGGCCTGTTTGACGATTTTTGCGCGTGCTTTAATGACGCTGATGTTGTGGCTATTGCCGAGGTGTTTGCCGCAGGTGAAGACCCCATTGAGGGCGCAAGCCGGGATGATTTGGTCGAGGGGCTTATCCGACACGGTCATCGTCATGCCCGCGCTATTCTGGGCGAAGATGATCTGGAACGGCTGGTGCGGGAGCAGGCAAAACCCGGCGACATGGTGGTGTGCCTTGGGGCCGGTACGATCAGCGCCTGGGCCAACGGGTTGCCAGAGCGGTTGAAGGCGTAGCTTTGTCGCTTTTGGTCATATCCGGTCTCTGGGTGATCGCTGCGACCATCGTGGCGTTTCTGCCCATGCAGTACCAATACGCTCCGGGCATTGCGCTATTGTTGGCGGCGCCAGTTCTCATCTACATGATTGGCCGTGATTTTGGGCTTTTGGTGGGCGTGCTGGCGCTTTTCGCCTTTCTCTCCATGTTTCGCAATCCGCTGCGCTATTTTTTGGAAACGCGCTTTGGGGCAAAAGCCGGAGGTGCCAAAGTGAACCTTTCATTGATCCTCGCCTGCCTCTGGGCCATTGCGGCCAACGTTTTGGCCATGATCCCAAGCAAGGATAACCTGTGGTTTCGCGCCTATGTGCTGATCGGCATCGGTATCCCGCTTTTGGGCTATGTGGTGTATCAAAATGGACCTTGGGTCGGGTTGTTCGTTCTCGCCGCGGGTATGAGCCTCTTGCGCTGGCCGGTTGTTTATCTGGGACGTTGGGGGAGACGCATGCTGGGACGTGGCAAAGAACAATCGTAGCGGTTCGGGAGAAAGACATTGGTTATTGTTGGCCTTGTTCTTGCCATCGCTGTGGGCGTTTTGCTGCCTGCTGTGATCAGCGCTTTGTCCATCCGTCATAGGAGAGGCTGGATTGCGGGGCTGATGGGGGTGGGGTGTTTGATCGGACTTGTCGTGAACAACGCAGCCTCAAATGCCCCCAGTTTCGAAGCCATCGACAACATGGTCCTATCGGCTTTTGTCTTTGGACCTGCGCTTGCTGGAACACTGGCAGGTGCGGCGTTTGGCTGGTGGAAATGGCGGCGCAATGACGGCTGATCTCCCCACACCACGCGGTAAGCTGACACCAGATCGCAGCCTGGCCGAATTGACCTGGCTGCGTGTCGGAGGGCCTGCGGACTGGCTGTTTCAACCGGCTGACGAGGATGATCTTGCGGCGTTTCTGAGAGAGCTTGATCCTGCCGTTCCTGTTTTTCCGATGGGGGTGGGATCAAACCTGATTGTCCGCGATGGCGGTCTTCGGGCCGTTGTGATCCGCCTCGGGCGCGGCTTCAATGCCATAGAGATTGACGGCACGCGGGTCACCGCCGGAGTGGCCGTGCTTGATGCGCATGTTGCCAAACGTGCGGCCGAGGCAGGTGTCGACCTGACCTTCCTGCGCACCATTCCCGGCGCCATCGGCGGAGCCGTGCGCATGAATGCCGGCTGCTATGGGTCATATGTTGCCGATCATTTTGTCAGTGCGCGTGCTGTGACACGCGCAGGCGAGGTTGTGACGCTGACTGCCGACGACCTGAATTTCCGGTACCGCCAAACTGATCTGCCCGAGGGCTGGGTGATCACGCAGGCAACGTTCGAAGGTCGCAAGAGCGATCCGCAAGAGCTTGCCGACCGTATGGAGGCACAGCTAAAAAAACGCGATGAAACCCAACCCACAAAGGACCGTACGGCCGGATCGACCTTTCGTAACCCGGCTGGATTTTCCAGCACCGGGCAGGCAGATGACACGCATGATCTCAAAGCCTGGAAGGTGATTGACGAGGCAGGAATGCGGGGGGCCATGCGCGGTGGCGCGCAGATGAGCCCCAAACATCCCAACTTTCTGGTCAACACCGGAAACGCCACAGCCGCCGATCTCGAGGGATTGGGCGAAGAAGTGCGAAAAAGGGTTTTCGAATCCAGTGGAATAGAGTTACATTGGGAAATCATGAGGGTCGGCGAAACGGCCCCGTCCGGCACTTGAGGCGGACCCAACAAAACAAGGGCTGAAAACAGTCCGAATATTTGAGGCAGTACGGTGGTTTCTTCGAGCGGAAACACCCCGACTGTTGCGGTGATTATGGGCGGCCCCTCGGCTGAGCGCGAGGTGTCGCTGTCCACAGGCAAAGAGTGCGCCGCGGCACTTCGGGACGCAGGATACACGGTGGTCGAGGTCGATGCAGGCCGCGATCTCCCTGCGCGTCTTGCCGAGATTTCTCCTGATGTTGTGTTCAACGCCTTGCATGGTCGCTGGGGTGAGGATGGTTGCGTGCAGGGCATCCTTGAGTGGATGCGCATCCCGTACACCCATTCCGGTGTGCTGGCCTCGTCACTGGCCATGGACAAGCAGAAAAGCAAAGAGGCGTACCGCGCAGTGGGCTTGCCGGTTGTTGAGAGCGTGATTGCGCCACGTGATAAGGTGCGTGCGCGCCATGTGATGGCCCCGCCTTATGTGGTCAAACCCAACAATGAAGGCTCTTCGGTTGGCGTTTATCTGGTGCATGAAGAGGCCAACGGCCCGCCGCAGCTTGACGATGATATGCCGGGTGAAGTCATGGTTGAGGCCTTTGTGCCGGGGCGTGAGCTGACCACCTCCGTGATGGGCGATCGGGCCTTGGGTGTGACCGACATCATCACTGAGGGCTGGTACGATTATGACGCCAAATACAAGGAAGGTGGCTCACGCCATGAAGTGCCTGCAAAGGTCCCGGATGAGATTGCAGCCGCCTGCGAAGACTACGCTTTGCGTGCCCATGCCGCGTTGGGCTGTCGTGGGCTGAGCCGGACGGATTTCCGCTGGGACGAAACACGGGGGCTGGATGGTCTAATCCTGCTTGAGACCAACACGCAACCTGGCATGACGCCTACGTCGCTGAGCCCGGAACAGGCGCAGGTGGCGGGCATTTCTTTCCCCGACTTATGCAAATGGCTTGTGGAGGACGCATCATGCGACAGGTGAAGCGACCCAAGCTGCGCCTCGATCCCGCGCCGTCACGCTGGTCTTATCGGTATCAGCGCCTGATGCTGACGCCGCTTTTCCGTAACATGCTGTTTGTCGGTCTGCCTTTGGGCATCTGTCTTGGGCTTGCGGCCGCTTACCTGGCCCAACCTGAGCGCCGTGAAGCGATTGCGCAGGCCTACACCGACATGCGTGAGCAGATTGAGACGCGACCGGAATTCATGGTCAACCTTCTGGCGATCGAAGGGGCAAGTCGCGACATCGAAGACGATATCCGAGAGATTTTCCCGCATGATCTGCCGTCCAGCTCTTTTGACATTGATCTAGAGGCTGTGCGCGAGATGATCGTGGGTTTGTCGGGCGTAGCGGATGCCCATGTGCGCATCCGACAGGGCGGTGTGATGGTGGCCGAGGTGTCTGAACGTGTGCCGGTTGTGATCTGGCGCACACGCGACGGGCTGGGCTTGGTTGATGCAGAAGGCATTCTTATCGGTGAGGTAGATTCTAGAGCTGCGCGCGCTGACTTACCGGTCATTGCTGGGCAGGGGGCCGACCGCCATGTGCCCGAGGCCCTGGCGTTGATCCAGGCTGCGCGCCCTTTGGGGCACCGGTTGCGCGGGTTGGTGCGGATTGGTGAACGCCGCTGGGACGTGGTGCTGGATGGCGGTCAACGCGTCCTGTTGCCTGAGGCCGCACCTGTGCGCGCCTTGGAGCGGGTGATCGTGCTGGACGATGTGCAGGACATGCTGTCGCGCGATCTGGTGGCGGTCGACATGCGTCTGAATGCGCGGCCCACACTTCGGATGAACACAACGGCAACAGAAGACTGGTGGCAGGCCAAAAGCCTGAACTTGGGGATAAACGCAGAATGATTGAACTATACGATTCACAGCGGGCTATGCGGAACATGCGCCGGGCAGCGATGCAGCGCGGTGTTGTGGCGGTGCTGGATGTGGGAACGTCCAAAATCGCCTGTCTTGTGCTGCGCTTTGATGGATCAGACCGGTTGCATGAGGCCGAGGGTGTCGGCGCGCTGGCAGGGCAGGCAGGGTTCCGTGTCATCGGTGCTGCGACCACGCGGTCGCGTGGGGTGCGCTATGGCGAGGTCGCCACGATGGGCGAGACCGAGCGCGCCATTCGCACGGCGCTTCAGGCGGCGCAGAAGATGGCCAATATCCGCGTGGATCACGTGATTGCCTGTTTCTCGGGCGCGTCACCGCGCAGCTATGGGCTGGCCGGGCAGGTCTCGATTGAAGACACGATGGTGTCAGAACAGGATATCAGCCGCGTTCTTTCGGCCTGTGACGTGCCGGACTATGGCGAAGGGCGCGAAGTGCTGCATGCGCAGCCGGTGAATTTTGCGTTGGATCATCGTTCTGGCCTCATCGACCCAAGAGGGCAGTTGGGACAGGATCTTGCTGTGGACATGCACATGCTGACCGTTGACGGCGCGGCGGTGCAGAACCTGGCGCATTGTATCAAACGCTGCGATCTCGAACTCGCGGGGCTGGCCAGCTCGGCCTATGTCTCGGGCATTTCAGCGCTGGTCGAAGACGAACAGGAACTTGGTGCCGCTTGCATCGATCTTGGCGGTGGCAGTGCAGGCGTGTCGATCTTCATGAAGAAACACATGATCTATTCCGACAGTGTGCGCATTGGCGGCGAGCATGTGACGGGCGATATCTCAATGGGCCTGCAGGTGCCTCAGGCGACCGCGGAGCGAATCAAGACCTTTTATGGCGGCGTGGTGGCCACCGGCATGGATGACCGCGAGATGATCGAGATCGGCGGTGAAACCGGCGATTGGGAGCATGACCGTCGTACCGTGAGCCGTGCAGAGCTGATTGGCATCATGCGACCCCGCGTGGAGGAGATTCTTGAAGAGGTGCGGGCGCGGCTGGATGCTGCAGGGTTCCAGCATCTTCCCAGCCAGCAAATCGTGCTGACCGGTGGCGGCAGCCAGATCCCAGGGCTCGACGGTCTCGCCACGCGCATCCTTGGCCAGCAAGTGCGACTCGGTCGACCATTGCGCGTGCATGGCTTGCCGCAGGCGGCCACCGGCGCGGGATTCGCCAGTGCTGTGGGCATGTGCCTCTTCGCTGCGAATCCCCAGGATGAGTGGTGGGATTTTGAAATTCCTGTGGATCGCTACCCGGCGCGGTCCCTCAAGCGAGCCGTAAAATGGTTCAAGGACAACTGGTAACCGCAATATCTGGAGGTTTCGGCGAAATCCCGCGGCTGTGGATAAGTTTTCCACCAGATTTTGTGTCATTTTTGTGTTTTTAGGGTGACGTAGACGTTAACCAAATGTAGTATCGCGGCAGATTGGCGGAGTCGGGGCTGCCATTTGCAGAACCGGAAAACAGGCATTCAGAAAGCGGACGGAGCAATGACATTACATCTCAGCATGCCAGGTCAGGACAATGACCTGAAACCAAGGATCACCGTATTTGGCGTTGGTGGCGCAGGCGGAAACGCCGTGAACAACATGATCGAAAAGGCGCTTGAAGGCGTGGATTTCGTCGTGGCGAACACTGACGCGCAGGCTCTGTCGCAATCAAATGCCGATGCGCGTATTCAGCTGGGTGTCAAAGTGACCGAAGGGCTGGGCGCGGGGGCGAAAGCGACCGTGGGTGCTGCCGCTGCTGAGGAAAACATTGAACAGATCGTCGATCATCTGGCGGGGGCGCATATGTGCTTTATTACCGCTGGCATGGGTGGCGGCACAGGTACAGGAGCGGCGCCTATCATTGCTCAGGCAGCACGTGAACTTGGTGTGCTAACTGTCGGTGTTGTAACAAAACCTTTCCAATTTGAGGGCGCAAAGCGCATGCGTCAGGCTGAGGAAGGCGTGGAGCAGCTCCAAAAGATGGTCGACACGCTGATCATCATCCCCAATCAAAACCTGTTCCGCCTGGCCAACGAAAAGACAACGTTCACCGAAGCGTTCAGCCTAGCCGATGATGTTCTCTATCAGGGCGTCAAAGGCGTGACGGACCTGATGGTGCGTCCGGGTCTGATCAATCTTGACTTTGCCGACGTCCGCGCGGTGATGGATGAGATGGGTAAGGCCATGATGGGCACCGGCGAGGACGCTGGCGAAGAGCGTGCCGTGCAAGCCGCAGAGAAAGCGATCGCCAACCCGCTTCTGGACGAGATCAGCCTGCGCGGAGCCAAAGGTGTCCTTATTAATATCACCGGCGGTCATGACCTGACGCTCTTCGAACTCGATGAGGCGGCGAACCGGATCCGCGAAGAAGTGGATGCCGATGCCAATATCATTGTTGGCTCTACTCTTGATCCGAGCATGGACGGCCTCATGCGGGTATCAGTCGTGGCCACGGGCATTGATGCGACGGTGGATCACTCTGACATTCCGGTTCCGCGTCGTTCGATGGCGGAACCTTTGACGCCAGCAGCAACGATTGCAGCGAGCGAAGCAGTAGAGGCCCCTCAGGCCGAGGTAGCTGCCGCAGTGGAAGAGCCAAACCTTTTCCAGGGTTTTGATGCGCAGCGCGCTGCGGCAGAGGACCAGATGGAAGACATTTTTGAGCCATCACCTGCAACGGCTGATGACGGCTTGCCTCCTCCGGCCTACACACCTGCGCCCGAGCAGCCTGTGTTTGCGGAAGAAACTCCAAGCGAAGAATTCGTGGCACCTCGCGCCCCAGCGGCTGGCACGCCTTCGCCTGAAGCGATGGCCCGCCTGCAAGCGGCTGTGCAGCGTGCTCCGGCAGCCTCGCTTGCGGCAACACCGCCGGCAGCCCCCATGCCTGCGGCTGAGATGCCGGCAGAGAAACCTCGCTTTGGGATCAATTCATTGATCAATCGCATGACAGGACACGCTGCGGAAAGCGCACCGGAAATGCCGCGCCAGGCACGCCAGCAGCCGCCGGTTCAGTCGACCCAAACCGCGCCTGAACCGCGTGCGGAAGAGGAAGACCAGATCGAAATCCCTGCGTTCCTACGTCGGCAGGCGAATTGACGCTTGGTCAAAAGGACAAGTTTTTCTAAAAGCGGGCTGCATATCGCGGCCCGTTTTTGGTTTAAAAACAATGCACTGACGGTAAAAAAAGCTGACTCGGCGAAATCTTGCCGCGATGACGCCAAGGCATGTTTCAACACGTTGCAAAGAGTGAATTGAGCAATGCCGCAGCTGCACATACACAACAAGTGCCTTCAAGTCGAGGGTGTGGGACAGAGGTTTGTCGTGCAGACAACGATCAACATTCCAGCGACGTTTGCGGGCGTCGGCTTGCATTCGGGTGAGCCGTGCTCAGTGACGATTCGCTCTGCGGGCGCCGATCATGGTATCGTTTTCCGCCGCATGGATGTATCTGCTGACCAACAAGATCTCCCTGCAACTTGGGACAAGGTGAAACAATCGCCACTCTGCACATGTCTGCAGAATGATGCCGGTATCACCGTGTCGACCATCGAACATATCATGGCAGCCTTGTGTGGCTGTGGTGTTCACAACGCGCTGATCGAAGTGTCGGGCCCCGAAGTGCCGATCCTCGATGGCAGCTCAGCAAAGTTTGTTCAGGGCATTCTTGCCGCTGGTGTGCTTCCGCTTGATGCTCCGATCAAAGCATTTCGTGTG
Source organism: Roseovarius sp. W115 (assembly GCF_032842945.2). Lineage (NCBI taxonomy): Bacteria > Pseudomonadati > Pseudomonadota > Alphaproteobacteria > Rhodobacterales > Roseobacteraceae > Roseovarius > Roseovarius rhodophyticola. The sequence goes on from NZ_CP146606.1 coordinate 2,907,220, forward strand.
CTCAAACCGGTTGAAGTCCGTCGCGGTGATGCGTTGGCGCGGCTGTTGCCGAACGATACCCTGACTATTGAATTCAAAATTGAGTTTGAAGATTCGGCCATTGGGGCACAAAGCAAGGTGCTCAACATGGCCAATGGCAGCTTCATACGTGAGTTGTCGACCTCGCGTACATTCTGTCGTCAGGCGGATGTTGATGCGATGCAGGCCAATGGTCTGGCGTTGGGTGGAAGCTCTGGCGAGAATGCAGTTGTGTTTGACGGAAATCGGGTCGTCAGCCCCGGGGGCTTGCGTCAGCCGGATGAGCCTGTGCGCCACAAGATGCTGGATGCCTTGGGCGATCTGGCTTTGGCCGGCCTTCCAATTCTGGGGTATTATCAGGGGGAGCGCGCTGGTCATGCATTGACCAATGATCTTCTGCGCGCACTTTTCGCTGATCCGGAGGCCTTTGAGGTCGTAACATGCGACGCGGCCATGGCGGCACGCTTGCCCGGCGCAGGTGTCCACTGGGGGGAAATCCCGGAGGTTGCGTGACTTCACATCACTTGTGAAACGCAAATGTGCCAAAGACGTTTTGCACCGGAAAATTATATGCTAGGACGCCAAAGGGTAGGACGAAATTCCTGCGGAGCGTGGGTTACTAAAGGGAACGTGCAAGCATGACTGGCGGCAAATCGCGGATTTGGTTGGCGCCCCTGGTGGTGAGTGCAGCAATCCTGATGGGTTGTAGTGGCGTCAACGGTCGGATTGAGCGTGGTCAGATTGACTACGAGAACTTTACCGCAGAACAGATCTATGGCCGTGCCGAATTCGATCTGGCGCGGGGACGTCATGACCAGGCGGCCACGCTATTTGCCGAAGTGGAAAGGCTCTATCCCTTTTCCGAATGGGCCAAGCGCGCCGTAATTATGCAGGCCTTTGCGCATCATAAAGATGAAAACTACGAAAGCAGCCGCGCCGCTGCGCAGCGGTATATCGATGTCTATCCTGCCGATGGCGATGCGGCCTATGCGCAATATCTTTTGGCGCTGAGCTACTATGATCAGATCGACGAAGTCGGCCGCGATCAGGGCCTGACGTTTCAGGCGCTGCAGAGCCTGCGCGAAGTGATTGAGCGTTACCCTGACAGCGAATATGCCAGCTCGGCGATTCTCAAGTTTGACCTCGCCTTTAACCATCTCGCGGCCAAGGAAATGGAGATTGGGCGTTATTATCTGCGCCGTGATCACTTTACGGCGGCGATCAACCGGTTCCGTGTGGTTGTCGAGGATTTCCAAACCACGACCCACACCGCCGAGGCACTGCACCGACTGGTTGAGGCATACCTGTCACTGGGTTTGACCGATGAGGCCCGCACGGCCGGAGCTATTCTTGGCCATAACTTCCAGGCAACCGAGTGGTATGAAGACAGCTATGCTCTGCTGACAGGTCGCGGTCTGACGCTGGAGGCGTCGGGCGACAACTGGTTGCGTCAGGTTTATCGTCAAATGATCCAGGGCCGCTGGCTCTGATCGGCGGGCAAGGGGCGCTCTATGCTGCGCGCGCTTGAAATTCGCGACATCCTCATCATTGACCGGCTGGAGTTGAACTTTCAGCCGGGCCTCAATGTGCTGACCGGTGAAACCGGCGCGGGCAAGTCGATCTTGCTTGATTCGCTCGGGTTTGTGCTGGGCTGGCGTGGGCGGGCGGATCTCGTGCGGCAAGGGGCCGAGCAGGGGGAAGTGCTGGCTGAGTTTGACCTGTCCCCGGATCATCCTGCCCATACGGTGCTCCAAGAGGCGGGTATCCCGTCGGACGACACGCTGATTCTGCGACGGGTTAACACCGCTGAAGGGCGCAAAACAGCTTGGGTCAATGACCGGCGCTGTTCGGGTGAGGTGCTGCGCGCCCTGTCGGAGTGTCTGGTGGAGTTGCACGGGCAACATGATGACCGTGGATTGCTCAACCCGCGAGGCCATCGCGACCTGCTTGATGCTTTTGGAGAGCTGGAGGCGCCGCGAGAGGCTGTGCGACTCGCTTGGCGGGCGCGCGCTGAGGCGTATAAGGCGCTGGCCGAAGCTGAGGCGGCGCTGGAGAAAGTACGCGGTGAAGAGGATTTCCTGCGTCATGCGGTGGCTGAGCTTGATGCGCTGGCCCCCAAGCCGGGGAGGAGGCCGACCTTGATGCGCGCCGCCGCCTGATGCAACAAGCGGAACGCATTCGCGAAGACATTGCGCGCGCCAGCAGCACGATCAGTGACGGGGCCGAAAACGCGGCGGGTGAGGCGCTTCGTTGGCTCGAAGGCGTTGCTGACCGTGCCGAAGGGCAGCTTGATGCGCCCATTGCAGCTTTGGGGCGGGCCCTGGCCGAGCTGGATGAGGCTGCCAGCGGTGTGACCCGCTGCCTGGAGGCGCTCAGCTTTAACCCGCTGGAGTTGGAAGAGGCCGAGGAGCGCCTCTTTGCCATCCGCGCACAGGCGCGCAAACATGATGTGGCCCCCGATGATCTGGCGGAATTTGCAGAACGCCTGCGTGTGCAGCTTGCGGCTCTGGATCAGGGAGATGCCGATCTTGCCGACTTGAAGAAAGCGGCGGAAGAGGCTGATAAGACGTATGAAAAATATGCAGGTACTTTGAGCAAGGCGCGCGCTGAGGCCGCCAAGGCTTTGGATTCGGCTGTTATGGCCGAACTTGCACCGCTCAAGATGGAACGCGCGATATTTGCCACGCAAATCGACGCCGCCGATCCCGGCGAAAGCGGAACCGACACCGTGACCTTTACCGTGGCGACCAACCCGGGCGCACCGTCGGGGCCTCTGGGAAAGATTGCGTCGGGTGGTGAACTGAGCCGCTTTCTTCTGGCATTGAAGGTCTGCCTGACGGAAGGGCAATCGGGTTTGACCATGATCTTTGACGAGATTGATCGGGGTGTGGGCGGTGCGACCGCCGATGCGGTTGGGCGGCGTCTGGCGCAACTGGCCGAGGATGGTCAGGTTCTGGTCGTGACGCATTCTCCGCAAGTGGCTGCGCGCGGCGCGCACCACTGGCGGGTGGAAAAGCGCGTTGAAGGTGAGGCCACGCTGTCAACCGTGACACCGCTCAAGAACGATGCGCGCGTGGATGAAATCGGACGCATGCTGTCTGGCGACAAGATCACTCCAGAGGCGCGGGCAGCGGCAGAAGCGCTCATGGCCGGATGAGGCGTTTGCCCCCGGGCTCCTGACTGATAGAGTATCCCAAAAGCGTCCAGAGCAGGGTCATGCGCTCCTTTTTTCTTTACTTCATATGTTTCCTGAGCCTTTCCGCAGGGTTTTCTACGGCACAAAGCCGTGCCGAAATTGAGGCGCAGTATCAAGCTTGGTTGAAGCAGGATATCTGGCCTGAGGCCAGTGCACGCGGCGTGTCACGCACCACATTTGAGCAAGCGTTCAAGGGTGTGCGGCTCAACTGGGATCTGCCCGATCTGGTGATCCCGGGACAGACGGCCAAGACGCCGAAGCAGCAGCGTCAGGCAGAATTTGGCAGTCCGGGGCGCTATTTCAATCGCGGCAGCGTGGACGGCGCGAGCTCGGTGGGCCGTCAGATGGCGCGCACGCATGCGGACACGCTGGCACGTGTGGAACGTAAAACCGGCGTGCCGGGGCGCATCATTCTGGGGATTTGGGGCCGAGAAAGCGGCTATGGCCGCGTGGACATCCCGCACAATGCCTTTGAGGTGCTGGGCACCAAGGGGTTCATGAGCCGCCGTGCTGACTATTTCCGGGGTGAGCTTCTTGCCGCGCTGCAGGTTGCAGAGGCGGGCCATGCCGGGGGCGTGCGTCTGCGCAGCAGTTGGGCCGGGGCGCTGGGCCAGCCGCAATTCATGCCATCGAACTTTCTGAAATACGCAGCCGACGGGAATGGCGATGGCAAAGCCGATATCTGGCGCTCTGAGGCGGATACGATTGCCTCCATCGCGCGCTATCTGGCGGAGCATGGCTGGGTCAAAGGGCGTGACTGGGGATTTGAGGTACGCGTGCCTGCGTCGGTGTCCTGCGCTTTGGAAGGTCCTGATCAGGGGCGGCGCATTTCAGACTGGGAGGCCATGGGCATCACCCGCGTTTCAGGCAGACCCTTCCCCGAGCACGAGAAGAAAGGTGAGGGGTTCCTGATGATGCCCGCCGGGCGCAATGGACCGGCTTTTATCGTGACGCCGAATTTCTATGTGCTGAAGGACTACAACACGAGCGATCTCTACGCACTTTTCGTGGGTCATGTCGGTGACCGCATTCAATTTGGCGTGGGAGATTTTGGCGCGCCCTGGGGCAAGGTCGGCGGGCTCTACCGTTCGGATGTCGCCGCGATGCAGGCCGCCTTGGTCGAGATGGGGCATGATGTGGGCGGGGTCGATGGCCTTCCGGGGTTCAAAACCCGCCGCTCGATTGGCCGCTGGCAAGAGGCGACAGGTCAGGCGCCGACCTGTTTTCCCGAGGCACAAATGAAAGCGCTTCTTGTGAAATAAGCGAGGCCGGAAAATTTCAAATTTTCCGGCCCCTCTCAGAATGTTTTTTGGTGTTTACTGCCAGCCAACCGCGTTAAAGATCTTCTGCGCCTCGGGCAGGTTCTTGGCCACGTCCGACAGGCTGACCTCATCGGCCTTGAACTCGCCCATCGCCGCCACGCTGTCCGCCAATGGCACCTCTTTCACAGCCGGGAATTCGTCATTGCCGGCCGAGAAATACTGCTGCGCGCTGTCGCTGGCGAGGTATTCCAGGAACTTGATGGCGTTCTCCTTGTTGGGCGCATGAGCCGCCACGCCGCCGCCAGAGAGGTTCATATGCGTGCCGCGATCGCTTTGGTTGGGGAAGACCCAGCCCAGCATGTCGGTGGAGCCAGAGAGCCCATCCACATCTTTGCGCAGCGACCGTGCGAAATAATAGGTGTTCGATACGGCAATCTCGCATTCACCCGAGACAACGCCGCGAAGCTGATCGGTATCGCCACCTTGGGGGTCGCGTGCCATGTTGGCAACAACACCTTCGGCCCAGGCCTTGGCAGCCTCTGCGCCGTCATGGGTGATGATGCTGGCCAAAAGGGTCTGGTTATAGACGTTGCTAGACGAGCGAATGCAGATCAGGCCTTTGTATTTAGGATCCGCCAAATCGGCGTAGTTTTGTGGCGGTTCGCTGACATCTGCTTTGTCATAGAAAATGATCCGACCGCGTTGTGAGAACCCGAACCACTGGTTGTCGCTGTCCTGCAGGTTGCCTGCGACACGCTCTTCCAGAACGGCGCTGTCAACCGATTGCAGAATACCCGCATACTTGGCGCGTTCCAGCCGCGATGTGTCAACGGTGAGCAGGATATCTGCCGGAGAGTTTTCGCCCTCAGCCGCCATGCGCTGGATCAACTCATCGCCTTTGCCTTCGATCCGGTTGATGGTGATGCCGGTTTGCTCTTCGAAGTCCGAATAGAGCCGTTCATCGGTGTCGTAGTGGCGCGAGGAGTAGAGGTTGAGCTCGCCCTCGGCATAGGCGGGAAGGGCGGTGCAGGTCGCGAGGACCAGGGCGGAAACTGTTCTGAAAGGTGTGGTTTGTGCCATGTGAGAGGCCTTTGCTAAATCCAACTATATTTGTCAGGTAAGCCAAGTGCGCACAAAGATGCAAGCGATATCTTGATTATTTTTGTCGGAAAATAAATTGCCCGCTTGGCAAACAGACCGTGGCTTTAGCTGTGCTCTTCCTCAGACACCGCCGCCATGCCGCGATTGTAGGCCTTGAGCGCATCAACATGGAACAAAACGCCGCGCAGCTCGGGCTTGGCATCCTCGCCGGTCAGGCTGACCACGGGCAGGAACGGCGTGGCAGACCGGTCAAAGATGGGCATCGCAGTTTCCAGTGTCGCGTTGGCATCGATGTAAAGCCCTTCCTCGATCTTGGCCCAACAGGTGTCGGGATCAATTGCCTTGGCGTCTTCCATCGACTGCATCACTTTTGAGACGCGATACATCGACAAGAGATACGCGTGCGGACCGGCGGCAAGGTGAATGCCACGTCGCTCAATTTGCGTCAGGAAGAACGAGCGTTTGACCAGCCGTGCGCTGAGCGCCGTGGACATCGAGACGGCAACCATCACTGCAAGGCCGGTTTGCCAGTCTCCGGTCAGCTCAAACACGATTAGCGTGGTGGAAATCGGTGCGCCAAGGACTGCGGCGGCGACAGCCCCCATTCCAGCCAAAGCGTAGAGCGTGCTGGCCCCAGAGATGTCGGGCAGGATCGAGGTGGCGACGATACCAAAGGCCAGCCCCGTCAACGCCCCCACCATGAGCGAAGGGGAAAACACCCCACCACCCATGCGCCCACCAATGGTGATGGCCACGGCGGCGACCTTCACAATGGTAAAGACAACAACCTCATGCAGCAAAAGCTGCCCGGTGAGGGCGGCTGAGGTCGTCTCATATCCGACGCCGATGATATGCGGGAACCAAATGGCGATCACGCCCAGAAGCAAACCGGCCACCGCAGGGCGAAGCCAGCGGGGCAGGCGGCTGCGCACTTGCACAGCACTGGCCCAATCATCGGCAAAGAAAATGGCGTGCATGAGCGCCGTGGCTACCAGCCCGCAGAGCAAGCCCAACAGCAGAAAGGCCGGTAGTTCCACGTAGAACTCCAGCGCCGAGGCGGTGGGCAGCATGAATTCTGTCACGTCGCCGAATTCCAACCTGTTGATCACGGTGCCTGCGACAGAAGCAATCACGATGGGGGCGAATGCGTGCAGGGCAAAGTGGCGCAGCACCACTTCCAGCGCGAAAAGCGCGCCCGCGATGGGGGCGTTGAATGAGGCCGAAACGGCAGCGGCCACGGCACAGCCCAAAAGGTCCCGCCCGGTGATCCCGTTGGCATGAATGCGGTTGCTGACCCAGGTGGAGATGACCCCGGCCATATGCACCACTGGCCCCTCGCGGCCAGATGAGCCACCCGTGCCCAGCGTGATCATCGAGGCCAGCGCCGAGGCAAGCCCGGCGCGCATTTCTACCCGCCCGTCATGTAGCGCGGCACCTTCGATTACATCCGCCACTGAGCGCACACGCGCATCGGGCGTGAAGTTGTGCAGGATAATCCCGACGATCAGGCCGCCTATGGTCGGGATCAGCACCAGCCAGTACCATGGCAGCGACTGCGCAAAGCTATGGATCATGGTGATGTCTTCGACACCGTAAACCAGTTGCTGCAGCGCCGTGATGCCTTTGCGAAAGAGCAGGGCGGCAAACCCGGCGGCAATCCCTATGGCCAGAGCGATAAACCAGAACTGGATCTGGCTTGGCCCTTGCTTGCGCAAGGCTTTCAACCCCGCTTTGCTGCTGCCCTTGACCGCGCGCCAACGGCTGCGCAGGAAACCTCGCAGGGGGTCACGGGCAGGGGGTTGCGGATCGGGGGTCATGAGCGCATGCTGCCTCTGTGCACGTCCACTTTCCCCCAAATGACACTTGGCCTAATGTGGCGCTGCGCGTGTATCGGGGGAAAAGACTCATGGGCATCCAGGACGCAATCGGTGAATTGTCTTCTCTCTTAGGCCAACGGCTCAGCCGGTCCAAGTCCGATCTGGAGTTGCACGGGGCCAGTGAGACGCATTTTCCTCTGACACCGCCGGATGCAGTGGCCTTTCCCAAGACCACGGAAGACGTTGCGCAGATCGTTGAAATTTGCGCGAGGCATCGTTGCCCGGTTATCGGGTTTGGAACTGGCACCTCTCTGGAGGGGCAGAGCCAGGCCCCAGAAGGTGGCGTGACGGTGGATTTTCAGCATATGAACCAGATTCTTGAGGTATCCCAAGGCGATATGTTCGTGCGCGTGCAGCCAGGTGTCACCCGCGAGGCGCTCAACGAAGAACTGCGCGCCACGGGGCTGTTCTTTCCGGTCGATCCCGGGGCCAATGCCTCGCTGGGCGGGATGGCCTCAACCCGGGCGAGCGGGACAACCGCGGTGAGATACGGCACGATGCGCGACAATGTTCTGGGGCTTGAGGTTGTGACAGCCAAAGGCGAGGTTCTGCGCACCGGGACACGGGCACGCAAGTCCTCATCGGGTTATGATCTGACTGGGCTTTTGGTGGGGTCCGAGGGCACGCTGGGCCTAATTACGGAACTGACTCTGCGCCTGCATGGTATCCCCGAGGCGACCTCGGCGGCGGTCTGTGCCTTTGAGGATGTGCCGCAAGCAGTTGAGACAGTGATTGCGACTATTCAGATGGGCGTGCCCATGGCGCGCATTGAGCTGATGGATGTCGACAGCGTGCGGGCTGTGAACGCTTATGCCGGATCAGATTTGGTCGAAAAGCCGCATTTGCTTTTGGAATTCCACGGCTCGGAAAGTGCGGTCGCCGAGCAAGCAGAGATTTTTGGCGACTTGGCGCAGGATTTCGGCGGCTCAGGATTTCAATGGGCCGCAAAGCCTGAGGACCGCACGGCGCTCTGGTCCATGCGTCACAATGCCTATCACGCGATCCTCGCCAGCCGCCCCGGCGCGCGCTGTCTGGTGACGGATATCTGCGTGCCGATCTCGCGTCTGGCCGAGGCTGTAGAGGCGTGCCGCGCGGATTTGCAAAGCTCGGATATCGAGGGGCCAATCCTGGGCCATGTGGGGGACGGGAATTTCCATGCCTGTTTGCTCTTTGATGAAGCGAACGCGGAGGAGCGCGCGCGCGTCCTGGAGGCCTCCGAGCGACTGGTGGACTTAGCCCTTTCCATGGGCGGCACCGCCACAGGCGAGCACGGCATCGGCATCGGCAAACGCCGCTACATGGAGCGCGAGCATGGGGCAGGCTGGGCGATGATGGGGGCGATTAAAACGGCGCTGGATCCGGATAACATCATGAACCCGGGGAAACTGGTACCGCCGAGGAATTGAGGGGTGTGCCGGGTTCTTGAGCTCAACGGAAACAGAGCTTCATTGCCCCGAAAGGCACGGAATCAAGGGCCGTAGGCCCGCCGTGCCAGCGACGGACCGGCCCGATGGGCCGTCGCTTTGGCTGACATATTCGCGTCGATTATTCTGTGGTGAACCGCCCCTTGTTTGCCGGAGACCCAGAAGTAAGGATACTGGGTTATGGGAAAGACGAAGAACGGAACACGTTATCCAGAGGAACTGCGCGCCCGAGCGGTGCGGATGGTTTTGGATCACGAGGCAGAATATGCGAGCAGATCGGCAGCAATCTTGTCGATTTCTCAGAAGGTTGGATGCAGCAGGGACAGCCTGCGCATCTGGGTCAAACAACATGAGACAGACACGGGTAAGCGTGATGGTCTGACGACGGTTGAGAGGGAACGCATCAAGGAACTTGAACGCGAGAACCGGCAACTGCGTCAGGCCAATGAGATCCTCAAAAAGGCATCTGCTTATTTTGCACAGGCGGAGCTCGACCGCCCATTCCGCAAATGATTGCCTTCATCAAGGAGCACCGAAGCGTGCATGGGGTCGAGCCGATGTGCCGTGTTCTGCAGATTGCCCCGTCGACTTTCTACGAGCATCTGGCCGTTGAACGCGAACCTGACCGTGCATCGGATCGCGCCAAGCGGGATGCGTATCTGCGCAAAGAGATGAAAGACGTTTGGGAGAAGAACAGATCAGTCTACGGCGCACGTAAACTGTGGCATGCAATGAAGCGCGAGAGGATCGATATCGCCCGCTGCACGGTTGAACGCTTGATGCGCCAGCTTGGTATTCAAGGCGTTCGGCGGGGCAAGAAGGTCAAAACCACCTATGGTCAGCCTGCCGATCAATGCCCACTGGACAAGGTTAATCGCCAGTTCCGGGCTGCGATGCCAAACGAGCTTTGGGTGTCCGACTTCACGTTTGTGTCCACCTGGCGGGGCTTCGTCTACGTGGGCTTTGTCATTGATACCTTCGCCAACCGGATCGTCGGCTGGAAAGCATCGACAACACAGGACACGCAGTTTGTCTTGGATGCGCTCGAACAGGCGATCCATGCGCGCAGACCTGCTGAGAAACTGATCCATCATTCAGATCGCGGATCGCAATATGTATCGATCAAGTACACAGAGCGTTTGGTCGATGCAGGATTGGAACCATCCGTCGGCAGCGTCGGCGACAGCTATGACAATGCACTGGCTGAGACAATCATCGGCCTGTTCAAAACGGAAGTCATCAACAGGCTGGGGCCATGGAAGTCCAAAGATCAGGTCGAATGGGAAACCCTGCAATGGGTCGATTGGTTCAATAGGGAACGCTTGCTCGAACCTCTCGGCTACATCACACCAATCGAAGCGGAGGAGAAATACGAACAAGCCTTGAAATCAAACAAAATCGCAGCTTGAAATACGAACTCAACAGTCTCCGGCAAAACCGGGGCGGTTCAGTGGATGTGCTTGGCGGGCATCAAGTGCTCTAGACCTATGGGCAGACGCGCCGTCCCCCGGTCCGTCGCTGGCACGGCTGAACTTAACGTCCGCTCCGTCCCAAACAGCCGTCATTCCTTGGGGCGGTGCCCTCAAATTTCCTCCACGGTCACCTTGTCGCTGGCATCAAACGCCAGGTGGTCTTTGATCCGTGCCACGTCGTCCTTGGGGGCCTCGTAGCTCCACGCGGCGTTCTCAATCGTCTCGCTTTTGGTGACGATGGAAAAATAGCTCGCATCGCCCTTATGCGGGCAGTGGCTGCTGTGATCGGTGGCATCCAGAAACGCCATGGCGATATCACTGCGCGGGAAATAGATCACGTCCGGCAAATTGCCTTCACTCAGCACCAGCGCGTCTTTGGATTCCCCAAAACAGCGCCGCCGGCGCGGACGCTCCAGGTGCCTGGTGCCTTGGTGATCGTGATCTTTGTCATGCGTTTTCCTTCCCCGGTCGTGCGTGTCTTGGTCTGTTGTCACCCATCGGTGTCACAGAACTATGTCATAGCGGTTCGGTCGCCGCCAGAAGCCATTCGCGCACAGCACCGGTGACGCGCGGTGCGACCTTTTCCCGACAGGCGGTGTGATAGGCATTGAGCCAGTCACGTTCTTCCCGGCTCAGCCAACCTGCGTTGATCAATCGAGTGTCGATGGGCACGAAATTCAGCGTCTCAAAGGCCAGGAAATCACGGGCATCCGCGCCGGGCAGGGGTGGGGCCTCGGTCACGTAAACAATGTTCTCGATACGAATGCCAAACGCGCCTTCCCGGTAGTAGCCCGGCTCGTTGGAGACGATCATTCCCGGCTCAAAGGGCACGGAGGAGACCCGCGAGAGCCGCTGCGGTCCTTCATGCACGCACAGATGCACGCCAACGCCGTGACCTGTGCCGTGGTCATAGTCTTGCCCGGCGGTCCAGAGTGGGAAGCGGGCAATGGCGTCCAGATCACGGCCCGCCAGCCCCTTTGGCCAGCGCAGGCGGCTCATGGCAATCATGCCTTGCAGAACACGGGTATAGGCGGCGCGTTCGTCTTCACCCGGTGTTCCAATAGGAAGCGTGCGGGTGATGTCGGTGGTGCCGTCTTCATACTGCCCGCCGCTGTCGAGCACCAAAAGCTCGCCCTCCTGCAGTGTGCGATTGCTGGTCTCGGAGACGCGGTAATGGGGCAGGGCGCCATGGGGGCCCGAACCTGCGATGGTCTCGAAACTGATATCCAAAAGTTGGCCGGTGTCGCGCCTGCACGCCTCAAGTTTGCGCACCACGTCGATTTCGGTGATCGTGCCCGGCGCTTGCGTGTCAAACCAACTCAGGAAGGTGCACATCGCGGCGGCGTCACGCAGATGCGCCTCGGTGGTCGCCGCAATCTCGGCCTTGGTCTTGCGCGCCTTGGGCAGAACGCAGGGGTCATCGCCAAACACATGCGCCACATCAGCGTCGACCAGCGCGTCCAGAACCGCCTTTGGCGCGCTGGATTTGTCTATGCGCACAGGACCGGCGAGGGTGGAAAGCGCCTTGGTAAAACCATCAGGTGGCGCAATTTCAACGTCGTTGCCCAGATGCGCCCGTACCTCGTCATTCAGCTTTGCCGGGTCGATGAACAGCGCCACCTTGCTGTTGTCTTTCAGAATGGCAAAGCCATGCGCCACTGGGTTGCGGGGAATGTCACTGCCGCGAATGTTCAAAAGCCAGGCCAGCGAGATCCGTGAGCGTAATGACCGCCGCCTTGTGACCCGCTTCGTTTAAAGCCTTGGCCAGTTCGCTGCGCTTTTCGGTATGGGTTTTCCCGGCCAATGCGTCGGGATAGACCCGCACGGCCCCTTGTGGCGGTGCCGGGCGATCCGGCCAGATGCGATCCACAAGGTTGCCTGTCGCGACAAGAGTAATGCCGCTGTCTACTAGACCCTTTTCAATCGCCTCCAATTGCTCGGGCGTGTAGAGCCAGGGGTCAAATCCCACCTTGCCGCCGTTGGGCAAAGCGTCTTTTAGCCAGTCGGCCGGCTTCGTCTCGGGCCAGTTCACCGGCGCGAAGTGCTTTGTGTCCACTTGCGCCCGCACCTGCGTGCGGTAGCGGCCATCGACGAAAACACCTGCACGGTCCATGAGCGCAATGCAAAATCCCGCGGAGCCTGTGAAACCTGTGACATAGGCCAAACGATCATCACACGGGGCCACATACTCGCCCTGATGCGCATCGGCGCGCGGGATCATGAACCCGTCCAGACCCTCGCCACGCATCACGTCGCGCAGTTGCGCAAGCCTTTGTGGCCCTTGGTCAGGCGAGGCGGTTTCAACGAAGGATTGAAAAACGGTGTCAGGCATTTGGGTCATGCCCTAGTGCTAGACAAGCAGCACTGTCAGATCAACGGGGGTTTTGAATGGAAGGGGCAGAGACGAAGGCCGGTCGGGCGGGTTTCAGCCTGCGACTTGATTGAAATACCGGGGTGAACCCCGGCCTACAGGTGTGGGCGTCGTTTTTCTCATCTCCGACACTCGGAGCGCTTTTAACTCGCCTTGCGCATGCCCATCACACGAGCCCGCGCACGTGGATCGCTGTCAAAGAGGGCGGCCAGCTGTTCGGTCATCGCACCGGCCAGTTGATCCGCGTCAGTGATCGTAACGGCGCGCTGATAGTAGCGCGTTACGTCATGGCCTATGCCAATCGCCAAGAGTTCGACTTGCCGGCGCTTTTCCACCATAGTGATCACATCGCGCAGGTGTTTTTCCAGATAATTCGCGGGGTTAACGGACAAAGTTGAATCGTCCACCGGCGCGCCATCTGAGATCACCATCAGAATTTTGCGCGCCTCGCGGCGGTTCACCAGACGTCTGTGCGCCCATTCCAGCGCCTCGCCGTCGATGTTTTCCTTGAGCAGACCTTCTTTCATCATCAGGCCCAGATTGGTGCGGGTCCGGCGCATCGGTGCGTCGGCGGATTTGTAGATGATGTGACGCAAGTCGTTCAGACGTCCGGGCAGTTGCGGACGGCCCTCGTTGAGCCATGCTTCGCGGCTTTGCCCGCCTTTCCAGGCGCGCGTTGTGAAGCCCAGAACCTCGACCTTCACGTTGCAGCGTTCCAGCGTGCGCGATAGCACATCTGCGCAGATGGCGGCGATGGAAATCGGTCGTCCGCGCATCGAGCCTGAATTGTCCAGAAGGAGCGTGACCACTGTGTCGCGGAACTCGGTGTCTTTCTCCACTTTGAAGCTCAATGGCGTGGTGGGGTTGGCCACCACGCGCGCCAGGCGGCCAGCATCCAGAATGCCCTCTTCGCGGTCAAACTCCCACGAGCGGTTCTGCTGCGCCTGAAGGCGACGTTGCAGCTTGTTGGCCAGACGGCTTACCGCGCCCTTGAGCGGCTCTAACTGTTGGTCGAGATAGGCGCGCAGACGTTCCAGTTCGACGGGTTCCGCCAGGTCTTCGGCATGGATTTCTTCATCAAAACCAATGTTATAGACGGCATAGTCGGGATCAGCGTCCGAGATGGGCTGCGGCGGAGGCGGCTCTAGCGGTGCCTCGCCTTCGGGCATCTCGGTCTCATCGCCCATTTCCTCGTCAGCCATGTCATCCATGCTGACCTGGGCCTGGGCTTCGTCTTGCTGATCTTCCTGGCTTTGCTCAGGGTCGGCATCTGCCTCGGACTCGTCGCTGTCATCGTCGCCGGTGCTTTCCGGCTCGTCATCCTGTTCGGTCTCTTGCTCGGCCTCGTTTTCCTGCTCGTCATCCATCGAGTCAGGATCATCGCCAAGCTGATCCCCATAGCCCAGATCATCAATAATCTGACGCGCAAATCGTGCAAATTCCGTTTGATCCGAAAGCTTTGCCTGCAGATCATCAAGTGTACCGCCCGCTTGATCCTCGATAAAACCTTGCCACAGCTCCATGACGTTGGCCGCCCCTTCCGGAAGGTCTCGTCCCGTGGCCAGATGCCGGATCAGATAGCCCGCGGCCGTGGCCAAAGGTGCCTCTGAGGCATCCTTGATCTGATCATAGCCCTTGCGCAACGCCTCGGCGCCGATTTTGGCGTCGATATTGCTATGCGTGCCCGGCATGTCGCGCGCGCCCATCGCCTCGCAGCGGGCGGTTTCCATCGCCTCATACAGATCGCGTGCCATCTCGCCGGGAGGGCAATAGCGGCTGTGCAGACCTTCATCATGATACTTGTGCCGCATGGCCAGCGCATCGGCCGTGCCGCGCGCTTGCAAAACCTCATCACGGGTCATCCGGCGGCTCACCTGCGGCAAGCGCATTGTATCGCCTGACAACCCGGCAGGATCGACGGAGTAAGTCACGCTCAGTTCAGCATCATCGGCGAGAACCTTTGTGGCCTCGGCGAGCGCTTTCTTGAACGGATCAGCAGGGTTGTCGATGGGTTTGGTCATAGCTTTGGAAAATGGAGGCGGGTTGGGGTGAAGTCCAGTTGTTAATCAAGTATTAAGTGTAGGTTTGCAATGGTCCGGACGGATGACTATCTTTCTTGAAAGACGAGGTGTCCTGATGGCGGACAACACGGAAAATCACACAGTCCAGCTGGTGCGCGAGATGCGCAAAGAGATGAAAGACGGCTTTGCAAAAGTGGATGAGCGCTTTGATGAAGTAAACCTGCGCATCGACGGGCTCACATACATAGGTACAATGCTTGCGGGCAATATGGGTGGGCATGATCAGCGTCTGGAAGCCCTTGAAACAGCTGTCAGCGACCTTCAAAAGACCTAGTGCTTCGCCCACGTCCTTACCCCAAACTTGTGCTCGCAGCACTTTCCGGCAGTTCCTCGTCAAAACAGCGCTGATAAAACTCCGCCACGGTCTGGCGCTCCAGCTCATCGCATTTGTTCATAAATGTCAGTCGGAAAGCATAGCCGACATCCCGGAAGATATGCGCGTTCTGGGCCCAGTTGATCACGGTACGCGGGCTCATAACGGTACTGAGATCACCATTCATAAAGGCCGTGCGCGTTAGGTCCGCGACCGTCACCATCTGACCAATGGTCTTGCGTCCGGCCTCGGTGTTCATCACAGGGTTCTTGGCGATGACAATCGCCGTTTCGGCGTCATGGCTCAGGTAGTTTAGCGTCGCCACAAGGCTCCACCGGTCCATCTGTGCCTGGTTGATTTGCTGCACACCGTGATAGAGCCCGGTCGTGTCGCCCAGACCGACGGTGTTGGCCGTGGCAAAAAGGCGGAAACAGGGGTGGGGCGTGATGATCTCGTTCTGGTCAAGCAGTGTCAGCTTGCCGTCATGTTCCAGCACGCGCTGGATGACGAACATCACATCGGCACGGCCCGCGTCATATTCGTCGAACACAATCGCCACGGGATTGCGAAGCGCCCAGGGCAATATGCCCTCATGGAATTCAGTGACCTGCTTGCCATCGCGCAGCTTGATCGCATCCTTGCCGATCAGGTCGATCCGGCTGATGTGGCTGTCGAGATTCACCCGAACGGCAGGCCATTTGAGACGTGCAGCAATCTGCTCGATATGAGTCGATTTGCCCGTCCCGTGATATCCCTGGACCATCACACGGCGGTTGTGAGAAAAACCAGCCAGAATGGCCAAGGTCGTGTCGGGGTCGAACTTATACGTGCTGTCAATCTCAGGCACGCGATCCGTGGCCTCTGCAAAGCCCTTAACGGTCATGTCTGTATCAATCCCAAACATGTCACGGACCGAGATTTCCTCGGTCGGTTTCACATCGCGGTCCATGGTGCCGTCGGCCATTTGCCTCGTCCTTCAATCATCGTCTGTTCGCTGCGTCTCGCTGTGCAACATATCGCTCGGAAGGGCAAGGGAAAGGGAAAGATTTACTGGCCGCTCCCCGCGATGCGCCCTAGGTTTCTACAGGCAAGGCGCGGAAGCTAAGAATGGATCGCAAAGAGCTTGAAACACTGATTGCCAAATGCGCTCTGGGAGACCGGGCTGCATTTGATGCGCTTTATGCTGCGACCTCGTCGAAACTTTTTGGCATTGTTTTGCGTATCTTGAAGACTCGCGCTGAGGCTGAGGAGGTGCTGCAGGAAGTATATGTCAAAATCTGGCAAAAGTCGGACCGTTACGCCGCGGGCGGATTTAGTCCAATGACCTGGGTGATCACGATTGCTCGAAATGCGGCCATTGATGCGTTGCGGCGGCGCAAAGGTGGCGCCGAGGCTTTGTCAGAGACGGTTATCAACACGGTGCCTGATGCTGGACCCGGGCCAGAGGTGCTGGCGGTGCAGGCCGGAGAGCGGGCGCGCTTGATGGGCTGTATGTCCGAGCTGGAACCGGATCGTGCAGAGGCGGTGCAGGCCGCCTATCTTGAAGGTGACAGCTATGCAGACTTGGCGGAACGGTATGATGTGTCGATCAATACGATGCGAACCTGGCTGCGGCGCAGCCTGTTGAAACTAAGGGAGTGCCTGTCGCGATGAGCGCAGACGCAGACAAAGACGACGATCAGGCCCTGGCCGCAGAATACGCGCTGGGCCTCATGTCTGCTGAGGAGGCGGCAGCGTTTGAAGCGCGCCTGGCCTCTGAGCCTGCGTTGCGCACGGCCTATGCGCAATGGGCCGAGAATTTTGCGGCGATGGCAGAGGATATTCCCGAGGAAACGCCGCCTGCACGGGTGCGCGCCAAGATCAAAGCGCAATTGTTCCCGGATGCGGAGCCACAACGGGGCAATTGGATGAGACGGTTTGGTCTGGGTGCTGTGGCGCTTGCGGCGTTGGTCGCGGCGCTTTTCCTGACTGTGGATTTGCCCGGCCAAGGTGTGTCGCCACCTGCAAACCCTGTTTACATCGCTGATATGGCCTCGGACGATGGCGCTTTGGTCGTGCATGCGGGGTATGACGCCGAGACCTCAGAGCTTTATATCAAGCGAGAGCAAGGTGAGGCGCGCTCTGGCCGCGCCTTGGAGCTTTGGCTCATCGCTGGGGAAAATCCACCAGTCTCGCTTGGTGTGTTGCCTGAAGATGATGCGACGCGTGTTCCTGTGACGCCTGAATTAGCGGCCTCGCTTGAAGGTGGTGTATTGGCAATTTCCGATGAACCTTTAGGTGGGTCTCCCACTGGCGCACCGACTGGCGATGTGCTGGCTGTAGCACCGCTGTCGGAGGTCTGATTTCAAAAAAATCGCACTAAGGTGAAACTTTCTCCTTTCGCCCGCGTGACTGCTGTCGTGGTCAGGCAATTGGCTTGGCGTCGGGTCAAAAGAGGAGAAACCCAAATGTTCGATCTGAAAACCATAGCCGCGACTGCTGCGGTGTACTTAGCCATCACGGCGTCTGCCGCCTTTGCGGGCAACCCAGAGGTAGGTGGGGCGCCTATGTATGCGTCCAAGAATATCATCGAGAACGCGGTGAATTCTGCGGACCACACTACGCTTGTGGCCGCTGTCAAGGCTGCTGATTTAGTCGATACCTTGATGGGCGAAGGTCCATTTACGGTTTTCGCGCCGACAAATGATGCCTTTGCTGCTTTGCCCGAAGGCACGGTGGATGCGCTCTTGAAGCCGGAGGCCAAAGAGCAACTGACGCAGGTCCTGACCTGTCATGTTGTGGCCGCAGATGCGATGAGCGCAGCGATCAAAGGCATGATTGACGATGATGGCGGCAGCCATGTGGTGCCGACTTTGGGCGGTTGCATGCTCAACGCCACGTATAATGGTGATGCGATCATGCTTGAGGACGAGCAGGGGCGCATGATCTCGGTGACCATCGCCGACGTGCAGCAATCCAACGGCGTTATCCATGTGGTCGATCAGGTTATTCTCCCAGCCAAGTGACGAGTGACACCCCGGAGAGAAGTGCAACAGGCGCACCATCTGTCCCCCGGGGCGCGCGGGGCAGGAGGGAGACATGGACCACCATGCCTGCCCCGCAACTTACCCATAAGTCGCTAAAACGGAGAGAAATATGCAACGACGGGCGTTCATTCTTAGTGTTCTGTCTGGGAGCTTCGGCCTTTCTGGCTACCGCGCCACCGCCGCAGAGGACGCGTTTGAAATCACCCGTACGGAGGCCGAGTGGCGTGCGATGCTGACCGAATTGGAATACCTTGTGATGCGTGAAGAAGAGACTGAGCGCAAATTCAGCTCACCGCTCAACAAGGTGTACGATCCGGGAACATATCACTGTCGGGGCTGTGATCTTGCGCTCTATGCGTCTGAGCACAAATATGACAGCGAAACAGGCTGGCCGAGCTGGTGGCAGGCAATGCCGGATGCCATCGGCACCAAACCGGACCGGTCATGGTTTATCACGCGCACCGAGTGCCATTGTCGCCGCTGCGGCAGTCACCTTGGACACATCTTCGACGACGGGCCAGAGCCAACCGGCGAGCGGCACTGCATCAACGGGGTGAGTTTGGTATTCAGGCCTGCTGCGTAAGTCGGCTTACTTGAAATTCCGGCTTTGCTTGATCTGGTCCCAGGCCCAGACCACTTGTTGCAACTGTTCTTCCTGGCTTCGATCGCCGCCGTTGATGTCAGGGTGAAGCACCTTGATCAGCGCTTTGTAAGCCTTGCGAATTTCGGCTTTGGTCCAATTGTCCTTGGCCTCAAGAATTTCAACGGCACGGCGTTCGGTCGGCGGTAGCTTGCGTTGGCCCCCTCGGTTTTTGCCTGGGTTTTGCGTCGCATTGCCGCCCAGAACCTGATGCGGGTCTTCGATACCCAAACGCGCCCAGGCGCGGGCCTCGGGGTCTGACATTGGTTTCGTCTGGCGCTCCCATACCTTGTCAGACGACATCTGAGCGTTGATTTCCGCCTCGGTGGTGCCGTTAAAGAAGTTCCATCGCAGATTGTATTCGCGCACATGATCTTTGCAGAACCAAAAAAAGTCATCCAACACATCGGGCGCCTTGGGCGCAC
Source organism: Roseovarius sp. W115 (assembly GCF_032842945.2). Lineage (NCBI taxonomy): Bacteria > Pseudomonadati > Pseudomonadota > Alphaproteobacteria > Rhodobacterales > Roseobacteraceae > Roseovarius > Roseovarius rhodophyticola. The sequence continues at coordinate 2,926,426 of NZ_CP146606.1, forward strand.
GATACTTGCCCGGCTCGTTGCATCCGTCAAAGTCGCATATCCGAGTTGATGTTTCGGACGCACCAGACATGCCCCTGCGACCGCGGGGGTTCTTCTTCTTGGCTGAAGAGACGGACATGTCGAATCCGAAAGGATCTTCTTTGGGCATGTGTCTAACCTAGGTGACTCGGAGCAGAGAGTTTATGTCATTGGCAGGCGATTAGAAGGGGTCTTGGCAGAAATTTTTCCGTGAATTCGTTTGGAGATTGGCTTTGGCAATGCTTTGCCGGTCTTAACTGCTACTTTTTTGGGCACTTAGGCCTTTTCGATCTCTGGTTCGTCTGTTTCTACGACATCTTCAGAGGTGTCGACCTCGTCAACTGGTTCGTCCCGTTCGGTCTCGTTTTCATGAGCTTCGTGGACATCCTCTTCGTCCGCCCGCGCCTCGACCAAGGCTTCTAGCGCATCTGCTTCGGTCAGTCGGCGGAATACCAGCACACTGCGATAGATGGTCTGCGTCGACGTCAGACCCTGGCGTTCTTCGCTGGGCAGAATATCGGCGCGTTGAAACTCCCAGCCGTCTGCCGCCAGTTCATTCATCGCAGTTTCCAGAGCATGGGCAAATCTGGCCTCCGCTCCTTTGACACCACGTTTTTTCTTGCCCTTCGCGGGAGCGGGAATGACCTTGTATTCGTACATAAAAAACGCCTGCCTTGGTCCAAATGAAGCCGGTATCCTAACCTTGTACGGGACACATGCAAGGGCTTAAAGCATCCGGTCTTTTTGCACAGTCTACCCTTTGGCCCAGAGGTCCTCGTAGACTTTTGAGATTTCGTCCGCTTCTCGTGCCGCGCTGAGTTGAAGAATTGCGGCTTCCTGCGCGGCATAGGACATGGTCTCAAGTCGTTCTGGCGCGTGCAAGAGTTCTGAGATCGTTTTTACAGTCGCCTGCTGATCTTCATCAGGCATAATCACACCACAGGTGCCTTGCGCCGCAAAGCTTCGGTAGTACCCCTGATCCGTGGCGACGAAAGGCACGCCTGAGGCCATGCCCTCCAACGGGGTCATGCCGTAGCCTTCGTAGCGTGGCAGTTGCACAACAAGTGACAGCGCCCGCATCAACGCCGGCAGCTCTTCGGCTGGAACCTCGCCGGGAAAAAGAATGCGGTCTGAAAGTCCGGCCTGTTCGACTTTGCCCTGCAATCGCTCCAGAAAGGCTTGGTCAGACCGCGCAGCACGGCCCAGAACCAGCGCCGTTAGACCGGGATGGCTCGGCAAAAGCGCAATCATCGCCTCGACAAACCGATCCGTGCCTTTTTCGCGCCGGATACGCCCGATCGTGGCGACACCCTGCGTTCCGGGAAAGCCTGTGAGCGACCACGCCTCGGCCCGGTTGCTGGCGGGATAGAACGTGTCCGTGTCCACGCCATGTGGGGCGATGGCGCGCACATTGGGCACAAAACTGGCGGCTTCGACGGTTGTGGCAATGACTGCGTCCATGCGCGAAATCAGCCAGCGTGGAAAGGCTGAATGCCGCCGGATCGCCGCCGAGGTGAAAACGATTTTCACTGGCAGGCGCAGCACATCGCGTGCCCAAAGGGCCGCGCGCATTTCGGTATTGCGGCGGACGTGCCAGATTGTGAAGGGGCGGTCCTTGGGGCGTTGGCGCGACAGCGAGATTGCCTGGGATTTGGAAATCGGAGTTGGGCAGCCGGGCAGGGGCTGACCGGCTAGTGCAAGGTCGTATGTCTGCATATGCTGACGGACCACGTTGGCCGCGGTCGCGGACACACCGGTGAAGTTCCGGTTGAAATTTGTGACGATCAGCTCTGGCACAGCGCCGCGCCCCCAACGTTGATGCGCTTTCGTGACTACCCCAGGCCCAATGCCTTGGAAAGGGTCCGCGCAAAACTCTCAAGCTCATCGGATTGCGCCGCGGCAAAGGCGCTTGCGGTGTCGCGGTGTTTGGTAAGCTCGTCGGGGGCTTGAGCCAATCTGATGATCATTGTCCCAAGTGCCTGGGCATCTGCCACCTGCTGGGCGGCACCAGAGGCATGCAGATCGGCATATGTGTCGCCGAAATTGGCATAAAGCGGCCCGTGCAGGATCGCGGACCCGGCATAGGCCGGTTCATAAGGGTTGTGCCCGCCAACATCCGAGAAGGACCCGCAGAGACATGTCAGCGGGCACAGGCGATACCACAACCCCATCTCGCCAAGGGTATCGGCCAGATAAACGTGGGTTTGCTCGGTGATGGGTTCGGATTTTGACCGCCGTGCCAATGAGAGCCCCGCACTGTCAATCAAGGCCTTGATATGATCCGCGCGCTCAGGGTGGCGCGGAGCAATGACGAGCAGAGCGTCCGGTTTTTCCTTCAGTAAGGCCCGGTGCGCGTCCAGCACGATCTCATCCTCGCCGGGATGCGTGGACGCGGCCAGCCAGACGAACCGCGTGCCAATGGTTTTAGTCGTCTGGCTGAGCGCATGGTCATCATAGGGCAGTGGCCCTGCAAGCGATTTGAGGTTTACGCCTTGTGCAGCGTGGATGAATCCCAAAGACCTCATATGCGCTTGGGTGCGTGCATCCTGACAATGGATCATTGTGAAATGCTGCAACAAATATTGTGCTGTTGTCCGAAACCGCGCCCAATTTCGTGCTGAGCTCTCCGAAATACGGGCATTGATCAGGGCGAGTGGGGTACCTGCCGCGTGTGTTTCAAGGAGCATCTGCGGCCAAAGCTCGCTTTCCACAAAAGCGGCAGCGTCAGGCCGCCAGTGACTCAGAAACCGTGTCACGGCAGCGTGGGCGTCCAGGGGCGCAAATTGATGCTGCGTTCTGGGCGGAAGGCGGCGGCCTATGATGTCTGCCGAGGTGGCGGTGCCTGAGGTAATGAGAAACGACATGTCGGGCGTATCAAGGCCCATCTGCTCAATCAGGCGCAAAACCGACAGGCTTTCCCCCACCGAGGCCGCGTGAAACCACAAGAGCCTGCCATCGGGACGGCCCGCAGTGGCATGGCCCATCCGCTCGGGTACGCGAGACGGATCTGTGCCTTGGTCCTTTAACTTTCTTGCGACCCGGCGATACGCCAGAGGCGCCACAAGATTGGCCGCACTCCGGTAGAGGCGCAAGGGCAGGGGCGCCTTAGTCATTGTGGGTTTTGCCTGATCATCAGCCGCCGGTGTGGCTCATGTGGCGCGACACGCGCCCATCCACGGTTTGGCGGGAATAGTCGAAATCATGGCCTTTTGGTTTGCGCTCAATCGCGGCGCGAATGGCGTCCTCCAACGGTACATCATTACCAGGATTGTTGCGCATCGGCGCACGCAGATCGGCCATGTCCTCCTGGCCGAGGCACATGTAAAGCTCTCCCGTGCAGGTCAGGCGCACGCGATTGCAGCTTTCGCAGAAATTATGGGTGAGCGGTGTGATGAAGCCGATTTTCTGACCGGTTTCCTCCAGTTCAACATAGCGCGCGGGGCCGCCCGTGCGCTCACTCAGTTCTTTGAGCGTGTACTGCTCGGCCAGCCGCATCCGCAGGTCTGACAGTTTCCAATACTGGCCCAGCCGGTCCTCATTGCCGATATCTCCCATCGGCATGACCTCGATAAAGGTCAGGTCCATGTCGCGGGATTTGCACCACTCGACCAGGGTGAACAGTTCATCTTCGTTAAAATCCTTGAGCGCCACGGTGTTGATCTTAATCCGCATGCCAGCGCGTTGAGCGGCATCAATGCCTTTCAGCACCTGAGGCAGCCGACCCCAGCGTGTAATGTCGGCAAACTTCTGTTCGTCGATTGTATCAAGCGACACATTCACCCGCCGCACGCCGGCCGCATAAAGATCATCGGCAAAACGTTCCAGTTGCGACCCGTTGGTGGTCAGCGTCAGTTCCTTGAGATTACCGGCCTCAAGGTGGCGCGTCATGGCGTTGAAAAACATCATGATATTGCGCCGCACGAGTGGCTCACCGCCGGTGATGCGCAGCTTTTCCACCCCGAGTCGTACGAAGGTCGAGCACATGCGATCCAGCTCTTCCAGAGTCAGCAGTTCTTTCTTGGGCAGAAAGGTCATGTTTTCCGACATGCAATACACACAGCGGAAGTCACAGCGGTCGGTGACTGAGACGCGCAGGTAGGAAATCGCGCGCTGGAATGGATCGATCAATGGGGCCGTCATAAAGGGGAAGGTAAGCAAAACCGCGCGGTGCGACAAGAGGGCGATGTCGGTGATTGAAGTCGCGGTCATGGCGGCCTAGTCTTAGGGTATGCGACATGTACTTTTGGTCATTTTGTCCAGTTTCATACTTGTTGGTTGTGCTGTGCTGCCCGAAAGCTGGCGTCCCGCGGCGGATAAGTCAGGTCAGGCGGCAAGTGAAGACAGCGAATTGCCCTCCGAAGCGCAAGCATCTGGCGATGTCGCGCCGCCAGCAGATGCGCGCACCGTCGAGGCCTTTGACACAACGACCAAACAAGAGCGCGCCGCGGCGGTGGCCGGGCCCTCTGGAGGAGAAAAACGCCTTGGCTCTACGATTGCCGCCTTGGGTGATGTGGCCGAGCCGGGGCTTTGGATCAAAACGCCGCTGGTGGATGCGCCTGCCAAAGGACGGGTCTTGCATGTGCCGACGGGCAGCAGTGTGGCTGTCGATCTTATCCCGCTTGAGGCTGATGCTGGCGCCGGAAGTCAGCTTTCACTGGCGGCAATGCGGCTTTTGCAAGTGGGATTGACGGATTTGCCAGAAGTTGAAGTGTACCGCGCAGGTAGCTGAATTTACAAATATTTTTCGGCCTCTTTACGGGCAAACCGTTTCATCTGTGGCGCATGTTCGGACATGAACGCGCGCACGCGATCAGGGTCATGCTTTGACAAGTCGCGCAGCCACCAGGCCACGGATTTTTGAATGAACCATTCCGGATCACGTACATAGGTTGCTGCCCATCCCAAAACGCGCTCCCGCGCGGTGTTCTCATGCGGTTTGGGGTGGTTTTGTTTGGTCAGTGGAAGGGTGATGACCATCGCGGCACGGCGGGTCCAGTGGCTGTGGGACTGGGTCCAGGTTTCGACCTCGTCTATGCGTGAAAGATCGGCCATCAGGCGTTTTTGCCCAGCCATCATGGCATGGTCTGCAATGGCCCAGCTGTCAAAACCGGGCAACCAGCTTGTAATCAGGGTCCAGACACCCTCATCCGGGGTGATCCGCGCTTGCGTGAGCAATTTGGCCGCAGCCAGCCGGGCCTCGAAGATATTTGTGTCCCATAGGGATTGGGCGAGTGCCACGCGATCATTAATCTGCATAGACTGCCGCCAGTTTTTGGCCAGATCGTTCAATGCTGGGTTTGGCACGCCCAAATAGGTGCGCGGGACCTTGTGGTAACCTTCCATGCCCTCGGCGCGTCCGGGTTCCACATGCGCACGCAGGGCCTCAAGTGCTGTTTCAAGTGAAATTGGCCCGGAACCTGTGTCCGGGGCAGGCGCGCTCATTCCACAGTCACCGATTTGGCCAGATTACGCGGTTGGTCCACATCCGTGCCTTTGGCGACCGCGGTGTGATAGGCCAAGAGTTGCGCTGGGATGGCATAGACAATCGGTGTCAGCACTGGGTCGACTTGCGGCAAGACAAGCGTCATCCATGTGTCTTCACCTGCGGCTTCGGCCCCTGGAGGATCGGTGATGAGGATCACCTTGCCTTCGCGCGCCATGACCTCTTGCATGTTTGAGACTGTCTTGCCGAAAAGCGCGTCTTGCGGGGCCATGACCACGACAGGCATTTCCTTGTCGATCAATGCGATCGGCCCGTGCTTCAACTCTCCAGACGCATAAGCTTCGGCATGTATATAGCTGATTTCTTTTAGCTTTAATGCACCTTCCAAGGCCAGGGGATACATCAGGCCACGCCCGAGAAAGAGCGCGTTGCCCGAATTCGCCAGACGGCTGGCCGCTTTGCGGAAGTCGTCATTGGTTTCAAGCGCAGTGTTGAGAACCGCGGGAATGGCGCGCAAACGAGAGAGTACTTCTTTCAGTTTTGTGGCCTCTATCTCGCCACGGTCCGACGCCGCCTTGAGGGCCAGCAAAAGCAAAACGGTCAGCTGACAGGTGAAGGCCTTCGTTGAGGCCACACCAATTTCGGTCCCGGCAAAGATGGGCAGGGCAACATCGCTTTCGCGGGCAATTGAGCTTTCGGGCACGTTGACCACCGACAGGAGTTTGGTGGCCTTGCCTTCGCAGTATCGCAGGGCCGCCAACGTATCGGCCGTCTCTCCTGATTGGCTGACAAAAAGCGCCGCAGTACGATCCGACACGGGCGGTTCACGATAGCGGAATTCCGAGGCGATATCGACCTCAACGGGCATACCGGCCAGTTGTTCGAACCAGTATTTGGCCGTGAGGCACGCGTAGTAGGCCGTGCCGCAGGCCACCATGGTGAGCCGGTCATAATCCTTAAAATCAAGGCCCGCCTGCGGCAGATTCAGCGTGGCACCATCTTCATTCAGATAGTGCCGCAGCGCATCGCCTATCACGCCGGGTTGTTCGGCGATTTCCTTGGCCATGAAATGCTTGTGCCCGGCTTTATCAACACGCGCGTTATCCAACTGCACCGTGCGAATTTCACGATTGGCCAGGTTGCCGTTTTCGTCCTTTATTTCAACGCTTCCGCGCGTGACGACCGCAATATCGCCCTCTTCGAGATAGGCGATACGGTCGGTGAGCGGGGCCAGCGCAATCGCGTCTGAGCCGACATACATCTCACCCTCGCCATACCCGATGGCCAGCGGGCTGCCCTTGCGGGCCGCCACAATAAGATCATCCTCGCCATCAAACAGGAAACACAGCGCATAGGCCCCATCAAGCTGTGCGATTGTCTTGCGTGCGGCGGTCACAGCGTCGTCGCCGTCTTGCATATAGGCGTTGACCAGCATCGCCACGGTTTCGGTATCCGTATCGGTCTCGTTGGCCAGTCCCTTGGCGGCCAGCTCGCTGCGCAGTTCAAGATAGTTCTCGATGATCCCGTTATGCACCACAGCCACGGGTCCGGATTTATGGGGGTGCGCGTTGGCGACATTGGGTGCGCCATGGGTGGCCCATCGGGTATGTCCGATGCCCGCCTTACCCGGAAGAGGGTCATGCACGAGCAGGTCCGAGAGATTCACCAGCTTGCCCACCGCACGGCGGCGGTCAAGCTTGTCTTTGTTAATTGTGGCGATGCCCGCGCTGTCATAGCCGCGATACTCCAACCGCTTCAGCGCCTCTACGAGGGTTGGAGCAACCTCATGCTCTCCAAGAACACCAATAATCCCACACATAAGTCTTAACCCTTGTCCCGAATGGCTTTTTTCTTTTTCAAAATCTCAAACAGCTTGCGTGCCATGCCCGGTTTAACCTCTTGCCGCGCGCGTGCAATGGCCAAAGCTTCGGGCTCGACGTCATGTGTGATGACAGAGCCTGAGGCGGTCATCGCGTCGTCACCAACCGTCACAGGGGCCACCAACATCGTGTTGGAGCCAATGAACACACGTTCGCCAATCTCGGTGCGATGCTTCATGACGCCGTCATAATTGCAGGTGATCGTGCCCGCGCCGATGTTGCTGTCTGCGCCCACATGCGCGTCGCCCACGTAGCTTAGATGATTGACCTTGGCGCCTTCGCCCAACTGCGCGTTCTTGATTTCCACGAAATTGCCGATCTTGGCCCCTTCTGCCAGTTCCGCGCCAGGGCGCAGGCGCGCGTAAGGCCCGACAACTGCACCACGCGCCACGTGACAGCCTTCCAGATGCGAAAAGGCCCGGATATGTGCGCCGGATTCAACTGTGACGTCCGGACCAAAGACCACGTTGGGTTCAATCACCGTGTCGCGGCCAACAACTGTGTCAAAGCCAAAATAGACGGTGTCAGGGGCCTGCATCGTGACGCCGTTGTCCAAGGCCTCGCTCCGGGCGCGCGCCTGAAACGCCGCTTCGGCCTGTGCCAGTTCGGCGCGTGAATTGACGCCCAGTGTCTCGGCCTCGTCACAGGCAATCGCGGTGGCGGAAAGCCCCCGGTCACGGGCCAGCCCAACAATATCCGTCAGGTAAAATTCACCGGCTGCATTGTCATCGCCAACGGCGTCAATCAATTCGAACAAGACCTTGGCAGAGGCGGAGATCACACCGGAGTTGCAGAACGTGATGGCACGTGTCGCTTCATCTGCGTCCTTGAATTCGACAATCTTTTCAAGCGTATCGCCATTCATCACAAGACGGCCATACCGCCCGGGATCAGCCGCCTCAAAGCCAAGCACAACCACATCATGCGTGCCGCGTGCGTCGCGCATCCGGGCCAATGTCTCAGGCGAGATAAATGGCGTGTCGCCATAGAGCACGATCACATCCCCCTCAAAGTCGGCCAGTTCTGGTGCAGCCTGGGCCACCGCATGTGCTGTGCCTTTCTGCTCGGCCTGATGGGTGATGCGTGCGTCCTCATCATAGGCGCGCGCGGCTTTTTCGACCAACTCCGCGCCATGACCCGTCACCACAACGGTCCGCGCAGGTGCAAGCGATGCCCCGGCGCGCATGGCATGCACCAAAAGCGGTGCGCCCGCCACCTGGTGCAACACCTTGGGCAGGTCCGATTTCATGCGCGTTCCCTGACCAGCGGCCAGGATTACCAAAGCTGTACTCATCCGCGTCCTCGTTCCTCTCGGGCTTGCACGTTTTATAGGTTCGCAGGTGTCGCGCAAGGTCGCAGCCCATCAAAGTTGATTGCGGGATGTGACAAAGCCGTGCGAAAACCCGCCGAAAGCGTGGGTTAAAAGGCCGGATAGGGCCCTTAAAGAGCGGTGAAAATATGACAACAGTGGTGTTTGATCTTGACGGAACTCTGGCAGACACAAGTGGCGACCTGATCGCGGCGGCCAATGCATGCTTTCGTCAGATGGGTGTCGGCGACATGCTTAATCCTCAAAATGACGCCGCGACCGCCCTGCGCGGGGGCGGGCGATGCTCAAACTTGGGCTGTCACGCCTGGACCGCGCAGAGGATGAGGCCGAGATTGACCGTTACTATCCTGTGCTGCTTGAGGCCTATGGTCAGGCGATTGACCATCATACGGTGTTTTACCCCCGCGCAATGGAGACGGTCGAGACGCTGAAACAGAGCGGCTACAAAGTGGCGATTTGCACCAACAAGCCCGAAGGTCTGGCGCGGCAACTCATGACAAGCCTTGGGGTGCTGGACGATTTTGGCGCGCTTGTGGGGGCCGATACCTTGCCTGTGCGCAAACCCGATGCCGAGCCTTTGCGCCACGCGGTGCGGCAGGCAGGCGGCGACCCGGCGCGGTGTCTTTTGGTGGGCGACACAGTGACCGACCGCGAAACATCGCGTGCGGCAGGCGTGCCATCGGTTCTTGTGACCTTCGGGCCAGGGGACGACGATGTGCGCGCGCTGGAGCCCGAGGCCACCATCGACCGGTTCGAAGATTTGCCGGGCGTCGTGGCACGGCTTTTGGGATGACTTGACCCGACAGGGCACATAGGCGGATAGTTTAGACATGACCGAAGTCTTCAAAGGCAATTTTACCCAGCAGGAACCGATCCCTGACGAAGGGATTTCGGCGGCGCTTGATGTGCTCAAATCCGGGCGCTTACACCGCTACAATCTTGACCCCGGCGATGTGGGCGAAGTGGGGCGTCTGGAGCAGGAATTTGCCGCCTCTGTGGGCGCAAAGTACTGTTTGGCTGTGGCCTCAGGTGGATACGCCATGGCGACGGCTTTGCGCGCGATTGGGGTACAGCCCGGTGACAAGGTGCTCACCAACGCCTTTACGCTGGCCCCCGTGCCCGGCTCGATTGCCAGTGTGAACGCTGTGCCGGTGTTCGTGGGCGTGACCGAGAACCTGACGATTGACCTCGATGATCTTGAGGCCAAGGTGGATCAGGCCTCGGTGCTGATGCTGAGCCATATGCGCGGGCATTTGTGTGACATGGATCGGCTCATGGCAATTTGCGATGCCGCCGGGATCACGGTGATTGAGGATTGCGCGCACACGATGGGCGCCTTTTGGCGCGATGTGCCTTCGGGACGATTCGGCAAAATAGGCTGTTATTCGACGCAAACCTACAAGCATATGAATTCTGGCGAAGGCGGGTTTTTCGTCACCGATGAGGATGAGGTGATGGCGCGCGCCATTATCCTTTCGGGGTCTTACATGCTCTATGGTCGTCACGGCACGGTGCCGCCCGATGAGGTGTTTGAGCGCGTGAAATACACCACGCCGAATGTGTCGGGCCGCATGGATCATCTGCGCGCGGCTATCCTGCGCCCACAGCTGGCGAGTTTGGATCAGCAGTGCAAGGCGTGGAATGCGCGGTACAAGGCGGTGGAAGAGGGGCTGCGCAACACGCCGGGTTTGACGGTTGTCGACCGGCCAGAAGAGGAGACCTATGTCGGGTCTTCCATTCAGTTCCTGCTGCTGAATTGGAGCACGGAAGCGGTGAACGACGTTGTGGCCCGCTGTGCGGCGCGCGGCGTTGAACTCAAATGGTTTGGCGGGGCGGAACCCACCGGCTTCACCAGCCGCTATGATAGCTGGCGCTATGCGCCGTCGGAGCGAATGCCAGAGTCGGATCGCATCCTGCGTGGCATTCTCGATATGCGCCTGCCGCTGACCTTTTCGCTGGAGGATTGCGCGCTCATCGCCCGGATCATCCGCGCCGAGGTTGGTGCAGTTTGGCAAGGTCAGCAAGCGGCGGAGTAAAGCTGTTCATCTTCAGAGAGATGGACTGAATTTTCTGTAACCTGCCTGCACAGGATTGACCTGTCACGGGTCTTGCCGTATTTAAATGAACAAGTGTTCAATAAATACCAGGAGCGCCTGCCAATGTTTAACGCCGTGATGAAATTCGACTTGGGCGAAGACGTGCTTGCGTTGCAGGACATGGTGCATCGTTGGGCGCAAGAGCGTGTAAAGCCGATGGCGGCGGAAGTCGACCGTTCCAATGCGTTTCCCAATGAGCTTTGGCGCGAAATGGGTGAGTTGGGTCTTCTGGGGATAACAGTGTCAGAGGAGTATGGCGGCGCCGGGATGGGCTATCTGGCGCATGTGGTTGCGGTCGAGGAAATCGCCCGCGCCTCGGCCTCCATCTCGCTCAGCTATGGGGCGCATTCCAATCTTTGCGTCAACCAGATCAAGCTCAATGGCACCGACGCGCAGCGCGCCAAATATCTGCCTGGGCTGGTCAGCGGTGAACATGTCGGTGCGCTGGCCATGTCTGAGGCGGGCGCGGGCAGTGACGTGGTGTCGATGAAGCTGCGCGCCGAGAAGCGGAATGATCACTATCGTCTCAATGGCAACAAGTACTGGATCACCAATGGCCCAGATGCCGACACTCTGGTGGTCTACGCCAAGACTGACCCCGAAGCTGGCAGCAAGGGGATCACGGCCTTTCTCGTCGAGAAGACCATGAAAGGGTTCTCCACCAGCCCGCATTTCGACAAGCTGGGCATGCGCGGATCAAACACCGCTGAACTCATCTTTGAGGATGTTGAGGTCCCCTTTGAAAACGTGCTGGGCGAAGAGGGCAAAGGTGTACAGGTGCTGATGTCGGGCTTGGATTATGAGCGCGTCGTGCTGGCCGCCATCGGGCCGGGGATTATCGCGGGGTGCATGGATGAGGTCATGCCCTATCTTGAAGAGCGCAAGCAATTCGGCACCTCCATCGGCAACTTCCAACTGATGCAGGGCAAGATCGCTGACATGTATGCTGCGATGAATTCCGCGCGCGCCTATGTCTATGAATGCGCCAAGGCCTGTGACCGCGGCGAGGTCACCCGCCAGGACGCCGCCGCCTGCTGCCTCTATGCCTCTGAAGTTGCCATGACCCAGGCGCATCAGGCCGTGCAGGCCATGGGCGGCGCCGGCTTTCTCGCCGACAGCCCCGTCGCACGGCTTTTCCGCGATGCGAAACTCATGGAAATCGGAGCCGGGACAAGCGAGATCCGCCGCATGCTCATCGGGCGAGAGCTTATGGGGGCGATGGAGTGAATTCGAAACTCTCGATTTGCGTGTTGGGAATCTGGCTTTCATCAGCAGCCTTTGCCGAAAGCTGGGACTTCTATTCGACTACTCCAGAGCAACTGGCTCCAACGATCAGGGCGTGTGTCATCGCCGGAGATGAGACAGGTGATCGGGAGAATTGCGCCGGTCTGTTCGTTGAACCTTGCGTGATTAAGAGACCGGACTTCAGGCGGTGTTTTGGCATTGAATCGGAGGCTTGGCGGATCGTTCTGGATGAGGAATTCAAGATGACTTTCATCGAGGCGTCCCTACATGACGAACTCTCGGACATCCAAAGGCCGAACTTTAGACGACGTGCGGAAACCGTTTGCCGAGCGCAGGTCAAGTGGCAAGATTTCCTAGATGCAGAAGGTAACAGCCAGCGGGCTGTGTCAGGCGCTGGGACTATTGGACGTGACTATGCAGCAGCATTTTATCACAATGAAATATCTAATCGAGCTTTATCGCTTAGGCAGACAAGAGCACTTACCTTGGCACGTGCAGATGCCGATCTTGAGGTGCATCGGGACCGTGTTGGTTTGTCGCCAAGCGAACTTCGAGACATCTATGGAAGTTGGTGCGACCTGGAGACGGGGGAGATTAAGTGAATTTCTCAGTTATGACTGATCACTTCACGGTTTGCGCCATCGATTTTGTGACCGAAGTCGTGTGGAAAGAGGCTGAGGAGTAATGTCGCGCCGCCTAATCTTCCTGCCTTTTGGCGCATTGGTCCTGCTTACGGCGGTGCTGGCGCTCCTATTAGGCGGGCGGATGGCCAACACCACCGAGACCGAGGTGATTGAACGTGTGGTGGCGATCTATCTCGGCGAAGCCGGGGCAGAGGCCGCGCGCACCGATTGCCGGGCCGTGCCTGCACAATCCGAAGGGCTGTGGCTTGTGATCACCTGCGCGTCTCAGGACGGAGTGGGGTTTGAGTATTTCATTGACCGGTTTGGCCGCGTAGCTGATCGCAAGCCTTTTGAAGGGCAGGCGTAAATCATGCTGACGCGCGCGCCATATGATAAGCTTCGGCAGAGTTTCCGGTGGAACCTGCCCGACCGGCTCAACATGGCCGAGCAGGCCTGTGACCGCTGGGCGGCCGAGGATCCCGCGCGCACAGCCATTATCGACCTCACCGGGCCGCGCCGCGATATTAGCTTTGCCGAGCTGCGCGCGCTTGCCGACAGTCTGGCGCATGATCTGGTGGCGCGCGGTGTGGTGCGCGGTGACCGCGTGGGGGTGCTGCGCTCGCAAAGCGAGTGGTGCGCCGCTGCGCATCTGGCAATCTGGAAGGTGGGGGCCATTTCCATCCCGCTCTTCAAGCTCTTCCGGCAAGACGCGCTCACAAGCAGGGTGCGCGATGCAGGAGCCAAATTCATCGTGACAGATGCCGAAGGCGTGGGGATGCTCAAACCTTTGCCCGAGATCACGCCGCTTGTGCCCGAAGACATGGACCTTCCGCAGGCGGTTTTTGAGACGGTTCAGACCGGGCCAGATGATCCCGCAACGCTCATCTATACAAGTGGTACGACTGGAAGCCCCAAGGGCGCATTGCACGGACACCGGGTTTTGACCGGGCACCTTCCGGGCATGCAGATCAGCCATGATTTCCTCGACCACCCAGATGACTGTCTCTGGACCCCCGCCGACTGGGCGTGGATCGGGGGGCTGTTCAACATCCTGATGACTGGCTTGGCGCTTGGCGTGCCGGTGGTGGCGTCGCGTTTGCCGAAGTTTGAGGTGAACACATGTGTGAAGATCATTCGGGAAGCTTCTGTTAAGAATATATTTTTCCCTCCAACGGCCTTACGTATCCTGAAGGCGGCGGAGTGTAGAATCTCCGGCCTCAGAACCGTGGCCAGCGGGGGCGAACCGCTTGGCGCTGAAATGTTCGATTGGGGGCGAGAGGCCTTTGGGCTGACGATCAACGAGTTTTACGGCCAGACCGAATGCAATCTCGTGGCGGGTAGCTGTGCCAGTCTCTTTGAGCCGAACCCCGGTTGCATTGGGAAAGTCACACCGGGTCATGACGTGGAGGTAATCGACGTCGATGGCATGCCGACGACGGAGGAGGGGGATGTCGCGGTCAAACGCGGGTCTGCCTGTATGATGCTGGAATACTGGAACCGGCCAGAGACGACGGCGGAAAAGTTCATTGGCGACTGGATGCTCACAGGTGACAGGGGTGTTTGGGATCAGGGCTACCTGCGCTTTGTCGGGCGCGAAGATGATGTGATCACCTCTGCCGGTTACCGGATTGGTCCGGCCGAGATCGAAGATTGCCTGCTCACACATGAGGCGGTGGCGACCGTGGGTGTCGTGGGCAAACCAGATGAATTGCGCACCGAAATTGTAAAAGCGTACGTCGTGTTGATGCCAGATTTTGACGCGAGTGGTGATCTCGCGAAAGAGCTGCAGGAATACGTGAAGCAACGTTTGGCAAGTTATTCATATCCAAGGGAAATCGGGTTCCTGGATGCGCTACCTATGACCGTGACGGGCAAGGTCATTCGCAAAGAGCTCAAGGCGCGCGCAACGGCGGAGAATGGTGAATGAAGACCGCAGGACTTCCATTACATGCGTGCTGGATTGCGCTCGTCTGCGGTGCGGGCAAGGCTTTGGCCAGTGAAGAGCCTTTGCCCGATTTTGCCGAATGCATGGCGGCGGAGATTGCGCGCTATGAGCAAGCATTGCAGGTCTTTGCGCCCAGCGCGGCCCAGAGCGCGGGCTTTCCGTTGGCCGAGGTGGGCGGCGTTGAGTTCTGCGGAACGGTCGGCATTGTGATTTGTGACCGGTCCGATAACCCGTTGGGATGTCAGCGGGCGCTGGCGGTCGAGCAGGACATATTGCGCGCGCGGGTGTTGGACCAGTTGCCCGCGCCAATCGAGGACGATGCGGCCAACAGTTTTGCGCAGCAGCTTTATGGCACCACATGGGCTTTGGCGCATGGCATGTCTGCCGGACAGGATTGCGCGGGAACGGAACCGCGCCTTGAGATGTGGTGTCGTGCGCGGGAGGCCAACGGGCGTTTGCGCGCCGCTGTCATGGCGTGGCGCGTGGCGCGGAACATGGGCGCCGTGCCGCCAGCTGTTGAGGCCGGCTGGATTGCCGAGGCGCGTCCAACGCGGCCCCGTTTGCGCCCGGGAGAAAGCGAATGACAGATGCGTGGCGGCATGTGCAAAAGGCCAGCCGAGCGGCTGACCTTTCGGTGCACTATACTTTGTTTCTCGGATCAGAAGGTCCAAACGTAGGACAGGCCAAAGATCAACGGGTCGATATGGACTGTGCCGACATCTGCGCCACCGATAGAAACATCGGTGTCAATGTCGATCCAACGAATGTCTGCCCGAATGGCGGAGCGCTCAGACACATCCACGTCCAAACCCGCATGCAGGGCAATCCCGAAGGAATTGTCGAGATCCACGTCCGTTCCCGCGAGGGCGCCGACACCGTCTTCATTGAAGAAGAGCGTGTAGTTCACGCCAACGCCGACAAACGGGGTGAAATTGGATTGATTGGTGAAGTGATACTGCACAGACAAAGTTGGCGGAAGGTGCGAAATCTCCGCGACCTCTCCGGTTCCAACCAGATTGATGTCATGCCGAAAGGGCGACGACACCAGCAGCTCAATACCGATTTTGTCGCTGACGAAATATTCGCCGGTCAGGGTGAAACTCAGATCGCCATCCACGTCAATCGCGCCAGCGGCAGTCGCACTGTCGGAACTATCAGGGCTGATATATCCCAGCCCGAAACCAAGAGTGAAATCCCCTTGAGATTGAGCCAAAACAGGCGCGGCGGTGCCACACAAAGCAGTTGCAAGGGTTAAAGCAGCGAGATGTTTCATAATTTGTACCTTTCGGATCCTCTTTTCTTGAGAAAGATCATGCCGCACCGCAGTGTTCATGACTTTGATTCATGTCAAAAACCATTGCGAACAGATGCTTGTGGCATTTCTGCAACGCGCAAAGACGGGCGCGATCGCTGGACCCAAGGAAAGGTCACCCAATGAAGCTGCAATCGCGTGCTCTCAGCACTTCTTCTGAGTTCCAGGCCAATACTGACGCGCATATGGCGGCGCTTGCCGAGATTACCGCAGCCGCAGAGCTGGCTGCTGAGGGCGGTGGTCAGGCGTCGCGAGAACGGCATCTTGGCCGCGGCAAAATGCTGCCGCGTGATCGGGTCGCGACGCTTCTCGATCCGGGCAGTCCTTTTCTCGAAGTCGGGGCCACAGCTGCACATGGGCTTTATGATGGCGCCGCCCCTTGTGCCGGAGTGATTGCCGGTGTGGGGCGTGTTACGGGCCGCGATTGCATGATCCTTTGCAACGACGCGACGGTGAAGGGCGGCACGTATTACCCCATGACCGTCAAGAAACACCTGCGCGCGCAGGAGATCGCGGCAGAATGTCATTTGCCGTGCATCTATCTTGTCGACTCGGGCGGTGCCAACCTTCCTAATCAGGACGAGGTGTTCCCTGACCGGGATCACTTTGGGCGAATTTTCTACAATCAGGCGCAGATGAGCGCGAAAGGTATCGCGCAGATTGCCGTTGTCATGGGGTCGTGTACTGCCGGCGGAGCTTATGTGCCTGCCATGTCGGATGTGACGATTATCGTGAAAGATCAGGGGACGATCTTTCTGGCAGGCCCGCCTTTGGTGAAGGCGGCAACGGGGGAGACGGTAACGGCCGAAGATCTGGGCGGCGGGGATGTGCACACGCGGCTCTCGGGTGTGGCCGATTACCTGGCCGAGGATGATGCGCATGCGCTGGCGCTGGCGCGGCGGGCGGTGGGAAGCTTGGGTGCGGGTGCCGGGCTGAAGCCCGGCCTACGGCAAACGCCGGAAGACCCGGCTTATGATCCGGATGAGATCCTGGGTGTCGTGCCTGCCGATTTGCGCACGCCCTACGACATTCGTGAGGTGATCGCACGGCTCGTGGATGGCTCTCGCTTTGATGAATTCAAAGCGCGGTTTGGCGAAACGCTGGTGACCGGTTTTGCCCATGTCGATGGCTATCCGGTGGGGATCATTGCCAATAACGGCGTGCTCTTCTCCGAGGCCGCGCAGAAGGGCGCGCATTTTGTAGAACTTTGCAGTCAGCGACACATCCCCTTGGTTTTCCTGCAAAATATCACCGGATTCATGGTCGGGCGGAAATACGAGAACGAAGGCATTGCCCGGCACGGGGCCAAGATGGTCACGGCAGTGGCCACCACATCGGTGCCCAAGATCACCATGCTGGTCGGCGGCTCTTTCGGTGCAGGCAATTATGGCATGGCAGGCCGCGCCTATCAGCCGCGGTTCCTGTGGACATGGCCCAACAGCCGCATATCCGTCATGGGCGGGGAACAGGCGGCAGGGGTGCTGGCCACGGTCAAACGTGATGCGATTGAGCGCAAGGGCGGCGCGTGGTCAGCGGAAGAAGAGGCCGCATTCAAACAGCCCACGATTGATATGTTCGAGGAACAAAGCCATCCGCTCTATGCCAGTGCACGGCTCTGGGATGATGGCATCATCGATCCACGCAAATCGCGTCAGGTGCTGAGTCTGAGCTTGCGCGCCGCCCTCAACGCCCCCATCGAGGAGACCCGCTTTGGCGTGTTCCGGATGTAGAAAAATGCACGTCGGTATTGCGTCGGTATCACGTCGGTATTGCGTCGGTGCTTCCGCGGTCCCGCATCATGAGGTGCTGGCTTGAAATTGGACCCGACCGTCGCCGGATATACGATGCTTTTGCTGCTGGCGCTTGTTGCGTTGGCCGAATGGCTTGCCCCCTGGCATGACCTGAGCGAGCGGGGCTGCAGGCTGGGCTATGTGTATGACGGTGACACGGTCGAGATTGATTGCGGGTCCGAAACCATGACCGCGCGCATCGTTGGGCTGGACACGCCAGAGACCAAAGAGCCGGGTTGCGCGGCAGAGGCAGAGCTGGGCGCCAAGGCCACAGCGCGGCTGCGAGAGTTGGTGAAGGCGCGACCGGCCAAAATGGACAGCGTCGGATATGACAAATACGGACGGGTGCTGGCCGAGTTGCAGTTGGGCGGCGAAGACGTGGCCGATATCCTCACGCGCGAAGGTCTGGCCGTGCGCTATGATGGTAGCGCCCGGGTGGATTGGTGCAAGCGGTTGGAGGCTGGGCGATGAGTGATAATCCTAAAGAAGACAGCTGGTCGTTGCGTACCGTAGCAGATCGGGTGCGTGAGCAGATTGCTTTGCCCGCGCTGCCCAAGCTGGGTCGTGAAGTAAACATGCCGGTATACCTGATCCATAATTCTGCGGACCCTGAGGACTACTTCTTCATCTTTGATTTTGAACAATTCGTGGAACAGACCCGCGCCGGATTGTTTGTGCGGCCCAAGATGAAGATATGGGCTGGACGGCAAGATTTTGACCGCCGCGCGTTTGCGCGTCAGATGCGCGAAAGCTTTGCGCGTGAGTTTGATATTGCACGGGCGCAGCTTGCTGCGAATGGTGGTAAGGCCAAAGGCTGGTTTGGGTTTTTGGGCAGTTCGGTGGGCGAGGTTGGTTCGCTCTCGGGCTTTGTCGCTAATGTCGTTTTGCTCGTTGCATTGTCGGCGGGGAAGATGGTCTTGTCACAGGTTTTGCCTAAAAATTGGATCGCTGGCAAATCCGATGCACGCAAACTGGAAGATGGTATTGACGCGACCAAGAACAAGGTCGACAGCGCGTTGCAGGACGTCGAGATCACCTTGCACCGCGATCTTTATAACCATGCCTACCGCGGACAAACAGCAGGCCGTTTGACGGGTATGGATTACCAGGCGTGGCCTTTGCCAGCCCATGTAAAACAACACTTAAACGATGAAACTTCTGGGTCATGGTGGTGAGTCATGTTTAACACGATTCTGATTGCGAACCGGGGCGAGATTGCCTGCCGTGTGATGGAAACAGCGCAGGCGATGGGCGTGCGCTGTGTGGCGGTCTACTCCGATGCTGACCGGACAGCGCGGCATGTGGAGATGGCCGATGTGGCTGTGCATATTGGCGGGGCGGCTCCGGCGGAGAGTTATCTGCGCGGCGATGTCATTATCGCGGCGGCGAAGGAGACAGGGGCGCAGGCGATCCATCCGGGCTATGGGTTTCTTTCTGAGAACCCTGACTTTGTGGAGGCGGTCGAGGCCGCAGGGCTGACCTTTATCGGTCCCTCGGCCAAGGCCATACGCGCCATGGGCCTCAAGGATGCCGCCAAGGCGGTGATGGAAGAGGCTGGCGTGCCTGTGGTGCCGGGCTATCACGGAGACATTCAGGACCCTGCATTTTTGGCGGATCAGGCCAAAGAGATCGGATATCCGGTGCTGATCAAGGCTGTGGCGGGTGGCGGCGGCAAGGGCATGCGGCTTGTCGAGCGGCCCGAGGCGTTTGGCGAGGCATTGAACAGCGCGCAGGGCGAGGCAAAAACCGCCTTTGGCAATGAGGCGGTACTGATTGAGAAATACATCCAGCAGCCACGCCATATCGAGCTTCAGGTGTTTGGCGACGGCACCCGCGCCGTGCATCTTTATGAGCGGGATTGTTCGTTACAGCGGCGCCATCAGAAGGTGATCGAGGAAGCTCCGGCACCGGGCATGACCGACGAGGTCCGTGCGGCCATGGGTGCTGCAGCGGTGCGTGCGGCTGAGGCGATTGGCTACAAAGGCGCGGGCACTGTGGAATTCATCGTGGATGGCTCTGATGGTCTGCGCCCCGACGGGTTTTGGTTCATGGAGATGAACACGCGGCTGCAGGTCGAGCATCCGGTGACAGAGGCGATCACCGGCGTTGATCTGTTGGAATGGCAGTTGCGGGTGGCCGCCGGGGAGGGCCTGCCGAAAACACAAGAGGATCTGTCGATCAACGGGCATGCCTTTGAGGCGCGGCTTTATGCCGAGGATGTGCCCAAGGGATTTTTGCCCGCCACCGGGCGGCTGGCGCATCTGCGCTTTCCTGATGGGGTACGGGCCGATACCGGCGTGCGCAGCGGCGATGAGATTAGCCCGCATTATGACCCGATGATCGCCAAGCTGACGACCCATGGGCCGACGCGCGCGGTGGCTTTGCAACGGCTTGACGCGGCTTTGGCGCACACACAAGTGGCTGGTACGGTGACCAATCTGGCCTTTCTGGGGGCATTGAGCCGCCACGCTGGGTTTGCTGCTGGAGACGTGGATACAGGATTGATTGCACGGGACCTGGACAGCCTTGTGGACATGGAGGACGCCACTCCAAAAGATATTGCGCTGGCCGTTCTTGCTGCCGCGGGTTTGCTGGAGGTGCAGGATACTGCAACCGGCTTTACCCTATGGCAGCCACTCAATCGGCAGATCATCCTGCGCCATGGCGAGAAAGAGATCACTGCGACACTGCGCAGCCTGTCATACGTGGCCCATGACATAGAGGTGGATGGTGAGACAATCGAAGCACGTTGCCATGGCGGGTGCTGGATGCTGAGTGGTGCGGTCGCCCCACCGGTGGTGGTCACGGGTGATTTGATCACGGTTTTTGCACAATACGGGCTGGCGTTTCACCGTGTCGACCCGCTTGACCGAGACATGCAGGCGGTGGGGCACGCAAGTCTGATTGAGGCCCCCATGCCGGGGCTATTGAAGGCGCTTTTCGCCAAGGCCGGACAGGCGGTGCAGACGGGTGACCGGCTTGCGGTGCTGGAGGCGATGAAGATGGAGCACAGCCTGTCGGCCCCGCGAGATGGGGTTGTGGCCGAGGTACTGGCCAGCGAAGGTGCACAGGTTGAAGCTGGTGCGGCCTTGATCCGGCTGGCCGATGAGGATGAGGCTGCGGCCTGAGGGATCACTATGGCGGAGTTTGTCGAAATCTTTGAGGTTGGGCCACGGGACGGGTTGCAGAACGAGCCGGGCGAGATCGCCGTGGCCGAGAAAGTCGCACTGGTCGATTGCCTGAGCCGGGCCGGGTTTCGGCGGATCGAGGTGGCCAGCTTCGTCAGCCCCAAATGGGTGCCGCAGATGGCGGGCTCGGGTGAGGTTCTGGCCGGGATCACGCGTGTGCCGAGTGTGTCCTATGCGGCGCTCACGCCCAATATGCGCGGCTTTGAGGATGCGATGGCGGCAGGGGCCGATGAGGTGGCGATCTTTGCGTCGGCCTCCGAAGGGTTTTCCAAGGCCAATATCAACGCCACCATAGCTGAGAGTCTGGAGCGGTTTGCCCCTGTGGCCGAGGCGGCGCACGCGGCGGGTGTGCCGGTGCGCGGGTATGTGTCTTGTGTCAGCGAGTGCCCCTATGACGGGCCGGTTGCACCCTCCGAGGTGGTGCGCGTGGTCACAGCACTGCGCGAGATGGGGTGCTATGAGGTCTCGTTGGGCGACACGATTGGCCGCGCGACCCCTGAACGGATTGATGCGATGCTGGCCGAAGTGATTAAAGCCGTGCCTGCTGCACAACTGGCAGGACATTTCCACGACACGTCGGGACGGGCGGTGGAAAATGTTGAAGTGGCCCTTGGCCATGGCCTGCGGGTGTTTGATGCGGCTGTCGGTGGTCTGGGCGGGTGCCCCTATGCGCCCGGCGCTGCGGGGAATGTGGCGACCGAGACGGTGCATGACCGGCTGGTTGCGCTGGGGTATGAGACCGGGCTGGACCGTGAGGTTCTGACCAAGGCGGCCCGGATGGCGCAAACCATGCGCGGCGGAGCAATCGCATGAAAGCACTTTATCGCGGGGCAGAGCGGCTGATGGCGATGGATGACGCCACATGGGCGCGCCATGCCAATCCGATGTCGGCCTATACCCGGTTTACCGTGCTGCCGCTCTTGGTTTTGGCCATCTGGAGTCGCGTCTGGCTGGGCTGGTGGGCCATTCTGCCGACCGCGCTGGTCCTGCTCTGGGCGTGGATCAATCCGCGGGCCTTTCCGCCGCCGGACAATCTGGACAACTGGGCCTCGCGTGGCGTGTTGGGCGAACGGGTGTTCCTGAACCGGCGAGACGAGGTCGCCGCACATCACCGGGCCTGGGCCGATGGTCTGGCCTGGGCCAGCTTGCCCGGGGTTATCGTTCTGGTGATCGGGTTGATCTGGCTGGAACCTTGGTGGACAAATTTCGGCATGGTTTTGGCCGTGGGGCCTAAGGTTTGGTTCGTGGACCGGATGGTCTGGCTTTATGGCGATTGGTGCCGCGAGCATGGCAAGGAGTTGGGCGATGTATGACACGATTTCCATAGAGCGCGATGCGCGGGGCGTGGCAACGCTCTGGCTGGACCGGGAAGACAAGCACAACGCTATGTCGGGCCAGATGATTGCGGACCTGACTGACGCGGCACAGGTGTTGGGGCACGACCCGGACCTGCGCGCCGTGGTGCTGGCGGCCAAGGGTAAGACCTTCTGCGCCGGCGGCGATCTGGGCTGGATGCGCGATCAGTTTGAGGCCGATACCGAGACGCGCCGCCGCGAGGCGCGTAAGCTGGCCGAGATGCTGCAGGCGCTCAACACGCTGCCCAAACCGCTCATTGGCCGGGTGCATGGCAATGCCTTTGGCGGCGGCGTGGGGTTGATGAGCGTGTGTGATGTGGTGGTTGCCGCCGATCACGTGGCGATGGCCCTGACCGAGACGCGTCTGGGGCTGATCCCCGCCACCATTGGACCCTATGTCGTGGCCCGCATGGGCGAGGCCAAGGCGCGGCAGGTCTTCATGTCAGGCCGCCGGTTTGATGCAACCGAGGCGATGGCGCTCAACCTTGTGGCGCGCGCGGTGCCGGTGGCCGAGTTGGATGATGCGGTCGAGGCTGAGGTCGCACCTTACCTGTCCTGCGCGCCTGAGGCTGTGGCCCAAGCCAAGGCTCTGACGCGCTGGTTGGGGCCGGTGATAGATGACACTGTGATTGACCACACAATTGACGCGCTGGTGTACTGCTGGGCCGGAGAGGAAGCGCAACATGGCATTGGGGCGTTTTTTGCCAAGGAAAAGCCGCGCTGGGTGAAGGAGTGATGTGACGTGTCTTGGTTGAATAGACTTTTTGGCAGCAAACCGTCCGAGCCTGTGCAAAGGTCAGAGCCACCGCAGCAACCTAACAAGATCATTGAAGCGGAACCTGATAGCCCCCAAACCTTTGGATATAAAACTGGATGGTTGGCTGTGCGAAGTGACGATGCAGAGGCTCTGAGAGAAGCGTTGGGCGCCACCAACTGGCAGCCTGCGAATTGGGCCAGCGGGATGCGCGCCAGCCACGAAAGCAATTCGAAGTTTGCGTTTTTGACACCATCTATCAATGGGTGGGTCCTCGTGCATTTGGGACTTGCTCTTGCACCAGACCATGAAAACGGCATCGCGCGGTTTGAACAGTGGCTGGAAAAACTATCTGCGCAATTTGGAGAGGCCCAGTATTTTGGCTCTTATCGCGTCGTCGATTTCATTGCATGGATGCGAGCCGAAAAGGGCGAAGTAACTCGCGCGTTTTCTTATGTTGGTAGCGGCGACGGCATTCTCACCAATACCGGACCTGTCACCGGCGTTGAAGCCATTTTCAACTACGAATTGCTTGATGGGTTGACACCTGAGGAGGCGAATAACTTCATGTTAGAAGCAGAAGCAGAAGCAGAAGCAGAAGCAGAAGCAGATGACTATCTGGACGCCTTTGAACATCTTCCTGATCTGTCAGAAAGTGTTCCAATGGCCATTGCCGCAGATTGGAGTATCGACCCTGGCAAGTTTGGCTTTGACGATACCGAGCCTAGTACTGGGTATGTGGCAAGGCTTGAGTTCCTGTCAGGTTGACCCACAGTTGAATTTGCAGCTGCTGAAATGCTGACCGCCCTAAAACGTACTACCTCCCAGAGGTGGTGGACCGTTCCAAGGTGGTAATAAATGATGCTGTGATCGACCACACAATTGACGCGCTGGTGGACTGCTGGGCCGGAGAGGAAGCGCAACATGGCATTGGGGCGTTTTTTGCCAAGGAAAAGCCGCGCTGGGCTGAATAGTGGCTCTGGTGTCGTGTCCTTTGCTGCGCTCATATTCTTGATTATGCGCAAGTGTTTATCGCACGAATGACACGTTAATCTTGGTTAACTTTTCTGCCTGACCGGCAGATGCGTCAATTTCCCCTGACAGATTGTCCGGTTTATGTGCAGCTTCGGTTGACCCGGCAAAAAGGCGGGGGTAAACCCGATGATGTATTAAAGAGAGCCGTCTTAATGCGCAGACGGGTGCGCATGAAAGGAGCCACATCGTGGAAGAGATGCTGAGGGAGTACCTTCCGGTCCTTGTTCTTCTGGCCATCGCCATCGGTCTTGGAATTGTTCTGATCCTCGCTGCGGTCGTTCTGGCCGTCCGAAACCCCGATCCCGAAAAGGTCAGCGCGTATGAATGCGGGTTTAACGCGTTCGATGATGCGCGGATGAAATTCGATGTCCGGTTCTATCTGGTGTCGATCCTGTTCATCATCTTTGACCTTGAAATCGCGATGCTTTTTCCATGGGCCGTGGCATTTGCGGATATCTCTATGGCGGCGTTCTGGTCGATGATGGTGTTCCTGGCGGTGCTGACCGCCGGATTTGCCTATGAATGGCGCAAGGGGGCGATGGAATGGCAGTAGCGACCGGAGAAAACTTTGCAGGTGCGGACCGTGAGGTTGCCACGCAGGACCTGAACCGCGAGCTTCAGGACAAAGGATTTCTGCTGACATCGACTGAGGATATCATCAACTGGGCGCGCACCGGATCGCTGCACTGGATGACATTCGGTCTGGCCTGTTGTGCGGTGGAAATGATGCACACCGCCATGCCACGCTATGATCTGGAGCGTTTTGGCACAGCCCCGCGCGCCAGCCCGCGTCAGTCGGACCTGATGATCGTGGCGGGCACGCTGACCAACAAGATGGCACCCGCCCTGCGCAAGGTTTACGACCAGATGCCCGAGCCGCGTTACGTGATCTCGATGGGGTCCTGCGCCAATGGTGGCGGCTATTATCATTACAGCTACTCGGTTGTGCGCGGCTGCGACCGGATTGTACCGGTGGATGTCTACGTGCCCGGCTGCCCGCCCACGGCAGAGGCGCTGGTCTACGGCATCTTGCAGCTTCAACGAAAAATTCGTCGGACAGGGACGATTGTGCGGTGACGGGCGTGGTTGTCAGAAATTGGGAAGCTGCGGTGGGGCGTGCAGATATTGATGCATGGATCAACACCTTCCGCGACCGTGTTCTGCCCAACATGCAGGCTTTGGACGGATTCCTGGATGTGACGTTTTTGACTAAGCGTGACGGTGACCCCTGTCACGTGAAGGTGCTAACGCGGTGGCGCAACATGGCGGCGATCACGGCCTTTGCTGGAGAAAACCCAGCAAAAACAGTTCTACCGGATTTCATGGCGCCGTTTTTCAAGTCTTACGACGCAGAAGCGACCTTCTATGATGAAGTGCTTCGGGAGGAAGCAAATGACTGAGGCTTTGCGCGAACTGGGGGCTCATATCGAGGCCAAGCGCACCGATTGCGTGCTAAGCTGGGATGTGGCCCATGATGAGCTGACGATGGATGTGGCGCTGTCGAACCTTGTGGGGTTCGTCGAGTTCCTCAAAACCGATCAGACCTGTCGCTTTTCAACGCTGGTGGACATCACTGGTGTCGATCATCCGGATCGCCCCAAGCGGTTCGACGTCGTGTATCACTTTCTGAGCATGTATCAGAACCACCGTATTCGCCTGCGGGTGAGCATTCGCGACGAGGACATGGTGCCGTCGATCACAGAAGTGCACGCTTCAGCAAACTGGTTCGAACGCGAAGTCTTCGACATGTTCGGCATTCTGTTCAGCGGACATCCCGACCTGCGGCGCATCCTGACCGACTACGGTTTTCGCGGCTACCCGCTGCGCAAGGATTTCCCAACCACGGGCTACACCGAAGTGCGCTACGATGAAGAGCAAAAGCGCGTGGTCTATGAGCCTGTGAACCTGGTGCAGGAATACCGGCAGTTTGACTTCATGAGCCCCTGGGAGGGGGCGGAATATATCCTGCCGGGCGATGAGAAGCAGGAGGAGGCGAAATGATGGACGGCTCCAAAGGATTTGACGACGCGCTCACGGGCGAGCAGAAGATTCGCAATTTCAACATCAACTTCGGCCCACAACACCCTGCGGCGCATGGTGTTTTGCGGCTCGTGCTAGAGTTGGACGGCGAGATCGTTGAGCGCTGCGATCCGCATATTGGGCTTTTGCATCGCGGCACCGAAAAGCTGATGGAGAGCCGCACATATCTGCAGAACCTGCCGTATTTTGACCGGCTGGATTATGTGGCGCCGATGAATCAGGAACATGCCTGGTGTCTGGCGATTGAAAAGCTGACAGGCGTGGAAGTGCCGCGCCGGGCGAGCCTCATTCGCGTGCTTTATTCCGAGATTGGCCGGATTTTGAACCACATTCTGAACATCACCACACAGGCGATGGATGTGGGGGCGCTCACGCCGCCGCTTTGGGGCTTTGAAGAGCGCGAAAAGCTGATGGTGTTCTATGAGCGGGCCTGTGGTGCGCGTCTTCACGCGGCCTATTTCCGCCCCGGTGGTGTGCATCAGGACCTGCCGCCAGAACTTCTCGACGATATCGAGACCTGGGCGCATGAGTTCCCTCGGGTGATCAACGATCTGGATGGGCTTCTGACGGAAAACCGCATCTTCAAACAGCGCAATGCCGATATCGGCGTCATCACCGAACAGGACATCCTGGACTGGGGCTTTTCGGGCGTGATGGTACGAGGGTCTGGTTTGGCTTGGGATTTGCGCCGTGCGCAACCCTATGAATGTTACGACGAATTTGAGTTCCAGATCCCCGTTGGTAAAAATGGCGATTGTTACGACCGCTATCTGTGTCGAATGGAGGAAATGCGTCAGTCACTAAAGATCATTCTTCAAGCGATCGAGAAACTGCGCGCCCCCGAAGGTCAGGGCGATATCCTGGCCCGCGGCAAAGTCACACCGCCCAAACGCGGCGAGATGAAGACCTCGATGGAGGCGCTTATCCACCACTTCAAACTTTACACCGAAGGGTTCAAGGTGCCTGAGGGTGAGGTGTACGCAGCGGTGGAAGCGCCCAAGGGCGAGTTTGGTGTGTATTTGGTGTCGGATGGCACCAACCGGCCGTACCGGGCCAAGATCCGGGCGCCGGGGTATCTGCATCTTCAGGCGATGGATTATGTAGCCACGGGGCATCAGCTTGCCGATGTGGCCGCGATTATCGGCACGATGGATGTGGTGTTTGGCGAAATTGACCGGTGAGGGGACAGCTGGCATGGCGTTAACGAAGATCAAGGTGGCGATAGCGCTCTGCGGCGCGGCGGCGCTTGCGGGCTGTGCGGTGCCGCCTCAAGGCACAACAGCTCAGGACGTGACCAGCTTTGAGGCGGCTGTAGCCAGCATCGGCTGTGTGCTGCACACCGAGGCGGATTACTTGCCGGTTGAGCTTCAGACCGGGCTGACGCGGGAGCAAACGCAGTCGATGGCGGCTTATGTGCTGACTGCGAAACGCGCCGTTCGGCTTGAAAATGGTGGTGTGAAACTCACGACAGGAGCCTGCGCCTAAATGCTACGCCGTCTTCATCATGATCAGCCCGAAAGCTTTGCATTCACAAAGGCCAACCAGGCCTGGGCCGAGGCGCAGATTTCCAAATATCCTGAAGGACGTCAGGCAAGCGCAATCATCCCGCTTTTGTGGCGCGCGCAGGAGCAGGAGGGCTGGCTGTCCCGTCCGGCGATTGAAGGCGTGGCGGATATGCTGGGTTTGGCGCATATCCGGGCGCTGGAAGTGGCCAGTTTCTACTTTATGTTCCAGATGCAACCTGTTGGTTCTGTGGCGCATATTCAGATTTGCGGCACGACGTCCTGCATGATTTGCGGGGCTGAAGACCTGATTGGCGTCTGCAAGGAAAAGATTGCTGCCAACCCGCATGAGATCAGCGAAGATGGCAAGCTGAGCTGGGAAGAGGTCGAATGCCTCGGGGCCTGCGCCAATGCGCCTATGGCGCAAATCGGCAAGGATTATTACGAAGACCTCACCGCCGAACGGTTTGGCGAGATGCTTGACGAGCTGCGCGCGGGCAAAGTGCCGGTGCCGGGGCCGCAAAATGGGCGGTATGCCTCTGAGCCGCTGAGTGGGCTGACAAGCCTCACAGAATATGACAGCGGCAAGACCAAGTATAACGCCAGCGTGCAGCTTGCCACTGATATTGGGGACACGGTCAAACGTATTGACGGGACCGAGGTGCCATTGATTGCGCCGTGGCGTGACAAAGGGGCCAACCACGCGCCCGGCGCTTCGAAGGTTAAGACCTCAGCACCTGCTCCACTAGAGGCCAAACCGGCGCCCGCGCCGAAAGAACCGGCCAAGAAAGCCGCTCCCAAGGCCAAAGCCGCGGCACCGGCTGCGCAGAAAAAGCCCGAAATGCTGAAAGAAGCGCGGGAAGGCGGTGCGGATGATCTGAAAATGATCAAAGGCGTTGGGCCGAAACTTGCCGCGATGCTGAATGGCATGGGCGTGTTCCATTTCGACCAGATTGCAAGCTGGGGTGCTGAGGAGGTGGCCTGGGCCGACGACAACCTTGAGGGGTTCAAAGGTCGGGTCAGCCGTGATGACTGGGTTGGGCAAGCGAAAAAACTGGCGGCCGGAGAAACAACAGACTTCGCAAAGAAAGTCAAAAAAGGAGGCGTCTATTGAAAGATGCCCCAAACGGTTTGATAGGGAGTTTGAAAGATGAACGGTGACAGTTTTGTAGCAACGTGCAAGTTGGGCTGCTGGGCGATGGGCGTCGGCGCTGGAATTGTCGCGATGTATCTCATCGCGGGAGAAACCGGTTTTCTGGCAGCACTTCTGGTGGCGATTGCGCTCGCGGTGTTCCTCGCACTGGTGCTTCAACTGCTGTTTTGCTGGCCGCAGGAGGAAGAAGAAGGTAACGACTATGACGCCTCGGCCGTGCCTTCTGCGCCGCAGGGCAAGCCGTTGTCTGCGCCTGTCGCCACTGTTGGTCCGGCTGGTGCGGCAGCGAAGCCTGCGCCAAAGCCCAAAGCCAAGCCAAAGCCAAAACCCAAGCCGGCGCCGAAAGCCGAAGTCACACCCGACTATGATGGCGATGGGGTTCTGGAAGGCGAGAACGAAGGCACGCGTCCTTCTGGCCTCAAGGCAGCGCGTGGCGGCAAGGCGGATAACCTCAAGGAAATCAAAGGTGTGGGCCCCAAGCTTGAGAAAATGCTCAACGAGATGGGCTTTTATCACTTTGACCAGGTTGCTGCGTGGAGCGCGAATGAAATCGCTTGGGTTGATGCCAACCTGAAAGGATTCAAAGGCCGGGCGTCACGCGACAATTGGATCGAGCAGGCCAAAATTCTGGCCGCAGGTGGTGAGACGGAGTTTTCCAAGCGCGTGGACAAAGGCGACGTGTACTGAATGAGCGATTTGGATGAACGACAAAGACGCATTGTCGAAGAAAGGCCGACGGGCCGGGCTGGTGATTGCCGGCACGGGCGTGTTTTGGGTGTTGATCACCCTCATCGGCGAGAAAGAGGGCTTTGGCGTGCAGCTGCGGCTCTTCTTCGACGTGTTGGCACTGTTGGGCTTTCTTTTTGCCTTTTGGCTCATCTACCAGATCTGGCGCGACAGCCGGGATAATTAGAGGTTAACGGGATGCTGAAAGATCAGGATCGGATTTTTACCAACCTTTACGGGATGCATGACCGCAGCCTGAAAGGAGCCAAGGCGAGAGGTCATTGGGATGGCACGGCCAAGATCCTGCAAAACGGTCGGGATTGGATCGTGGATCAAATGAAGGCCTCGGGCCTACGTGGGCGCGGCGGTGCGGGTTTCCCCACCGGTTTGAAGTGGTCCTTCATGCCCAAGGAAAGCGATGGGCGTCCGGCTTACCTCGTGGTCAATGCCGACGAGTCCGAACCGGGCACCTGCAAAGACCGAGAGATCATGCGCCACGATCCGCACACGCTGGTCGAGGGCTGCCTGATTGCCAGTTTCGCGATGCAGGCGCATGCCTGTTACATCTATATTCGTGGCGAGTATATCCGCGAAAAAGAAGCGCTTCAGAATGCGATTGATGAGGCGTATGAGGCGGGTCTGGTGGGCAAAAATGCCTGCAAGTCAGGCTACGACTTTGACATTTACCTGCATCACGGGGCCGGGGCCTATATCTGCGGTGAGGAAACAGCCCTTCTGGAAAGCCTTGAGGGCAAAAAGGGCATGCCACGCATGAAGCCGCCGTTTCCGGCCGGGGCAGGTCTCTATGGCTGTCCGACGACCGTGAACAATGTGGAATCGATTGCCGTGGTGCCGACCATCCTGCGGCGTGGGCCGGAGTGGTTCGCCAGCTTTGGACGGCCCAACAATTCGGGCACCAAGATTTTCGCCGTCTCGGGCCATGTGAACAATCCTTGCGTGGTGGAAGACGCCATGTCGATCAGTTTTGAGGAGCTGATTGAAAAACATTGTGGCGGCATTCGTGGCGGCTGGGGCAATCTCAAGGCGGTTATCCCGGGTGGCTCATCGGTTCCGTGCGTGCGCGGCGAGAACATGAAAGACGCGGTGATGGATTTCGACGCGCTGCGCGAGGTGGGATCCTCGCTCGGCACGGCGGCAGTGATCGTGATGGATCAGAGTACCGACATCATCAAGGCGATCTGGCGGCTCAGCAAATTCTACAAGCACGAAAGCTGTGGTCAGTGCACGCCGTGCCGTGAGGGCACGGGCTGGATGATGCGGGTCATGGACCGGCTGGTCAAAGGTGAGGCCGAGGTCGAGGAGATCGACATGCTGTTTGATGTGACCAAACAGGTTGAAGGTCACACAATCTGTGCGCTTGGCGACGCGGCGGCCTGGCCCATTCAGGGGCTGATCCGGAATTTCCGCGATGAGATTGAGGACCGCATCAAAGCGCAGAAGACCGGCAAGGTTACAGCAGTGGCGGCGGAGTAGGGTATGCAGTTCGACGCGATCATTTTTGGTCTAGTGTTGCGGGCGGGTTACCTGATCCCAGCGGCTGTACTTTTCCTGATGATCTACTATCGCGTCGGTCGGTTTGGACTTGGATGTAGCTTGGTTGCGTTGATGCTTGTCTGGCAGGCATCGGTTATTCAAATGATGATTTCAGACACGGACAGTCTTACCAGCATACCCAGTTATATTCGTGCGACATTGTCTGCTTGGGGATTCTTGTTCCCACTTTTACCGATCTATTTCCTGTTGCCGAAACCTGACAGGTTTGGAGGGAAAAGCCGTGCTTAAGTCTCGACTGCATCTGGCCCAATTCAATATCGGTCGCATGACCTATGATCTCGACGACCCGCGGGCCGCCGATTTCGTAGCGGGCATTGATATGTTAAATCGGATTGCCGAGCGCAGTGATGGGTTCGTCTGGAAATATGAGACGGATGTCGGTGGCGTTGTGCAGGAAGATGTGGACAATGATCCGCGCATGCTGGTGAACCTGACGGTCTGGGAAAGCATTGAGGCCTTGCGTCAGTATGTTTGGAAAACGCTGCACAAGCATTTTTTAAGCCGCAAGCGGGAATGGTTCACGCCCTTGGGGCGCGCGCATTTCGTAATGTGGTGGGTCCAAAAAGGTCAAATCCCGACGCTTAAGCAAGCGATGGATCGTCTTGATCACCTGCGGCAAAACGGCGACAGCGAGTATGCATTCGGGTGGTCGCATTTGAATGGCGGCTCGTTTATGCCAGAGCGTGACGCCAGAACGGTCTTGGGGTGAAATGATGGAAGCATTTGCAGAATACGGACATGCCATCGCGTCGGTCGCATTAACCGTGATTTTCGGGCTTGTGATGAGCCCGCTGGCCGCCATGCGCAAAACCGGAGCCGGGCTGGCGCCGGGGGCTGAGCCGGAGGCGGATTACGGCAGTTCGGTTTATCGCTGGCATCGTGCTTATGCGAATCTGTCGGAAACGATGGGGTTCTTTGTGGCTTCGGTGGCCGCGGCCATTCTGGCAGGGGCCGATCCGTTTTGGGTGAACCTGCTCGCCTCACTCTTTTTCGTAAGCCGTCTGGTGCTCGCCTTTGTCCACATCAAAGGCATCGGCAAACCCGATATGAGCGCGCGGTCCTTTCTCTATGTCGCAGGCTGGCTGGCCAGCATCATTTTGTGCCTGATGGCAGTTTTGGCGGTGTTATGATGCTGATGGTGAGTGATCCCAAGCGCTTTGGGTGGCGCGCAACGATTGTGCTGAGCCTTCTGGTGGCCAGCATGGTCTTGTCCGCCTGTGGTCGAAAGAACGAACGTATTCTCTTTGATGGCAACTTTTACAAGTCCAGAGCTAAGCACACGTCGGATGACCGTCAAAGTTTTGTTGTCAGAGTGTCGCGCGCAGATCAGGGTTTGAACGGCGCAAGGGCCGCTGGAGAGCATGAAGGCAGGCGGTATTGTATCGAGAATTTCGGAACGTCCGAAATTGCATGGGTCAATGGCCCGGATGCAGACGACGCTGTTTTGAAACGCGACGGCAATAGGCTGATCCTCGACGGACGGTGTGTGCTTTGGTAACTTTCTCTTTCATATCAGGATCTTGGTCCGTGTGTTATTGCATATCACACGCGTCCGGAACCATCTGCCTTGCAGATGGGGTCGCGGATGGTCCGTGCCCTGATCTTGTGACAAGAGGAGTCATCCAATGAAGTGGGTATCGAGCATTGTTCTGAGTGCGGTCATTGCGGTTTCAGCAGGGTCTGCACAGGCAGGACTAGCGGACGAACAGGACATCAATCAAAGGCTCTTGGTGGTTGCGGCTGCGGATAAAATTCGTCGCGCCTGTGATGGCATCGGCGCACGGCTGTTCAAGGCGCGGTCTTACATCAATCAAACCAAGGATTTGGCGGCGGATCGTGGCTACAGCGACGCTGATATCGACGCCTATATCAACGACAAGGCGGAAAAGGCGAAAATGCGCGAACGGCGCAATGCCTATTTCAAATCCAAAGGTGCCAGCAATCTTGATGCCCAGAGTCTGTGTGTTCTGGGTCAGGCCGAGATGTCGCAAGGCACGCAAATCGGCCAGTTGTTGAGGGCAAAGTGACGATCGGGGCGCGCATATCCTGTTTTGCAGCCCTGGCAACGGGGCCGCTTGCGGCATGTGGTGCAGCGCCCGATCAAGACGCGGCCTGTTACGGCAAGTCCACAACCATTGAAGGCACCGAAGCTTGTGTGACCCTGATCCATGAAGAGGGCCGCAAGGGCTTTGGTGCCTTTGTTCATCCCCGTACTGTCAGTCGGCAAGGCGCGGTTCGCGCAGCACTTGGGCCGGCACAAACCCATTGCGCCCAGGCTTTTGGTCTGCGGGCTGATCCCAACCTGACAATCCAAAAAGGCGGCTGGGCGATGCCCGGTGCCTGGGAAATCACAGGAAACTGCATATGAGCGATCTTCGCAAAATCATCATTGATGACCAGGAAGTGGAAGTGGATGGGGCGATGACCCTGATCCAGGCCTGTGAAGTGGCGGGTATCGAGATCCCGCGCTTTTGCTACCATGAACGGTTGTCGATTGCGGGCAACTGCCGGATGTGTCTTGTTGAGGTCGTCGGCGGGCCGCCGAAACCGGCGGCGTCTTGTGCCATGCAGGTGCGCGACCTGCGGCCCGGACCCGAGGGACAGCCTCCGGTCGTCAAGACCAACTCGCCGATGGTCAAGAAGGCCCGCGAAGGGGTGATGGAATTCCTGCTGATCAACCATCCGCTCGATTGCCCGATCTGCGATCAGGGGGGCGAATGTGACCTGCAGGATCAGGCCATGGCCTATGGTGTGGACTTCAGCCGCTTCCGTGAAGCTAAGCGGGCGGTTGAGGATTTGGATCTTGGGCCACTTGTCGAAACTCATATGACCCGCTGCATTTCCTGCACGCGCTGTGTGCGCTTTACAACT
Source organism: Roseovarius sp. W115 (assembly GCF_032842945.2). Classification (NCBI taxonomy): domain Bacteria; kingdom Pseudomonadati; phylum Pseudomonadota; class Alphaproteobacteria; order Rhodobacterales; family Roseobacteraceae; genus Roseovarius; species Roseovarius rhodophyticola. The sequence goes on from NZ_CP146606.1 coordinate 2,960,307, forward strand.
GAGGTCGCGGGCATCACGCAAATGGGCCAGACAGGCCGGGGCGAGGATGCCGAGATCACGTCCTATCTGGGCGAGACGTTGGACAGCAATCTACAGGGCAACATCATTGATCTTTGCCCGGTGGGGGCGCTGGTGAGCAAGCCTTATGCCTTTACCGCGCGGCCCTGGGAGTTGACCAAGACGGAAACCATCGACGTGATGGATGCGTTGGGGTCGAACATTCGCGTCGACACCAAGGGACGCGAAGTGATGCGCATCCTGCCGCGCAACCATGATGGCGTGAACGAGGAATGGATTTCGGACAAGACACGCTTTGTCTGGGATGGCCTGCGCCGTCAACGTCTGGACAAGCCTTACATTCGTGAGAACGGCAAATTGCGCCCGGCAAGCTGGGCGGAAGCACTAGGAGCTGCCGCCGCGGCGATGAAGGACAAAAAGGTTGCGGGCCTTGTTGGCGATCTGGCCCCGGTCGAGGCGGCGTTCGCGCTCAAGCAATTGGTCGAGGGGCAGGGCGGCTCTGTCGAATGCCGGACTGATGGTGCAAAGCTGCCTGCAGGCAATCGTTCGGCCTATGTGGGCACGGCCGCGATTGAGGATGTCGACGTAGCTGACAAGATTCTTCTGATCGGTACCAATCCGCGTCTGGAAGCTCCTGTGCTGAACGCGCGCATTCGCAAGGCCTGGAGCCAGGGGGCGGATGTGGTGATGGTCGGCGAAGCGGTCGATCTGACCTATGACTATGAGCATATGGGAATTGACCGTGCTGCGTTGGCCCATGTGGCAGAGCTCGATATGACCGAGCTGCACGACAAGAACTGCATTGCGATTGTTGGACAAGGCGCCCTGACCGGCGAAGATGGCGCGGCGGTTCTGGCGACGGTTCAGGCCATTTGTGAGAAATCAGGCGGCAAGATGCTTGTCCTGCATACGGCGGCGGGTCGTGTGGGCGCGATGGATGCGGGCTGCGTGACCGAAGGCGGTATTACAGCCGCGCTCGAAGGCGCCGATGTGGTCTACAACCTTGGTGCCGACGAGATCGAGATCGCATCAGGGCCTTTTGTGATTTATCAAGGCAGCCATGGCGACCGTGGCGCGCATCGCGCCGACATCATCCTGCCGGGCGCGGCATATACAGAAGAGCAAGGGCTGTTTGTGAACACCGAAGGGCGTCCGCAACTGGCGCTTCGGGCGGGGCATCCGCCGGGTGAGGCCAAGGAAAACTGGGCCATTCTGCGCGCGCTTTCGGGAGAGATGGGATCGGCCTTGTCTTATGACAGCCTTGCGCAGCTGCGTCAGGCGCTCGTGGCCGAGGTGCCGCATCTGGCGCAGGTGGACGATGTTCCGGAAAACGCGTGGACCGCAGTGCCCGCGGGCAAGCTAGGCAAGGGCGTTTTGCAATCGGTAGTGGGTGATTTCTATCTGACCAACCCGGTTGCCCGTGCAAGCCAACTGATGGCCGAACTCAGCGCCAACGCCAAAGCGCGCCAGTCCGAGCCGGTGGCGGCAGAGTGATCCCGATTGCGTCACATATCGCGCCTGTCGCGCTTTTGTGCCTGACGGCCTGTACCGTGTCCGACGGTGGCGATGGAGCTGTGACCTCAGCGGCGACCGGCAGCACAGCCGAGTATCTTGGCATCGAGACGCGGCTTCTGGATGGGGATCTGGTGAATTTCAACGTGGCCATGCGCGGCGCGCAATCCTCTGAGGATGTCGCGCGCTACGCGGAATGTGCGGCGGCGGAATACACGCTCATCCGGGGCTATGGATTCGCGCGTCACCTGCGTACAAATGTGGATGAAGCGGGTGGCGTCTGGACCGCAGATGCGGTTTACACCATCTCGCCATCCTTGCCCGATGGCATAAAGAAAATCGACGCGGAAGTCGTCGCCGCCAATTGCGCGGAAAACGGGATACCGAGGGTTTGAGGGGCTGATGGCTGAATTTCTGACAACACCGCTGGGAACATTGGTGATCATCGTGGCGCAATGCCTTGCCGTTGTGGGCTTTGTGATGGTCTCGCTTTTGTTCCTCGTCTACGGCGACCGCAAGATCTGGGCCGCAGTACAGATGCGACGCGGGCCCAATGTGGTGGGCGCTTACGGGCTTTTGCAGACCGTGGCGGACGCACTCAAATACGTGGTCAAAGAGGTGGTCGTTCCAGCAGGCGCTGACAAGACCGTGTTCATGCTGGCCCCCATGGCCAGCTTTGTTTTGGCGGTGCTGGCCTGGGCGGTGATTCCGCTCAATGAGGGCTGGGTTCTGAGCGATATTAATGTCGCCATCCTGTTTGTCTTCGCGGTGTCCTCGCTGGAGGTCTACGGCGTGATCATGGGCGGCTGGGCGTCGAACTCGAAATATCCGTTCCTCGGCTCGCTGCGCTCTGCGGCGCAGATGATTTCCTACGAGGTGTCCATTGGCCTCATCATCGTGGGGGTGATCATCTCCACCGGGTCTATGAACTTTGGCAATATCGTTGCCGCGCAAGACACCGCCTATGGGTTCTTTGGGTGGTACTGGCTGCCACATCTGCCGATGGTGTTCCTGTTCTTCATCTCGGCATTGGCCGAAACCAACCGCCCGCCGTTCGACTTGCCGGAGGCGGAGTCAGAGCTGGTCGCGGGTTATCAGGTCGAGTATTCCTCCACGCCGTTCCTTTTGTTCATGGCGGGCGAATATATTGCCATCTTCCTGATGTGTGCGCTGACCTCGCTCATGTTCTTCGGCGGCTGGCTGTCGCCCATTCCGGGCATCCCGGACGGGGTAGGGTGGATGATCGCCAAAATGGCGTTCTTCTTCTTCATCTTCGCAATGGTCAAGGCGATCACGCCGCGCTACCGCTATGACCAGTTGATGCGCATCGGCTGGAAAGTATTCTTGCCACTCTCACTGGCCTGGGTGGTGATCATCGCCTTCCTGGCGAAATTCGAAGTCTTTGGGGCCTTCTGGGCCCGCTACGCGATGGGAGGCTGATCTCTTGGGGATCGACTGCGTCCTTTTTGACCGACTGGTCGAGCTTTCGACCCGGTTCCAGCCCAAGGGCCGGAGCCTGATGCTGGGCCGTCAGGGCTTTCGCATTCAGACGCAGTTTCGCCAGTTCTATGAACAGTCCTTGCAGACGCATGGGCGGGACGACAAACGGTTCGACTATCTGCAAGAGGATGGCTACTCCGAGACACTGCTTGAAAAGCTTGGCTTTGGCGCGGTTGAGACAATGGATTTCTCAGGCTATGAGGGGGCGCAGGTCATTCATGATCTCAACACGCTGCCGTCTGAGGAGTTGGAAGATCAGTTTGAGTTCATCTTTGATGGGGGCACGATTGAGCATGTGTTCAACGTACCCAACGCGTTGGAATCGGTACTCAGAATGCTGAAAGTGGGTGGGCGGTTTGTCTCGGCCAATGGACTCAATGGCTGGTACGGGCATGGCATGTATCAGTTCAACCCCGAGCTTGTCTGGACCTTCTGGAAACGCGCCTGCAACTGTAATGTCATTGATTGCCGGGCGGTGCCGATTGAACCCACGTCAGAGTTTGGGCAGGTTGAATTCGAAGACCCTGCCAACACCGGCGTGCGGCTCAAGCTGGCCAACCGGATCGGACCGGGACGTACGTATCTGTACTATGAGGTGGAAAAGACCGCCGCGTCCCATCTGCCGAAATATGCGCTGCAAAGCGACTACGAGACCAAGTGGCAAGGCCACGAGAATGCCGGGGAGACCCGGTTTGAAGAGATGAGGGCGTAACGCATGACTCAGATCGATTATGGACGCGCTGCGGGATACTTCCTGCTTAAGGACTTCTTCGTCGGCTTCAAGCTGGGGCTGAAGTATTTCTTTGCACCCAAGGCGACGCTGAACTACCCGCATGAGAAAGGCCCGCTCAGCCCACGGTTTCGCGGTGAGCATGCGCTGCGCCGCTATCCCAATGGCGAAGAACGCTGCATCGCCTGCAAGCTCTGCGAGGCGATTTGCCCGGCGCAGGCCATCACCATCGACGCCGAGCCGCGCGATGACGGAAGCCGCCGCACCACGCGCTATGACATCGACATGACCAAATGCATCTATTGCGGTTTCTGTCAGGAGGCCTGTCCGGTGGATGCCATCGTTGAAGGGCCGAATTTCGAGTACGCCACCGAGACGCGCGAAGAGCTTTTCTATGACAAGGATAAGCTTTTGGATAACGGCGAGCGCTGGGAAGCGGAGATTGCCCGTAATCTTGAAATGGATGCGCCCTACAGATGACTGACCCAGTGAACCCCTTTGCCGCCATGATGGCGCAGGCGCAGGAAATGGCGAAGGCCTTCAACCCTGCGCTGGAATCGTTTTCACCCAAGGACATAGAGGCGCTTTGGCCCACCATGCCCAAGGAATTCATGGAGATGATGTTTGGCAAGGGAATTTCCAAGGAAGGGCTGGATGCGCGCACACGGCTTCTGATCACGCTGGCGGGGCTGACCATGCTGGGCGCGCAGAGCGACACGCAGATGCGCATGACCGTGCGCCACGCTTTGGAAGCGGGGGCCACCAAGGATGAAATTGCCGAGACCATCGCGATGATGTCGATGTTTGCCGGTATTCCGTCGATGAACCGGGCGATGGAGTTTGCCCGTCAGGTTCTCGATGAGCACGAAGACAAGGATGAAGAGACATGAGTGTCGCGGTATTTTCCTTTTACCTCTTTGCCATATCAGCGCTGGTCGGCGGGCTGTTCACGGTGATCAGCCGCAATCCGGTGCATTCGGTGCTCTGGCTAATCCTGTCGTTCATTAGTGCGGCGGGGCTTTTCGTGCTGTTGGGGGCCGAGTTCGTCGCGATGCTGTTGATTATCGTTTATGTGGGCGCTGTGGCGGTTTTGTTCCTCTTCGTGGTCATGATGCTTGATGTGGATTTTGCAGAGCTGAAGGCGGAAATGGCGAAATACATGCCCCTGGCGTTGCTAATCGGGGTGATCCTCTTGATGCAGTTCGGCGTCGCCTTTGGCAATTGGCAAATAGCCGATGGGGCGGAGAGTGCACGCGGGGCGGTGACGCCGTCGGATATGGAAAACACGCGTGCGCTGGGGATGATCCTCTATGACAAGTATTTCCTGCTGTTCCAGCTTTCGGGCCTGATCCTGCTGGTTGCCATGGTCGGGGCAATTGCGCTGACACTACGGCACCGCTCGGACGTCAAACGCCAGGATGTTCTGGCGCAGATGTACCGGGATCCTGCCAAGGCGATGGAACTCAAGGACGTGAAACCGGGGCAGGGGCTTTGATCGCCAAGAGCACATATGCACTGGCCCTGGGGCTGGTCATGACGGGGGCAGGCGCCTGCGCTGCGGTGAGCCTCACGGACTGCGCGCGCACCACGCATATCAGCCATGGTGGCGAGGATATGCACCGCGATCTGGGCGAGGGCCGTGTCATGTGGCGCGACTGGTGGAGCCAGGAGGCGACCGCGTCAACTTATGTGATCGTTGATTGCGCCGAGGGCCGGGCCTTGAGGTTCCTGACAGCGGCAGAGAACCTGAGTGATGAGCCACCTTTTGACCGCACTGAGGCGGCATTGAAGATCGTGGAGCGCCATCAAAGCGGCGCGAGGGTCTTTGCGACGCTGGAGCGTATGGCAGTGGATTTGGAAGACGAGGCGCGCAATGTGACCATTGAGGCGCTGAGCGCAGAACCCTGCGCCTGTGCGGCGCTCTATGCCGACGCGCGCGGTGATCGAAAGGCGTTTCAGCTAGACGGCTGAGGCGAGCGGACAAGAGGACGGAATGGACGACGCATACGACACATACCGCCAGAAAAAGGCCAGACGCCAGCGCGTCGTGGTCTGCGGCGTTGTGCTCTTTGCGCTTGCCCCGGCTGTGGTGCTCGGCTTGCCGATCAAGGGATTGGATTTTGCTGGACTGGCCAAGACGGGTTTTGCCCCGGCGCTGGTTGTCGATCCGGGCTGTGAGAGATATGGGACAGGCGGGGTCGCCTGCGCCGACTAAAAACGACGCGAAAAGAACGGGACCGAGGGACGACATGATTGGACTGGAACATTACCTGACGGTGGCAGCGGCGCTGTTCGTCATCGGGATTTTCGGGCTCTTTCTGAATAGAAAGAACGTGATCATCCTGTTGATGTCGATCGAATTGATGCTGCTTTCAGTCAATATCAACCTCGTCGCCTTCTCAAGCTTCCTTGGGGATCTGGTGGGGCAGGTGTTCACGCTCTTTGTGCTGACTGTCGCCGCCGCCGAGGCCGCCATTGGTTTGGCTATTCTCGTCTGCTTCTTCCGCAACAGTGGCACGATCGCGGTCGAAGATGTCAACGTGATGAAGGGGTAAGAGCATGGAACAAATCATCCTCTTTGCTCCGCTGGTGGGTGCGATTATCGCAGGCTTCGGCTGGCGCGTTATTGGCGATGTGAGCGCGCAATGGGTGGCCACGGGGTTGCTTTTTCTGTCTGCCATCCTGAGCTGGATCGTCTTCCTGAATTTCGACGGCACGACGCAGAGCATTCACATCCTTGATTGGGTGCGCTCGGGCACGCTGGACACGGCTTGGGCTATTAGGCTGGACCGGCTGACAGCGATCATGCTGATCGTGATCACCACGGTCTCAGCGCTCGTGCACCTTTATTCCATGGGCTACATGGCGCATGACGAGAATTTCTCGGATGATGAGAGCTATCGTCCAAGGTTCTTTGCCTATCTGAGCCTTTTCACCTTTGCCATGCTGATGCTGGTGACCGCCGACAACCTGCTACAGATGTTCTTTGGCTGGGAGGGCGTGGGCCTCGCGTCTTACCTGCTCATTGGTTTCTACTTCCGCAAACCAAGCGCCAATGCCGCCGCGATCAAGGCGTTTGTGGTCAACCGCGTGGGTGACTTTGGTTTTGCGTTGGGCATTTTCGCGCTCTTCTTCCTTGTCGACTCGATCAAGTTTGACGATGTCTTCGCCGCCGCACCAGAGCTGGCCGAGACACAGCTGACGTTCCTCTGGACGGAATGGAATGCGGCCAACCTGATTGCGTTCCTGCTCTTCGTGGGCGCGATGGGCAAATCGGCGCAGCTTATCCTGCACACGTGGTTGCCCGACGCGATGGAAGGTCCCACACCTGTGTCGGCCCTGATCCACGCGGCAACCATGGTGACAGCGGGTGTGTTCCTCGTTTGTCGGATGTCGCCAATCATGGAATTTGCTCCAAGCGCCTTGGCCTTTGTCACTGTGCTGGGCGCGATGACGGCCTTCTTTGCGGCAACCGTGGGGCTGGTGCAGAACGACATTAAGCGGGTCATCGCGTATTCGACTTGTTCGCAGCTTGGCTACATGTTCGTGGCCGCAGGCGTGGGGGCCTACTCAGTGGCGATGTTCCATCTGCTGACGCACGCCTTCTTCAAAGCGATGCTCTTTTTGGGCGCAGGCTCGGTCATCCACGGGATGCACCATGAGCAAGATATGCGGAACTACGGCGGGCTTCGCAAGAAGCTGCCCTATACATTCTGGGCGATGCTTATCGGGACGCTGGCCATCACCGGCGTGGGGATTCCGCTGACCACGATTGGGTTTGCCGGGTTCCTCAGCAAAGACGCCATCATCGAGAGCGCCTATGCAGGCACGGCGGGTGGTTTCGCCTTCTGGGCGCTTGTGATCGCGGCGCTGTTCACGAGCTTCTACAGCTGGCGTTTGATGTTCCTGACGTTCTGGGGCGAGCCACGGGGCGACAAGCACACCCATGAGCATGCGCATGAAAGCCCAATGGTCATGCTGGCCCCGCTGGGGGTTCTGGCTATTGGGTCGGTGCTGGCCGGGATGGTATGGTACAACAGCTTCTTTGGGCATACCGATCAGGTCGCAAAGTTCTTTGGTGTGCCTTACGCAGAAGAACAGCACCATGGTGACGATCACGCCAAAGAGGACGGTCACGGCGAAGACGCCGCGCATGGCGATGACAGCCACGGTGAAGATAAAGCCGTGGATGGCCATGGTGAGAAAGGCAAGGGAGAAGAGCACCACTATGTCTTCACCGGCAAGCCGGGCGAGGGCGCGATCTACACCAGCCCCGAAAACACCGTCATCAACGACGCCCACAAGGTGCCGAAATGGGTCAAGGCCAGCCCGTTTGTGGCCATGGTCATCGGCTTCCTGACGGCATTCTGGTTCTACATTGTCAATCCGACCATTCCGGTGAGGTTGGCCGAGAACCAGCGTCCGCTGTACCTGTTCCTGCTGAACAAATGGTACTTTGACGAGATTTATGACTTCCTCTTTGTGCGCCCGGCCAAGGCGCTGGGACATCTTCTGTGGAAGCGCGGGGATGGCAATATCATTGATGGCTCTATCAACGGCGTGGCGATGGGCATCATCCCGTTCTTTACCCGCCTCGCGGGCCGCGCGCAGTCTGGCTACATCTTTACCTATGCCTTCGCCATGGTGATCGGCATTGCGGTGCTCGTCACCTGGATGAGCCTCAGCGGGGGGCGGAATAATGGAATCCAATCTTCTTTCCATCATCACGTTCATTCCCGCGATTGCCGCGCTGATCCTCGGTGTGTTCCTGCGCGGCGAAGATGAAACGGCGCAGCGCAATGCCAAATGGGTGGCGCTGATTGCGACATCGCTGACCTTCCTGGTGTCGATCTTTGTGCTTGTGGGTTTTGACCCCAATGACACCAACTTTCAGTTTGTCGAAGAGCGCCAATGGCTATTGGGGCTGCAATACAAGATGGGTGTGGACGGGATCAGCATTCTTTTTGTGATGCTGACCACATTCATGATGCCAATCACAATCGCGGCGTCCTGGAATGTCACACACCGGGTCAAGGAATACATGATCGCCTTCCTGATCCTGGAAACGCTCATGCTGGGTGTGTTCATGGCGCTCGATCTGGTGCTGTTCTACCTGTTCTTCGAGGCAGGGCTCATTCCGATGTTCCTGATCATCGGGATCTGGGGCGGCAAGGAACGCATTTATGCGTCCTTCAAGTTCTTCCTTTACACCTTCCTTGGCTCGGTTCTCATGCTGGTGGCCATGGTTGCGATGTTCTCGGAGGCGGGGACGACGGATATTCCAACGCTGATGAGCCATCAGTTTGGGTCAGAGACTTTCTCGCTTCTGGGCGTACAGATTGTGGGCGGTATGCAGACGCTCATGTTCCTGGCCTTCTTTGCCAGCTTTGCGGTGAAAATGCCGATGTGGCCGGTGCACACCTGGCTGCCGGACGCGCATGTGCAAGCCCCCACGGCAGGCTCAGTCGTGCTGGCCGCGATCCTTTTGAAGATGGGCGGCTATGGCTTCCTGCGCTTCAGCTTGCCGATGTTCCCGATTGGGTCCGAGGTGATGACGCCACTGGTGCTGTGGATGTCTGCGATTGCCATTGTCTACACCTCGCTGGTGGCGCTGGCGCAGGAGGATATGAAGAAGCTCATCGCTTACAGTTCGGTCGCCCATATGGGCTATGTCACCATGGGTATCTTTGCGGCGAACCAACAGGGCATTGACGGCGCGATCTTCCAGATGCTGAGCCACGGCTTTATCTCAGGTGCACTCTTTCTGTGTGTGGGCGTGATCTATGACCGAATGCACACGCGCGAGATTGACGCCTATGGTGGGCTGGTGAACCGGATGCCCGCCTATGCGCTTATCTTCATGCTCTTTACCATGGCCAATGTGGGCCTGCCGGGCACATCGGGGTTCATTGGCGAGTTCCTGACACTTGTGGGGATTTTCCAGGTCAACACCTGGGTGGCTCTGGTGGCCACATCGGGTGTGATCCTTTCGGCGGCCTATGCGCTCTGGCTCTATCGCCGGGTGGTGATGGGCGATCTGATCAAGGAAAGCCTGAAGTCCATCACCGATATGAGCAAACGCGAGCGGGCAATTTTTGCGCCACTTGTGGTGATGACGATACTTTTGGGCGTCTATCCAAGCCTTGTGACCGATATCATCGGGCCTTCGGTTGAGGCGCTGATTTCCAACTACGAACTGGCCCTGGCCGAGGCGGATGCCGCGACCACGCTGGCCGCTGCGACGGAGTAAGATCATGCAGGCAGATCTCATAGTCATTCTGCCCGAGATTATCCTCTCGGTTTATGCCATCGCGGCGCTTCTCGTTGGGGCCTACACAAGTCAGGATCGGATGGCGAGCCTGCTGGTTTGGGTGACGGCGGGGTTGATGACCGCCGTGGCGCTCTGGATCGGGGTCAGTGGCGAGGGCACACGCACCGCTTTTGGCGGCATGTTCAACGATGATGGCTTTGCGCGGTTTGCCAAGGTGACGATCCTGCTTTCGGCCTCGGCGGTGCTGGTCATGGGGCAGGAGTACATGGCGCGGCGCGATATCCTGCGGTTTGAGTACCCGCTGCTCATTGCCTTGTCGGCGGTGGGCATGATGATGATGGTCAGCGCGGGCGACCTCATGGCGCTTTACATGGGGCTGGAGCTTCAGTCGCTGGCGCTTTACGTGGTGGCTTCTCTGCGGCGGGACAGTGTGAAATCAACCGAGGCTGGTTTGAAGTACTTCGTTCTGGGCGCGCTGAGTTCGGGCCTGTTGCTCTACGGCGCGTCGCTTGTCTATGGCTATGCGGGCACCACGCTCTTCTCTGGCATCATCGAAGCGGCGGATGGCCGGGCACCTCTGGGCCTGCTCATTGGTCTGGTGTTTGTCATCTCCGGCATGGCGTTCAAGGTCTCGGCTGTGCCGTTCCACATGTGGACGCCGGATGTCTATGAAGGTGCGCCGACACCGGTCACCGCCTTCTTCGCCACTGCGCCGAAAGTCGCCGCCATGGCCCTCTTTGCACGCGTCGTGCATGACGCCTTTGGCGAGGTGGTCAAAGACTGGCAGCAGGTGATCGCACTCCTGTCGCTTCTGTCGATGTTTCTCGGGGCAGTCGCCGCCATCGGCCAGCGCGACATCAAGCGGCTGATGGCTTATTCGTCCATTGCGCATATGGGGTATGCGCTCATGGGACTGGCGGCTGGTACGGTCTTTGGCGTGCAGGCGATGCTGATCTACATGGCGATCTATGTCACGATGAATGTAGGCACTTTTGCGTTCATCCTGTCGATGGAACGCGACGGACGCCCCGTCACAGATATCAACAGTCTCAATATGTATTCCCGCGCTCAGCCGGGCCGTGCCATGGCGATGCTGATCCTGCTCTTTAGCCTGGCCGGTGTGCCGCCGCTTCTGGGCTTTTTCGGCAAGCTCTACGTGCTGCGCGCGGCCTATGAGGGTGGTTTGGCCTGGCTGGCGGTGGCCGGTGTGATCGCTTCGGTGATCGGCGCGTTCTATTATCTGCGCATCGTCTACTTCATGTATTTCGGCGAAGAGGGTGAGCCGATTGAAACCGGCAAATCGCCCGTGCTCTGGGGGTTCCTCATGGCGTCGGCCACGATCATGCTGGTGGGCATCGTCAACATGTTCGGTGTCGAGGGCATGGCGCAGGCGGCGGCAGCGACGCTTGTCAACTGATCTGTCTTTGAATGAAGAAAAGGGTGACGCGCCTCTGGCGCGTCGCTTTGTTTTTAGGACGCCTCCGGCGGGAGTATTTTTCGAACGATGAAAGACGGGTGGCCAGAGGGATATGGGCGGCGTGTGCTGGCGGAGGTGGACAGCACCAATGCCGAGGCTGCGCGGATTGCGCCAACGCTGGCTGGGCCGGAATGGATTTTGGCTTTGCGTCAGACAGCGGCGCGGGGGCGGCGGGGACGGGTGTGGCAAAACCCGGAAGGGAACTTTGCCGCCACTTTGGTGATGCGCCCCGAAGGCGCGCCAGGGCAAGTGGCGCTCAGGTCTTTTGTGGCCTCACTGGCGCTTTATGATGCCGTGGTGGCCGTGACAGGTCGAGGCGATGGCCTGACGCTCAAATGGCCCAATGATGTGCTTTTGAATGGTGGTAAGCTGGCCGGAATTCTTCTTGAAAGTATGGGCAGCGGCGGGGCTGTGACACATTTGGTGATTGGCATTGGTGTGAACCTGGCTGAGGCACCAGAGATGGCAGAGGTTGAGGCAGATGCGTTGCGGCCTGTCTCGCTCTTGTCGGAGAGCGGTGTAGCCATCACCCCGGAAGACTTTTTGGAGTTGTTGGCGGGCGCTTATGCACGCATTGAGGCGCAATTTCAGAGCTTTGGCTTTGCGCCTGTTCGCGCCGCTTGGCTCGACCGCGCGGCGAAACTGGGCGAGGTGATCACCGCACGCACCAGCCGCGAGACGGTGACCGGAGTATTCGAGACAGTGGACGAGCACGGCAATCTTGTTCTATTGAGCGGCAAAAAGCGGCACGCCATCCCGGCGGCCGATGTGTTTTTCTGAAAGGTTCAGATATGCTTCTGGCCATTGATTGCGGCAACACCAATACGGTCTTCTCGATCTGGGATGGCAGTCAGTTCGTATGCACGATGCGCACGTCAACGCACCATTCGCGTACGGCGGATGCCTATTTCACCTGGTTTTCGACGCTGTTGAAGCATTACGAGATCGAGCCGGACATCACTGAAGTGATCATTTCCTCCACCGTGCCCCGCGTGGTGTTTAACCTCCGTGTCTTTACGGATCGGTTTTTTGGTTGCCGGCCGCTTGTTGTGGGCAAACCGGAATGTGAATTGCCGCATCCTCCACGTGTGGATGAGGGCACGATTGTGGGGCCAGACCGGCTGGTCAATGCGGCGGGTGCTTATGACCGGCATGGCGGCAATTTGATCGTGGTGGACTTTGGCACGGCCACGACATTTGACGTGGTATCCAAGGACGGCAACTACATTGGCGGGGTCATCGCGCCTGGTGTGAACCTGTCGCTGGAGGCGCTGCATATGGCCGCCGCTGCCTTGCCGCATGTGGATATCGGCAAGCCGCAAAAGGTTATTGGCACCAACACGGTCGACTGTATGCAGTCAGGTGTCTATTGGGGCTATATCGGCCTTGTGCGCGAGATTTGTGACCGCATCCGTGCCGAGCGCGATCGCGAAATGAAAGTGCTAGCGACAGGCGGGCTGGCGCCTTTGCTTCAGCAAAGTGCCGATCTTTTTGATGTCTACGAAGAAGATCTGACGATGCATGGGCTGACCGTCATCCATGCCTATAACAAGAAAGATTAACGCGGAATGAGCAGTGAACGTTTGATCTATCTGCCCCTGGGCGGGGCGGGCGAGATTGGGATGAATGCCTATGTCTATGGCTACGGCAAACCGGATCAGGAACGGCTGATCCTGGTCGATTTGGGTGTGACCTTTCCGGATATGGATGGCAGCCCTGGCGTAGATCTGATTTTTCCTGATATTCAATGGCTTGCAGAGCGATCTTCACAGCTGGAAGCAGTGTTTGTCACCCATGCGCATGAGGATCACGTAGGCGCTGTGGCGCATTACTATGAGCAGCTTGGCGTGCCGATATACGCGCGCGCCTTCACGGCCAATATTGCCCGACGCAAGATGGAGGATCACGGACACCCGGAGGAGGCTGTGCGCACCGTGTCTGCCTGGCCCGAGGTAACGGATGCCGGGCCTTTCAGGGTTGGGTTTGTACCCATATCCCATTCGATCCCGGAAAGCTCTGGTCTGGTCATTGATACACCTGCAGGACGGCTGGTGCATTCAGGCGACTTCAAGATGGATACCGATCCGGTGGTCGGAGAGCCGTTTGACGAAGACCTCTGGCGGTCTTTGGCCGAACCGGGTGTCCGGGCTTTGATGTGTGATTCCACCAATGTGTTCACGCATCATGAGGGCCGCTCCGAGAGCATGCTTGGCCCGGATATCGAGGCGTTGATTGATGGGTGCAAGGGCGCGTTTGTGGCGACGACATTTGCCAGCAACGTGGCGCGCGTGAAGACGCTGGCAGAGGCCGGTCAGCGCGCGGGGCGGTCGATTTGCCTGATGGGTCGGGCGATGCGGCGAATGATTGAAGCCTCAATTGAAACGGGCGTCTTGGGGGATTTCCCAAGAACAGTGAGCCCGGAGGATGCGCGCGAGATCCCACACGAGAACCTGATGCTCATTGTGACCGGAAGCCAGGGGGAGCGCCGCGCGGCCAGTGCGCAACTGGCCAATGGCAAATACAACGGGATTGAGTTGCGGGATGGCGATACGTTCCTCTTTTCCTCCAAGACGATCCCCGGCAATGAGCGCGGCGTTATCCGCATCATGAACCAGTTCAGCGAGATGGGGGTCGATGTCATTGATGACAGCAGCGGAAACTACCATGTCTCCGGCCATGCCAACCGCCCTGATCTGAGCCGGTTGCACAAGATTTTGCAGCCGCAGGTCGTGGTGCCGATGCATGGGGAGCACCGGCATTTGCGTGAACATGTGAAACTGGCGGGGGAAAACCGCATCGGTGGGGTTTTGGCCCCCAATGGGACGATGATCGACCTCAGCGGCAATCGCGCCGAAGTGGTGGGATATGTGGAAACTGGGCGCACCTATCTGGATGGATCGGTCAAGATCGGCGCGCTGGACGGCATTGTGCGCGACCGGATTCGCATGGCGCTGAATGGGCATGTGACGGTCAATGTGATCCTGGACGAAGAGGATGAGCCACTGGGGGAGCCGTGGTGTGAGGTCAGAGGGCTGGCGGAAACCGGAAGTAGCCGCGCGCCTCTGATCGATGTGCTGGAAGAAGATCTCAGCCAGTTCATGGGGCGGGCGAAATCCGCAACGCTGAGCGATGATGACGTGCTGGAGGACGGGTTGCGCAAGGTTGTTCGGAACTCGGCCATGGGCGAGATTGGCAAGAAACCGGAAGTGACGGTGATTATCAGTCGACTAAGCTGAGAGCATGCATACCGAATACACGGATATCCTGAGCCGTATCAAAGACAAGCCCCTCTGGTTTGACGAAGCGGCGGTGCCGCGGTTTGATCCATTCAAGCCAGACCATATGGCGAATATCTACGCCAATGAGGGTGTGCTGGCCCGGATCGAATGTCAGGCCTGCCAAACGCCTTTTGATGTCGCGTTTTCCCGCCCCATGGGATTTCAAGAGAGTTTTCACGCAGCCGCACTGCAAGGGCCAATCGGTCTTTTGCGACATGATATCTTGTCGCGCAGGTTGCACTACGGCGACCCGCCGAATGTGCGGTGTTGCGCGGCGGGACCAACCATGAATTCGGTGCCGCGACAGGTGCTGGAGTATTGGGTGAAGCCCTATGTTCTTGGGGAAGGCATTGTCATGCGGCGGATTGGCGACTCGGATAGGGAAGTGCCCACGATCGGGGATCTCAAGGCGATGGACTGGCGGCGCGAGGCGGCGTTTGAGATCGACATTACGCCGGACTGGGCAGGTTAGACCAACATTTCCGACACCGGCATGCCGGTTTTTGCCAAGACGGGACGTGCGCGCTGACCAAAGCTGAGAGCAGGGAGGACCTGCCTTGGTGTTTCATGCATCCGATCTGATTGATCTTGACCGCTATCCGATCCATCGCGACGGACCAGAGCGCGACGCTATTGTGGCGCAGGTGCGGGCGGACCTGGCGCGGGATGGCTGTGCGGTGATCCGGAACTTCCTGACGCGCAAAGCGATTGCGGCATTGGCGGCGGAGGCCGACGGCGTGGCCGCAGAGGGCCATCGCAGTTTCAACCGCACGAACCCTTACTTTACGCAAGATGATCCTGACCTTCCCGAGGATGATCCGCGCAGGCAGTTCTTTGAACGATCCAACACGTTCATTCCGGCGGATAATTTCGCCCGCTCCGGCGCGCTGCGCACAATCCATGATGCGCCGGGCTTTGACGGGTTCGTTCAGGACTGCCTGCAGGAGGAGAAGTTTTACCGCTATGCCGATCCCCTGGCCGATGTGATTGTGAATATGGCCGAAGAGGGCAACGGCTTTCCCTGGCATTTTGACACCAATAATTTCACCGTGACGCTGGCTATTCAGAACGCCGAAGAGGGCGGGGCGTTTGAATATGCGCCGATGATCCGCCGGGAAGGGGAGAATTTCGAAGAGGTCAGCCGGGTGCTTGCGGGCGCGTCGGATAAGGTGACAGTGCTGGAATTGCAACCGGGAGATCTGCAGCTTTTCCGGGGGCGGTATTCGTTGCACCGCGTGGCGCCTTTGAAAGGGTCGACGCGGCGCTATGTGGCAATCTTTTCTTATGTAGAGGAACCGGACATGGTCGGCTCGCCGGAACGCACGAAACAACTTTATGGCCGGGTGTTGCCAATTCATCTGGAGCGCGCAGGCCTCAGGGCGGATGCGTTTATTGATTGAGGGGAGGTGGGGTGAAGCCCCACTCTACGGTGCTGAAAGGTTTCGCGCGCGAAACGGTTTAAGAGGTTGTTAAGACTTGGCTTTCCTGGGTGGTGGGCAAACTGCCCACCCTACGAGGCCATGCGCTCTTCGAAGCTTTTGGCGATGAAGCTGGGCATGTCATCGCCCATGCCAACGACCTTGTTGTCTTTGCCGCGGCCCCCCTTGTCGCGGGGTTTGCGGGCAGGTTTTTGCGGCTCTTCCGCCTCAGTGGCCTCGACGGCTTCAGTCTCAGGCTCTGCCTTGGGCGCGTCCTCGGACTTGCGGCTGCGGGAGCGGCGCTTTTTGGGCGCGTCTTCCTGCACAGCCTCGTCTTCCGGTTTGTCGGATTTCAGAGGGTTCTCAAGGCGCGGGATGTCTTTCTGAATGAGCGCCTCAACAGCGGCCAGTGCCTTGGTGTCGCGGGGATTGCAGAGCGTGATCGCCTTGCCGTCGCGTCCGGCACGGCCTGTGCGGCCAATGCGGTGCACGTAGTCTTCGGGATGGCCGGGCACGTCGAAGTTAAAGACATGGCTTACTGCGGGCACATCCAGACCACGGGCGGCGACATCGGAGGCCACGAGGAACCGCAGTTCACCATTGCGGAAACCATCGAGCGTGCGGGTGCGCTGGCTCTGGTCAAGGTCGCCATGGATGGGAGCCGCGTCATAGCCGTATTTCTTGAGCGATTTTGCAACGATATCCACATCCGTCTTGCGGTTGCAGAAGATGATCGCGTTGGTGCAGGCCTCGCCCTCGGCATCAATCAATGCTCGCAGCAATTTGCGTTTTTCGCTGTCGGCGCGCTCGCGGCGCGAGGGTTTGAAGATGGCAACCCCCTGTTCAATCGTCTCAGAGGCGGTGGCTTGCCGTGCGACTTCGACACGGGCCGGAGCCTGCAGGAAGGTGTTTGTGATCCGCTCGATCTCGGGCGCCATGGTGGCGGAGAAGAAAAATGTCTGGCGGGTAAAGGGCGTGAGGCTGAAGATGCGTTCGATATCGGGGATGAAGCCCATATCGAGCATCCGGTCGGCCTCATCCACGACCATGACCTGCACGCCGGTCAAAAGCAGTTTGCCGCGTTCAAAGTGATCGAGCAGGCGGCCTGGCGTGGCTATCAGAACGTCCACACCCTTATCGATCAGCTTGTCCTGTTCCCCAAAACTAACGCCGCCGATGAGGAGCGCCTTGGTCAGTTTCAGGTGCTTGGAATAGGTGTCGAAGTTTTCGGCTACCTGTGCCGCCAGTTCCCGCGTGGGGCAGAGCACCAGGCTACGCGGCATGCGGGCGCGTGCACGGCCGCGTGCCAGAAGCGACAGCATGGGCAGCGTGAAGCTGGCCGTCTTGCCCGTGCCGGTCTGGGCGATCCCCAACACATCGCGCCCTTCGAGCGCGGGGGGAATGGCACCAGCCTGAATGGGGGTAGGGGTTTCGTATCCGGCCTCGTCAATGGCCTTGAGCACTTTGGGATTCAGATTCAGATCAGAAAATTTTGTCATGTACGTCCACTAATTGCGGACGCTCACCTGGCCCGCCGTATCCTCTTGATCAGGCTTGGCCTGATGCGTGTTAGGGCCATATCCTAAGGGCGTAGGGGGGTCAATGGACAGGGTGAATATGTGAACAATACTGACCTAACAGCGCAAAATGTTCGCATTTCCGCAACAGTTTGCGAGATCACCCAAAATCCGGGAAATGACGCGCACGGCAAGCGTTCAGATCGAGCGTGACTTTGTGCAAAAGACCATGCGCTTTCAGCCGCTCGCGCAGCTCCGGCGTGGCGGTGCAGATCTCTTGGAAGAGCCTGTGCAAGGCCTCTTCACCGCCCTCGGCTTCAAGCGTGGCAAATAGAGCATGTTTTTTGAGGCTCACGCCATCAGGTTGGGGGGCAGGCCTGAGATCTGCGCGGTAAGAGCCGTGTTGAAGCCGGTAGCGGTAATGCCTGTACCAATGGTCCCAATCCGGGGCATGCATATGCACAAGTTTGGTCTGGCTCAATTCGACCGGTTCGCGATCCATTTCACCGGCGTGAAAGGCGTTGTGAATCCGCAAGGACACGTCTTCTTGCCCGGTGCGGACAAAAACCTTGCCGGCGACATGGCTGATAAAGCCGCCGTTCAGATGCGACCCATAGGTGGGATAGATGGCTTCGGACTCTGTGCGGCGATGTGCCAGCAAACGCGCGCAGGCTTTGCACCAGAAGGTGTCTGGGTCTGGTGGATCATTCGGATCGGGTGCCATGACTTCAATGGGTCGGACGCGCGCGCTTATCGCGGCGTCGGGTAATGCGGCCAGCTGGTCCGTCAATGAAGCCACAGGCCACAGAAACTCATCCACGTCGGTATGCAAAAGCCAGTCGACTTGAGGATTGCGTTTATAACAATGCGTTGCGTTCAGGCTCTGGCGGGTTTGATGCTTTTCGGGGCGGCCTTTGTGACGGCGGCGGCGTTTCCAATATTGCGCATCGGTGAGGATCACCCGGCATTTTGGATGCGCCTTGAGGGCGGTACGGGCATTTGGTGCGTCCTCATCCAGATAGATTTGCACGCGGTGCGCGCCCTGTTCCAGATGCCAGGCGGCGAAATTCAGAATGTCGGTGTCCGGGGCTTTGATGGTGGCGACCACGCCCCAGGTGGGATCCCTGCTCATGCGCGGAGTGTGAAAGACGTCTGGTGTTGGCGCAAGGGGCAGGTGGCGGGGATTTGGGTATTTTTGACAAGAAAGAAGCCGTGATCAGAAAAAGTCATACGCAGTCTGGTGTGGAGCAGGCCGGTAGCCTTGTTGCAAAGTGGCGACGGTGGAGGCCGGGGTCAGGACGGTGATGGCTCCCGTTGGTCGGGGCAGAGCGTTGGTGTATCCGGCGGGGCTGTAGCAAAGTGCTTGCGGTCCCCAGAGAAGGTGCGGCGTGGCATCGTGCAATACGAATGTGCCATCTGGCAAGTCCGCCGCCTGGGTTTTGTAACGCACCTGAATGCGGCTGCGCGTGATGCGGTCGCGCTGCATCATGCGGTCGATCTGGTCAAGGGCGTGCGTGCCGTTGGCGGCGTTAAAGAGTGTTTTGAACCGGGTATAATCCTTATGACGGCAAAGGCCGCAGGGGCGGTGACCAGCAGCCAGGGCTGTGGGTTCATCGAGAAAAAGAGCTCGGTGTAGTTATGCGGCTGCATGACTTTGCGGTGCCAGTCCTTGTACGTCGTGACGCATGTGACCCAGTGCGGATGCTGCCAACGGCGCGCGGTCAGGTGTTGGTGATCGTCATGTAGGATGCCGCGATTGCCCATGAGCGTGCCGCGATCTGGGATAGCAAGGATGTCGCCGGTGGGTTGGAGGCGATTTTGGAGAGGCATGGCGGGAGTTTGCCCGATTCTGTCTGGACGTCAACGCATGAGCTTTGGAAGCAGAGCGGCCCATATCGGGCGGATGGGTATTTTTGTCTGCTAAGAGCCCGTGTTGCAAATTAATCAGCAGAGGCGCGCGATGGCCAAACCGCGGGATGGCGACCCTCTACAAAATCTGAACACTTTATGTCAGCCAAGTCTGCATGTCCTTGGATCGGCGCGCTTACGTGAGCCAATCGCCAGCCCGATGGGGCGGTCTGGCGATCGCGCGGCGGCGCTACGCGCCTTGATTCCGCGCGAGGGTGTTCAACAGCAGCAAAGTTCGCAGAGTTGCCATTCAATACCTCAAGCGCAGAGCCGTCGGTCCCTCACACCATCATCTCTTTCGTCGCGCTTAATGTAACATCCGGATAATCCCGTTCCACCCGGTCAATGTCCCATTGCAGGCGGGTGAGGTAGACGGTGTCGCCGTCATTGTCCTCGGCGATGTGCTGTTTATTGGCGGCGGCAAAGGCGTCGACGGCGTCTTGCGGCCCGTGCACCCAGCGGGCGGAGGTAAATTGGGATTGCTCAAAGCGCACGGGCAGGCCGTATTCCAGCTCGATGCGGCTGCCCAGGACCTCGAATTGCAGTTGGCCGACGACGCCGACGATAAAGCCCGAGCCCAAGGTGGGTTTGAACACTTTGGCCGCGCCTTCTTCGGCAAACTGCATCAGGGCTTTTTCCAGGTGCTTGGCCTTCATCGGATCACCCGCGCGGCAGTTCTGCAGAAGCTCGGGCGCGAAAGAGGGGATGCCAGTGACGCGGATGGCTTCGCCTTCGGTCAGGGTGTCGCCGATGCGCAGCTGGCCGTGGTTCGGGATGCCGATGATGTCGCCGGCCCAGGCCTCTTCGGCGAGCTCACGGTCGGCGGCGAGAAAGAGAACGGGGTTTGAAACCGCCATAGGTTTTTTCGTGCGCACATGGGTGAGTTTCATGCCGCGTTTGAAATGGCCTGAGGCCATGCGCACGAAGGCCACGCGGTCGCGATGCTTGGGGTCCATATTGGCTTGTACTTTGAAGACAAAGCCGGAAACCTTTGTTTCTTCTGGAGAAATCTGACGCGGTTCCGCCGATTGCGGTTGTGGTTCCGGGCCATAGCTGCCGATACCGTCCATGAGTTCCTTGACGCCAAAGGAGTTGATGGCCGAGCCGAACCAGATGGGGGTCATGTGGCCCTCAAGCACAGATTGCGGGTTCAGCGCAGGGAGCAATTCGCGCGCCATTTCAAGGTCTTCGCGCAGTTTCTCAATGAGGTTTTCGGGCACATGTTCGGCCAGTTTGGGATCGTCCAGCCCATCAATCGCGATGGATTCCGCGACCTTGTTGCGATCGGCGCGGTCCATAAGTTCCAACCGGTCATTCAACATGTCGTAGCAACCTATGAAATCGCGCCCCACACCGATGGGCCAGGAGGCCGGGGTGACGTCGATGGCCAGCATCTCCTGAATTTCGTCAATGATCTCGAACGTGTCGCGGCTTTCGCGGTCCATCTTGTTGCAGAAGGTCAGGATTGGCAGGTCGCGCAACCGGCAGACTTCAAAAAGCTTCTGCGTCTGGCTTTCCACGCCTTTGGCCCCGTCGATCACCATGACGGCGGCATCCACAGCCGTCAGTGTGCGGTAGGTGTCTTCGGAAAAATCCGAGTGGCCAGGTGTGTCCACAAGATTGAAGCGGAAAGTGTTGAAATCAAAGGACATTGCCGAGGCCGAAACGGAAATGCCGCGATCCTTCTCCATCTGCATGAAGTCAGACCGCGTACGCCGAGCTTCGCCTTTGGCGCGCACCTGTCCGGCCATCTGAATCGCACCACCATAGAGGAGAAATTTTTCCGTTAGGGTGGTTTTGCCTGCATCCGGATGAGAGATGATGGCAAAGGTGCGCCGCCGGGCAATCTCGGCCGGCAGGTCAGGGCGATTTGATGCAGTCTCAGACATGCGCGCCGTATAGAGGGGTGCGCCGGGTGGTGCAACAGAGTGGTTGCGCAGGACAGCTGACAGATTTGGTCAGCAGTCATCCGCCTGATACCGTTCGGCGGTGGACGCGGGACCGAAATCATGAGACGATCAGAACATTATATGAACATCAAGGAGTTTCATCATGTCACTTATGGACGTTGCAAATGAATTGGTCGCGGGTTGCCGGGAAGACCGGGAAGGTGCAAATTTGGACAAGCTTTATGCGCAAGATGCGGTTTCGGTTGAGGCGGTTGCGATGGAAGAGACCGGTATGGACCGCGAGGCTCAGGGACTTGATGCCATAAAAGGCAAACATGAGTGGTGGAACAACAGCATGGAAATGCTGGAGGGCACCATTAGTGATCCGATGCCGCATGGCGATGACCGATTTGCTGTGATCTTCAAAATGAAGGTCAAGGAAAAAGCCAGTGGCACCGTGATGGATATGGAAGAAGTGGGGGTTTACACTGTCAAGGACGGCAAGATCACCCGAGAGGAGTTTTTCTACGCCATGGGCGAGTGCTAAGTGCTGACTCAGTTGCGTGAGGCGCGTTTGAGAAGGCTGGCTGCATCGCGGTGTTTCAAGAGCTTATCGCTTACCTCGAAATCTTGGTGTGGCTTGTCACCATGTGTGTCGAGCGCTGGTGCAAGACTGTTGTCCACGTCCTGAGGCAGGGCGGCGCGTGTGCGTGGGTCAACCAGCAGGGTCTCTGCGGCGATCCCCTCTGCGTAGATGATCTGATGGTCATCGAAGAGAAGTTGAAAGTAGTCGATGAAGCCGCCGTCTTCCTGCACCACGGTGTCACCATTCACCAGGTGTCGCGCGCGGACCAGAACCTCGGCGCGCCCGGCGCCAAGCGCATCAGATCTTTGATAGATGAAGAGCCGGTGTTCGGGGCTGAGAACGAGGTCATTTGTGTTGTTGAGCGCGCCTGCACGAATGCGGATGGGCGCAAATTCCCCCACCGCGCGCACGGTGGATTGGCCGATCCAGCGAATTTTTTGCACGCCTTCGTCGCGTGTCAGAACCTCGTCACCCACGCGAAGATCCTCAATCGGCACCTGCGCGCCCGAAGCCGTGGTGATCTGTGTGCCTCGGGAAAAGGAAACACAGGCCACTTCGGCAAATTTCTGGCGTGCGGACTCCTGGTTGACACCGACCAATGCGTAGCCCGTTTTTGCGTGAATTTGTGCCAGAGGCAGCACGTAGACCTGCGCGACATGGTCTGTATTGTCGACTTCAACCAGCACAATAAGTTCCGTGGTTTTGCCGGTGTTCGACATCATTGTCAGGCAACAATCGAGATGGACCTCATTGCCTGCAGTTCCCAGACGCGTGTCCGGTGCCACAGCAAATCGGCCATTTATGCCGGGCGACAAGGCCAGACGATGCTGTTGTGCGCCTTTGCGCAAATCATAGACATCGTCGAGGTCAAGTTCGCTTGCAAAGGAAATTGGATCGCCATGATTTGCCCCGTTGGTCACACTGAAATCAACGGCCAGATAGACCGGCACAGAGTATGTTGGACCGTCGGAGGCAGAGGTCATAGGGCGTTCCTGATAACTCGCGCGAACGTATTATTCATGAGATTACTTAGGATTATGGCGGTATCGGGTCAACGCGTTGGTGTTTTGCTGGCATCCTTTCGCGCAGTTGGTTTAGATGAACAGCAAGCATTGAGGGAGGATATGACATGGATTTGGGTATAAAAGGTAAACGCGCGCTGGTCTGTGCGTCGTCCAAGGGCCTTGGTCTGGGCTGTGCGCGCGCGCTGGCAGACGCCGGTGTGGATTTGGTGATGAACGCGCGGGGTGCAGAGGCGCTTGAGGCCGCAGCCGAGGATATTCGGGGAGATTTTGGCGTTTCTGTTGAAACAGTTGCGGCCGATGTGACATCTGAGGACACCCGTGCGCCGGTTTTGGAACTGGCAAGGGATGTTGATATTCTCGTGACAAACGCAGGTGGTCCACCACCGGGCATGTGGTCAGACTGGGACCGCGAGGATTTCATCAAAGCTCTGGACGCCAATATGCTCACACCAATTGCCTTCATGAAGGCGCTGTTGCCGGGCATGATGGACAAGGGCTGGGGTCGGGTGGTCAACATCACATCGGTGAGTGTGAAAGCCCCGGTGCCGGTTCTGGGCCTCAGCAATTCGGCACGTGCCGGGCTGACGGGCTATGTGGCGGGTACATCACGTCAGGTCGCTGGAAAAGGAATATGTATCAATAATTTACAGCCTGGAATTCATGCGACAGAACGGGCTGATGCGCTTGATAGCGGTGTGGTGAAGGCGCAAGGAATTTCTATGGACGAAGCCCGCGCGCAGCGTGCTGCGACAATTCCTGTTGGCCGCTATGGCACAATCGAAGAATTTGGCGCCGCCTGTGCCTTCCTCTGCAGCCAACATGCCGGGTTCATCATTGGTCAGAACATCCTTTTGGATGGGGGTGCGACCAACACGACGATGTAAACCATGGCGCAAGGTTTTTCTTTGAAAGATCAGCTATTTAATGCTGAAAGTATTGGTGATCTGGCGGCTGAGTATGCCGCTGGTGTGCCCGGTTTTGATGCAGAGGGCTTTCAGGCTCAGGTCATGAGTGGTCTGGCCGAGCGGGAGTTGATGGAGCGGTTGGAATGGATTGCCGACTGTCTAGAACCACGGCTTGCGTCTAACTTTCCGGACATGGCGGATCAGATCGAAGCAGCAATGCCCCCCAAACTGGATCCGTCCAATACTGACGACGACTTTGGACGGTTCATACATGCGGTTCCCGGTATATTGGCGGTGCGGCATGGGCTGGAAAAGCATCGGGAGAGGGCGCTCGATCTGCTCTATACGGCGACACAGCGGTTTTCGATGGAGTTCTATATCCGCCCGTTCCTGAATCAGTGGCCAGAGGAAACCTGGGCGCGGCTGGAGCGCTGGGTTAGCGATGGTAACTACCACGTACGTCGGCTGGTGAGTGAGGGGACACGGCCCTCTTTGCCTTGGGCAAAGAAAATCGAGATTGATCCATTGCGACCGCTGGCGCTTTTGGATGAATTGCATGCCGATCCAACGCGTTTTGTCACAAGATCGGTGGCGAACCATCTGAATGATATATCAAAATTTAATCCAGATGCTGTGATTGAGCGTTTGCTTTTATGGGCCAAAATGAGGCGCCAGAACGACAAGGAACTGGCCTGGATCACGCGCCATGCCTTGCGGACGCTGATCAAACAAGGGCATCCAGATGCGCTCGGATTGCTGGGCTATGTTCAGGATGTACCACTGACTGCTGTTCTGAAGGTTGAACGCACTCACATATGCATTGGAGAAAACCTTGATCTCAGCGCAGAGATTTCCGCGGATTTAGATGTTCCGGTCCTGGTCGACTACGTGATGCATTTTCACCGCCCCAACGGTCGTGCCGGGCGCAAGGTTTTCAAGTGGAAGCAGGCAAAGCTGGCTGGAGGGCATCCGATCACATTGCAGAAAACCCACAAACTCAAGGGCAATGCGACCACTTTCACCCTGCATCCCGGTGCGCATCGCGTTGAGCTTCAGGTCAATGGCCAACAGGTTGCAAAGGCTGAGTTCACTCTGTTGAAAGAGGCGTGATCACGTTTTCGCGGGTGGGGTGAATTGTGACTGGCACGAAGCTGTGGTGCTTGCTAGGCGAACCGGAACGCCAAACCACTCTGGCCGCACCACGCAGGACAACTCTACATGCAAACCACTGCCATCATGGTCATTTTTGGCCTGATCATTCTTGCCAGCATTTTTGTAGCCCCACGCCGTGCGACGGTCGAAGGGTTTTTCGGAGGGGCCGGGCAGGAGGGGCGTGCGCCCGGGCTTTGGACCCTGGTGCTCAGCCAGGTCACGACGTGGATATTCGCCCGCTCGCTGATGAATTCGGCCATCCTGGGGTATTTCTACGGAATTTGGGGGGTGCTGGCCTATGCGGCCTACTATGGCTCGTTTCTGACAGGCGGGTTTGTCGTGGGCCGGTTGCGGGCGCAGGGCGCAGGGTCGGTGCAGGACTGGCTGCGCGATCACTTTGGCGGGGCGGGTACGACTTGTTACAATCTCGTCATTGCGCTCAGGCTATTGTCCGAGGTGTTCGCCAATCTGCTCGTCGTGGGCCTGATCTTTGCCGCTGCCTTGCCGGAGGTCGGAATGGCGCGAGAGGCGTCGGTCCTGCTCGTGGCGGGATTGGGCCTTGCCTACAGCGCTTGGGGCGGGTTGAGCGCTGCGTTGCGTACGGATGTGTTGCAAATGCTGGTGTTTTTGGTCGTTTTCGCTGTGGCGTTCGTGGCGCTGATCACAAGTCCCGGTTTTGACATCGGAGCGGTTCTGACGGCTGAGGGAACAAGCGGCGCCTGGAATGGTCAGGTTCTGTTGCTTGTGGCCTTTCTACAGGTGTTTTCCTATCCTATCCATGACCCGGTGATGATGGACCGCGGGTTTCTGGCCGATCGTTCCACCACAAGGGCCTCGTTCCTGCATGCGTTCTGGATTTCGTTCCTGTGCATTGTTGGCTTTGGCTTCTTTGGCATCGAAGCGGCTTTGCAAGGTGCCGCCTATGAGGGCGAACTTTTGGGCACCTGGGCGCAGATGTTTCCGGCCTGGGTATTTACCGCGCTGATGGTGTCGCTTCTGGTCAGCGCGCTCAGCACATTGGACTCCGCCTTGGCCAGCTCAGCGCGGCTGATGGTCGATGAGCTGGGGATGGCGCCAAGATCCCTCGCGGGTGGTCGCATGGCGATGGTGGGCTTCATGGCCGCTGGGGCAGCTTTGACCCTGTGGGGCAACCAAAGCCTGTTTGATGCAGTTGCGGTCAGCGGCACCGCCAGTCTTTTCCTAACGCCGGTAATGGTGGCGGGTTTGGTGATGGGGCTGCGCGTGCCAGTTTGGGCTTATACGGTAAGTTTTGTGGCCGCTATGGCCGGCGCTTTTGGATATTTCCAGCGAACAGTTCTTTTCGAGGAAACCGCTTTGGCGGACTGGTACAAATATGAGCAACTGCTGGTCATTTGTGTTGTGGTTCTGACCGTTGGATTTGTTTCCGTTCTGGCCGGTGCGCGGCGCCCAACATAAGCGCGCGCATTTTTTTGATAAAAAAATGGGACGGAAAATTTGAATTTTCCGTGCGCGTTGAAGGAAAAAATCCGCATCTTGAGGTGCATTCGTTCTTCCAACCGGCGGCGGGACCGCTTAGATACGGTTGGTGACAATCCACAGGGACCGCTCAAAGGGGTCCGGGATATGGGAGACAAACAATGCTGAACAATATTGGCCTTCCGGGCATCCTTCTTATTGCCGTTGTGGTGCTTGTGCTTTTCGGGCGCGGCAAAATCTCTTCGCTGATGGGCGAAGTGGGCAAGGGGATCACGTCCTTCAAAAAGGGCGTGGCAGAAGGCAACAAGGAAATCGAAGACGCCACGGATGAGGCAGCCGACATGGCCAAGGACGTCACGCCTGAAACGGACAAAGACAAGGCGTAACCTAAGCCATGTTTGATCTGGGCTGGACCGAGCTCATGGTGATCGGCGTTGTTGCGCTGATTGTCGTAGGGCCAAAGGATTTGCCGGGCATGTTCCGTGCGGTGGGCAAATTCGTGGGCAAAGCCAAGCAGATGGCGCGCGAATTCAGTCGTGCGATGAACGACGCAGCAGACGATGCCGGTGTGAGCGACGTGACCTCGACGCTCAAGAAGGCGACCAATCCGGTCAGTTCCGCGATGGACGAGGTCAAGAAATCCACCGAGAGCTTTACCGCCAAAACGATGGCAGGCCCGGCGCCGAAACGCGCCGAATTCGACGATGAGCGCAAGGAGATGGTCGAGAAGATTTCCAAACGTTCGGCTGAGATGGCCAATGACCGCAAGGCGGCCGAAGAAGCGGCAAAGGCAGAGACGACCAAGCCCGCTGCGAAGAAGGCTGCACCGAAGACAGCGGCCAAGAAGCCCGCCGCGAAGAAACCAGCCGCGACAGCGGCCGCGAAAAAGCCCGCTGTAAAAAAATCGGCGGCCAAGAAGCCCACTGCGAAGAAGGCGCCCGCTAAGAAAGCTGCGTCCAAACCTGCCTCGGGTGACATCGCATGAGCGCTGAGACTGATGAGGTAGAACAAAGCTCCGCTCCGCTTATTGAGCACCTGGCAGAGTTGCGCACGCGGCTTATTCGGTCGGTTGGCGCGTTTGTGGTGGGTATTGTTCTGGCTTTCGTTGTGGCGGAGCCAATCCTGCAGTTTCTGTTGGCCCCGATTGAGGCTACGTTGCGCGATCTGGGTGATCCGGCCCCTACGCTTCAATATACAAGCCCCCAGGAATACCTCTTTACACTCTTTCGCATCTCGATGGTGTTCGGCTTTATTCTGGCTTTTCCTGTGATTGCCCATCAGATGTGGCGCTTTGTGGCGCCGGGGCTCTACAAGAACGAAAAACAGGCGTTTTTGCCTTTTGTTGTCGCGTCTCCGATCATGTTTATCCTGGGCGCGGCCTTTGCGCATTTCGTGGTCACGCCGCTGGCGATGAACTTTTTCCTTGGCTTTGCCGATGTCAGCTCGATCTTTGCCAACCTTTTGTCGGGTGCGGTGAGCGAGGTGGAAACTGTAGCCGACCCCAATCTGCCTGTTGTGCCCGACAATTTCGGAGCCGTGGTGCCGGAAACGGACGAGGGTATTCGCATCACCTTCTTTGGCAAGGTGAATGAAAGCCTCGACATCACCCTCAAATTCATCATGGCCTTTGGCATCTGCTTCCAACTGCCCGTGCTGCTCACCCTCATGGGCAAGGCTGGGCTGGTGAGCGCCGAGGGCCTGGGCGGCGTGCGCAAATACGCGATGGTGGGCATCCTTGTGCTGGCCGCGCTTGTGACACCCCCTGATGTCATCACTCAGCTTATCCTCTTCACCGTGGTTTACGGTCTTTATGAGGTCTCGATCTTCCTTGTGCGCCGGGTGGAGAAGTCCCGCGAAGCCAAGTTGCGCGCCGAGGGCGTGTGGTTTGAGGATGATGAGGAAGAGGCGGATGAAGACCTGCTCGAAGAGCTGGAAGAGGCCGCTTCGGAGAAGGACAAATCGTGAGCGACGCCATGGAGCGGATCGCGGCGGCGCTGGAGCGGATGAGCCCGGCGCCGATGGACGCCCCTGATTTTGAGGCTGCAGACGCGTTTGTCTGGCATGTGGAGCCAGATCGTCTTGAGCCGGTTCTAGACGTCAAACGTGTGGATATGTCCCTTTTGGTGGGTGTTGACCGCTCGCGTGATACGTTGTTGGCCAATACAGTCCAATTCGCACGTGGTTTGCCCGCGAACAATGCGCTCCTCTGGGGCGCGCGGGGGATGGGGAAATCCTCTCTCGTGAAGGCGGTGCATGCCGCTGTGCAGGCCGAGGGGCATGCGCTGAAGATTGTCGAGTTGCAGCGTGAAGACTTGCCTAGTGTCGGGCGGCTCTTGAATGTGCTGCGGACAAGCGAGGCGCGGTTTCTGCTCTTTTGCGATGACCTGAGCTTTAGCCATGACGACCAGCATTACAAATCCCTAAAGGCGGTGCTGGACGGTGGCATTGAGGGGCGGCCCGACAATGTGGTGTTCTATGCGACCTCGAACCGCCGCCACCTGATGCCGCGCGATATGATCGAAAACGAACGCTCAAGCGCCATCAACCCTAGCGAGGCGGTGGAAGAGAAAGTGTCGCTCTCGGATCGCTTTGGCCTGTGGCTGGGTTTCCATCCGTGTTCGCAGGATGAATACCTAGCGATGATCGACGGCTATTGCGCCGCCCATGGTGTCAAAGTCGACACTGAGACTCTGCGTGCTGAGGCCATCGAATGGCAAGCCACACGCGGCGCACGGTCCGGCCGCGTGGCATGGCAGTTCTTTGTTGATCTCGCCGGACGGCACAGGGTGAAGATTTAGGGCGCGCCGGATACGGCGAAGGGTGGGGGCAGTGCTCTACGGCGCCATGTTTTCACCCCGTACCTCATGAGCCGATGTCTTTAAAAAACATCGGTTCGGAAACTTTTAAAGTTTCCGGCACCGTATCAGTTCACTGCAAAAACGGGATCGGATCTACGCTGTCAAAGCCCTTGCGGACCTCGAAATGCACCGCTGCCGCTCCATCGGATCTGATCTCTGCCAGTTGCTCTCCGCGTTCGATGCGGTCGTCCTTGTCGACCTTCACCTTCACCACATTGGAATAGACCGTCAGCAGGTTGTCTTCGTGTTTGACCACGATGATCGGGATGCCGTTTGTGTCTTTGGTGATGGCGGCCACGGTGCCATCGGCCGCGGCGCGGACCGGGGTTCCGGGTGGGGCTGCGATGTCGATGCCGTCATTCTTGCCTTTGGCATATTCGCGAATGATGTCGCCTTTGACCGGGAAGGCCATGCGCGTCTCACGTTTCCTGGTCTCGCCGCTCAGGTCCGGTGCGGCGGTACGCGCCACGGGTTGCGAGGCAGGTGCCGTGTCTTCTTCGGGCAATGGCTCTGAGGCGCTGGGTGGCAAAGGTGTTGGTGTGCCTGACCCGGGGAGTTCGGTGGCCAGCGGTGTGGCTTCAACCGAAGCGGTCCGCGTGTCAGCAACTGCTACTGGGATCAAAAGATATTGCCCTTCGCGTACATCGAAATCGGCACCAAGACCGTTCCAATCCGCGAGACTGCGCACTGAGACGTTGTAGAGCCGGGCTATGGTAAAGGCTGTTTCACCGCGCTGGACCTGGTGACGGGTCGGTTCAACGCCGGGTGTCGCAGGGGTCAGGGTGCCGGGCCTTGGGTTGGCACCGTCAGCTGCATCAATCGCGGATCCCGCCAGCGTTGTGATGTCCACGCCATTTGCCGTTGTCGGCCCGCCAGCAGGTTCAGCTACGCGAGTGGGCAGGGCGATGATTTCATTTTGGCGCAGGGGCGCATCAGGGTTTATGCCGTTGTAGCTGGCCAAGGCGTTCACATCGACGCCAATGCGCTCGGACACCGTGCGCAGCGTATCGCCTCGTTTTGCGACGGCCACCTGATAGCTTGGATAGGAAATGATCCCGCGCGTGTCGGGCGCAGGCCGGTCTGTGTTGGCGTTGCGGGCCGCAGAAGCGGTGCTCGATGCGCCGCCTCGCAAGTCAAAATCCAAGTCGGAACAGGCGGTCAAGACCATCAATGCAGCGCATCCGGTCAGCGTGCCCACGCGGCGTAAGCGGAGAGTCATCTCGATTTTGTCCTCATCACATGCCCCTTGTTGACCGGGGCTTCTTGTTACAACCTGTATCACATCAGCGCATTGCTGCGCTACTCATCTCGGTCGACACCTCCCAAAAGAGGCACAAACCGCACCGGAGTCAGTTCGTCATAGTCAAAACCATTTTCGGTTTTTGTCACCCGAATGAGACTTTGGACCGTGTCAGACTGTCCCACCGGTACAACCATAATACCGCCTATTTTGAGCTGCGCCAAGAGAGGTCCTGGGGGGTCTTCTGCGGCAGCGGTCACCAGAATTCGGTCAAATGGTGCCTGATCAGGCAAGCCAAAACTGCCATCGCCAGTGAGCACGGTGATATTTGTCAAATCAAGTGCGCGAAAGATTTCGGCGGCTTCGCTCGCGAGGCGTGGATGGCGGTCCATTGTATAGACACGGCGGGCCAGTTGGCTGAGGATGGCGGCCTGATAGCCCGAGCCGGTGCCCACCTCGAGCACCTTGTCACGGGGCTGCACTTTGAGCGCTTGGGTCATCAGCCCGACGACCGAGGGTTGCGAAATGGTTTGTCCGCAGGAAATCGGCAACGGCGTATCGTCATAGGCATGCGTGGCGAAGTGACCACGCACGAAAGGGCCGCGATCGATTTTTTCCATAGCCGTAAGTGTCCGCGCATCCGTCACCCCGCGCGAGCGCAGGGAGAAGAGGAACTGCATCTTGCGCTCCGCTGCGCTTTCCTCGGGGTCTTGAGGAGCCTCTTGAGGGGCGTTTTCACTCATTTTTCAGATCATTCAATCATCGTCAAAGCATCGAGTACATCATGTGCGGTCAGATCAGCCCGCATCGGTGTGACGGAAATATACCCTTTTAAATTCCAATCCGCATCTGACCCTTCCGCGGTAGGTTGCTGCTGTGGCGCGCCGGTCACCCACAGGAACTTGCGTCCTGATGGAGAGTGATGTGGTTTGACGCCAAATCCCATATCACGGCGAAAACCCTGGCGGCAGGCGCGCAGACCTAAGACCTCGCTGCCTGGGACCGGTGGGAAGTTCACATTGTAGAAGATACCATAATCGTCCTGGCTCCACACGCCTTTGTCCAAAAGGGTGCGCACCGTGTGTAACCCGTGCTGTCGCGCGGCTTCGAACTTGTCATCGAGATCTTTGTTGCGTGGGCCGTAGTATTGGCTGAGCGCAATGGCAGGCAGCCCTTGAAGTGCGGCTTCCATGGCCGCGCCAACGGTGCCGGAATAGACCGCGTTTTCTGCAGAGTTGTTGCCGCGGTTGACGCCAGAAAGCACGAGGTCGGGTGGCGTGTTTTTCATCACGTCATGCTTGGCGGCCAGAACACAATCCGCTGGACTGCCCTGCACCGCAAAGCGGCGGGGGGCCATTTCTGCGATCATCATCGGATTGGTAAAAGAAATGCAGTGCCCCACACCGGATTGCTCAAACGCGGGGGCAACAACCCAAACTTCACCGTTTGGGCCGGCCAGTTCGGCAGCTATGTCTTCCATGACGGCCAGCCCGGGGGCGGAGATGCCATCATCATTGGTGATGAGAATACGCAAATTCTGCTCCTTGGGGTTGCAACGACTGGAAGCTGTCTGCGGATATCTATCCGCGGGGGAAGAGAGGGGCAAGCGTGCATGACGTCTGCCGCAATGTTGCTTGATTTTTGTAGCGACATAGCTGCTGTGCGCCGAATGGAGCACCGCTGCGTGGTGAAAAGTCAGCAGTCTTCACAACGTATAGCCTTGTCTAAATGGCGATTTATTTGTGCTGGCACAGACACTTTGATCCCGTAAGGTTGGTCAGGCGAAACTGAGTGCGAGATTGGCATGAAGACGGATGTGCAGGTGGCTGTCATCGGCGGTGGAATAGTCGGCGCGTCTGTCTTGTACTGGCTGGCAAAGCTCGGCTGGACGGACACGGTTTTGCTGGAGCGGCGCGAATTGACCTCAGGCTCAACGTGGCACGCAGCCGGAAACACGACGTATTTCGGACCGTATCCAAAAATGACCGCCTTGTTCGCGGGCTCCATTCGCACCTATCTGCAAGCTCAAGAAGAAACCGGACAATCGGTTGGCTTTCATGAGACGGGTAGCCTCAGGTTGGCCGCCACTGAGCGTGAACTGGAATTGTTTCATGTCTACGCGCCGCGATATGAGGCCATGAGAATACCGTTCCACATCCGAAGCCCGGAAGAGGTTGCGGCCCTGCACCCCTTCATCGATGTGGGCGCAATTCACGGGGCGGCACATACCCCGACAGATGGTCACGTAGACCCAACAGGCGCTACGACAGCATTGGCACAGGCCGCCCGGCAGCTCGGTGCGTCGATTGAACGTCACACGCCTGTTGGCGCAATCAGCAAGACTGGAAATAAATGGGTTCTTGAAACTGTGCATGGCGTTGTCACCGCAGACCATGTCGTTGTGGCCACTTCATTCTGGGCGCGTGAAATGCTGCAGCCGCTGGGTCTGAACCTGCCGATTTACCCGACGCAACATCACGAAATCATCACAGAAAACCTCCCCGAGATCGCCGCATTGGACAAGGAACTGCCCTCTATGCGGGACAGTTGGGTGTCGTGCAACGTACGCCAAGAGCGAGACGGGCTATTGATAGGTATCTACGAAAAAGAGCCCGAATTCTGGGCGTTGGACGGCATCCCTCCGGACTTCAAGGAAGAGCTGCTTCCTCCAAACCTTGACCCTTTGATGCCGCATCTGGAACGGCTGATGGAGCGTATGCCGCTTTTTGCCAAGGCCGGGATCAAAGTCGCCAATAATGGGCCGATGTGTCTGACGCCCGATGGATTGCCTTTGATCGGTCCGCTCCCCTCAATGGAGGGCCTTTGGTTGGCCACAGGGTTCAATGTCGGCATTGGAACCGGCGGTGGATCGGCAGAAATCCTGGCCAATTGGATGGTCACGGGTCGGCCACCCAAAGGGCTTGATGCCATCCATGCGGATCGGTTTGGAAATGACATCGGCAGAGATGAGGCAACAAGGTCTATCCGACACGTTTATGCGCGGGGCTATCATTTGCCTGATCACATCTGATGCGGGCTCACGGATGGAACAGGTCCACTCTTTGGCCTCGCAAAGCCTGTGTTTAACCGTCACATTTATGTTGCGAAACTCCGTTACCTCAATCCCAATATGTGCTGCAATATGTAGGTCTTGCCAGCCGCAAAACACGAGATATAGTGGTGGACATCAGGGGCGCAGGATCGCGTCCGGAGACATAAGGTACGAGGCAGACTGAGCAGGAGAACGAGAGCGTTATGATTGCAGAGTTTAGAACTGAATTCGTCAGAGAACCGTCCGCGTTGAAACATCATCCGGCGTTGGTTCTAAATGCGGATTATCGGCCTCTCTCGTACTATCCGTTGTCGCTTTGGACCTGGCAGGACGCCATCAAGGCGGCCTATCTTGATCGGGTGGACATCGTGGCCGAATATGAAGACACGGTGCGTAGTCCGTCCACCGAGATCAAGATCCCCTCGGTTATCGTGCTTAAAGACTACGTGAAGCCGCAAAAGAGGGTCGCCTTCACAAGGTTCAACCTCTTCCTGCGCGATCAGTTTTGCTGTCAATATTGTGGCTCGAAGGGAGACCTCACCTTTGATCACGTTGTGCCGCGCGCCAAGGGCGGAATTACAAGTTGGGAAAACGTCGTGGCAGCGTGCAGCCCTTGCAACCTCAAGAAAGGTGCCAAGAGCCTTCGGCAGTCCAACCTAAGCCTGCGCCGCCCGCCGCGTGCGCCAGAGGCTGAACAGCTGCGCAATCTGGGGCGGAAGTTTCCACCCAACTATCTGCACGAAAGCTGGATGGATTTCCTTTACTGGGATGCCGAGCTGCAGGCTTAGGCAGCCTTACGACGGCGAGGCCTGCGCCTCTTGGTGCCTTGAGGTGCCTGGCCATTGCCCGCAGGTTTCGATGACCTGTTCCGGGGTGGACCTGAACGACGGCGTTGCCCTTGCTTCTGGCCTCGTTTGGGACGCGCTGTGAAATCTGTTGGCGGCGTGCCACCCGCCACAGGGATCGTGATTTTCATCAGTTTCTCGATGTCGCGCAACAACCCGGCCTCTTCATGGGCGCAAAAGGCAATGGCTTCGCCCTCTCGCCCGGCGCGTGCCGTGCGGCCAATCCGGTGCACATAATTGTCCGCCACTTCTGGCAGATCATAGTTGATCACATAGGCGACACCCGGAATGTCGATGCCCCGGGCCGCCACATCCGTGGCCACCAGTACATTGACAGTGCCTTGCCGGAACGCCTTGAGCGCGCGGTCGCGCTGACCTTGGGTCTTGTTGCCGTGAATGGAAGCAGCGTTGAACCCGTCGGCCACCAGACCCTTCATCAGCTTTTCCGCGCCATGCTTGGTGCGCGCAAAGACCAGAGTCAGCGCACCGGGGTCATTCGACAGGATTTCGCGCAGCTTGGAGGGCTTTTCCGGGCCGGGCACAAAATGGACCGACTGGGTGATCTTGTCGGCGGCTTTGCCCGGAGGTGCCACCTGCACCCGTTTGGGATTGCTCAAATAGGCTTGGCTCAGTTCTTCCATCTGTTTTGGCATGGTGGCCGAAAACAGCATGGTCTGACGCGGGGTGCCCAGCTTCGGTGCGATTTTGCGCAGGTCATGGATAAAGCCCATGTCGAGCATCTGGTCGGCCTCGTCCAGCACCAGATGACGCGCGGTTGAAAGATCGAGCGCACGGCGGTCCATCAGGTCGATCAACCGGCCCGGCGTAGCCACGAGGATATCGGTACTCCGGCTCAGAAGCTTGATCTGTTTGCCGATGGATTGCCCACCCACAACGGTGACAACACGCAGCTTAGTTTTAGCCGTCAGATTGCGCAGGCTGTCGGCGATCTGGTTCACCAGTTCGCGGGTGGGGGCCAGGATCAGCGCCTTGACCGTTTTCTCGCGCGGCTTGCCGGGCTGATCCAGCAAATGCTGAATGAGCGGCAGGCCAAAGGCGAGGGTTTTGCCTGTGCCCGTCTGGGCAAGTCCCAGAACATCATGGCCTTCGAGGGCTAGCGGAATGGCTTTGTTTTGGATAGGTGTTGGTTCAGTCAGACCGGCCTCTTTGATGGCCGTGTTCAATTGGGGCGCAAGGCCCAGCATGTCAAAATCGTACAAGTCGTGTCCTTTTCGGAGCGCACAGCCGCAAGGGCATGCACGCAAGTACATAATGCCCGCACCGAATGCGCAGGCGAGAGGGTTTGGCGATGCTTTAAGACAGTCGGGCGTATCCCGCGCCGTCTGGCACCGCATCAGAAACCCTGCGTGATGGGGAACTGGAAATCTTGGGCTGGTTGCTTGTCCCGGCTTTGCCGCCAGGCTCACGCGCAATCACAGCGATAGGCGGGACATGGGGCTTTGGCGGCTAAGTGTCAAGCATTCTTTGTGTTTTTGCGGGAGTGTGTGGCGGGGGTGTCTTCGAAGGTTTTGCGATCCAAACTAATAAAATCGCATTTCATAGGGCACTGGATCACCATCCAATAGTCTGGCGTTTGCACGGTTTAAGTAGATGGTGGGTTTGAGCTCAGAGCAACGTCGGCTTAACTACATTTCTTCAACACTATTCCGCCACTCCAAAGCGGGGCCCTTATGAGTACCGCCTGTATCAACCAACACTTGGATGTGTTCTTGTGAGGGGAAGTCATCGGAGTGGTGAGGCCAAAATTTCATGACGTGCTTTTCCCACCAGACTGCTGGATCTAATTGATTAATTTTGCCATCATGCACTTCTTCGTAAACGAAACCTTCAGACCTAAGTTCGTATACAGCTTTATTCAGCGCGGCCTTAAAATCAGGGGCGGCAACATAGTAAACGACAACTGCCTTTTCCCATTCTTTTGGCATACTAACGTTTGCGCCCCATGACACTAGAATTGGGCATTCAAATAACAGGTTGGTGTAGCTGAAGAGTGGTTCAGAACTATATTGAATTTCGTCTACCAGAGTTTCGTTCAAAGCATCTGAAAATATCAGGTCCATATCGCAAATACCGGCACACTTTTCGGCTAAGTTTCTACCCAACTCAATAGATGCGCCAGAAGCTTCGACAATGAGCGCAATGCGAACCTTTTCTTCGTCTTTGTGCTTTAACTTTGAGAAATAAGCATTTTTTACTTGAGGAAATGACCTAAGAACTTTTCCGACTTCAAACCTTAACACGCCAATCCCACCACCTTTGATATCTCCGAGGAATTCCATATTTGAAGGCTTAGCCTCAGATTGCTCAGGCTCTTTCTTTTTTCCAAAAATCTTTCCAAACACAAAAGCCTCCTGAGTCACCCAAAAGTTCTGTCATATTCTTTTTTGCACTTACTGTTGGAATTGCCAACGACAGCAAAGTCCTGCGGATTCAGCGGATCGCAAAGCCGACATGCAATACCCCAATACACCGAGCACCGCCGCTAAACCCACTCACACAGCGCACATCAAAAAAGGCGCCGCGACAAAGCCGGGCGCCTTTCAAATCTTTTGGCCGGTGGCCTCAGCTCTTGGCTTGCGCCGGAGCCGCCGCAGGGGCGGCTTGCTGTGCGGGCTTCTTTGCGCCTGCGCTGAGTGGATCATCCTGACGTTGAACCGAGCCTTCGAAATGAGCACCGGATTCAATCGCGATGGTCTTGTGGATGATGTCACCCTCAACACGTGCGGTGGATGTCAGGCGTACTTTGAGACCGCGCACGCGGCCTACGATACGGCCATTGATCACCACATCATCGGCAATGACTTCGCCTTTGATCGTGGCGCCTTCGCCGATGGTCAGAAGATGTGCGCGAATGTCGCCCTCAACCGTGCCTTCGACCTGAATGTCGCCGGTTGTCTTGAGATTGCCAGTGACGTGCAAATCGGTCGACAGAGTAGAAGCCGGGGGTTTCGCCTTGGGGGCTGTTGCCTTGAACTCTCCACTTGCGCCGGATGCTGGGGGAACATCGGTGCGTGTCTCAGGCGTCGCGGGTTTGGCCGCGGTGTCTGCCTTCGGTGCTGGTTCGTTGATTTTGCTTTTAGAAAACATTGTTTGCAGCCTTGATGTAGATCATAGGGTTGACGGCTTTGCCGCCGACACGGACCTCATAGTGTAAATGCGTGCCCGTGGAACGTCCAGTGTTCCCCATATCACCAATTCTTTGGCCACGCGAGACTCTTTGACCTTCCTTGACGCGAATGGCGGACAAATGCGCGTACCGGGTCTCAATTCCGAATTCATGCTTTATTTTGATAAGCCTGCCATAACCCGACAACCATCCGGCATGTGTCACCACACCGTCTGCTGTTGAATAGATGGCCGTGCCATGCGGCGCTGCAAAATCTGTGCCGTTATGCGGTCGTCCCCAGCGAATGCCGAAACCAGACGTGTAGCGGAAAGAGCTTTTGACCGGCATGGCAAAAGGCGCTTTCTCAGCTGCGATACGGTAGAGGTTGAGCTTGTCCATCTGGTTCAGGATGCGGTTGGCCCGCTCAGCATCAGGAGAAGGCGTTTCGCCAAGCGTTGAAAAGCTGAGTGGTAGCAAAGGGCCGCCTTGTCCGGAATATCCCCGGCGTACGGTGTTCAGAAGCGACTCTGTGTTCATACCAGCAGCACGAAACATCTTGTCGAGCGGTTCGACCGATATGCTCATGGCTTCCTCCAACTGGCGGAAAATCTGTTCGTTGCGATCTTCCATCAGACGGATCTGCGTGGCCATTTCGTCTGCAGCCAATAGTGCTTCCTGCGCATCCTCAATGACCTTGTCGCGTTCCTGAGCCGTTTGGGCGAGAGCGTTGGAGAGAAAGTCCACGGTGCTGTCGCCTTCGCCGTCGGCCTCAGGTGTGTTGAGAGGTTCTATATCTGAATTTTCAAGCGCAAGGGCGAGGGCTTCGTTTTCGTCGCGTGCGGAGTCGCGCTCTTGCATGGCACGACGCAGTGTGGACTGCACAACCTCAATACCGGTTTCCAGTTCACGCCGACGGGTTTCGGATGCCAAAAGCTCGGTTTGCATCACTGAAATCTGTTCCAGCGCCGAATTGAAACGTTGTTGTGCGGCAAGCGCCTCTTCGGCGCGCAAATTGCGCTCTGCTTCAAGCGCGTTGAGACGTGTCTCGTACGTGCGCTGATCGCGTTTGGCCTGTTCGCGGAAGTTGCCAGACCCGATTGAGTCCATCACCAGAATAGCTGTGGCGATGATGGCCCAGGCCACAACGGCAGAGGCGCCGAGAAAGGCAAAAAGCTGTGACGCCGGTTTCAGGCGGATGAACCGCGTGTCCGTGTCCGAGCGCAAAAACACCCTGCGCTCAGGAAAATTTCGTTCCAACAGATTGTGGATTTTTATCGCAAGACGCGTCCGCACGAGGCCCCCATAGTCGTCTTTGGCCAACCATTCCCTTGTCGGTGCTCTTCTACGCCGCTTTGCCCCATATGTGCTCACTTTCCCATGTGTGCGACATATCAAAACGCCGTCTCGGCACCGTCGCAAATTGCCTACAC
Source organism: Roseovarius sp. W115 (assembly GCF_032842945.2). Taxonomy (NCBI): domain Bacteria; kingdom Pseudomonadati; phylum Pseudomonadota; class Alphaproteobacteria; order Rhodobacterales; family Roseobacteraceae; genus Roseovarius; species Roseovarius rhodophyticola. Next base: position 2,999,503 of record NZ_CP146606.1, read on the forward strand.
AGTGCCTCAGCTTTGGGCAAGTGTTTTGACCAACTCATGCCGAAATTGCGACGAAATCCGCTCCAAGCGGCAGAAAATCGCCGACTTAGAAGGGTTTGGGGGTAACCGATGTCAATGCCCGGATTTGACCTCTGTGGCGAGAGGCCAGTAGAAGTCCGGAGGTATCCCGGCCTCTGCGCGTTTTTCTTCGTTGAAAGGCGGCTTCAGCGCGCCATGAAAGTAGCGCCGCACAAGGGTATGAAATGCCTCTTTGGGGTCCAGCTCATGACGACCACACAGAAAGTGGAACCACTTTGATCCGTAGGCCACGTGACTGACTTCTTCGGCATAGATGGTCTTCAATGCATCGACAGCCTTGTCATCCTTGGCCTTGCGGAAAATCTCGATCATGCCGGGGGTTACGTCGAGACCGCGGGCCTCGAGTACCATAGGCACCACAGCCAGTCTGCCCATGAAGTCATTCACAGTGTCTTCGGCGGCACGCCACATACCGGCATGGGCATCAAGCGCACCGTAGTGGCTGCCCAACGCTTCAAGACAGTCGCATACAAGATTGAAATGCTTTGATTCCTCATCCGCAGCTTTCACCCAATCATCATAGAATCCTATGGGCATGGACGTGTCCGCGAAACGCGGAATGATGTCCCAATGCAGATCAACCGCGTTCAGCTCGATATGTGCCACAGCGTGCAAAATCGCAATGCGCCCGGCCTCTGTGCCAGGGCGACGTCGCGGCACGTCGCGTGGATCACGCAAGCGCGGCGTCTCTGGGCGTGACGGGCGCAGGGGCACGTCCGCGTGCCCAATCTGCAAAGGCGTTCCCGCATCTCGCGCCTCGGACCACTGTTGGGCATATGCGCGCGACATTGCGGTTTTCTCACGGCCATCAGCGGTGGTTAGAACCTCCACCGCCATTTCTGAAAGAGTCTTTTCCGTCATGCGATCTGTCTGTCACAAGGCGCGTACGGCCTCCAGCACTTCTTCGGCGTGGCCGGGCACTTTTACCTTGGGCCAGATCTGTAGGATCTTGCCATCGCCCCCAATCAGAACTGTTGTACGCTCGATCCCCATGTATTTCTTGCCATACATGCTCTTTTCTTTCCAAACGCCGTATTGCTCACAGATATCTGCTTCGGCATCTGACAAAAGTGGAATGCCCAAACTATGCTTGTCCCGAAACTTGTCATGTTTGGCCACGGTATCTTTGGAGACGCCAAAGACCTTGGCCCCGGCCGCTTCGAAGTCAGCGTTCAGGCCGGTAAAGGCGATGGCCTCTTTCGTGCATCCCGAAGTGTCATCTTTGGGATAGAAGAACAGAACAACAGGTGCCGGGCGCAGTTCGGAGAGCGTCACGTCGTCTCCGCCATCGCGCGGCAGGGTGAAATCAGGGGCCAAATCGGCGATTTCGGGCATTTAGGGACCTCCAAAAATAAAAAGTGAGTTTTAAATTAGAGTGTAACGCGCGAGAATAAAGGCAGCAGGCAGGCCAAGTGGCCATAACGGGAAAAATGACCGAAACGGCAGAGACAAAACCGCGTCGCGGCTGGGTGAAGAAAACCGGCATGCGTTTGGGTGTCGGCTTACTTCTGATAGCCGGGGTCCTGGCCGTTTTGTTTTCAGCTTTGATTGGCACCCGAATTTCTGCACCAGACTGGGTGCGTGATCGGCTGACCACAGAGATCAATGAAGAGCTTGAAGGTGTTTCGCTGCACTTTGGGGATGTGGCGGTTGTGCTCAATGAAAACCTCGTGCCGCGTCTGTGGTTGCGTGACGTCATGTTGCGGGATGAGACTGGCCTGCCAATAGCCAATCTTTCTGATCTACAAAGCCAAGTTGCGCTTAAGCCGTTGATGCGTGGTGAAGTGCAGCCAAGTTACATCAAGCTGAGTGGTGTTCGCTTGTCTCTGCGCCGCGAAAACACCGGCGCAGTGGGGTTGTCGGTCGGGCAAGCCGATGCGCCTGTTGAAGAGGCCAGCAGTTTGCGCGAACTGATCGGCGAGACCGAAGCCATTCTGTTGCGCCCAGGGTTTGCCGATCTCACCTTAATTGACGTGGAAAACGTCTCGGTGCGGTATGACGACTTGCGTGCCGGGCGGTCGTGGAGCGTGGATGGTGGGCGTCTGTCATTGACCCGTGACGACAATGATCTGCGCCTGCGTGGAGACTTTGTGCTCTTGGGCGGGCGAGACTACGCGACCACGCTGGAAATGAACTACACGACCCAAATTGGCGAGACTGCCGCCGAGCTTGGTCTCAACTTTGAGGACATGCATGCGCGGGATATTGCGGGCCAGTCGCCTGCGCTTGCGTGGCTCAGTGCGCTGGACGCACCGATTTCAGGTGCCTTGCGCGTTGCTGTGGAAGAGGACGGTGCGCTTGGGCCTCTTAATGCAACACTGCAAATCGGGGCAGGTGTGGTTAAACCTAACGAGGCAACCAAACCCATCTCGTTCGATGCGGTGCGCAGTTACTTTACCTATGACCCGGAAGATCAGGAGATCCTTTTCAGCGAGCTATCGGTCGATAGCAAATGGCTGAAGACAAGTGCAGAGGGGCGCGCCAATCTGATCGGGGTTCGACAAGGTCTGCCGAGCGAGATTGTCCTACAGGTCGGACTTGACCAGATCCAGGCCAACCCGGCGGATATTTACCCCGAGCCCATTACTCTCGGCCCCGCTCGCATGGATATGCGCCTGCGGTTGGACCCGTTTGTCGCCACATTGGGTGAGTTGTCGTTAAGCGACAATGACGTCAATGTCGTATTGTCCGGAGAAGCGCGCGCAGGTGACGATGGGTGGACTGTGGCACTTGATGGCGGGGTTGATGAAATTGGCGATGCTCAGCTTTTGGAGCTTTGGCCCAAGACATTGTTGGCCAATGCGCGCAATTGGATTGCCGAGAATGTGCGCAGGGCAACTATTCAAAATGTGCAGCTTGCCGTGCGCTCTTTGCCCGAACACAAGCCAGATGTCTTCCTTGGTTTTGATTTCGAAGGCCTCGACACGCAATATGTCAAACGCGTGCCGATCATCGAGAACGCTGCCGGGCATGCCACGCTTTATGAAAATCAATTTGTCCTTTCTGCGCAATCCGGTTCCATCAGCCCCGCCCAGGGTGGGCGGATTGATATTTCCGGCACAAGTTTTGAGATCCCTGATGTCGATATGAAGCGCACGCCCGCACAGGTGCATTTGCGCACGCAAAGCACCATCACTGGCGCGCTTTCGCTTTTGGACGAAGAGCCGTTTCGCTTTATGCAAAAGGCGGGGCGGCCGGTCACACTGGCAGATGGACGAGTTGATTTGTCCGGCCTGCTCAAGTTTCGCATGGTTCCCAAACTAACAACCAAGGACGTTCTCTTTGACGTTGCGGGCACATTGCGCGATGTGCGCAGTGAGGTTCTTGTGCCGGATCGGGTGTTGAAAGCCAACACGCTTGACCTCAACGTTACGCACGAAGTTCTGAAGGTCAGTGGCCCAGGGCTTCTTGGTCAGGTGCCCTTTGATGCTCAATTTGAAGCGCTCCTGGCCGAAGAGGCGAACGGTGCGGCTAAGGTTCGCGGCACTGTGGAGCTTTCGGAACGGTTTACCGATGAGTTTCGGATCAACTTGCCACCTGGCAGTGTATCGGGCTCAGGTCAGGCAGATGTAGAGCTTGATTTTGAGAAGGATAGGCCCGGTGATTTTCGCTTGAGCTCTGATCTGGCGGGCATTGCTCTGCGGTTGCCTGAGATTGATTGGGCGCTTTCGCAGGGCGGCACGGGAAGCTTGTCGCTTGAAGGTCGGCTCGGTGAGCCGCCTGTGATTGATCAAATCACGTTGAATGCGGCAGGGCTTGAGGCGCGTGGAAACGTGTCTCTGTTGCCTTCCGGCCAGCTTGATCGTGCGTCTTTTACCCGCGTACGTGCCGGAAACTGGATTGACGCGCCAATCGAGCTTGTCGGGCGCGGCGGAAACACACCTCCTGCGGTGCGTGTGTTGGGCGGAGAAATTGACCTAAGAGAGACATCTGTCAACGGTGGAGATGGCGAGGAAGGCACATCTGGGCGGCGTGGACAGACTGGCCCGGTGTCTCTTGTTTTGGACCGGTTAATTGTCTCTGACAGTATCGCGCTCACTGGGTTCCAGTCGGATCTGGACATGCGCAATGGGCCTGATGGAAAATTCACCGCACGCGTCAATGGAAATACACCCATTGAAGGCCGCGTTATTCCACGCAACGGGCGCAGTGCGTTTCGCATTCAGTCTCAGGATGCAGCGGGTGTGTTTGCCTCGGCGGGCTTGATCAAGCAGGCGCGCAATGGGGTGTTGGACCTAACTTTGATTCCGGGAAAGGCGAGCGGCACTTATGAAGGCCGCCTGCAGGTCACAGACGGCATGCGCATCAAAGATGCGCCGTCCATGGCCGCCCTGCTGAACGCGGTCAGCGTGGTGGGGCTTTTGGAACAAATGGGTGGCGAGGGCATCCATTTTCAAGAAGTTGACGCGCGGTTTCAACTCGCGCCAGATCGTATCACGCTCTATTCGGGTAGTGCGGTTGGGGCTTCCATGGGCATTTCGATGGATGGGTACTACTACCCCGAAAATGGGCGCATGGACATGCAGGGGGTCTTATCGCCGGTTTATCTCGTTAATGCTGTCGGCAGGCTGTTTACGCGTCGAGGTGAAGGCTTGATCGGGTTCAACTACACAATACGCGGCAGTGCTTCTGACCCGCAGGTCGGCGTTAATCCTTTGTCGGTTTTTACACCTGCGATGTTCCGGGATCTGTTTCGCCGCTCACCCCCAGAACGACCGGATCTTGAAACATCTCAGAGGGCATCTGATGCGGCGCAACCGGACGCCGCAGCCCCACAAGACCCGCCGAGTGACAGGTTTCGACCGCCCCAGATCGAGGAAGACGGCGGTCGATGAAGCTTTCCGAATTTGATTTCGATCTGCCTGAAGAGTTGATCGCAACGCGTCCTGCGCGGCCACGCCCTTCGGCGCGGCTTTTGGTGGCTGAGGGGGATCAGACCACGGATGCACATGTCTATGACCTTGGCCATTGGTTGCGACCCGGAGATCGGCTTGTTCTGAACAACACCAAGGTGATCCCGGCGCGTCTCTTTGGCGAAAGGTTTCGCGAGGGGCCGCAAGGTAGAAGTAAAGCAAAGATTGATGTGACGCTATTGGAGCCCGATGGGCAGGGGCACTGGTCGGCTATGGTGCGGCCATTGAAGAAGCTGCGCGAAGGTGAACGTATTTGTTTCAATGCCGACTTCTCGGCCACGGTTCTGTCAAAGCAAGAGGGCCAGGCCACGCTGTCTTTCAATCTGGCAGGCGATGATTTTGACGCGGCGCTGAACCAAGCCGGGGCGATGCCTTTGCCCCCTATATTGCCAGCAAACGTGCGGCAGATGCCCAGGACCGCGAAGATTATCAGACAGTCTTTGCCAAGAAAGAAGGGGCCGTTGCCGCGCCCACCGCCAGTTTACATTTCGACCAAGCGCTTTTGGCTGAGCTTGCAGAGCAGGGCATCGAGTTCACCGAAGTGACTTTGCATGTAGGGGCAGGGACCTTTCTGCCTGTCAAAGTTGAGGATGTGACCACCCATAAAATGCATGCTGAATGGGGTGAGGTAAGCGCGGCCGCAGCTGCTGAAATCACAGCGACGCGGGCGGCGGGGGGCGGATCATTCCGGTGGGCACAACGGCGTTGCGGTTGATCGAAAGCGCCGGGCGAAGCGGTACGATCCAGCCATGGCAAGGGGAGACGGATATTTTCATCTACCCTGGTTTTACCTTCCATGTTGCTGACGCTCTGATGACCAATTTCCACCTTCCCAAGAGCACTCTGATGATGCTGGTCTCGGCGATGATGGGGCAGGAGCGGATCAGAGCCATCTATGAGCACGCTGTGCGCGAAAAGTATCGCTTTTTTCTTACGGGGACGCGTCCTTGTTGATTCCGTGACAATCGCCTGTCACGAGGGTTTCAACGACATTTGCGAGTCGTGTTTGAGCCAGACATATACCTGGCCAACCACGTAGAGCGCTCGTAACCATTCGGAGTGCGCGATGTTTTCGGTCTTATCCAGCGCTTGGGCTTTGTTGCTCGGCATGATGCTGTTGCAAGTCGGGAACGGCATGCAGGGCACGCTCTTGGGTGTGCGTGGAGAGATCGAAGGGTTCTCGACTCTGGAAATGTCCCTCGTCATGTCTGGATATTTTGTCGGGTTTCTCTTTGGCTCACGAAAAGCACCTGACATGATCCGCCGCGTCGGGCATGTTCGCGTCTTTGCGGCGCTCGCGTCCATGATCTCGGCTGTGATGATCCTCTATCCGGCATTTACCAATGTTTACGCATGGGGGGCAGGGCGCATTCTGATCGGGTTCTGTTTTTCCGGCGTGTATGTGACCGCTGAAAGCTGGCTCAACAATGCCGCGACCAACGAGAACCGCGGCAAGGCGCTTTCACTTTACATGATCGTGCAAATGGTCGGCATCGTAAGTGCTCAGGCCCTGATGTTGAGCGCGGATCCGGGGGGCTTTTTGCTCTTTATCATTCCGTCAGTTCTGATTTCGTTATCCTTTGCGCCGATCCTATTGTCCGTCAGCCCTACGCCGTCTTTCGATTCTACCAAGCCTATGTCTTTGCGAGAAATCCTTCGCATTTCGCCTCTGGGCTGCGTGGGCATGTTCCTTTTGGGCGGGATATTCTCGGCTCAGTTTGGCATGGCCTCGGTTTACGGGGCCGAAGCTGGTTTAAGTGTCGGGCAAATATCGACCTTTGTGGCAACGTTTTATGTTGCGGCGTTGCTGATCCAGTATCCGTTGGGATGGCTTTCGGATCGTATGGACCGGCGCCTGCTTATCCTTGGTGTGTCCGCCGCCTGCGGGGTCGGGGCCATTATCGGCATGCTTTTTGGAAGTGTGTTCACACTGCTTCTTGTCGCAGCTTTCATTGTCGGGGGCACGTCCAATCCGCTCTATTCGCTTCTCATTGCGTACACCAATGACTTTCTGGGCCATGACGATATGGCCGCCGCTGCTGGCGGCATGGTGTTCATCAACGGGTTGGGGGCCGTGTTTGGGCCAATCATCACGGGTTGGATCATGGGGATCATCGGCCCTAGCGGATTCTTTCTTTTTATAGCCGTACTTTGCGCCGCCATGGTGGCCTATGCGGCTTATCGGATGACACAGCGTGCGGCCCCTGCGGTGGAAGACACCGACAGCTATGCCGCCGTGGCACCGGGGGCATCCCCCATTGTGGTTGAGGTGGCGCAGGAATACGCCATCGAAACCGCTCAGGACGACGAAGAGACAGCACCCTGAGTTTGTCACCAAATTGTCACGCAGTATTGCCGCTGTAGTAATTTTTTACTGTGCAGAAGGGTTTAACTGTCGTTTACTCGCCTTATGTGCGGTGTGTCTTGGTGAGGAGGGTGAGATGAAAGCGCCTGAAGATGTGTTGGGGTTTTGGCTCGACAAAGTCGGCCCCAAAGGCTGGTACGAACAATCCGATGAACTGGACGCTGAAGTTCGTGATCAGTTTCAAGGAGCTTGGGAAAATGCGCGCGAAGGCACCTATGGCCTTTGGCTCACCTATTCGAGTGGGACATTGGCCTACATCATCCTGATGGATCAGTTCCCGCGCAATATGTTCCGTGATCATGCACTGTCTTTCTCCACCGACAAACACGCTCTTGCCGCCGCCAAGGCCGCCATTCATCGTGGCTGGGACAAGCGCATAGACGGACCCGCGCGGCAATTCTTTTACTTGCCACTTATGCACTCCGAGAACTTGTGTGACCAGGACCGCTGTGTGCGGTTGATCTGTGAGCGGATGAGTGACGATGATGGCACCAATTTATTGCACGCGCGGGCGCATCGCGAAGTGATCCGTCGATTTGGTAGGTTCCCGCATCGCAATGCGGCTCTGGGGCGCGCGTCCTCTGCAAAAGAAGAGCAGTTTTTAGAGACCGGTGGCTATGGCGGCATCGTACGTGAGCTGCAAAAGGCCGACGCGGCCTGAAAATTCCTTTCCAAAAGTTGACCTAAATCAAATCTTTAAGGTCGGCACCCGTGGCAAGTTGTTGCGGGTGTGAAATGCTGCGTTGCGGCGTTCTGCAAAATAGTTTAATATCAAACTAGTTTTGAAACGGAGATGAACATGGCGGCGAAATCCTTCGACATGATTGTGATCGGGGCGGGGCCCGGTGGATATGTTGCGGCAATCCGTGGCGCGCAACTGGGGATGAATGTCGCCGTTGTAGAACGTGAGCATATGGGTGGCATCTGTCTCAACTGGGGATGTATTCCGACCAAGGCGATGCTGCGCTCGTCCGAGGTCTTTCACCTGATGCACCGCGCCAAAGAGTTTGGTCTTAAGGCCGACAAGATCGATTATGATCTTGATGCCGTGGTCAAAAGATCGCGCAGCGTTGCAGGGCAGCTTTCTGGCGGCATTGGCCACTTGATGAAGAAGAACAAGGTTACCACCGTGATGGGGGAGGCCACGCTGACCGGGAAAGGCAAGGTGTCGGTCAAAACCGAGAAGGGCACCGAAGAGCTCACGGCCAAGAACATTGTGCTGGCCACAGGTGCGCGGGCGCGGGAATTGCCTGGGCTTGAGGCCGATGGGGATTTGGTCTGGACCTACAAACATGCGCTTCTGCCGCCGCGCATGCCCAAGAAGCTTCTTGTGATCGGCTCCGGTGCCATCGGGATCGAATTTGCCAGTTTCTACAATACGCTTGGGGCCGACACGACCGTCGTTGAGGTTATGGACCGGGTTTTGCCCGTAGAAGACGCCGAGATTTCGGCCTTCGCCAAGAAAGCATTCACGAAGCAAGGCATGAAGATCATGGAGAAAGCCATGGTCAAGCAACTCGACCGCGCCAAAGGCAAGGTCACTGCGCATATCGAAGTCGGTGGCAAGGTCGAGAAGCATGACTTTGATACGGTGATTTCAGCCGTGGGCATTGTGGGGAATGTTGAAAACCTTGGGCTGGAGGCTTTGGGCGTAAAAATCGACCGCACCCATGTGGTCGTGGACGCATACTGTCGCACCGGCGTTGATGGACTCTATGCCATTGGGGACATCGCTGGGGCACCGTGGCTGGCTCACAAGGCCAGCCACGAGGGTGTCATGGTGGCCGAGCTGATTGCGGGAAAACACCCACATCCCGTCCGCCCTGAAAGCATCGCGGGCTGCACCTATTGTCATCCGCAAGTGGCCAGCGTGGGCTACACCGAGGCCAAGGCCAAGGAACTGGGCTATGACATCAAGGTGGGTCGCTTTCCGTTTATCGGCAATGGCAAGGCAATTGCGCTGGGTGAGCCTGAGGGCATGATCAAGACGATCTTTGACACCAAGACGGGTGAGCTTTTGGGGGCGCATATGGTGGGCGCGGAAGTGACCGAGATGATTCAGGGCTATGTCGTGGGTCGTCAGCTTGAGACCACCGAAGAGGATCTGATGCACACGGTCTTCCCGCATCCGACGCTGAGCGAGATGATGCATGAAAGCGTGCTTGATGCCTATGGGCAGGTCATTCATATGTAAGCTTGGACGCCGCAAGATGCGGAGTTTTGGGTATTTTTGACAAGAAAGAAGCAAAGGCGGGTTTTCTCGGCTTTGCGCTTCTGAAAGATTGCTGGCATGGCCAGTCTAAACCGCATCGTTCTTTACAAGACCACTCGTGCCTGGCTCGAAGAGCTGGATCTTGCGTCGATGGATGTGGCCGAGATTTCCGGCAAGCACGGGCGGCGGTATGAGTTCAAATCCTACGAACGCTTTCGGTTTCCCGCTTATGATATATGTGCGGGGCCGTTTCTGGATGAAGATGGCGCGCCCAAACAGTTCGACATGATCCTTGCCAATCAGGTGTGGGAGCATCTCGACCGGCCTTATGCGGCCACGCGCCATGTGTTGAACATGCTGCGCCCGGGCGGCTATTTCTGGGTCGCTGTGCCATTCTTTGTGCCGTATCATGGTGACCCGGTGGATTGCTCGCGCTGGACAGCACGCGGGTTGAAAAACCTGCTGATCGAGGCGGGGTTTGATGAGGGCAGGGTGCGCGCTGAGCAATGGGGCAACCGGCTGGCCGGGTTGCGCAATCTGGGCGAGGAATGGCCGCCTGTATACAATCCGGAACGAGATGATCTGACCAATGATCCAGACTTCCCGATCTGTTCCTGGGCCTTGGCGCAGAAATAACTGTGGATAAGTCAAGGATGCTGACAGGTTCTGACGCGTGTTCTGTTTATGTTCTCATTTTTAACTTGGAAGACCGAGCGTCCTAAACTATGTGTTGAGCATCGTGAACCGGGGGTCACATGGCCGAGCTGAAAAATATCGAGGTGCGCGGCGCGCGCGAGCACAACCTCAAGAATATTGATGTTGATATTCCGCGCAACGAGCTTGTGGTGATCACCGGTCTTTCGGGCTCGGGCAAATCGTCTTTGGCGTTTGACACGATCTATGCTGAAGGACAGCGGCGCTATGTCGAGAGCCTCAGCGCGTATGCACGGCAGTTCCTGGATATGATGGAAAAGCCCGATGTGGATCACATCAGTGGCCTTAGCCCGGCGATTTCGATTGAGCAAAAGACGACATCGAAGAACCCACGCTCCACCGTGGGTACAGTTACGGAAATCTACGACTACATGCGTCTGCTCTTTGCACGGGTCGGCACACCCTACAGCCCCGCCACGGGCCTGCCCATCGAGGCGCAGCAAGTGCAGGATATGGTCGATCGGATCATGGGGATGGAGGAAGGCGTGCGCGCCTATCTTCTGGCCCCCATTGTGCGGGACCGGAAGGGCGAATACCGCAAGGAGTTTCTGGAACTGCGCAAGCAGGGCTTTCAGAGGGTGAAGGTCGATGGCGCGTTTTACGAGCTGGATGAACCGCCCACGCTCGATAAGAAGTTCCGCCACGACATTGATGTTGTGGTCGACCGGATCGTTGTGAAAGACGGGTTGGAGACCCGGCTGGCGGACAGTCTGCGTACTGCGCTTGATCTGGCTGATGGCATTGCTGTGCTGGAGACCGCGCCCAAGGAAGGGGAACCGGAACGCACCGCTTTCAGCGAGAATTTTGCGTGCCCGGTCAGCGGTTTCACCATCCCCGAGATTGAACCGCGCCTGTTTTCCTTCAACGCCCCCTTTGGCGCCTGCCCGGATTGTGACGGCTTGGGCATGGAGCTTTTCTTTGATGAGCGGCTTGTGGTGCCCGACGAGGCCCTGCGCGTGGATGACGGAGCTCTGGCGCCCTGGCGCAAGGGTAAGTCGCCGTACTTCCTGCAAACGATTGAAGCGATTGCGAAGCACTATGAGTTTGATGCCAAAGCCCCTTGGAAAGATCTTCCGCCGCATGTGAAGCAGGTGTTCCTGTATGGCTCGGGTGAAGAAGAGATTAACTTTCGATATGATGAAGCTGGCCGTGTCTATCAGGTGAGCCGTGTGTTTGAGGGGGTTATCCCCAACATGGAACGCCGCTATCGCGAGACCGACAGCAACTGGATCCGCGAGGAGTTTGAGCGGTATCAGAACAACCGTCCCTGTGGGGCCTGTGAAGGCTACCGGCTCAGAGACGAGGCGCTGGCAGTGAAGATCGCGGGCCTGCATGTGGGGCAGGTGGTGCAGATGTCGATCCGCGAGGCATTTGACTGGTGTGAGAGCGTACCAGAGCACCTGACGGCACAGAAAAACGAGATTGCGCGCGCGATCCTGAAGGAAATCCGTGAGCGCTTGGGCTTTCTGAACAATGTGGGGCTTGAGTATCTCACTCTGAGCCGCTCGGCAGGAACGCTCTCGGGCGGGGAAAGTCAGCGGATCCGGCTGGCCAGCCAGATCGGCTCGGGGCTGACAGGTGTGCTTTATGTGCTCGATGAGCCATCGATCGGCCTGCATCAGAGGGACAATGGGCGCTTGCTCACCACCTTGCAGAACCTGAGGGATCAGGGAAACACCGTGATTGTGGTCGAGCATGATGAGGAGGCCATTCGCACGGCAGACTACGTGTTCGACATTGGCCCCGGCGCAGGTGTGCATGGTGGTGATGTGGTGAGCCATGGCAAGCCCGAGAAGATTGCGCGCGATAAGAAATCCATCACCGGTCAGTATCTTTCGGGTACGCGCGAAATAGCCGTGCCAACTGAACGGCGGACGGGCAATGGCAAGTCTGTCAATGTGATCAATGCGACAGGCAACAACCTCAAAGCCGTTGATGCAGAGTTTCCTTTGGGCAAGTTTGTGTGCGTCACTGGCGTATCTGGCGGCGGTAAATCGACGCTGACCATCGAAACACTGTTCAAAACAGCGTCCATGCGTCTGAATGGGGCACGTCAAACACCGGCTCCGTGCGAAACGATCAAGGGGCTGGAGCACCTCGATAAGGTCATTGACATTGACCAGCGCCCCATCGGGCGTACGCCGCGGTCCAACCCCGCAACCTATACAGGGGCATTTACGCCGATCCGGGATTGGTTCTCCGGTCTGCCAGAGGCCAAGGCGCGGGGCTACAAGCCGGGGCGGTTTTCCTTCAACGTCAAGGGTGGTCGTTGCGAGGCCTGTCAGGGTGACGGGGTCATCAAGATCGAGATGCACTTCCTGCCGGATGTCTACGTGACTTGCGAGACCTGTCAGGGCAAGCGGTACAACCGCGAGACTTTGGAAATTCTGTTCAAAGGCAAGAGCATTGCGGACGTTCTTGATATGACCGTCGAGGACGCCCAAGAGTTCTTCAAGGCTGTGCCCAGTATTCGTGAGAAGATGGACGCGCTCATGCGCGTAGGGCTGGGCTATATCAAGGTGGGTCAGCAGGCGACAACGCTTTCAGGTGGTGAGGCGCAGCGGGTCAAGCTGTCCAAAGAGCTGAGTAAACGCTCAACCGGGCGGACCCTGTACATTCTAGACGAACCGACAACCGGGCTACATTTCGAGGATGTGCGCAAGCTTTTGGAAGTGCTGCATGAGCTGGTGGAATCAGGCAATACGGTGATCGTGATCGAACACAATCTCGACGTGGTCAAAACCGCTGACTGGATCATCGACATCGGCCCCGAGGGTGGTGATGGTGGCGGTGAGATTGTGGCAGTGGGAACACCGGAAGATGTGGCTCAAGTCGGGCAAAGTCACACGGGGCATTACCTCAAGGACATGCTGCCCGCAGGTAAAGTCGCCGCAGAGTAGCTTAAGCGTCTGATGTGGCTTTAGAGAGTCCGTGAGCTGTGTTTCATGGGCGCTGATTATTTTAAATATTTGTTTTTAAAAAATATTTCATGATTTTTGGGTGTGCGTTCTGCCGCATGCCGCGCCGTCGTCACAGTGGCTCACAGAAGCATGAATTTCGGTGCGTTGTTTCGGACGCGGTGCTTCCCACATGTCATTCGACGAACAGCTCAATGAAAAGGAGCATTGATATGACACTTCGATTTCTTGGAACGGCATTTGCGATGAGTTTGCCCATCCTTGCGGCTTTGACGCCCAACTCAGCGCTGGCGTCGGACAATCGCGACATCGCGGGCGCGCTTCTGGGTGGCATCGCTTTGGGTGTGATTGCAAGTGAGTTGCTGGACAAGGATGATGACCGACATCACCGCAGCTATAACAGGCATCACAGGCACGAACACCGCAAGTATCAGTCACAAAGCTACAAATATGGCGATCGGCACAACAATCGTGCGCGCCATCATGGTCAACGCTACCACAAGCATCAGCCTGGGTATCACGGCCGGTACGATTATGACAGGCGTTAGGTGCGGCTGACATGTATAGCGGGTTATGACATCCTCGCCGGGTGCCTCCTGGCGGGGATGTATTTTTGCGGAGAAAAGCTCTGAAAAGTGAGACTATTTCTCAAGTTTGCGGGTTGAGATCCCGATAATCGAGTAAAGCGCGCAGCTGCTCATCACCCCTGTGGCAAGGGCAATGCTGCCGGCCACAAGATAAAGCCAGCCAAAGCTCGCGCCTGAATTCAGGAAAAACCCAGCGATCAGGGCAATGCCCAGGGCAATTCGGATGATCCGATCCAGAGAGCCAACATTTTTCTTCAGCATAACACATCTCCTCTGACGTTGCGCCCTTTGTTGGGCTTAGCTTTGTGAGATCTAGAGCACATCGGGAGGCATGTCGGTGACTTGGTCACCAAGGTGCTATTGGGTGCGTGCAATTTCCTTGAGTGCATCGGCGTCCAGGATACGAACCAGACCCCGTTCCAGCTTGAGGATACCGCGCCGGTCCAGCGCCTCCAGACGGCGAGAGATCACTTCCCTGGCAGTGCCAATGATTGTGGCGATCTCGGCGTGGGTGCTGTGCAGGACACCGGCCTGCGCTCGCGCCAGAAGACACTCGGCAAGCCGCGCCTCGACACGCTGAAACGCCACCTTTTCAAGAAGATGCATCATTGACTGCATGCGTGCAGCAAAGGCGGAGAAGACAAAGCCCCGAAAACTCTCGGAGCCTTGCAAGAGTTTGAGAAACAGCGCGCGCGGCACCAAGACAAGTTCGGCTTTGTCGCGCACAATTGCCTCACCGGAATAGGCTTCACCGCCCAAAAGGCCGAGTGTCGTCTGCACACAGCTCTGCCCCGGTTCCACTGTATAAAGCAGAATGTCGCGCCCAGTGGGGCCGGTCAGAAACACGTCAACCCGGCCCGATAGCATGATCACAAACCCTTCCGCGGTATCTCCGGGATGAAAAAGTGCTGCGCCTTCGGGCAAGAGGACCGGCGCAAGGTGATGCAGGTGGTCTTGAGTGTCCGGGTCAAGATGCTCCAGACCAAAGGCATGTGCTGTCCAGGTCATTGGTCAAAGATAATCATAATGACCGCCAGTGCAAAGACGTCCCAAATCACGAGCCTGAAGCGCGCCAGTGATTTGAGAAAAGGTGCCAGGTCCAGAGGATAGGGCAGGTGGCCTTCGGGTGATGTGCCTGGGTTGAAGTTGATCTGCACCGACAGCGCCGGAGTGGCCAGTTCCAGAACGCGGTTTTTGATGCCGCGTTCGGTCTCATAGAGGATGGCAGTCGTGATATCGGCATGCGGCAACACCCCGTCGCCAATTTCCACCTAGTCGGCATAGACATGCATCTGCGCCCGCCGCGCTTTGACCCAGGCCAGGGACGGGTGCGGTGGCCTTGACATGCCGTCTGCCGCCTTCACAAATGCGCTCCACAATACGGTGTCTCGCTCATCCGGTGTGGCCGCGTTTTTCAAAGCGGGGCAGCATGGCCGAGAAATCACGACCACGCCCATCTTCCTCTTCGACAAATTGCTGATAGAGCGCCTGCGCCATCTGACCAATTGGGGTGTCGGCATCAGCGGATTTGGCGGCCTCCATGGCAAGACCCAGATCCTTTAGCATAAGCTCTGCGGCAAAGCCCGGTTTGTAGTCATTATCCGCCGGGCTTTGTGGGCCGATGCCCGGGGCAGGGCAATAGGCGTTCATTGACCAGCTGTAGCCCGATGAGGTGCTGACCACGTCAAACATCTTTTGCCGATCCAGGCTGAGTTTGTCCGCAAGCGCAAAGGCCTCGCACGTGACGATCATGGTCGCGCCGAGGATCATGTTGTTGCATATCTTGGCGGCCTGCCCGTTGCCCGATGGCCCGCAATGCACGGCCTTTTGTCCCATGATGTCAAAAAGCGGGTTGGCGATGGCGAAGGCGGCATCTGCACCACCCACCATGAATGTGAGCGTGCCTGCCTGCGCGCCGCCAATCCCACCGGAGACCGGCGCATCAAGGGCCAAAAGGCCCGCAGCCTGCGCTGCATCGGCCACGGCGCGGGCGCTGTCGACATCCACCGTTGAGCAATCCAGAAGCACAGCGCCGGGTTTCATGGCCGGGATCACCTGATCCGCTACGCTGCGCAGTATGGCCCCGTTAGGCAGCATGGTAATCACCACATCAGCCCCCTCAGCCACGGCCTCTGCGGTGGCGGACTGTGTCACCCCATCCGCTGTGGTGCCAGCCGTATCAAAGCCGGTGACATCATGGTGCGCTTTGGCCAGATTGGCGGCCATCGGTGCGCCCATGTTGCCCAGTCCGATAAATCCGATTTTCATGAGAGGCCTCCTTTGTCGAAGCTCAGTGTGTCTTGTCCCAATGGCATCAGCATCTTTGTCGCCGCCAGGCTGGGTGGGGTGTCGAGATCATGTTGCCAAATGGGGCTGCGATCCTTGTCGATCACGGCAGCGCGGATTCCTTCGAGGAAATCCCCATGTTCTGTGGCACGAAAAGTAAACCGGTATTCCATCTCCAGCGCGCGGCGGATCGTGGCGGCCTGGCCGCGCAGCCGGTGGATGACCTCGATAGTAGATGCCATCGAAAGAGGGGAGTTGCGCTTTAGCGCCTTGAGCGCGCTTTGGTTAAAGTCGCTCTCGGTGGACGTCAGCGTATTGAGAATTGCGCGCAGGTCTTCGCCCCCAAAGGCTGCGTCAATGTTAGATTGCAGGATGTCCAGCGTGCCGTCCGGGGCTGGACGGCTGGCAGGGGCAATCAAATTTGGATCGCCAGTGGTTTCCAATTGGCGGATCAGATCAGGCCAGTGATCGCGTGGAATGTAGTAATCTGCAAATCCGGCATAGATCGCATCGGCAGGCCCCATGCGTGTGCCGGTCGTGCCGAGATATTCCCCAAGCCGTCCCGGCGCGCGCGCCAGAATGAACGACCCTCCCACATCTGGTATCAGCCCGATGCCGCATTCCGGCATGGCGATCTGGCTGGTGTCACAGACAACCCGATGCGAGCCGTGGCAGGAAATCCCCACGCCTCCGCCCATCACAAAGCCCTGCATGAAGGCCACATATGGTTTGGGATACTCCGCAATCTTGGCATTAAGACGATACTCATCTCGCCAGAATTTTTGACCATAAGCAAAATCGCCCGCGCGGCCGGCATCGTAGAGGTCTTGGATGTCGCCGCCTGCGCAGAAGGCCTTGTCGCCTATCGCGTCGATGATCACCAGATCAATCGCGTCATCCTCGCGCCAGTCATCAAGGGCTGCCTCAATCGCCAGACACATGTCATAGCTCATGGCGTTCAAAGCCTTGGGACGCGTCAGGGTGATCCGGCCCGCACGCCCGGTGATGTGGATGTCGATGTCACTCATAATCCGGACTATGCCTCAGCCAGCATATGGCGTGCAACGATCAGGCGCATGATCTCGTTGGTGCCTTCGAGGATTTCATGCACCCGCAGGTCACGCACCAGTTTCTCGATCCCGTAGTCTGCCAGGTAGCCATAGCCGCCATGCAGCTGCAGGCATTGGTTGACGATGTGGCTGCCGGCTTCGGTCACGAATTTTTTGGCCATGGCGCAATGGGCGGTGGCGTCATGTGCGCCGGTGTCGAGTTTCCAGGCGGCCTGACGCAGGAACACGCGCGCGGCCTGTAGCTCAATCTCCAGATCGGCGAGGCGGAATTGCAGCGCCTGAAACTGGTCGATGGATTTGCCGAAAGCTTTGCGCTCAGACATATATGTTTTGGTCAAATTGAGTGCCTGTTGAGCGGCCCCAAGGCTACAGGCTGAGATATTCAGCCGCCCACCATCCAGCCCCGCCATGGCATAGCTGAACCCTTGGCCTTCTTCGCCCACAAGGTTCTCGGCGGGAATGGCGCAGTCATCGAACTGGACTTGCGCCGTTGGTTGGCTGCGCCAGCCCATCTTGTCTTCCAACGCGCCAAAGCTGAGCCCCGGCGCACCGTCCTCTACATACACGGTTGAGATGCCTTTGGGACCATCTTCGCCGGTGCGCACCATGCAGACATAAGCATCCGAATACCCGCCGCCCGAGATAAAGGCCTTGGTGCCATTCAACGTATAGCCGTCGTTTGTGCGAGTGGCACGCGTCTTCAAAGCGGCGGCGTCTGAGCCTGAGCCGGGTTCGGTCAGACAATAGGAGAGCACGGTCTTCATCGGGATCACGTCGGGCAGGACGCGGGATTTGAACTCATCGCTGCCAAAGCTGTCGATCATCCGCGCGCACATGTTGTGGATCGAGAGAAACGCCGCCACCGAAGGACAGGCCATGGAAAGCGCCTCAAAGACCAGCGTCGCATCCAGCCGCGTGAGGCCGGAGCCGCCGCTCTCTTCGCTCACGTAAAGCCCGCCAAAGCCCAGATCGCCGACCTGCGGCCAAAGCTCTTTGGGGATCGTGCCTTGCGCCTCCCAATCGCGGGCATGAGGCGCGATATTCTCCTGACCAAAGGCATGGGCCATGTCGAAAATGGCGGTTTGTTCTTCACTCAGAGCGAAATCCAAGGCGATCCCTCCCATGCCGGGCGATAATTGAACGTGTGTTTAATTATCAACTGTTGCAGGAGTATTGCAAGGGGCAGGGCCGTACGAGCGCAAAGCGAGCGAAGCAGACGTGCCTACGACCCAGACGGATAGCAGATTTTCAGCTTTCGCGTCCTTCAGCCTTCAACCGTGCCCTCAATTTGCACGCCTCATCCGCCCCTGCCTCCAAGGCGAAAACATACGCATGGGTGAGGAAGAAACACGCAGTATCCATGTCATTCGCCGCATCCGCAGCCGCGGTGTAGAGGGTGACCAATGCGCGCAAATCCCCCGCCTCGTGGGCGGCAATCATTTGTGCGTCTAAATCCTCATTCATTCCGCGGCGCGTTGGGTTCCACGATGGGCTTCGACCTTGCTCGCCACCCACTCGTGGAAGCAATGCGTGGGGCTATCCATCACCGGTGAGAACCGCCCGCCGTCAAACTGATCTGCGTGGCGCCCGCGCTGCATGCCCTCTACGACAAAAATGTCTTCCTCAAAGACCTCTTTCCACTGCACTGTGTTCTTGGCGCGCAACTTGGCTTCGGTGTTAGGTTCGGAATAGTAAAGGTGAACATGTTCCATCGTAGCTTCAGGCCCCTTAGCCTCCAGAATGATGGCGAAGGCATGGTCCCGGTGAACCCCTAAAAGAACATTGGGGTAAACAGAGATATATTCGGCCTGTTCGTTCCACTTTGCGCCGACATCCTCGAAATCCGGGAACACAGACCCGTCGTCGCCCTTAAGCTGGCGGTAAACCATCGTGCCCTGACCGGAATACGCCCCTGGCTTTTCGATGTGATAGTGATCTTCCAGACGCGAATAGCTGTTGAGGCCCGGATGCACCCAGGGCAGGTGGTAGCTCTCGCAATAATTCTCAACTGCCAGCTTCCAATTGGTGGCAACCTCAAGCTCAAACTTGCTATCGGCCCCGCCATGATAGAGCGGTTTATCAAACTCTGCCCACCGCGCGATCAAGTCTGCATGCACTTCCTCAAAGGGCGCCGCATCGCCTGAGGCATTGATCCAGACCACATCGCGCCAGACATGGCTGCGGACCTCCAAGAGACCCAGTTCATCGCGTTTGATAGCATCATGTGTGTTGTGGCCCGGTCCGCCCACATGCGGGGTTGAAACAAGTTTGCCCTTCGTGGAATAGCACCAGGAATGATAAGGACAGCGGATTGCGCCTTCGATCTTGCGCGGCTCCTCCACCAGGATCATGCCGCGATGGCGGCAGATGTTTTGAAAGACGCGCACGTCGCCGTCTTTGTCCCGCAAAAGGAGAAGCGGCATGCCCAGAAAGCTGATCGGTTTCGCGTCACCAGGTTCGGGGACATCGGAGGCGACGGCCAGTCCTGCCCATTGTGAATAGAGCAGGGCGTGCTTTTCTTCTTCGAAAATGGACGGGTCGATGTAATGCGCATTTGGCAGGCCATTGGCGTGCTCGACGCTGGTGCGGACGGTGGACAGGTTGGTGACGATATCGGACATGAGCGGCCTCCTGAAATCCGGCGGGACACATCAAATCTGCCCGAAAACAGCGGCATTTACCTACATTTCACGACATGGTTTGTCTTGATGCGACAGAAATCAGCGGAATTCTTCGCTCAGCCGCAACAGACGCAGGTGAAACGGTGGCACTTCATCTTGGGTGATCAGCCCCGATTGCCGCGCGGCCGCCAAAACGGCGCTCGTGTTCTCGCCCAGGTATTCGTAGACCATGCGTGCGGCGCGGCGTCCCGTGAGCTTCTCACGTACAGTGCGCGTTGCGTACCCTTCCCAGATATTGGATTGAAACGAGGTTTCCGGCGTCAGAAAATTAAAGGAACAGGCCAAAGAGTTTCTATGTGTGACAACAGCCATGACGCCTTCTTCCTGGCGCAGGACAAGACCTCGGTACTCCCGATTGGCGGATGCCGTTGACAATCCCTGAATGCGCATCGCACCGCGCGGCTCAAACCCTCGCAGGAACGTATAGTTGTTGCGTCGTGTCACATGCACCAACCCGGTCGTAAACTGCGTGTCATCAATAAAGCTCCGGCGCACAAAACGAAAAAACCCACTCGGGAACAAGGTGTGGGACACTCTGGTTGCTTCGGAGCCAAAATATCCTTGGAGGAAACGTTGGTTCAACAGGTCAGAGGAAACCGGGTCCAGATCTTCTATCGGCTCCAGTAGGATCCGCGCGTCCACGCCAAAAAACGTGCAAATCTGATCCAATATATCTGGCCTTGGAAAGCTTTCTCCAGACAAGTAGCGGTTGAATTGCGTGCGATTGAGGCCGAGGTCCCGGCACAGTCCGGCTACAGACGGATAGCCTGCACTCAGAATTTTCAGATTTGTTCCAAAGACTGACCGTATGGCCGCAGGGCTGCGCGTCAACTGGTTCTTTTTGGCGTCTGCTTTGTCGAACACTGATGTCTACCAAATTGAGAGATCCAAGAGTGATTACAATCATAGTGCTATTTGCAAGCATTTGGAGAAAAAACATCAAAATCGCATGTTTCTGACGCCAATTAGCATCAATCTTGAGAAAAGTTGACACAAATACCCTGGGGATATCGCCAAATACACAGATGTACGAAGGCCACTTGTCACGTATCTTAACAGCCATAGGGATGCGGAAATTGGGGAAGATATGTACGGCGTAATTTTATGGAGCGATTCCAAGTGTGACCGGGCGTTAATCTGGTGTGAAGACCATGGAAAACTTGCGTTTTTCAATGGACAAACGGACCGGCCAGACACTCTAGAGGAGATTGAAGCAGGGGATCTCGTCAAATTGGAACTGGAAGAAACACGTGATTTCCGCCTGGCGCGAAACGTCAAGTTGGTATCATCGGATGAATATCCGAAACTGGCAGATACACTGCTGGAAGTCGGGGAAAATTTCTTGGGCCAGCCACAGCAAAAACAACCTGCGTCTGAGAGCAATGTCATACCATTTGGCCGACCTCGGCCCATGGCGCAGTCAGAGAAAGCTTCAAAGAAGTCGGCTCTGCCGAGGTCGTGAGCGTCGCTTGCACCTAATCCCCACGCAAGAGGGCGGCCACTCCGGTGCGCGCAATCTCCTGTAACCCCAATGGGCGCATCAAGTCGGAAAAGGCATCGACCTTTTCCGGCGCACCGGTGATTTCAAAGACAAAGCTGTCAAGCGTGCTGTCCACGACGTTGGCGCGAAAGATATCGGCAAGGCGGAGCGCCTCAACACGTTTCTCACCTTCACCGGTTACTCGGAGCAAAGCCAGCTCGCGTTCCACTGAAGGTCCCTCCACGGTCAAATCGTTGACCTGATGCACCACAACAATACGACCAAGCTGCGCCTTGATCTGTTCAATGATCTGCGGTGTTCCGGCTGTGACGATTGTGATGCGTGACTGATGCCCTTCGTGATCCACTTCGGCCACGGTCAGGCTGTCGATGTTGTAGCCTCGGCCCGAGAATAGCCCGATCACGCGGGCAAGCACGCCCGGTTCGTTGTCTACGATCACTGCCAATGTATGCCGCTCGACCGTGTCGGAAAACGTGGGTCGCAAGTTGTAGGCGGAATGGCTCGTGGCGCCTTTTTTGATTTTTAGGGCTGACATGGGTCTATCCTTTGGGGTTCTTTACGTGTGGAGCGTAGGGTACGTGTGATGGCAATTTCGTAACGCTGAGGGGCCTCTGTTTTTGAGGTGTTTGACGCGATGGTTTTATCGGCTTTTTGGTATTCGCGATCATGCGGGCTCTTCCGGTTTTGACGAAGACAACATCACATCGCGCAAGCAAAGCGCGAAAGCGATACAGGCTAATAGCAAAGAAACAACCCGCAAAAGGTCATTTGGGCCGGTGAGTGATTGTAGCAAAACATATGGCCCGAGCCCCAGCCAAAACGCGATTCCCAAGACCGCGGTTATAGAGTCTTTGTTGAGAACCCCTGCACGAAGCATAAATAAGGCAGCTGGGGCCATCATTGCAGCTTCGTAGTACCAAAGATAGGGCGAAGACAACGGGATGGCGGTCAACAAAGTCGCCGCACGTAGATCAAATCCGATTGATACCTTGCGCCACGCCCAAAAAACGGCCGCCGCACAAAATGCAGTGACAACCCACTGCATCGGGAGTGCGGCGTTCTCGGAAAAGCCGAGTGAAATGAGTGTGGCATAAGGTCCGATCAGAAGGTCGAGTTCCCCAACCGCGCCACGCACAACAGTGCCATGCCGTTCAATAATAGCAAGTAGCTCGGTCCAGTATTCAGCGCCGTAGATGAGTGTGGGAACTGCAGAGATCAAAATCGTTGTAAGGGTTGCCGCAACGATGGTGCGCCATGCACTACACGCCAGCAGCGCAAAAGGGATGAGCAATCCAAGTTGGGGCTTCAACGTCAACAAACCAATAAGGACGCCAGCAAGAACGGGACGATCAGCGCGTAACGCAGCAAGTGCGCCAACAAGTCCCGCACACCACAAAACACTCACTTGACCGTTCAAAAGAGTTGGCAACACCGCCGGCGCCAAAGCGACACAGAGTATGACCTGAACTTTTCCTGCGCAAAAAGGTTTCACTGCGAACCATAGAGCGCCGACGGAAAGCACTGAAAAAACAGCCCAAGCAGTCGCGAACGGCATCAAGCCGAGAGGCGTGATCAAGAGCAGAAACCCCGGCGGATAGAGCCAAGCCATCCACGCTGTGGTGCTTGTTGCGGCAATCTCAATCAACCGCTGCGGATCGAATGCTTCAAGAGGAACGCCCTGCAGTGCCAGTTTCGCCGCCGCCCAAAATACAAAAAAGTCGTTTGAAATGGTCTTGAGCTCGGTTGCCTTGATTTCCAAATGGGCCGCAATAATCGCTGTTGCACACCATAGGACAGTGACCGCAGCACCAAATATTCCGATTTGCCAGCCGCGTTTTTGATCAAACACGGCCAGCCTTTGATCACCCTGATGAGCATCGACTGAATAGCTCTGCTTCGTGCCGTCGCGAGCGTTGTTTTGAGGGAGTGATGTCATTGCTCTAAACCCACGCCGGAGTTTAAACCAGCACCGCTCCCCCGCATCGATCGCATCCTTGGTCGAGGCGTTCTCGCCCAGAAGCATTTCGTTATGGGCCTTGCCGGACGGGATCATCGGGAAGCAATTTTCGTGCTTTTCCACCAGACAATCAAAGATCACGGGCCCATCGTGATTGATCATCTCCATGATCGCATCATCAAGATCGGCAGGGTCGTTGCAGATGATCCCCTTGGCGCCAAACGCCTCAGCCAGTTTGACGAAATCGGGCAAGGCGTCTGACCAGCTGTGCGAATAACGCTCGCCGTGCAGGAGTTCCTGCCATTGCCGCACCATGCCAAGCCGTTCGTTGTTGAGGATGAACTGCTTAACGGGCAGGCGGTACTGCACCGCGGTGCCCATTTCCTGCATGTTCATCAGCCAGGAGGCTTCTCCGGCGACGTTGATCACAAGCGCGTCGGGATGGGCGATCTGCACGCCGATGGAGGCGGGGAAGCCATAGCCCATCGTGCCCAAGCCACCCGACGTCATCCAGCGGTTTGGATCCTCAAAGCCGAGATACTGCGCCGCCCACATCTGATGCTGGCCCACTTCGGTACAGATATACCGGTCATGCTCCTTGGTCAGCGCCTCGAGCCGATCCAGCGCATATTGCGGTTTGATCGTCTTACCTGCTTGCGTGAAAGCCAGGCAGTTGATCTTTTTCCAGTCATTGATCTGCGCCCACCATTTGCCAATGGCGTCGCTGTTCACCTTGCGCCCGCGCTCTGTCCAGACATCTGTGAGCTGTTGCAGCACGGTGGCGACATCGCCCACAATGGGGAAATCGGTGCGGATGACCTTGTTGATCGACGAGGGATCAATATCGATATGAGCGCGTTGCGATCCGGGGCTGAACGCATCGAGCCGCCCGGTGATCCGGTCATCAAACCGCGCGCCGATATTGATCAGTAGATCGCAATCATGCATGGCCATGTTGGCCTCATAAAGACCGTGCATGCCCAGCATCCCGATCCAATTTTTGCCGGACGCCGGGTAACAGCCCAGACCCATCAGGGTCGAGGTGATCGGAATGCCAGTGGCGTCGACCAGATTGCGCAACAGCTTTGTGGCTTCGTCTCCGGAATTGATCACCCCGCCGCCCGTGTAGAAGATCGGGCGCTTGGCCGTTTCGAGCGCCTCGACCAGTTCTGCGATGGTCTCGATGTCGCCTTCCATCTGTGGTTGGTAATGCGATACCTTCGTCTTCTCTGGCGGCGTGTAGGTCGCAGAGGCAAACTGCACATCCTTGGGAATGTCCACCAAAACCGGCCCCGGACGACCCGAGGTGGCCACATGGAAAGCCTCATGTATGGTTTGCGACAGGCGCTCGGTCTCCTTCACCAGCCAGTTGTGCTTGGTGCAGGGGCGCGTGATGCCAACGGTATCGGCTTCTTGAAATGCGTCCGAGCCGATCATGAAGGTCGGGACCTGACCAGTGAGAACCACAATCGGAATGGAATCCATCAGCGCATCGGTGATGCCTGTGACCGCATTTGTGGCCCCGGGGCCAGATGTCACAAGAACAACACCGGGCTTGCCCGTTGAGCGCGCATAGCCTTCGGCGGCATGCACCGCGCCCTGTTCATGGCGCACAAGAATGTGGCGAATGTCGTTTTGCTGGAAAACCTCGTCATAAATCGGTAGCACGGCACCCCCGGGATATCCGAATACGACGTCCACACCCTGATCCTTCAGGGCTTGAACCACCATTTTCGCTCCGGTCATCTGACGTGCCATCTGTTCTCTCCGTTCATGACATCATTCATTTGTCTTACGCATAAAAAAGCCCCCGGTTTTTTCCGAGGGCGCATGGGGTACCGTTATGGTGTCCGTTACCGGCCCATGCGCCATTTGCCTACAATTACGACTAGTTCCGCCATATTGGCCGACTCCTTTATACGCGTTCGGGGACACTAGGTTGGGGGTGCGAGGGCGTCAACAGGATTTGTGAAAAAAATGTCGCAGCGCAGCATTTTTCTTTGCGATTGTTGCGCCGGGTGAATTTCTAACGCGCGCGCACTGCCGCGCCAATGAAGTTGCAGATCAGCCTTTCGGCATGAACAAGCGTAGTTTGCCCAACATCCTGAGAGGGTGCGATTTCCACAATATCCATGCCCACCATGCGGCCTTTGGCAAAGAGTCCGTGAAGCAGTTTGTGCATCTGCACCCAGCTCAGGCCGCCGGGTGCCTGATACATGACACCAGGCATAATCGTTGGGTCAAGACCATCCGCGTCTACGGTGAGGTAGTAGGGCCCACCATTTGGGATGCGGTCCAGCACGGCCTCTATGCCAATGTCGTGCATTTCATAGGCGGTAACAATATCCGCCCCATAGGCGCGGGCGACCTCGACCTCTTCTGGCCGCGCGCTTCCGATGCCGCGAATGCCGATTTGGATGATATCTCCGATCCAGTCCATTTCCGAGGCGCGGCGGATCGGGCTGGAATAGCCCTCACGCTCTCCATTCACATCATCACGCCAGTCGATATGGGCATCGACTTGCACCAGTGTGATTTTCTCACCCAGCACGTCAAGCGCACGCAGAACAGGGATGGGGATACCGTGATCACCGCCAATGGATATGAGCGATGCGCCAGAGGCAAATATCTTGCGCGCTGCGGCCTCGGCGTTGAGGTAATGCGTGTCGGGATTGGACATGTCGGCGACGACGTTCCCGCAATCCACCACCTTGGCCCCGGTATCGCCCAGAAGGGTGCCTCCGAAATCAAAATTGTAGCTACCCAGCATATAGTCAGGCCGCAACGTCGCCTGCCGGAGCGCATCCGGGGCGCGGCTTTGATCATTGGCGAGCTCGTCGGGACCATAAGGTTTGCCATATGGGATGCCAAGGATCGCGATATCCGCGTCGAGGGCATCAAGATCATCGACGAAAGGAAACCCAAGGAACGTATTGGGAACGCTGTCTGGCTTGGTGACGAGCTTGGTCATAAGGGGCCTCCGGGGCTGTTTGCCGGTTTAGCTTATGCTGCGCTTTGCAGTGTGGCCAGTGGCGGTGATTTTGCCAGTTCCGGGCGACGCAGAGCAAGAGTGCGTCGCGCTTCTTCGGTTCGGTTGAGACGCATGAGGACATTTACGTAGGTGAGTTCCAAAAGATCCCGTTGCGCGCGGCTACCGCCCAGGCGCTCATGCGTGGCCATCACGGGTGTGAGGTGGTCCAACGCGTCAGACCAATTCTCATGCGCAATAGCCTTGAACGCACGCGCAATCGGCCGCACCAGATCTCCGGCAAAGCCCTTGGCGGTTTCAGCGATATAGGCAAGCCGTTCGCCTTTACCGGCCATGGCGTGGCTGAGCGCGGCGTGCAGGTCGGCAAAGCTCTGGCCAGTTTCGGGAAAAAATTGCGCCGCGTAGTCGCTCAAAGCGCTCCAACGTTCTGGTGCTACAGGTAAGCCAGCCAGATCAGCCCGGTGATAGATCGCTGCTGTGTCTGTTAGCACGTTGATTGGTAAACCTTTGGCCCCACCCGGCGCGACGGCGCTGTCCACAACAGACCAGAGCGTCTTTTCATCACCATCTGCCAGCGCCCAAAGTGCTTGATGCCAACTGAGATGGCTGTGCAGAACAGACCGATCATCATAGTCCGGCATCCATTTCGCCAGATAAGCCCGGCCCGCAGCAGTTTCGCCTGCCTCGTATTGCGCATGCGCTTTGAAATGCGACCCGTTTGCATTGCGCGGCTCAATCGCAAGGGATTTCTCCATCAGTGTGATGGACGCATCGGTCTGTCCGGTTTCACACAGTGACAGCGCATGCATCGACATCATCCACCAATCTTCACCGTAATGCGGCAAGAGCGCGTGGGTGTAAGCCAGAAGGGCGGCTTCGCGGCCCACCTCACCGGAAAACCCGATGAGGCCAAAGACATTGGTGCACATTTGTGCCGCCAGCGCATCGCGGGGATAGCTGCGCACATGCTCTTCGACCATGCGCCGGGTCTCTACCGGTTTGCCCGCAAGCAGCATGTCAAACGCGGCGATATGGGCCGCCTCACGCGCTGTGACGCCGCTTGTCAGAGACATGGCTGTGCTCACAGAGGTCTTGGCGGCATCCATCTGCGCCGCCATCATCTGTGCTCGTGCCAGGGCGGCGTGGCCCAAGGCAAATCCAGGGTCAGCTGCAACGGCGTCAGAGAAAGCCTCGACCGCGCCGTAGTTGCCGCTCAGAAAAAGCTGAATGCCTGTGTCATAAGCATCGCGCGCGGCATCAGATGTTGTTGTAATGTCGTTGCCGTAGCAATCTTTCCGCATCAGAGAGACACCCCCGTACCCTGCAACACGCCATGCTCCAAAGCATAGCGCGTCAGGCCAGCCGTCGAGGAGATACCGAGCTTGCGCTTGATGTTCTTGCGATGTGTTTCCACGGTACGCACCGAAATATCGAGTTCCAGAGCGACCTCCTTGTTGGACTTGCCTTGGGCCAATTGCAGCAGGATGGTTTGCTCGCGATTGGTCAATTGTTCTCGGGCATCCGAGCCATCCGGATTGAGCGACCCTTCCGCCCCGGTGCACAGATACCGCTCACCGCGCATCACCGTGTCGATGGCCTGTTTGATCTCTTCGGTAGGCACATCCTTGAGCACATACCCCATGGCCCCATGGCTCAGAGCCGATGAGATGTATTCAGGACTGTCATGCATGCTTAGAATGAGGATACGCATATCGGGGCGGCGTTCGAGCAATATCTCTGTGGTGCTCAGCCCGCCGATACCCGGCATGTTGAGGTCAAGCAGAATGACATCGGGATCCAATCGCTCACTTTGATCAATGATATCCTGACCGGTCGAGAGGGTCGCGATCACCTTGATATCGTCATAGCTTTCGAGAATGGCCTGAATGCCCTCGGCGACCATGGGATGATCATCAACAATGGCGATGCGAATTGGAACAGATGCGGTCATGCGCTGGCCTTTGTTTCTGGCTCTGTGCCTTCCTGCGGGGGCAATAGGTGTGACAGAGGAACGGTGGCTTCAATAACGGTGCCGGTTTTGCTCGACAAAACGCGCAGAGTGCCGTCGAGCTGTTCGATGCGTTCTTGCATATTGCGCAGGCCCAGGCCGCTCGATGGGGTGGCGTTGGTTTGGGAATGGTCCAGCCCGTGACCATCATCGGCGATGCGCAATGTTGCCCCCTTGGCATGACCGCGCACATCAACGGTGACACGTCCTGCACCGGCATGGCGTTCAACATTGGTCAGCGCCTCTTGCGCAACGCGGTAGAGGGCCGTCTTGGCGTCTTTGTCGAGCCGGTTGCGGAAGGGGACAGTTTTGAACTCTGTCTGAAGTCCGGTGCGTGTGCCGAAATCCTCGACGAGGGATTTAAGGGCCGGGCCAAGCCCCAGATCATCCAGCACACCGGGACGCAGATCACGGCTGATGCGGCGGACCTCCTGAATGGCACCGGAGAGATTTTCGATGCCTTTGTCGAGAGTTTCTCCGGCCCGATCATCGCCAGACGCAAAGCGGCGGCGGGCGCTGTCGAGTGCATAGCGCACGCCAACCAGGATCTGGCTGATCCCGTCGTGCAGCTCGCGTGCGACGCGCCCGCGCTCTTCTTCCTGTGCGTCAAACACCCGTTGAGTCAGCTTCTTGAGCTTGGCGTCGGCCAAACGGCGTTCACGAATGTTAATGAAGAGGCCCGAGGCAAAGACCACCAGAAGTGCCGCCAGCGTGAGCGCGCCGATGTAAAGGAATGTCTTGCGAATGCGGGTCTCCACATCGGCCTTGGCGGCATTCACCGTGGCGGTCACATCATCGATGAACACGCCCGTACCGATGGCCCAGCGCCAGTCCTGCAACCCGATTGTGTAGGTGACCATCTGTGCCTTTTCACCGGTTGAGGGCTTGGTCCACTCATAACTGTGATACCCACCACCTGAGCGCGCGAGGCGAATGATCTCGTCCGTAATGACGGTGCCAAACGCGTCTTCCAACCCGGTCCAGTTTCGCCCAATCAGTTCAGTGCGACGGGGACTGACAAGATTGTTGCCTTCATAATCGTAAACAAAGAAGTACCCGTCCTGACCATAAACCATACCTGCCAGGATTTGCGTCACGGCCAGCTTGGCCTCTTCATCATCTGGTGCGGCACGTCCGTAGATATTGATGATGGCAGTGCGCGCAATAGAGAGGTAGTTCTTCAACTCATCCCGTTTGGCGGTAATGAGCTGTTGCTCCAAGTTGCGGATTTCGCGCTCGGCCAGTTGCCGAGATTGCAGCGTCACCAGAACAGATATCGTCACCGCCGCGATAATCAGCGGCAGCGTGGCTGTCAAAAAAAGCTTCTGACCATAGTTCAGATGAATGCGAAAACGCTCCAATCCCATACCGAATCGTTAAATCGAATCGGCCGCGTTGCCCAGTAAATTTGCTGAAAAACAGGGCAAGAGCGCCTCTGAAAACGTTGAAAACGGGCAGAATGTTGATCGCGCTACGTAGTAGTCGGTATTCCAATCATCCGAATCGCGCGCTAGGGTCCGCGCACTTGCAACGATCCGCGCCGGGACTTCGAC
The DNA here is from genome assembly GCF_032842945.2 of Roseovarius sp. W115. NCBI lineage: Bacteria > Pseudomonadati > Pseudomonadota > Alphaproteobacteria > Rhodobacterales > Roseobacteraceae > Roseovarius > Roseovarius rhodophyticola. The sequence continues at coordinate 3,029,335 of NZ_CP146606.1, forward strand.
GTCTCTGGCGCATTCATTGACTTGGGAGGACTTACCATATGGATCGTCGTTCTTTTCTAAAAAATACCGCTCTGGGTGGCTCGGCCGCCGCCGCGACATCGCTGGCAGCACCGGCTTACGCTCAGGGCAACCGGACCCTGACCATGGTGACCAGCTGGGGCCGTGGTCTGGCGGGTGTGTTTGATGCCGCACAAAAATGTGCCGACAACATCAACGCTATGACCGATGGCTCGTTGACCATCGACGTGAAAGCCGCAGGCGAGCTGGTTGGCGCTTTTGAAGTGTTTGATGCCGTGACCGCCGGTCAGGCCGATATGTACCACGCCGCAGACTACTACTTCGTGAGCCAGCATCCTGGTTTCGCCTTCTTCACTGGCGTGCCCTTCGGCATGACGGCGACCGAGCTGAACAACTGGTACTACCACGGCAACGGTCAGGCGATGCATGACAAGCTGGGCGAAATCTTTGGTCTGAAATCCTTCCTGGCGGGTAACACCGGCACACAGGCGGGCGGTTGGTTCGCCAAGGAAATCAAAGGCCCTGAAGACTTCAACGGTCTGAAATTCCGTATGCCTGGTCTGGGCGGCAAGGCTCTGGGTTACATGGGTGCATCGGTTCAGAACCTGCCCGGCGCAGAAGTGTATCAAGCGCTGGCCTCTGGTGCGATTGACGGAACTGAGTGGATCGGCCCATGGGCGGACGAGAAAGCTGGTTTCCAGGAAATCACCAAGTTCTACTACACCGCGGGCTTCCACGAGCCAGCAGCAGGTCTGTCGCTGGCGACAAACCGCGAAGTGTTCGAGAGCCTGGCACCAGCGCACCAGTCGGCCATCGAGATCGCAGCGGGCCACGCCAACGTGTGGAACCTGAGCCAGTTCTTGATGAACAACGGTGCGGCGCTTGAGCGTCTGAAAGCCGGTGGTGTGAATGTTCTGGAATTCCCTGACAGCGTTTGGGATGCCATGGGCACCGCGTCACAGCAGGTCTATGACGAGTTCATGGGCGATGAGCTTTTTGCGGAAATCTTCAACGATTACCGTGGCTCGATGAAGGCGTCCTCGGGCTGGCTCACCCAGTCGATCAGCGCCTATCGCAACCAGCGCGACCGCGTTCTGGGCTAAGCCAATCGAAAAAGTACCGGACGGGCCCTTTCCTGGGCCCGTTCATCGAGATTAAGATCGAATAACGATCACTCAACAAAAAGGCGTGGGGACATATGCTGGACGCAATCGTCTGGTTTTTCCAGAATATCGCGCTTGCCTTTTATAATTTCGCATATGCGATCACACATCCGGCAAGCTGGCTGAACTGGTCTGACAAAGAAGCGATCATGCGCTTCGTCTATTACGGTGGATCGGTCGAATTTTTCTTTGTCGTCTTCACGGCGATTTTGGTTATGACCGGTATCGGCTTGTGGCGAAACAGCTTCATGTGGGGCTGTGTGCGCGTCATGGAAGGCTTTGCCAACATGGTCGGTCGGCTCTTTGCCTGGGCTGGTCTGATCATGGTGATCCAGCAGATCGTCATCGTCTTTATTCAACGGATTTTTGTACGCCCTGATATTTCGTTCGGGTTCGGCATTGAACTTGCCTTTGATATCAGCTGGTGGGCCGAAATGCTTAAGCTGCACAACGCTATGGTCGTGGCGCTGTGCTGTACCTACACCTTTGTGCAGGGTGGGCATGTGCGTGTTGACCTGTTCTATGCAGGGGTAAAATTCCGGACGAAAAAGATCATCGACATGACAGGTAGCATTATCTTCATGTTGCCCACTGCCGTGCTGGTCTGGATGTATGGCTGGTACTTTATGTGGCGCCACCTCATCACGCCGAAACCGTCGGCCTCTGATACGCTGGACCGCCTGCTGCTGAAGGCCAAGGCGGTGCGCTGGAACGTGGAAACAATCGGCTTTAGCCCGAACGGCTTCAATGCCTATTTCCTCTTCAAGATTCTCATGGTGGCGTTTGCCGGCATGGTCTTTATCCACGCCATCGCATTTTTCTATCGCTCTTACCTTGAATGGAAAGAAGGCGAGGAAAGTGAAGGAAAATACCTCGACAAGGACAGCCTTGGGGAAGGTGAAGAAGCCTATGAGGGGACGCACTGATGGAACGTTTTCAGCAAAAGTGGGAACCGGTTTTGCGGTTCGAAAACGTGACGGTGGAGGCTTAGATGTTGTTTGGACTTGATGGCGTCGAGATCGGCCTGATCATTGTATTTCTATGCCTCTTCGGGGGTATCCTCTCGGGCTTCCCAGTGGCCTTTGCCATTGGTGGGGCCGGGGTCATCTCCTTTGGCATTATCGCCGCGCTCGACAGTGCCGGATTGCTCATACACCAGGCGATAGACACCGGTTCTGAGGCGTATCGCGCGCTTGTTGCGGGTGGGCTAAAAGCCGAGACGATATCCGTCTTTACGCATCCTGATCTGCCGCGAATAGGCACGCCTGTTTTCCCGCAAGGGTGGGAAACCGCGCTTGATCGCAATGTCAGCTTTGTCGTCAACCGCATGAATGAGCGCGTCTTTGCGGGGCAATCCATCGAAACCCTTCTGGCGGTTTTGATGTTTGTCCTGATGGGCATCACTCTGGAACGCTCGAAAATCGCCAACGACCTTCTGACCACAATGGCGCGTGTCTTTGGCCCGCTTCCCGGCGGTTTGGCCGTATCGGTTGTAGTCGTGGGCGCCTTCCTTGCCGCCTCGACCGGGATCGTGGGGGCGACCGTGGTGACCATGGGCTTGCTGAGCTTGCCGACTATGTTGCGCAACAACTATAGCCCCGAGATTGCCACAGGCGTGATTGCAGCGTCGGGCACATTGGGGCAGATCATTCCGCCTTCGATTGTGATCGTTCTCCTGGGCACCTTGGCGGGGGATCTCTATTCCGTTGCACAGGAAAACCGCGCGCAGGAGGCAGGATGTACTGACGCGCTCACCTATCTTGGTGAACCTGCCGTCGTTTCGGTTGGCACGCTGTTTCAGGCGGCTCTGTTGCCCGGTATTCTTTTGGCCTTGCTCTATGCGCTCTATGCGTTCGGCTATGCGCTGGTGAATCCAAGCCGCGCGCCTGCGGTGGAAATGGGCAGCACCAATTCCGAGCCGATCACACGCTCGGAAAGCTTCACCTGGTTTTTGGGCGTGCCCACAGCGCTCATTGCAGGTGTGATCCTGATGGGACAAATCAACATCGTCGGATCACAAGACCTGACCGTGGACAGCTTTAGTGCACAGGGCCAATCGGCCAGCTTGCGTACAAATGTCAGCCCCGAGTGTCAGGCTTCGATGATTGAGTTGCACGGCCAGGCTGCGTGGGAAGCGGCGGTTGCTGAACAAGAGGAAATTGATGCGGCTGGTGGCGTTCAGCAGTCCAAGGAGTTGACCGAGGAAGAGGTCGCCGAGGCGCTGTCGTCCAAGATCGCCAATGCCGCGCCGATCGGGACCGGTGTCGCCATCTTGTTCCTGCTCTTTGCTCTGGTTCTCGCAGTGGCGCGTGGCATCAAACCGTCTGCCAGCTCCAAACCTTTGTTGGTCGGGGCCGTTGGTGTCGTGCTGGCGTTGCTGGCAGACATTTTGATCATTGGCCCTCAGATGTCCTCGGGTGCGTCTTTCCTCGTATTGGCGATCCCAACGGTGCTGGCTCTATACGGATGTGCACATGGGGCAGGGCGGCTGGCTCAGAATGAGCTTATCCGCGTGGTCTTTCCACCGCTGGTTCTCATTATTGCCGTGCTTGGCTCGATCCTTGGCGGCATCACCAATCCAACACCCGCCGCTGCTCTGGGCGCAGGTGGCGCGATCATGCTGGCGGCCTATCGCAAACTGAAAGACGAGGAACGCTCTGGTCGGATCATTCTCTTTGCGACTTTCGCGATTGTTGTTGCCATTCTGATCGGGGTGAATTTCGATCTGCGCATTAACGTCGCCAACGTCAGTTTTGAAACTTGGGTCGCGTTCTTCTTTGCCAAGGCGGCGTATCTTTATGCGCTCTTCGGTCTGCTCTTTGCGTGCTGGGTGCTCTTTGCAGGCGGTGTTTTGACCCCGGTGGTGAGAGAAACGGCCAAGGTCACGAGTATGGTCTTCACCATCCTCATCGGCTCGCAGCTCTTGAACCTGGTGGTGATTTCCTTTGGCGGTGAACACTACATCCAACAGTTCCTGAAGAGCTTTGACAACGAGTTCAAGGTCTTCCTGATCGTGATGCTGGTGCTGTTCGTCCTTGGTTTCGTGCTCGACTTTCTGGAGATCATTTACATCGTGATCCCCATCGTCGGACCAGTCATTTATGGCGGCACGTTTGATCCCAAATGGGTCACGATCATGATTGCAGTGAACCTGCAGACCTCGTTCCTGACACCGCCTTTTGGTTTTGCGCTCTTCTATTTACGAGGGGTCGCGCCGAAAGAAGTCACGACCGGGCATATCTACCGTGGTGTGGCACCTTTCGTGCTGATCCAGGTGGTGGGTCTGGCGATCTTGTGGTTCTTCCCGGACATCGTGACGATCCTGCCGGACCTGATCGGGCGGTAACACTTGCCAAGAATTGAGAAAGGCCGTCCTGAGGGGCGGCCTTTCCACTTGTGCATGACGCGTTTTATTCGTGACGTGTTCGCAGAGGACGGCTGTCGGGTAGCGAGATATTCGCCACCTGCTCGGCAATGGGATCATTCGACAAAGGATGTCGTTTGGAATCGTAATCCTTCGGATCACGCATTTTCTGCCAGGCGCCACCGGAATAGACCTCAAGCCCGGAAAACCCGGCCTTGTAGCCCATCTTGTCACTGCCCGGCACCCAATAGCCCAAGTAGACATATGGTAGGTCCGCTTCCTGAGCGATGCGGATGTGGTCAAGGATGATGTAGGTGCCCAGCGACGTGCCGTTCTGGTCGGTGTCAAAGAATGAGTAGACCATGCTGACCCCGTCATCAAAGACATCCGTCAGGCATACCGCAACAAGCTCTCCGCTCTCCGGCTCGACATATTCCACCACGCGTGTGCGGATGGGTGTCTCTTCGATCATGGCGGCAAATTCAAAGCTGTCCATGTCTGCCATGCCGCCCGTGGCATGCCGGTCTTCAAGGTAGCGACGAAAGAGCGCATATTGCTCTTCTGTGGCCCAGGGCGAGGTGGCCCGACGCTCAAGATGGCCTGCGCGTTTCAGCGTGCGGCGCTGGCTGCGTGAAGGCGTGTGTTCCGCCACATTGATCCGGGCCGACAAACAGGCCGCGCAATCGGCGCATGAAGGGCGATAAAGGACATTTTGAGACCGCCGAAACCCTTGTTTTGAAAGGGAGTCATTGAGCCTCTGCGCGCCATCCCCTTGCAGCGCCGTGAACAGCTTTCGCTCCATCCTGCCTTCAAGATAAGGACAGGGCTGTGGGGCCGTCACATAGAACTGGGGCGCAAGTGGAAGCGTGTGGCGCATGCATGCTCGTGGGTTGATCTAGTAGACCACGATAACAATGAATAGGTGATGCGCCAAGTCAGAATAGCGACGGTGGCTTGTTACATTGCGGCACGACGATTTACGGCAAGTGTACCGAGCATCACATCGGTCAGGCCCTGACCCCGCGCAGTGGTCAGCATCATCACGCCTGATGCCACAAGAAGTGGCGGGATGACACATGACACTGTAAAGCCGAGGCAGTGCCAAAACGCATATGTCTTATCAAGCCGTTCGCCGCGTAAGGTGATGAATTCAATCGACATCAAGCGCATCCCCAGGGTCGCGGAGCCTTGGGTGACTGTGGCAAGGCGATAAAAGAACCCAACCGTGAGAAACAGCAGCGGCAGGAAAAAGAGCCCTGTAAACGCAGTGAAGGGCAGGATGATGACGCACAAAAACAGCGTGATGATGGTGTCGGCGCACCACGCAACAAGCCGTTTCACCGGAACGTCGTGGTAAAACTCCGGTTGCGTGTCCGGATCGGGAATTTGCCAGCTGGTGTCAGTCATGTCACAGATATAGGTCTCCGCCCCATCGCGTGAAACGAAAGAGCGGAGCAGGTGCAGATCATGGGCGGTGCCTTGCCGGTCAGGCAGGCTTGGTGTCTGCGTCTGTGTCGTCTACTTTTGCAGCGCGCTCATCAATGAACTGGTCAAACTCGGCCTTGTCCCGTGCGTCGCGCAGACGTTTGAGGAACGCTTCAAAGTTCTGTTGTTCTTCTTCCAGACGTTGCAGCGTTTCTTCGCGGTAGGCGTCAAATGCCGCATTGCCCGTGCCGCCAGTTCGAGGGTGATGACGGCGGAACTTGTGCGAATGGCATGTCATTTTTTTGCTCCAGATCATGTAGGCCAGAAGGGCAAGACCAAGCGGCCAGAACACGATCAGCGACACAGCCAATAGCGCGATCCAGGCACCTTTGCCTTTTTCATCCAGCCAGGCCTCGGCGCGCGACAACCAACCGGTGGACCCGGTGGCGTGTGGAGAAGTGGCGGCGATGCTCATGCGTGAACCTTTCTTTTGTTGGGTTTAGGTTAATGTGAATGCTCTTCACATTACAGAGATCGTGATCGCCAGAAGCAATTACAAGAGCTAATGTTAAAAATATTTACATAGAGAAAAGGAGCGCTGATCAAAGCGCTCCTTTTGGATGTTTATTCTAAGTTTACACTTAGGATTGCTTGAAACGGCATCCTTGCTCGCGTGCCAGCTTTACCAGAATGGCTTCGCGCTTGTTCGAGGCTTCCATCGCTTCATTGGCATTCGCATAGTTTCCGATAACCGCAGGCCAAAAGAAAACTGCAGCCGCCACATTGGCCCCAGACATCGTCTTTCCTTTGCGTGCATGCGCGCGAATGTCTTCGAGCTGTTGCATCTGCAGGGCGATGTCGTGGCAACTTAGCTGTCCATTCTCGATCTTATGCGATGACACAACATCCGGTGCTACGCAGCCCGAAAGGGCAACTGTCACGACCAGCGCCCCAGCACTAAAATGTATCTTACTCTTCATGATCCTTGATTCTGCTCAATGGTTTGTGGCGTCTGTGATGTCACAAAAAGATCAATATTCAGTTTCATCTCCTCGCGGATATTGCTCGTGCGGTGATTGACGCCTCACCGGCTTCGCCCCATGGTCACGCCTATGAGTTTTGCGTCGCGCATGAACCGTACGCCTGATGCGTTTGACCCCGAAGCCGGGCGCGAGACGCGTGCGAGTTTGCCCGATCTTTCTCCAGAACTCGGAGCACTGATTGAAGGGGCCGCGGGGTGCAGCCCATATCTGAAATCCCTCATCCTGCGCGAGGCCGAGTGGCTGCCTTCAGCTCTGGAAAACCCCGAAGCGTCTTTGGCGGGCCTTTGCGCTGAATTACCTGAAACGTCTCCTGATCAAATGGGCGCAGCTTTGCGCCGTGCCAAAGGGAAAATGGCGCTCGTCGTGGCTCTGGCAGATCTTGGTGGTGTCTGGTCGTTGGAGGACGTCACGGGCGCGCTCACCCGGTTTGCTGATGTGACCGTGTCTCTTGCGCTGCGCACGACCCTTGCCCCGGAATTGCGGCGCGGCAAGGTGCCAGGCATGTCGGAAGATGATCTCGACACGATGGCGGGCATGTTCGTCTTGGCGATGGGCAAGATGGGGGCAGGCGAGCTCAATTACAGCTCAGACATCGATCTTATCTGTCTCTTTGATGACAGTCGGTTTGATCCCGCTGATTACCATGACGCCCGCGCCAGTTTTGTGCGCGCCACACGTAAAATGGCTGCACTTCTCAACGACCGAACATCCGACGGTTATGTCTTCCGCACCGATTTGCGATTGCGCCCTGATCCGGCGGTGACACCGGTTTGCCTCGCTGTGTCTGCCGCAGAGACCTACTACGAAAGTCTGGGGCGCACTTGGGAGCGTGCCGCCTATATCAAGGCCCGTCCGGCCGCCGGTGATCTGGATGCGGGGGCGCAGTTTCTGGAAACGATGCGCCCATTTGTGTGGCGAAGGCACCTTGATTTTGCCGCCATCGAAGACGCGCATAATATGCGTTTACGCATTCGGGAGCATAAGGGGCTGGGCGGTGAGCTGAACCTGTCTGGGCACAACATCAAACTCGGGCGTGGGGGTATTCGCGAGATCGAGTTTTTCACGCAGACACGGCAGCTCATTTCAGGAGGGCGCGACGCACATCTCAGGGTGCGTGGCACCGTTGAAGGGTTAGACCGCTTGAAAGAAAGCGGCTGGATTCCTGATGACGCGGCCAAGACCTTACAACATCATTACAAGTTTCACCGCGAGATTGAGCACAGGCTGCAGATGCTGCGCGATGCGCAGACGCAGACCCTACCCAATACTGACGAAGAATGGCAGCGTCTGGCCGCCTTTACGGGCCGTTCACTCAAAGATATGCAGGACGATCTCAAGGCACGCCTTGGCGAAGTACACGAGGTGATTGAAGGCTTCTTTGCACCAGAAGAGGCCGCGTCGCAAACAGCGACACCGGACGGTCTGGACGAAGAAATTATTGCGGGTTGGCCGGCTTACCCTGCATTGCGGTCGTCGCGCGCGCTGGAAATCTTTCGCCGGCTGCGCCCCGATATCCTGTCGCGCCTGTCGCGCGCTTCAAACCCCAATGAGGCTTTGCGCGCCTTTGACGGGTTCCTCGCAGGCTTGCCAGCCGGTGTGCAGGTATTCTCGATGTTCGAGGCCAATCCGCAATTGATTGACCTTCTGGTTGATATTGCAGGTACGTCTCCGGCGTTGTCTTCCTATTTGTCGCGCCACGCGAGAGTTTTCGAGGCGGTGATCGCGGGTGATTTCTTTGCCGATTGGCCGGGTGAAGAGACGCTTTTTGCTGAGGCGCAGGCCCGGCTTGACAGTGAAGATGACTACGAACGCAAGCTGGATGCGGCCCGGCGGTGGCACAAGGAATGGCATTTCCGCATCGGCGTGCATCATCTGCGCGACCTGAGCGACGCACAGCGGGCAGGGCAGCAATATGCAGACCTGGCCAAGGCGACGTTGCGGGTTGTGTGGGATGTGGTGCGCGCGCAATTTGAGGCCAAACACGGTCCGGCGCCGGGGCGCGGTGCTGCTGTTCTGGGGATGGGCTCACTGGGGGCAGGGTGGCTCAATGCCGGATCAGACCTTGATCTGATTGTGATTTATGACCCAAAGGACGACGACAGCTCTGATGGCCCTCGTCCCTTGGCAGCCAGACCTTATTTTGCACGTCTCACACAGGCTCTGATCACCGCGCTTACGGCCCCGATGGCCGAAGGGCGGCTCTATGAGGTGGATATGCGCCTGAGGCCCTCGGGCAATCAGGGCCCGGTGGCGACAAGCTGGGGGTCGTTTCGATCTTATCAGCGGGATGAGGCCTGGGCGTGGGAGCATCTTGCGCTGACGCGCGCCGAGGTGATTGCAGGGCCAGAAGACCTCAGCGCGGATATCGAGGCATTTCGGCAAGACTTGTTGCAATCCAAAGGCGCGGCTGAACCCGTTTTGGAAGAAATCACCAAGATGCGGGCCCGCATTGCTGAGGCCAAAACCCCAGAAGGTGAATGGGATACCAAGCTTGGGGCTGGACGCCTGCAGGAAATCGAATTGATTGCACAGGCCGGAGCGTTGATGAACGGAAATCCGGCGCGCAGCGTGCAAGACGGTCTGGAGAGTGGTGTCGCAATCGGATGGTTGAGTGACGCAGACGGGGCGGCGCTTTCTGAGGCTTATGCGCTTTGTAAGAAAATTGTTCAGGTGGGCCGACTAGTCAGTGACAAGCCGCTCGACACAGATGCGCTTGGCAAAGGCGCGAAGTCTTTTTTGCTGAGGGAAGCGGGGTTTGAGCATCTGGGCGAACTGCAAGCCGCTGTGGCTCAAGCCACGTCTGCCGCGGCGGACGTGATAGATGCGGCGCTGAGCCGCAAACCAAAGGATGAGACCCCATGACGCGGGATGCGCTGGACCCCAAGAACCTGATCCGAGAGGCGTACCGCATTGAAGGGATCACAGGCGGTGAGTGCCGGTCGGTCTTTTTGGATTGGGCGCTGTCCATGGAGAACACGGCAGATCACCGCGCCGCAATTGAGGGCTTGCTGGAACGCTATGCGCCTGATGCACCGGATCATCCGATGACTGAGGTTTTGAGAGAAGGCTTGCACGCGGCGCAAGCCCCCAAGCGGCGTGGCGGCTGGCGCTCGCGGTCCCGCGACAATGGGTAGATTCACGGAAAAATAAGCCGTTTATAGGCGTTTAAGCCTCAAAAGATTCACTCAATTTCACCAAATTTGACGCAAATCAGCCGTATTTCTTAATGAAATTCCATGCCGATCAGAGGCATGACCCCGTATATCGAGCAATCAAAAAAGCCGGGGTCGAAGGAGGGTCTATGAAACCTATTCGTATTTTCGTCATGGCTGTGGCAGGCCTTGCGCTTGCAGGCTGTTCATCCGTTGATACCGCGACGCGCAACGCCCCGGCACAAGTCGTGGCATCGGGTGCAGTTCCGGTTGATCAATTGTCTTTTGACATCCAAGAGATCCGGGTCAGCGTGCCTAAGTCGCTGACCGTGTCAGAGGCCAATCGATACCTGCCCAAAGCCGACATTGTCTGGCGCGAAGATGCGCCTGGAGATCGTCACGCACAGGTGCAGGCGATTTTTGAGGACGCAATGGCCCGTGGGGTCAGCGGTCTTCCGCAGGGCACTTTGCCGGTTGTGCTGGATATTCAGGTCACCCGTTTTCATGCGCTGACGGAAAAAGCCCGTTACACGGTGGGCGGCGTGCATGATCTCGAATTTCTTGTCATCCTGCGTCATCCTGAAACCGGCCAGATGCTTAACACTCCCTACCAAGTGACGGCGGACCTCAAAGCCTTTGGCGGGAGTGCGGCCCTGGAGGCGGAAGCGCGCGGTGAAACCCAGAAAGTGCGCATCACAGACCACCTGGCCAAGGTCATCCGGACCGAACTCACCAGTCAGGAAGGGTACAAAGCCCCCAAGCATGGCGTTTTGGGCTTTCTCAACAGCATCTGACCTTTTCGCCAGCGCTTAAACGACTTAAGGGGACGGTATGACATCGTCCTCTTTGCCTGTGATCCGTCTTAAACCCAAAGCAAATGCCGCCGCCATCCGCCATGGCGCACCATGGGTTTATGACAATGAGCTGGTCACAGACCGGCGCACCAAGGCGATTGCGCCGGGCAGTATTGCCATATTGGAAGATGCGGCGCGCGCGCCTCTGGCACTTGTCGCGGTGAACCCATCCTCGCGGATCATGGCCCGGGTGCTGAGCCGTGATGTTTCGACCCGGATCGACAAAACGTGGCTTGCGTCCAAACTCCAACGCGCCTTGGCCCTGCGCTCCAAGCTTTTTGACGCGGCATATTACCGCCTGATCCATGCAGAAGCTGACGGTTTGCCCGGTGTGATCATAGATCGCTTTGGTGATATCGCCGTTGTGCAGCCCAATGCCGCCTGGGCGGACGTGCTGTTGTCAGAGCTTACAGAGGCTTTGACGGACGTGGCGGGTGTGTCCTGCGTCCTGAAGAACGCGTCGGGCCGCGCACGGGGATTGGAAGGGTTGGACGATGTATCCACGACCTTGGCGGGCACCGCGCCTTCGGGCCCCATTCCCGTGCCAATGAACGATGCGACATACATGGCTGATCTTGTCGACGGGCAAAAGACCGGGCTTTTCTTTGACCAACGCCCCAACCATGCCTTTGCGGCTCGGCTGGCAAAGGACGCGCGTGTTTTGGATGTTTTCAGCCATGTGGGCGGCTTTGCCCTCGCCGCTTTGAAGGCCGGTGCCACATCTGCATTGGCGGTAGATGGGTCAGCTCCGGCTCTGGAGCTTGCTTTGAAAGGGGCAGAGGCTTCGGGTGTCGCTGATCGCTTTGATACGCGCCAAGGGGATGCCTTTGATGTCCTGACCAAGCTGAACGAAGAGGGCGCGCAGTTTGATCTGGTCATCTGTGATCCGCCCGCCTTTGCGCCCAACCGCAAGGCACTTGAGGCGGGTCTCAGAGCCTATGAGCGCATTGCCCGGCTTGCATCCCCATTGGTAAGCGAAGGCGGGGCACTGGTGCTTTGTTCGTGTTCCCATGCGGCCTCACTTGAAAAGTTTCGCGCAAGTTCTGTGCGCGGCATTGGAAGGGCAGGGCGCGAGGCCACACTTATTCACACCGGGTTTGCCGGACCCGATCACCCGCTGCATGCGTCTCTTGCCGAAAGCGGTTATCTCAAAGCTTTGTTTTTCCGGCTATGAGAGCGGTGCTGGACACCTGTGTGATCTACCCAACGGTGATGCGCGAAATGCTGTTGAGTGTTGCTGGCGCAGGGGCCTACACACCGCTTTGGTCTGCGCGCATCATCGAGGAATGGCAACGTGCCGCACAAAAACTGGGCCCGGATGGTGTGGCGCAAGCTGCATCGGAAGCCGCATTGCTCAAAGTTTCGTGGCCCAAAGCAGAAGTGACCTGGCCTCCATCTTTGGAACAGCGTTTGTGGCTTCCGGACAAAGCCGACCATCACGTTTTGGCTGCTGCCATTGCCGGGTCGGCGGATATCATCCTGACGGTGAATGCCAAGGATTTCCCACGCCATATCCTCGCGGAAGAGGGCATCAGCCGGGCTGATCCGGACGGGTTTCTCATTGGTCTATATGAGGCTCAGCCAGAATTGATCCGTGACGTGGCGCAAAATGTTTTGACCAAGGCCCGGGCGTTGTCGCAAGACGATTGGCAGATGCGGCCGCTTTTGAAAAAGGCGCGATTGCCAAGGTTGGGCAAGGCTTTGGGGTAACGCTTACGCTTCCAGCCAGCGCTGTTCCAGTTTTTCGATCGCGGCGATGCGTTCCGGCGTCTTGGGGTGGCTCATCAGCCATGCCGGCATTGCGCCTGAGCGCGCTTGGGTCAGGTCTTCAAGCTTGTTGAAAAGCGTTTTTTGCGGATGCGTACCAATCCCGGCCTTGGTCAAAAGGGCTGCGGCATAGGCATCGGCCTCGTACTCATCCCCGCGCGACAATCGTGCAGCCAATACCGTGGTGAGCATATTGGCAATCCAAACACCAACCCCGGGAATGAACCGCGACAGGATCATAGCAAGGGCTGTGCGCAGGGCGTTTTGCCCTGAAAAGTCGATCATGCGTCGGCGCGAATGGCCAAGCGCCACATGTCCCAGCTCATGCGCAATCACGCTTGCCAATTCTTCGGCGCTGACCTCGCCGTTTTGGTATTTGCGATAGAATCCCCGCGTGATGAAAATTCGCCCATCAGGCGCGGCCAAACCGTTCACCGGGTCAATCTCGTAAATATGCACCTTGACCCGATCCAGATCGAGCGCGCTGGCCATTTTGTCGGTCAGACGTTTGAGCTTGGGATCGGCCAGTTCGGTGGATCGCTCGTCCAGCTCACGCGACGTGCGCCAGACAGAAAACCGGTACATGACCAGCCCGTAGATGACCGCCAAAAGGATCGGGAAAAACTTAATCATAACGAAGATATGGGGCGCGTGTCAGGGCCTGACAAGCGACAATTGGGCATGTTCAATGCGCGTTTGACACCAAAACCTCATTCTCTGCGACATGACGTCTTGCCATCCGCTTACACTTGGGTCCGTTCACAAAATCCCGTGCAGGCGCCATGTTGAACACACCATCCGCCAATTCAGGGAAAATCGCGTAGATTTCCGCGCGTGCCTCGGGCGACACACCATTCAATGACACCGGCCCCATGAAAAGGCTTTCGCACTCTGCTCCTTCAGCGAAAAGCACGTGATGCTCGTCAAGAAGGATATGATAATACGTCACCTTTGGCTGGCGCACCTGTTCAATGCCATCAATCACGGCAAGCGCGCGCACGGGTGCCAGAATCTCATCACAGCCAAACATGTGGCGCGCAATGTTGGAGCTTACCAGAACGCGGTGAAGCGGTGAGACAAAGAGATTGCGTTCTGGCAGTCCCTGACCCAACGCACCTTTTTGCACACGGTAGGGATAAAGATGCGGCTGTTCTTTGAGTTCGGCCGTTCCGAGCGTGCGATGGCCGATCCAGCGAATGGGTTGCGCACCGTTATCCTTTGTTAAAACAAGATCACCGACCTTTAAGGTTTCGATCGCTTGCGGGCCGCTGTTGGTTGCGATCAAGGTGCCTGCAACAAAACAGGGCGGGCTAGGCTGACCGGGTTCTGGGGTGGCCTCCTGAAAATCGCCATTGGCATCACGGCGGAACGCCGTGCCATTGGGCGCACCACTGGTGAAGGTTTCTCCGCCCAGGTCATTTGTGCCAGTGAACCCCGGCGGCGGCGGAAGAAGCACGGCGTTTTGGCCGTATGAAAAGGATATGAATTCCCCGGTGTTCGTGTCCAGCAGGTAAAGCGTGTCGTTCCGGGTGCCTTCACCGTCTTCCAGAAACCCCTGATTTGAATTGTTATCGGGCAACCCGGCATCATAGAACCCATCCGGTTCGGCCCCGTCATACTGACCAACAACAGTGGCAGTGCCATTTGGCCCAAGATCGTCACCTGCGTTGAACTCAAAGAGCAGACCGCGCTTGGCACTCCAGATCTGAACGCCGTCTAGATCAATATTTACGCCGCCAACGGTCTGAATTTCGATGAATTCATCAGCCTTGTTCGCACCGCCGTCGCCATCGGTGTCAAACGCATTGCCCCCGGCATTATCGGCCAGAAACTCTGAGAAAAAAGTCCGTTTGAAAGCGTGACTGCCATTCTGCTCAACTCTAATTTGATCGGCTAAGACCGGGATGCCGTGCCTAACTGTTAAAAGCATATGGTCAAAGTTAGTAATTTATTAGCAAAGTTTAAGGCTGATGCGTGTTCTGGCAGATCTTTGCGAGACTTTGACCCGTGAGTTTATCGCACCAAAAGCTCTAAACTCTGCTTTGATAGCCGCTCAACACCGGTCTCTGTCACCAGTACGCAATGGCCCAGGCTCATTCCAAGTCCTGCGTCGCTGTCGGCCAGAATCATGTGCAGGAAAAACACTTGACCAGACTGCATGGGCAGCGGGTTTCCCTCGTAAAACATCGGGAAATCGACCCAAATCGGATTGTAGATTGCCCCCATGCCGTAGCCGCAGGCCTGCATCCGGGCATGCGAGAACCCGTGACTGTCCATCACTTTGGTATGGGCATCAAACACCAGACCCATCGGATCACCGGGTTTGATCGCCGCTTCGCAGGCTTCAAGTGCTTCATACGCGGCGGCGTGCATACGTTTTTGCGCATCGCTTGGCGTGCCGATCACAACTGTGCGCATCATTGCGGCGTGGTAGCGCGCATAGGCCCCGGCCCATTCCCAGGTCATCTGGTCCTGTGCATCCAGATGCCGCCTGCCGGAAAAATACCGCACCAAAAGCGCGCCGGGTCCTGATCCAAGAATGAATTCATTTCCGGCGTAGTCCCCGCCGCCTTTGAAAACAGCACCCTGCATCGCGGCCAGAATATCGCCTTCAAATGCGCCGGGGCGTGTCTCGGCAAGGCCTGCATCCATGGCGTCGTCCGAAAGCCGTGCCGCGCGGCGGTGCATCTCGATCTCGGCAGGGGATTTAACGCGACGGAGGTGGCGAATGAGGTCTGACTGATCCGTCAGCTCCGGCAGCGCAGCACGCAGCATTTGCCCATTAAAGTCTGTTAACCCAACGGTTTGGGATTCAAAGCCTAACCTGCCTTCTGCCACTTTGAGCTCGCGCAGCAGCGCGACAAGAGACTCCGCAGGATTGGCGCCTTCGGTCTCGGTCCAGATATGAATCTGATCCTCGCTGAGCGTCGAGGTCAAACGTGCCTGACGCAGATCAGGCAGGCGTGTGAGCAGATGCAAATCCCCCTTGGCTGTTTGCACAAGGCATTGAAACATCGCGAAACCGAACGTGTCATAGCCGCAGAGCCAGTAATGGCTTTCGGGTGCAAACATCAGCAGCGCGTCAAGACCCGCGTCGGCCACGGCCTGGGTCGCCTTGGCTTGTCGTGCGGTGTATTCGGCATCATCAAAGTGAAGGGGCATGAAGGGCTCCGTTGTCAGTTTGACCGGAGCCTAGTCCGTTTACTTTCGTAAATGCACGTAAAAACTTAGCCCGAACAGCTGGCCCCGCCCAGCACACAGAATTTAGCGCAATGCGGATGGTTGAGAGCCACATCTCGTTCGGCCTCTTCCAAAGTTCCGCCTAGTTCGAATTCCGGCTCATAGGGCAGCAGTGTGCAGGCCAGAACAGCAGGACGATCCGCGCCCTTGCGTTTCACAACCATGCGGGATGACGCGCACATGACATCGTTGGGCGACTTGTCCAATATTCCCCAACATGCCGTGGTGATCTCAGGCACTTCAGCCTGCGTATCCATTTCCGGAAACAACACGGTCATACCGTGGTTGTTCGCATCTATTTCAAAGCCGTGTTTGTCAAAGAAAGCAGCATATCCTTTGCGGGACTCAGCATCACTTTCGCCCCAGACTGTGCGGCCGGCGATCGACATGCGAATGCCAGCATCGCGCAGCCACTCCATGCCTTCCAGCGTGCGTGCAAAACTGCCCTTGCCGCGTTCAGTGTCATGCAAGTCTTCGGACCAGTGGTCTACCGAAACCCGCAGCGTGAGCTTGTCACCAAAATCCTGTTGCAGCGCTCGCAAACCTGCCTGCATCTTTTTGCGCATCATCGGGCGCATGGCATTGGTCAAGATCAAAACCTCATATCCACGCTCCAGACAGGCCCGTGCCATTTCGATCACCTGAGGATTCATGAAAGGCTCACCACCCGTGAACCCGATCTCGGTCACCGGCCACTGACGATCCTGAAGCTGATCCAGGTAATCCCGCACTTCGTCTGCCGTGATATAGACCAAGCGATCGTTTTCGGGCGAGCTTTCAATATAGCAATTCACACAAGTGATGTTGCACAGCGTTCCGGTGTTGAACCAGAGCGTTTGCGGGTTCGACAAAGCCACCGTGGCGCGCGGCTGACCATCGGCAGTGACCGCGGGATCTTCAAACTTACCGGCATTGGCGGTCAGCTCTGTCACGTCTTTCATAAGATTATCTTCCGAATCTCGTTTACAATTCTTGCCCAACGTGGATGTCTTGCCACAAAAGTCGAGCCTCGGGAGGTGACACCTTCGTGATCGCCGCGTAGGCTTTTGGCAGGAGGACCACATGGTTTCAAGAGTCATTCCGGTTGATCCCTTCGACCTGGTGATTTTTGGCGGCACCGGGGATCTGGCCCGGCGCAAAATATTGCCTGGCCTGTTTCGCCGGTTTTGCGCCGGTCAAATGGGGGCGGAGTCGCGCATCATTGGTGCCGCGCGCACCGATCTGGATACGCAGAGCTACCGCGAGTTCGCGAAGGCTGCCGTTAAGGAATTTGAGCCAAACGCAGCCAAGAATGCCAAACATCTCAAAGGCTTCCTGGAGCTTCTTGACTATGTTGTGGTCGATGCCAAAGGGACCCAAGGTTGGACGGATCTGACCAAAGCTGTGCGGGATGACGTGATCCGGGCCTACTATTTCTCGGTGGGGCCCAGCCTTTTTGACGATCTGGCGGAACGGCTTCATAAACACAAGCTGGACTGCCCCGGATGCCGCATTGTCGTGGAAAAACCCTTTGGTCATGATCTGGCCTCGGCGCGGGATCTGAACCAGATCATTGCGAAATATTTCGACGAACATCAGATTTACCGGATTGACCATTATTTGGGCAAAGAGACGGTGCAGAACCTGATGGCGATCCGGTTTGGCAACATGCTGTTTGAGCCGCTCTGGAACAGCCAGTACATCGATCACATACAGCTTACCGTCGCCGAAGAGGTCGGCGTTGGCGGGCGCGGTGAATATTATGACCGCTCTGGCGCCATGCGCGACATGCTGCAAAACCATCTGATGCAGCTTTTGTGCCTGATTGCTATGGAGCCACCCGCCAAGTTCAACCCGGACGCGGTGCGGGACGAAAAACTGAAGGTCATTCGTGCCCTGGACGATGTGGCCGCTGATGATGTTGTGCGGGGTCAGTATGAGGCAGCGCATGATCAGGCGGGGTATCGTGAGCAGGTCGGTAATCCCGACAGCACCACGGAAAGCTTTGTGGCCATGCGCGTGCATATCAGCAACTGGCGGTGGGCCGGGACGCCGTTTTACCTCCGCACGGGCAAACGCCTGCGGGAGCGGGCCAGTGAAATTGCCGTGGTTTTCAAGGACGCGCCGCATTCGATCTTTGATGTCGAGGCAGGCGTGCATCGCAATATCCTGACGATCAAACTGCAACCCAATGAAGGGATTGAGCTTGGCGTCACGATCAAGGAGCCGGGTCCCGGTGGGATGCGGCTTGTGGACGTGCCGCTTGATATGACGTTCGCCGAGGCTCTGGGACCGGAAGAGGCCGATTTCCCAGATGCTTATGAGCGATTGATCATGGATGTCATACGCGGCAATCAGACCCTTTTCATGCGCGGGGATGAGGTTGAGGCGGCGTGGGCCTGGACCGATCCGATCATTGCGGGATGGCAAGAGCGCGGCGAGGCCCCTTTACCCTATGCCTCAGGTAGTTCAGGGCCGGATGATGCGCTGATGCTGATGCACCGTGATGGACGTCGCTGGCGGGAGATTAAAGCATGAAGCTTTTGGACTATCCTGACTATGAGATGCTCGCCATTGATGTGGCCAACACATTGGCCGGGGAGCTGACCGCCGCGCTTGATCGCGAAGGCCGCGTGCTTTTGACCGTGCCGGGGGTAAAACACCGGCCCCGATGTTCGATGTGCTATGCGGCGTCGATCTTGATTGGTCCCGGGTGGACGTGATGCTCAGTGATGAACGCTGGGTCCCAGAGGCGCATGTGCGGTCCAACACCAAGCTTGTGCGCGAACGCCTGTTGGTCGGACGAGCGGCAAAGGCTCGGTATCTGCCGCTTTATGCGAAAGCCGAAGAGCCGGAAAAGGTGCTGGCTGAACTGGAGGTCCGCATTGCCGAAGCTCTGCCCATCTCGATCCTTGTGCTGGGCATGGGCGCAGATATGCACACTGCGTCGCTTTTCCCTGGCGCAGAGGGGCTGGATGCAGCCTTGGCTGACGATGCGCCTGTGCTGGTGCCGATCCGGTCGTCGCATGTCGAAGATGTCCGCGTCAGCCTCTCGGCGCGGGTGATGAACGGGGCGATTTCCAAGCACCTGATGATCACAGGTGAGGCCAAGCGCGCCGCTCTGGATCGGGCGCGCGGGCAGGGGGCAGAGCAAGCCCCGGTGGCCGCGATCCTGGATGATACGGTGGTGCATTGGGCGCCGTAGGATTTGGGTATTTTTGACAAGAAAGAAGCAAGGCAGAGCGGGTCATGTGGGATGAGGTAAAGCAGCACACTGGTGCGAAGATCGTGGAGCTTCTGGCAGAGCCGGACCGTGCCAACCGTTTTGCCATCGAGGCGGACGGGATGCGGTTTGACTATGCAAAAACCTCCATGACTGATGCTGCGCGTGATGCTCTGTTGGCTCTGGCAGAGACACAGGGTGTGGCGAAGAAACGCGCTGAGATGTTTGGCGGGGCCGCCATCAATGAAACCGAAGGGCGGTCTGTGCTGCATATCGCGTTGCGTGCGCCAGAGGATTTTGTGGTCCATGTTGATGGTGTGGATGTTTTACCCGAACTGCGCGCGGTGCGCGCACGTATGGCCGCTTTTGCGGAAGAAGTGCGATCAGGGCGATTTACGGGAGCGGGCGGGCCGATCACCGATGTAGTCAATATCGGCATTGGGGGCTCGCATCTTGGGCCAGAGATGGGCACTCTGGCTTTGGCGCCGTATCATGACGGACCGCGGTGTCATTTTGTATCAAATGTCGATGGCGCGGACATTCATGACTGCCTGCAAGCGCTTGACCCTAAAACAACATTGGTGATCATCGCATCAAAGACGTTCACCACCATCGAGACCATGACCAATGCCGAAACCGCGCGGGCTTGGATGGCGCAGGCTGTAGAAAATCCAGGCGCGCAGTTTGTTGCCGTCTCCACCGCCGAGGACAAGACTGCGGCATTTGGGATCGACCCATCGCGTGTCTTTGGGTTTGAGGATTGGGTGGGCGGGCGCTATTCGATGTGGGGGCCGATTGGATTGCCGCTTATGCTGGCCATTGGACCGGAGCGGTTTGAGGACTTCCTTGCCGGTGGCGCGGCTATGGATGCGCATTTTTGTCACGCGGATTTGGCTGTGAATATGCCCGTAATGCTAGCCCTTGTCGGGCTTTGGCATCATCAGGTGTGCGGCTATCCTACCAGGGCGGTCTTGCCCTATGATCAACGCCTGTCACGTCTGGCCGCCTATTTCCAGCAATTGGAAATGGAGAGCAACGGCAAGGGCGTGACGATGGAGGGCGCCCCGGTTGAAGGCGGCTCTGGTCCGGTGGTCTGGGGTGAGCCGGGCACCAACGGGCAGCACGCGTTTTATCAGCTGATCCATCAGGGCACGCAGGTTGTGCCGTGTGAGTTGATGGTGGCTGCGCGAGGGCACGAGCCTAATCTGGCGCATCATCACAGGCTCTTGGTGGCCAATTGCCTGGCGCAATCCGAGGCTTTGATGCTCGGGCGTGACATGGACACAGCGCGTGCCCTGATGCGGGGTGCTGGCTTTGAAGGCGCTGAGTTGGAGCGACAGTCCGCGCACCGCGTCTTTCCAGGCAACCGCCCCTCGACGACGCTGGTTTATGATCAGCTCAAGCCTTACCGGCTGGGCCAGATCATCGCGCTTTATGAGCATCGCGTCTTTGTCGAGGGTGTGATTTTGGGCATCAACTCTTATGACCAATGGGGGGTAGAGCTTGGCAAGGTGCTGGCCAAAGAGATGGAGCCGATTTTGACAGGTGAGGCAGCGGTTGACGACAAGGATGGTTCAACGCGGAATCTGGTTGCATTCCTGAAGTCCGCGGGCCTGAATTAACGTGGGATATCAAATTCTTCGGGTGCAAGGGTGAAGTGCTCAAACTCGAACCCGGGTGAGACCGTGCAGCCGACTAATGTGTAGCTGCCTGTAGACCGCGCCATTTGCCAATATCCTGGCGGAACAATCAATTGCGGTTGTTCACCTTTGCTGAAATCAGCACCCAGTACATGATCTCTTGCCGGGCCTGCTTCTGTATCTGACACCGACAACACGAGCGGCGCGCCAGCGTAGAAATGCCAGATCTCAGCCGAATCCACCTTGTGCCAGCGATTGTCATCATGACCGCGCAGCAGAAAGTAGATCGCCGTGCCAGACGCACGTCCGGATCCTTCCGCCCGCCAGGTTTCGCGAAAGAACCCACCCTCGGGATGCGGCGCCAGGTTGAGCGTTGAGATGATCTCGTCGGCAGTCACCTAGACCCGCAGGATCGAGCGTCCAGCATACACCGCAGTGTCGCCCAACGCTTCTTCAATGCGGATCAACTGATTGTACTTCGCCAACCGGTCCGAGCGCGCGAGGCTGCCGGTTTTGATCTGACCGCAATTTGTCGCCACGGCAAGATCGGCGATGGTCGCGTCCTCGGTCTCGCCCGAGCGGTGCGACATTACGTTGGTATACCGTGCACGATGTGCCATATCGACGGCTTTGAGTGTCTCCGTCAGGCTGCCGATTTGGTTAACCTTGACCAGCATTGAGTTGGCCACGCCACGTGAAATCCCATCCGCCAGACGTGCGGGGTTTGTGACAAAAAGATCGTCGCCCACAAGCTGCACCTTGTCGCCGATTTTGTCGGTTAGAGCCTTCCATCCGTCCCAGTCATCTTCGGACATGCCATCCTCAATCGAGATGATGGGGTAATCCGCAACCAGCGCGGCGAGGTAGTCTGCGTTTTCTTCCGAAGATAGGGATTTTCCTTCTCCTTCAAAAACATATTTTCCATCCTTGAAGTATTCTGTCGCGGCGCAATCCAGCGCCAGATAGATGTCCTCACCGGCTTTGTAACCGGCTTTGTCTATGGACTTGAGGATGAAATCGAGCGCATCGCGGGTCGAGGCGATGTTAGGAGCAAAGCCGCCCTCGTCGCCAATGCCGGTGGACAGGCCCGCCGCTGAAAGTTCCTTTTTCAGCGTGTGAAAGACCTCGGCCCCCATCCGTACGGCGTCGCGGATATTGCCGGCGCTGACCGGCATGATCATGAATTCCTGAATATCGATGGGGTTGTCGGCATGTTCGCCGCCATTGATGATGTTCATCATTGGTACCGGCAGGGTGCGCGCGGATGTGCCGCCGACATAACGGAAAAGCGGCTGCATAGTGAAATCAGCGGCTGCCTTGGCCACAGCGAGGCTGACCCCAAGGATCGCATTGGCCCCAAGACGACCCTTGTTAGGGGTGCCATCCAGCTCAATCATGGTCTCGTCAATCGCCACCTGCTCTGTGGCGTCAAACCCGGCCAGCGCCTCGGCAATCTCGCCATTGACTGCTGCGACCGCTTCCAAGACGCCCTTGCCCATATAGCGTGCCTTGTCACCGTCACGTCTTTCCAACGCCTCATGCGCGCCCGTGGAGGCACCAGAGGGCACGGCGGCCCGGCCCATAGTGCCATCTTCGAGGATGACGTCGACTTCCACCGTCGGGTTGCCCCGGCTGTCGAGAATTTCACGGGCGTGGACATCGTAAATCAGGCTCATGGGGCCGCTCCAAATCAATCAAACTTTGGCGCTGAAATACCAAGTCTGCGCTGGAATGCAACCGCGCGTGGGTAGGGTCTTAGGCCAGTTCGGCCTTGGCCAGCTGCCTCTCGCGCAGAAAGGTGAAGAGGCCCGTGGAGATGATCAGCGCCGCTCCGATGAGGGTCAACGCATCTGGTGTTTCCTGAAACACGACGATGCCGACCAAGAGCGAAAAGAGAAGCCGCGTGTACCGGAAGGGCGTGACCACCGCGGCATCGCCAAGTCGCATGCCCTGTACAATGCCGTAATATCCAATGGCGCCAAAGATCACCCCGCCCAAAAGCATCCAAAGCTCTGTGCTCCCTGTGCTTTGCGCGTGTTCACCGGTCATCCAAAGCAGAATGATCCCCGCCGGGATCAGAGCTGCAAACCCCTGAAAAGAAATAACAGTCGACGAAATGTCAGCCGCGATTTTTCGCGTGATCAGGTCGCGCACCGTGACGAACAGAACCGACCCGAGCACCAGCAGAGCATTGGGGTCAAACCCGTCCAGTCCGGGGCGGATAATCATCAACACGCCGATAAACCCGATGAAAATCGCACTCCACCGCCGCCACCCGACCTTTTCGCCCAGGAAAAGCGCGGCCCCCATGGTGATAACCAGAGGTGTGGCCTGAAACACGGAAGCGACGACCGAAATGTCCACCAAAGACAGCGCTGTGGCAAAGCAAATCGCGGCAATCGCCTCGCTCAGGGCGCGCCACAGAAACATCGGCTGCCAGATCTGCCGGCGTGTGAGCGACTGACCTTTAAGCAAAGACAAAGTCGCAAAAATCGCACCGCTGCCGACCCCGAGCACAATCAGAATTTGTCCCACCGGCAATGTCGTGGACAGTTGCTTGATGAACATGTCCTCAATCGTGAAGCCAGCCATGGCCACGATCACGAAAATGATGCCGCGCAGATTGTCCATCGGTGCCTCGGAAAAGCGATTGAGTTCGCCTTATGCGGCCTGCTTGCGGATCACAAGAGCACTTTACCCTTTTGAGATCGGCACACCGTATAGCTCAAGCTTGTGCCCCTTGAGGCGATAGCCCAGCTTCTTGGCGATTTTTTCCTGAAGTTGTTCGATCTCAGGATCGACAAATTCAATGACTTCACCGGAATTCAGGTCAATCAGGTGGTCGTGGTGATCGCGCTCGGCATCCTCATAGCGCGCGCGGCCATCGCCAAATTCCAGCTTGTCGAGAATGCCTGCCTCTTCAAAGAGCTTCACGGTTCGATAGACTGTAGCGATAGAGATGTTGGGGTCCCGTCCGCTCGCCCGGGCGTAAAGCTCTTCCACATCAGGATGATCGTCAGATTCTTCCAAAACGCTGGCAATGGTGCGCCGCTGATCTGTCATACGCAGACCTTTGGTTTCGCAACGGTCGATAATTGTGTCGGTCATATGCTCTGCCACCGCTCTGTCGGGATCGTTGGATATCCGCTATCGCGTCAGGAATCCAGACATTAGGCGGGGGCACATCGCAAATTCTTAGGTCCCGCAGAAAGTTTGCTGCACCACCTCTGACGGTTCGGGCGGATATGTCAGGTCAGCTGCGCCTTCCTGAACTTCAAATGGCGTGGTCAGCACGGTGTTCAATCGCTCAAATGGGGCAAAATCCCCGGCCACTGCGGCCTGAATCATCTGCTCAATACGGTGATTGCGCGGGATGTAAGCCGGGTTGGCAGCGCGCATCACAGAGACGGGGTCTTCTTCTTGTTCAATTCGCGTTCGCCAGCCTGTTTCCCAGGCGTCAAAGATGTTGGGGTCAAGGAACTGGTCCCGAGCCTTGCCATCGCTCAAGGCGCGGAATGTATTGGTAAAATCCGCGCGCCCCTCGGCCATGACCTGCAAAAGCTCTGCGATCATCGGTTCATCTGCATTGGCGGTTTGTGCCAGCCCGATCTTGCGACCAAAGAGCTCAAGCCAAGCGGCCTGGAGCTTCTCTGGCATCGCGTGAACGGATTTAGTAAACACCTCAACGGCTTGATCCTGATCCGGCATCAGCGGCACCAGTGACGTCGCCAGTTGCGCCATGTTCCACACGATCACGTTGGACTGATTGGAATAGGCATAGCGCCCATGGGCATCAATGGAACTGAACACGGTGTCAGGATGATAAACGTCCAGAAAGGCACAAGGCCCGTAGTCGATGGTTTCGCCCGAGAGCGTGGTGTTGTCGGTGTTCATCACCCCATGGATGAACCCCACCGACATCCATTGGGCAATCAGCCTCGCTTGCCGGTCAATGACGGCGTCAAGCAAGGCGTCGGGGCTTTCAATGCCCGGATAGTGCCGCTCAACCACATAGGCAAAAAGCGCTTCTAATGCTGGCAAGTCGCGGCGTGCGGCGAAATATTGAAACGTGCCGACACGAATGTGACTTGCGGCCACACGCGTCAGAATCGCGCCGGGCAGGGCACCTGTTTCGCGATAGACCTGTTCGCCTGTCAAGGTTGCAGCCAAGGCGCGGCTTGTGGGGATGCCCATCGCGTGCATCGCCTCGCTCACCACATATTCCCGCAGCACTGGACCCAGCCAGGCGCGCCCATCTCCCATCCGGGAGTACGGCGTGGGGCCAGAGCCTTTGAGCTGGATGTCGTAGCGTTGCTGGCCAACAACCGCTTCGCCCAAAAGGTTGGCACGCCCATCGCCCAATTGCGGAGAAAACCCGCCAAACTGATGCCCGGCATAGACCTGCGCCAGCGGCTCAGCGCCGTCTGGCACGCGATTGCCCGAAAACACCAGCGCGCGCTCCACTTCGGACCCGGTGCGCATACCAAGCTCTTTGGCCAAGCCGTCGTTGAACGCAACCAATTCCGGTTCGCGCACCGGCACCGGGCTTTGACGCGTGTAAAAGCGCGACGGCAGCCGGGCATAGGAATTGTCGAAAGGTATGTGCAGGCTCATGGCCAGCAATCTAGGGGTTTTTCAAATGAAAGCTAGAGTTTACGCGTCATCAGCATGTACTTCTCTCTAGGCGAGAAATGCATCTTTTCATACACGCTCCGGGCCTGCGCGTTGTCCTTATTCACCTCAAGATGAATGGCTTTCATGCCTGCCGCTGCAAGCGTCTTGGGCAAGGAGATCAGAATTTCAGACCCGATCCCGCGCCCGCGCACGCCGGGGCGGATGTAAATCTCATCGAGAAACCCGTCGAGGCCGCCAAATTCGACGGACCAGCCGAAGGTGACAATCACATAGCCAATCGGCGCACGCGTTGGTCCTGCCAGATAAACGCAGCCATGCGGCGAGCCTTCCAATAGCGGGACAAGGGCCGCGCGGCGCGTGGCCTCATCCTGTTCCACACCTTCTTCTTCATGGAACGCGGCCACGAGGGGCAGAACACGGTCCAGATCTTCCATTTTTGCCAGTGTCAGACGTGTCATAGCCGGGCCAGCCTTTCGGTTAAGAGGGAAAAGAACCCATCTGCATCTACAGACCCCATGAAGTGGGCATTGCGGGCACGATCCGTGACACCCCACCAATCCGCAACAGTCATGCCGAGGGTTAATTCAGACGTGGTTTCAATTTCAACATTCACATGCCGCCCGGCAAAAAGGTCAGGCCGGATAAGATAGGCAATGGTGCAGGGATCGTGCAAAGGCGCACCTTCGGAACCGTATTTCTCTCGATCATAGCGCTCAAAGAACTCAGTCATCTGCGCGACGGCTTCGGCCACAGGAGTACCAAGTGCGCGGATGGCTGCGTTGCGCTCTTGCGTGACAAGCACCTGATGCGTGACATCCAGCGGCATTACGGTCAAAGCAACACCAGAGGTGAACACCACCTCGGCGGCTTGCGGGTCCACGTAGATATTGAACTCTGCGGCGGGTGTGACATTGCCCACGGCAAAATAGGCGCCACCCATAAGGACGATTTCTTGCACCTTTTCAATGACGTCCGGCGCGGTCTTGAATGCCGTCGCAATATTGGTCAGCGGACCGATCGGTACAAGCGTGACCGTACCGGTGGGCTCCGTACGCAAGGTCTCGATCAGGAACTCCACCGCATGTCCATCCTGCAACGTCATCTGCGGCTCTGGCAGGGTCGGGCCGTCCAATCCGGTCTTGCCATGCACATGCTCGGCGGTGACAAGATCCCGGCCCAATGGCCGGTCACAGCCCGCAAACACTTTCACATCGCCCCGGCCCGCCAATTCACAGACCATCCGCGCATTCCGTGTTGTCAGATCGAGTGGAACATTTCCTGCCACGCAGGTGATCCCCAAAAGCTCAATCTCTTCCGGACTGGCCAAAGCCAGAAGGATCGCCACCGCATCGTCCTGGCCTGGATCGGTATCAATGATGATCTTGCGCGTGCTCATGAGGGTGAAGTGTCACGCGGCAATCGCTTTGTCCACCACCTGCTTCTTTCTTGGCGAAAATACCCCAAAACCAAAACCTGCGTGGCGCAGCCACTCAACTGATTTACCGCCCCAGCTCTTTCATGCCACGCTCGATCCCTTGCAATGTCATCGGCACCATCCGGTCTTCGAAAATCTCACGGATCATGCCGATGGAGTGCGTATATCCCCAGTAAGCTTCAGGGACAGGATTGATCCACAGATGATCGGGCCATTGCTGCCGCGCGCGCTCCAGCCAGACCTGTCCGGCTTCGGCATTCCAATGCTCATTGGCGCCGCCCGGATAGGCAATCTCATAAGGGGACATCGAGGCGTCCCCCACAAAGATGCATTTATAGTCAGACCCGTAAGTCCGCAGCACCTCATCGGTCGGTGTCTGCGCGTCCCAGCGACGGCGGTTTTCGCGCCAGACGCCCTCATAGAGGCAGTTGTGGAAATAATAATATTCCAGATGCTTGAATTCGGCGCGCGCGGCGGAAAAAGTTCTTCCACCAGTTTGATATGCGGATCCATCGAGCCGCCCACATCGAGAAACAGGATGACCTTGACGGCGTTGCGCCGCTCGGGTCGGGTCTTGACGTCGAGATACCCATGCTCTGCCGTGGCCCGGATCGTGCCATCAAGGTCTAGCTCATCCTCGGCGCCATCCCGAGCCCAGCGGCGCAGGCGCTTGAGCGCGACCTTTATGTTGCGCGTCCCCAACTCAATCGTGTCATCAAAATTGCGAAACTCGCGCTTGTCCCAGACCTTCACCGCGCGCTGATGGCGGCTTTCTTTCTGGCCGATGCGGATACCTTCGGGGTTGTAACCATAAGCCCCGAAGGGCGAGGTGCCTGCCGTGCCGATCCATTTATTGCCCCCCTGATGGCGGCCTTGCTGTTCCTTCAGCCGCTCCTTGAGCGTCTCCATCAGCTTGTCAAACCCGCCCAGAGCCTCGATTTCGGCCCGCTCTTCGGGCGTGAGGTGCTTTTCGGCAAGCTTTTCCAGCCACTCTGCAGGGATTTCCACGGCATTCATCACATCCGCCGCGCTGATCGCCTCCAGCCCTTCGAAACTGGCGGCAAAGGCGCGGTCAAAGCGATCAATCATTCGCTCGTCTTTGACCATGGCGGTGCGGGCGAGGTAGTAGAACCCTTCGATATCGTAGGTCACAAGCCCTTCGCCCATCGCCTCCAGAAAGGTCAGGTATTCGCGCAATGACACAGGAAGCCCCGCGTTGCGCAGATTATCGAAGAAGGGAAGAAACATGAGCCCTTATACGGACATGCGGTGAATGATCAAAGTCGCAAAAAGGCCCGCAAGCGTGAAGATCAGGCAATAGACAAAGGCATATTGCAGAATATCGGCCATTTTGCCTTTGCGCCGATAGGCCACAAAAGCGCCCAGAGCCGCGCCCAGAATTGCCCCCAGAATGACGATCATGTTTTATCCGCCGCTGCGTCCTCTTGCCGGGCTGAGCGCGGAGATTTCGCGCAGTTTTGCGCGCACCGCCCAATCCGCGCCAAACCCGTAACGCGCCCAGCCGATACTGTCCACCCGGATGCGGTCGGCTTCAGCCTTGCGACCCACCAGATCAAGCGCTTCGCCGCGTAAGAGCATGAGGGTTGAGAGCAGAGCGGCGTTTTCAAACCGCTCGGCAATGCCGAGATTCGGTCCCAGAATGGCAAGCGCCCTTGGCCCATTGCCCTGATTGATCGCATGTGCGGCCAGTTGCGATGCGGTGTAGGCACGGTGCAATTCTGCTCCAGGCGTGCGGCGATAGAATTGATCGGCCAGCCGGAAGTGTTGCAATGCCGTGTCCGGGTCAGTGGTCTGCGTCAGGCGGCCCATGGCGTAGTGCGAAAAGGCACGGCGATGGTCCGTCCAGCCTTCTGATTGGGCGGTCCGCAGGGCCGTGGTGGCAGCCCCAAGGCGTTGCGCATGGCGCGCGCCGGGTCCAAGAGCGGTTTGGATTGCGTTGATCCAAACCCGAGGCGTCGATGGGGCCGGGTTTGACGCAATCCGTTCCCCGCGTGGGTTCAGTCGCGCAAGAATGCCTGGAAGCTTTGCCGCCACCTGAGCGCGAGTCATGCCAGATTGCAGGTCGGCGTCGTAAAACGCGCGCAGGATCAGCATGTCGAACCCGGTCAGAACCGTATGTACATTGTCATCATTAAAGACACTGTCGGGCAGGCGATAAAGATCATTGAGCGGTCCAAGGGCTTGGGCCAGTTCTTCGTGCAGGCAATCGCGCACTTCCTGGGGAGAGGCATCATTGGGCAGGAAAATCGCCAGCTTTTCACGCGTTTGCAGCAAGCTCCAGTTTGTGGCCCGGCTGTTGCGCGCGGCACGGTATTGCGACAGACGGTCGATATTGGGCACCACAAAACAGGCCGCTTTTGGCAGATGCCTCCGAATTTCGGCACGTGAGACGGCCTCAATGGTAATATTTGAACTTTCCGAGCGCACACGGGCAATGTCGATACCAGCCTCATTGCGCAGGCGCTTTACAAGACGATTGAGATCCGGAACCAGTGTGGGGGAGGGTTTCCGGTCACGCGGACCGAGATTGGCCCCTCAAATCGTGACAGCACCTCAAGTTGGCGTCCCGACTCCAACTGAAATGCCAAATCTAGAAAATCGCGGGCGATGTCCCGGTTCGATCTTTGCGGCGCGGTTGGGCGCGCCACGGCAAACGTCTTCATCGCGGGCAGGGACGACGTTTCCGGTGTGGCCGCACGAGAGGCAGTTTCCTGAACAGGTGCACCGGCACAGGCGCCCAAAGCAAAACAAAGTGGCAAAATAAAACGGCGCATCAAACCCTCACTGCTTCTGATCACGAGCGACCCAAGCGCCAAAACGCCCGAATCCCAGAGAATCGGTCAGCACGGTATTAGGCACCGTACCGCCAACAATATCCGACCAGACTGCAGATTGTTTCGGCCCGTTCTTGGGAGCAATGAAGGTATAAATGTGGTTCAGTTCGGACATCACACCGCCAAATGTGGCGCTGGCGCACATCGTCAAACACGTCATATCTTCTCCCGGCTTGGGCCGTCGTCAGGTCTCATATCATGTCCGCAGCCGAGAGCAGCTGTGCCGCAGAACAGGGTTATGTTAGCGACAGGACCGGTTCTGTCTAGACAGTTCCTTATTTTTCAGTCGTTTGCTCAGCGCTGTTGACGCCGCGCCATAAAGGCCAACCGCTCAAACAGATGCACATCCTGCTCATTCTTGAGCAATGCCCCATGCAGTTTCGGCAACGCGTCCGCGCCATCGCGTTTGAGGTCTTCGGCCGTCAGGTCTTCGGCCAGAATTAGCTTTAACCAGTCCAAAACTTCGGATGTGGATGGCTTTTTCTTCAACCCCGATTGTTCGCGAATCTCGTAAAACTGCGTCAGCGCCTCGGTCAGAAGCTTATCCTTGATGCCTGGGTGATGCACCTCGACGATTTGCTTCATCGTTTCAGGGTCAGGAAACCGGATGTAGTGAAAGAAACACCTGCGTAGAAAGGCGTCGGGCAGTTCTTTTTCATTGTTCGAGGTGATGATCACAATCGGACGTTGGCGCGCCTGAATGGTTTCACCGGTCTCATAAACATGAAACTCCATCCGGTCGAGTTCCTGCAAAAGGTCATTGGGAAACTCGATATCGGCCTTGTCGATTTCATCAATCAGCAAAACAATCTTTTCGGCGGCCTCAAAAGCCTGCCAAAGCTTGCCTTTCTTGATGTAGTTTTTCACGTCATGCACGCGCTCTTCCCCAAGCTGGCTGTCGCGCAGGCGGGACACCGCATCGTATTCGTAAAGACCCTGCTGCGCCTTGGTGGTGGATTTGATGTTCCACTCCAACATAGAGAGCCCAAGGGCCTCGGCCACCTGTCGCGCGAGTTCGGTTTTGCCTGTTCCTGGCTCGCCCTTGACAAGCAAAGGGCGTTCAAGCGTCACCGCGGCATTGACCGCCACTGTGAGGTCGTCGGTGGCGATATAGGCATCCGTTCCTGTGAACTTCATGTCGTGTCTTGGCCTTTTTGTGATGACAAACTGCTGTAAATTCGCGCGCACCCTATTATTTCAATGATTGCACATCAATGCAGGTTGATTGTGTAGTGACATTCCCTTGCGGCAGGTATATCCGGTGCGCGTGGGAGCCGCGGTCTCGGGAGACTGAAATGCATGACCTTGGCCTTGATGAGGGAGCTGACATGAAAGCTGAAGTCTTTCTTGCAGAAGACTATACCCCGGCCGAAGACGAACCGTTTATGAACGACCGTCAGCTGGAGTATTTTCGGCGCAAGCTGATTAACTGGAGAAACGAATTGCTGGAAGGCAGTCGCGACACGATCGAGGGGCTGCAAGACGGCACCCGCGCGATCCCTGATGTTGCGGACCGGGCCAGCGAAGAGACAGATCGCGCGCTGGAATTGCGCACGCGGGATCGTCAGCGCAAACTGGTGGCCAAGATCGACGCTGCTCTGCGCCGTATCGACGAGGGCGAATACGGGTATTGCGAAGTGACCGGCGAGCCGATCAGCCTTAAGCGATTGAACGCGCGCCCGATTGCCACCATGAGCCTTGAGGCTCAAGAGCGCCACGAGCGCCGTGAAAAAGTGCATCGCGACGACTGATTTCGTGCTAGGACAAACAGAAATTCAGACGCCGGGGCTTTTGCTCCGGCGTTTTTGCTTTCAAAAGGGCATATGGATTTAACAGGTCTCAACGTTGTCGTGATCGGTGCCGGCATTGGTGGAATGGCTGCGGCCCTGGTGCTGCGCCGGCAGGGGGCCTCTGTGCGTGTATTGGAGCAGGCACCTGAGATCACCGAAGTGGGCGCTGGTATTCAGGTTAGTCCAAACGGGTTTGTCGTTCTCAAGGCGCTAGAGCTTGGGGACCGCCTGCGCGCGACCAGCCCGCAAGGCACCCATATTCGATTGCGAGACTACTCCGGTAAGCTGGTGATGACACTCGACCTCGGACTTTCCGGGCATAGTGACTATTATTTCGTGCATCGCGCGGATCTGCTGAATCTCTTGCTTGGTGCGGCTGTGCAAAGCGGTGTGGAGGTCAGCACTGGAGCTCACGTCACGGATGTTGCACCTGGAACAACGCCAACAGTCACGAACCGCGATGGGCACACCCATAGCGCAGACCTGGTCATTGGCGCGGACGGCTTGCATTCAGTTGCCCGCGCGGCGCTCAATGGCACAGTTGCACCGTTTTTCACGCAGCAAGTGGCCTGGCGTGCGGTCGTCCCGGAAACCGAGGCCGCGCATATGGTTGACCTCTACATGGGGCCGCGCCGCCACATTGTGACCTATCCACTCCGACAGGGCAGGCTGCGCAACATTGTAGCGGTGGAAGAGCGCACGCAATGGGTGGCTGAAAGCTGGAGCCAGCAGGATGATCCCGACGCGATGCGGGCTGTCTTTGCGGATTTTGGGCCGGATGTTCAGGCGCTTTTGAGGCGTGTGGATCAGGTCAATCTTTGGGGGTTGTTCCGGCATCCCGTTGCGCCAAGCTGGCAGGCGGGGAATGTGGCTTTGCTGGGCGACGCGGCTCATCCAACGCTGCCATTTTTAGCGCAAGGGGCGAACATGGCACTGGAGGACGCCTGGACACTTGGTAAATGCCTTAGCAAAGGCTCCGATATCTCGTCAGCACTGGCCCGATATCAGGACCTGCGCAAAGACCGGACCGCTCGCATCGTTTTGGCTGCCAGCAAGAATGCGTGGAAGTATCATTTGTCGTTTCGACCGTTGCGGGGCATGGCGCATGCAGGGCTGAAACTTGGTGGTCTTGTCGCCCCGGGCCGTATGATTGGCCAGTTTGACTGGATCTATGGTCACGATGTGACGCAGTGAGAATTATCTTCGTCGGCAGTAAGCCTGATTTTTATGTGTGAAGGTTGACCTCTGCATTTATTCAAGATTGTAGACAATGTGAGACTCAGGAGGTGATTGATGCCTGAGCGCGCAGAATGCATGTAAATGCTTGGGGCATAGACCTAATTTCTGCCTCACTTGCCTCATTTTTGACATATTTCTGAGGTGTTTGGTGAGCCTTGGTGGGGGCACCGAGAGAGGCTGCTATGAACTACTGGGACACTGTCGACCAAGAAGAAAATCACAACAAATGGTCTGACTGGACCATGACCCCCAAAAAACAACCGCGCAAAATGACAGACTATGTCTCTGGAATTGTTTTTCTGACATCCGGAATTTATGCGTTTGGAATTATTGGAATGTGAAGCTTGCTGGTAGAGCAGCCAGCGGAGGCATTGCACCTCGTCATCTTTCCGTCTTGTACCAAGACATCCGCACATGTGTTTTCAACCAAAGCACCAAAGCAATTGATCGCCATTCAAAGCGCAAACTCTACCCAGATCGGCACGTGATCTGAGGGTTTTTCGCGCCCGCGAACGCCTTTGTCGATGCCGCAATCCTGCATCATGTCGGCGGCTTCAGGGCTGAGCAGAAAGTGGTCAATCCGAATTCCGTCATCACGGTTCCAGGCTCCGGCCTGATAGTCCCAGAAGGTGTAATGCCCCGGCGCGGTGTTACACGCCCGAAACGCTTCGGTGAACCCAAGGTTCACAAGGTCGCGGAAAGCATCCCGGCTTTGGGGCAGGGCAAGCGCATCCGTGGTCCAAGCTTCCGGGCGTTTGGCATCCTCATCCTGCGGGATCACATTGTAGTCGCCTGCCATCAAGAACGGTTCTTCTTGATCCAGTAGTTCTTTGGCGCGGGCCTTCTGGCGCGCCATCCAGGCAAGTTTGTAGTCATATTTCGGCCCCGGTGCCGGATTGCCGTTGGGAAGGTAAAGCCCGCAAATCCGCAGGGCTTTGTTCTCCCCCACAACAGTCGCCTCGATCCAGCGCGCCTGTTCGTCGCCGTCATCGCCGGGCAATCCACGACGTACATCCTCAAGTGGCAGCTTTGACAGAAGCGCGACTCCGTTAAAGCTTTTCTGCCCGTGGGTTTCGACCTGATAGCCAAGCTCTTCAATCGGATCGCGTGGAAATCCTTCGTCAACGGATTTGATTTCTTGCAGAATCGCAACGTCTGGTTCGGCTTCTTTGAGCCAGTCAAGCAGGGCAGGGAGCCGTGCTTTTATGCCGTTGATGTTGAAGCTGGCAACTTTCATGTAGCCTCCCTTTTGACTGCGTCTATCGCTCAGTCAGCGCGCTCTGGCAAGACCAGCGCGCAGAGTGACCTTTATTTATCAATCGCCTTTAGGTTGATTCGCTGCGTCCCGCGGCGTCTAGAGGGCAAAACATGCAAAATTACGCGTGTGGATAAAATTAATTTCTGCCGGAAATTTGGAGCCGCAAGTATCTGACCGCCAATGGTCCGCCCCATTCATCCACAGGGTCGTTGGCTATGTGGATAACAACCTAAAGTTGTTTTTGTGTTGTTGCGACCCGATTGCCGTGCAACGATTTGGGCACTCACCGGCACTGCCGAAAAAAGGAGAAAAATTATGGTAGCACTTCGTAAAGAAAATATTTCGTACAACACCACAGAAGACACAAGCGCCGACATGTTCGACGGGTCCGCAGTTGAGGCGTTCACCTCGTCGCTGGGGCCTGTGACAGCAGCCGACGCACATATGGGGCAGGGCACTGAGGCGTTCACATCGTCGCTCACGCCCGTGACTTCCTCAGATATGGACGGCGATGCGGTGGAACTTTTCACCTCCAGCCTTGGTCCAGTCCGGGCGTCTGAGACAACAGAAGGCGACGCAGTTGAGCTTTTCACGTCAAGCCTCGGCCCTGTCCGCGCCTCCGAGGCGGCTGAGGGCGACGCTGTACACGCCTTCACTTCGAGCCTGTAAATGGCTCAGCGGAACGGAATCTGGTTGTAAAGGAAGGTATCATTCATGGGATCCGTCGTTCACTTCGATTTTCCGTTCCGCCAATCCACAGCTGAGCTGCGTCAGGCGGCTTTGCTGGAGCGGTTCGTGTCTCAACGTCGTCCGGAACAGGATGTGTTCTGGCTCAAGGAAAACGCCGAGCTGCTCAACATCTTCCAAAGCTGCGGATTTGAGTTGCCGCTGGCTTCACTTGCTCCCTTCGACAACTTCTACACCTCCATCGAAAAGCGCCTCAGCTTTTTCCCGCAGTATTACCGTTTTCTGCTGTCGATGTGCCTTGACCTTGAGGATCTTGGCATGTCCGGAAACCGTGCGGAAGCCGCAGTGGAATGGGTTTCTAAACAAGGGTTTGTGGGGGCTGAACTGTCAGACTTGCAGCGTGCTGAAGCTCGGCGTTTGTGCCTGCGCCGCGGGGTGGATCCCGTGTCCCGCGACCCGGGACTGGATGACCGGTTGCGCGATTTCACGACACGGTCGGAAACGTTTGCGATACCCAATAAGAAGGCCGCTTATGAGCTGACGCACATCGTGTTCTACCTGTCCGACTACGGCCTGAAGGATCCCTACCTTGATGAAAAGTCGATCCAAAGTCTGACCTTCGCAGGTACTTTGGCCTATCTTGAGCTGAACATCGATCTGCTGGCAGAGATTTGCATCGCCCTGCGCTTTGCCGGGGTCACGCCGCCGCAAAGCTGGGATGGATGGCTGGCCGAGCAAACCCGCTACTTTGCGATCCGCGAAGACGACATTGGCTGGCGTTCAGACGCCTATCATCCGTATTTCATGCTGAATTGGCACCTTGCCCTGTCCGGGCAAGGCGGATTTGGCGCTCAGATCCCCGACGGTCCAATCAGTTTTACTGCCCCTCGGCATGAGGTTGCACCACTCCGCGAGCTGTCCGAGCAAATGTATACGCTGGACGAGCCACGCCATCCGGACTGGTCGGTCATGCGTCGCTTGCTGGACGGATCGCTTTCGGATATGGCGAGGGAAGTGATCGATACCGCAGAACAAGCCGTGGACTTCCAGTCTTTCTTCCAGGGCTTCGCGAGATCAAGCGCCCCAGGAGCGATGGGATAATGCGCCAACGTGCCTCCGCTCTTGTACTCTCCGGCGTTGCGCTCACCGCGCTCTACACTTTATTGATCACCGGCGCGGACGCGATCACCAAGGGCTTTGCACAGTCTTACTCCGCACCACAGCTTTTTGCCATTTCGGGCGGTCTGGTCGCTCTTTTCAGCCTGTTGGCCAACCGCGACCCAAGCGGGCACAGGCGCCCGATGACAACACTCTGCCCTTGGGCCATGACCATTCGGGTTGTGGCGACAGTACTGGGAACGCTGGCGTTTTTCCACGCCTTCCGCCTGCTGCCCTTTGCAGATGTGTTTCTCTTCATCGCGCTTATCCCACTGATAACCGCTATCCTCTCGGGTCCAGTTTTAGGAGAGCCGGTGCGCGGTCAAACCTGGGTCGCGCTCGGGTTAGGGACTATTGGCGTCGCGTGTCTCTTTCCGGCCGGGTTGCAGGGTATCGGCTTTGGTCATCTTGTGGCCTTTTCCGCAGTGCTGCTGGGCTCTGTCTCGATGGTTGCGTCGCGCTATATCGGACAGCGCGATGGCAACCTGCTTGCCCAGGTCTTTTACCCCAATCTGGCGCTGATGGTGGTGATGGGGCTGGCCTTGCCCTTTGTTTTTGTCCCCATGAGCGGCCTCGATCTTGGCCTTGCTGCGCTTTACGCGGTGCTGCTCTTTGGCGCGCGTTGGGTGCTGGTTGCGGCGTTGCGGATTTTGCCCGCCTTCGTGGTAACACCGCTGATGAATCTGCAGTTCATCTGGATGGTTGTCATCGGCTGGGCAGTCTTTGCCGAAACGCCTTCGACGCATACTTTTCTGGGTGCGTTCATCATTATCCTGGCCGGTGGATGGTTGATTTGGGAACGGATGCGCCCCGTTCACGGCGAAAAGCTGGTTCCGGCGGAATAGCCTTTATCCGCAACGTAACCTCACATAGAAAAGGACGTCCCACAGCCGCAGGCGCTTGTGGCGTTCGGATTGTCAATCGTAAAGCGCGCGCCGATCAGTTCCTCGGTGAAATCAATGGTCGCCCCGGTCAAAAAGGGCAGCGAGACGCTGTCCACAACGACCTTTTCGCCTTTGCCCTCCAGAACAAGATCATCCTCGGCAGGGGCATCAAGCTTGATGTCATACTGAAAGCCCGAGCATCCGCCGCCTTCTACGGCGACCCGAAGGGCCTGTCCCTGATCGCCAGCGCCGATTTCGGCCAGACGTTCAAATGCGCGTTCCGTCACAGTTGGAGGCAGTTGCATCGCAGGTGGTTCCATGTGGTTTCGTTCAGCTTTCCAATGCAATATATGAGGCATGGGACAGTGCCACAAGACAGGGCAGGCGAGTAAAAACATGACAAAGCCCTATGCGTCGGATCCAGACCGCGCGCGGCCCCGGCTTGTGGCCGAGGAGGAAAGCGCGTTTCGCTCGTGTTTTCAGCGGGACCGCGACCGCATCATCCATTCCAGCGCCTTTCGCCGTCTCAAGCACAAGACACAGGTTTTTGTGGAGCATGAAGGCGACTATTTTCGCACGCGTCTGACCCATTCTATTGAGGTTGCGCAGGTGGCGCGGACGATTTCGGGCGCTTTGGGGTTGAATGTGGAACTGACCGAGGCCGTCGCGCTGGCGCATGATCTGGGTCACACGCCATTTGGGCATACCGGAGAAGACGCGCTCAACGCATTGATGGCCCTCTATGGCGGGTTTGATCACAATGCTCAGGCCATTCGCATCGTCACCTCACTGGAGCGGCACTATGCCGAGTTTGATGGGCTGAACCTGACCTGGGACACGCTGGAAGGGATTGCCAAGCACAACGGCCCGGTGACCGGTGAGTTGCCTTATGCGCTGGCCGATTACAACACGCTGCATGATCTTGAGTTGCACAGCTTTGCCAGTGCCGAGGCTCAGGTGGCGGCTTTGGCCGACGATATTGCCTATAACAACCATGATCTGCATGACGGGTTGCGTGCCAGGCTTTTCACCGAGGATGATATCCGCGATTTACCTATGGTTGGTCCGTGCTTTGACACTGTGGATCAGAGGTATCCAGGGCTGGATGCATATCGCCGCCGTCATGAGGCCTTGCGGCGCGTGTTTGGTGAGATGGTTGCCGATGTGATCGAGACGTCTCGATCAAAGCTACAGGAAACCGGTGTAAAGACGACGGACGATATCCGCCATTTGGGTCAACCTGCGATCTTCTTTTCTGATCAGGTGGCGGCGGATATGAAGACAATAAAGTCATTCCTTTTCAAGCATATGTACCGCGCTCCTAAAGTTACCGAGATGCGCCAGCGCGTCACGCGCGTGGTCGAAGAGCTGTTTCCGTTTTACATGTCCAAACCCGAATTTCTGCCCAAGCGCTGGCAAAATGATGTGGCTCAAGCGAAAACTGAAATCGAATTGGCGCGGTTGGTCAGCGACTACATCGCGGGAATGACAGATCGCTATGCGCTAGAAAGCCACAAACGGCTCTTGGGCGGAGACGACAGCGCAGTGGCGCGAGAAGGAGTGTAAGGATGGCAGCAACACCTGCAGATGGCGGTTTGGACCCGGTCATGGCCTTTGCGCTTGTCGGCGCGCTGGGCGTTGGTGCGCAATGGGTGGCCTGGCGGCTCAGGATGCCTGCGATTGTTCTGATGTTGGTTGCTGGCCTGTTGGCTGGACCTGTGTTTGGAATTTTTGATCCCGAAAGGGACATTGGCGTCCTGATGGGGCCGATGATCTCCATTGCGGTGGCCATTATTCTATTTGAAGGCGGGTTAACGCTCGATTTTCATAGCCTGCGAGGGGCAGAGCAGGGGGTAAAACGGCTGGTGGTTGTCGGCGCACCTTTGGGGTGGATCGGCTCGGCTTTGGCCTTGCACTATGTCGGCGGCCTGAGTTGGGAAAGCGCCGCGGTTTTTGGCGGGATCATGATTGTCACCGGGCCAACTGTCATTGCGCCGCTTTTGCGGCAGGCGCGTCTTAATCGCCGTCCTGCACAGCTCATGCAGTGGGAAGCCATCGTCAATGATCCTATTGGCGCATTGGCGGCTGTTCTGGCCTTTGAGGTTGTAGTCGTCACCGCCGCCGCAGGCAGCCTTGGCCACGCAGCCTGGGAAATTATTCGCGGTATTACAATCGCTTGCGCCGTGGGATATGGTGCAGGTTGGGGTCTTTCAGAAGCATTTCGCCGGGCTTACGTTCCGGAATATATGAAAGTCCCGGTGCTCTTTGCCGTCCTGCTCGCCGCTTTCGCGGTCACGGACTACATGCTGCACGAAAGTGGGCTGCTGACCGTCACCGTCATGGGGATTGTCATGGCCAATGCCAACTTGCCGAGCTACACCGAACTGCGTCGGTTCAAGGAACATGCAACCATTCTGTTGGTCTCGGGCGTGTTCATCCTGCTTGCCGCCAATATGGATTTTGAAACCCTTGGACGCCTGAACTGGCAGGCTGCGGTCCTGGTGGCTGTGGTTGTCCTGCTGGTGCGCCCGGCCACTGTTCTTCTGTCGCTTTTAGGAACCAATATTCCCTTCAAGGAACGCCTGCTTGTCGGCCTTGCAGGGCCAAGAGGCGTGGTGCTTGTCGCTGTTGCGGGGCTTTTTGGGGAAAGGCTGGTAGCCAATGGAGTTGAAGACGCGGCTTTTCTCACGCCCTTTGCCTTCGCCCTTGTGGCAGTGACCGTGGTGCTGAATGGCTTTTTCCTGGCTCCTTTGGCGAGGGCCATGGGGCTAGCTGGCAAAGGCACGCCAGGTGTGATTATCGCGGGCGGCTCGCAATTCGCGACATCCTTCGCACAGGCTTTGCTGAGTGTGAATGTCCCAGTTCTGATCACCGACACCAACCGCGCGCGCCTGCGCAGCGCACGCGATGCGGGTCTGCATGTGTTTTATGGTGATGTGCTCTCGGAAGCGGCGGAACATAGCGTTGAGATCATGTCTTATGGCCGTGTCGTCGCGGTGAGTGACAATGACGCGTACAACACTTTGGTTGCGACGGATCTTGCGCCGGAATTCGGGCGCGAAAACGTGTTTCAGCTCGGACGGTTGAAATCAGATAGCAAACGTCTGGTGCTGCCCCCGGATTGGGAGGTCAGAGTTTTGTTGGCAAACTCACCTATCTGGAAATCGCCAGCAAAATGGCGAAAGGCTGGGAGGTGCGTGTGACGCGGCTTACGGATGAATTCACCAAATCAGATTGGGCAGAGCAAAATCCCGAAGGTATTGCCTTGGCGCACTACAAAGAGGACGGCGCCTTTGCTCTGCTCTCTGCTGATGCGGAATGGGAGCCAGACCCGGACACGGAACTGATCTGGTTTGGACCCGGTCGTGAGGACGTGGCGGCAAAGTAAACCACGCCGCGTATCGCGATTGACGCGCGCCACGGGGGTGCTAAACCGACGCCCGACAAAGGAAGGATCGCCCGGATGAATGTGTTCACCGAAATCAGGCAGGCCGTGCTGGCAGCCCTTGAGGCTATGCAAGAGGCGGGGGAGCTGCCCGTTGGTCTTGATCTGTCGAATGTGACGGTTGAGCCGCCGCGCGATGCCGCTCATGGTGATATGGCGACCAATGCGGCCATGGTTCTGGCGAAACCGGCTGGTCTGAAACCACGCGACATTGCTGAGAAGTTGGCGGGGCATCTGAGTGCCTATGGGACTATTCTAAGTGCCGAGGTGGCCGGACCGGGGTTCTTGAACCTGTGCCTTGCGCCGTCGCTTTGGCATTCTGTGGTTCAGGCGGCTTTGGCGGCGGGTGCTGACTTTGGCCGCTCTGACACCGGCGCCGGGAAAAAGGTGAATGTCGAATATGTCTCGGCCAACCCAACCGGGCCTTTGCATGTGGGTCACACGCGCGGCGCTGTTTTTGGTGATGCATTGGCCAGTCTCTTGGATTTCGTGGGCTACGACGTCACGCGCGAATACTACATCAACGATGGCGGCGCGCAGGTCGATGTATTGGCGCGCTCTGTTTACCTGCGTTACCTAGAGGCACATGGTCAGGAGGTGGCGTTTGAAGACGGCACCTATCCCGGTGATTACCTGATCCCGGTCGGGGCTGCTCTGAAAGACAAGGTTGGCGATGCGTATGTCGATCAGCCCGAAGAGATCTGGCTGGTTGAGGTGCGCGACTATGCCACTGAGGCGATGATGGATCTCATTCGTGCCGACCTGAAGGCGCTTGGGGTTCAGATGGATGTGTTTTTCAGTGAGAAATCCCTCTATGGCACGGGCCGGATCGAACAGGCACTGGAGGCGCTGCAATCCAAGGGCCTGATCTACGAGGGCGTGCTGGAACCGCCCAAGGGCAAAAAGCCCGAGGATTGGGAGCCGCGTGAGCAAACCCTGTTCAAATCGACGGAACATGGCGACGATGTGGACCGTCCGGTGAAGAAATCGGACGGCAGCTGGACCTATTTTGCGCCGGATATTGCCTATCACTATGACAAGGTCACGCGCGGTTTTGATGCGCTGATTGATGTCTTTGGCGCGGATCACGGCGGCTATGTCAAACGGATGAAGGCGGCGGTGTCTGCGCTCAGTGATGGCAAGGTGCCGCTCGATATCAAGCTGACGCAATTGGTGAAGCTTTATAAAGACGGTGAGCCATTCAAGATGTCCAAACGGGCAGGGACCTTTGTCACCCTGCGCGATGTGGTCGATCAGGTGGGCTCGGACGTGACACGCTTTGTCATGCTGACCCGCAAGAACGATGCGCCTTTGGATTTTGACTTTGACAAAGTGCTGGAGCAATCCAAGGAAAACCCTGTTTTTTATGTGCAATATGCCCATGCGCGGGTGAAATCGGTTCTGCGCAAGGCGGTTGAGGCTGGCATGGCCGTTGACGATGCTGATCTTGGTGCGGCGGATCTCTCACAGTTGACGGATGAGGCGCAGCTCTCAGTCGCCAAGAAGATCGCGGAATGGCCACGTCTGGTCGAAATCGCCGGGCGCACGAACGAGCCGCACCGGGTGGCGTTTTACCTCTATGATCTGGCCAGTGAATTGCACGCGCTGTGGAACCGGGGCAACGACAAACCTGAATTGCGGTTCCTGGACGCGGATGATCCCGCTGCATCGCAGGCAAAAATTGCCCTCGCACGGGCCGTAGCCGTTGTTATTTCTGCTGGTCTTGGTATTCTAGGGGTAACTCCGGCAGACGAGATGCGCTGACATCATCAAAAATATCGCCGGGGAGAGCAGTGAACAACCGGCGGCCAAGTATCGCCGGAGAGACAAAGAGGCGAAACATGGCACAGATGACAGTGCAGCCGGGGGCTGTGTCTGAGCGGCAATTCAACTTACAAACGATTGCTAATTTTGCCGGGGCCGCGATATCGCTGGCGCTGGTGGTGGGCATTGGTGTTTGGGGCTACAAGCTTTTGGTCCGCGACGTCAGTGGCGTTCCGGTAATCAAAGCCGCCGAAGGGCCGTTGCGGGTACAACCGCAAGATCCCGGTGGCACAGAATTCCAGCATCAGGGTCTGGCCGTCAATGATGTTGCCGCCGTTGGAACAGCGGCGGATCCGGCAGACCGGCTTGTGTTGGCGCCCGAACCATTGGAACTCAGTCTTGAGGACACACCGCAGGTTGCGACGGTTGCCAACGAAGTCGCCGAGCAAGCCGCAGCCGCGCAGGAAGAAACAACAATCTCAGAGCCTGTGGCGCAAAATGAAGCGGACACCGAGGTCGCAGCATTGGAGTTGGTTGACCGTTTGGCGCAAGGTGTTGAACCCTTGGGTGAATTGCAACCAGCCCCCGAAGTTGAAGCGTTACCGCAGACCGAAACAGTGACCGCCACAGAAGAGACGGCAGAAGAGACGGCAGAAGAAACGCCTGTTACCGGAGGGTTGGGCCGTTCCTTGCGTCCGCAACTGCGCCCGACACGCGTTGCCGCGTCGACCGACTCGGTTGCCGAAGCCGTTGCGGCGAGCGTTGCGACGGCCTCAGCAAATTCGACATCGGCTTTGGTGGAGGCCTCTGCCATTCCAGCGGGCACGCGTTTGGCACAGTTGGGCGCTTATGAAAG
Source organism: Roseovarius sp. W115 (assembly GCF_032842945.2). Classification (NCBI taxonomy): domain Bacteria; kingdom Pseudomonadati; phylum Pseudomonadota; class Alphaproteobacteria; order Rhodobacterales; family Roseobacteraceae; genus Roseovarius; species Roseovarius rhodophyticola. The sequence continues at coordinate 3,072,209 of NZ_CP146606.1, forward strand.
CGCTGAGGTGGCGGCACAGGAATGGACGCGGCTCTCGGGTCAGTTCTCAGAATATCTTGGCGACAAACAACAGGTTATCCAGCGCGCCCAAAGTGGCGGCCGCACCTTTTACCGCCTGCGCGCCATGGGATTTGCAGACTTGAATGATGCGCGCCGCTTCTGTTCGGCTTTGGTCGCGGAAAACGCCGAGTGTATCCCCGTGGTGACGCGTTGAGCGCATTTGGCGCGTGCATCCTAGGGGTCGGCGCAACTGAACTCACTGAGGAAGAACGCGCGTTCTTTCGCAAGACGCGTCCTTTTGGATACATCCTATTTGCGCGAAATGTCGAAACGCCCGATCAATTGCGCGCGCTGTGTTCGGACCTCAGAGAGGCGGCGGGTCACAACGCCCCGATCCTGATTGATCAGGAAGGTGGGCGGGTACAGCGCCTGACCGGTCCCATCTGGCGTGACTGGCTCCCTCCGCTGGAGCAGGTGCAGCTGGCAGGGGAAAGGGCCGAAGAGGCGATGTATGCCCGCTATCGCATCATCGCGCATGAGCTTTATGATCTCGGTATTGATGCCAATTGCGCGCCGCTTGTGGATGTTGCAGGGCCTGACACGCATCCCTTTCTAAGGAACAGATGTTACGGGAAAATCCCCATTCGGTTGCGGCTGTTGGCCATGCGGTGGCGCAGGGTTTGCTGGACGGTGGCGTATTGCCAGTGGTCAAACACATGCCAGGCCATGGTCGCGCGACGGTCGATAGCCATTTCGATCTGCCGCAAGTCGATGCGGCTTTGGACGACTTGGACGAGACTGATTTCGCCCCGTTTCGCGCGTTGAATACGTTGCCCATGGGCATGACGGCGCATCTGGTCTATTCGGCATGTGACGCGGCGGCCGCGACACTTTCACCGCCGGTTATGCGCATGATCCGAGAGCGTATCGGCTTTGACGGATTGATCATGACCGATGACATCTCCATGAAGGCGCTGAGCGGAAACATCCACGACCTCAGTGCGCAGGCCATTGCGGCAGGGTGTGACGTGGTATTGCATTGCAACGGCGACCTTGAGGAGGCACGGGAGGTGGCGGATGCGTCCGGCACGTTAAGTGGCACGGCGCTCACCCGCGCAGAACGTGCACTTGCGGCACGTCAGACCCCTAATGAGGTTGACATTCCCGCGCTGGAGGCAAAGCTGGCCCAACTGCTGAAAGGCTAAAGGCACGGATGTCAGACGACGATTTTGACGATTTTGGAAGACCGGAGAGTGTCGCCGACCGTATGGTCGCCGAGGCGCTGATTGTCGATGTGGACGGGTTTGAAGGCCCGCTTGATTTGTTGCTGACGCTGGGGCGCACACAGAAGGTGGATCTGCGCAAAATCTCGATCCTGGAACTGGCACAACAATACCTGGCCTTTGTCGAGCGCGCCAAGGCGCTTCGGCTTGAATTGGCGGCGGACTATCTTGTGATGGCGGCCTGGCTGGCGTTTCTGAAGTCCCGCCTTCTGCTCCCGCCTGACCCGACCGAAGAGGGGCCTTCGGGCGAGGAGCTTGCCGCGCATCTGGCCTTTCAACTGGAACGTCTGCAAGCGATGCGCGACGCCGCCGCCAAGCTGATGGCGCGCGATCGGTTGGGGCGGGAATTCTTTGCCCGCGGCATCCCCGAAACCGTCACGCGGGTGCGCAAGGTGCAATACACCGCGACGCTTCTGGATTTGATGCAAGGTTACGCCCGCATCCGCACCAAGGATGAATTTCGCCCCTATGCCTTTGACAGGGAAGCGGTTTTCACGCTGGAACAGGCGCTTGACCGGATGCGCGGTTTGATCGGCTTTGCCGGGACCTGGACCGATATTGCCAGCTATCTGCCCGACGGGTTTGTCACCGACCCGACACGCCGTCGCTCTGCCACCGCGTCGACCTTTGCGGCGGCGCTTGAGCTTGCTAAAGAGGGCAAGGTCGAGTTGCGGCAAGCCGAAGTGTACGCGCCGCTCGAGCTGCGGCGAAGGGATTAAGGGCATGGCAGAAGAGATTGAAGATCAAGAAGAAAGCCTGTTCGAAGCCCCGCCAATGGCCGAGCAGGAGCGCATGTGCGAAGCTATTTTGTTTGCCTCCGCCGAGCCTGTGACTGTGCGGGAGCTTGAATCGCGCATGCCGCATGGCTGTGACGCGGCCGAGGCGCTGGTGCATCTTCGTAAACGGTATGAAGGACGTGGCGTGCATTTGGTGAAAGTCGGGGATGCCTGGGCCTTGCGCACCGCGTCGGACCTGGCTTTTCTGATGCAAAAGGAAACCACAGAAACCCGTAAGCTCAGCCGCGCGGCGATCGAAACTTTGGCCATTATTGCCTATCATCAACCCGTGACGCGCGCTGAGATTGAGGAAATCAGAGGTGTTAGCATCAGCCGTGGTACGGTCGACCAGTTGCTTGAGATGGAATGGATCCGCTTTGGCCGTCGCAAGATGACCCCGGGCCGCCCGGTGACGTTTGTAGTTACGCCGACATTTCTTGATCATTTCGGATTGGAAAGTGCCCGTGACCTGCCAGGTCTGAAAGAGCTGCGCGCCGCGGGTCTTTTGGAGAATCGTTTGCCGCCGGAACACATGCCGCAGGTGGGTGAGGGCGATGTGGATATCGAAGAAGCGGTTGAAGAAGGCCAAAGCGAGCTTTTCGAGGACTGACGCAGACGCGCCGCAAGTGTGAATTTCTTGTCTTCGCCCTGAAAATTGCATGATTTCATGTTATATGTAGACCCATGAGGCAGATGAGGAGGGCGCAATGAACGCCAATCAGATCATCAATATGGTTGTTCGCATGGTCATGCGCCGGGTGCTTCGCTCTGGCATGAACGCAGGTATGGATGCGGTTGGAAAGCGTATGAACAAGGGCAAGGCACCTGCTGAGACAGGGCAGCCTTTGGACACCGCTGAGACCACGAAACGCACCAAACAGGCGATGCGTGTGACGCGCCGCATGGGGCGTTTCTAGGACTTGAAATGTTTTGACAGTTTAAGACCCTGACCTTGGTAATTCGATGAAATACCAGCGCCATAAAGCTGTTCCGGGGTTTCAGACATACGTTCATAAACCAGCCGGCCAACGACCTGACCATGTTCCAAAACAAACGGCGCTTCGTGACAGCGCACTTCAAGCACGCCGCGCGAGCCTGCTCCACCTGCTGCGTCATAACCGAAACCGGGGTCAAAGAACCCTGCATAATGTACTCGAAACTCACCGACCATAGCTAGGTAGGGCGCCATTTCGGCGGCATAGTTTGGCGGGATGGCAATCGCCTCTCGGCTGACAAGAATGTAGAATGCGCCGGGGTCGAGAATGATATGTCCATCCTCCGTGCGCACCTCTTCCCAATACTCAGCAGGGTTATAATGACCCAATTTTGCAAGATCGAGCACGCCAGTGTGCCGCTTGGCGCGATAGCCAACAAGATTGCCTTCGCTGGGCTGCAGATCGACAGAAAAGCCCAGACCGTCTGAAATAACCGGATCGCCTGAAACAATCGGGGTTTCCAGATGCACGGCCCGCAATTCATCATCGCTCAGCATGGTTTTGCCCTGGCGGAAAATGACCTGCGTGAGCAATTGTCCGGGTTGAACGACAACTGAAAAGCTCTGTGGGCAAAGCTCAGCAAAGAGCGGGCCGTCATAGCCGTCCTGCACGCGATCAAACTCTATCCCTTGATCGGTGATGATGCGTGTCATCAGGTCAATGCGACCAATCGAGCTTTTGGCGCTTGCGGCGGCCGTCATGCCTTGGGGCAGTGTCAGCTGCTCCATCAGTGGCACGACATAAACGCAGCCCTTTTCCAGAACGGCACCACCGGTCAGCGGAATTTTATGCATTGTCAGACTGTTAAGTCTTTCTTGCACCGATGACTCCTTGCCGGGAAGGAAGGAAGCTCTAACGCGAAATGCGGTGTCCCCCAATCTCAGATCAAGCGAGGCAGGCTGAATTTGGTCGTTCAAAATGGGGGCGGCGGCAGAGATCGCACCGGACGTGATCATCTCTTTGATCTGACGGTCTGACAAAACCCCGGTTTTCATCGCCGCTTGCCTCTCATGAAAAAACCCGCCCCGTGGCTTGGGCGGGCGATTTGAGAATGGTCGGGCTAGCAGGACTCGAACCTGCGACCTTCCGTCCCCCAGACGGACGCGCTACCAGGCTGCGCCATAGCCCGACGATTGGGGTTACATACCCGTTTTGACGCCGATCACAAGAGGGAATTCCCAATTTTGCACCTAGCTCGATGCGCGATCCCGCAGCTTGGCCAAGAGCGGTTTGAGCTGCTCTGCGGTCTTGCTGGAAATGGGTCGGGGCAGGGTGGAGAGACGTGTCAGAAGGCCGGGGTCCGCCTCGACCGTGTCCTCGAAATCATCTGGCACATCCACCGCGGCAGGGCGCGGTTTCGCGGGTTCCGGCTCTGGTTCAGGGGGCGCAGGGTCTGCGCTTGGTGCCGGATCGGGTATTAAAGCTGGATCACCTGTCGTTTTCGGGGGCGTGTCCTTGCTGCGAAGATGCGTAAAGCTTGGAAGCTCCGGAACGGTCTCGGACTTGTCCTCGGAAACCGGATCTTCCTTTACTTTTTCAACCTCTGGTTCAGGCGCGGCATGACGCGTAAAGGTCAATGGCGTTTCCGGCTCAGGCGCTGTTTCTATGGGCGCCTCGTCGGTTTTCGCGGGTTCTGCTGCTTTCGCAGGTTCATCGATGGGCTTGTCCGCGACTATTGATGCTTCCACTACGACATCATCTGCCGCATCCCCCAACGGCATCGAAAGAGCTGACACATGTGCAACCCCTTGTTCGCGAAGGAGTTTCTGAACGCCTTTGATGGTCATGCCATCATCGTGCAACAGCTTCTTGATGCCGCCCAAAAGCTTCATATCCGCCGGTCTGTAATACCGACGGCCTCCCGCACGTTTGACGGGTTTTACCTGGCTGAACTTGCTTTCCCAAAACCGCAGCACGTGGGCCGGGGTTTCCAACCACTCAGCCACCTCGCTGATGGTTCGGAACGCATCGGCGGATTTTGCCATAAGCGTTTTGCCCTAGCTTTTGTTGCCTGCCGCGACCCGGTCTTTCATCAGATGCGACGGCCGGAACGTCAGCACGCGCCGCGGGTTGATTGGAACTTCCTCGCCGGTTTTCGGGTTGCGCCCGATCCGTGCGGTTTTATCACGCACCGAAAATGTACCAAATGACGAGATTTTAACCTGTTCTCCGCGCACCAATGCGTCGGACATATGGTTCAGTACGCTTTCCACGAGATCCGCAGATTCGTTGCGGGACAAGCCCACCTCACGAAATACAGCTTCACTCAGATCCATGCGTGTCAAAGTTTTATCGCCCATCACATCCCCTCTGTTTTATCCCGCGACTTTAGGGGGAAGGGATTTTCCGAGTCAATGTCAATGACTTGGCAGATTGAGTTTAAGCGGGTTTTGCGCCCAGATTTCGCGAATTACCAGCGCAGGACCACCGAACCCCACGCCAATCCACCGCCGATTGCCTCGGAAACCAGAAGGTCACCCTGCTTGATCTTGCCTTCGGCCACGCCCACGGCCATGGCCAGGGGAATCGATGCCGCCGAAGTGTTGCCGTGATCCTGGACCGTGACGATCACGCGTTCCATTGGAATACCCATCTTCTTGGCCGTGCCTGAGATAATGCGGATATTGGCCTGATGGGGCACGATCCAGTCCAGATCATCGTCCTTTAGTCCGGCCTTGGCCAGTGCCGTTTCTGCCGTCCATGTGAGTTTCTCTACAGCTTGACGGAACAGAGGATTGCCCTGCATTCGCAATTTACCGGAGGTCCCCGTCGACGACACGCCGCCATCCACATATAGCATGTCTCGATAGCGTCCATCAGAGTTAAGATCGCACGCCAGAATACCGCGGTCGTCGGATGTCCCTTGACCGTCTTCTGCCGACAAAACCAGAGCACCAGCCCCGTCGCCAAAGAGCACACAGGTCGATCGGTCCGTCCAATCCATAATCCGGCTGAAGGTTTCAGCACCGATAACCAGGAGCGTTTTTGCCTGTCCCGAGACGATGAGGGCATTCGCGTTGGCAAGGGCATAGATGAACCCGGCGCACACGGCCTGAACGTCAAATCCAAAGCCACGGGTCATCCCGAGTTCTTTTTGCACCATTGTCGCAACGGACGGAAAGGTCAGGTCGGGTGTTGACGTGGCAACCAAAAGCCCGTCGATGTCGTTGGCTGTTAAACCGGCATCCTCAAGCGCCTTTTGCGCCGCACGCACGGCGAGGTCAGAGGTGGTTTGGCCTTCGGCGGCGATATGACGCCGCTCTATGCCTGAGCGCGTGCGAATCCACTCATCGCTTGTGTCCAGGGTCTTTTCAAATTCGGAATTTTCAACAATTCGTTCGGGCAGGTAGTGCCCAACACCTTTTACAACGGCGCGCAATGTCATTCAGGGTCACCGTTGTCTGAGTCGTCGGTTGCGCCATCCTGTTCAGTCAGAGAGGCGGATGCAACCCGTGCGGCCAGTTTTTCGCTGAAACCTTTTTGAGCAAGGTCAAAGGCCAGCTTGACCGCGGCGGACACTCCCGTGGCATCAGCCGCGCCGTGGGATTTTACGACGGTGCCATTCAAACCAAGAAAAACACCACCATTTGATCTTCGCGGGTCAATGCGCTTGCGCAGGCGCCGCAGCGACGTCAGCGCCAGAAGAGACGCCAGGCGCGACAAAGGCGTGTAGGCAAACGCATCGCGCAACAGATCACTGATCATCTTTGCCGTGCCTTCGCCGGTCTTGAGTGCGACATTGCCTGTAAAGCCATCCGTGACAATGACGTCACACACGGTCCCCGGTAAATCGCGTCCTTCGACAAAACCGATAAATTCAAAATCACCAATTTTTGAGTTGCTGGCGATCAAATCATACGCTTCTTTCAATTCGGCGCGGCCTTTATGTTCTTCAGTTCCGACGTTCAGAAGACCAACGCGTGGTTTGTCCAATCCAAAGCCATTGCGGGCATAAGACGTGCCCATCAGCGCGTATTGCATCAAGTCCTTGGCGTCGGCACGAATATCCGCGCCGCCATCGAGCATGATGTTGAACCCTTGTGGATTAGCAGAGGGCCAGAGCACTGCGATGGCCGGACGGTAAATCCCCGGGAGTTTGCGCAAGCGCACAACAGACATCAAAAGCAGTGCGCCCGTATTGCCGCAAGAGACACAGACAGAGGCCTCACCATTGCGAACACACTCAATCGCTGACCACATCGAGCTGTTCTTGCCATTTCGAATGGCTTGGCTGGGTTTGTCCTCCATTTCGATGACATCTTTGGCATCGCGGATCTCACAGCGGCCGGTCAGTGTCTTGCGCCGAGCCACCAGAGGTTTGAGTTCGTCCTCATCCCCATGCAGGATAAACCCGATTTCAGGATTGATTTTCGCAGAATAAGAAATACCGGCGACTACCGCCGCCGGTCCAAGATCTCCGCCCATAGCGTCAATCGAGATGAGAACGCGGGCGTTTTGCGCTTTGGAAGTGTCCGTGGTTGACCTCATCGGACGCGCCCCTCAGCTGCGTTAGGCTGCGTCCTCTTCCAGATCGACCTCGTCAATCATTGAGACAATTTCACGATCGGCGTAGTGGCCGCATGCCGCGCAGACGTGGTGTGGGCGCTTCAGTTCACCGCAGTTTGGGCATTCGTTTGGATTGGCCGCGACCAGAGCGTCATGCGCCCGGCGATTGTTGCGACGCGATTTCGATACTTTGTTCTGTTGGACAGCCATGTCACAACCTCAAATCTGATGGGTCTCGCTGACCCGGTTTCCATAGGGTTGAGGCGGCTGATAATCCGTGTGGTGCCGCAGGTTCAAGCCCTAATCCGGTGAAGGCGCGAAAATACAGTGAAATGTGACCGTGGCAAGACCTTTTTTGCCACTTGTTTCTCGCTCAGCCGTCACCTTCCATACGCTTTTTCAACTCTGACAGGCCCGCAAAGGGTTTGATCTCTTCATCTGTTAGCGGAGCGACACCTGGTGGGGCAACGCGCGTGTCTTCTGCCTGGGCATTTGTGCTGCGGGGATAGGGCGGCAGGGCAAGCGCCAACACCTCTTGCATCAATGCCATGAGGTCAATCTCGTCAGAGAGTGGCGCGCGCGTGTCATCCTGGGGCATTTCTATCTCTTCTCCCTCAGTTTCCTGCGCTTGCCAGTTTTTCATCAGATGCCAACTTGCATCTTCTTCGATCCGGGTTGTTACGGGATCAAGTGTCACGATGCAGGGTTGTGTCACGGTGGCACCTAAATGTGCGTCAACTTTCCAATCGGTTTTGCCCTCCGGGCGCACGACGCCTTCGAACCGCAGCTTTCGCAAGGAAATAAGGCCAAGTTCAGTCGCCAACCGCGCCAACACATCCGGTTCGGGCACGCCAACAAAGGGTATATCACGATTGGGCTTAAGGTCGGCCACGCGCAACGGGGCTGAAAGATCTGTCTGTTCTGTCATGCTCTGTGATTTATCCTTCCTTGAACAAAGGCGCCACCTTGTTGTAAGCGGGTTGGAGGAATGCCGCCAGCATGCGGCAACCGCATTTAGTTGGGTGGCAGAACGGATTTGGGTGGCATGACTTCGCGATTTGGCAAATGGGCCCTAAGCCTTGTCTTGGTGGCGGCGCTTGGTGCGTGTTCCCCGACGTTTCGCAGTCATGGTTACGTGCCTCCGGAAGATGAGCTGCAAACCCTGTCGGTCGGCGTTGACAGCCGCGCCACCGTGGATGATGTGGTTGGCGCTCCGTCCGCGTCGGGTTTGCTGAGTGGGGGCGACTATTACTACGTCCGTACGCGGATCAAGGAAGTTGGCTTTCGGCGCCCAGAGGTGATCGAACGTCAGGTTCTGGCCATTAGTTTCGATCAGTCCGACACAATCGCCAATATCGAACGCTTTAGCCTGGCGGATGGGAACATTGTTCCTCTGACCCGCCGCGTTACTGATTCCACGGTTGTCGGCAGAGGGTTCCTGCGCCAGCTTCTTGGCAACTTTGGCAATATCGACCCAAGCCAGCTCTTCAACTAAAGCGTTTGGCTGTTGACCCGGGCCATCAGGTAAGGGCCCGGCGCTTCAAATACGCCACATCGATGTCTTGGCTTGTATGCGATCCTCTGCGTAGCTACGTGTAGATCAGACAGTACAAGGTGGGCATCTTATGCTCAGAAAAGGACATTACCGGGTTCGCACGGCTGAGACGCAAGATGATCTGACCGCGGCTCAGCGATTGCGCCACCTTGCCTTTCTTGGCGGGCAGGGTGACGGGCTTGATCGGGACGAATTTGACCCCGTTTGCACACATTTTCTTGTTGAAGACGAAGCAACAGAAACCCTTGTGTGCTGCTTCCGGCTGTTGCCTCTGGATGGTGGCGATGAAATCGACCGTAGCTACTCCGCCCAGTTTTATGAATTGTCCGCCTTGGCGGAGTTCGATGGTCCTATCGTTGAAATGGGCCGGTTTTGCATTCAGCCGGATGCGCGCGACCCTGATATTCTGCGCGCAGCCTGGGCGGCGATGACGCGGTATGTCGACGAAAATGGGGTTGAGCTTCTCTTTGGGTGTTCCTCCTTCAAGGGCACTGATTCTGACGCCTATCTCGACGCCTTTGCGATGTTGAAGGAAAAACACCTTGCGCCACGGCGGTGGTTGCCGCGGGTCAAGGCCCCATCGGTGTTCAATTTTGCCCAAAAGCTGCGGTGGTTCAAACCCGATGCAAAGCAGGCGATGATGGCGATGCCTCCATTGTTGCGCACCTATCTCGTCATGGGCGGTTGGGTCAGCGATCATGCGGTGGTCGACCGCCAGATGAACACATTGCATGTTTTCACCGGGTTAGAAATCAACGCCATTCCGCCTGCGCGTAAGCGTTTGCTTCGCGCTGTGGCGGGTTAGGGCAAAGGCTTGCTTGACGCCCTTTCGCTCTCGGGCTAGCCCGCACAGATGGCACGTGCTCCTCTTTTACAACTGACCGACATTTCGCTTGGCTTCGGCGGCGAGCCTGTCTTTGCGGATCTGTCGCTGGTGATTCAGCCTGGTGACCGTCTGGCCCTGGTCGGGCGCAACGGCTCGGGCAAATCCACACTCATGAAGGTCATGGCGGGGCTTGTGGAGCCGGATCAGGGGAACCGCGTGGTCAAACCCGGTGCGCAAGTGGGCTATATGGAGCAAGACCCCGATATGTCGGGCTTTACCACGTTGGAAGAGTTCGCCGCGGAAGGTTTAGAGCCGTCTGAGCATTACCGCGTTGAAATGGCGTCGGAAGGGCTGCAATTTGATCCCGAACGCCCGGTTGAAACGGCCTCCGGTGGTGAACGCCGCCGTGCTGCTTTGGCGCGGTTGATGGCGCAGGCCCCGGACCTGATGCTGCTTGATGAGCCGACCAACCATCTGGATATTCACGCAATTGCCTGGCTTGAGGCCGAGTTGAAGGCCACGCGCAGCAGCTACATCCTGATCAGCCATGACCGCATGTTCCTGCGAACGCTGACCCAGGCTACACTATGGGTTGATCGCGGGGCCACGCGGCGTTCTGACAAGGGGTTTGAGCATTTTGAGGCCTGGCGAGACAAGGTCTGGGCCGAAGAGGATCTTGCGCGGCACAAGCTCAACCGCAAGATCGCCGAAGAGGCGCGTTGGGCCGTGGAAGGCATCAGTGCCCGGCGCAAGCGCAATCAGGGTCGTGTGCGCGCCCTTCAGGATCTGCGCGCCGAGCGTGCGGCTCAGATCAAGCGTCAGGGCACGGCGGCGCTCGCACTTGATGCCGGCCCGCAATCCGGGCGCAAGGTGATCGAGGCGCGGGGGTTGGAGAAGACCTTTGGCGCGACACCCATTATCCGCAACTTCGACCTGACCATTCAGCGCAAGGATCGCGTGGCCTTTGTCGGCCCCAACGGGGTGGGCAAGACGACGCTGCTGAACCTTTTGATGAAAGCTGAGGAGCCGGATGCTGGCACGGTCAAACACGGCACCAACCTCGTGCCGGTGGTTTTTGATCAGTCCCGTGCGCAGCTCGATCCCAACATGACGCTTTGGGATAGCCTGACAGGTGATCCTGACATGCGCGTCTCGGGGCAGGCTGATCAGGTCATGGTGCGCGGCACGCCGCGTCATGTGGTTGGGTATCTAAAAGATTTTCTCTTTGACGAGCGGCAGGCGCGCGCGCCTGTGCGGTCCCTTTCGGGCGGCGAAAAGGCGCGTTTATTGCTGGCCAAGCTGATGGCGCGGGACAGTAACCTTCTGGTGCTGGACGAGCCGACCAATGATCTCGACATCGAAACCCTCGATCTTTTGCAGGAGGTTTTGGATGGCTACGACGGCACGGTCTTGCTCGTCAGCCACGATCGGGACTTTCTGGACCGCGTGGCGACAACGACTGTCGTCATGGAAGGCAGGGGCGTGCCACTGTTTACGCTGGTGGGTGGAGCGACTATCAGGCGCAAAAGCCGCAAGACGCCGCTGTCGCACCAAAACCCGCAAAGGCCAAGCCAGATGTACCGAAACCTCAACGTCCGGTTAAACCAGCCACCAAACTGACGTTCAAGGATCAGCATCGGCTCGACACGCTGCCCGATGAAATTGCCCGGCTGGAGGCCGAGATAGCCAAGCTGGAAGGAGTGTTGGCGGACCCGGAACTCTACACCAAGGAGCCAGCGAAATTTGCCAAGGCAAGTGATGCGTTGGCAACGCGTCATGAGGCACTGGGCAAGGCTGAGGAAGAATGGCTGGAGCTGGCCGAACGGCAGGAGAGTGCGGGTTAGCCGCTTATTCGTTGACCGTCTGCCAGGCCTCGCCAATCAAACCGTTCTGCTTTTCGATCCACATGCGCAGGGTTTTCTGAAGCAAATCAGGGCTGCGCGTATCAATCGCTTGCCACAAGGCCTGTAACGCATTGGCCATTTCGATCTCAGAAAGATGCGCCTCTTGAGCGCGCAGGATTTTGGCATGCGGCGTGGTGAGCATATCTGAGCCAATCAGCAGTTCCTCGTGCAACTTTTCGCCCGGGCGCAGGCCGGTCACCTGAATGGCGATATCGCCATTGGGATTGGTGTCATTGCGCACGGAATACCCGGCGTTCTCGATCATTTTCTCAGCCAGGTCGCGGATCAGAACCGGTTCGCCCATATCCAGCACAAAGACGTCACCACCACGGGCAAAGGAGCCGGCCAAAAGAACAAGGCTGACCGCCTCGGGGATGGTCATGAAAAAGCGAGTGACATCCATATCCGTCAACGTCACCGGTCCGCCACGTGCAATTTGTTCCTGGAAAAGCGGAATGACCGATCCGGAGGACCCCATCACGTTGCCAAAACGTACCATAGAAAATCGCGTGGTTGTGGACCGGGTCGCCAGATCCTGCACAACCATTTCGGCAAAGCGCTTGGATGCACCCATGATTGACGACGGCCGCACGGCCTTGTCGGTCGAGACCAGAATAAAACGCTCAACCCCTTCTGCGCGCGAGGCTTCGGCGACAGCCTTGGTGCCAAAGACGTTGTTGCGAATACCTTCTAGCGCGTTTTCCTCAACCAGCGGGACGTGTTTATAGGCCGCAGCATGCAACACGATGTTCACCTGATATTTGCGCAGGGCAATACGAACCAGCTCGCTTTCCACCACACTGCCCAGTACCGGGACAATCTGTGTGTCGGTATCAAGTTTTTGCAGTTCGCGATGAATGTCAAACAGCGCCAACTCACTGTGATCAAACAGGATCAGTGACTTGGGCTTCCATTTGATCAACTGGCGGCAAAGCTCCGAGCCGATTGACCCGCCGGCCCCGGTCACAAGAATATTGCGGCCCTGATAGGTCTCACTCACGCCCGGCAGATCGTCTTCCAGGCGCGCGCGCCCCAACAATTCGTTGATGTCCACTGGTTTGACATCCGATGGCGCCACGCTTGACTTGGTGATCAGGTCTGCAAAGGAGGGCAGGGCGTGTACTTCGCATCCGGTCTCGGCAATGCGCATGGTGATGGCCGACTGATCTGCAGGCTTGAGCTGTGGCATTGCGAGCACGACACGCTTGATCTCAAATCGGTTGACCAGACTTTGCAGCGCGCTTGCCGGATAGACCCGAAGCCCGGCAACAGTCAGGCCCTGTATGCGACGATCCTCATCAATAAAGGCGACGGGCTCTACCGTGTCGTCGACGCTGAGAGCCGCTGCAAGCTGTTGGCCGGTTTGACCTGCCCCGTAAATGAGAATCGGAAGTCGCGATGTGCCTTGACGAGAGAGTGCAAGAAGAACGCGGCGCAGAGCCAGCCGCGCACTGACCGCGAGGATCAAAAAAACCATGCCTGTCATCACATAGGCGGCCATCGGCAGGGCGAGATGCGGATTGACAAGGCTGAGTGCAACGCCGGCACCGGTCAGAGACGTTGCCACAAGCGCAGTCTCAACCACACCTTGTACGTGATAGGCATTGAGTTTGGTCTTGTGCAGACCGAGGACAAAGATAAGCAAAGCCCCTACCGGCACGAGAACGGCCAATGTCGCCAGAAGATTGTCTTGCGGCATGCTCAGGGCGGCCGCGCCCCAAAGGATCCAGGCAGCAAAGAAGAGCGCGACAGGGATCAGGCTGAGATCAAGGGCAAAGGTGATAAGCCGCTTTTGCGCCTGCGTTAAAGAGTTCGCGAAATCAAAAAGTGTCTTCGACATACCTTTACCCAAATATACACCGCCCGGGATTGGCCAAAGCAATGTCGTTCCAGCAAAGCCAATTGGCGACTTTCGTGTCGCTCGGCTGGTCGAAACATAGGTTCGCCTTTCCATGCTTCGCAAGGTGTTAACCTCACTCGGGCCACGAATTCACCAGGTTCTGATCGCGCGCGTTGATTTTGTGAGCATTTGCTTGCCCGGTCCGAGACCGCCCACATGTGCAAACGTCATCCAAAGCAAAACCATGTCGCGCCAAATCGAACCGTTTTCAGCCCAAAAAAGATCAAGCCGCGCTTTGGCCGGGATGCATTGATGAATGTAAACTGCATCTGCCTGCCGAGACGTGCGGCATTGTCTTAGCAAGCGCTCCTCCGTTTCGTGAAAGAACAGCGTGGCAAAGCCTGTGACACCGGGGCGCGCGCGCAGCACGTCCTTGTAAAGCTCAGGGCGCATATTTACGAAACGCCTGAGCGGTGGGCGCGGGCCAACAAAACTCATGTCGCCGCGCAAGATATTGAAAATCTGAGGAATTTCGTCCAGACGCGTCCGCCGCAGCACGCTGCCGAGCCTTGTGACGCGGTTGGATTTGTAGCCAGCCGTTACTGAGTTGTCTGCCGTGCCTTCGCGCATTGTCCGAAACTTCCACAGGGTGAAGCCTTGATCATGCGTCTTCATGCGTTCTGAGTGAAAGAACACAGGTCGTCCATCCAGTAGAAGTATAGCAAACGCAATCAGAATGCCTGGCAGGACAAGGATCGCCCCCAGCACGAGCGACAAACATACATCTACGCAGCGTTTTGAAAAACTCATAAGGCGGCCTCTAAGGCACGCCAGTCCGCAATGAGTGCATCAGCCGTTTCCTGCCTTGGAAGGTCCGGAAATGATCCAATCAACTTCGAGATATCAAGTGTAACATTTTGGACTGCGGTCTCCGGGGCAGGGCGCCAGACAATGTCTTTCCCTGCGGCTCTGGACACGTCTTCCATGCTGACTGAGCCAGCCGAGGCCACGTTCAGAATTTTTGGAACGCTTTCAGCCTTTGCCAACCGCAAGACAAGTTGCAACAAATCCCCCGCCGTCAGATAACTGCGTTGCGGGCCCAAGCCGTCGTCAAACCGGTCTAAGTAAACCGGTGCGTCGCCCATTAATGCCGGGGCAAGACTATCGGCTCCCACGACATTCGCCAGACGCAGGATAATGTCCTGAGGATCATCTTCCTTTGCCGTTTCTGAAACCCGCGTCTCCATCGCGCATTTCGCAGCACCGTAGGCGTTTGCAGGTGTCATAGGGGCCTCTTCCGTCAGGTTCTGACCTGGGCCGTAGACGGCGGCTGATGACATGTGCACCACGCGATGCGCGCCGCAGTGACGCGCCACTTCGCGACTTAAGCCAGCCAGTTCGGAATTCTGTGCCAAGGTGCGCTCATCTCCATCTGTGCGCCCCCAAAGCGCGACGACCATGTCGCATTTTGGGAGCAGGTCAAATGGATCACCGGGCGACCAGCGAATGTCACCGTCATGCCCGCGGGATTGAAACAGGATTTCAAACCCGGCACATTCCGATATCCTTACCGCGGCGCGAAGAAGCCGCCCCAAACGTCCACTGGATCCGGTGATCAATATGCGATTTATTTGATCCAAATTGGTTTCAATCTCGTTACGCCGAAAGGGTTTCACTTACCTCACGTCTATACAGGCCCGGCTTTTTTTGAATTCACACCTTTAGAGAACGGTAAAAATGTTCTCTTGCTCTTTGCTCTTTTCTGGATCGTCATCTGACAAGAGATCCAGTTTTCCTGGTGCGTTGGTCAGATCGTCTTCCGAGTCCGGCTTCCGAGTTGTTTCGAACTGCACGGCCTTAAGATCAAAGGCTTCCGGCACGGCTGCCCTGGCATCTTCCACTTCGGGGCGCGGCATATCAGAGGGGGCGGCCATCAGCATGGGGATGTCCTGCATCGGGCGTGATGTTGCGCGTGCAGTCTCGTCAAGCGTCACTCTGCGTGGCACGATTTTGTGCCCAAGGCGCCGCGGCCCCGCAATTCGGTGCCTTCCAATGAGCGCCGCTTTGCGAATCTCTGACCGACGCAAACTGGAATAGGACAGAAGCACAGCGCACACCATGGTCAGATCCCGCCAGAAATCACTGATCGTGCCAGCTTGGGGCAAAAGGAAATTCTGCACCAAACTCGACGATAAAACGAAAAGCGCCAGAGCCAGGCAGCTCAGCCTGAGTTGCCAACCCGTCATGTAGATCACGGTGAGCGAAAAGAGCACCATTGTGCCCAGAAGATCGGCCAACACCGGATTGGAATAGACGATGAACAACGCCGTGGGTTCAAACCCGGTAATCAATCCCATAGAGATCGCAACAAAGTAGGACCCGACAACAATGCGGATCAGGTTCAGACCAGTATGGTCCAGCCATGTTTGCGTTCGTGGTGTCACGCGATCTGGTTTCCGTTCGTAGCAACGCCCAAAGACGCCACATCCCCTACAGGGAAGCAGAATGATTAACCATTGCGGCACAAATGGACCCAAACCTTGGCAAATCCTGTGAATTTGCAGAGGTTATTCGACCGGCTGTTCCTCGGTTTCGTCCTCATCTCCGGTCTCGGCAATCCAGGCGACACTGACCACCTGTTCACCCTTGCCGGTGTCAAACACCTTCACCCCTCCGGCACTTCTCGAGCGGAAGGAAATGCCATCAACCGGCACGCGGATCGACTGTCCGCGCGACGTGGCCAGCATGATCTGGTCCTCCATTTCGACGGGGAACGACGCCACAAGTGCGCCAGCGCGCATGGCCTTGTCCATCGCCTGAACGCCCATACCTCCGCGTCCGCGCACCGGGTAGTCATGGCTGGAACTCAGCTTACCCGCGCCTTGCTCGGTGATCGTCAGGATCAGGTTCTCGGCGGCTTGCATCTCTTCAAAACGTTCCTGACTGATTGAGGCATTTTCATTGCCTTCTTCGTCGCTTACAGCCTCTTCTTCAGACGTTCCAGCCAACGCGCGGCGCATCTTGAGGTAGGCGGCGCGTTCATCGGTATCGGCCTTGAAATGGCGGATGACCGACATCGAGACAACCTCGTCATCGCCTTGAAGCCTGATACCCCGAACGCCAGTGGAGTCGCGTCCTTTGAACACGCGCACCTCGGTTGTCGGGAAGCGAATGGCACGGCCCGAATTGGTCACCAGCATCACGTCATCGTCTTGGGAACAAATGCGTGCATTCACCAGACGCGTGGCCTCATCCGGCAGCTTCATGGCAATCTTGCCATTTGACTTCACGTTGGTGAAATCCGACAGCGCATTGCGCCGCACATCGCCTGCGGAGGTGGCAAAGAAGATCTGAAGGTCGTTCCATTCCTCTTCGGGCACATCGACGGGCATGATGGCTGCAATACTCACGCCTGGCGGGATCGGCAGAATATTCACAATCGCCTTGCCCTTTGCCGTCCGTCCGCCCAAAGGCAGCCGCCAGGTCTTGAGCTTGTAGACCATGCCATCGGTGGTGAAGAACAAAAGCTGCGTATGGGTGTTGGCCACAAAGAGGGTGGTGATCACATCCTCTTCCTTGGTCTGCATGCCCGACACACCCTTGCCACCCCGCTTCTGTGCACGGAAATCGGCGAGCGCGGTACGCTTGATGTAGCCGCCGGACGTCACCGTCACGACCATGTCTTCGCGCTCAATGAGGTCCTCGTCCTCCATATCGCCAGACCAGTCGACAATCTCAGTGCGGCGTGGGACGGCGAATTGCTCTTTCACCTCTTTGAGCTCGTCCGAGATGATCTCCATGATCCGCTCTCGGCTGGCCAAAATAGCTAGGTATTCCTTGATCTTACCTGCCAACTCCTGCAGCTCATCGGTGACTTCTTTCACGCCAATCTGCGTCAGACGCTGCAGTCGCAGATCCAGGATGGCACGGGCCTGTGTTTCGCTGAGATTATACGTCCCGTCGTCGTTTGCCGTATGAGTTGGATCATCAATCAGTGCGATGTATTCCAGAATGTCTTGCGCCGGCCAACGGCGTTCCATCAGCTTTTGCCGCGCCTCAGCGGCATCAGCAGAACTGCGGATCGTGGCCACGACCTCATCCACGTTGCTGACGGCGACAGCCAGACCGCAAAGGATGTGGCTGCGTTCACGTGCTTTTCGCAGGTCAAATGCGGTGCGGCGGGCCACAACCTCTTCACGGAAGCTGATGAAGGCAGAGAGAAAGCCGTACAGTGTCAGCTGCTCTGGCCGACCACCATTCAAGGCCAACATGTTGCAGCCGAAATGCGTCTGCATCGGCGTGAACCGGAAGAGTTGGTTGAGAACCACTTCGGCCGTCGCGTCGCGTTTCAGTTCCACCACGACTCGCACGCCATTGCGGTCGGATTCGTCTTGCACATGGCTGATGCCATCAATCTTCTTGTCACGCACGGTTTCGGCGATTTTTTCAATCATCGCCGCCTTGTTCACTTGATACGGAATCTCATCAATAACAATGGCGTAGCGATCTTTTCTAATTTCCTCGACGCGTGTTTTAGAACGAATGATTACGCTTCCACGCCCTTCGATATAGGCTTTGCGTGCGCCGGACCGGCCCAGCATGATGCCGCCGGTTGGAAAATCCGGGCCGGGAACATATTCGATGAGCTGTTCAGAGCTTAGATCCGGATTTTCAATCAATGCCAGAGTGGCATCCACCACTTCACCAAGGTTATGTGGCGGGATGTTGGTGGCCATACCAACAGCAATACCGCCTGCGCCGTTAACCAGCATGTTAGGGAAGCGTGCAGGCAGGACAGAAGGCTCCTGATCCTTGCCGTCGTAGTTGTCCTGAAAGTTAACCGTGTCCTTTTCAATATCCGCCAAAAGCGACGCAGCGGGCTTGTCCATGCGCACTTCGGTGTAGCGCATCGCCGCCGGATTATCGCCATCCATTGAGCCAAAGTTGCCTTGCCCATCAAGCAAAGGCAGGGACATCGAGAAATCCTGCGCCATCCGCACCAGGGCGTCATAGATCGCGCTATCGCCGTGGGGGTGGTATTTACCCATGACGTCACCCACCGGGCGGGCGGACTTACGATACGCTTTGTCATGCGTATTTCCGGTCTCGTGCATGGCGTAAAGAATGCGCCGATGCACCGGTTTCAGGCCATCACGAAGGTCAGGAATGGCGCGGCTGACAATCACCGACATCGCATAGTCGAGATAGGATGTTTTCATCTCGTCGATGATTGACACCGATGGCCCATCATATGGCGGGCGCTCCGGCGGTATTTCATCTTCATTTTTAGGGGTTTCTGGCGTGTCGTTCACGTGGTGTCTCGCCTTGTCGCGCTGCATCTATATATAGTTACCAAAACTATATCAGAGGCAGGATATAGGGTGCAATCCCTGTGAGTCCCCTTGTTTGGCAGCCAGCTCGATGAGGTGATAACACGTTGTTTTTGTTGAAAAGTAATTTTTTCATGGCAACATATTGAGGCGGGGTGCAACGAAAACAAGTAATGAGGTGAGCCATGACCATGTCTGAAACCGAAATGATGCTCAAAGGCTATGGGCTGACCACGGCCGAAATGTTCTATCACATGCCAGATTACGCACATGTGCTGAATACATTTATCTGGCAGGACTACGATACTGCGCCAGACCACCCAAACCTGTTCAAGTTTATAGAATTTTGGCAGGACGAAATTGAAGGTCCGCTGCATTCGGTGAAATTCACCCACCGTAAGCTTATTAGTCCAGGCGAATGGCGGCATGTGACGGGTGAGTTTCAGGTGCACTGACGTGCAAAATAAAAAAAGGCGAGCGCCAAGACTCGCCTCTTTCATTATGAAACAATATCTTACGGAATGATGCGCGTATATTTCGTGCCTTCAAGAGACACACCCACAAGCGCCCCGGCTTGACCAAAGATCACTGCCACAACCGGGCTTGTAATCGTTGTGGTGTCCGTGCGCAGGTTCTCGCCTTTGTCGGAGAACACATATTCGATATCCGCACCGGCCACCCAGCCTGACGCCGCCCGGAAATCGGTCAATGCATCTTCGGTCATGAAGAAAAGCACATGCGCAAACTGCTGCGCTCCGATTTGAAGGCCGACGCTTCCTTTGGCAGCCGAATAATAATCCACGGTTGCACCGCCAACGCGCAGGGCACCTCGGCCAAAGCCGCCGCCAAAAATAAAGCCGCCTTCGGTGATGAGTGGCATCACCAGTTGGCCCACGGACTTATTCGCCAGGTCCTGCGTATTCGGGTAAGTCGAGTAGAGAAAGTTAAGGGTGGAATCGACGCGCGCGTCGATCTTTTGTCCGCCTGTGCTCCCAACGCCGTTGCCACAAGCGGCGAGAAGGGGGATGCGGCCAGTGCGCCCAGCGTAAAGCTGCGCCGTGAAAGTTTGCTCATAGGACTGCCTGTTCGTTGCCTGAGTATGTCATTGTCGAATCCGGCCTTTTGCATGCCGTCACACATACTATAGAGGTGTCAGGCCAGCCTGTCACCACAGATTGTGGTTCAAAGCAACATATTGCTTGTAAGTTTTGATCAGCCAGCCAGCGCTCGAGCCACCCGTGGGGCAAAGTAACTCAGAACCCCATCACAGCCAGCCCGTTTGAATGCCGTCAGGCTTTCCATCATCGCGCGATCTTCGTCGATCCAACCATTTTGGGCGGCGGCCATGATCATCGCGTATTCGCCTGACACCTGATAGGCATAGGTGGGCGCGCCAAACGCGTCTTTCACGCGTCTGCACATATCCAGATAGGGCATACCGGGTTTCACCATCACCATATCCGCGCCTTCCGCCAGATCGCGGGCCACGCATCTGATGGCTTCGTCCGAATTGGCCGGGTTGATCTGATAGGTGTTCTTGTCACCCGTCAGAGCCGCAGACGCCCCCACGGCATCCCGAAACGGACCGTAGAACGCTGACGCATATTTCGCAGCATAGCTGAGGATCATGGTCTTCTGGTGACCTGCGGCTTCTAGCGCCTGCCGGATGGCCCCGATACGGCCATCCATCATGTCCGAAGGCCCGATGATGTCGGCGCCTGCCTCGGCTTGCGATAATCCCATTTTGACCAATGCTTCATTGGTTTCGTCATTCACAATCTCGCCGTTCACGACAAACCCGTCATGGCCATTGATGTTATACGTATCCAGCGCCACGTCCGTCATGATCAAAAGCTCAGGCACTGTCGCCTTGATCGCACGAATAGCACGGTTTGCATGGTTTTCAGGATCCCAGGCCCCGGCGCAATCTTCGGTGCGTTCTTCCAGTGCGGTGTAGGGGAAGATGCAGATCGCAGGGATACCCAGATCGGCGGCTTCTTTTGCCACCTCAACGAGTCTGTCTACGCTGCGGCGCATCACGCCTGGCATGGATGGCACCGGCTCTTCGATATTTTCACCTGCGCGGACAAACAAAGGCCAGATGAGGTCATTCACGCTCAGGGTCGTTTCAGCCACCAACGCACGAATGGCTGCATTCTGACGCGTGCGGCGTAGTCTTGTGACGGGAAATGGAGCTTGAACAGGGCGCATAAGCTGTCCTTTTTTCAGATCACAATCTCACTGGCATGGAATTTAACGCATCTCAAGGGTAGGAATTGCCGAAAACCGGCGCTATGACGTGGCGCGGTAAGGATAAAAGGTCTCGACAGTGGACTGGTACGAGCACGTTTTCGAACTGATTGACATGCGCAGTTTCAGCAACCTTTGGTTCTGGATCATGCTGGCTGTGTTATGGTCTTCTACGAGCCATTGGGTATTGGGTGTCCCATGGGACCTGGCGCAACGCGCGCGACGTTCAGGCGACAACGCGGGGGCGCAGGATTTTCATGATCTGGTGCGCATTAATACAAATCGCATCTTGTTTATCATGGAGGAAACAGGACTTTTGTTGTCAGGTTTCCTGTGTTTTGTTTTGACAGTTCTCGGCGCGCTTGGTTTCTTTTATGGCAACGAGTTTTCCCAAGCTGTGTTTCTTCTGCTTTTTCCTATGAGCTTGGTCGGGCTTTTATCGGTACGCACATCACATAAGATTCAAGTGAACGAGCTTCAGGGCGAGGCGCTCTACAAGATACTCATGCGGCACCGATTGGCAACGCAAGTGATTGGTATGATATCAATTTTCGTGACTGCTGTCTGGGGCATGTACCAAAATATGACAACGGGCGCGCTTGGTTAAGAAACCGGGCAGGGGCAACACGCATGAGCACATCTGAGCGCATTGGCGTTGGTGGCGCCCCCGAAGGCTTTGACGCCCGGCTTGTGGCCGAGGAAGTGGCACGCGCGCATCGCCCTGCCATCCATATTGCCCGTGACGACAAACGCATGGCCGCGATGGAAGCTGCGTTGCGGTTCTTTGCGCCGGATCTGCCTGTGCTGCGGTTTCCCGGCTGGGATTGCCTGCCTTATGACCGTGTGTCGCCCAATGCCGATATTTCTGCGGCACGAATGGCGACGCTCGCCGGTCTCGTGCATGGCGCGCCTAGGGAATTTGTGCTTTTGACTACGCTTAATGCCGCGACCCAACGTGTGCCGGCGCGGGATATTCTCAAAGAAGCCGCGTTTTCCGCGACAGTGGGTTACCAGATCGACGAAGACGCACTAAAAGCTTTTCTGGTGCGTATGGGCTTTTCCCAATCGCCCACGGTCATGGAACCAGGCGATTATGCCATTCGCGGCGGGATCATCGACATCTTTGCGCCAGGAGAGGCCGGGCCGGTGCGGCTTGATCTTTTTGGCGATGTGCTGGACGGTTTGCGCCGGTTTGATCCGGTGACACAACGCACGACTGAAAAGCTCACGCAGATTGACCTGGCGCCGGTGAGCGAGGTTATCCTTGATGAGCCCGCCATCACAAGGTTTCGGCAAAACTACCGCATTGCCTTTGGCGCGGCGGGCAGCGACGATCCGCTCTATGAGGCGGTCAGTGCCGGGCGCAAGCAGGCCGGGATGGAGCACTGGTTGCCGCTGTTTCATGAAAAGCTCGAGACGCTGTTTGACTATTTACCCAAAGTGTCTGTGACGCTGGACGAGCAATTCGACCCTGCGCGCACGGCCCGATGGGATTCTATCGCGGATCAGTTCGAAGCGCGCGAACATGCCATGTCGCAAAAGGGACGCGATGACACGGTGTATAAGCCCATCGCACCGGACCTTCTCTACCTGGACGATGACGCCTGGGGTGAGGCTATCGCCGGTCGACGTGTCTTGAGCTTTCAGGCGTTGCCGCATGCGCCGGGTCCGGGCATGATTGATGCGGGCGGGCGCATTGGGCGAAACTTTGCCCCCGAACGACAGCAGGAAAAGGTCAACCTTTTCAGCGCGCTCAAAACACATGTAGAGGAAAAGCTCACCCAAGGACCCGTTGTTCTGGCGGCTTACTCTGAGGGCGCGCGCGAGCGGCTTGAAGGGTTGGTAGAGGATGAAGGGCTGCTGGGTGCTGTCACCGTGCGCAATGCTTCTGGCCTTGGCAAACACGGCCTGCACCTGACCGTATGGGAGCTGGAACATGGATTTGAAGCGCCCGGTCTGACGGTCATAGCCGAGCAGGATATCCTCGGAGACCGGCTGATCCGCGCGCCCAAGAAACGCCGCCGTGCCGAGAATTTCCTGACCGAGGCCCAAAGCCTGAGCGCGGGTGATCTCGTGGTGCATGTGGATCACGGCATTGGTCGTTATCTGGGCTTGGAAGTCGTCACGGCGGCGGGGGCCGCGCATGAATGTCTGCTCTTGGAGTATGCGGAAAACGCCAAGCTTTACCTGCCCGTGGAGAATATCGAACTCCTCAGCCGCTATGGCCATGAGGAGGGCCTGCTCGACCGGTTGGGTGGCGGCGCGTGGCAATCGAAGAAAGCCAAGCTGAAAGAGCGCATCCGCGAAATGGCCGACCGGCTTATTCGCATCGCCGCCGAGCGTGCCTTGCGCAAGGCGCCCGTGCTGGAGCCCGAACATCACGCATGGGAGGCGTTTTCAGCGCGCTTTCCCTATCAGGAAACCGATGATCAGTTGCGCGCCATTGAGGATGTGTTGGCCGATCTGGAAAGCGGCACGCCGATGGATCGGCTGATCTGTGGCGATGTGGGCTTCGGCAAAACCGAGGTGGCCATGCGCGCGGCCTTTATCGCCGCCATGTCGGGCCTTCAGGTCGCGGTCATTGCGCCGACCACATTGCTCGCGCGTCAGCACTATCAAAGCTTCGCCGAACGCTTTCGCGGCTTTCCCATTACTGTGCGGCCCTTATCGCGCTTTGTCAGTGCGGGCGACGCCAACAAAACCCGCGCGGGGCTCTCCGATGGCACGGTGGATATCGTTGTCGGCACCCATGCGCTGTTGGCCAAGAATATCCGGTTCAAAAACCTTGGCCTTCTGGTCATCGACGAAGAGCAACGCTTTGGCGTGGGGCATAAAGAGCGGCTGAAATCTCTGCGCTCCGAGGTGCATGTTCTGACGCTAACGGCCACGCCTATTCCGCGAACGCTGCAGCTTAGTCTGTCCGGGGTGCGGGATTTGAGCATCATTGGCACGCCGCCCGTCGACCGGCTGTCGATCCGCACATATGTGAGCGAGTTTGATGGGATCACGATCCGCGAAGCGCTCTTGCGAGAGCATTACCGTGGCGGGCAGAGCTTTTATGTTGTCCCGCGCATTTCGGACATTCCCGAGATCGAGGCTTTCCTGCGTGAACAGGTTCCCGAGGTCAGTGTTGTCGTGGCCCATGGCCAGATGGCCGCCGGGCAGCTCGATGAGCGCATGAACGCGTTCTATGATGGCAAGTTTGACGTGCTGCTGGCCACGACAATTGTCGAAAGCGGTCTCGACATTCCCACCGCCAACACAATGGTCATACACCGCGCCGATATGTTTGGTCTGGCGCAGCTTTACCAGATCAGAGGCCGCGTCGGCCGCTCCAAGACGCGTGCTTATGCGTATCTGACCACCAAGCCGCGCTTGCGCCTTACACCTACGGCCGAAAAACGTCTGCGCGTGCTGGGTAGTCTGGATCAACTGGGGGCCGGGTTCACACTGGCCAGTCAGGATCTCGACATTCGCGGCGCAGGCAACCTTCTGGGCGAAGAGCAATCCGGCCAGATGCGCGATGTGGGCTATGAGCTTTATCAATCCATGCTCGAAGAAGCGATTGCAAAGATCAAGGCCGGTGAGCTTGAGGGGCTGAGTGACGCCGATGATCAATGGGCGCCGACCATCAATCTCGGCGTTCCGGTGTTGATCCCTGAAGACTATGTGCCCGATCTGGACGTGCGGCTTGGGCTCTACCGCCGGCTCAGCGGGCTCAGCACCAAGGTTGAGCTTGAGGGCTTTGCCGCCGAGCTGATTGACCGTTTCGGCAAGCTGCCGCGCGAGGTCAACACGCTTCTGCTTGTGGTGCGCATCAAGGCCATGTGCAAACGGGCGGGCATCGCCAAGCTCGACGGTGGTCCCAAAGGGGCCACGATCCAGTTCCACAACGACAAATTCGCCAACCCGGCAGGGCTTGTGGAGTTCATCAAGGATCAACGCGGGTTGGCCAAGGTCCGCGACAACAAGATCGTGGTGCGTCGGGACTGGAAGAAGGCCAAGGACAAGATACAAGGGGCCTTTGCAATTGCGAAGGACTTGGCAGTTAAGGTTAAGGCGGTGGAGAAGGAATGACTGGTGTGAGCCCAGTGTTGTCGATGCTGTGCTGTGCGCCGGCGGCAGCTTTGCGTTGCTGGCCGATATTGTAAATTGAGAAACATGCACTCGTTTCAAATCGGCACGATCAGAAAGTTGCGCCATCGTGCCCTGCCGCCCTTCGGTTTCCTCACGCCACAAGTGATCCGTTGAACGAAAATCGACATGATCAAAGCAGAGCGATGGTAAGAGATATTGCATGAAATTGGCTGAGTTTTTGATGCCTCGTGAAAGTGAATTGACATGAAGGACATCGAACCCGATCCGAAATTGAACAAGATCGTCGCAGGTTTGATCGGGATTGTAGCGCTGTACTTTCTATATCTGGCCTATGACACACACACTCTCGTTGAGAGCAGTCTTGACCCGGACCCTCGCTTTGAACGCATGGGCTGGATTTTCACATGGTCTATCGTTGGGGGTCTCGCCGGTATCGGCGGCCTTTTGATCTTGTTTGCCCTCCTGCTTTGGCGAAGCCCACCGATAAACAGCGCGCGCTTGCGTTTCCGGTCAGGTGGTTTCCGGTTGGAGACGAAGCAGCTGTTCAGGGGCCGTAGGGCTTTCGATCTGGATTGGGCAGATATCAAAACGGTGGTTTTGCACAATGGCGGCCTTTACGGTGGTCGTCATATCAAGGTGACGCATGGGTCTTCAGAAAAGATTGCCAGGTTCGCGCCCGCATGGACCGACTGTTCTTCACAAGAAGTTATTGAGCGCCTTCAAGCTTCGGCAGAGGCCTCGGGCCATACATTCGAGAAGGTAGCTGGTGGATGGTTCTCCCTTGGTCAAGACCACTGGAGGGTGACCCAAAAAATATAGGATTGGTTCCCATTACGTGCAGAAACGACGCCCCGCTTTCCGCCTGAATTGCAGGCGCGGCATCGGAGACATATTCATTGCGTCCGAGATCAGCTTTGGACAGAAAGCCGCCACCCAAAAACCCACGGCCAAAGTCGCCTTCGTCCGCATACTGGACACCCATTGCCGAACAGACGCGGTTATGTGCCGAGGTCGGCTTAGCTTGCGTCTTTTTTGTCTTCCGCCGACTCGGTCTTTGCAGGAGCGTTTGCGGCTTGTTTGGCCTGATACTTCTTTACCCGCTGTACCAATAGCTCGCGCGCTTTCTGGTTCGCGCGGCGGACACGCAGAGCGGTGAGGAAGGCCTCTTCAGCCGATTGTGACGTGGCCCCCAGAACATTTACAATGTCGGTGATCACGCCATCATCGCCTGAGGTGTCGACATATTTGATGACCTTAAGCGCCAGATCATCCGCCAGATCTTCGGTCATGCCCATGGCTTACCTCGTGGTCTCGGTCAGGCGGCGTTTGACATAGGTCGTCACCGTGTCGAGCATCGTGTCCATATGCGGCTCTTCAAAGAAGTGGCCCGAACCCTCGATTTCGGTATGAGTGATGGTGATGCCCTGCTGTTCATGCAGTTTGTTCACCAGAGCATGGGTGTCCGCAGGCGGGGCCACGCGGTCATTGGTGCCGTTCAGGATCAGACCCGAGGACGGGCAGGGGGCTAGAAAGGAAAAGTCATACATATTGGCCGGTGGGGACACCGAGACAAATCCGGTGATCTCGGGCCTGCGCATCAAAAGCTGCATGCCGATCCACGCGCCAAAGCTGAAACCTGCGACCCAGCAATGCTTGGAATTGTTGTTCATCGATTGCAGGTAGTCGAGCGCTGAGGCGGCATCGGAAAGCTCGCCCACGCCCTGATCATATTCACCCTGGCTGCGCCCTACGCCACGGAAATTGAACCGCAGCACGGTGAAGCCCATGTTGTGAAAGGCGTAATGCAGGTTGTAGACCACCTTGTTGTTCATCGTCCCGCCAAACTGCGGATGCGGGTGCAGAATGATGGCAATTGGCGCGTCGCGCACTTTTTGCGGGTGGTAGCGGCCTTCCAGTCGACCTTCGGGGCCAGGAAAAATGACCTCGGGCATTCATGTCCCCTTTATACACGTTGGCACCGGGCAATTTCTTGACGTTGACGGCCCGGCACTTTAGATTCGTTCTAAACTATGGCCGCAAGCTTTGATTGCAGCAAAAAGGCAGATAAGGCCTCTCACAGTTAAGGTCAATCAATTCGCCGGGGGAAGAGACATGAAACTCAGCACGAAGGGCCGTTATGCCATGGTTGCGTTGACCGATATTGCCCTTCAGGGGCCCGAGACGCTGGTCACGCTGGGGGATATCTCCAAACGTCAGGATATTTCACTGCCCTATCTTGAGCAGTTGTTCGTGAAACTCCGCCGCGCCAAATTGGTGACATCTGTCCGGGGTCCGGGGGCGGCTATCAGCTGGCCCAACCCACCTCGCAAATTCGCGTGGTGGATATTCTGGGTGCGGTGGATGAAACCATTGATGCGCTGCACAAAGGGGCAGGGGCCACAGGGGCGGCCAGCGGATCGCGTGCGCAATCCATGACCAACCGGCTTTGGGAAGGGTTGAGCGCGCATGTCTATGTCTTCCTGCACCAGACCCGGTTGAGCGATGTGGTCGAAAACACGCTTGCGCCCTGTCCGGCGGTGCCGTCGCTCTTTTCGGTGGTGGATGAGGAATGACACCGACGTGCTGGGGTATTTTTGACAAGAAAGAAGCCGGGCGGTGAGCCGGGTTTATCTGGATTACAATGCCACGGCTCCGTTGCGGCCCGAGGCGCGCGACGCGATGCTGTCGGCGATGGATGTGGTGGGTAATCCGTCGAGCGTGCATGCGGAAGGGCGTGCGGCCAAAGGATTGGTGGAAAAGGCAAGAGGGCAGGTGGCGGCGGCCGTGGGGTGTAAGCCGCAAGAGGTTGTTTTTACTTCCGGCGCAACTGAGGCGGCGCGTGTTCTAGCCAATCCCACGGACGGCTATGACGTATTTGTCGAAGAAACCGCGCATGACGCCCTTTGGGCACAGGCCAGTATGTCGAGCTGGCCCAAAAGTCCGAACGGGCCTGGGCACACGCTTGCACTTGGCGTGGCAAATTCAGAAACTGGCGTTCTGTTAGACATTCCCGAAAAAGTGGAGGGACAATACCCTTTCGGACATGCGCGAGCGGATTGGCTTATGCTGGATGTCACTCAGATGATCGGACGTGTAGCTTTTGCCTTTGGATGGTCTGGAGCAGATTTTGCCATCCTGTCTGCACACAAGCTTGGCGGTCCCAAAGGGGTTGGTGCGCTGATTGTACGCGAAGGGTTGGACATATTCTCTCTCGCCGAAGGCGGTGGCCAGGAAATGGGGCGCCGTTCCGGGACGGAAAATGTCATTGGCATCGCCGGATTTGGGGCTGCCGCAGAGGCTGCGCAGCGGGATCTGGAGGCGGGTGTTTGGGGCGAGGTGAAAAAACTTAGAAAGATTCTAGAAAAGGCTATTGAGGAATCTTCATCACAGACTATTTTTGTCGGGAAAGATGCGCCGCGATTGCCCAACACGTCTTGTTTCATCACGCCCGGATGGAAGGGTGAGACGCAAGTGATGGCGATGGATCTGGCGGGGTTTGCCATATCGGCGGGCTCAGCCTGTTCGTCGGGCAAGGTCAAGGCAAGCCGTGTTTTGGCGGCGATGGGGTTTGACGAGGTCGAGGCGGCAAGTGCGATCCGGGTCTCTTTGGGGCCCCAGACGACAGAAGACGAGGTCCGCGCCTTTGCAGCGGCTTGGACCAGCGCATATGAGAAATTCCGCGCCCGCTCAGCCTGAGCCGGAGTGGCGGAGATGACAAAGGAGAGGCCCAATGGCGGCACTGGATGATGTGGTCAAGGACGGCGTAGACCAGGAAACGGTCGATGCGGTGAAAGACATCAGCACGTATAAATACGGCTGGAACACCGATATCGAGATGGAATATGCGCCAAAGGGCCTGACCCCGGATATCGTCAAGCTGATCTCTGAAAAGAACGGCGAGCCGGAGTGGATGACCGAATGGCGCATGGCGGCCTATGAGCGCTGGCTGAAGCTGGAAGAGCCGGATTGGGCCATGGTCGACTATCCTGAGATCGACTTTCAGGACCAGTATTACTATGCCCGCCCCAAGAGCATGGAGGAAAAGCCAAAGTCGCTGGATGAGGTGGATCCCAAGCTCCTGGAGACGTATGAGAAATTGGGTATTCCGCTCAAGGAACAGATGATCCTTGCGGGTGTGGAAGGTGCAGAGGATGCGCCCGCAGAGGGCCGCAAAGTCGCCGTCGATGCGGTGTTTGACTCCGTTTCTGTGGGCACGACATTTCAGGCAGAGCTCAAGAAGGCGGGCGTGATCTTTTGCTCGATTTCCGAGGCGATCAAAGAGCATCCTGAGCTGGTGAAGAAATATCTCGGCTCGGTCGTGCCAGTGTCGGACAACTTCTATGCCACACTCAATTCGGCGGTTTTCTCGGACGGCTCATTTGTCTACGTGCCGCCCGGCGTGCGCTGCCCGATGGAGTTGAGCACTTATTTCCGGATCAATGCCGAGAATACGGGTCAGTTCGAGCGCACGCTCATCATCGCCGACAAAGGCTCTTACGTGAGCTATCTCGAAGGGTGCACCGCGCCGCAGCGCGATACGTCACAGCTGCACGCCGCGGTTGTCGAGATCGTCATCGAAGAAGATGCGGAAGTGAAATATTCCACCGTGCAGAACTGGTTCCCAGGCGATGAGAACGGCAAAGGTGGTATCTACAACTTTGTCACCAAGCGCGCCGATTGCCGGGGCGACCGGGCCAAGGTGATGTGGACGCAGGTGGAAACCGGCTCTGCTGTGACGTGGAAGTACCCAAGTTGCATCCTGCGCGGCGAAGACAGCCAGGGTGAGTTCTATTCGATTGCGATCACCAACAACTACCAGCAGGCCGATACCGGCACGAAGATGATCCATCTGGGTAAGAACACCAAAAGCCGAATTGTCTCGAAGGGGATCAGCGCGGGCAAAGCGCAGAACACCTATCGCGGGTTGGTGAGCATGCATCCCAAGGCGAAGGACAGCCGCAACTATACGCAATGCGACAGCCTGCTCATTGGCGACAAATGCGGCGCGCATACGGTGCCTTACATTGAAGTGAAGAACAATTCCTCGCGGGTTGAGCACGAGGCCACGACATCCAAGGTCGATGATGATCAGCTCTTCTATTGTCGCCAGCGTGGCATGGATGAGGAAGAAGCTGTGGCCCTGGTGGTGAACGGGTTCTGCAAGGACGTGCTCCAGGCGCTTCCGATGGAATTTGCCATGGAAGCGCAGCAGCTTGTGGCAATTTCCCTAGAAGGGTCGGTGGGGTAACCCCACAGGGTACGCGCATGACCGTCTCCCCCGAAGCCCCCCAAGAGCGCAAGATCAAGCGCCCCGTCGTCTCGGACGAAGATGGCACGCGTGAGGGTGGGTTGGTCTTCCCGATTGTCTTTATCATCGGGTTTATGCTGGCCGCGATGGCGCATCCGGCGGCTTTGGCGTCTTTCTGGGTGTGGTTTGTTCTTTTGATGCTGTCTTCGGCTGTTGCGGTGGCCACCAAAAACCTGGTGGCACGTCTGAATGGGTTTGAAGGCGACGCAGAAGATGATGTGAAGGGGCCTTTATGACCGTTCATACCGCACCTAACCTGCGAATTCCCGTTCAATTTGCGCCATATTTGTGCCCAACCGGCTTGGTAACGAACGCGTTATCGAAGCAGTGGGAGCGCAAAAATGAGCGACTCGCAACAAGACGCCTTTCAGGCACGTCTGGCCCGGATTGGAGGGGCGCCCAAGCCCGTAACGCCGGGTCCGGCCGACAATATCGTCCAGCAAACCGAAAAGCGCACACGAAGTTTCGTGGTGTCCGAGGACACTCTACGGGGGCGTTTGGCCTATCCGCTATCGTTCGTATGGGCCTTTCTTCTGGGTATCCTATCGGTCTTTATGGCCCGTTTTGCAGTTGCCCATCTGGTCGGCTCGCCCGAGGGTGCGGACGATATGATGCTCTACATGATGGATATCGGTATCGCGGGTATCGTGGCCTTTGCCATTGGCGTCGCGATAAAGTCGACCGACCCCAAGGTCATGACGACCACCATGATTGGCGTATTCGCAACGGTCACGACGATGCACAACCTCGTCTGGATGTTCCCGGAAACATTTGTGTGGTTCTACGGCGAGGAATGGGTCGAGGCGCTCTTGCTGCGCTCCGAACCCAACAGCCTGTTCTTCCGTGGGGAATACATTCTCATCGAATAAACCAAATGGATATGCGCCATGGTTGACGTGGCGCAAACCCATATCACTCGGCCCGAACTGACGCTGCCAGCGGCAGAGACGGCGGTCCTCTGCGCGGCCTATGCCCGGGCGGATGTCATTTTGGAATATGGCTCGGGCGGCTCTACGGTGATGGCCGCCGAGATGCCGGGCAAACGTGTGTTTTCCGTTGAGAGTGACCACAACTGGGCGGAGATGATGCGCCAGTGGTTTGACGAGAACCCACCGGCCAAAGGCAGCACGGTTGACGTCATCTGGACCGACATTGGTCCAACCAAGGAATGGGGCTATCCAAAAGATGCCTCAAAATACCAAAGCTATGCCCGCTACCCGCTGGCAGTCTGGGACGCAGCAGAGTTTCAGCAACCCGATGTGGTTCTGGTCGACGGGCGGTTTCGCACGGGCTGTGCGATGGCCACAGCGCTGCGCACGACGAAACCTGTGACGCTGTTCATCGATGATTATGCCCGGCGCAAACAATACCACCGGGTGGAGGCCTTTATCGGCGCACCCGAAATGACCGGGCGTATGGCGGAGTTTAACGTGTCTCCCCTGACGCTCGCACCGGAACACTATCTCGATCTGATTGAAATGATGACGCGGCCCTGAGGGACCGGGTTGAAACGGACATAAATGAGGACATGACCATGCTGGAAATCAAAGGCTTGAAAGTCGATCTTGAGGAAGAAGAAAAGTCCATCCTGAAAGGTGTCGACCTGACGGTTGAAGCTGGCAAAGTGCACGCGATTATGGGGCCAAACGGCTCTGGCAAGTCCACGCTCAGCTATGTTCTGTCCGGCAAGGATGGTTATGAGGTCACAGGTGGTGGCGCCACGCTGGAAGGTGAGGATGTGCTGGAGATGGAACCGGAAGAGCGCGCGGCGGCGGGCCTCTTCCTGGCATTCCAATATCCGGTGGAAATTCCTGGCGTGGGCAATATGACCTTCCTGCGGACAGCACTCAACGCGCAGCGAAAAGCGCGCGGCGAAGAGGAAATGAGTGCCACGGATTTCCTCAAAATGGTGCGCGAAAAGGCCAAGTCGCTGAAGATTGATGCGGATATGCTCAAGCGCCCCGTCAATGTGGGTTTTTCCGGTGGCGAGAAAAAGCGCAATGAAATCCTGCAGATGGCTGTGCTTGAACCCAAGATGTGCATTCTGGATGAAACTGACTCCGGGCTTGATGTCGACGCGATGAAACTGGTCGCCCAAGGCGTCAATGCGCTGCGCGACCAGGGCCGGGGATTCCTCGTCATCACGCACTACCAGCGCCTGCTCGATCACATCAAACCTGATGTCGTGCATATCATGGCTGATGGGCGCATCGTGAAAACCGGTGGGCCTGATCTTGCGCTGGAAGTTGAAAACAACGGCTATGCCGATATTCTGGCAGAGGTGGCATAATGGCACTTGATGACCGCAGACATTCCTTAACGGAAGAGCGTTTGTCCAGCATGACGGTCCCTGATGTGGGTTGTACCGCTGAGGCGCGTCAGGCTGCTCTTGCCCGGCTGCGCAGCATGGGTCTGCCGCAGGGCCGGGATGAATACTGGAAATTCACCAAACCTGACACGCTGGTGCAACCGGATGCACCAAAAGCGGCTCTCTTTGTGGACGACGAAGCCCCGCTTTTCGACAACGTGGACCGGCTCAAAATCGTCTTCGTGGATGGGGTCTATAGCCCAGAGCTGTCAGACCCGTTCGAACTAGAGGGGGTGCAGGTCGACCGGCTGGAAGACGTATGCTGCACCGATGACCACTGGGCGGAGGATCTGTATGGGGTCCTTGAGGCACGCGGTCAAACACCCGTTGCGCGTCCGCTGGCTGCACTGAACACCGCTTATGCCGGCGATGGCGTGACAATCCGGGTCACGGGTCAACCGTCAAAGCCGATCAACCTGATCTATACGCATAAATCAGAGACGTCTGACGTGTTCCTGCATCATGTTGTGCGGGTGGAAAGTGGCGCTGAGGCGACGATCCTTGAAACCGGCCCGGCGGCGGCACGGTTCAACAAATGCATGGAGATCGAGATTGCCGATGGCGGCGCGCTTCACCACATCCGGGCACAAGGGCGCGACCATGAGCGTCGGGCCGTCACACATATGTTTGCGCGGTTGGGCGAGGAAAGCACGTTCAAGTCCTTCACTTTGACGGCCAACGGCGTTCTGACCCGCAATGAATGCGTTGTGGAACTGACAGGCGACAATGCAGTGGCGCATGTGGCGGGGGCCTGTGTTGGAGATGGTGATTTTCACCATGATGACACGGTTTTCGTCACCCATGATGCGGTCAATTGCGAAAGCCGTCAGGTCTTCAAGAAGGTACTGCGGAACGGCGCCACAGGTGTGTTTCAGGGCAAAATCCTGGTTCAGCCCGGCGCGCAGAAAACCGATGGCTACCAGATCAGCCAATCGCTGCTTCTGGATGGTGACAGCGAGTTTCTCGCCAAACCGGAGTTGGAAATCTACGCCGATGACGTGGCCTGTTCGCACGGCTCGACCTCAGGTGCGATTGACGAAGAGGCGCTGTTTTACCTGCGCGCGCGGGGGTTCCGCATGCTATTGCCACCGATCTTCTGACATTGGCGTTTCTTGCCGAGGCGGTTGAGGAAATTGAAAGCGAAGCTTTGCGCGATGACATCAACACGCGTCTGGAAGCCTGGCTGGAGCGACGGCGCGGCTAATGCCGGTAACGACGGACATTGTTGCGACCTATCGGGGTCCGCGCACGGTTTTCCGGCGCCTCTTGGATATGGGTGAAAATGAAGGCCGCGCGCTTGCCATTCTGATGGCAGGTTGCGCGGTGTTTTTCGTGGCCCAGTGGCCAGCTTTGTCCAGAGAGGCGCATCTGACGGACCAAGAGCTCAATCCGCTATTGGGTGGGTCGCTCATGGCCTGGATTTTCATTGCGCCTCTGATCTTCTACGCGATTGCCTTTGTGAGCCAGTTTGTGCTGCGCGCCATGGGCGGGGCCGTTACGGGCTTTGCCACACGTCTTGCGCTCTTCTGGGCCTTTCTGGCAGCAAGTCCGCTCAAGCTCTTGCATGGGCTGGTTGCAGGCTTTATCGGCCCGGGTCAGGCGCTGACCATTGTCGGGGCCATTTGGCTGGCCGTGTTCTTGTGGTTTTGGGTGTCAAACCTGCGCGAAGCCGGGTGGGGGGCGAAGTGAATTCTGAGACGTTGAAACCACTCTTTGCGCTGACGCTACAGAACCCGCGTGCAGCCGCGGAACGCGTGATTGCGCTTGGGTTGCCCGCGTCCGTGTGGTGGATGCTGTTATCGCTTACTGTTGTGTTGTCGTCGCTCTATATGGTGGGGCGCTTCTTGGCGGCACCATTGCCACCCGCGCTCTTAGAAGAACTGTCCAGAACGCCAAATGGTCAGCAAACCCTCCTTTTGTACTCTTTGTTCACAGACAGCCCGTTCTTTACGACAGTGATGCTGTTCGGTTTCACCGTGCTGATGGTGCATGTGTTGTGTTGGGTGGGGCGAGCTTTGGGCGGGCAAGGCAGCCTTCTGGACATCCTCAGCGTGTTCACCTTGTTACAAGTCATGACCTTGTTGCTGTCATTTGGTTTGTTCCTCATCAGCCTGATTGTGCCCGCTCTCGCGGCGCTGGGCTCACTTGTGTTTCTGGCCTGGACGCTTTGGGCCGTAACAAGCTTTCTTGACGCGGCGCACGGGTTCAACAACCCCCTCAAGGCGTTTGGTGTTCTCGTTGTGTCGTTCATTGCGGTTCTTTTTGGAGCTTCCATCGCGATGGGTGTTCTGGGCGGACTATTCCTCGGCATAACCGGAGGGGCTGGAAATGTATGATGTAAATGAAATCCGCAAAGACTTTCCGATCCTGTCACGCGAGGTGAACGGCAAGCCGCTGGTCTATCTAGACAATGGCGCAAGTGCCCAAAAACCGCAGGTCGTGATTGACGCCATCACACAGGCCTATGCCCAGGAATACGCCAATGTGCATCGCGGCCTGCATTACCTTAGCAACCTCGCGACCGAGAAATACGAAGCCGTGCGCGGCATCATCGCGCGGTTCCTTGGCGTGGCCGACGAGAATCAGATCATCCTCAATTCAGGCACGACCGAAGGGATCAACATGGTCGCCTATGGCTGGGCCGTGCCGCGCATGGAAGCGGGCGACGAGATCGTGCTGTCTGTTATGGAACACCACGCCAATATCGTGCCCTGGCATTTCCTGCGCGAACGGCAGGGTGTGGTGCTCAAATGGGTGGATGTGGACAGCACCGGCGCGCTTGATCCACAGGCCGTGATCGACGCGATTGGTCCCAAGACGAAACTGGTTGCGATCACACAGCTTTCAAATGTTTTGGGCACGCAGGTTGATATCAAAACCATCACCGAAGCGGCCCATGCCAAGGGCGTGCCAGTGCTGGTCGACGGCTCTCAAGGTGCTGTGCACGGGCCTGTGAAC
This sequence comes from Roseovarius sp. W115, assembly GCF_032842945.2. Taxonomy (NCBI): domain Bacteria; kingdom Pseudomonadati; phylum Pseudomonadota; class Alphaproteobacteria; order Rhodobacterales; family Roseobacteraceae; genus Roseovarius; species Roseovarius rhodophyticola. The sequence continues at coordinate 3,108,206 of NZ_CP146606.1, forward strand.
CTCGATGATCTGGGTTGTGATTTCTATGCGATCACCGGGCACAAGCTATATGGTCCTTCGGGGTCCGGCGCGATCTTCGTCCACAAGGACCGCCTCTCTGAGATGCATCCCTTCATGGGCGGCGGCGATATGATCCGCGAAGTTCATAAGGATGAGATCACCTATGCCGACCCCCCGATGAAATTTGAGGCGGGCACGCCGGGCATCGTGCAAACCATAGGCCTGGGCGTTGCGCTGGAATACATGATGGGTCTGGGGATGGACAACATCGCCGCCCATGAAAACCGCCTGCGCGACTATGCCATGGCGCAGCTCAAGGGGTTAAACTGGTTGCAGCTTCAAGGCACAACCCCTGACAAGGCTGCGATTTTTTCCTTTACGCTCGATGGCGCGGCGCATGCGCATGACATCTCGACCATCCTTGACAAGAAAGGCGTCGCTGTGCGCGCCGGGCACCACTGCGCCGGACCGTTGATGGATCATCTGGGCGTCACCGCCACCTGTCGCGCATCATTTGGGCTCTACAACACCGAGGCAGAAGTCGACGTGCTGATCGAGGCGCTTGAACTGGCGCATGAGCTTTTTGCCTGAAATTGCAGATTGAAAGGCCGCGGCACGACAGCTATAGAGCCTCTCACGCGGACCCATAGCTCAGCTGGATAGAGCGCTGCCCTCCGAAGGCAGAAGTCAAGTCTGGCGATGGTTTGGGGTGCTGGTAAAAGGAATTGAAGAAACAATGGCTTGAGCGGATATCGGGTTCGCTCTTCAATCGGCCGAAAATCTCGCGTAAGCGTGGCGTAAGCATCGCGCAAACGTTACGCACCCGTAGCTCAGCTGGATAGAGCGCCGCCCTCCGAAGGCGGAGGCCAGAGGTTCGAATCCTCTCGGGTGCACCATTTCACATTTCGCTGTTATTTTGCTGAGAAATTCAAAGATTACAGTGGTTTGCGGAGTTCGAAATCCATCCTCGCGATCATAAGCCAGTGGCGCTTGGAAGAGCGCTCTGAGCACAGTTTTCTTCTGCTCGAGAGATCCATTTATATAGCTATTCCAAGGGTTTGTGAGGAACTTCTTATAAAGTTCGAAAATTTTCCCGATGGACCTTCTCGGCGTCTCTTTTTGCTCTGCTTTTTCGGTGAGAAGCAGCTTCTGCTCTTCCAAATTCGCGATCTTTTTCTCAAGCGCGGCGAAGACCTTCGGGTTAGTGACCTCCACCATACGCTCTACTACCGCGTCCTGTTGTTGCTCAACTTGCACCAATTCACGTTCGATGGATGCCTTCGCGTGTCGCATTTGCTGTGAGCGCATGGCCCAGGCGTTCTTCACCATCAGGGTCACAAGCGCGATAACAGTCTTGGTGGGGGCAATCCCCGTGAGCAGCGCCTCAAAATCACCGTCGATCTTCTCAGCCCGAATGTTCTTACGATACTCAGGGCAATCTGGCGTCTTGCACCAGTAATAGGGGTATCGTTTACCCGTCCCACTTCTGGACCAACAGGACGTCAAAGGCTGGTTGCAACAAGCGCAACTGACGGCACCGCGCAGGGGAAAGTCGCTGCGTATGTCTTTGCGGGCAGGCGCTATAGGCTTCTCGTTGAGACGCGCTTGTATTTTGTGGAAGGTTTCCAGCGAGATCAGAGGTTCATGATGACCCTTGCGCCGGGAGATGCCCCAAGGTTCATGCTCAATGTAGCCCGCATAGATAATCCGGTTGAGTAGGTTGGTGACGCGCGTGGGATGGACCAACCCGGTTCGCTTGTCACTTGGAAACTCTGGATGCGCTTCAAAGAAGCGCTTGAGCTCTGCTTGTGTGGCAAACTGCCCGGACGCGAACCCTTCCAGCCCTTCTTGGATGATGGACGCGAGAGGCTCGACACGGGTGAGCAGCCGCCCATGTGATCTTTGCTTCTTGTAGACATAGCCATAGGGCGCAGAGAAGACGGCATAGCCATTCATCATGCGACCGCGCATACGGTTGGAGGTTTGCTCAGCGTTCTTCTCTCTTTGGTGCTGCGCCACGCTGGCCAGCATGTGCTCCACCAGCCGTGAGTCACTGTCATCGCCAAACTCAATCGAAGGGCTTTCGAGAACGCCGCCTGCCGCAGCCAGTGTCTCGCGTAGCGCGATATGCGCCTTCATGCTGCGGGCAAATCGGCTGATGTCATCAATGATCACCACCACAGATCCTTTGGGATGCAGTCTCAGGAAAGCGAGCATCCGATCCAGGACGGGTCGCTTCTCATACTTGCCCGACATATCTTCGCGGAACACGTCCACGACATCGTAGTCCTTGTAGGTGGCATATTCTCGGCACCGGTTCTCTTGTGAGGCCAGGCCGTCTCCGTCGCGAACTTGCTTGGCCCCGGACACACGCGCATAAATCACCGCCTTGGTGGGTTTAACTTCTGTTTTTTGATCTCCTCGTGTCATGCGTCCTCCTCTTCGTCTCTCACCCAGTCTGCTTCTAATAAGGATACCAGATCGGGAGGATCATCGGACAAAGGATCGGTGCCTTCTCCACAGATTTGTTGAACCGGGTTCAGGCCAAAGCCGAGATCAACAAAGCTCAAGGTGATGGACCATAATATCTCAATCAGCTCGCGCTTCTCTTCTTCTGAGATGTCTTCATCCTCAAAGAACGGCAGATAGGCATCCCAATCAATTGTGAGCGTCGGCGGGGCCGTCTCGGGATTAAACTCGGGGGGTACATCATCCATGATCCTGTCGTCCTTTCTTCAATCAATTTTTGGGAAAATGTGGTTCCAGCAGAGCCTTACATTGCAGGCGCACGCGTGGAACAAATATAGAACATACTCTCACATCTTCCTCCCTCACACAAGGAAAATATTCCAATGATCCTATGTGCTTAGATGTGACCATGCCATGGCAGACCAATGACAATCTTGGGTAATGCGCGGGTAGGGACGGGTATAAGGAGTAACTTGACAATATGTACCTAATATGGTACCCTTCTTTATGAATGATACGAAACGCTTGCCCGCGCGGTTCTTTGAAACGGAGGCGGGCAGACTGCCAGTCCGGGAGTGGTTGTTAAAACTCACTGAGGAAGAAAGACGGTTGATCGGTGATGACATACGTACTGCAGAGTTTGGCTGGCCGATTGGCATGCCGCTCTGTCGTCCCATGAAAACCCATAAGGGGCTATGGGAAGTGCGAACGAACCTGCCGAATGGCAAAATAGCGCGTGTTCTCTTTTGCGCCCATGACGGGCAGATGGTGTTGTTACATGGCTTCATCAAGAAAAGCCAAAAGACACCCAAGGCAGATTTGGACATGGGCGCGAGAAGAATGAGAGGTTTGAAATGACACATGATGTTGAAAAGGGGCGCGTTGGCCAATCCTTTGATGACTTCCTCAAGGAGCAAGGAACCTTTGAGGATACCACAGAGGTGGCCGTAAAACGCGTACTGGCGTTCCAACTGGCCGAGGCGATGAAAGCCCAAGGCATCACCAAGGTGGAGATGGCCAAGCGCTTGTCGACCAGTCGGTCTCAGTTGGATCGCTTACTGGACCCGGATCATGACGGGGTCACGCTGAGTATCCTTGCGCGTGCTGCCAAGGCTGTGGGGCGGGGCATTCGTCTTGAGCTGACCTAGTCTCGCTGAGGGTTGATCCATACATATGCATGACTTTGAAGAGTTTGACTGGATGCACGCCAGCAAGGCGGAGCGTGTTGAGCCCACAAAGAAGCTCTTCCTAGCCTTGAAGGCGGTCTCAGATATCACAGGCCGCGCCGTAGACCTGTTGATGGATGACGCATATGGCACACCCAACACGACAAGCCCGCACTATGCGTCCAACTTCAGGCGCGGCAACATCGCAGCGGGCAAAGCGCTGATGATCCACCGCTGGCTTGAAGAAAACCACTTTGAGATTGCCAAAACTGCAGCGCCAGAGCTCTTCCAGTTCAATCCCAAATCAGCATGGCAGCAATTTGTGGATCGCCATGCGATTAAAGGCCAACTGCGCATTTTGAAGCTCAAAGACAGTATGGGGTTGATCGAACGCGATGATGAGGACAGGCCAGACCGAGATACCCTCAGGTTGACGCAGAGGTTCTGCTTTGAGCTTGAGACCGAAATGATCGGTCGTGTGCTTGCGTTCCAGAAATATCAAAACAAGTGGCACAACTTTCCACTGGGTGCAGACCAGCGGAACCTTTGGGGCAGAGTGGCATCAAACCCGCAGTTGCTGCCATGTGCCCCTGATGGCTCTCCGATTGCACTCAAAGAAAACAATGATGCGGGCGATCATCAATTTGCGATGATCGTCTCAGACGCTCAAAAATTGCCAAGCGAGATGCGGCAGTTGGCGAAGCTTGATCTTGAAAGCCAAGCTTTTGAGTTGCATGTGGTGGCAGTGACGATAGTCACGTAGGTCGCTGAAACATGCCGAGCATGTTTTAAAGTCTAAGGCACGGGACCACCCGTGCAGGTTCCTGAAATCCCAGCTTATGCCGAAGCCTCGACCTGATCCTCGACCATCAATCATTTTGTTACTATGTATTTCGATGAATTCAAAATGAGAGTGCTTTTTGGTAGTCACGTGACTGATGAAGAACCTAGTCGGAAGAAATATACAGCGCGCAAAAAAAAACCGGAGTTTTGCAGGTGAAATCAGATGAAACCGTAGCGGCAGAACCTGAACCGCGTGGTGTCGTGTTCGAGCCGGATCGCCGCCGCGTCTCATCTGCAGTCGAAGACGCATTCGGATTTGCAGAGACTGCGGTTGTCTCCTTCGAGGATCTCTATGGCGGAAAGATTGTTGCTGCTCTCGACCGGCAACATCCGCGCGACCTCTTCGACATCAAGCAGCTCTACGAAAATGAAGGTCTCACGGATAATCTCTTCCGATCGTTTCTGGTTTACCTCGCAAGTTCGAGCAGGCCGCCACACGAATTACTGAACCCAAACCTCCGCGATCTTGAAGCTGTCTTCGCGAAGGAGTTTGACGGGATGACGGTGTTGCCGGTGACCGTCGACGAACTCGGGGCAGCGCGCGACATACTGATTCAGGACATTCGAGGCCGTCTCTCGGGACGGGCAGCGGAATACCTGTTTGGACTGGCAGATGGCGAGCCGGACTTTGACCTAATCGGACTACCTAACGCAGCTGGTCTCCCCGCAATTCGCTGGAAGTTACAGAATGTTGAGACGTTGAAACAGCAAGATCCTACAAAGCACCGGGGACAGGCGATAGCACTGGAACGGCTTCTTTTATGACATTTCAAACCCAGATGATTCAGTTAAACGAAGTTCCGGTTGTGCGAAGTAGCTGCGCATGTCTGTGTGGTAATCCGGTTCCATATCGTGGGGTGCTGACATGAGTTGGCACGCCGAGATCAAGTTCATTGACGGACCGAAGTTCGTGCCAAGCTTTTGGCTGAGGCCAAGTGGATTTGCTTGGCTACTAGGGGCAGGCGCATCGGCCTCCGCTGGTATACCCACAGGGTATGACATGATCACGGATTTCAAGAAGCAGCTGTTCTGTCAGTTGAGTGGGACAAGCCGAAAACAGGTTGATTGTAATGACCCCTTATGGATGGAGCGGATCGATCTGCTGCTAGAAAGTCGATCCGCCTTACCGCCACCCGGTGATCCTATGGAATATGCTGCGGCGTTTGAAGCTGTGTATCCAACACCAGAGGAGCGCCGCGCATACATTGACCATGCAGTTACTAAGGGAACGCCATCATTTGCGCATCGGGCACTCGCTGCAATGATTACGAGAAAGTCTGTGCCATGCGTTTTTACCACAAACTTTGATGCCATGATTGAGACAGCCACTACGGTAACCGACCAGTTGTTCGATGCATCCGAGCGCGCCAATTTAACGGTGGCGGGGATCGACAATGCTGCGCGGGCCGCCCTTTGTATTAAGGAGTCGCGTTGGCCCCTTCTTGCGAAGATGCATGGTGACTATCAGTCCGTTGAACTCAAAAACACGACTGAAGAACTCGCCTCCCAAGATCGCGAGATGAGGCATGTTCTGACCAACGCCTGCACTCGGTTCGGCCTCATTATTGTTGGCTACAGCGGTCGAGACCAATCTGTCATGAGTGCTTTGACAGATGCATTGACTACGCCAAACGCATATCCGACTGGCATCGTTTGGACCTGCAGATCAGCAAAGCATCTTTTGCCGGCTGTCATTGAGTTTTTGAACGCTGCGGCAGATGCCGGCGTGAGTGTTTCGGTAGTTGAAACACAGACATTCGATGAGCTTGCAGCAGATTTGCTTGACGGAACCGAACTGCCTGACGTTCTTGCCGCGCATGTTTTGCAAGCACGACCTGCCGAAGTAAATCAAATGGTGCCTATTCCATCGGGGGATCGCCGTGCCTTCCCGGTTTTGCAAAGCTCCGCTGTTCCAATAATCGAGATGCCGGAGGTGGCGCGTCGAATAAAGCTCAACAAGTCAATTACCACCCAAGAGGCGCAAATGACCCTCAAGGCGTCTCGAAAGACAGGGATCGTTGCGAGTGTGGGTCATGAATTGGCGGCATTTGGGCGCGATGAAGATTTGCTCGCGGCTTTTTCAGATCATGGGGCGGAAATTGCGGGGACCATAGAGCTAAATATTGTCGATGAAAGTTGGGCAATGGGGTTGGTATATGACGCGCTAGTACATGCTATTTGCCGCACTCAGCCAATCCTTCCACGGTTGCGGCGCAGTGGCCATGTGGCTGTTTTTGCTCATGGTCGCCGTGACGAAAATGCTTCTGTGGCCGAGCAGCGAAAAAATCAACAGTCTTCGGCGCAGTCCGCCTATGGGTCTGCGCTCACCGGTAGGCTGCCCAACCAATCTGGGTTCTTTTTCAATGAAGGCATCCGCATTAAACTTGATAGAGTGGTGGATAGGTGGTGGTGCGCTTTCGAACCTGCCACTTTCGTAAAAACCCCCGAACCGATGATCCAAACCAAGAAAAGAAGAACCGAGATATTGTTGTCGATTGGACTCGAGAGCGGTGGGCACGGCGCTATAACAATGTGTGGTCAAAGATCATTTCAGCATGGGTTCCGCTGATTGCTGGCAATAAAGAGGGGCGCATTCAGGCATGCGGCATTCAGAAATCCGATGGTGTTGACGCGGAATTCTTGATCTCTTCTGCAACAGCGTGGAGCAGGCCGTCGCATGATCATGCGTACTTTCAGAGGCGATGAGCATGAGCGTAGATTACTCCAAATCGAAATTGCCACCATTTTCATTGTTGGGCGAACCAAATCTATCTTTTGACACTGATGATAGTTCGCTTGATGTGAACCCACTTCGCGGTTTGGATCGGTTCGGGCCTCACAGCAGCGACGTATTTCCAAATTTTACGCCAAATGTACGCTTGGCGACAATGGGTCCACAGAGTGGGTGGGCCCAAATGAGAGGATTGGTTTCGACCCTGAGATCTCATCAAGCTCCGGCTGACAGAAAAGACTATGTTCCTGCTTTTGGTGGGTTCGAGAAGGTGTTTGGAGTGCCGCTGGTGGCAGCGGATAAAAACGCGCATATCAAGTGGAATGATGAGCTTTATTCTACAGGCCCTGATCAACCTCCGCATTTGCAGCTTCTCAACGCAATGCGGGAGGGAATGGATCAACTCAGCCTTGTTAGAGACCAGTTTGATGTCCTCCTGGTGCATTTACCTGAAATGTGGAGATCGGCCTTTTTTGCGGAAGGGTTTAACGCCCATGACGAGTTAAAGGCACTTGGCGCTGCGAGCGGGATTCCTACACAGGTCATTAATGATCGCAGCTTTTCGTTCAGCTACAAAGCATCCTTAGCTTGGCGGCTGTCGATTGCCCTTTATGTCAAAGCTGGGGGTATTCCTTGGAAGCTTGGCCCATTGCAAGGAGTCCCGGAACATACTGCGTATATTGGCTTGGCCTACTCATTGCGCAGTGGCGCGGAAGGGACCAAATTTGTAACATGCTGTTCGCAGGTGTTTGATGCCGATGGCGGGGGCATGCAATTCGTCGCCTTTGAAGCTCGCGATCCCGTTCAGGAAACTCCAGATATCCGACGCAACCCATACCTGAGCCGTAGCGATATGAGAGCGGTAATGGCGCGTAGTCTGAGCCTATATCAAAGTCGTAACGGAGGATCTCTGCCGCGACGATTAGTTGTGCATAAGACTACCGCCTTCAAGCAGGATGAAATTGAAGGGGCTTTGGATGCTACATCGGCGATCTCTGAAGTTGAGTGTGTGGAGATCAATCGTTCATCTCCTTGGCGATCAGTTTGGTTGACTGAAAACAAGGGTTCTGGTGCACCAAGTCGACCAGATGGTTATCCTGTTCCGAGGGGCACGACGCTTGTTCAATCGGGATGTTCTGCGCTGGTTTGGGTGGCAGGTAACGCACCAGATGCTTCATTGGAGCGAAACTATTATCAAGGTAAGAAGAGCATTCCGAAGCCGCTGAAAATTGTGCGGCATACCGGGTCTGGGCCATTGGAATGCACTGCTCTTGAAGCCCTCGCGTTGACCAAAATGGATTGGAACAACGACGCACTTTATGATCCCGTACCGGTTACAATTCGTTACTCTCAAACCTTGGCGCAGACCATTGCAAACGTCCCAACGTTGCCTGGCAGAGAGTACCCATATCGGTTGTTCATGTAGCGCATTGCTATGAGCCGGAGGGTCAAGTTCGGGTGCTGCCATCGCCAGCTAGAGTCGACTGCGCTAAAAATTGGGATAGAGCTTCGCGCCGCGCGGTTCGATCGAGTGCGTAGGTCGTTTGCTCGAACTGAGCACCGTTGAGCAGCCCTTGCACGTATCCCGCAATGGTATCTGCCGCCATAGTGAGCACGCTGTCGAGCGAATGGATATACTTACTTGTGATGGAGTGCGTCGCATGGCCGAGGAGTGTGGCGATCGTGCTCTCGGTAAAGCCAAGGTCGTTAGTGATGCTCGCGAAGCTATGCCTCAAAACGTGCGCTGTGAGGTCTGACAATTCAGAGTCACCGAACACCTTCCGCCATTGCCTCGGTAGCCCGCCATAGGTGTCCGCCCCACGCTTGCCCGGAAAGACGAAATCGCTCGTCGCCGTCTCGCGAAGCGCTTCCAGCAACTCGATGGCGGGCAGACCAATGGGTCGGACGGAAGCGCCTTCTTTCGAGTCTTCCAAGCGCAGGCAGCTGTTATCGAAATCTACTTCGCTCCACTTCAACGAGATGACCTCGCCGCGGCGACAACCTGTTAGCGCCAAAAGGCGGCTGATCCCAACGGTCCATGCCATGTCGGCGTCTTTTTCCGCTTCGTTCAGGAGGCGTCCAAGTTCACGATACTCATCCTCGCTCAGCCTGCGATCTCTCACTTGATCCCTGGGCTTTCTTATCCCGTGAGCGACATTGTGTTCGATAATCCCCATGCTAATCGCATAAGTGAGCATCGAGCCGGTGAGACCTACGCATTTGCTGGCCGTGCCCCGGCCGCCGCGTAGGATGGATTTGCCGCGCTTCTTTGTTTTCTTCACCGCCTTCGTCTTCCCGGCGATTACGTCGTTCATCATTTTCGTCACGTCGGCCTTGGTGAGGTCCTGGACACGGCGTTGTCCTATCAGGGGTATGATGTGGCCACGCAGCTGGCCCTTGTTCACGTAGATCGTCGACGGTCGTTTTGGGCGACCGCCTTTGCCCATGATGAGGCCCGCATCCATCGCTTCGATGTAGCGTTCGGCAAGTTCACTGACCGTCATCGCGTTGCGGTCCGCCTGCCTGGCCTCCGCCGGGTTCTCGCCTTGTGCGATCTTGCCGAGTTGGACTTTTGCTTCCTTCCGCGCCGTGTCCGGCGTCCAGATACCATGAAGACCGATACTATAACGGCGCGATCGACCGGCGGCGCGGTATTGGAGGACGTAGCTGCGCTTTCCGGATTTGAAGACCCGCAGCCCGAACCCGTGCAGCTCGTCATCCCAGATGACGTAGTCTTTTTCTCGGGCCTCGGCGGCGTCCACGACGCGCTTGGTGAGTTTTGGCATGAGAAGTCGCACCTTTCCGGCCGGTCCCGCGTAAGCACTGCGTAAGCAGTAGGGCGGAAATCGCGACCTGCGTTTGGATAGAGACTTCGGCGGAGCGCTTCAGAAAAACAATGTCTTTCAAAGCGTTATCGTATAAAGACGTGCTCTATCGCATGTTTCGGATAGGTGCTATTAAATCCTCCGAAGGCAGAGGCCAGAGGTTCGAATCCTCTTGGGTCCGCCATTTCAAGTGCGCTACCGCCCCCGGCCATTTAAGTGCGAATAAGGTCCGAACTTTGCCCGAACCATTCCACCAGAGTTTCCTGTGTCCGGCACCCAATGATTTTGGCTTGTGCTTGGGCTGGCATATGCTAGGTTGACGCGGTCACTAAGAGGCGAGTTGGCGGAGTGGTGACGCAGCGGATTGCAAATCCGTGTACACCGGTTCGATTCCGGTACTCGCCTCCAATAAAATCAATAGCTTAGCGGATCATGGCTTACTGTTTGAATGTAAAATGGGCCACTTTTCGGGCTTTCGCAACTGATCCATTTGATTGCCATTATTGTTAAGTCTTTGATATAGAAATCTTATTTTAGACTTCGACCACCGCCATAATGATCATCTTGTGACGATCATGGTTGGTTTGATTACCATGGCGATCATGATTATCTTGACTTGTACGGCGGAAAGACGTACATAAGTACTCGAAAAGGAAAGGAACCAACCGATGTTTGCGATGATTGAGCCCGTCGATACGGGCGAACGCATGACTGCGCGCAAGGAAGTTCGTATGCGCCCAAGCGACGAAAACCGAATAAAAGCTGCAGCCGCAACCGTCGGCTTGAACGAAGCTGACTTCATTCGTCAGGCTGCGCTCCAACAAGTAGGCGAAGTGGAACGCCGTTCAACGATGTCGGTTTTGCCTGTAGAAGCTTTCGAAGCATTCAGGAGCGCCGTTTCTACGCCGGGCAAGGTTATTCCGGGCTTGGCCAAAGCTGCCGCTCAAGTGGAGGGCATCCTGAAGGATGCCTGAAACACAAGCCAAAGCGGCTGAACTGACAATCTCACAATTCGACAAAGCGCTGCATGAACGCAGCGCTTTTTCATGTGGCTTCGAGCCAATTGACAAGTTTCTCAAAGAAGCCCTGACCGATCATATTAAGACTGGATACCTCACAGCGTTCATGGCGACAGAGGAAGGGCAGAAAGAGGTAATCGGCTTCTACACCCTAAATGCGTTTGCGGTTAGTCCCCAACACATCGAAACTCCCAAACGACCGCGACCACCGCCGACCATCCCCGCCACTTATATAAAAGCTGTCGCAGTGCATAAAGACCTGCAGGGTAAAGGAATAGGAAAAGCCCTCATGGTTCACGCTCTACGACAAGCGATGGAGATATCCGAAAAAGTGGGTTCTATGGCCATTGTTCTGGACGTCTTGCGAGACGAGGCTTTTGAGCGCCGTTCCGCGTTCTATAAAGGGTTAGGATTTCAACCAATGAACGATCCGGACAATGTTGATCGTGTCTACGTCAGCATGAACGACATACGCGCCACACTAGGCGCGTAAGGCCGGATGCATTTTACATTCAACTGCTAACCTACTGACATCCCACGGGCGTCCTGCGGTTCATTTTACAAAATAGTTCAATGAAATCAGTAGAATTCATAGGATTGCAAATCCGTGTACACCGGTTCGATTCCGGTACTCGCCTCCAATCTCCAAGAAGTACAGCGCGCGGAATGGCTCTTTAAGAGCAGCCTGTTGTCACTGCACTCAGACCTCGTCTTCGGACACTTTGAAAAATACGGTGTAGAGCGCCGGGACGATGATGAGGGTCAGGACCGTGGCAAAGCTCAGGCCAGCGATGATGACCACGGCAAGGGATTTGAAGAACGGATCCCATAGCAGGGGCACAACGCCAAGCACGGTTGTCAAAACACCAAGTGATACAGGCCTGACCCGACTGACCGCTGCGTCCACAACCGCCTGCATGCGCGCTTTGCCACCGCCAATCTGGCTGTCGGTTTCGTCAATCAGCACGATGGCATTTTTGATCAGCATGCCTGTCAAAGACAGCACGCCCAATATGGCCATGAATTCCAACGGCGTCTGGGTTGACGCCAGGCCCCATATGACCCCGATCAGGGCGAGGGGGACGGTCAGGAAAATGATCAATGGCTGGCGGATGGCATTGAAGAGAAAGATCACAACAAGGATCATCGCGCCAAAGCCCAGGGGCATTGTAGAGGCCAGGCCAGCATTCGCCTCTGCTGAGCTGCCAAACTCACCTTCCCATTTGAGCGAGTAACCCGGTGGAAGTGGAATATTCTCTATCGGTCCGCGGACTTGCTCAAAGAGATCACCAGACAACACATTCGGTGCGTTGTCAGATTGTGCCGTGATGGCCAGTTGACGATCGATCCGGCGGAGGTTACCCGCTTCGAACACGACGTCGAAACTCTCGACAACCTGCGAAATCGGGATGTATCCACCGGCAACCTGGCTGAAAATTTGTACATCCCGTAATGCGGAGGAATCCTGTCGCGCGCTTTCGATTGGGCGCATCACGATATCCAACAGGTTATCGCCTTCACGGAATGTGCCGATGCTGGTTCCGGTCAAATGCCCATAGAGCGCACCGGAGATTTCGCCCTGGGTAAGGCCCAACCGGCGCGCGGTGGCTTCATCGACCACCGGGCGGATGACCTGCACCTGTTCACGCCAATCATCTTTGATCGCGATTGCGCCTGCATCGGCCATGACTTTTTTGGCCTGCTCGGACAGGTCGCGCAGAACGGCTGCATCAGGACCGGAAAACCGCACTTCGATTTTTGAGCCGCCACTGGGGCCGAGAACGAATTTCCAAACTTTTGCCGAAGCATCGGGGAATTCAGCGTTGATCCAAGACTGGAGCTCAGCTTTGAGATCCTCGATTTGGTTGAAGTTTTCAACATCAACCAGAAGCTGCCCATAAGACGGGCTGGCGTCCTCGCTTTCATAGGTCAGCATGAAACGCAGATGGCCGTCACCTACGGCAAGGTTCGTGCCTGTCACACCTTCCAGTGTGCGCACATGTTTGTCGATCTCAAGAAGGTCCGCTTGCGTCTCGGCGATGTCTGTCCCGTTGGGCAGGAAGTAGTCCACGACGAACTGTGCCCGCGTTGAGGCGGGAAAGAAGCCAGGGGGGACTTGACTGAACATCGCGAGGGCAGAGGCAAATAGAGCGACGATGATGGCGATTGTCACAAAGCGCACGCGGATCGCCAGTTTCAGGAACCTCCGATAGCCCCGTAGCAGCGCGTTTTCACCTTTCTCCTTCGATTGACCCGGTTTGAGGATCAACGTGCAGAAATAGGGCGTCAACCAAATCGCAATGAGCCACGAGAACAGCAGGGCAATCATGATTGTCCAGAAGAGGCTGCCTGCATATTCGCCCGTATTGTCCGGGGAAAACCCGATGGGTGAAAAGGCAAGAAACCCAACGACTGTCCCGCCTAGCAAAGGCCACTTGGTTTGCGCCACGATGGACTGGCTGGCTTCAGCCGGGCTTTCGCCGTTTTGGACCCGCACCAACGTGCCTTCAACCACGACAATCGCATTGTCCACGAGCATTCCCAGGGCGATGATGAGCGCCCCAAGCGAAATGCGCTGCATGTCGAGGCCGTAGAGATACATGCCCATCAACGTGCCAGCGACCGTGACCAGTAGAATACCCCCCATCAGGAGCCCAGAGCGTAGCCCCATGAAGATCAACAATGTGCCCACGACGATGACCAATGCCAGCACGACGTTCATGACGAAATCATCGACGGAGTCTTTGACGCTGACCGACTGATCAGAGACGGGCAGAATTTCGATGCCAATCGGGCGTTCGGAAATCAGCGCGTCAATGCGCTCTTTGACGGCTTCGCCCATATTTACAACGTTGCCACCAATCGTATTGGATATCCCGATCCCCACAGCCGGGCGACCGTCGCGATAGAGCAGCGTTCTGGCGGGTTCCTTCAGACCACGCGAGATCGTGGCGATGTCAGACAGCCGAAACGAGGCGCCTGTTTGGGGATTGGTAATCAACTGCGCGCCCAGTGCTTCGATATCCACAAGCGCAGATGTGGGGCGCAGTTCCAGCCGTGTTTGGCCTGCGACAAGTGATCCGGCAGGTGCAACAAGGTTTTGGCCGGACAAAATATCGGCGATCTGTTGAGGGGCCAAACCCAGCTCGATCAGTCGGGCAGGGGCGTATTCCACGTAAACAACTTCTTCCTGCACGCCGGACAGTGTGACCTTGGATACGCCATCCACTGTGACCAATTCGCGTTCCAGAGTTTTGGCGTATTCGTGCAGTTCGCTGAGAGAATATCCGTCTCCGACAATGGCAAAATAGACTGCAAAGACATCCCCAAAGTCGTCAAACACCTGACTGCTGAGTGCATTGGGGGGCAGGTCGGCCTGTGCGTCATCCACCTTAGCCCGCATTTGCGCAAAGCGTTGGTAGAGCGCATCGTAGTCCTTGGTCGTGGCGATGGTGAATTCAACCGAGACGTTGCTAAGCCCAGGCGAAGACACGGATCGCACTTCATCAACACCTTGCAGTTGCTGCAAAGCTGTCTCGATGACATCGGTCACTTCTTCGGCCACTTCCTCGGCTGTGGCACCAGGGTAGGGCGTGATGATTTGCGCCTGCCGGATGATGAATTCCGGATCTTCAAACCGCGGCAAAGCGGTGTAGGCAAAATAGCCAGAAATCAGGATAAGAAGCGTTGCAACGGCAGATATCAGCCGTTTTTCAATGGCAAACCGGGCCAGATCCATGGCTTTAACCCCTATCTTATCGATAGGTCGGATCGTCATTCCGGGTATCAATGACGAAACACCCGCCGCGACAATCGTATCTCCGCTTTGCAGGCCATCCTTTACTTCCACCGAGTCGCCCGTAATTTCACCAAGTGTCACGGGCTTTGAAGAGACCGCGCCACCATCGTCCACAAGCCAGACAATCGGGCTGCCATCTGCGGCGGCGGCGACGGCTGTCAGGGGCACGAGTGTTCGAGGGGCAATACTTGGCGCAGAGGACCTGACGGTCGCGACCATGCCTGGCAAAATGATCGATGTCTCGGGCACATTCACCGCAACCCTGCCGCGATAGGTCTGTGTTCCGCTTTCGGCTTGCAACGAGAATTCGACGGTTTCGGAGGGAAAGGTTTCTCCGGGCAACGCGTCCAACATAACCTGGTTGGTGATGTTGTCAGGCCCGTTTACGGTGAGCAGAGTCACGTCCGGTGCGGGCACGTCAAAGGCCACATGTATAGTGGACAGCGCTTGCACGAGTACAACGGTTTGGCCGGCTTGAATGTTGGTGAAATTGTCGACGTCACGGCGCGCGATCACGCCTTCGAACGGGGCGCGCAAAGTGGCGTCGGTAATGCTATCCTTGACGACTTTCAATTGAGCTTGCAAGGCGCGCAAACTTGCCTCGGCAGAGGCAATTTCTTCGGGCCGCGCGCCTTCGCGGGTCAATGAAAGCTCTTCTTCGCGTGCGCGCAATTCGGCCTCGGCCACACTCAGGGCGGCTTCGTCCTGATCCAGTGTTGCATCCGCAATGGTGCCACGTTCGGCCAGCGTTCTTGATCGTTGAACCTGGTCTTCAGCTTGTGTGACCTGCGCCTTCGCGGCATCCACATTTGCAACCAAGGCCGCGATTTCCTGTTCACGGGCACCTGCGACCAATGTGTCGAGCTGCGCTTGCGCCTGATCTATGGATCCCTGAAGCTGCTCGGCTTGCGATTCCAGATCGCGGGTGTCCAACTGCGCGATCACATCACCTTGGGCCACCTGCTGAGAGGCGCGGATAGGCAGGTCTATGAGATTGCCGGGGATACGAAAGGACAGCTCAATCTCCTGACTGGGGAGCACAATTCCCGGGTATCTTCGGACGATTTCGGTACTTTGTTCTGCGACAGTGAAAACCTTGGCGGGACGCGGTGTGTCTTGTGCCCAACTTGGCGAAATCAACATTAAAACCGTAGCCGTCCAAGTTGCCAACTGACGCATTCGATTCACCTTCCACTTGAAATCCTTACACCCAACATGCAGCAATTGAGACCAAAGTGAAACGATAGGTTGGCGGAACACCTTTGTTTTCTCAAATTGTCTTCGGAAGCGCCTTGCTTGTGGTCTGTTCGCTGCTGCATGTGGCTGTTGTTGCAGCGGGCATTCCTATGCTTATGAAAATCGCAAGTCGCGCTCAGACCTGGCGGAATTCACGACGTATTGCCGTGATCCTGGCGGCCGCAATCGGCATTTTGCTTGTCGCACACACCGCGGAAATTTGGCTTTGGGCCTTTTCTTTTGCGATCCTTGGGGAGTTCGAGCAATTCTCGACAAGCTTCTATTTCGCGACCGTGACCTACACCACATTGGGGTATGGGGATGTTGTCCTTCATGAAAACGCCCGTATCTTTGCAAGCTTTGGAGCCATTACAGGGTTGTTCACGTTTGGGATAAGCACCGCCTTTTTGATTGGTCTGCTGGGGCGTGTCATGCCCAACGTTTTTGAGAGCAAGTAGGTAAGTCTGCTCAGAACCTCATAGCCGGTGCGTCCGAGCCAACAGGAGTTTGCTCTTCGCCCGACACCCCACAATCACATGACAAATGCGCGCGCTGGCTTTGGTTTGTCTTGCATTTTCGGGCCCAGTCGAGGACACCACCTGACACCGTACTGCAACTGACCAACGCGCCATATCAAATGCCATCCCACGCCGAGACCCGCCATTTGCCCTACAGCGCTGTGCAGATGTATGAGCTTGTCGCTGATGTGGAGTCCTATCCGAAATTCTTACCGTGGACAGCCGCCGCTCGGGTGAGAAAAGTCACACCACAAGATGATGACACCGAAGTGATGGAGGCCGATCTGGTGATCAGCTTTAAAGTCTTCCGCGAGCGATTTGGAAGCCGCGTGACGCTGAACAAAGCACAGCACCATATTGCCACCGAATACCTTGATGGGCCGTTTCAGCATATGCTGTCGAATTGGGCCTTCAGAGATCTGGACGAAGGTGGCAGCGAGGTTAAATTCGATGTGGATTTTGCATTTCGTAACAAGCTTTTGCAGTCGGCGGCAGAGCTCTTTTTCTTCGAGGCGATGAAGCGGATCGTCCGGGCTTTTGAGGCGCGCGCGGATGAGCTCTATGGCAATAGCTGAGCTGTCTGAAGCCCTGTCGGACTTTGCGATCAGCACGCGTTTTGATGATAACGCTATGGAGATTATGCGGCTTTCAATGCTCGATTGGGCCGCAGTGGCCATCGCCGGGCAGAACGAGCCTGTGGCTCAGATCCTGCGAGATCAGGCACAGGACGAGGGCGGCACGCCAGAGGCCGGGCTGGTTGGAGCGACATTGCGCGTGCCAGCGCGCATGGCGGCGATGGTGAACGGCACGATCAGTCACGCGCTCGACTATGACGACACGCATTTTGCCCATATCGGGCACCCTTCGGTGGCAGTTATCCCTGCGGCTTTGGCCATTGCAGAGCGTGTTGGCGCCAGTGGAGACGATGTGCAGCGCGCCGCACTTGTTGGAGTAGAAGCCTCGATCCGGGTGGGTCTTTGGCTAGGGCGAGGTCACTACCAGACGGGTTTTCACCAGACTGCAACGGCAGGGGCCTTTGGGGCCACCCTGGCTGCTGGTCGGTTGCTGGGGCTGGATGCAGCTCAGATGCGGTCCGCGCTTGGCCTTGTGGCCACGCGCACCTCTGGTCTGAAGTCGCAATTCGGGACGATGGGCAAGCCCTTCAACGCAGGTCTGGCCGCGTCCAACGGCGTCGAAGCCGCAGTTTTGACGGCAAAGGGCTTTGTCTCCAATCCGTCCGCAATGGAGGTGGACCAGGGTTTTGGCCCGACGCATCACGGGGCAGGGGACCTGACGGGGTTTGAGGGGCTGGGACAAGAGTGGCTCTTTCCCACAGTCCAGCACAAGTTTCATGCCTGCTGCCATGGATTGCACGCCACGCTGGAAGCTTTGGCAAAGTGCGATGCGCCGCCCGATGGTATCGCCAAGGTGCAGATCAGCACTCATCCGCGTTGGATGACCGTGTGCAACATCGCTCAACCAACCACCGGCCTGGAGGCCAAGTTCAGCTATGCGCAGGTCGTCGCGATGCGCCTCTTGGGGTATGACACAGCCCGGCTGGACAGCTTCACCGATGCCTTGACCCAGGATCCGGCTGTCATCGCCCTGCGCCAAAAGGTTGAGGTTGTGGCAGACAGCACGCTGTCAGAAATGCAGGCCCTAGTAGATGTCACGCTGATAACGGGTGAGACCATCACACTGGCCCACGATCTTGACACGCCTGTGGCTCTGGACATGCGCGCCAATCGGATCAAGGCCAAAGCGGCATCGTTGCTGGGGGTGAGCCGTGCGCAGGGGCTTTGGGAGTTGTTTGACGCAAAAGCGCCGCCACGAGACGTCGCAGCGGCGCTTGTTGATCCAGCTTGAAGCTTAACTCGTCAGGTCATAGGCGCGTTCGCCGTGGACCGAGAGGTCCAGACCGTTGGTCTCGGTCTCTTCATCCACACGCAGCGGGGTGATCAGACCCACAACCTTGATCAGCACGAATGTCACCACAATGGTGAACACACCCACAATCGCAAGGCTACCCAGCTGTGCGGCCCAGGACCCTGCACCGAAGCCTGCGATCATGATCGTGCCGAAGATGCCGCCGACGCCATGCACGGCAAACACGTCCAGCGTGTCGTCAATCTTGAGTTTTTCGCGAATGAGGCTCACGGCCTCCTGACACAGGATACCTGCGACACCACCAATGATCAGGGCCTCCACAGGGCCAACAAAGCCCAGAAGCAGGGGTGATGGACGCGAGGCCTGCGATGGTGCCTGTGACCATGCCCACGAGGGAGGATTTGCCAAACTTGATGCGTTCCCAGAGTGCCCATGTGAGTGAGGCGGCTGCAGCAGAGATATGCGTCACGGTCAGCGCCATGGCCGCACCACCGTCAGCGGCCAGCTGGCTTCCGCCATTAAAGCCGAACCAACCAACCCAGAGCATTGCCGCGCCGACCATGACCATTCCCGGATTATGGGGCGGGGTTGTCCGGTTCTTGCGTGGCCCGAGCACGACGGCCAGCACCAGAGCGGCCAAACCAGCGGTTTCGTGTACGACAATGCCGCCCGCGAAGTCCTTGACGCCAGTTTCGCCGAAGATGCCGCCATCCGAGAGCATCCCGCCGCCCCAGATCCAATGCGCAACAGGTGCGTAGCAAGTCAGGAGCCACAAGGCCGAGAAGAGCAGGACAAAACCAAAGCCGATCCGCTCAACGTAAGCGCCAACAATGAGGGCCGGCGTAATGATCGCGAAGGTCATCTGAAAGGCAAAGAACAAAACCTCAGGCAGGGTGCCCGACAGCGTATCGGCCGTGACGCCACCGAGGAACATCTTACCCAAGCCGCCCCAATAGGCATTGCCGTCGCCAAAGGCGATGGAATACCCCGCGACGAACCAGATGATGCTCATCAAACAGGCAATGGCGTAGCACTGCATAAATACGCTCAGCACATTGCGCGCCCGCACCAGCCCACCGTAAAACAGCGCCAGCCCGGGCAATGTCATAAAGAGCACAAGGGCCGTGGCCACGATGATCCACGCTGTGTCCGCTCCGTTCATAGTCTTCATCCTTCCTGGGATTCTTGGTGTTGGAGGGGCTTGAAGCGCATTGCGTGTGCGGAAAAAAGTGGCAGGCGGTTCATTGACCGCTGTGAAACTGGGCAATTTATGAAGTGCCCGTTTTTTGGGCGCTAAATACAGAATGCGCCTTAAATTTGCGCTTAGTTAGGACAGCGCCTGGTGCAGCAGCCTCAGAGCGTGGTCCCGCGCTGCCGCACGCACTTTGGCACGGCCCTGCGCGCCGAACTCAACCGTTTCGACATGTGTCGCCCGGCCAGCCATTGCAACGGCAAAGCACACGCGGCCTTCCGGTTTGTGCTCTGAGCCACCGGGGCCTGCAATGCCGGTGATGGACACGGCCAGGTCGGCTGCTGCGTGGTTTACGGCGCCTTCGGCCATCTCGACCGCGACTGGCTCTGATACGGCGCCATGTGCCTCCAACGTATCGAGCGAGACGTCCAACATCTCAATTTTTGCTTTGTTTGAATAGGTTACAAAGCCACATTCAAGTGCATCTGACGACCCAGCCACGTCTGTCAGCGCCGCCGCGACCATGCCGCCGGTGCAGGATTCAGCGGTGGCAATCATGACGCCCTTGGCGCGAGCGGCGTCGAGAACATCCTGGGCCAAGCTCATGACGCGCCTCCATGTGCAACCCATGCCAGAGCAATCACACCTATGGCTGCAAGCACTCCGGCAATCACGTCATCCAGCATCACCCCAAGCGCGTCGTTGCGCCGGTCGGCCCATCCGATTGGGCCCAGCTTGGTGATGTCGAAAAGACGGAACAGGATGAATGCGGCAATCCAGCCCGGCCAAAGCGCAGTGAGCGCCGCACCCGCATGCGTCGCGCCGATGGACAGGGGTAAGATAGCAATCCATTGTCCAACCACTTCGTCAATCACGATTTCAGACGGGTCGTGATCTTCTTTTCCCTTTGTTTCCAGTATGGTGGCCCACCATCCTAAAGCAAATGCAAGAAGGGTTGCAGCCACCAAAAGCACCGGCCCACCCAGAACATGAAGAAGCCAGCCGGCAGGTAAAGCCGCAAGCGACCCCCAGGTGCCCGGGGCCGGGCGCAGATGCCCAACGCAAAAAGCCGTGGCAATCAGATGGCTCCACGTCATGGCGACATCACGGTGACAACGGCCTGTGCGGCAATGCCTTCTTCGCGCCCGGTGAAGCCAAGCCGCTCAGAGGTCGTGGCCTTGACTGACACTCGGCCCACATCAAGGTCCATGATTTCGGCAAGCCGCGTGATCATGGCCGGGGCGTGGGGGCCGATTTTGGGATGCTCACAGATCAGCGTCAGATCGACATTGGTGATGCGAAAGCCTTTCTTCGCGGCCAGATCAACCGCATGGCGCAGGAAAATATGGCTTTCAGCGCCTTTCCATTGCGGATCAGAGGGCGGAAAATGCCGCCCGATATCGCCTTCGGCCAGAGCGCCGTAGAGCGCATCGGTTACCGTATGCAGCGCCACATCCGCATCTGAATGTCCTTGCAATCCGCGATCATGTGGGACTTCCACCCCGCAAAGCATAACATGATCGCCGGGCCCAAAACGATGTACGTCAAAGCCGGTGCCGGTTCGGATATCAATGGGCGTCTGCACGGTTGGTCCTCGCAAAATCTGTTCCGCGCGGGCGAAATCATCTGGTGTCGTGATCTTCAGGTTGGTTTCCGCGCCGGGCACGATCCTGACATTGATGCCTGCCGCGCGGGCCACTTCGACGTCATCGGCGGCTCCGGTATCCGCGGCGCGATGGGCCGCAAGGATTGGCTCAAAAGGAAAGGCCTGGGGTGTCTGCGCGCGATAGAGACCTTCGCGCGAGCGGGCCCCGTCGACAAGGTCTGCGTCCCCCTGCCAAAGCGCGTCCGTAACGGGCAGGGCGAGGGCGGCTCCGGCGCCATCGGGATTGTCCAGTGCGGTGATGACCGACCGGATCAATTCAGGCGTGATGCAACATCGCGCGGCATCATGGATAAGCACGTGTTTCACGTCGCTATCCACAAGGCTTTTCAGACCGTTCAGAACCGACCCGGCGCGCGTCTCGCCTCCCGCAACCAGATTGAGCATTGCGCTGCTTTCAACCTGATCCATGTCCTCGGGATGCAGCACCACCTGAATGCGCGATATCTCGTCCACTTGGGTGAATGCGTCCAAAGTCCAATCGATCACGCGGCGACCTGCCAGCATCTGCCATTGTTTAGGGTTGTCCCCGCCGGCCCGTGTTCCGCGCCCGGCGGCCACAATGATCGCTGCAATCGTCATGACGATTGATTACGCCGCAAGAAACCTTGGTGCAATAGCAAGACCGCGCAGATAGGCACCTCTGTCCGCCCGCAGCACACCCTGGGAAATTTGTCCTCTTTCGGCAGATTTGCTTATTTTTTAGGCATTATAAATTTTGCGCTAATTATTTGGGCGCGCATTCATTGAAACTCATCTGGCCTACTCCTACGGTTTCGGCCTGTGAACAAGGTTTAGGCACATATGCTGCGTCTCAATGATACAACTCTGGCTCCGCCTGTTCTGCTGGCTCCGCTGGCCGGGATCACTGATCTGCCATTTCGCAATCTGGTGTCGTCCTTTGGTGCCGGACTGGTGGTCAGTGAAATGATCGCAAGTCAGGAGATGGTGCAGGCCAAACCGGGCGTGCGGGAAAAGGCGGAGCTTGGGTTTGACCGGGCCAACACCGCTGTACAGCTGGCCGGGCGCGATCCCTATTGGATTTCCGAGGCGGCCAGGCTGGTGCAAGATAACGGCGCGCAGATTATCGACATCAACATGGGGTGCCCCGCTAAAAAGGTGACAAGCGCCAGTGGCGCGGGGGCTTGCGGGTCGGCGTTGCTGAAAGACCTTGATCTGGCGCTGTCGCTCATCGAGGCCGTTGTTGCGGCGGTGGAGGTGCCTGTAACGCTCAAAACCCGGCTGGGCTGGGATGATGCGCTCCTAAATGCAGCTCAACTTGCCCAACGTGCGGAAGCGGCAGGCATTCAGATGATCACTATTCATGGCCGCACACGGTGTCAGTTTTACAAAGGCGCGGCAAACTGGACGGCTATTCGTGCGGTGAAAGACGCCGTGGCCATCCCGGTTGTGGCCAATGGCGATATTGTCGACAGTGTGGCCGCCCGCACGGCCCTTGAGCAGTCCGGCGCGGATGGCGTGATGATTGGCCGTGGTGCGCAAGGGCGCCCCTGGCTTTTGGCGCAGATCGCAGCGGACGTGTTTGGCACAGAACCTCCAAACATCCCCAAGGGTGCAGCGTTCATTGATCTTGTCCGGTCCCACTACGAGGACATGCTGGCGTTTTACGGCTCGACACTGGGCGTGCGCGTCGCGCGCAAACATCTTGGGTGGTACATGGACTATGCACATACCGGCCAAGCGCTGCGCCGCCAAATCCTGACAAGCCGCGCGCCGGAGGAGGTGATCGCCCTGTTGCCCGAGGCGCTGTCTGCTGATCGGATGGTGGCGGCATGACCGAGGTTGATAGTCGTATCTGGGCCGCTTTGCCGGTGCCTGCGCTCATCCTTGATGAGGCAGACCGCATCGTCGATATCAATCCGGCGGCCGAGGGGTTTCTGATGACCTCGTCGAAAGCCATCAAGGGCCAGCCCGTGTGGGACAGGTTGGCCGTGGATGCGCCCATCGAGGAGGCGCTGGAACGCGCAAGAGCCAAGAACGCACCGCTCTTTGTCAATGATGTCGATGTCGGCACGGGGATCGCGCGCCGCTTCAATGCAATCTGCAAATCGCACCTCTGGCGTCGGATACGGGCGAGATGATCCTGCTGATTTCGCCACGTGAACTGGCCGGTCGGGTGACGCAGAGCCAATCGGTCAAATCTGCGGCTAAATCCGCCATTGGCATGGCCGAAATGCTCGCGCATGAGATCAAGAACCCGCTGGCCGGTATCACCGGTGCGGCACAGCTTTTGTCGATGAACCTGAGCCAGGAAGATCTGGAGCTGACCGATCTGATCGTCAGCGAAGCCCGCCGCATTGTGGCGTTGCTGGAGCAGGTGGAACAGTTTGGCAATGTCAGCGCACCGCAGCTTGGACCAGTTAATCTGCATGATGTGCTGGACCGCGCGCGCCGCTCTGCTCTGGTGGGGTTTGCCGCCAACATGACCATTCTGGAAGATTACGACCCCTCGTTGCCCATGGCGCTGGGGGATTCCGATCAGTTGTTGCAGGTGATCCAGAACCTTCTCAAGAACGCCACAGAAGCGGCAGGCGAGGCCGGTGGTACCATCACCTTGCACAGCTACTACGAGCAATCCTTGCGCGTCCGGCGTGGTGAGGGCGGGGGCAAATCCCTGCCGCTTCAGATCGAGGTGATCGACGATGGCCCCGGTCTTCCACAGGACATTCGCAACGATCTTTTTGAACCCTTCGTGTCGGGCCGTGAAAACGGCACCGGACTTGGCCTCGCGCTGGCGGCCAAGATCATTTCCGATCACGACGGGTGGATTTCAGTGAGCTCGGCGCCCGGGCGCACTGTGTTTCGCATATCCCTGCCACGCGCAGAAACCCAAACGGAGGATACTTGATGGATGGCACTGTCCTGGTCGCAGATGATGACCGCACGATCCGCACCGTATTAACCCAAGCTCTGACACGCGCGGGGTGCCGCGTGCATGCCACGTCGTCGCTCACCACGCTGATGCGATGGGTGGATGAAGGCAAGGGTGATGCGGTGATCACCGATGTGATGATGCCGGACGGCAATGGGCTTGAGATGCTGCCGAAGATCGCACAGGACCGTCCGGGTCTGCCGGTAATCGTGATCTCGGCGCAAAACACCATCATGACCGCCATTCAGGCCGAAGAGGCGGCAGCGTTTGACTATCTGCCGAAACCTTTCGATTTGCCGGACCTGATGAAGCGCACGGCGCGGGCGCTGGAGGCTAATGGAACCCGCGTGCGCGGCGATGGGCCGGGGGATGATCGGCCGGATGACCTTCCACTCGTGGGGCGCACCGCGGCGATGCAGGGGCTCTACCGGGTCGTTGCTCGGTTGATGAACACAGAGCTTCCGGTTTTGATCACTGGCGAATCCGGGACGGGCAAGACACTTATTGCACGGGCGATCCATGACTTTTCGGACCGACGCACGTTGCCCTTCGTGACTGTCATGCCCTCTGATCTGGCCGATCTGGAAGGGCCCAGCCGGGTGATGGCTCGGGCCAAGGGCGGTACGATTGTGCTGGATGGTGTGGGTGACCTGGACATGGATGCCCAGGCGCGCGTTGTGCGCATGATGGACGCGCCAGGGGATCATCTGCCACGGTTCATGGCCACGAGCCTGGGACGTCTGGCAGACCGTCTTGAGGCCGGTGCGCTGCGGGAAGATCTGTATTACCGGCTCAGCGGTGCCGTGGTTGAAGTGCCCAGCCTGCGCGCCCGTGTGGATGATATACCGCTTCTGGCGATGCATTTCCTGACGCGTGCTGAACGTGATGGCCAACCGGCGCGGAAACTCTCGGAAGACGCGATGGAGCTGATGCGCGCCTATAGCTGGCCGGGCAATGTGCGGCAGTTGGAGAATGCAGTGCAGCGTCTCGGGCTGACGGCTCGCGCGGATGAGATCAGCCGCAGTGAGGTGGAAACCGTGCTCGGCAACCAGCCCGAGGCCGCACCGATCATGGGGCGTGGAGCAGGGGATAACCTGTCGGAATCCATTGGGCGTCACTTACGGCGGTATTTCGACCTGCACGGTAATGTGCTTCCGCCACCCGGCCTCTACGGGCGAATCTTGCGCGAAATGGAAATGCCGCTGATTGAAATCGCCCTCGATGCGACGGGTGGAAATCAGGCCAAATGCGCCGATCTGCTTGGCATTAACCGCAATACATTGCGTAAGAAAATCACCGATCTCGATATTCACGTGACACGCCGCCGCAAGTTGATGTAAAAGTGCAACATCACTGTGGCCGATCGGGGGCACCCCGCGGTTTTATTCTATATGTGGCCGAGCAGTAACTAAGCGCCACAATCTGATGGGGGCTGTGCGTGGCATTGGAGACACGCAGATTGTCTTGGGATCACATCGGTCGACTGCGTCGGCTGCAAAAGGTTCGCACGGTTGCGACCTTTGGATTGGTGGTCTTGGGGCCTATACTGGCGCTGGTGACCTATCTTGTGATGGGTCCACTGGATCAGGGGTCATCTTCCAACATTCTGCGCCTCGTTCTGTTGGCCGACCTTGTCTATGTGATCATGGTTGCAGCCCTTGTCCTGCAACGGGTGGCCCAAATGATCGCCGCGCGCCGCAGACGGTCTGCCGGCTCCCAGCTTCACTTGCGCCTGACGGGTGTCTTCGCGCTGATGGCGCTCTTGCCGACGATCACAGTGGCCGTTTTTGCCACCCTTTCGGTGAATATGGGGCTGGAAGCGTGGTTTTCGGATCGCGTGGGCGGCGTGGTCGACAATTCAGTCGCAGCCGCGCAAGCCTACGAGGATGAGCACCGCCGCGACCTTGAGACAGATGCGCGTGCTCTAGCGTCGCTCATCGTGGCCACGAAACGTGCGACTTTGTTCATTGACGATGGCGACATCCGGCAGGTTCTGTCGCGTGGACAACGCGAAATTCAACGCGGGTTGCGCGAGGCTTTTGTCATTGACGGGCTGGGGGAAATTCGTGCGCGGGGGGAACGGTCCTACCTTTTCGATTATGAACAACCCGAGCGGGAACAGATCGAGCAGGCCATAGAGGACGGCATTCTGGTTATTCAGGATTGGGACAACAACGAGTTTCGCGCCCTGATGCCGCTGGAGGACATCCCGGACCGCTATCTGTACGTGAGCCGCAATGTGGATGGCGATATCCTGAGCCTTCTGGATGACACCAAGGAAACCGCGCGCTTCTATCAACAGCGCGAGAATGAGCGGGATCGCGTGCTCTTTGAGTTTGGTCTGCTGTATCTCGGGTTTGCGGTTATCCTGATCCTGGCCGCTGTGTGGCTGGGTATGTGGTTTGCCGAGCGTCTGTCGCGCCCTGTGGGCCGCCTCACGGGCGCGGCGCAGCGCGTCGGGGAGGGTGACCTGGACGTGCAAGTCCGCGAAGAGGCCGGCAGCGACGAGATTGGTCAGTTGTCGACCTATTTCAACCAGATGACTCGCCAGCTCAAGCAA
The DNA here is from genome assembly GCF_032842945.2 of Roseovarius sp. W115. NCBI lineage: Bacteria > Pseudomonadati > Pseudomonadota > Alphaproteobacteria > Rhodobacterales > Roseobacteraceae > Roseovarius > Roseovarius rhodophyticola. The sequence continues at coordinate 3,135,007 of NZ_CP146606.1, forward strand.
CAACGCGAAACGCTGCTGGCCAATACCGAACAAATCGAACGCCGTCGCAGGCTTTTTGACTCGGTTCTTGGGTCGGTTTCTTCCGGTGTTGTCGGGCTTGATACCCAAGGGCGCGTGGCCTTTGTGAACCGCGCCGCCGAACGGCTTTTGGACTGGACGGAAGATCAGCAATCCTTGGCGCTATCTGTGGCGGTGCCCGAGTTTTTTGACCTGTTCGAAAAGCTGAAGTCTTCAAATACCGGCTTTGTTCAGGAAGAGATCAAGGTTAGCCGTGGCAAGCGCATGGAGAACCTTCTCGTGCGCATGTCCACGCGGCGTAATGAGGATGGGCGGCGCGAGGGCTATGTGGTGGCCTTTGACGATGTGACCGACCTTGTCACGGCGCAACGTATGGCCGCCTGGGGTGATGTGGCGCGGCGTATTGCACATGAGATCAAAAATCCATTGACGCCTATTCAGCTCTCAGCCGAGCGTATCAAACGTAAATTCACTCGTGTGCTTGAGGAGGATCAGGCGAGTGATCTGGAGCAGCTGACCGATGTGGTGATCCGGCAAACCAATGATCTGCGCCGGATTGTGGACGAGTTTTCCAAATTCGCCCGCATGCCAGAGCCGGAGACCAAGACTGAGAGCATCTCGAAACTCCTGCGCGAGGCCGTTCTTTTGCAGGAAAGCGGCCAGCCGGATGTGACGTTTGAAACGAATTTCGATGTGGATGATCTCTGGGCGGAAATTGACGCGACAATGATCAATCAGGCATTGACTAATTTGATCAAGAATGCCGGAGAAGCCATTGAAAGCCTGTATGAAAAAGAGGGCAGGGATGGCCACACGGCAATGATCCGTGTGGCGAGCACGATCGAGGATGGCGCGGCTGTGATCCATATCGCGGATAATGGCATCGGCCTGCCAGAGGACCGCTCGCGCCTCTTTGAACCTTACGTGACAACGCGCGAGAAGGGCACGGGGCTTGGCCTGCCCATTGTGAAGAAAATTATCGAAGAACATGGCGGAACGCTGAGCTTAGAAGATGCGCCGCCGTTTGCACCTGATGCACGGGTCGGGGCAATGGCGGTCATTCGCCTGCCTCTGTCTGAGCATTCCGAAACCCAAATTGACGAAAAACAAGCGGTATGAGGTTGATATGAGCGATATTCTGATTGTGGACGACGAGCGCGACATTCGCGAGCTGATCTCCGATATCCTGAAGGATGAAGGGTTCACCACGCGGTTGGCTGGAAACTCGGACGAGGCGATGGCGGCCGTGGCAGAGGAACGGCCCGGTCTGATGATCCTCGATATCTGGCTGAAAGACAGCAACATGGATGGCATCGACATCCTGAAATGCATCAAGCGGGATTACCCTGAAGTGCCGGTCGTGATCATCTCGGGGCACGGCAATATCGAGATTGCCGTCGCCGCGATCAAACAAGGCGCGTATGATTTCATTGAAAAGCCGTTCAACATTGATCAGCTGATGGTCGTGATCCGGCGTAGCATGGAAACCAGCCGTCTGCGTCGTGAGAACCTTGCGCTCAAACAGCAAAGCAGCGGACCGGCCGAAATGCTGGGCGAGAGCCCCGCGTTCCGGACGTTGATCAGCCAGTTGGACAAGGTGACCAAGTCCAATGGGCGTGTGATGCTAACAGGTCCCGCAGGCAGTGGAAAGGAACTGGCAGCGCGTTATATCCATGCCAATTCAAATCGTGCCGAAGGGCCGTTTGTTTGCGTGGGATGCGCTTCGATTGAACCGGACCGCATGGAAGAAGTGCTTTTTGGACGCGAAAGCGAAGAAGGGGGCACAGCGCCCGGTCTTTTGGAAGAGGCCAATGGTGGGGTGATCTATTTTGATGAGGTCGCCGATATGCCATTGGGAACTCAGTCAAAAATTCTACGTGTTCTGGTCGATCAAACGTTCCTGAGGGTTGGCGGCAGCGACAAGGTCCAGGTGGATTTGCGAGTGATTTCCTCGACCAACCGCAATCTTGAGACCGAGATTGAGGCGGACCGGTTCCGCCGCGAGCTTTATCATCGTCTCAATGTGGTGCCGATTGACGTGCCAAGTCTTGAAGACCGGCGCGAGGATGTGCCGGACCTGGCGGCCTACTTCATCGAAGCTCTGAGCCGCGAACAGGGACTGCCACTTCGGGAACTGAGCAGCGAGGCCTCTGCGCTTTTGCAGACCATGAGCTGGCCGGGCAACATTCGCCAGTTGCGCAACGTCGTGGAGCGCATTTTGATCCTTGGCGATGCGACCGGTGATATCGAGGCGCGCGAAATTCCCGGTGAAAGCGAAGGTCCGGCGGAGGATGGGCGCGTGGTTCTGTCCGGAACCATTGCGACGCTGCCGTTGCGCGAGGCACGGGAGGCGTTTGAGCGAGAATACCTCATGACCCAGATCAGCCGCTTTGGGGGCAATATCAGCCGCACGGCGGAATTCGTCGGGATGGAGCGCAGTGCCTTGCACCGTAAGCTCAAATCGCTTGGTGTGGTCACAGGGGCAAAAGGGGCCAAGCAAAACGAAGAAGAGCCGGAACCTGCCGAACCATAATGCGCGTCAGGGTGTTACGATCTGATACTTGTCGCCTTTGATGCGGATCGCACACGAGTTGGCCGTAAGAGGCGGCAATACGCGTGTGGACGTGATCCGGGTCTGTTCAATGACAGACGGGCTGCACGCTTTCAGGCGGACCTTGGCGTAACCGCGATCTGCCATGCATTGGGCCTGAACCGTGGATCTAAGCTCTTCATTGGCGTCATAACTTTCCCACCTGCCAGGCCGGATCAGGACACGTTGGATCGTGCAATTACCGGAACCGCTGCAATAGCGGCGATAGTCATATACGGGTGGAATGTAACGCCTGCGAATGTCTTTTGGCACCTCTCTGAGAGCGAAAACCCCGCAACGGGCCAGATCGCTGTCTACGCGAGTGACCTCGACGCCCTCCTTGTAGTAAAGGCTCAAGGGGAAGCATCCGGCGAGAAAAACCGCAGAGGCCAGTAAAATCAGACTGTGACACCGTTTCATACCTTCAAACTACCCCAAACGAGGGTGAACGACAAAGCAATTGACCCGTCTGCACCCATCTGTCATGCAACGGGTCCGGGGCGACTGTGAGGCATATGCCATGAAGGTCATCATCTGCGGTGCCGGCCAGGTGGGCTGGCAGATTGCGCGGCATCTTTCGGGGAAAAGAACGACGTGACCGTCGTCGACAACAACCCCGATTTGGTGCACCGCGCAACGGAAACCCTTGATGTTCAAGGGATAACAGGGTTTGCCAGCTATCCCGATGTGTTGGACCGCGCAGGCGCGCGGGACGCCGATATGATCATTGCCGCGACCTATTCTGACGAGGTCAACATGGTGACATGTCAGGTGGCGCATTCGGTTTTTTCGATCAACCGCAAGATCGCGCGGTTGCGTTCGCAAAGCTACCTTGATGCGATTTATTCTGATCTCTATCGCCGCGACCACATGCCCATTGATGTGGTGATCAGCCCCGAGCGCGAAGTGGCTGAAGCTGCATTACAGCGGTTGGCGGCCCCGGCGGCGTTCGATACCGAGATTTTCCTGGACGGTTCCGCTCAGCTTGTGGGTCTGCGCGTGGGCGAAGATTGCCCGATCATCAATACGCCGTTGCGGCAGTTGTCCGACCTGTTTTCTACCCTGCGCGCCGTCGTTTTGGCCATTCGTCGTGAGGGGCGGCTTTTCGCACCGGAGGCGGGTGACCAGATCTTTGCCGGTGACGATGCGTATGTTTTTGCCCATGTCGAGGATATCCCGCGTACATTGGAAATCTTTGGCAAGACACAGCGCAAGCAAGAGCGGCTGGTCATTATTGGTGGCGGAAACATCGGTCTTGCTGTGGCTGAAACCCTTGAAAAGCGAGGTAAAAGCACCCGCGTCAAAGTCATCGAGCGCGAACGCAAATGTGCCGAACGTGCGGCTGATGCGCTGGAGCGTACAATTGTTCTCAACGGTGATGGCTTGGATGCGCAGCTTTTGGAGGAGGCGGGGATCACCCGCGCCGATGCTGTGTTGTCGGTCACGGACGACGACAAGACCAACATGCTCGCCGCCGTGCGCGCCAAGGCAGAGGGCTGTCCTTATTCGATCGCTCTGATCAACGACCCGACGCTTATTCCGATGATGGAGCCTTTGGGCATTGACGCCTACATCAACCCACGCGCCACGACCGTAAGCTCGATATTGCGCCATATCCGCCATGGTCGCGTGCGCGCCGTGTATTCAGTCGGCGATGCCGAGGCCGAAGTGATCGAAGCCGAAGTTCTGTCGACCTCCACCATTGCAGGCTCCGCGATCCGCGACATCGACTTTCCTGAAGGCGTGCTTGTCGGGGGCATTTTGCGAAATGGCGAAACGCTCAAACCTGAGGGCAGTATGCGCATTGAGGCGGGCGACTCGGTGGTGATCTTTGCCATGGCCGATGATGTGGCAGAGGTTGAGAAACTGCTTCAGGTCTCGATCGATTTTTTCTGACGCGTACCGGTCATGACAGCACGCCTGCTTAGCTATCCTTTGATCCTTGTCCTGACAGGCTTGTCCTGTCTTGCCATGTTGATACCGGGGCTGCATGCGCTGGTGATCGAGGATCATTCGGTGGCGCAGGCGTTTTTTTATTCCAGTATATTGGGCCTTGTTCTGGTGATCACCATCGCTGTGGCCATGTCCGGGCGCAAACGTCCCGAAAACTCCGACCTTGAAAACCTAGCATCCCTCTTTCTGGCCTATACGGTTTTACCGCTCTTTCTGGCTTTGCCGTTCTATGAGGGTCTGGAGACCACCAGCTATCTCAACGCCTATGTAGAGATGGTTTCGAGCCTGACCACGACGGGGGCCACGCTCTTTGACCGGCCAGAGCGTTTGGTGGACAGCTTGCATTTATGGCGGGGGCTTGTGGGATGGCTGGGCGGCTTGCTCATATGGGTTTCAGCTTCGGCAGTGCTGGCCTCAATGTATCTGGGTGGATTTGAAGTCACCGTTTCGAGTGAACCGGGGCAGAGTGATCTGCGCGCGGCCCGGTTTGAACGTGCCAGCTCGGCTCGTCGGTTGGCGCAGGTGACCAAAGAGCTGGCGCCGATCTATCTGGGTTTGACCGGCGCGCTTTGGGTGATGCTTCTCATCAGTGGGGATACCCCAATGACTGCAGCGGTGCATGCCATGTCAACCATGTCCACCAGTGGCATCTCGTCCGTGGGAGGGGTTGACCAGGCGACATCCGGATTTGCCGGAGAGGCGGTCATCTTTCTCTTCATGCTGTTTGCTCTGTCGCGTCTGACGTTTTCTACCGACACGATGAACACCTCGCGTGCCAGTCTTTTGAGAGACCCTGAATTCCGCATCGGTATAGCCTTGGTCATTGGCGTGCCGCTCTTGCTGTTCTCGCGCCACTGGCTTGCCGCATTTGAAGTGGATGAAGTTGAAAGCTTTTCCGACGCCATCAATGCGCTTTGGGGCGGCATGTTCACTGTGCTGTCTTTCTTGTCGACCACCGGGTTTGAAAGCGCGTCATGGGCCACGGCAAGAGACTGGTCGGGCCTTGGCACGCCGGGCCTTGTCCTGCTGGGTTTGGCCATCCTGGGTGGAGGAGTAGCGACCACGGCGGGTGGGGTGAAGCTCTTGCGCGTCTATGCGCTCTACCTCAATGGTCAGCGCGAGATGGAGCGACTCATTCATCCTTCTTCGGTTGGACGGGTTAGCTCTTTCAGTCGCCGTATTCGCAAGCGCGGGGCATTTATCGCATGGATTTTCTTTATGCTCTTTGCTCTGAGCCTCGCCGTCGTGACCATGATCATGGCCGCGCTTGGTCAGGATCTGGAGAGCGCGCTTGTCCTGACAATTGCCGCCCTGGCCACGGCTGGCCCTCTGACACAAGCCGCAGCGGATACGCCCATCGCGCTTATCGAAATGAGTCCCGCCGCAAAACTGGTTTTCTCGACCGCGATGGTTGTGGGGCGTATGGAGACCCTGGCCATCATCGCGCTTTTCAACCCCGGATTGTGGCGCGATTGACATCCTGCATGGGTGCCGCGTGACAAGGATTTGATTTTTGGGGTGGAAACTCTGATCCACCCAATCCATACTCCGCCCGAGGGAGAGGAGGCATCCGGCAAGGATGTCCGCAATAACAAAGGCTTTTTTAACGATGGCGACAGATCGACAAAATTTACAGGATGCATTCCTGAACCAGGTAAGAAAGACCAAAATTCCGGTCACGGTCTTCCTGATTAATGGCGTAAAGCTTCAGGGTGTTATCACCTGGTTTGACAATTTCTGCATTCTGCTGCGCCGAGATGGGCAGTCGCAACTTGTGTATAAACACGCTGTGTCCACCATTATGCCATCTCAACCCGTGAATCTTTATGATGGTGACGACGAAACTTGATGCCGTCTGATGGCGCAGACACCCGAGCCTGGGTGCTGCATCCTGACATTCCGAACCAAGACAAGGGCCGTGATCCGTCGCGCGCCTTGGAAGAAGCTGTGTCTTTGGCGCATGCATTACCGGGGATTGAGGTCTGTGGCGGCACTGTGGTGCGTCTCACGCGGCCGCATCCCGGCATGCTCTTTGGCAAAGGCAAGGTTGCAGAATTGAAGGCGCAAGTGAAGGCCGAAGAGCTTGAACTTGTCCTGATCGACGGTCCGGTGACGCCGGTGCAGCAACGCAATCTGGAAAAGGCGCTTGGGGTCAAGTTGCTCGACAGGACCGGGTTGATCCTTGAGATTTTCAGTGACCGCGCCGCCACCCGCGAAGGCGTGTTGCAGGTCGAAATGGCAGCACTCAGTTATCAGCGCACACGGCTTGTGCGGGCCTGGACCCACCTAGAACGGCAGCGCGGTGGGCTGGGGTTTGTCGGTGGTCCCGGCGAGACGCAGATCGAGGCAGACCGCCGCGCCATTGATGAACAGTTGGTGCGCCTGCGCCGACAGCTCGACAAGGTTGTCAAAACCCGCAGCCTGCACCGCGAAGCGCGCGCCAAGGTGCCGTTCCCGATTGTGGCTCTTGTGGGTTATACCAACGCTGGCAAATCCACCTTGTTCAATCACCTCACCGGGGCCGAGGTGATGGCCAAGGACATGCTCTTTGCCACACTGGATCCCACCATGCGCAAGATCAATCTGCCGGGTGGCGGGCCGGAGGTTATTTTGTCGGACACAGTGGGCTTCATCAGTGACTTGCCCACCGAGCTTGTCGCCGCCTTCCGCGCCACTCTGGAAGAGGTCACCGCCGCCGATCTCATTTGCCACGTGCGCGATATCTCGCATCCTGAGAGCGAGGAGCAAGCGCGCGATGTGACCGAGATCCTAGACAGTCTGGGCGTGGCCGAGACCACGCCGCAGATTGAGGTCTGGAACAAGATCGACTTGCTGGATGATGATGCGCGTCAGGTCGTCGGGAACCGGGCCGCGCGTCATGCAGACGTGCAATTGCTCTCCGCCGTGACAGGCGAGGGGATGCAAGCCCTGTCTGCCGCAATTGTTGTCGCCCTGGCGGGCAAAACCCAGGAAGAAACCTTGCAACTGGGCTTTGAGGCTGGCCGTCAGCGCGCCTGGCTTTTCGAAAAAGGTCTGGTGGAGGGTGAAGAGCAGACCGAAGAGGGGTATACCCTGACCGTGCGCTGGAACGACAAACAAAAGGCGCAATTCGCTGGGTTGTGATTTGGGTTTTCTAAGTACAATCCCATATCTCAATCTATCAGTAGATAGAGGACACCCACATGGCCAAAGCCTTTGCCGAACTGGCCTTCACGGATGCCGTCAAGAAAATACAGCAAGAGCAAGGCTCTGCACGCATGTACGAGAGGGTTCTCGCGCCTGAGACGCCACAGGACAACCGGCTTGGGCCAAACGAAATTCAGTTCATCGCCATGCGCGACGGCTTCTATCAGGCCACAGTCAGCGAAACCGGCTGGCCCTATGTGCAGTTTCGCGGCGGGCCGCGCGGGTTTCTCAAGGTGCTGGATGACCAAACGCTGGCCTATGCGGATTTTCGCGGCAACCGGCAGTATATCAGCACCGGCAACCTGAGTGGAGATGACCGGATTGCCATGATCCTTGTGGATTACCCCAATTCTGCGCGGGTCAAGATCCTAGGGCGTGCCAGCCTGTCGGACGATCCCGACCTGATCGCACAGCTGCATGATGAGAGCTACAAGGCACGACCCGAACGGGCCGTGGTCATCAAGGTAGAAGGCTTCGACTGGAACTGCCCACAGCATTTGCCCGTGCGGCTCACCATGGAAGAGTTACAGCCCATCCTGGCACCGTTCCAACAGGAACTGGCCGCGTTGCGAGAGGAGAACGCAAGGTTGAAGGCCAAGTTGGGGGAGTGAAGGGCGGGAAGGGTGCAGCCGCCTAGCTAAACAGGCCAGCTCTCAAGCTACAGATTGTGCCAAGGGCGGGTTTGAGCCCGAAGCGCGTGATGCTGTGAGCCATTTGAAAGACCGCTATTAGAAAAATCGTTTGACCCGTAGCACACGCTACGCTCAAGATTCATGCAATTCACCTCGCCCTAAATTTCGTGGAAAGTTACATATGTCTGAAAAAGAGGAAGAAACAAAAGAACGTAACAGTTTAGGTATCATAAAAGAGCTAATAAAAGTCTCTCCGCAATTCGCATGGATAGTTTTGGCGATATCCGTGATTTTTTTCTTTCGCGAACCGATCCGTGATTTGTTTGAGGGCGAGCGGGTGCAAAAAGTTTCAATTTCAGTGTTTTCAGTTGAATTATTTGAAGCGAAAGGTCGCAACGACGAACGAATTGACCTCCGTGATCTCAACGCGTTGGATGCGCGTGCCGCACGGGCTATAGATTACATTGATGGTTCGAGAATTCTTTGGGTGGATGATAGTCACCCAAACGGAAATATTTTTGAGCGTAAGGCACTCGAAGAACTTGGTATTATTATCGATTTAACGACGAATACAGAAGAAGCGCTAAAATACCTAAAGTTGAATGAATACGACGTAGTAATCACTGATCTGAAGCGCGAAAATGATGACTCGGCTGTTTGTCAGATCGAACTTTTCAAGGAGGCCGGGTGTGATCTGCTAAGAGAAATGTCGGTATTATTCGATGGCAACATGCCTAGAACTTATATCTATGCTGCAAACATCAAACCGGAGTATGGCACACCACCGTTTGCCTCTGGTATGACCAACCGGATTGATGAACTAAGCCACTACGTTTTAGATTCACTTGAGCGACGAGAAATTAAGATCGCTGATGTTGAGTAGTCGATTTTCATGACCGATTAGAGGGTAAATTAATTTGAGCTTGATGTTTGAGCTTTGGGCGCATCCAAATTCGGAACTTCAATAAACTGTCGTCGGCGTAAGTGAACGAAACCGGCCTTTGGTACGATCTTCAACGAAAGGCAGCTTTGTCCGCAAAGCTGACCTCGACCTAATCAACACCAACACTCATCACCCAAGCTCTAAACACAACAGATCCAACGCCTCTCAAAGAGAAGCGCCGTTTCACCCCTAACGATGACCCTAAAAAATTCAGAACAGGTTCTGCACACCGCGCGATGCGCTGGAAAGGTCCCGCCCGAAGCCTTCCACTGTGCCACAGCCTGCAAGCGCCGCCACCAGCGCGAGAAGTGCGATCTTCTTCATTGTCCTTGCCTCACTCAGAAAGGTTTGCCTGATTTTACTTTTCTTCTGCTTTGGACCACCACACCTCGGGGAGAAACCAAACACCGTCCCCATACACCGGCAGTCGGTCCTTAGGATAGGTCAAGTCGGTCAGATGGGCAATTCGGCCAATGGAATATTGATGAATCGGAATGACATAGCGACCTGAAATCAACACTCGGTCGAGCGCGCGCACCGCCGCGACAAACTCCTCGCGGGTTTCAGAGGCCAGCATCGCGTCAATCATCGCATCAGCGGCGGGGGAGGTCATACCCATCAGATTGCGGCTTCCGACAACATCGGCGGAATCGCTACCCCAGTAGAACCGTTGCTCATTGCCAGGGCTGAGCGACATGGAGCGGCGGAAAAAGGTCAGGTCAAAGTCAAAGCTGCGCTCGCGCTCGGCATATTGCGCGCTGTCGATGGTTTCCACGGTCAAGGTGATGCCCAGCCGTTCCAGCGCGCGCGCATAGATTTCCATGTAGGCCGTGGCCTGCTGCAAGAGCCCGTCCTGCCGCAAGAGCACTGTCAACGCCAGCGCGTCGCCATCCGCGTTTTGCAACTGACCGTCCTGTACGGTCCAACCCGCCTCGGCCAAAAGATCTGCCGCCTTGCGAATATTCGCGCGGTTGCGTTTGGAGCCGTCGCTTTGGGGCAGGGTGTAGCCCTCTAGCGCGCCGGGCAGGAGATCATCCTTCAGAGGTTCCAGCAATGCGCGCACGCGTCCCTCAGCGGGGCCTTCAAGCATGCCCAACTCAGACCCTGAGAAATACGAGGTGATCCGGGGCTGACGCCCGCCGGTCAGAGCGTCGTTGATGAACTCAAAATTGAACGCATGAATAAGGGCCTCTCGCACCCGCCAGTCATCCAGCGGCGCACGCCGGGTGTTCATCACGAACCCGGTCATGCCGGAGGGTTTGGAATGGGGGATTTCGCTTAGCGTGATCTCGCCATTTTGCGCGGCCGGAAAATCATATTGCGTCGCCCATTTCTCGGCGTTCAGTTCACGCACAAAAGACACCGCCTTGGCCTTGAACGCCTCTTTGAGCACGGTGTCGTCACCGTAAAACTCAATCCGGATTTCATCGAAATTTGACGTGCCACGGCGCAGGGGTAAATCCGCCCCCCAATAATCCGGGTTCCGTTTCAGCGTGACATGCCGCCCGGCCTCAAAATCGGCGACCGCATAGGGCGCGCTGCCGATGGGCACGTCATTGATCGAGGCTTCGGCAAACACCTTGTCCTCCCACTGCGCCTTTTTGAGAATCGGGCGTAGTCCGGCGATCAAAGCCAGTTCGCGATCATCGGTGTTAAACGTCAGCCGAACAGAGTTGAGACCGGTGGCTTCGATCTTGTCGATCTTCTGCAAAAAGCTGCGATATCGGCCATGTCCTTCACTGCCCAATGTCTCGTAGGACCAGATCACATCCTCGATCGTCACCGGGCTTCCATCCGAGAAACGCGCCTCCGGGCGCAGGGTAAACTCCACCCACTCGCGATTCGGGCCGGTTTCAACCGATTCGGCCAAAAGACCGTAAAGCGTGAACGGCTCGTCCCAGGAGCGGCCCATCAGGGATTCGTGCGTTAGAAATCTTAACTGCCAGGGCGGCGTGCCCTTTTGAACAAAGGGGTTCAGGCTGTCGAAGCTGCCCACATTGCCGGTGACCAGCCGCCCGCCTTTGGGCGCATCGGGGTTGGCGTAGGGCAGAGACACGAAATCTGGGGGCAGTGCAGGATCGCCATACATAGCTATGCCATGCGATGGTTCGGCTTGCGCGGTGCCGCCAAGCGCGCAAAACACGAAAAAACAAGCGATCAGACGCCTTGCGCGTGGGAAAAAATCTGGTGTCATATGGGCAACAATCCTGCTCAGCCCTTGTTTCTTTGGCTTTGAACGTAGTTGCGCTTTTCCATGTTTTCAAACTTTTAGCTTGGATCAGAGAAATGAATTGCTTATAAAGGGGTTACTGCTCGATAGGTTTCTTGCCTGTATGAAACCTGCCTCAATAACTTAACGCCGGCTTCGTGCCGGCGTTTTTTTTGCCGCAGCCATTCCAAATCCAATTGCGCTTTTGTGAAGGGTTGAGCATTTCCTCTGCGGGCCAACTTGGTTAAGGCAAGTCAACCAAGATGAACATCGAGAGGATCGTCATGTCACTCAATATGTCCCTGAAAGGCAAAACCGCCGTTGTCACCGGATCCACCTCTGGCATCGGGCTTGGGATCGCCACGTCGCTGGCCGAAGCGGGGGCGCGTATTATCCTGAACGGTCGCGTCGAGCGAGATGCCTGTGAGGAATGCGCCGAAAAAATCCGGCAGGACACCGGCGCCGAGGTTGAATTTGTCGCCGCTGATATGGGCGACCCGGAGGCGTGCCATGCACTCATTGAGGCGGCTGGTGGCTGTGACGTCCTGGTGAACAATGCCGGGGTCCAGCACGTGGCCGGCATTCCAGATTTTCCGGTCGACAAATGGAACCTGATCCTCGCTGTCAATCTCAGCTCGGCCTTTCACACCACGGCAGCCGCTTTGCCGCATATGCGCGAACGGGGATGGGGCAGGGTGATCAACATCGCAAGCGCCCATGGCCTCACCGGGAGTCCCTATAAATCGGCCTATGTGGCGGCGAAACATGGTATTGTGGGGCTGACCAAGGTCACCGCGTTAGAGACGGCCGAGGAGCCCATCACCTGCAACGCGGTGTGCCCAGGGTATGTGATGACGCCTCTGGTGGAAAAGCAAATCCCTGACACGATGGAAAAATACGGCATGGACCGCGAGACGGTGATCCGCGAGGTGCTTCTGGAGCGTCAGCCGTCCAAGCAGATGGCCTCGGTCGAACAGATGGGCGGTACGGTGGTGTTCTTGTGCTCACCAGCCGCCGAGCAGATCACTGGCACAACGATCAGCGTGGATGGTGGCTGGACAGCGCTTTGATTGAGATTTCGGAGTGGGTTGTGGGACATTGCGGGCTTTCATGCTGACCCCCGTTCCAGCCAAGCGTTTCGCGATCATCTGCGGGGCAGGTTCATCGCGAAACGCTTTAACGCATAGTCCATGCATTGGCTTTGCAATACCCTCTAGACCGACCCCATAGCCGAGGTGATCAGAAAGAAGATCGTTGCCGAGAGAAGCGCGGCGGCAGGCACCGTGATCACCCATGCGGCAATGATGGTCATGAAGTGAGACCGGCGCACGAGCTTTCGACGGCGTCGTTCCTCAGGGGCATAGACAGGGCGCTCGGGCATGGCAATCCGGGCCTTGTGAATGCGGCGCTCGGCGTCCCATTCACGGAAAAACCCGACGCCGAAGACCCCGCCTACGGCAATGTGGGTCGAGCTGACGGGCAAGCCCAGCCAGCTGGCCAGGATCACCGTGATCGCGGCAGACAGCGCCACACAATAGGCGCGCATCGGATTGAGCTTTGTGATCTGGCTGCCGACCATTCGAATGAGTTTCGGGCCAAACAGAAACAGGCCGAAGGAGATACCAAATGCGCCAATGACCATGACCCAAAGTGGAATGCTCACAGCGTCGGTAAAGTTACCTGACTTGGACGCCTGCACGATTGCAGCGAGAGGTCCGACTGCGTTGGCGACATCGTTTGCGCCATGCGCAAAGCTTAGCAGGGCCGCGGACACAATGAGCGGGATCCCGAACAGAACCTTCAAAGATTTGTTGCGGTTTTCCAGCCCTTGCGACTGTTTGCGAATGACCGGCATCATGACCGCCCAGACGATGCCGCCGACAACCGCGCCGATGAGGAGGGCTGTTGGCAAGTCGATCTTGATAACCTTCTTCAGACCTTTGAGCGCCAGATAGGTGGCGAATGCACCCGCCATGATCCCCACGAGAACGGGCACCCATTTTCGAGCGGCGGCGATCTTGTCGTCCTGATAGATGATCCGCGACTTGATCAGCGCCAGAAAGAGCGCCGCGATCACGCCGCCGAGGACGGGGGAAATCACCCAACTTGCTGCTATTTTACTCATGGTCGGCCAGTTGACGGCGGCAAATCCGGCCGCTGCGATACCCGCGCCCATCACACCGCCCACAACGGAATGGGTGGTGGATACCGGCGCCCCGACCCATGTGGCCAAATTCACCCATAGTGCTGCAGAGAGGAGTGCGGCCATCATCGCCCAGATGAACACTTCGGCGGTGCCCATGCTTTCGGGCTCAATAATGCCCTTTGCGATGGTTGACACCACGTCGCCGCCAGCGATGAGCGCGCCAGCGCTTTCGAATATCGCGGCAATGGCAATGGCGCCTCCCATGCTGAGCGCATTTGCCCCAACCGCAGGTCCCATATTGTTGGCGACATCATTCGCACCGATGTTCAGGGCCATGTAGGCACCGAAACAGGCAGCCAGAACCACAATCATTGAGTTGTTGGTCTGACCAAAGAACAATAGTGCTGCCAGCCCGGCCAGAACGACAAAAATCAGTGAAACACCGGGTCCGACGAGAGGCCGTCCAACGTAGCTTGTCGCCATTTCAAGGTTGGACAAACGATCCAGATCACGATCCAGCGTTTCAAGGTGGCGCGGATCGCCTTGTTGGTCGGCCATGCTGTTCCCCCAAATTACGCAACGCGTTTACCCTGAAGGGGGTGGGCAATCAATTACTACTTGCTTTGATCTCAGTTCATTTGGTCACAAAAAATCTGCTGCAGTTCAGGTTCATCTACCATCTCAGAGGCCGCCTCGGCTGAAACCCACTTTCTCTCTCGTTCATGCGCTTCCGGATAGTCCTCTGACATCTCGGTTACAGCCACGGAATAGACCAGAGTTTCGACAGGAAAACTCCAGCCTGAGGCTTTCCTCTTTTGGTAAGTGTAGGTTCCCTCGGCACGCGTGCCGGCCTGTCCTGTTTTCACGCCGGCTTCTTCCCAGGCTTCCTGCAGCGCTGTCTCGTTCGACTGTAAACCGCGAATGGGCCAGCCTTTTGGAATGATACAGCGTTTGGTGTCCCTGCTGGTTATAAGTAGATACTCGCGACAGGCATGCTCTCCTCGATGGCACAGGGCCGCGACCTGAAGTTTCTTGGGACGCTGAAACATAGGCTCCAGCACCGAGGACCACGCCTTGTGCAATACCGCATTCATGTTTGAAACCGCTCAATCTTATTTTTCTTGAGGTATACCGCAGACCCTGACCCGGCGCAAATTCTTGAAAGAACGAGATTTTGGACTCTACCGAATTTTCCGAAAAACGCTGTGTGAGTTTCAGGTTTCATTTGTGAATTCCCACTGGAACACGCGCCTGGGCCTCAAACCCAATTTTTCCTGCCCAATCGTCTCGTGTGTTTTCGTCCATTCGCCGAAACGCGGGCCAATTCTATGCAATCTGCCCTCTGTTGTTGCCCAACGCGACGCGCTATGTTTGACCAGGTCACGAATTTTCAGGAGCGCAGATATGAGCCTCGATGCCCCCAAGCTCAAAGCCAAGGACAAGCCCGATCTGGCCGGGTTCGACTGGGCTGATCCGTTTTTGCTTAACGCACAGTTGGAGGAGGACGAGCGTCTCATTGCCGACAGCGCGCGCAGCTTTGCGCAAGAGACGTTGCAGCCGCGTGTGACCGAAGCCTACGCGCAAGAGACGTCAGATCCCGGTATTTTCCGTGAGATGGGGCAGATGGGCCTTCTCGGCACGACCATTCCCGAAGAGTATGGTGGCCTGGGTGCGGGGTATGTCGCCTATGGCGTCGTGGCGCGTGAGATTGAGCGCGTGGATTCCGGGTATCGCTCGATGATGTCGGTACAATCGTCGCTCGTGATGTACCCGATCTACGCTTACGGCACGGAAGAGCAGCGGCAGAAATATCTTCCGGGTCTGGCGTCGGGTGAATTAATCGGCTGTTTTGGTCTCACGGAGCCGGATGCAGGTTCCGACCCCGCAGGCATGAAAACGCGAGCCGAGAAGACCGCCAATGGCTATAAACTCAGCGGTTCGAAGATGTGGATTTCCAATTCGCCGATCGCCGATGTGTTTGTCATCTGGGCCAAGTCCGATGCCCATGAGGGCAAGATCCGGGGCTTTGTGCTTGAGAAAGGTATGACAGGTCTCAGCGCACCCAAGATTGCCGGGAAACAGAGCTTGCGTGCCTCCATTACGGGAGAGATCGTGATGGAAGGTGTAGAGGTTGGCGAAGACGCACTTTTGCCTAATGTTCAAGGGCTTAAAGGGCCTTTTGGATGTCTCAACCGCGCAAGATACGGCATCGCCTGGGGCGTCATGGGCGCGGCTGAGTTCTGCTGGCATGCAGCTCGGCAATACGGCCTCGACCGCAAACAGTTCAACAAGCCACTGGCGCAGACACAGCTTTTCCAAAAGAAACTCGCAGATATGCAGACCGAGATCACGCTTGGTCTACAGGCGGCGCTACGTGTTGGGCGACTGATGGATGAGGCCAACGCGGCACCGGAAATGATTTCCCTGATCAAACGCAACAACTGCGGCAAGGCGCTCGACATTGCGCGAATGGCGCGAGACATGCATGGCGGCAACGGCATTTCTGAAGAGTTTCAGGTGATCCGCCACATGATGAACCTGGAGACGGTGAACACCTACGAGGGCACGCATGATGTGCATGCGCTGATCCTTGGACGGGCACAGACCGGGTTGCAGGCGTTTTTCTAAAACCGGAGCTTTCAGTTCATTTTTGCACAGTGATGTCTCTGAAAACGGGAATTGTGCCTTTTGAGAGAGATGCTAAATATCCGGCATCTCTTTCGGAGGCAGTGGCTTGGCCCATGTAGAAGCGCGATTTGTTGAAGGCAATCTGATGCGACATGTCTCAACCATGTCGCTCACCTCCAGCGTTGGCCTGATGGCCATTTTCGCGGTGGACCTCATAGATGTGCTCTTCATTTCTATGCTGGGGCAAGAGGCGCTGGCCGCCGCTGCGGGCTATGCCAGCGTGGTGATGTTCTTTGCTAGCGCTGTGAATATTGGATTGTCCGTTGCCGCTGGCGTTTTGGTGGCGAACTCGCTGGGCGGGGGCAAGGATCTTCCGGCGCGCGAACACGCGTTCAGTTCCAGCATGTTTGCGATTGTTTTTGGCATTCTGATCCCACTGCTTATGTTGCCTAATCTCGACTTTATCCTCGGCCTTCTGGGCGCGTCCGGTGACGTGGCCGAGCGGGCCAAGGATTACCTTTGGATCATTCTGCCCACGACTTTCATGTCGGGCCTTGGCATGACCACTGTCGCCGTTCTGCGCGCCTATGGCGATGGCAAGCGTGCTATGTACCCGTCACTGATGGGGGCGTTGGTCAACGGCGTGCTGGATCCCATCCTGATCTTCTCGCTGTCCATGGGGCTTGAAGGCGCAGCCTGGGCCACGGTCGCGGCGCGGTTTGTGACGATGGTGGTTGCGATCTGGCCTGCGTTCCGGCTTTACAACGCCTTTGCGATCCCGCGCGTGCAATGCTTCATGTATGACATCCGCGAAGGCATGCAGATTGCCGCACCAGCGATCCTCGCCACGATTGCGACGCCGGTCGGCGTGGCCATCGTGACCCGTGAAATGGCGAAATACGGCACTGACGCTGTGGCAGGCATGGCGATCATCAATCGCATGATCCCCGTGGTCTTTTCCGTTGTTCTGGCGCTTTCCGGGTCCATAGGTCCGATTATGGGACAGAATTTCGGGGCAGGGCGGCTTGATCGGGTGCGTGAGACCTTTGTCGACGGGGTGATCTTCGCCGGGCTCTACGTTGTGGGCATCGCCGCCGCGCTGTTCGTCTTCCGCACACCGATTGCCGATCTTTTTGGCGCAGAGGGCATGACACGTGACCTGATCTTCCTCTTTTGCGGGCCCTTAGCGCTTGCAAGCTTCTTCAACGCGGTGATTTTCGTGGCCAATGCCTCTTTCAACAATCTTGGCCATCCGGGCTATTCAACCTGGGTCAACTGGGGGCGTCAGACCTTGGGCACATTGCCTTTGGTTTTGTTGGGTGGCGCGTTGTTTGGAGCGCCCGGTGTGCTCATTGGTCAAGCCGTGGGCGGGGTGATCTTTGCCGGAGTTGCAGCCTGGATCAGCCTGTGGATGATGACAGATCAGAAACACCCTATGAGGCAGTTGACTTGCCGGTTTCAGCTTCAGCGCCGAATGCATGAGGTGTGCCTGCGGTGCAACCGCTGACGTGGCTCAAAGCAGGTGCCGCAACAGGGTGAAGAGCTCCCTTTGCGACGAGATATCAAGCTTGCGATAGAGATTACGGCGATGCACCTTTGAGGTTTCCTTTGATATACCAAGCAAGAGCGCGGCGGACCCATTGGAATGCCCCTGCAAGACAAGGCCCGCAATCTCGGCTTCACGACGGGTGAGTTTGAGACCAAGTGTCTCCTGCACCTGGGTCAGAATGATTTTGTCCAGCGGCGGTGGCTCAGGGTTTGTGGCTTGGTGCAACATCTCTGATTCAAACCGGCTGCAATGCGCGGTCAAAAGTTCCATCAACACGGGGCTGTAATGCATCAAGCATTGCAATTCGCGTCGCCGGTAGGGTCCGGTGGTTTCCAGGCGGCTCAAGGACAAATGCGCGACTGACCCTGAGGGCAGGGGGGCCAGAAGCCCCACCTCCTCGCAGATGCGCGTGCGACGGTAGTATTGCAGGTAGTATTCGCTTGAGAAAAACCGGTCTGGCGCAATGTCGGACAATCGCGTTGTCAGGCCCTTGATGGGAATTTCCTTGAGCTGAAAGAACGGGTCAAGGCGATAGAAGCCATCGACATACTCGTCCAACACGTCCAAAGGCAGGGCGTTGGGCTTGATCCAACTGTTCAACACCTGCGGCGGCGCGCCGGGGTCAAAGCGAAAAAGAAGGAACGTGTCAAACTTCAGCCGCGCCTGAAGCAAGCGTTTGAAGCACGTGAAAAAACGCCCCGTACCTGCCTGTGCCATCGCGTGGCGCAGGCGGATCACATCGGTTGGAGAAAGCGGTTCAGACAAACTCACCCATAAACAGAAAGAATTATGCGAAAAACTACCCCAAAAGGGGTATTTCTTACAATCAGATTTAGCGCAATCATCCATTGTGCAGAGGCAGCAATTCCGGGACATGCCCTGCGGTGTCGGGGGACAGCCTTTGAAGATAGCGATCAGCGCCAGGAATCTGCGGAAGGTCTATCCGGGTCAACCGCCTGTCGAAGCTCTGGCCGGGGTTGATATCGACATTCAGGACAATGAATTCTTTACGCTTCTGGGGCCTTCGGGCTGTGGCAAAACCACGCTTCTGCGGCTGATTGCGGGGTTCGAAAACCCAACCTCGGGCAGTCTTGAGATGTTTGGCGAGAGCATCCTCGACGCGCCGCCGCATAAACGCCCGATCAACACGGTTTTTCAAAGCTACGCGCTTTTCCCGCATATGACGGTGGCGCAAAACATCGGCTTTGGATTGGAAATGCTTGGCAAGCCCAAGACCGAGATCGCGGCAACCGTCGATGAAATGATGGCGCTGGTGAAGATGACCGAGATGGCGGATCGCCAGACCAGTCAAATTTCGGGCGGGCAACAACAGCGCGTGGCGCTCGCCCGCGCCTTGGCACCCAAGCCCAAGGTCCTCTTGCTGGATGAGCCGCTGAGTGCTCTGGATTTCAAATTGCGCAAGGACATGCAGCTTGAACTCAAGCGCCTGCAATCGGAAACCGGCATCACCTTTATTTTTGTCACGCATGATCAGGAAGAAGCGCTGACAATGTCGGACCGGATTGCGGTGATGGAGGCGGGCTCCATCCGGCAGATTGGCGGGCCGCGGGACATTTATGATCACCCGGCCGAACGGTTTGTGGCGGATTTCATTGGGGACACCAATTTCCTTCCAGCCGAGATTGATGGGCGAGAGGGGGTCACGGCCCGCGTCAAGCTGTCCTCAGGGCAGAAAACCACAGCGCGCATGCAGGAAGACACCACGCCCAGCGGCAAGGTCACTCTTGCAGTGCGGCCCGAACATGCGCGCCTCGTTGGCGAGGCCGAAGGGCTTTTGAAAGGCGCGCTGCGCGAGATTGTCTATTTCGGGACGGACACGCATTTCCACGTGGATATCGACGACGGCACGCGCTTTGTGCTGCGCCAACAAAATAGCCCCGACACTGAGGCCGGGCTCAGCCAGGGCGACCGTGTCGGCATCATCTTTGGCGACGGCGTCGCGCAGGTTTTGAGGGACTAAGGGATGGCAGGGCAGGCGATATCCCAAGACAAAGCCGCCGCGCGCCGCCGATGGCTCTTGCTTGTCCCCGCGCTGACCATTCTGATCTTCGCTGCCAGTGGCCCGCTCCTGATCACATTGGTCTATTCCTTCCTTGCGCCAGGTGATTTTGGCGGGGTGGAGTGGGAGTTTTCCACCGATGCCTGGTTCAACGTCATCCTGCAACGGGACATTTTTGAGGATACGCTCGGCTGGTCGGATGCGCATCTGAGCATCTTCTGGCGGTCGGTGAAACTGTCGCTCATGACGACACTTGTGTGCCTGATCCTGGGCTTTCCCACGGCCTATTTCATCGCCACACGCCCCAAGTCACAGCGTGAGCTTTGGATGCTGCTCATCATCATTCCGTTCTGGACGAACCTTCTGATCCGGACCTTTGCCATTCTGGAACTCATCCGCAATGAGGGCACGGTGAACACGGTGCTGATTGGCCTAGGCGTCATAGATGAACCCATCCAGATGCTGTTCACCGAATTCGCCATCATCATCGGCATGGTCTATGTCTATCTGCCGCTTATGGTCCTGCCGATCTACGCCTCGATGGAGCGGCTGAATTTCAGCCTCGTGGAAGCGGGATATGATCTCTATGCGACACGGTTTCAGGTGCTGCGCCGCGTGATCCTGCCGCTGGTCAAACCGGGTGTGATTGCGGGCTCGATCCTCGTCTTTGTGCCCTCTCTGGGCGCTTATGTGACGCCGCGCGTGATGGGTGGAGGCAATCAGCTGATGATTGGCAACCTCATTGAGCTGCAATTCGGGCAGGGGCGCAATTGGCCCTTAGGGGCGGCTCTTTCGATCACGCTTTTGGCCATCGTCATGGTGGCGCTGATTCTTTATGTGCGTGCGGTGGGCGATGACGAGGTGCGCCATGGCTGAGCGTGGCTTTGATATCCGTCGGCAGACCGGCTTTACCACCATCGCCATGGCGTGTTTCTTCATGCTTTACATGCCGATCATTCTGCTGGTGGTCTATTCCTTCAATGCCGGCTCCTCGATTGCCATCTGGGAAGGGTTTTCCTGGCGCTGGTATGTCTCGGCCTGGGACAATGAGCAGGTGCAGGAGGCCACGGTGCGCTCGCTCATCATCGCGGTCTGCGCGGCGGGGATTTCCACGACCGTGGCTGTTCTGGCCGCACTGGCCACCACGCGCACGCGTAAATTCAAAGGCCAATCGGTGGTCTTTGCCATGATCAACCAGCCGCTCATGGTGCCCGAGATCGTGACCGCCGTGGCGCTTCTGATCTTCTTTGCGATGATCAAGGTTGCCACCGGCTATACCGGGCTTCTCTACCTCATCATGGCGCATTCGGCCTTTTGTATTCCCTTCGCCTATCTGCCCATCCGCGCGCGGCTGCAAGGCATGGACCTCAGCCTCGAACAGGCTGCTGCAGACCTTTACGCCACACCCTACCAAGTGTTCCGCCGCATCACCTTGCCACAGCTGTGGCCGGGTATCCTTGCCGGGGCGATGCTGGCCTTTGTCATATCGCTTGATGACGTGGTCATCACGGAGTTTGTAAAATCCGCGGGGCAAGATACGCTGCCCACATATATGCTGGGCCAGCTGCGGCGCGTGGTGACACCCGAGATCAACGCGATCTCGACCGTACTTCTGGCGATTTCAGTTACGCTGGTCATCGCATTCACGATTTTAAGCAAGAGAAAGACCTGAATTAACTAGGGAGAAAGACAATGAAAAAGACACTGACGGCATTGACTGTTCTACTGGCCAGCCCAGCGCTGGCTGAGGGGCAGCTTAATCTTTACAACTGGGGCAACTACACCAGCCCTGAGATGATCGAAAAGTTCGAGGCCGAGACCGGAATCAAGGTCACGATCACCGACTACGACAGCAACGACACCGCCCTGGCCAAGATCAAGGCAGGCGGTCATGGCTTTGATATCGTTGTGCCTTCTGGAACCTACATTCCGATTTTCATCGGCGAAGGCCTCTTGATGGAATCCAAGCCCAACGAAATGGAAAACTTCAAACATATGGATCCGCAATGGGTGGATGTGGAATTTGACCCGGGTCGAAACTACACTGTGCCATGGCAGTGGGGCACAGTCGGGGTGACTGTGAACACGGCTGTGTATGGCGGCGACATCAACACCTCTGCGCTGATTTTCGATCCGCCGGAAGAGCTTGTTGGCAAAATCAACGTTGTGCCGGAAATGGGCGATGTGATGGGTTTGGCCATCAAATATGCCGGGGGCGAGCAATGCACCGAGGACAAGGAAGTCCTTAAGAAAGTGCGCGACATCCTGCAGGCGGCCAAGCCCAATTGGTTGTCGATGGATTACGGCAATATCGAGAAATATGCCAAGAATGACCTATCGGCAGGTGTCAACTGGAACGGGGCGTCCTTCCGCGCGCGTAACCAAAACGCGGATGTGGCCTTTGGCTATCCGCAAGAGGGTTTCCCGGTGTGGATGGACAATGCCGCCATCCTGGCAGATGCGCAGAATGTGGACGAGGCCAAAACCTTCCTCAACTTCATCATGGCTCCGGAAAACGCCGCCATGCTGTCGTCCTTTGCACGCTATGCCAATGGTATCAAAGGCTCCGAGGAATTCATGCCCGAAGACATGAAAACCGCACCTGAGGTGATCATCCCCGATGACCTCAAGGACGCCGCCTATGTGGCCAAGACCTGCTCGCCTGAAGCCACCAAGCTTTACACGGCGATCTGGACAGAGCTTCAGAAGTAAGCTCTGATCACGTCAAGATGCGGCCCCTCTGTGACGCGGGGCCGCGCGCGTTTTGGGAGGAGCGTGCGATGGAGCCTGATATCATTATCCACAATGGTCGTCTGATGACGTTTGATGATGCCCATCCAGAGGCGGAGGCCTTGGCGATTAAGGATGGGTTGATCACCGAGGTAGGGCAGGCTGGGCCGATGCTGGCGCGGGCAGGGGCCGAGACAAAGGTGATTGATGCCAAGGGGGGCACGGTGATTCCGGGCTTCATCGACAGCCACGTGCATCTCTTTGGCGGCTCGGTCGAACTGGATTGTCTGAGCCTTTATGGTGCCACTGGCCTTGAAGAAATGAAGGCGCGCATTCTGCCCTATGCGGATGCCACGCCTGCGGGTGAAATGGTGTTTTGCGTAATGGCCGATTATAACATCCTCGGCACGGGTCATACCCTGACCCGGCAGGATCTCGATCAGATCCTCTCAGACCGTCCGTTGGCCATGTTCGCTCCTGATCACCATACGATCTGGGCCAATACGGCGGCGCTTGAGGCTGCTGGACTTTTGCAAGGCGGCGAGGTGGATGCGGGGTCCGAGATTGTCATGGGCGACGATGGGCTGGCCTCTGGCGAGTTGCTTGAACCCGGTGCCTACAGCCCGGTTCTGGCGCTCACACGCCACGGCGGACGTGAAATGCTGGGCCTGACAACAGGCAAGGATCCCAGGCCACCGGCTACGCCGGACCAGCGCAAAATGGACCGCGATGTGATTGCCCGTGGACTGGAGCATTGCGCGGCGCAAGGCATCACCACACTGCATCTGATGGATGGCAATACCTATCAATGCGAGCTTCTCAATGAGCTGGAGCGCGAAGGACGTCTGCCCATTCGCTGCCACGTGCCATTTCACATGAAAGGCACCGATCCTCTGGAGCGTCTGGGAGCGGAGGCTCCGGCCATGCGCGCGCGGTTTCAAAGCGACATGGTGCGGTGCAGTCATGTGAAAATGTTCATTGACGGCGTGATTGAGAGCGGCACGGCGCTGATGCTGCAACCTTATCCCGGTGAGATGGGGGCAGGGGACAACATGGGAGATGAGGTGTTTACACAAGAGCATTTCGTTGCCTGTTGTGTCGAGGCCGACAGGCTTGGCTTTCAGATCGCCGTTCATGCCATTGGCGATGCCGGTGTGCGCCGCACATTGGATGCCTATCAGGCGGCGCGCGAGGCGAATGGCGAACGCGACAGCCGCCACAGGGTGGAACATCTGGAAATCGTCCATCCCGATGATCTCCCTAGATTTGCTGAGATGGGTGTCGTGGCATCCATTCAGCCCGGACATGCGCCGCGCGGTCACATCTTTCCACCATCCGCCGTGGGTCAGTACCTGCATCCGCATCAGATCGCTGGCGCGTATCCTGTGCAGACCGTGCGCGAAACCGGCGCGCGGATTGTGTTCTCAACCGACTGGCCGGTCATCCCGATTGACGTCATGCCCAATATCAAAGCCGCCATTGCGCCGCTCGACCTGGGCGAGGGATGGCGCGACGAGACACAAAGCCTCACCGACACGCTGGCCAGCTACACGCGCGACAATGCCTGGGTGGAATTCAACGAAGAGCGCAAAGGCAAGCTCAAGGCTGGCATGATGGCGGATGTCGCGGTGATGAGCCACGACCTGACAAAGCTGGCGCCAGAGAACATCACAGACGCGCAGGCCATAGCGACCGTGTGTGATGGGGTGGTGACGTTTGAAAGCGGATGAGTTGGAAATCCTTTGATTTGCGCGTCACAACGGCCCACAGTGTTGCAACCAAGTAGAAATGTCACTTGGTCCGCAAAGTAGAAATGTCCCACTTGGGCGCTGAGGGGAGCAAAGCCTGACAGGGCGGAGACCTCAGATATCGCAGCCCTGGCTGGCTTTGCGGGCCTCCTTGGCACGCCGGGCAGCGAGTGAATTCCAGCCGTCGTTTCGACGTCCGGTTGGCTTGTATATCGAACGCTGTTTGCCCACGCGGCGTTTCTTTGGCGGGGCCTTGTCCTGCTCGGCCTTGATGTGCTCAAGGACCGCGCTCAGGTGCTTGTTCTCAGTTATGGCCGCGTGCGTGACGCGCTGGTCTTTGTCGAAGACGGAGTAGGGGAGCGAGACGCCCTTCCAGCGGAACTCCAGTCGTCCGTCCGGGAACTCGTAGCTGTCGACATATTTGCCGGGCAGGCCGCGTGTGATCTCGTTCTCTGCTAGGATGATCCGCTGCCGGTCGTAGGAGAAGGCCAGTTGGTTGCCGACATAGCGTTCGTCGCGCCAGCAGAGCACATCGGCAAGCCGGTCAGGTTCGGTATTGAGGGGCCGGTGCAGGTTGTCAGGACGGCGTGGGGCCTTGGCGAACTTCGCGTTGTAGCGCTCCATGAAGGCCGGAAGGAACGCATTGGCCGCTGCCATGTCCGAGATGCCCGCGAGGCGCAGTTCCTTCACCAGGCGGTCCTGCAGCGTCCGGTTCGCGCGTTCGACGCGGCCCTTGGCCTGCGAGCTGTTCGCGCAGAGGATCTCGATGTTCAACTCGTTCAGAGCACGGCCAAACTGGGTCATCCCGTGGCCGGATTTGGCGGCCTGGTTCGGGACGCGGAACACGGTGTGTTTGTCCGAATAGAACGCCACCGGGCGTCCATGTTCATGCAGATAAGCCTCAAGCGCGCCGAAGTAGCTGAAGGTGCTCTCGGACGTCACGAACTCCAGATGCATCAAGGTGCTGGTGGCGTCATCGATGAAGACGAGCAGGGTGCAGGCTGGCCCGCGGCCCTCGAACCAGTGATGGTCCGAGCCGTCGATCTGGATCAGCTCACCATAGCATTCCCGGCGCAAGCGTGGCTGGTGGAACGTGCGGCGTTGCTTCCGAGACAGCCAGATCCCAGCGTCCTGCATCCACTTGCGCAGCGTCTCGCGCGACACCTTCAGCCCGTGTTCCTCGTCGAGCTTCTCAGCCGCGAACGTCGGGCCGAAGTCAATGTAGTTCTCCCGGACCAGTGTCACCGCGAACTCCCGAACCGCCGGATCGATCCGGTTGTTCGAAACACGACCACGGGCCTTGTGCCGGATCGCGGCGGGACCGCCGGACTGGAACGTCTTCAGAAGCCTGTGAACCTGTCTGCGGCTCAATCCCAGAACGTTGCCCGCGTTAGTGGCTGTCATCCGGCCTTGGTTTACCTGGCTCAACACCTCAACCCGGTTCAGCTCGCGCTCGCTCATCAAAACCCATCCCATGCCCACACTCTCTGCCTGTTCTCATTGGGGCAGAGTGTGACACTTCTACTTTGCAGATGTGGGACACTTTAACTTTGCGGGTACACAAGAAATACGCATAATCAGTATTATGTTAATATAATGCTATACCAATGAAACCACCTAATGCTTTAATACCAAATGTTTAAGGTGCAATCTTGATCTGCGCCCTGTGGATTGCCCATAACGCCCTGCCACACATCTCATCGCATAATCCACCTCAGACAGGTCTATCACTCGACAATCCTCTGCATCACAGTTTAAACCTCGTGAAAAAGGACGCGGCTTTAATGACTTCCATTCTGGTCCTCAATGGTCCGAACCTCAACCTGCTTGGCACGCGGCAGCCTGAGATTTACGGCAGCACGACGTTGGCTGATATTGAAGCCATGTGTCACGACACCGCCAAGACGCTTGGCGTGTTGGTCACGTTTGAGCAGAACAACGTCGAAGGTGCGATGGTCGACTTGATTCATGCAGCGCGCGGTACTCAGGACGGCATCATTCTGAATGCCGGTGCGTATACGCATACCTCGGTCGCTCTGATGGATGCGGTATCGAGCGTCGAAATTCCAACCATCGAGTTGCATCTGTCGAACATCCATGCGCGTGAAGAATTTCGTCACACATCCTACATTGCCAAAGTGGCGCTTGGCGTGATCTGTGGGTTTGGTGCGCATGGATACGTCCTGGCCCTCGAAGCCATGGCGCAGCACCTCAAAGCAAAAAAATGATTTTAACTCGCGAACTCAATGCCTTACTGAACGCTCCTAGCATCGAAGAGCTGTGGGATATGCATACTTCGCGCATGGCGGAATACGGGTTCGATCGGTTAATTTATGGTTATACACGCTATCGTACCGCGACGTCGCTTGGCGACCCTGAAGACTTTGTTCTGCTGAGCAATCATGAAACAGACTACCTGGAAACCTTTATCAAGGACGGTCACTATTTCCACGGCCCCATGGTGCGTTGGGCTTTGGACAATGAAGGTGCGTGTTCGTGGTCGGTCTTGGCTGACATGCTGACCACACAGACGCTCACGGCAGAAGAAAGAAAAGTCATCGCGTTTAACCGCTCTATGAACGTAACTGCAGGATACTCGATCAGTTTCAAATCGGTCTCGCCGCGGACCAAGGGCGCTATGGCACTCACGGTGCGCGCCGATCTGACACAGGAAGATGCCGATGCAGTCTGGGATGAGCATGGCGAAGATATCATCCTGCTCAACAATCTGGTGCATCTGCGTATCCTCACCCTGCCCTACACGGCACCGGGCCGTACGCTGACAAAGCGACAAAAAGAGGTTCTGGGCTGGGTCGGCGATGGCAAAACGATTCAGGATATTGCGATTCTGATGGAGCTCACGCCAGCTACGGTTGAAAAGCATTTACGCCTTGCGCGTGAATCACTGAGCGTTGAAACCACGGCTCAAGCGGTTCTGAAGGCAGCGTTTCAGAATCAAATGTTCGTTTTAGACACCTGATATCACTCAGTTAACCTACTTTTGACGTAGGGTAAGGAATCCCCTACTTCCATGATGCGGCGTAACGTAGCATTATAGAGAGGTTCCGTGAGTGGTGGCTTTGAGCCTTGGAACAATCAGGTTGGAACCCCCTGCAATTACAGGGCACCCCAATCTGCCGGTTCTTCCGGACTTTGGCCGGCAGTTCTATTTTTCGAGCTGTCGGTCATTTTAATCCAGTACCGCCGCCCTTCCCCATGTCGGCGGACCGCGTGTGTGTTACGGTGCTGTCCTTTCCTGCGGGCAGCACCGTTTTCACGTCAGCTCAGGCTGGGGAAATAGTCCTCACAGGTGCCTTCGCGATACACATCTGCGGTACAGCAATGCAAACCGCCGCCAAAGGCATAGGCATCGCGCAACTCGACTTCGACCACCTCCATGCCAAGCTTGTCCATCTGTTCGGCCTGATAGACCTCGGATTTCTCGACACAGACCGTTTTGGGATCGAGCACCAGCACATTCATGCTGAGCCAGGTTGAGGAGTAGCAAAGAGGTGGAGGCGCGTTATGCGCCGGCTGCGCGGCGTCTACGATCTCCCAGCCGTTTTTCTCGAACATACCACGCTGATCCTCGGGCAAGCGACGTTGCGGATTGTTGAGGATAAGCCCAGGGCGCAGGGGCGTGAAAGTCGCGTCGATATGGATCGGGTATGGATCCCCGGGGAAATTTACCGCATGCACGCGGTGGTCCGGAAAATGCCGCCGGATCCATTCGATGCCTTTGAGGTTCGTGGTGAACCCATGCTGAACCACCAAGTCACGCCCAAAGCGCAACACATCGGCGGCGTCAAAGAGCGGCTCTTCCTCGGTGGTGACAAAGAATTTCTCTGCCGTCCATTTCAGGCGCTTTTCAACGCCGATTTTCTCGCTGAGGTAGTCGGGATGATAATCCGCATCTGTCAGGCGCGGTTTGGGTGCGCATTCATGGCGGAAATTCGGGTCCTCATTGAAATACTGCTGCATCAGCGGGCGGTAGTTGAGATATTCAAACCAGCGGCAGCGATACGACATCGTTGCCTCAAGGATCTCACTGCCCACGGTGAGCAACACATCGCGCGGCGGCATGCAGCCAAACTGGCTCTCGGTATGAAAATCCGGTGTGGTTGCAGGCAGGCTGTGGTCAATCGGTGTCGGACGGTCCACCCGCACGCCGCGCGCTTCCAGTTGCGCTGCGAAGTTGTCCAAAAGCTCATTGGCCCGGTCAATCGTCTCCTGCGGCCGCCTGCCCCACTGCCCGCGCATATCGCTGTCCTCGGGCACCTTGGCGTCTAGCGCCGGTTCCTCCGGCGGGATGTGACAATCATCCGCGCGTCCGACAATGACGTGTTTGAGTGGGTCCCACTCGTTCCAGCTATTCACAACTGTTTTTTGCATGTTTCATCCCCCTCGCCTGACATGAAAATGGGGGCTCTACCCCCAACGTCGAACCTTATGGTTTCGACGTCCCCGTGAAATTTATGGCAAAAAGAAAAGACAGGTCCTCTCTTCTTGCTGAAAATATCCCGGGGAGCCCGAGGGGCTGGCCCCTCGGCGCCGGTTGGAAAACTTTTAGCCCTGAGCCGCCTTGGCGACTTCCTCGGCAAAGTTTTCTTCTTTTTTCTCAATGCCTTCGCCCACTTCCATGCGGACGAAACCGGTGATCTCAGCACCCGCTTCTTTGGCGGCGGCGCCGACGGTCAGATCAGGGTTGATCACGAAGGCCTGGTTCACAAGCGTGACCTCGGCCATGAATTTCTTCATACGACCGATGATCATCTTCTCGATAACCTCTTCAGGCTTGCCGGACTCGCGCGCGATGTCGATCTGAACCTGACGTTCCTTGTCGACAATCGCCTGATCCAGTTGCTCTTCGTTCAGAGCCGCCGGGTTTGTGGCTGCAATATGCATCGCAACCTGCTTGCCAAACGTCTCATCGCCCCCGGTCATTGCGACCAGAACACCGATTTTGCCCATGCCGTCGGCGGCTGCGTTGTGCACATAGCTGACCACGACGCCCCCTTCTACAGATGCCATACGGCGCAGGGACATGTTTTCCCCAATTGTCGCAACCTTGGCCGTGATCGTATCGGCCACAGATTTTCCGCCCATATCAGCAGCGGCCAGGGCGTCTGTGTCCGCCACGCCCATCGCTGTTGCCGCAACACCGGCGACCATGTCCTGGAATTCTGCATTCTTGGCGACGAAGTCTGTTTCGGAGTTAACTTCAACCGCAACACCCCGGCCACCATCAACTTTGACGGCAACTAGACCTTCAGCAGCCGTACGCCCTGATTTCTTGGCCGCCTTTGCCAAACCTTTGGTGCGCAGCCAGTCTACGGCGGCTTCCATGTCGCCGTCATTTTCTGTCAGCGCTTTTTTCGCGTCCATCATGCCTGCGCCTGTGGAATCGCGCAGTTCTTTTACCATTGCAGCAGTGATCGCCATTTTGGCTCTCCTCACATCTCTCAAAGTTTCAGAGGCAGGTTCTCCCCTGCCCCATATATCGATTTAGGGAAGGCTTAGCCTTCGGCGGGGGCCTCTTTGCTCTCCTCGGCAGGGGCCTCTTCGGCTTTGGCGTCCTCAGCCGGGGCTTCTGCTGATGCTTTTTCAGCAACGACCTCTTCGACAGGCGCTTCTTCCATCGCACCCACGTCGACGCCAGCGGCACCAAGCTGCGCCGACATACCATCAAGCGCGGCCCGTGCGACCAGATCGCAATAAAGAGCAATCGCACGTGCGGCATCGTCATTGCCCGGGATGAGGTAGTCTACGCCATCAGGGGAACAGTTGGTGTCCACAATCGCCACAACCGGAATGCCCAGTTTGTTGGCTTCGGCCACGGCGAGCGCTTCTTTCTTCACGTCGATGACGAAGAGAAGATCCGGTGTGCCACCCATTTCGCGGATACCACCCAAAGAGGCTTGCAGTTTGCCTTGGTCGCGTTCCAGACCCAGACGCTCTTTCTTTGTCAAACCATCCGAGCCGGCCGCCATCATCTCGTCGATCTCGTTCAGGCGTTTGATTGATTGACTGACCGTTTGCCAGTTGGTCAACGTGCCACCGAGCCAGCGATGGTTCATGTAGTATTGCGCACATTTTTCGGCTGCATCGGCAATCGGTGCCGCGGCCTGCCGTTTGGTGCCCACAAAGAGAATACGGCCGCCTTTGGCAACGGTTTCACGGACCGCATTCAGAGCCGCATCAAGCATCGGCACGGTTTGCGTGAGGTCCATAATGTGAATGCCATTGCGCGCGCCATAGATGAACTCGCCCATACGGGGGTTCCAACGCTGCGTCTGGTGGCCGAAGTGAACGCCAGCTTCAAGCAGCTGACGCATGGAGAACTCTGGAAGAGCCATGGTCGTTTCCTTTCCGGTTTGCGCCTCGGTATGGGATGAGAAGCGGATGCTTCAACCGGTGGACTTCTGAGGATGTCTCCCCCATCAGCCCGCCCATACCTGCGGATTGAATGGCGCGCGTATATAGTGGGTTTGAAAGCGGCGCAACCCCTCATGATGGACGGCCTAGGGCTTGGGGGAGATTTGCAGAAACACCAACGTTCGTCCAAGCGCGGCTTTGTCCTTCAGCGAAAGTGAAACCTGTGCTGTTCCCGTGTCAAACCGGTGGAGCGTGTAGCTGTCGGGGTGATTGACCGGTTGATCGCTCAATTGCGCCTGCTCGGCCCCGAAACAAACCAGCAAAGCGTCAGACCATTGCGTAAACGCCGCCTCAGCCTCAGGGGTGCGATAGGGGTAGGTCCAATGACATGTCTCCTTCGTCGCCCCGGACAGGTCGACACTTTGCTGACAGGTCGCGTCCGGGAGGCTGAGAGGAGCGTCAGAAGAAATGGCAGCCTGAAGGGAATCAAGTGCGGTATCGCAACTCCAAGCAAGCTGGGCAGTCAGCAACCCAGTTATGACAATTGGAATGAAATATTTTCTCATTTGGCCTCCTTACGCCAATGTGGCAGCTTTCTCGCCCGGGTCCAGCAAAACCATTGCAATAAGCGCGTTCCCCCGGCATCACCTTCTCATGACCGCACTGCCCCTCATCTTTTCGCCCGAGGTCGCCGATGCCCGCACGCGTGGCGCGCCTATTGTGGCTTTGGAAAGCACGATCATCACCCACGGAATGCCATTTCCGCAAAACCTTGAAACCGTGTGGCGGGTGCAGGATGCCGTGCGCGAAGAAGGGGCCACCCCGGCGACGATTGCGGTGATCAAAGGTGGGTTGCATGTCGGCTTAACGGAAGAGGAGTTGGAAGCGCTGGCGCGGGCCGATGACGTGGTCAAGCTGAGCCGTGCGGATTTGGCTGTTTGCCTTGCGAGAGGTGGCAACGGCTCAACCACCGTGGCCGCCACGATGATCGCAGCACATCTGGCCGGTATTCAGGTTTTTGCCACGGGGGGTATTGGGGGTGTTCATCGCGGCGCAGAAGACAGCTTTGACATTTCCGCCGATCTGCATGAGCTGGCGCAAACACCTCTCACCGTAGTCTGTGCCGGGGCCAAGGCCATCCTTGACTTGCCCAAGACGCTGGAAGTTCTGGAAACCCTCGGTGTTCCCGTCATTGCCTATGGACAAGACGCCCTGCCCGCCTTTTGGTCAGCCACAACTGACTTAATGGCTCCGCTGCGCATGGACAGTCCTGACGCGATCGCAAGAGCACATGTGATGCGGACGGTCCTTGGCGTATCTGGCGGCCTGTTGATTGCAAATCCGGTTCCCAAGGTGGCCTCAATCCCTCACTCAGAGCTTGAACCGCTCATCGCAGAAGCCACTGCCGAAGCAGATAGACGGGGCATAAAAGGCAAGGCCGTCACACCCTACCTGCTGGCTCGGCTGAACGAGCTGACCCTAGGTCGCACACTGGCTGCCAACATCGCGTTGATCGAAAATAACGCCAGGCTTGCCGGAAAAATTGCCATTTCCCTGAAAAATCAGGCCTCAAGCCACTAAATCGTTAACATCTGCATTGTGAGCACAGATCAAAGCGCTTAGGTTTCGCAGGTCTGTGACTGGGCTGGGACAACATGAATACCCCGTTTGACGAAGAACCACCGCACCCCAAGAAGCATAGTCGCTTTGGTGGGCTGCGCGCGAGTTTTCTAACCGGCATCATTGTGATTGCGCCGGTGGGGCTGACCGTGTGGCTGATTTGGTCACTGATCGGCTGGGTGGATGGGTTTGTCCTTCCTTTCGTGCCGGAGGCTTATCAGCCAGAAAACCTGGTCAATCGCTGGTTCCTGGGCAACACGCGCCCTGATGACGAAGGTTGGGTCAAGATTAACATTCGCGGCGTGGGTGTTATCGTCTTTCTGCTCTTCACCATTTTTGTGGGCTGGATCGCCAAAGGGCTGATTGGCAAGTCGCTCATCAGCTATGCGGAAGGTCTGGTGGACCGCATGCCGGTGGTGCGTTCGATCTATTCTGGCGTGAAACAGATCGCCGAAACGGTCTTTCAGCAATCCGAGCGCAGCTTTGAGAAGGCCTGTCTCATCCAGTATCCGCGCAAGGGGATCTGGGCCATTGGCTTTATCTCGACCGATACACGGGGCGAGATCCTGGCCAAGGCCGAAACCAGCGGTCAGATGGTCAGCGTTTTTGTCCCCACCACGCCAAACCCAACCTCAGGTTTTTTGCTTTTCTTCCCCAAAGAAGACGTGATCGAACTGGACATGACCATCGAAGACGCCGCCAAACTGGTGATCTCGGCGGGACTGGTTTACCCGGGTCAGAATGGCAAGAACGAGGCGGAGACGGATGGTCAGGGCTAGGACCGGCTAGTTTTGAGGAATGGCAGATCCGGGCCAAAACCGGTCTCAGATTAATTGAAGCTGCGAGATTACACGTGGTCGACAATGCTACGGACAAAACTCTCCCATTTGCTCGCGAATTCACCCGCCAGAAGCGACGGTGGTCGTTGCTTTGGGCTCACTATTGAGTAGCCAAAGGGGACGGCGGGTTCAAAGTTGGCAAAACGTATCTGGCCGCTGTCTCCGTGTAGACGTCTGTAGCTTTCAGCACTCATCACATCGACCACTGCGCAAATTTGGCCAGCCTCGATAAAGTGGAATAGCGGCATGAAAAATTGTGCTTCTACACGTACATTGAACCGCGCCCCCACCTGACGAAAGGCTCTCTCAGTGTCGGTGTAGACCCGATGGCCGTCATGTAATGTTCCCATTGGCTCATCGTTCAAGTCTGTGGCACGCACCCGTTCATGGCCGGCCAATCTATGGTCGTGCCTGAATGCGACAACGCAGTTGCTCCGGATATGCACAGAGTTGACCAGATCCCGGCGCGCCTCATCCACCTGCATGTCGCAAAACCCGACATCAAAGCTCTGTGCGGCGATCATGCTCAAAATCTGCGGCGAGCTTCGCGTGGCCAAAGCAACCTGAACATCATCCTTTTCAGCAACGAAGCCGCTTACAAATTCAGGCATCAAGTAAGCGGAAGTTCCAGGCATGGCCGCGATCCTCAACGACCCTCTCGTTCGATTGCGCAGTTCAGACAGGTTTGAACTCGCCAAATTCAGCCTGTCGAGAATTTCGACCGCTTCAGACAACAAGTAATGTGCTTCCGGCGTCGGCGACAATCGACGCCCTTCGCGATGGAACAGGGTGACACCCAAGGTTGCTTCGAGAGCCTTGAGCGACGCACTGATCGCAGGCTGTGTTCGGTGCAAGTTGCGCGCCGCGGCGCTGACCGAACCGGTTTTCATGACGTCTCGAAAGACGGTGAGCTGCTGCAGATTCATGTCTGCATTATATAAATTAAATTTATTAAAACCATAAAATTAGAAATTTGCTTTTATCTTTGGACTCAATCCATGATGCCAAAGTCAATAATAACCGCCTGGTCGCTGTTCCTTCGGCTGGCGTTCAAAAAAGGGAGATTTGACAATGGGACTTTTCACCAAACTAACCGGGGCGGCGGTCGCCACCATGATGACTGCGGGGCTGGCCGCCGCGCAGGATCCTACATTCTTTAGGATCGGCACAGGCAGTGCTGGAGGGACGTACTTCCCGATTGGCGGCACAATCGCCAATGGCATTTCGTCACCTCCCGGATCGCGTCCTTGCGACGAAGGTGGCCAATGTGGCGTGCCGGGCCTGATTGCGATCGCGCAATCAACGACCGCGTCCGTTTTCAACAACACTGCCGTACAAAATGGCGAGCTTGAAGCCGGGCTGGCCGCTGCAGATGTAACACGCTCGATGTTCCTTGGCGAAGGCAAGTTCGACGGCAAGCCACATGAGAAACTGCGCATTGTGGCAAACCTTTACCCCGAAGACCTGCATCTTGTTATGCCAAAGGGGTCTTCGATTTCCAATCTGAGTGACCTTGAAGGCAAGCGTGTGGGCATTGCGCAGGCCGGTTCTGGAACGCAGGTTGCTGTTGAAATGATGCTGGCTGAATGGGGCGTGACCCGCGACAATATGGATGAAGCCGAACTCAACAATAGCCAATCTGCCGAACGTCTGGCGGACGGGCAATTGGACGCTTACTTCTATGCCGCAGGCTGGCCGGTCTCCGCCATGGTACAGCTGTCGACAACCAAGGGCATGGAGCTCCATAGCTTCAGCGATGAGGACCTGGCCAAGATCAACGAGATCATCCCAGCTTACATCCCGTCGCAAATTCCGGCAGGTGTCTATGAAGGTGTGGACTACGAAGTGAAAACTCCGGCCGTCTCTGCTTTGCTGGTTGTGTCTTCGGATCTCAGCGAAGAACTGGTTTACGGCATCACCGCAGCTTTGTGGAATGACAACACGCGGAAACTTCTCGACAACGGTCACGCCAAGGGCAAACAAATCACGCCTGATACGGCTCTGGACGGCATTGCGGCTCTGGGTGTGCCTCTGCATGCGGGCGCCGAGAAGTTCTACAAAGAAGCCGGGCTTCTGGAATAAGGTCAGACCTCTTCCGACCTTGAACGCCGGGCGGCGGGTATCTCAGAGCCTCCGCCCGGCACCATC
This sequence comes from Roseovarius sp. W115, assembly GCF_032842945.2. Lineage (NCBI taxonomy): Bacteria > Pseudomonadati > Pseudomonadota > Alphaproteobacteria > Rhodobacterales > Roseobacteraceae > Roseovarius > Roseovarius rhodophyticola. The sequence goes on from NZ_CP146606.1 coordinate 3,170,341, forward strand.
TCGAAAATCAAATCCAAACCGGGGGACATGAGATGAGTGGTCCACAGACAGAAGACGTGCGCGAACTTTCAGAAGAAGAGTTGGCGGAGATCGAAAAGAAATACGACGAAGGCGCCGCGACGCGTTCGGTCACACCGGGATTTGGCAAGTTTCTTCGCTATGTCGCTTTGACCTTTGCTGTTTATCACTATCTCACGGCAGGGTTTGCCCTGCCACCTGACTACTGGCATATGGGATGGCACTTGTGTGGCCTGTTCATACTGACCTACTCGCTTTACCCACTGGCGAAAACGAAGACATCTTTTGATTTGAACACTGGCGCTTTGCGTCTTGGTGGGGTGCCGTTTCTTGATATCTTGCTCATGATCCTTGGTATCGCGTCGGCGCTTTATCTGGGAATTGCCTGGCGCGGCATAGAATGGCTCGGCATTGAGGAAATGACATTCCGCATGGGCAACCCGAATGGGTATGACATGCTCTTCGGCTGCGCCCTCATCGTACTTGTGCTCGATATTGCACGCCGTACGCTGGGTTGGATTTTGCCACTCATCATTTGCGTTTTCATTTCCTACGCGCTGCTTGGTCCTTATTTTCCCGGCCTGCTTCAGCACCCGGGTGTGAAATTTAATACTTTCGTCAGCTCGATGTATTTCCCGCAGGAAGGCATCTTTGGTGTCACGCTTTGGGTTGTTTCGACAATTGTGTTCCACTTCGTGCTGTTCGGGGTCATCGCCCAGCGAACCGGGCTGGGTCAGCTTTTTATTGATAATGCTACAATCCTTGCGGGGCGCTACACCGGCGGGCCTGCAAAAGTTTCTGTCGTGTCCTCTGCCTTTTTCGGCACCATATCAGGCAGCTCCGTGGCCAATACGGTGTCGACAGGCGCGCTGACCATCCCCAATATGAAACGTCTGGGGTACCCGGGGCATTTCGCGGGTGGGGTTGAGGCCGCGGCCTCCGCAGGCGGACAAATTACGCCGCCCATTATGGGTGCGGCTGCCTTCATCATGGCTGAGTTTCTGGAGCTGCCTTACACCACCATCGTGATCGCTGCGATTTTCCCGGCGCTCCTGCACTATGTGGGTGTCTTTACTGTCGTTCACCTGATGGCACGCAAACTGGGGCTCAAAGGTCTTGCCAAAGATGCCCTGCCAAAGCTTGGCGCAGTCTGGCGCGATGGCTGGGCCAATATCGTACCTCTGGTTGGTCTGCTCGTTGTCCTTTTTTCGGGCTACACACCTTATATGTCCGCCTTCTGCGGAATCTCCCTGGCGCTGATCGCTGGCATGAGCCGGCTGAAAGAGCCGCTCACTTTGGTTTATGCGGCCGCCTTCACCGCCTTTGTCATATGGAAATACATGGGCGGCGGTTTTGACTTCACCATGTCCGCAATACTCATCGCCGGAGCTGCTCTTGCGACAATGAACCCACAACGGCGCATCTCCCTGCCGGAAATGGGTGACACGTTCGAGACCGGCGTAAAATATGCCCTTGCCGTTGGCGCCGCCTCGGCGGCTGTGGGCATTGTTATCGGAGTGATCAACACAACCGGTGTCGGGTTCCGTATTGGCTTTATGGTGACTCAAGCGGCTTCTAACCTGGGCAGTGATCTGGCTTGGCTCTTTACCATTGGCGCCTACGAGATCTTCTCTGTCGAAGATCTCACGCTTTTCATCAGCCTGGTTTTCATTGCTCTGGCTTGTATTCTGATGGGTGCAGGTGTGCCCACGACTGCGCTTTACATCATGCTGGTGTCTGTCGCACAGCCCGCGCTTGCGCAACTCGGCATACCACCAATCGCGAGCCACATGTTTGTGCTCTACTACGGTGTGGTTGCTGAAATCACGCCGCCTGTCTGCACCTCGGCCTATGCCGCGGCGGCTATCGCCAATTCCAACCCGTTCCGCACCGGCATTTCTGCCTTCACGCTCGGATTGGGTAAGGTGCTTGCGCCCATGGCATTTGTGTATGCTCCTGTGCTCTTATTTGTGTCGTCTACGGGGTTTGACCTATGGGAGTTTACCTACACCGCAACTAGCTGCATCTTTGGGGTCATTGCGCTGTCAGCTTCGGTCGTGGGCTACTGGCTTGCTCCGATGGGCGCGATCTATCGATGGCTCATGGCCATTGCGGGTCTCATTTTCATTGCCCCGTCTCTGCAGGCTGACTTGGTCGCGCTGATAATCGCGTCACCGGCTTTGATAAGTCAGGTGATCAAACGCAAAGGTTCGGCGGCAGCCGTATAAACCCATGCAGCCAGACGTAACCGTATTGGGAGCCGGGATAGTTGGCATATGCACGGCGCTTTCGCTCATCGAGCGAGACATCACAGTTCGATTGGTGGACCGTGATGAACCAGGGCAAGCCACGTCTTTTGGAAATGCCGGCGTCATTTCTCCGTGGTCCATTGTCCCGCAGTCCATGCCAGGTGTCTGGAAACAAATCCCTGGTTGGGTGTTCGATCCGGATGGACCTGTGTCAATCAAACCGAGCTACGCGCCGCGCTTGGCGAGCTGGGCGCTTAGGTTTTTGGCGCAAGGCAGAAAGAGCCGCGTTGTCTCAACTTCCGCGGCCATGGAGTTTTTGAACCGTGATTGTGTGACACTCTACCGTCAGCACCTGCAAGGAACCGGCCACGAGCATCTCGTCCAGGACAGTTTCTACGTCCATGCTTTTCGTGATGGTTCTGCCGCGCGTGTAGACAATCTTGACAACACGCTGCGGCAAGAGGCTGGTGCCGACGTCGAGCGCATTGGTCCCTCGGAATTAAGAGTGCTGGAACCACATTTATCCAAAGACTTCCAAGCCGCAATCGTGATCAAGGACCAGGCCCGTGCATTATCCCCCGGCAAAATTGGAAAGGTGCTGTGCGAAAAATTTTTGCGTCAGGGAGGTGTTTTTGAACAAGCAACCGTACGCGCGATCAAACCGGTTGAGGATGGAGCCTGGGAGTACAGCACGAACGAAGGCCACTTCAGAACAGACAAGCTTGTTTTGGCCATGGGGGTGTGGTCGGCCGAATTGCTGCGGCCCTTGGGTCTGAAAGTCCCGTTGCAAGCTGAACGCGGCTATCATGTTTCGTTTACATCGCCCGGCGTTTCACTGAATCATTCTGTCATGGACGTGGATAAGAAATTCGTGGCGTCCTCCATGCTAGAGGGGTTGCGCATTGCCGGGACCGCCGAATTTTCTGGTCTGGATGCGCCAGAAAACAAGAAACGGATCAAAAGCCTGGCGAAATTGGCCTCCCACCTTCTTCCTGAGCTTAATGCCGACACTTACACAACCTGGTCGGGCCAACGCCCCAGCTTTCCGGACAGTTTGCCGAGTATCGGAGAAATCAAGGCGTTTCCGAACTTGATTACGGCCTTCGGTCACAGCCATTACGGTTTGATGATGGCGCCCAAAACCGGCAAAGTTGTTGCAGACATAGTTACGGGGTCAAAACCAAACATTGACTTGTCCCCCTATCAAATCGAAAGGTTCTGAAACTTTGGGCTGAGTTCGTCATATCCAAAACTTGTCGACGATGTTGCCAACTAAGGAGAGATGGGTTTCCCGGCAAACCAGCCTTCAGCCCAAGCTATACCCCGCACCGCGGACCGTGCGCAGAGGATCTTTGTGACCGTGCGCACAAAGCGTCTTGCGCAGGCGGCCGATATGGACATCCACGGTGCGGGTGTCGACATAGATGTCGCGCCCCCAGACCCTGTCCAGAAGCTGCTCACGGCTCCAGACGCGGCCTGGTTTTTCCATGAAGGTTGTCAAAAGCCGGAACTCAGTTGGACCAAGCTTTAGCTCCTTGCCGTCTCGCGTGACGCGGTGGGTCTCAGAATCGAGCACGATATCTTGGTATTCTAGTCGCTGGCCCACTGTGGAAGGCCGCGTGCGCCGCAATTGCGCGCGCACCCGGGCCATCAATTCGATTACCGAATAAGGTTTTATCACATAGTCATCTGCGCCGGTCTCGAGTCCTCGCACCCGATCCACTTCCTCTGAGCGCGCGGAAATCATAATGATTGGCACGTTGCGCGTCTCGGGACGGGTCTTGAGGCGGCGGCACACTTCGATGCCTGAGACATTGGGCAGCATCCAGTCAAGCAGGATCACATCTGGAGCGGCCTCTTCCACAAGCATTAACGCCTCTTCGCCATTGCCGGCACTGGTCACAGCAAAGCCATCGGCCTCAAGGTTGTAGGCCAAAACCTCGCGCTGGGCTGGTTCGTCTTCGACCAGGAGAACACTGGGTTGCTGAGTTGCCATTTTGCGTCTTCTCCGTCCGCGTTATCCGACCTGAGGCGCGACGCCGGGATCAACCGAAGTTTTGTCACTTTTGGGACGGTCTTCTTCAGGAACTGCTCCGGTCACAAGATACACCACCTGTTCGGCGATATTCGTGACGTGATCGCCCATCCGCTCGATATTTTTGGCGATGAAGTGGAGATGCATACAAGGTGTGATATTGCGCGGATCTTCCATCATGAAGGTGATGAATTCGCGGAAAAGCGCGTTGTACATCTGATCCACATCATGATCGCGGGGGATCACTTCCAGCGCCAGCTTGTCATCCCGCTGGATATACGCATCGAGCGCGTCGCGCAGCATGCGTTCGGTTTCCCGCGCCATACGACGCAGGGAAGCGGCGGCCCCATTGATCGGCGACATTTGCGCCAGTACCGTGGTCCGCTTGGCCATGTTCTTGGCGTAGTCGCCAATGCGTTCCAGATTGGAGGCGATTTTCATCACTGTCAGGATGACACGCAAATCAATCGCTGTCGGCGCACGCAGCGCGATGATGCGCGCTGTCGCCTGATCAATCTGCTCTTCGAGCGCGTCAATCGCCTTGTCCCCGGCACGCACCTGTTCGGCCAGCTCTTCATCTCCGGTTTCCAGCGAGAGGGCAGCATTCAAAATGGCCTCTTCGACCATCCCGCCCATTTTCATGATCATCGCCTGGACCGTTTCAAGGTCGCGGTCAAAGGCGGAAGAAATATGTTCGTCCTGCATCGCTGCTCCTAGCCTATCCGGCCTGTGATGTAACTTTCCGTGCGCTCATCTGAGGGGTTGGTGAAAATATGGCTGGTCTCGCCAAACTCCACCAGATTGCCCAGATGAAAGAATGCGGTTTTCTGGCTCACCCGTGCGGCCTGCTGCATAGAATGGGTGACAATAACCACCGAATAGTTCTCGCGCAGCTCGTCGATCAACTCCTCAACCTGTGCCGTGGCAATCGGGTCAAGGGCTGAGCATGGCTCATCCATCAAAAGAACTTCAGGCTCTGTCGCCACGGCGCGCGCAATGCAGAGCCTTTGTTGCTGACCTCCCGAGAGGCCGGTGCCAGGCGCATCAAGGCGATCTTTCACCTCGTCCCAAATCGCCGCTCGACGCAGGGATTTCTCAACAATCTCATCCAGCTCGGCCTTGTTCCTGGCAAGCCCATGAATGCGCGGACCGTACGCCACGTTATCATAAATCGACTTCGGGAACGGGTTGGGTTTTTGAAACACCATGCCGACCTTGGCGCGCAGCTGCACCGGATCGACGCGCTTGTCATAGATATCCTCGCCGTCGAGGCGGATATCCCCCTCGACCCGGCAGATATCAATCGTGTCATTCATACGGTTGAGACAGCGCAGAAAGGTGGATTTGCCACAGCCGGACGGGCCGATAAAGGCCGTGACGGTCTTGTCTTCAAGCTCGACATCCACATCCTTGATGGCGTGGTTGTCGCCGTAATACACCTGCACCCCTCGGGCCGAGAATTTGATCTCTTTCTGATCCACATGTCTCTCCAGAATTGGCGTGTCATACATTGGCCTAGCTCCTTCGCCCGGCTTTTACCAGCGGCGCTCAAACTTGCGGCGCAGCAGAATGGCAATGATGTTCATGGTCAAAAGGAAGGCGAGAAGAACGATGATCCCGCCCCATGCACGCTCATAAAAGGCCGGGTCGGCGCGCGTCGCCCATTGGTAAATCTGTGCCGGAATGGCCGAATTCGGATCGACAAAACCCGATGCCACGCTCTCGGGATAGTTGGTCGCGATATAGCCCACCATCCCTATGAGCAGCAGTGGCGCGGTTTCGCCCAAAGCCTGCGCGAGACCAATGATTGTCCCGGTCAGGATACCCGGCATGGCCAATGGCAGAACGTGATGAAACACCGACTGCATCTTTGAGGCTCCCACGCCCAGAGCCGCGTCGCGAATGGAAGGCGGCACGGATTTCAGCGAGGCACGTGTGGAAATGATGATTGTCGGCAAGGTCATGAGCGTGAGGACAAGCCCCCCGACCAAAGGTGCCGATTGCGGCAGGTGCATGAACTGGATGAATACGGCCAATCCTAGGATGCCGAAGACAATTGAAGGCACAGCAGCAAGGTTAGAGATGTTCACTTCAATGAGGTCGGTGAACCGGTTCTTGGGTGCGAACTCTTCCAGATAGATGGACGCCGCCACGCCAATGGGCAGGCTGAGCACAAGAACCACGAGCATCATGAAAAACGACCCAAGCATACTGACGCCAATGCCGGCAGATTCCGGGCGGCTTTCTGAGGCGTCCGAGCCCGTGATGAAGGCCATGTTAAAAGACTTTGAAATCACGCCCGCACCCCGGAATTGATCTGTTATATCAAGCTGTTCGACCGAGATATTCTTGTCATCGGCCACACTCTCGCGGCTGACGCGGCCCTTGAGATACCCGTCCACGCGGGACGAGGCCAAAAGCCGGAAGTCCACGGTTTCACCGATCATGTCCGGGTTTGCGATCACGTAGTCCCGCACCTCAGCCGCCGCGGAAGCCGAAAGCAGGTTTTTCATGTCCTTGGCTTTTCCCAAAGGCGTGTTGATGTCGTTCTTTGCAACCTCTTCCAGCAGCGCATTCTGGATCAGTGGCGCATAGCCGAAGGTCGAGACCTTCTTGATATCTTCGATGTCGCGCGCCCCGTTCTTGTCGAGCTTGGCGGGGTCGAGATAGACCGACACGTTGACAAAACTTTGCTGAAACGCACCCGCGCCGTTGTAAAGGATAGACGTCACCAGAACGACGAGAAAGAACAGCCCCGTACAGATCGCCGCAATGCCATAGGCCTTGAACCGAGCTTCGGCGCGGTTGCGGCGGCGTGTGCGGTCGTCCTGTGCTGTCAGAGACCCACCTTGTGCTTTGGCCCCGCCGTCGGAGAATGTCGCGTCGGTCATTCGTACTGCTCCCGGTATTTGCGCACGATGTAGAGGGCCAACACGTTAAGCCCCAGGGTGATCACAAAGAGCGTCATGCCAAGCGCGAAGGCCACAAGCGCCTCAGGGCTGGCGAAATCGGCATCACCAGTCAGCTGGCTGACGATCTTGGCGGTGACTGTGGTCATAGCGTCAAACGGGTTCATCGAAAGTCGGGCAGCGGCCCCTGCCCCCAACACCACGATCATGGTCTCGCCAATCGCGCGGGAGGCCGCCAGAAGGATGGCACCGACGATACCCGGCAAAGCAGCTGGCAGGATCACTTGCCGGATGGTCTCGGATTTTGTCGCCCCTAGGCCAAAGGAGCCATCCCGCATCGCCTGTGGCACCGCGTTGATGATGTCATCGCTGAGAGAACTGACAAATGGAATAAGCATGATGCCCATCACAAACCCCGCCGTCATGACGGCCGTGCCCGCCTGCATAATGCCAATGCCGTCATCGCCAAAGACAGACACGAGCAATGGTCCAACGGTCAAAAGCGCGAAAAGGCCGTACACAATGGTTGGGATACCCGCCAGAACTTCGATCAGGGGTTTGGCGAACGCGCGGACCTTTGGCGTGGCGTATTCCGATAGGTAGATCGCTGCAAAAAGGCCGATGGGCACCGCCACGGCGAGCGCAATAATTGAGATATAGAACGTTCCCCATAGCAGTGGCGCAATGCCAAGCTCGGATCCGCCACCGAAACTGGGTGCCCATGTCAGCGACAGGAAAAACTCTGAGGCGGGGTAGATCTTGAAGAATTCAATCGTATTGAAAACAAGGGACAGAACAATACCCAGCGTGGTCAGAACGGCCAGGCAGGCCGCGAGGACAAGCAGCGTCCTGATGCCGCTTTCCACCACGTTTCGGGCGCGAAATGTGCTGTTGGTACGTAAAAACGCAAAGCCAAACCCAAGCAAGGCCACGCCCAGCACAGCAACGCCGCGCAACGTATTGCCCGTGCTGGCCAGCGCGCGATACTCCTGTGCCGCGGTTAGGACGGGTTCGGTGACGTCTGAGGCAAGCGGCTTGCCCACTTGCGCCAGAAGATCGCGGATGTTGCTACCATTTATCTCAAGGTTCTGCGCGTCCGTTTCGCTGATCACGCCGCGCCGCACAGCCAGGTCGAGCCCTGCCGCCACGCGTCCCACATCGCTCATGACCAGCGACAAGGTCTGGTCTTCCGGCACTGCCTGCGCCGGGAAATCGGCGGCAACGGTCGAGTTGACCACAAAGCTTTGCACCAGCATCCAGATGAGAAGAACGCCCATTGCCGGGACGAGTGAGGAGAGCGCCACGTTCCACCCGTAGTAGCCCGGCCGCGAATGCAGCGCCCGGATATCGCCGCCGCCAGTGGCCAATGCCCTTGAGCGACCGAGGAAAAACCCAAGCGCGGCCAGCGCCAGCGCAATCACAACAAGCCAGAGTGCAGGCATGGGTCTCCCGTCCCAAGTTGTTCAACGCCCCGAAGAGCAAAACGAAGGCGGCGGGTCGCCCCGCCGCCGATCCCGGCTATAGGCCTTATGACCCTTGGCCCAGTGTCTGTTCGTCGCTCACAATGGTTTGCGTCTCACCCAATTCCGGGTCCGAGACGAGGCCATATTCTGCCAATGGTCCGTCTGGACCTGCGATCTCATCAGCCACGAAGAATTCGGCAAACTCTTTCAGGCCCGGGATCACACCGATATGCGCCTTCTTGATGTAGAAAAAGAGCGGGCGCGACACAGGGTATTCACCCGATGCAATGGTCTCGGTGGAGGGCGCAATCCCACCCATGGTGGCCACTTTCAGCTTGTCGGTGTTGTTCTCGTAAAACGCCAGACCAAAAACACCGATGCCGTCGCTGTTGCTGTCGATGCGGGCCAGTGTTTCGGTGTAGTCGCCATCGATGTCGACAGATTTGCCATCTGTGCGCACATCGTAGCAAGCGCTCTTGGCGGCTTTCTTCTTGGCCTTTTCGTCGTCACCCTCAGCTGCCGCGAGATAAAGGTCATAAGCGCCCGTGGCTTTGCAGCCCTCAACCAGCACTTTTTCCTCGAACACTTCGCGGGTCCCGTGCTTGGTGCCCGGGATAAAAGCCGCGATCTCAACGGCAGGCAAGTCGGGGTTGGCATCTGCCCATGTGGTGTTGGTGTTTTCCACCAGTGCGCCATCTTTGACGATCATCGGGCTCAGGGCGTTGAACCAATCTGACGCTTCAAATGCGCTAAACTCCGGCCCTGTTTTCTGGCTTGCGAATACAATGCCGTCATAGCCCACACGCACCTCGATAATGTCCGTCACACCATTTGCGGCGCAGACCTTGATCTCGTTCTCACGGATTTGACGTGAGGCATTGGCGATATCGATCGTGTTTTCCCCAACGCCGTCACAGAACCGCTTCAAGCCAGCGGATGAGCCGCCTGATTCCACGACAGGTGTTGGAAAGTCGAAGTTTTCGCCAAAGGCTTCCGCCACGATAGAGGCGTAAGGCAGCACGGTGGAGGACCCGGCGACTTGAACATTGTCGCGTGCGGCAGCGGTTGTTGCCGACACGGCCGCGATTGCCAGGCCAGAGGCCGTCAGTTTCACAAAGGACATTTGATGCTCCTGATATCAGATCTCGCGGTCACCGCCCGGTGACCTGCCTCCCCGTATGTAAAGAGAGCGCAAGACGCTTTTGTTACATCTGCGTAACAGTTTTATGACACTGCAAAGCTTTGTTTAAGCATCTGAATACAGGAAGTTTTATGCTGTTGCCGCAGGGAGGTCCCGAGGCAAAACAACCTGGAACTGGCTTCCTTGTCCCGACTCAGACTGGATTCGCAAACGCCCCCTGTGGCGATTCACGATATGTTTGACGATGGCCAGCCCAAGACCGGTGCCCCCCATCTCTCGTGAGCGGTGGTTGTCGATGCGATAAAACCGTTCGGTCAGACGCGGGATATGGACGCCATCAATGCCCGCCCCCTGATCTGCGATCTCCACGATCGCGGACGGTCCGCGTAAGGATGGGTCCTCTTCGTCGGTGCGGACAGAAATCCGCACAGTTTTGCCATCCCCTCCATATTTGACGGCGTTTTCGATCAGGTTGGTGAAGACCTGTTGAAGCTGATCGGCGTCGCCTGGGACGATGAGCTTGTCCACCTCAGCATCGAGCGAACAAATCACCTCCGCGTCCTGCAAGAGCGGTGCATTGGCATGTATCACTGTGTGTAACATGGCCACCAAATCAACCGGATCCGTGGGGCGCACACGTTCTTGCGCCTCAACCCGGCTGAGCGACAACAGGTCTTTGACCAACCGCTCCATGCGGCTGGCCTCTTCCTGCATCGTGCCTAAGAACCGTTCTGCTGCTGCCGGATCATCGCGCGCAGGCCCTTGCAGCGTTTCGATGAACCCCAAAAGAGCCGTCAGAGGACTGCGCAATTCATGGCTGACATTGGCCACAAAATCGCGGCGCATCTGGCCGATTTGCTCAATCGGTGTGACGTCCTCAAAGCACATCAGCACGCTGGTGCCATCATTGGTTTCTACCGCAGAACAACTGACCTGATAGGCCGTGTCCTGAGCGCCGTCACTGGACAGGTAGCGCGCCTTTTGTGACCTATGATCCCGAAGACAGGCCTCAATGACATCCAGAACCGTGGGTTGGCGGATTGCGGTGATAAAATGCCGCCCCCGGATCCCCTGCCCCAAAAGCTCAATGCCCCGCGCATTGACCCCCTGAATGCGCTCATCCTGGCCGATCAGAACAGACGGAAGCGGTATGGCCTCAAGGAGCGTGTCGATATGCCCTTCGGTCATCTCGCACCGCCCTCAAACTGGCTTTAAACCTGCGCGAAACCGTTTTGCATTGGCCTGATAATGCCGCGCGGCGCGGGTCATGTCGGCAATACCTGCCTCGTCTATCTGACGCACCACCTTGCCCGGGGCGCCCATGACAAGGCTGCCATCGGGAATTTCCTTGCCTTCCGTGACCAGCGCCCCTGCCCCGATCAGGCAGTTCTTGCCGATCCTGGCGCCGTTGAGCACGGTGGCGCCCATCCCGGTGAGCGTATTTTCCCCAAGCTGACAGCCATGCAGCATCGCCTTGTGTCCAATCGTACATCCCGCACCAATGACCAGCGGAAAGCCCGGGTCAGTGTGCATCACCACGTTTTCCTGCACATTACTGCCTTTGCCCACGCGAATGGGTTCATTGTCGCCGCGCAGCGTACAGCCGAACCAAATCGACACGGCCTCTTCCAGAATGACATTCCCGATCACATTGGCATCCGGAGCCACCCAAACATCGGCCCCAAGCTCGGGCGTCATATCGTCAAGCGCGTAAATCGTCATGAGCGATCCTCAAACTCGGCCTGCAGGCGCATTACATGGGCGTTGAGATCGGGTTGCTGCACGCGTTTTAGACGCGCCGCGCTGACAATTGAGCGCAGACGTGTCTCGGTGTCATCCAGATCATCGTTGACCAGTACGTAATCATATTCCGCCCAATGGCTGATCTCGTCCCAACTTTTCTGCATCCGCCTTGCAATCACGTCCGGCGCGTCCTGCCCCCTTGCTTCAAGACGGCGGTGCAACTCTTTGATGGAAGGCGGTAAAATAAAGATCGAGAGTGTATGTGGACCAAGAGCCGAGTTCTGGATCTGCTGCGCCCCTTGCCAGTCGATGTCAAAGAGCACATCCCGCCCGGCCTCTATCGCCGCCTCAACCGGGGCTTTGGGAGAGCCGTAAAAATGCCCGAACACATGCGCATGTTCCAACATATTTGCCTGTGCCACATCCGTCTTGAATTGAGTCTCGGTGAGGAAATGATAATCCTGCCCCTCCACTTCGCCGTCGCGCGGTGCCCGTGTCGTGGCCGACACCGAAAAGGAAATCGTCTCATCCCAGTCCCGAAGCCGCCTTGACAAGGTCGATTTGCCCGCACCTGAGGGCGAGGACAAAATGATCAAAAGCCCACGCCGCGCTGTCATCGCCATCCTCCGGCTTCTTTCTTGTCAAAAATACCCAAGCACACGGCCTGCAAACCCCTATTCCACATTCTGCACCTGTTCGCGCATCTGATCGATCACGGTCTTCAACTCCAACCCGATCGATGTCAGCGCCGCATTTTGCGCCTTGGAACAGAGCGTATTGGCCTCTCGGTTAAACTCCTGCGACAGAAAATCGAGCTTACGACCAACCGGGCTTCCTCCGGAAATCAGGTCGCGCGCGGCTTTCACATGCGCGCGCAGACGGTCAATTTCTTCGGTCACGTCCGCCTTCACAGCAAGCGTCGCCAATTCCTGCGCCACACGCGTCTCGTCTATGCCGTCCGCGTTGTCCATCACCCGCACTAGGGCCGACCGAAAATGCTCTTGGATTTCGGGTTTGCGTTGCTCTGCGGCATGTGCGGCTTGCCCCACGAGCCCTTCGATCTGTTCCACGCGTTCATTCAGAACCACTTCCAGCGCAGCTCCCTCGTTGCTGCGCATGTCTTTGAATGCAGCCAAAACCATTTCGAAATCTGCCAGCAGGGCTTTGGATAATGCGCTTGTATCCTGAGTCTCATCAGAACTTGTGTCGAACACGCCCCGCAGCGCCAGAACATCCGCCGCGTTGGCCGGGGCCAGCGAGAGCCCCTTGTCCATTGCACGTGTCTCGATTTCGGACATCGCATTCAGCACCTGATCCAGAAATGGAATGTCGAGCGTGGCAGCACTGGCGCCGTCTTCTTGTGTCACGCGCAGCCCCACAGAGACGTTTCCACGGTCCAGTGCCTTGCCCAATTTCGCGCGCAATGCTGCTTCCAGACCTTCGATCCAATCGGGCACGCGTAACCGTAGATCAAGCCCCTTGCCGTTGACGGCGCGCAGCTCCCAGGTCCAGCTATAGTGTCCGTCCGTGCCCTTGCCGGAGGCAAAACCGGTCATCGAATTTAACACAAGCCGCGTCTCCTTGTTTCGCCGTCTTGTCCTAGCCACTCCACCCTATGAGAGCAAGCGCCGTCGCAAGCTCTTTGTCTTTCAGGGCGTTAACCATTCTCAAAGAATCTTGAACAAATTCTTTTCGAATTGTGTAGAGTGGCGACAGTTGGGCAAAGTGCTATAGATCACATGTGTGACTCGCATCTCGGGGGATGTGTAAGCCTGTTTTTGAGCAGGTGGTGTGTGAATTCAAGTGAGTGGGGAATACCATGAAAGACGACCAGGGACGATCGCAACAAGATGCTGTCAAATCAAAGGAAATTGTAACGATCCAGGCTCCCGTTCCGGCTTATCGCGCCACGGAACTCGCCGAATTTGAAGCTTACTGGAACAGCATGCGCCGTGACGGGGACGTGCCGATGCGTACCGAAATTGACCCCCGTGGAATCGAATCGCTGCTGAGCAATGCCTTTGTGGCTGAAAAGATTGCACCGGGAGTGGCGCGCATGCGCATTGCCGGCACGCATCTATGCGATGTGATGGGTCTGGAAGTGCGCGGCATGCCTGTTTCTTCGCTCATCGAACCGCAGGATCGCGACCGTCTCGCCGACGCGCTGGTCGAGTTGTTTGAACGCCCTGCGACCCTGCGCCTGACGCTGAGTTCCAAAGGATCTGCGCCCCTAACAGGTACGCTGCTGCTTTTGCCGCTGCGCAGCGATCTAGGGGATATTTCACGCGCGCTGGGGTGTCTTGTCACCCATGGTGTTATCGGGGAGACACCACGCCGGTTTGCCATCACCGACTGCACAGTTACGCCAATCACATCAGATGAAAGTGCGCCTTTCATTGAGGTTGCAGATGACCAGAATTACAGCCCCGCCGCAAGTGGTCTGGATACGCCACCTTTGCCAAGCGAACGTCCGTATCTGCGTCTTGTTCGTTGACCTGTTTCGAGAAACCTACCGACACAGATTTTCGCGAAAGGCCATGCGATGTAATGGTGTTGCGGGCTTTTCGAAGTTACTTGGTGTTTCAAGTCACAGTCGAAACGCTTAACGGTTAACTTGCACACCAGATCAAGAAAACGCCTGCCGCGTCTTATGACACGGCAGGGTGTAACAATTTGCCAAACATTGGTCGTCGGCGATCAACCCGCGCGTTGCGCGTTTTGACCATTACGCAGGGTTTGCAACTCTTCCGCCACCAGAAACGCCAGTTCCAGCGACTGTGATGCGTTGAGGCGCGGGTCACACGCCGTGTGATAGCGATCCGAGAGGTTCTCTTCGGTCACAGCCCGCACCCCGCCGGTGCATTCGGTCACGTCCTGACCGGTCATCTCGAAATGCACGCCGCCCGGGATGGTGCCCTCGGCACGGTGCACACCAAAGAAGTCCTGCACCTCGCGCAGTACGGACTCAAAGGGCCGGGTCTTGTATCCCGTTGACGATTTGATCGTGTTGCCATGCATCGGATCGCACACCCAGGTGACCTTGGCGCCTTCGGCCTCAACCGTTTTGATCAGACGCGGCAAATGCTCAGCCACTTTGCCCGCGCCAAACCGCGCGATGAGCGTCAGACGTCCCTCTTCATTCTCAGGGTTGAGCGTGGCCAGAAGGCGTTTGAGGTCATCCTCCTCCATCGTCGGCCCACACTTGAGCCCAATGGGATTGAGCACGCCGCGCAGGAACTCCACATGCGCGCCATCCGGTTGCCGCGTGCGATCGCCAATCCAGAGCATATGCCCCGATCCAGCCAGCCATGCGCCCGGTGTGGTGGAATCCTCGCGGCAGAGCGCCTCTTCATATTCCAGCAGCAGCCCCTCATGTGAGGTGTAGAAATCCACTGTTGCCAGCGACTCCACCTCGTCGGCGTCGACACCCGCCGCGCCCATGAAGTCCAAAGCATCGGAAATCCGTTCGGCCCAGTCCTTGTACTGTTTGACCGCTTGGCCATCGGCAAATTCAGAGGTCCAGCGATGCACGTTGTTAATGTCCGCAAAACCACCCGTTGAAAATGCACGCAAAAGGTTCAGCGTCCCCGCCGCCTGCGTATAGGCTTGCAGCATTTTGCCCGGATCCGGGATCCGCGCCTCGGGTGTGAAGGCCAGCTCATTGATGATGTCGCCGCGGTAGCTGGGAAGTTCCACATCGCCCACGGTCTCGGTCGGCGCGGAGCGCGGCTTGGCAAACTGCCCTGCCATCCGACCGACCTTGATCACCGGCACTTTGGCACCGTAAGTCAGCACAACTGCCATCTGCAGCATCACCTTGAACGTGTCGCGAATGGCATCGGCCGAGAACTGATCAAACGCCTCGGCGCAATCGCCACCCTGCAGCAAGAAGGCCTCTCCCCGCGACGCCGCCCCGAGCTGCTTTTTCAATCGCCGCGCCTCGCCTGCAAAAACCAGCGGCGGAAACTGTGACAACTTCGATTCAACAACGCGCAGCGCATCTGCATCGGTATAGTCCGGCATCTGAATACGGGGTTTCGACCGCCAGTCAGATTTTGTCCAATCACTCATCGGTTCTCTCCGCCATTTGGCATATTGCGCGCGCTGTATAAGCAATCCTGCGGGCCTCTACCATATAAGTTCGACAAGAAATGTCGCAAATCACGACCTCGCACTCTTGTAATGCTCCACTTTTTCATGAAACTCGTGCCTTAGCGCAGTGCCAACGGAGTCGGGCGATGCAAAATCCAAGCGCCACAAGCCGCTCTGAGACGGACAAGCCTCGCCGCTTTGTCTTTGTTTTGCTTGATAATTTCACGCTGCTGTGCTTCTCGGCTGCGCTCGAAAGTCTGCGGATCGCCAACCGTATGGCGGGTGAGACCAAATATGAGTGGCTTTTGGCCGGCGAAGGCGGCGGTATGGTTGCCTGTTCTGCGGGGGCTGAGTTTAAGCTAGATATCGACCTGGAAGAGCTGCGTCGCGATGATGTGATGCTCATTTGCGGTGGGATTGATGTGCAGGCCGCGACCACCAAAAAAGTGCTCAACTGGGTGCGGCGCGAGGCCCGGCGAGGATTGACCGTTGGGGGGCTTTGTACAGCTGCTTACACAGTGGCCAAGGCTGGTTTGCTGGATGGCAAGCGCGCGACGATCCACTGGGAGAACCAGGATAGTTTTGCTGAAGAGTTTGATGAGGTGGAGCTGACCAAATCGGTTTTTGTGATCGACGGCAACCGGTTGACCACGGCGGGCGGCACATCTTCTATCGACCTGATGCTCAAGATTATTGCCGATGATCATGGCGAAGGTCTTGCCAACGCGGTGGCGGATCAGCTGATCTATTCCTCAATCCGCACGGATCAGGACACGCAACGCCTGTCCGTTCCCACCCGCATCGGCGTGCGTCATCCCAAGCTGAGCCAGGTGATCCAGATGATGGAGAACAATATCGAAGAACCGATCAGCCCCTCAATCCTGGCCAAGGAAGTGGCCATGTCCACGCGGCAGCTTGAGCGGCTCTTTCGGCGCTACCTCAACCGTTCACCCAAGCGCTATTACATGGAACTGCGCCTGCAAAAAGCGCGCAACCTGCTGATGCAGACAGATATGACCGTGATCAACGTGGCACTCGCCTGCGGCTTTGCCTCACCTTCGCATTTCTCCAAATGCTACAGGTCGCATTACAACACCACGCCTTATAGAGAGCGCGGAAGCCAGGCGACGCGGCTGTCGGTGTGATCCGCACTGAGCGGTTACTGCTTCGGAACGCTCGTCCGTCCGACTTACGTCCTCTTCACGAGATTTTTTCGGACCCCGCGGCCATGCGGTATTGGGACAGACCGGCCTACAAGGACATTTCTCTCACACAGAAGTTTCTTGAGTGGTTCATGACGCCGGATCCCGAGAACCGGGAAGAGTATATTCTGGACCTCGATGGGACATGTATTGGTAAGGCTGGCATGTGGGCCAAGCCCGAAGTCGGTTTTATCGTTCATCCGAACTACTGGCGGCTAGGATTTGCTTTCGAGGCTATGCAGGCCCTTACACCGAGGATTTGGGATAGATTTCCGGATCTGGACATACTTACAGCGGAATGTGATCCGAGAAACACGTCGTCGACAGCGCTTTTGCACAAATTGGGCTTTCGGTTAACCAGAACCGAAAAGCAAAACTTCGACTACGGCGGCATCGAAATGTGCGACACGGCATATTTCGAATTGAAACGGGAAACTTGAACTCGCGGATACATGTCGCCCTAAAACTCCGCCAAAAGCTCCAGCATGTCCGTGTTGAATCGAAAGAACGGGACCACGAGGAAGTCTTCACGCTGGTGATAAAACACAGCAACGTAGATATAGCTGATGCCTGTATAGTAGGCCAAAAGCTCGCGCGCCCAGCCATTTTTCAATTCGTCACGCAGGATAATCTCGGCCGTCTCAAAATCCTGAGGGAAAATGCCGCGCACCTGATTTTCAAGTGCGCTCAGCTGTTCAGGTGTCATTTCATCCGAGGCTCCGAAGTTCCGCATGACGACGCCGATCTGACGAGACATCATGTTGGTGTCGAGCACCTCGCGCATATGATCATAGTCGCGAAAGACGGATTCTGGCAGGTCATCCTGCGCCCTTGCTGTGTTGACCGTGAAGGTCAGTACAAGTGTCAAAACCATGGCCGCAATAGTAAGAAAACGCATTTGGGTCATCCTTCAGAAAGCATGACCCCACCCTCTGCCATGGCCTGTTAAGGCGTCAACCGATAAAGAGCTCCACGCCCAGCGGACAGAACCCAGATTGATCCATCCGGTGCTTCGCGCACGTCCCGCACGCGTTCTGTTTCGCGGCCTTTGAATTGTTCGACCTCCTGCAGCGGATTACCATCAAGCCGGGCGAGGTAGTCGAACTTGAGGGATCCAACAAAGATCGACCCGCGCCATTCGGGCCAGAGCTTGCCTGAGTAAATCATCATGCCCGATGGAGCCATGGACGGGTCCCAGTAGAATTCAGGCTGCTCCATGCCGTCTGCTTCGGTGCCAATGCCGATCTTTTCTCCCGAATAGTGCCGACCATAAGAGATGACAGGCCAGCCATAATTGGCACCCTTGCGCACGTGATTAACCTCGTCGCCGCCTTTCGCCCCATGCTCGGAGACCCAGAGGTTGCCCTCAAGATCCAGCGCCGCCCCTTGCGGATTGCGATGCCCCCAGGACCAGATCGCCGGACGTGCGCCTGTGGTTTGTGTGAAGGGATTGTCAGATGGAATGCCACCGTCTCGCGCGATGCGCAGGACCGATCCGTTCTCTCGCGCAAGATCCTGAGACGAAGGCCGGTCTCCCCTGTCTCCCACGGTAAAGTAGAGATACCCGTCACGTCCTTCGACCATGCGAGAGCCAAAATGCCGACCGCCAGAAGAGCCGGGTGTGATCTCGAAAATCACATCCCACCTGTCCAACCTCTCCGCAGTTTCGCCGAGCCGCGCGCGCGCCACAGCCGTGCCAGCGCCGTTGCCCTGCCGCTTGGCAAAAGTGAAATACAGCTCACGACTTTCTGAAAAATCCTTGGGCACCATGACGTCCAGAAGTCCGCCCTGCCCGACCGCCGCGATCTGGCCGACCCCGGCCACCTCGGCAAGTCCGCCCTTCGACAAACGCAGCAACCGCCCGTCGCGCTCTGTAATCAAAACTGAGCCATCCGGTAAGAATCCGACACTCCAGGGGTTGTCCAGCCCGCGCGCCATCTCTTCAACCTGCAGGGTGCCTGCAGAAGAGGACAAAGCAAACACGGGGTTCGGTAGTACAGCACATGTTCCAAGTGCCGCTGCGGAAACCATCAGGGTTCGGCGATCCATGCCTGCGTTCTCCTGTTGAAACTTGCTCAAAACATGGGGGCAAATTGGGGTTGATCAAGGCGCATGACGCGTCTCTTTGGCGAGAGTGCCCCCACCTGAGCCCGATGCATCCAACCTATTCACCCTTCCGACTCGATCTCGTCTGTGCCTCAGTTTCGACACATATGTGACCCTGCGTCATCCCGGTTTTGTTTCCGCTCAGGAACCGATCTTAAGAATGGTTAAGAACTGTTCTGAAAATTTCGGAGGTCCAAACAGAATTAGACGAAAATGCGATGCAAAACTCTTTGTTTTTAAGCTTTGCCACATTTCCGCCCCATTTCAAAACCATCTCTATTTAGGTCGGCGCGAACAGGGTGTGTGTTCCGTAGTGACCCAAAGCGCCGCGGGTAAGTGTAGTGTGTGTAGTTTGGTAGTGTGTGAGTGATCAGCATATGTGGACGACGCGTAGCATTGATGGCAACAGGGACCTCAGGGTCACCAATCCGGATCGGATTGTCCTGACTGCAAGTTTGGTCTGTGTGACGTGTTTCCTGCTGAGTGTTGTCAAAGATACAGCCTTTGGTGGCGCAACTTTAGATCAGCCTCCGGCCGCAGAGACCGCCTCTGTGATCGGGGGCTGATTTTTTACGAGTATGCAGTGTGGGGATTTTAGAAAAGTGACTTCAGTACGAAGAGTTATCTCAAAAAATATTTAGCGACGTGCCACGTTCTTGCCCCGAGAGTTCAAGATGCGTGGACACCGTTGGCCGACCCTAACGCGTCTGGGGGAGATGCGGGTCGGCCAACGGACGACGCACAACCAGTTTAGTGCAAAACCAGTTTAGGCCGGAGAAGTTATATGCTCAGCAAACTAAAGACGTTCATCAAAAAGGATCAGGATGGTGCCGTATCGGTGGACTGGGTTGTCCTGACGGCTGCGATTATTGGGTTGGCCGTAGGCACGGTCATTGTGGTCCAGACGTCAACTGTGGATCTTGCAGACCGGACATCGGATGGTATTGCTGACCAGATCGTCGGTGCCGTGGACATTGGGACAAGTAACACCGGTTCCGGCTCGTAAGCCAAAGGCAATCAGGCGCGCTTGCTGTCGATCCGGGCGACGCCCAGCACATCGAGGATCTTGGCTTCGATATCTTCGGCATTCAAGCCGGCCACAGTGTACATATCCGCTGGGCTTGCCTGATCGATAAACACATCCGGCAACACCATTGAGCGGAACTTCAAGCCTCTGTCGAAGACCTCGTTTTCCGCCAGACACTGCGCCACATGGCTGCCAAAGCCGCCAATGGCACCCTCTTCGATGGTGATGAGCGCTTCATGCCGGGCCGCAAGATCCAACACCAGATCTTCGTCCAGCGGCTTGGCAAACCGGGCATCCGCCACGGTAGGTGAAATGCCCTTGGCCTCCAGGGCTTCACATGCTGTGAGCACTTCACCAAGCCTTGTGCCGAAAGATAGAAGAGCCACTTTTGATCCCTCGCGGATCATCCGGCCTTTGCCGATCTCCAGAACCTCGCCGCGCTCGGGCATGTCTACACCCTGCCCCTCCCCACGCGGATAGCGGAAGGCAATCGGCCCTGTGTCATGCGCCACGGCGGTTGCCACCATGTGCTTTAACTCTGCTTCATCGGCGGCGGCCATCACGGTAAAGCCCGGCAGGTTTGACAGATATGCCACATCATAGCTGCCTGCATGGGTTGCGCCATCGGCCCCCACCAGCCCTGCGCGATCAATGGCAAATCGCACTGGCAGACGTTGGATCGCAACATCGTGCACCACCTGATCATAGCCGCGCTGCAGGAAGGTTGAGTAGAGCGCACAGAAGGGTTTCATGCCCCCCGCCGCCAAACCGGCTGAGAATGTCACGGCGTGCTGTTCAGCAATGCCCACGTCAAAGCACCGGGACGGATAGCGTTTGTCAAACAGGTCAAGCCCCGTGCCATCGGGCATCGCTGCCGTGATCGCACAGATCTTGTCATCTTCAGCGGCATGGTCGAGCAACGCTTCGGCGAAAACTTTGGTATAGCTCGGCGCGTTGGAGGGTGCTTTCTTCTGCTCGCCCGTCACCACGTCGAATTTTGCCGTCGCATGTCCGCCATCCCGGCTTGCCTCGGCGGGTGCGTACCCCTTGCCCTTTTTGGTGAGCATATGAATGAGGATCGGTCCTGTGGCCCGCGCCTTCACTGTTCGCAACACGGGCAAAAGCTGATCCATGTCGTGGCCGTCAATCGGGCCGAGATAGCTAAAGCCTAACTCCTCAAAAAGCGTGCCCCCCACGGCCATGCCCTTGAGCATTTCCTTGGCGCGTCGCGCGCCTTCCTGAAACGGCTCGGGCAAGAGGGAAACAGCGCCCTTGGCGGCGGCTTTGAATTCCTGAAAGGGCTCACCGGCATAGAGACGTGAAAGATATGAGCTGAGCGCGCCAACAGGCGGGGCAATCGACATTTCATTGTCATTGAGAACCACAATGAGCCGCTTGCCCAAATGCCCGGCATTGTTCATCGCTTCAAATGCCATGCCTGCTGACATGGCACCATCGCCAATCACGGCAATCGCATCGCCATGCCCGGTCTCACACGCCCCGCCAAGATCACGCGCGACCGCAAACCCAAGCGCGGCACTGATCGATGTTGAACTGTGCGCCGCGCCAAATGGGTCATAGGGCGACTCTGAGCGTTTGGTGAACCCACTCAACCCGTTCTTTTGACGGATCGTACGAATGCGGTCCCGTCGCCCGGTGATGATCTTGTGCGGATAACACTGGTGGCTCACATCCCAGATGATCTTGTCACGTGGAGCATCAAAAACATGGTGCAAGGCCACAGTCAGTTCCACCACGCCCAGCCCGGCCCCAAGGTGCCCACCGGTCTCGGACACGGCCGCAACCGTCTCCGCGCGCAGCTCATGCGCCACTTGCGCCAGCTGCGCGTCAGACATCTGTTTCAGATCAGCGGGGCTGGAAACTTCGTCCAACAGGGGCGTGTGCGGGCGTGTCATGTGTCACCCTCCTTGTCCGTCATTGGCCTCAGGCCTGCCGCGAGATAACGAAGCGCGCCAGATGTCGCAAGGTTTCTGCGGATTCACCATAAAGAGATAGGCTGTCACAGGCTTGTTCAACAAGGTCCGAGGCGCGGCTTTTTGCCTCCTCCAGCCCAAGCAGAGACACGAATGTGGCTTTGCCCGCTGCTGCGTCCTTGCCCACAGCCTTGCCAACGGTGCCTTCGTCGCCGGTTTCGTCAATCACATCGTCCTGGATCTGAAACGCCAGGCCAAGTGCGGCGGCATAGTTTTGCAAAGGCCCAGGATCAGCATTCGCCATCACAGCCCCCGCTGTCGCGGCCCAACCAAAGAGGGCACCGGTTTTGCCAGCCTGAAGTGTGGTGATTTCCTCAAGGTTCAACGGGACATCTGCAGTTTCCGCGGCAATATCAAGTGCCTGTCCCAGAACCATGCCTTGCTGTCCTGCCGCACGTGCAAGCCGCAAACCCAATTCAGACCGGGCGGCGACATCTGCCACACCATCGGGGTGCAGCACCATTTCAAAGGCCAGAGATTGCAGTGCGTCACCGACCAGCACTGCTGTGGCCTCGTTCCATTTGATATGCACGGTTGGCTGACCACGCCGCAGGTCGTCATCGTCCATGCAGGGAAGATCATCATGCACAAGGCTATAGGCATGCAGGGCTTCGATCCCGGCTGCGGGATAAACGGCACGGTCCGCCTCGATGCCGTGCAAACGGGCCGTTTCCATCACCAGAAACCCGCGCAGGGCTTTACCCCCTGCAAGCGCATGGCGCATCGCAGCGCTAAGGTCCGTCTCACCCGTAATATGTGTGTCCAGACAGGTCTGGATCCGGGCAGCATCCGCCGCCAGCGCATCCTGCAGCATCAAAGACCCTCGACAGGTGTCGTTCCCTTGGGCGTGCCATCGGCATCCAGCGTGATCGCCGCGACCTTTTCCTCAGCTTCTTTCAGCTTGTCCTCGCAGCGCTTCTTGAGCGCCGCACCACGTTCGTAAAGGCTAATGGATTGCTCCAGAGGCACATCGCCTCTTTCAAGCCGCGACACCACCTCTTCCAGCGCTTTCATGGCGTCCTCGAAGGACATCTCGGGAATGGGCGTGTCGGTCATGGCGGGGTCCTGTCGTGTTCATGTCGCGCCACCATAAACACCGCACGCGACAGGTTCAATTCAGTTGACGCCTTTTGAGCCATCGGAAAGGATGCGCCATGTCCCCTGCGTCCGAGTCCAAGATCCCCCCTGCCCGACCTGGATGCGCTGGCCGAGGTGACGGCAAAGTTTGAAGCAGCCAGCGCGGAAGACCCAATTTTTGAAACCGCCGATCCAAGTGAGATCATACGCCATGTCGAGGGCAAGCGCGTGATCTTGAGGGGTATGCTGGGGGTGCGCCCAACAGTCTTTCGTGTCTTTCTGAGCGATCCCGAGGCGTGCTTGCGTGATTGGAACGAACTGCAGCGTGTATGGACCTACATGAACGCAGGCGACGCGCAGGTCTGCAGGCCTTTGGCCTGTGCCGCGAAAGCCGGAATTCTGGCTCTTGCCGATATCCCGGGCACCCCTTTGCTGGAGCTGCTCTATGATAGTGCGCCGGATAAACGCGCTGAATGGCTCAAACCGGCGGCGCACTGGCTTCGCACTTATACCTCTCCGACCGAAACCCTTGCCGAGGTCGACACACGGCAATGGATTGCACGCGCTGAACGGGGGCTGGAGGCACAAGCGTTTAACCGGCTGCGCAAACTGGAGCAGAGCATTCTCTCAGAGACCACGCGCCTTGCCGGCGCCATAGCTCGCAAAGACTGGCGCAAGGCTATCAGTCACGGGGA
The DNA here is from genome assembly GCF_032842945.2 of Roseovarius sp. W115. Taxonomy (NCBI): domain Bacteria; kingdom Pseudomonadati; phylum Pseudomonadota; class Alphaproteobacteria; order Rhodobacterales; family Roseobacteraceae; genus Roseovarius; species Roseovarius rhodophyticola. The sequence goes on from NZ_CP146606.1 coordinate 3,194,092, forward strand.
TTTCCATCCCAATAATCTGATTGCCGAGAAGACGCGCCTGACTGGCATAGATTGCGGTGGTTCGCTGCCTGCGCCGATCTACAAGGATATGGCGCGGTTCCTGATGCATATGGGACGGCGCGGGATGATACCCTCGGGCAAAATGTGGCTCGGGGTCGACGCCGAAGGTCTTGATGCTTTCGCCGATACATTTGCAATGGATGAGGTCGAACGCAATGTGATCCTGCCCTTCTTTCTCGGAGCAGAGGCACTGATGCGCGCTGAAACCAGAGATTTGTCGAAATCGCGTATTCGACGCGCGCAGGACATGTCCGAGGCGCTTCTTGAAGATCTGAAAGCCATTGGGACATAGGGACAAAAGCTTTCTCATAGCTTTTGCGTAATCCTTTCTGAAAGGATTTTACCGCCCTTTAAACAACCCGCCGAGAATGCCGCGCACGATCCGCCGACCTGTGGTGCCTTTGAGTTCTTTGACAACCACATCCAGAACGGCACCACCAAAGCTCTCGGTCTTTTTGCGAGACCGCGAGCTTGACCGCTCAACGCGCGACCCCGAATACCGCCGTCCAGCATTGAATTCACGTTCGGCGGCGGATTGTTCCTCGGCGCGAGCTTCTGCATCTTCGGCTTCTTTTGCCGCTTTCTCAGCGCGGTCCTGAAGCATCTCAAAGGCAGACTTCCGATCCAGCGGTGTTTCGTATTTTCCAGCCACTGGTGACGTCGCGAGCACGTGTTTGCGTGTCGCATCATCAATCGGACCAAGCTTGGAGGACGGGGGACGAATAAGCGTGCGTTCCACAATCCCGGGCACACCCTTGTCTTCGAGCATCGAGGTCACCGCCTCGCCCACGCCGACATCTCGAATGGCGTCCACCGTGTCGAAACGGTTGTTCGGGCGATAGGTTTCTGCTGCGCGCTCTAGTGCCTTGCGATCCCGCGCGGTGAAGGCGCGCAGAGCATGCTGCACCCGGTTGCCAAGCTGACCCAAAATGTCTTCTGGCACGTCGTCTGGATTTTGCGTGATAAAATAGACGCCAACCCCCTTGGACCGGATCAGTCGCGCCACCTGTTCGACCTTGTCGACGAGCGCTTTGGGGGCATCCTCAAAGAGCAAATGCGCTTCATCAAAGAAGAACACCAGTTTGGGTTTGTCCGGGTCGCCGACTTCGGGCAGTGTTTCAAACAGCTCGGACAAAAGCCAGAGCAGAAAGGTTGCATAAAGCCGCGGCGCGCCCATCAGCTTGTCCGCCGCCAGCACATTGATTTGCCCGCGCCCGTCCGGGGCCACACTCATCAGATCATCGAGATCAAGGGCGGGTTCGGCAAAGAACTGTGTCCCGCCCTGATTTTCCAGAACAAGCAAGGAGCGCTGGATCGCTCCAACGGACTGGGCCGAGACATTGCCGTATCGCAGGCTTAAATCGCCGGAGTTTTCACCGACCCACACGAGCAAGGATTGCAGATCCTTGAGATCCAGAAGCGGAAGACCCTGCTCGTCGGCTACGCGAAATGCAATGTTCATCACTCCTTCCTGCGCCTCACTGAGCTGCATCAGACGGCTGAGAAGCAGTGGGCCCATTTCGGCAACTGTGGCGCGTACCGGATGGCCCTGTTCACCAAAAAGATCCCAAAAGGTGACTGGAAAGGCCTCGTAGCGATAATCGTCAAAGCCGATCTGATCGGCGCGTTTCATAAAAGCTTCATGCAGTTTGAACCCTTCACTGCCCGCTGCGGCCAAACCAGACAGATCGCCTTTCACATCCGACAGGAAGACCGGCACCCCGGCAGATGAAAATCCTTCGGCCAAAATCTGGAGCGTCACGGTTTTCCCGGTGCCCGTCGCGCCCGCAATAAGGCCATGGCGGTTGGCATATTTGAGCGTGAGCCCCTGTTTTTCGGCGTAGTCCACACCGCCGCCGCCCAAAAAGATGCTGTTTTCCAAGGCCCTGCCCCCAAGTCAAAAAAATACCACGGTGTGAACATACAAAGTTAACGATTGGATGCCATACCTTATCGTGATCCCGGACGCATGTCCTCTTGGTCCGGGATGACTTCCTCCCTGTCAGACTGGCCGCGCTCTTTTGCGCGGCCCTTTTTTCTGCAGGCGCTGCGCGGAATAGCGCCGCAAAACTGCCCGAAAACAAAATTCTAAATTAACCTGTTGACGGGTCACATGAAGTGTCCTAGCGTCGCGCTCAATGAATAAGTCGGCCAGTCCGGCAGGGAGAAAGAGGGAAAGAGACCGAAAGGTCTCTTTTCTTTTTTGGAATGTCCTTACGCAAATTTTTATTGTCTTTGCCATGATATGAAGCGGCAGAAAATTGCCTTGCGCAGGTCAATTTGCTGCGTTTTTATCCTGACACTCTGCGCAGGCCATGTTAGAGCGCTGCGACAACAGACGAGCAACATATTGGGGAGCACATGCCCACATTTATTCGTACATTGCCTTTGATTGCGCTTCTCAGCATGGGATCGGCGCTTTGGGCACAAGAAACAGAAACCTCCGAGGCGGAGCCGGCGCAAACGGAAGAAACGGCACAAGAGGCTCAACCCGAAGCACCTGCCGAGCCGAGCAACCCGGAAGCAGGGCTGGATTTGGGCCGTGAGGTCACGAATGACGAAGAGGCCTATATCAAGGAAACCTATGGCGACTGGCAACTTCAGTGTTTCCGCTCTGAAGCCGGGGAGGATCCGTGCCAGATGTACCAGTTGCTGCGCGAAGACGCGGGCAACCCGGTTGCTGAATTCACCATTTTCAAGCTTCCCGGGAATGGACAGGCCGTAGCGGGCGCGACCATCGTCGTCCCCCTTGGCACGCTGTTGACTGAGGGGTTAAAGCTGTCAGTGGATGGAGGCACGGTTAAAGGGTACAGCTATTCCTTTTGCTCGCTGGTTGGATGCTTTGCCCGTATCGGCTTTACGGAACAGGACATCGCGAGTTTTCGCGCAGGCGTCGCCGCTACGCTGACACTCACTCCCGCGCAGGCTCCGGATCAGCAGGTTGTGATCAACGCATCGCTGAGCGGCTTTACTGCGGCCTATAACGAAGTGTCCGTGGCTGGCACACAGAACTGAAGCATTTCGCGATCATCTGTGAGTCAGGTTTATCGCGAAACGCTTCAAAGCTCTTAACAAAGAGCTGATTGAAAAGCCGTCAACACATGTTGGCGGCTTTTTTGCGGGTTAGCACATTGGCTGCGCTGTGGTCAGCCGGACACCAAAAGAGTTGGTTTGCACGGAGCAATTCAACCCGGAGCAATTCAACCCTGTGAGAGCGGAAGAACGTCCGCCGCGCGATACGTCTACCTCGCGGTTTTTATGTAGACGTGGAGGCGATGCGTGACCTCCTCAGCACCATACGGCATGGAGCCGAAGCTATCGCTGCTCCAGATCGCGCGCCATGCGCCCGCGTTGGTGAGGGCTTCAACCCTATCGGGATAGGCCGGATCCTGCGCTGGATCATCGCGCAGGCTGAACACAATAGCCGCCCCAGGACGGGCAACGCGGATCAACCCGTCCAGGCTGTCGGGTGGTGCGTGGTTTGGCGTAATTGTCCCGATACACAATACCGCCCCCATACTGTTGTCGGACAGGTCCAGTTGTGGTCCCAAAGCGCCTTGGTGCAATTCGGAATAGATGCCCTTGGCCCGCGCCACCTCCAGCATGCCATTTAACAGGTCCAAACCGATCAGCGGGCCGTATCCCATCAGTGCCAAGGCTTCCGCCTGAATGCCGCCCCCGCACCCGGCATCCAGGATGGGCCCTGTGTCGGGCGCCACATATCGTGCAAAAGCTCCTGCAGTGATGGCTGGAAGGCGATACCCCATCGCGCAGAGATCGCGCTCATAGCTGTCGGCCCAAGTGTCATAGGTGGCCATTTTGTCTTTTGGAGAGGTTGCTTTGTAAGACGACAGAACTTTGTTATCGCTCATACTTTCAGCCTTTCATTTTTGGCATCCCACGGTGCCTCCGGCAGGACCCTCGCCTTGACGCGTCGGCCAAGGATCGACACGTCCAAATCCGTGCCTGGCTGCCGCGCATCTTCGGTAAGAAACGCAATGGCCAGTGACTGACCCACGGTATGCCCATATGCAGCTGAAGTCACGGAGCCAACCGGCTTTCCCCCTTTGAACACCGCCTCGCCCATCAGGGCGTCGGTGTCTTCCCCCTCAAGGGCAAGCAGCGCGATGCGGCTTTGCGGGGCACGTGCCAGCATCGCATCGCGGCCGATAAAAGCCTTGTCCGTCGCAGCAAATCGTTCTTGGCCCACATCCTTGTGGCTTGCATCATTGGCAAGCTCGTGCCCGCCTCTATAGAATTTCTCAAGCCGCAGGCTGTCCAATGCCTTGGTGCCAAACGGCGCAATCGCATGAGATTGACCCGCTGCCCAAAGCGCATCCCAAAGCGCACCCAGTTGCGCGTTTGAAGCATGCAATTCATAGGCCAGTTCGCCAGTGAAACTAAGCCTCAGGGCCAGTACGGGTGTGTCAGCGACGGTAAGCTCTTTACAGCCCAGCCAACGCAGGGCGTCATTTGACACGTCATCGCTTGTGCAGGCGGCAAGCACGTCACGCGCCCTGGGGCCGGCAAGCGCAAGAATGCCCGTCTTATCTGTCGCATTGGTTATCAGGACATCATCCATCGGCACGCCACAATGCAGGGTCAGCCAATCCCAGACACGCCGCTCTGATGGCGCGCCGGTGACAAAGTAAAAGCTGTCAGGCCCTGTTCGGGCGATAGTCGCCTCACCTTCGATTGTGCCTTTGCGATTAAGCAAAAGGGTCAGACAGGTGCGCCCCGCACGTGGCATATGGTTCGCGCAGACGGCGTTGAGCCAGGTCTCGGCCTGCGGGCCTTCGATGTGAAATTTGGCAAAGGCAGAGAGATCACTCAGCCCGACGCGCTGGCGCACGGCCTGACATTCGGCGGCAACCTGTTCGAAGGCTGAACTGCGTCTCCAGCTCAATGGTTCGGGCGCATAGAAACGCGGGCGCTCCCAGCCTCCGGCCTCTTCGAAAGTTGCACCGAGAGATGCGGTTCGGTCATGCGCGCCAGATGTCTTGATGCCTCGACAGCTGTCCCGTTGATGCTGCGGATAAGGCATCGCTTGGCGGAGCGTGTAATCTTCGGCCGCCCGTTTGTGAGCATACTCGGCATCGGCCCAGATGCCGAAGCGGCGTGGATCAAAGGCGCGAGTTGACACATCAGCAGAGCCTTCGATCATCCATTGCGCCAGAGCGCGGCCCGCGCCCGGCCCCCAGGCAATCCCAACCGTTGCTCCACAGGCCAGCCAATAGTTGCGCAACCCCGGCGCCGGCCCCAGCATCATCGCCCCATCCGGGGTGTAAGTAATACCGCCATTCACCACCCGCTTGATGCCCCGGTTCATCAGCGCTGGCATCCGTTCAAAACAGTTCTCAAGCCATGGCGTGATCCCGTCCCAGTTGGGCTCAAAAAGTTCATTTGCGCTGTCCCAGGGACACCCGTCCAGCCAAACCGCTTGCGGGTCCTGTTTGTCATAGAGACCTATGAGCGCAGAGCCCTGCTCTCGGCGAATATAACCACAAAAATGGTCGTCGCGCGTGACGGGGATTTCGTGCGCCATGTCCTCAAACTCGGGCACCGCATCGGTCACGACATAATGGTGCAACATCGTGGTGATCGGCAGGTCCAGCCCTGCCATCGCTCCGAGTTGTCGCGCGTGATAGCCCGCCGCATTGACGACATGCTCGGCCGTGATTGTGCCTTGGTCGGTCACCACCTGCCACGCGCCCGACGGCAACTGGCGCGTGTGGGTCACCCTGCACTTGCGGATCACCTTCGCGCCTTGTTGACGCGCGCCCTTGACCATCGCCTGGCATGTGCCGGACGGATCCACATGCCCATCATCGGGCGTATAGATCGCGCCCAGGACTCCGGCTGCCTCGACATCGTAAAGTGGGTTCAGGCTGGCGACCTCGGCTGCGCTGATGATCTCGGCCTGCTGCCCCCGTGCCAAAACAGCATCCCGGATGTGGTTTATCCAATCCATATGATCGGGGCTTGTGGCGACGCGAAGCGACCCGCAGTTATGCCAGCTTACGCCGACATCGGTTTCCGCCTCGATCTTTTTGTAAAGATCGACCGCATAGTCATGCATCGCGCCAAGGGATTGGCCCCCGACCATGCGACTGACCAAACCGGCGGCGTGCCAGGTGGCCCCGCTCGTGAGTTCTGACTTCTCCAGCAACACACAATCGGTCCACCCCATATGTGCGAGGTGATACAGCACGCCTGCCCCCATGTTGCCACCCCCGATGACGACGACACGCGCGTGGCTTTGCATGAGTTACCTTCTAAGACTGACAGGTGTGTTGGCCCAGACGATCTGAGCCTCGATATCGCCAGGATTGGAATAGCGATGCGGCAGGCTGGCTGCGAAGGAAAAGCTATCCCCGGCTTCCAGCCGGAACACTTTACCGTCCAGATGCAGGTCGACCTCTCCCTTCAGAACCAACCCGGCCTCTTCGCCCGAATGGGTGTAAAGCTCATCGCCCGTGTTGCCACCCGGCTGATATGTCGAAATGCCGAGGGCAAGCTGTCCGTCGAGGTTGGCAGACAGAAGATGGTCCTCAAACCCCATGTAGTCCGTTGATGTCAGGCCGGAATAGCTCAACTTACGACGTCTGTTGGCACGCACCACATGGGGACGTTCCTCGGCAGGGACAGGACCGTCTGTTTCAAAAACCACCCCACGGGGACGCCAAGCGCGCCGGCAAGTTCCTGCAAAGTGGTCACAGAAGGCCGCGCCTGCCCTCGCTCAATCTTGGAAATAAAAGACACGGATTTGCCACTGGCCACGGCCAGATCATCAAGCGTCAGACCCTGCGCACGTCGCAACCCGCGCAGATCTTCGCCCAACTGACTCAGCGCATCTTCTGGAGGCGCGCTTTCATTTTTCTTGACGTCCATGACAAATTGTTGGCTAAAATTTTCATAAAAGGCAATAATAATTCAAATATTGTTTGAAAGGCTGTTGCATGAAGCCCGAACGCTGGAACGACCCCACCAAGAAGATTTTCCCTTATCAGGTAGGGTTTACTGCGCCTCCGCATGACTTTGACGCCGCCCCGCATGACTTTCTCAGGATTGCTCCGGAAGGTGTCGGGGCCCATGGCAGGCTGATTCATGTAGAGCACTACGCTCACCAGCTGTCCCAACGCGCAGACAATTTTCACAAGCTGGAAGAAGTTGTGCACTGCATGTCCAAAGCAGGCGCAGACGTTGTTGGTCAGGTCGGTACCAACTGGTCTCACGCGGGCGGCAAGACCCCAGCCGATATCCGTGCCTTTTGCGACCAGATGGAAGACCGCTATCACGTGCCGCTGCACATGGCCGGGATGTCGCTGGTCGAAGCCATTCACAACATGGGTGCCAAGTCTATCGCTGTGAACGGTGTCTATTTCTGGCCGGATTGGCGTGAGGGGACCACTCGGTTTCTCGCAGATGGTGGCTTTGACATCCTCTACTCGGGTAACTTCGTGGATCACGGCCTGATGGACACGCAGGAAGAGGTGAACGAAGCGACCTGGATCTTTCCCGGTGATTTCGCATTGAAGTCCTTCGAATATGTAGCTGAACAGGCGCCAGAGGCTGATGTGTGGTCAGCCTTGGTATGCCCAATTTTCGTCGTGCGGATGGCTTACCGATGCGCATGGTCAGCGTTGTGCGTGACATCGAGGAAAAGATCGGCAAACCGATCATCTCAGCCGATTGCGCGCTTTATTGGAACATCTTCCGCACGCTGGGGCTCGCGCCGATTGGCGAACAGCCACATATTTTGACGTCCTTGCAGGAGACAGGTGCGTGAGCGAACATCCGATCTATTTTCTCTGGGCAACACCGCGCTCGACCTCGACCGCGTTTGAATGGATGATGCGCCAACGCGGGGACCTGATCTGTTTCCACGAGCCGTTTGGCATGGCCTGGTATCAAGGCCCCGAGGCGCGCGCGCCACGCCCAGCCCCCGTAGACCGGCAACGCCCGGAGGCCACGTTTGAAAAGATCTGGAATGACATTCAGGACGCAGCCGAAAAGCGCCCCGTGTTTGTAAAGGACATGCCGCACCATACTGATCACCTGTGGAGCGATGCGTTTCTTGACCGGATCACGCACAGCTTTCTTATTCGTGACCCGGCCAAAGTATTGGCCTCGCTGCATCGCTCCTATCAGAAGGCGGGGATGGAGGATGGGTTTGAACCGCATGAAATCAGCTTTGGCCCGCAACAAGATCTGTTTGATACATTAAAAGCGCGTGGTGCGGCAGCGCCGATTCTAGACAGCGATGACATGCTGGAGGACCCCGACGGGATGGTGCGCGTTTACTGCGACGCCATTGGCATACCCTTTATCAGTGACGCCCTCAGCTGGGAGCCGGGCGCGCGGGATGATGTGCTTTGGTACGATGGCAATGACGAAATCTGGCATGCCTCGCTGCGCGACAGCGACGGGCTTAAACCGATGCCGCGCAAACATGTGGATCCGGGCGACTTACCACCGAATTTGTCCGCGCATTATGATAGGTTCATGAAGCACTACACTGTACTTTATCCCCAAAGGTTGCGTCCCGAAATGGTGACCGGATGACGACAGGTATTCGACAGAAAGTTATTGAGTTGATTGGAGAAGATGGTCTGGCTCAGGCCTTCGCCCCGATCGAAGAGGCAAGTGGTCTGCCCAATGCGGCCTACTGGTCTGTAGACTGGTTGAAACTGGAGCAGGAGCATTGCTTTGCCCGCGCCTGGGGGTTTGCCGGGGCTGAGGCCGAGCTGCCTGAACCGGGCGACATGAAGCCGATTGAGATTGGCGGCGCACCGCTGATTATTCTCCGCGATCAGGATGGAATGATCCAAGCGTTGCACAATGTGTGCCGTCATCGAGGAGCCAGGCTTGTCACCGAACCCTGCAAGAAACCAACACGGACCTGCCCCTACCACGCGTGGAGTTACGGGCTTAATGGGAAACTGAGGTCGCGCCCGCATTTCAATGGCCCGAATGTAGTGGACAAATTTGAAGATGGCGGTGGTGACAAGCTGGACCTGGTGCAGGTGCGGTGCGAGATTTGGAACGGATGCATCTTTGTTAACGTATCAGGCGATGCCGAGCCACTGGAGAAGTGGCTCAAGCCACTGCTGGACCGGACAGAGGCCTATGATTTTTCTTCCATCCGCTGGGCCGGGAAACTGGACTTTGAGGTCAATGCCAACTGGAAGCTGGTCTATGAGAATTACATGGAAGGCTATCACGTCTTTGCCGTGCATCCCAAACTCCTTAAATTCGCGCCGATGAATGTACGCTGGTCAGGGGAATGGGACCGGCATGTCTTTTACAACGACTATATATTCCCGGAATTGGATGAGGGGCGTGGCGAGGGGCTGCCTCATTATCCCGGATTATCAGATGCGGATGCCAAGCGCGGTCTTTGGTTTTTGTGCTTCCCGCATTTCGCGGCGGAGGTCTTTCCGGATCAGTTCTCGGTTCTGGTCAGCTACCCCCTGGCGCCGGACAAAACGCGGGAAGAATTGCACGTTTTCCTGATCGGAGAAGCTGCCACATCGGATGCGTATAAAGACGCGCGTGACGCCACATTAAAGATGTGGGACGATCTGAACCGAGAAGACCTGGGGATGCTCGAATTGCTTCAACAAGGCCGTTTGTCCCCCGCCTATGACGGAGGTCGGCTCAGCCCGCACTGGGAAGGTCCAACCCACGACTTTGGTCGGCGCGTTATTGAACGGATTCTGTCCTGACACATCAACTTTCTGGGGACTTCAGCAAAGATTGATGGCAGACACGTAGCGGACGTTCACAGCTGTAGTTTGACACACTGTTTCGTCGCCCGCGCCAGTGTTCGAACACCTTCGCGATGGGTCTCAACGAAAGCCGTCGTCAAAAGCAACGACCGACAGCGCATCGGCGCAAACACAGAGCGTACGCTCTTATGTGAAGCGCTTAAGTGCCAGCACGGCATTCAATCCGCCAAAGGCAAAAGCGTTGCTGAGCGCCACATTCACCTTGGCGTCGCGCGCCACGTTGGGCACAACATCAAGCGCGCATTCCGGATCGGGCTCTTCGTAGTTGATCGTGGGTGCAATCACCCCATCGCGCAGCGCCATGATGCAGGCTAGGAGCTCGACCGCGCCAGTGCCACCGATCAGGTGGCCATGCATCGACTTGGTGGACGACATCATCAGCTTGTCAGCATGCGCGCCAAACGCGTCCGCCACCGCGGCACTTTCGGTCTTGTCATTGGCCGCCGTGCCGGTGCCATGGGCGTTGATATAGCCCACGTCGCTGCAATTCACGCGCGCGTCTTTCATTGCGCCCTTGATGGCGCGCGCCGCGCCGTTCTTGGAGGGCATCACGATATCGGCCGCATCCGAGGACATGGCGAACCCGGCCACTTCGGCAAGGATTTCAGCGCCGCGTTTCTTCGCGCGCTCGTATTCCTCAAAGACGAATATACCGGCGCCCTCGCCCTGCACCATGCCGTTGCGGTTCGCCGAAAACGGGCGACACGCGTCCTTGGACATGACGCGCAGCCCTTCCCAGGCTTTGACGCCGCCAAAGCATAACATGGACTCTGATCCACCCGTGACCATCACCGGGGCCGCGCCGCCATGTACAAGCTGAAACGCCTGAGCCATGGCGTGGTTTGAACTGGCGCAGGCGGTCGAGACGGTAAAGCTCGGGCCTTTGAGGTTGAACTCCATCGACACATGACTGGCGGCGGCGTTGTTCATCAGTTTGGGCACGACAAAAGGATGCACCCGGTTTTTGCCATCCTCATAGACCGTGCGGTAATTTTCATCGAGCGTGGTCATCCCGCCGCCTGAGTTGCCAAGCACCACGCCAGCCCGCGCGGCCAATGCGCCGGAAAACTCCAGCCCGGACTGCGCAATCGCCTCGCGCGCGGCAATCAGAGTGAATTGTGTGAACCGGTCATAGAGGGCCAATTGCTGTCGGTTAAACCTGTCCTCGGGGTCATAGCCCTGCACCTGACCGCCGATCTTGATGGCAAGCCGATCGACGTCAGGAATGTCCAGCGGGCCAATGCCGCAGCGGCCTTCACGCATCGCCTCAAGCGTATCGGGAACATTTTGTCCAAGCGCATTGATTGTTCCTGCGCCGGTGATGACGACCCGTTTCACCCGTGTTGTTCCGCCACGAGCCGTTCGATCCCTTTCAGGATCGAGGCCACCGATGTGATGTCAAAATCGCTTTCCTGCGGCGCATTGGCATTGAAAGGGATAGAGATGTCAAACGCCTCTTCTATAGCGAAAATACTTTCCACCAGCCCAAGGCTGTCGATCCCGAGATCCTCAAGCGTGCTTTCGAGCGTGACATCGGACGGCTCTAGCACCGCCTGTTCGGCGATGATCTCGATGACGCGGTTTTTGATGCTATCCACCGACGTGTCCATGTCTTGCACCCTCTTTATGGCCACGAGGGTGATTTAGTCACTCTGACCCGGCTTGGAAACCGTTTTCTTAAGCTCCGCCACGTCAGCAAAGAGGCGTTTGAGGCGTCGAAAGCCTTTGAAGACCTCCATGGTGGTCTCCATTTTCATTGCCGGGTAGCCCAGCATCACGCGGCCTTCGGGGATATTGGAGAGCACAATCGTGCCGCCCCCGGTGATCACGTTGTCGCCAATAAAGATGTTATCACTGACGCCGGTTTGTCCGCCCAGCACCACGTTGTTGCCGATCCGAGTGGATCCCGCGATGCCGACACAGCCGCACAAGAGAGAGTCGTTTCCAATCTCAACATTGTGCCCGATCATCACGAGGTTATCGATCTTGGTGCCATTGCCGATGCGCGTATCCCGGATCGTGCCACGGTCAATGGTGCAGTTTGAGCCAAGCTCGACATCATCGCCGATACGAACCGCGCCGAGGCTGTTGATCCGGGTCCAGGCCTGCGCATTGGTGCCGTCCTGCGAGCCTAAAGTCTGACGCGCCTGCTCGACGTTGGATTTTTCCGGCGTGACATAGGAAAATCCGTCTCCGCCTACCACAGCGCCGGGTTGCGCAATAAACCGGTCGCCAATGACCACACGCGCGCCAATGCGGACACCTTCCCGCAGGAACGCTTTTTCGCCCAGCACCGCGTCAGCCCCGACAAAGGCTTGCGGTCCAATCACGCTCCCGGCCCCGATCCGTGCCCCGGCACAGACCACGGCCAAAGGCCCAACCGTGACCCCCTCGCCAAGTTCAGCGCTTGCATCCACAACAGCGGAGGGGTGAATGCCGCTGTCCCAACCTTGACCGGGATCGAACATGGTGGTCAGACCTGACATGACATAGCGCGGACGCGGAGCCACAATTGCGGCCTCCAGCCCCAGGGCCTGCCAATCTGCGCCGTCCCAAACAACGGCGGCGCGCGCAGAACCCTCACCAAGTGTGTCGGCATATTCGGGTTTCATCGCAAGTGCCAGATCATGGCGCCCGGCATCCACCGGCTCGGCCACGCCGGTCACTTCCAGCGCGCCGTTGCCAAGTGCTGTTGTGCCGAGCGCCTTAGCGATTTGCTCAACCGTATAGCCCATGCGACTCCCCCTGCTTCTCAGGGGAAGCCTTTAGCCTTGAACGGCGTTTAACGAAACCCCTGCCCGTTCGAGCGCTGACCAAATCTTGGCGTCGCGTCCGTACACATCGCTGCGGAAACGCACCACACCTTTGGCGTCACTCACAGCCGTGCGATAGATGATATGCACCGGAACATGGGTGTCGAGATGCACATAGGTCTCCTTGCCGGTGTCCAGAGTGTTGTGGAACGCCGCCTTGGGATCGGCCTCTTGTTTGGACAGAATCTCATAGGCAAAATCAAACGGATCGGCCAGGCGAATACAGCCATGGCTGTAGGCCCGCACTTCGCGAGAGAACAGGTCTTTGTGAGGCGTATCATGCAGGTAGATGTTGTACTTGTTCGGGAACATGAACTTCACCAGCCCCAAAGCATTGCGCGGTGATGGCGGCTGTTTCAGAGCAAACGGAAAAGTCCGCGCGCTGTAGGCTGCAAAATTGGCAGAGCCTCGGCTGACCGTCTGGCCTTTTGAATTGACCACCCGCAAATGTCCCAGTGCATTGGGGTTGGCGCGCAGCTTGGGCAGATACTCTTTGACGGCAATGGAACGCGGGACATGCCATGTCGGGTTGATGACCATATGCTCCATTTCATCGGAGAACTCAGGGCTGCGCCGTCCGTCCTTGTGCATTCCGATCACGGCACGGGTGCGGAACGTCTCATGGTCATTGTCCATGATCCGCGCGCTGAAATCTGTCAGGTTCACGAGGATATGCCGCTCGCCTTTGCCGCCGGGAAAGTTGAGCCAGCGTTCACGTTCCATCGCCACAATAACCGATTTGAGCCGGTCCGCAGCCGATACATTGATTGCTTGCAAGGTTGCCTTGTTCGCGATCCCATCAGGCTCAAGCCCATGTTGCTCCTGAAAGCTGCGCACCGCAGCCTCGATGCCGCGGTCGTAGCTTTGCGTGACCGAACGCGGCATAAAACCTTTGCGCACCAAGCGGTTACGAAGCGCGACAACAGAAGGTCCGGTCGCACCCGGCTTCAGGGATTTGGCAGAGACCTTTTCGCCCCAACCGCCTTCGGCAACGCGCGTCTCCAGCTGGAGCTTGGCCTTCATGAGGCGCGCATATTCATTGCTTTGCGGAGCCAGAGTACGGAAATAATCGAAAGGATCTCCGGTCTGGAATTTTGCCAGCGATGCCTGACGATCCCGATAAGGAACCTCGCGCTTGATGTTGGAGACGACGTCCCCCGGAGTCAGGAGCCCTGTCTGCATGTCCCGCGACAGCCGCAGGAACATCTTGCTCATCGCCACTTCTGCAAAGCCGAGATCACGTGTGTTGCGCGCATCCTGCAAGGTGGTCATCAATGTTTGAGTGTCATACCGCGCAGCCGGCAGCCCATGCATTTCGACCGTTTCGAGCGCCCGGAAAAGCGCCTGGCGACGGGCTTGACCTATCGCATCGTCACGCGTCCAGACCGGGGAGTACCCGGTGCTTTGATAAAAGCCAGCCAAGTCGCGGTCTTTTGCAGCGGCTTCCGCAATGGCCTGTTTGTAAGCCATGCTCTGCGCCGCGGCAGGTTGGCTCAAAAGATAAAGAAGTGACAGCACCAGTGTGAGAAACGCCAAGGCGATCACCACCGTGGCGGATGTTTTCTGTGTCTCTGCTTTGACCTGGGCGTCTTTTTGACGATTGCTGAAAACCCGGTCAAAACTGCCTGCTCGATTATGGTCGTGCATATGTCTTAATCTCCCCAAAAGCACAGATAATACGCCTGTGTAATGACAGTGTGTTTGTCACCTGCAAAGATGTCCAATCAATTTTGCTTGGTTGATAAAAACCTGCGTCTCTTCAAGGGGTGTGGCGCAGTGTATCCGTACGGTTTTAGCAACTTTGAGTAAAAATTGCGCAAAATTTCGCCGAAAATTGTTGATCTTGGCCCTTTGGCGACTTCACCCCTTGGTAACTGATTCTCGTTATGCAATAACCACCCCACATCTGGGGACAAGGTGGTACGGTTGCCTCTGCTAAGGTGATCTTACGCAGCGACGGGACAGGCGCTAACGCGATGAAAAACAACAGCTCTTTGGGCATGAATAGGCGTGCTCTACTTGGTGCTTTTGCCGCGACGGTCGTAACGGCTTCACCAACATTCACAAACGCCGCAGGCTTCCTTCGAGGTGCGGGAGATATCCGCAGACTCAAGATGGCGTCACCTCGCACTGGTGAGAAAATCGACACAATCTACTGGATTGAGGGCGATTATATCAAAGACGCGGTGAAAGAGATTCATCTTTTTATGCGCGACTGGCGCACCAACGACGTTCACAATATCGACCTGCGCACTATCGACGTTATGGCCGCGGCGCATAACCTGATGGACACGCGCGAACCTTATCTTCTTCTGTCCGGCTACCGCAGTCCGAAAACCAACGCGATGCTGCGGTCCCGCTCTCGCGGCGTGGCCAAGAATTCGCGCCATATGGTTGGTCAGGCCGCCGATCTTCGTCTCAACTCACGTTCCGTGAACCAGATGTTCCGCGCGGCCAAAGCCTGTCGTGGCGGTGGCGTCGGGCGCTACTCAGGCTCGAACTTCGTGCACATGGATTGTGGCCCGGTTCGCACCTGGGGCGGTTAAACTCACAATACGCGCCTTTGGCCCCAAGCACCGGCTCTAGCGAGGCCGGTGTTTTTGTATTAACGCTTGTGGTACATGGCTAACTTTGTTGTTTCACAAACATCTTCGACACCATGACGTTTTACATCACCGCGGCAAGCGCAGATCATATTCACCAGATTTCCGACATTTGGCACCGAGGCTGGCATGATGCGCATGACGGCATCGTCCCTGATGCCCTTCGTCGATTACGTACTGAAGAAAGTTTTTTGACACGTGCCAAGAACAGAGTGCAGGACACTCTGGTCGCGATCTCGGACGAGGGCGTGATTGGGTTCGCAATGACTCAGCAAGACGAACTCAATCAAATGTATGTCTCAGAACAGGCGCGCGGCACCGGTGTGGCCCGTGCACTTATTGAAGCCGCCGAGGCGCATCTGCGGGAGGCTGGTTACGCGTGCGCCTGGCTCGCATGCGCCATGGGCAATGAGCGTGCCATGCGGTTTTACGAAAAATGCGGCTGGATTAACCAGGGCCGCCGCCCGGTCGAAGTAGACACACAGGATGGCCCATTTACGCTTGATGTATGGCGCTACGAAAAGCGCGTGGGCTGAGACCCCTACCCCAACTTCGCCAGCCGTGCCTCGCGCAGACGCGCAAAATCATCCCCCGCATGATAGGACGACCTCGTCAAGGGCGTGGCCGAGACCATGTGGAACCCTTTGCCATAAGCCGCCTTCTCATAAGCCTTGAATTCATCGGGATGCACAAAACGGTCTACTGCATGGTGTTTCGGCGTGGGCTGCAGATACTGGCCAATGGTCAGAAAATCGATGTCCGCCGCGCGCATGTCGTCCATCACCTGATGCACCGCTTGACGATCCTCGCCCAGCCCAACCATGATGCCGGATTTGGTAAAGATCGTCGGATCCATCTCTTTCACCCGCTGCAACAGCCGCAGGCTGTGGAAATAGCGCGCGCCGGGCCGCACCTCTGGATAGAGCCCTGGCACGGTTTCGAGATTGTGGTTGAAGACATCCGGTTTCGCCTCAACCACAACCTCAAGCACATCGGGTGCGCAGTTGAGAAAGTCAGGCGTGAGAATTTCGATCGTTGTTTTCGGAGAACGATGCCGGATGGCCCGAATGGTTTGGGCAAAGTGATCTGCGCCGCCATCTTTCAGGTCGTCGCGGTCAACAGATGTCACCACAACATGATTAAGATCCAGCTTTTGCACCGCATCCGCCACGCGGCCCGGTTCAAACACATCCAGATCCTGTGGCTTGCCGGTCGCGATGTTACAGAAGGTACACCCGCGCGTGCAGATCTCGCCCATGATCATCATCGTGGCGTGGCCGGCGTTCCAGCATTCGCCGGCATTGGGGCAACCGGCCTCTTCACAAACCGTGACCAGTTTGTTTTCACGCATGATCTTGTGCGTTTCCTGATACTTGCGACCCACGGGGGCTTTCACACGAATCCAGTCCGGTTTCTTCGGCTGTGTATTGTCAGGACGATGCGCTTTTTCCGGATGGCGCTCGGACGGAATTTTGAGGTCTCGCACGGATCATTCCCCTGCAAATGGTTTGGTAACCTCCGCTATGTATAAGCATCCAAGGTGGGTTTTGCGAGTTTTGCGGCCGTCTCCCGGATCGGAGGTCACCGCGTGTCACCAGTTCCCACCAGTTGTGCGACGTAGAGAAGTTGTCTGGCCCGCGTTTAGAGCGCGGGCCTTTTTTTGTCGATACGCCGAAACGTCGCGGGGATTTATCCCATCATTCCCGCAGCTTCGCCCATCTGATCGTAATGCCGCTTGAGCCGCTGCAAAGCGATGCGCAGAACGATCTTTCCGGACCGCGCCGACCATCCCATGTCCTTTTCGGCACTTTCCAACCCTTCCAGAAAACAACAGCACCGCAATACGACATCCCCAAGACCCGGTCCCAGATCACGCAGAGCGCCCGTCACCCGCGTGCGCGCCGCCGTCACGTTTTCGGCTTCCTTGCCCAAAGGCACAACATTCGGTTCACCTGTCAAAAACGCATCCCAGTTCTGGCCTTTGGGGTCGCCAAGCTGTGCCATCTCAAAGTCCTCACGAAGCCGTTCTCCGGCGCGCACGAGGCTGTCCGACAGGAAGCGTTCACCATCCTTGTCACGGCGACGGGATAGCAAGATTAGCGGGGATTCACTGCTGATGAATTTCTGACGTTTCTTTGCATACCGCCTGGTCACATCGACCTCGGAATGCAAGCTCTCTTCAGAAGCCTCTACAAGACCCAATGCGGCATTCTCCTGTTCGGCCAAGAGCTGAGCCAGCATGGATCGTCCGGCGGACGTCACCCGGTATCGCGATACACGCCCTGAGCTATCGCACCGGATCCATGCATTGAGGGCCATCGCCTCGGCAATATCACGGTCCACCACGGCAGTTCTGTTGGCCCCCGACTGATATTCCCGGACGACAACTGCCTTGTCCATGTCCGCACCCACGGCAAGAACCGCGCCGGATTCGCACAATCGCCGCAAGACCCTCACCGCATGGCGTTTCAGCCGCTTTTCAGTGAGCGTAAGGTCAAAGGTGTCACATGGGTTTTGGTTTGGATCTGCTGAGTGCGAGACCTTAGCACCGTGAGCCGCCGCAACATGGGGGCCCAACCGCCGCAATGCATCATCAACAAGAATGTCGTCGCGGCGCGATTCAAACGCGCGCACCTGACGCGACACCGTGGATGCATGGCACCCGGCTTGCCGCGCCAAAGACCGGATCGACGCCCCGCCCTCGGTATGTGCGACATAGTTCAAGGCAGCGCGTGGCACCCAGGTTAAGGTTCCGTTCCCGTGCGTATCCTGAACCTGACTATTTGGCATGAATTACCCTCCTGTTTGCGTTCCAAGCCTGTGCCCAACAGTTTGAAATCTAAACATCCACAGACTTATCCACATCCAACAAACTACCTAAGGTTGTTTTCGTTACCACTTGGTTAATTTGTGCATGCTTGAGCAACAGTTGTTTTAAAAACGTAAACAATGTTGAAGTCGTCCGAGCGGTGGTTTGGAGGTTTCCGCAACACCCCTAAAGGTTGTGCAAAAGATCACACAGTTCGAATCCAAGGGAGACAACCATGTGTGATATCTTGAACAAGCTGGACGCCATAAAACGCCCGCGCCTGCTGATCAGCGCGGCACGGATCGGTTCTATGGAATATCGTCGTGACACACATCTGACCCGGCATTTCAAAGACGGGTATCCAAGCCGTAGCAAAGACGCTCTGGAACAGCTCATAAAAATCGAGTCAGACCTCGATGCAAAGCGCAGCGACGCCGTTGCGGGCTATTCAGTGGCGCATCATGTTGAGGTTCTTATTGCGATGATGGGCGAAGCGCGCATATTGCGCTCCGCCCACACGCATTGAAAATCAGGCGAAGGCGTCGGGCATAGATGCTTTCTTTTCAGCCACGAAAGCGTCTATGGCCTCCTCAATGCCGGGATCAAGCGCAGGTTTCTGATAATTGACCAGCATCTGTTTCATTTTGGCATGGGCTAGGGTCATCGTATCGCGTTCGCCCTCTTCAGCCCATGTCTCATACGGTTTGTAGTCCAGCACATTGGTGCGCCAGAATGCCGATTTGAAATTGGCTTGGGTATGTGCGCATCCAAGGTAGTGCCCACCCGGCCCAACCTCACGAATGGCATCCATGGCCTGACCGTTTTCATCCACGCTGACACCCTTTGCCAGGTGGTGCAGGATGCCAAGCTGATCGGCGTCCATGACGAATTTTTCGAAGGACGACACCAGACCGCCTTCGAGCCAGCCACAGGAGTGCAGCATGAAGTTCACACCAGACATCAACCCCATGTTCAGGCTGTTGGCGGTCTCGTACGCGGCCTGCGCATCGGGCAGTTTTGAACCGGTGAACGACCCGGCCGAACGATACGGCAAGCCCAAACGTCGGGCCAGCTGCCCCGCGCCATAGGTGATATGTGCGGCTTCAGGCGTGCCAAACGTGGGCGCACCGGAATTCATGTCAATCGAAGTCACAAATGTGCCCATGATCACCGGTGCACCGGGACGGCACAGTTGGTTATAGGATATCCCGGCCAGAACTTCCGCCAGCACCTGAGTCAGAGTGCCAGCGACCGACACCGGCGCCATGGCTCCGCCCACGATGAAGGGGGAGACGATACAGGCCTGATTGTTTGCTGCATAAACTTCCATCGCGCCCATCATCACATCGTCGAAAGTCATCGGCGAATTGATGTTGATGAGCGAGGTCATCACGGTGTTGTCCTGCACGAAATCCTTGCCGAACAAGAGACCGCACATATCCACGCTATCCTGCGCGCGGCTGGGTTCGGTCACCGACCCCATGAATGGCTTGTCTGAGAGCACCATATGGGCACGCAGCATATCGAGATGGCGCTTGTTGACTGCAACATCAGTAGGTTCACAGACCGTACCACCGGAGTGATGAAGCCATTTGGACATGTAGCCGAGTTTTACGAATTTCTCGAAATCCTCCATCGTCGCATAGCGACGACCGCCATCCATATCGTGGACAAACGGCGGGCCATAGACCGGTGCGCAGACCAAGGTGTTGCCACCGATAACAACGTTGCGTTCAGGATTGCGCGCATGCTGAGTAAACTGGCGTGGTGCCGTTTTTATCAATTCACGGGCGAGCCCACGCGGTATCCGGACGCGCTCTTTGTCGACATCGGCTCCAGCGTCCTTCCAGCGTTGGATCGCAGCGGGATTGTCCAAAAAGTTCACACCGATTTCTTCCAACACGGTTTCGGCGTTGTGCTCGATAATCTCCAACGCTTCTGCTGTTAGAATCTCGAAATTCGGAATGTTGCGTTCGATGTATTTTGCGGTCTCTATGGAAACGGCGGTGCGTTCTGCCCGGCGTGCGGCGCCCCCGCCTCCGCGTCCTCGTCTGCGTGCTGTTGCTTCGGCCATGCGTGTTTAACCCCTGCAATGAACATTCGCGCCCCTCTCGGGTGCGGTCTTTGTTTGATTTAACGCAGCCCCGGAAGGCATCAGGGGAAAATAGCGGCCTTTAGGGCGGGAAAGCGACATTTCCTGTGCTCTCATACATCCGGCGGCTGCATACTGGGATAACATCAACGCACCCAAGGCTTGCGACTCTCCGGCCTGCGGCCTATTGGGCTTAGCATGAGCACAGATATCCATGACCGCCTCCTGATCATCGACTTTGGCAGCCAGGTCACGCAACTAATTGCGCGCCGCCTGCGAGAGCTGAGCGTCTATTGCGAAATCCATCCCTATCAAAATGTCACGGATGCCTTCCTGAAGGACTTTGCACCAAAGGCTGTGATTTTTCTGGCGGGCCCGACAGTGTTGTCCGCGAAGGAAGCCCCCGCCCCCCGCCTCAGTCTTTAATATGAACGTACCCATTCTGGGCATTTGTTATGGCCAACAGGTCATGATGCAGGAATTGGGCGGCCAGGTGGACGGCGGCAAAATTTCCGGCGGTGGCGGCACCGCAGAGTTTGGTCGCGCCTATGTGACCCCCACGGCGGAAAAGCTACCATTGCTCGATGGCTGGTTTGGCGGCGATGATGACCGCGAACAGGTGTGGATGAGCCATGGCGACCATGTGAGCCGCCTGGCTCCGGGTTTTGAGGTCTACGGCACCTCACCCAATGCGCCTTATGCAATCACGGCAGACACCGCGCGAAATTTTTATGCCGTGCAGTTTCATCCCGAAGTCCACCACACGCCCAATGGCGCGAAGCTTTATGAAAACTTTGTACGCATGGCGGGCTTCACCGGTGACTGGACCATGGGGGCATACCGCGAAGAGGCCATTCGCAAAATCCGTGAACAGGTTGGTGATAAACGCGTCATTTGCGGGCTTTCTGGTGGTGTCGACAGCTCTGTTGCCGCTGTGCTGATCCATGAGGCCATCGGGGACCAGCTGACTTGTGTCTTTGTTGACCATGGGCTGTTGCGCCAGAACGAAGCAGACGAAGTCGTCTCAATGTTCCGCGACAATTACAATATCCCACTCATTCATGCCGACGAATCTGAGCTGTTCCTTGGAGAGTTGGAAGGACAAAGCGACCCTGAGACCAAGCGCAAGATCATCGGCAAGCTTTTCATCGACGTATTCCAGAAGCATGCCAACGACATCGAAGGCGCAGAATTCCTGGCCCAAGGCACGCTCTATCCTGATGTCATTGAAAGTGTGTCGTTCAGCGGTGGGCCCTCGGTTACGATCAAGTCGCACCACAATGTCGGGGGCCTACCTGAAAAGATGGGGCTGAAACTGGTTGAACCGTTGCGTGAGCTTTTCAAAGATGAGGTGCGTGCCCTGGGCCGTGAACTGGGCCTGCCAGACAGCTTCATAGGTCGTCACCCCTTCCCCGGCCCGGGCCTTGCCATCCGCTGTCCCGGAGAGATCACCTGCGAGAAGCTCGATATCCTGCGCAAGGCCGATGCCGTTTACATTGATCAGATCCGTAAACACGGGCTTTACGACCAGATCTGGCAGGCCTTTGTGGCCATCCTGCCGGTGCGCACCGTTGGGGTCATGGGTGACGGGCGCACTTACGATTTTGCCTGCGCGCTGCGCGCGGTGACCTCGGTGGATGGCATGACGGCGGATTATTATCCATTCAGCCACGACTTCCTCGGCGAAACCGCGACGCGTATCATCAACGAAGTGCCCGGGATCAACCGGGTGACGTATGACGTGACGTCCAAACCGCCGGGGACGATCGAATGGGAGTAATCTCATTGCGCCGCTCATGAGTGCTGACGCAGATAAAGAGCATCGCACCAACATTTTGCGCGCGGCCTTCTGGATGCTGGGGGCCGTGGGGTCGTTCTCGCTTATGGCGGTGGCGGGTCGCGAGGTGAGCTTTGAGCTTGATACCTTTGAGATCATGACATATCGCAGCCTGGCTGGCATCGTGATTGTTCTGACCATTGTCATTCTCACGGGGCGCCAAAAAGAGCTTAGAACCCAACGGCTTGGGCTTCATATCTCGCGCAATATCTTTCACTTTGCGGGTCAAAACCTATGGTTTTTTGCGCTCACCCTAATTCCTTTGGCACAGCTTTTTGCACTGGAATTTACCACGCCGCTTTGGGTGCTCATTCTGTCGCCGATCTTTTTGGGCGAAAGACTCACCAACATGCGGGTGCTTTCCGCTCTGATCGGGTTCATTGGCATTCTGATTGTCGCCCGACCCAGTCCTGAAACGCTGAACATTGGCACCATGACGGCCGCCGCCGCCGCCATCGGTTTTGCCGGTGCGATGATTTTTACCAAGAAACTGACGCGCACCGAAACGCTGGCCTGCATTATGTTTTGGCTCACCCTCACTCAAAGCATCTTTGGCCTGATCTGCGCGGGAATCGACGGTGATATGGCGTTGCCCTCAACCACAAGCGCACCGTGGCTGATCGTTATCGCGATCTGTGGGTTGCTGGCACATTTCTGTATAACGTCCGCGCTCTCTATTGCACCCGCAACGCTGGTTTCACCGATTGACTTCACTCGCTTACCTGTGATCGCGCTTGTGGGGTATGTGCTGTACAACGAACCTATCGACGGTTTTGTGATCTTGGGCGCGCTGATCATCTTCGGTGCAAATTACCTAAATCTGTGGTCTGAAACCCGCAAAAAACCCAAGATATAGCGCCCAACTCGCGTTTTATGTGCTTTTTCCACCACCATCTTGTTCCGTTACGTCACTGACGTTGCGTCAATCGTTGACCGAAATGTGACAAAAAGTAATCTGCGCTGCATATCTCTGGAGGAGAGGGACAACATGAAAAAGATTGCAGCGGCCGCTACCACTCTCGGCCTCGCAGCAAGTGGTGCAATGGCAGGTCAGATCGAGCGCGAGGGCGACACGTCTGATATCCTGTTCGAAGATGGCAAAAATTATTTGGAAGCTACGGTTTCCAACGTCACCCCGAGTATCAGCGGTACAGTTGGCGGTGGTGCGATTGGGTCGGGGAACATCCAGGAAAGGTTCACTCAGTTTTCGTTGGGTTTCAAACATGAGCTGAATGATAAATGGACGTTGGCCTTTGTCGGTAATTCGCCGGTTGGTGCTGATGTGCGGTACACGCCTGGCACGCCACATCCATTCAGTGGCGGATCCGCAGAGGTCGAGTCGAACGCTCTGACTGGCTACTTGAAGTACCAGGCGACTGACCGTGTTAGCGTGTACGGTGGTGTGCGTGTTCAAGCCCTGAGCGGAAGTGTGGCTTTGCCTCCTCTCTTTGCTGGTTACACGCTTTCGGTCGATGACGACTATCAAGTGGGATACGTCCTGGGTGCTGCCTACGAAATTCCCGACATCGCTCTACGTGTTGCGGCGACGTATGAATCTGCAATCGATCACAGTTTTCGTGATAATGTAGGCACTCCATTTGAGGTGACTATTCCGCA
This sequence comes from Roseovarius sp. W115, assembly GCF_032842945.2. NCBI lineage: Bacteria > Pseudomonadati > Pseudomonadota > Alphaproteobacteria > Rhodobacterales > Roseobacteraceae > Roseovarius > Roseovarius rhodophyticola. Next base: position 3,217,714 of record NZ_CP146606.1, read on the forward strand.
GGCGTTCACTGTTGATTTCCAAACAGGCGTCGCAGCAAACACATTGGTGTTTGGTTCTGCGCGTTGGCGGGAATGGACGGAATTTGAAATCGCCCCTGTGGACTTCGGTACAACAGTGGGCCTGCCAGGCGCCGCCATCGCATTCGGTACATCTGATATTTGGACATTTGAGTTGGGTGTGGGTCGTAAATTCAATGAGAATTGGTCTGGCGCCTTCTCGATTGGCTACGAAGAAGACCAAGGTGACGTTGTTGGTAACTTGCAGGGTTTTGACGGCTTTATCAGCTACGGTGTAGCTGTGAAGTATGAGACTGAGGCCTACGAGTTCACAACAGGTATCCGCTACGTTGACTTCGGCGACACGTTTACCACCACCATTGGCGGTGACTTCCAAGACAACGATGCCATTGCGGTGGGCATGCAGCTTGGCATTAAATTCTGATTGAAAAGAACAGCCGAATTCAAAACCCCGCCTCACCGGCGGGGTTTTTTGTTTGTCCCAAAGGCTTTGCATTTGACCCACGCGATTGCGCTGGCTACCACATCCGCCAAGGAGACGCGTGATGATCTACAACTCAGTACAAGATTGGCACAACGCCCCGCAGAAGCGGGTGTTGTTCTATGGCATGTCGGGATTGGGCAAAACGCATCTGTCGAACATGCTGCGGGCCAGCGGCGACTGGTTTCATTACTCCATCGATTACCGCATCGGCACCCGCTACATGGGCGAGTGGATTGCCGACAATGCCAAAACCCACGCCATGCAGGTGCCGTTTCTGCGTGACCTGCTGATGACCGACTCAATCTACATCGGTTCCAATATCACTTTTGATAATCTCTCTCCGGTCTCGACTTATCTGGGCAAACCGGGGGATCCGGCCAAGGGCGGGTTGCCGATTGATGAATACCGCGTGCGCCAGGATCAGTTCCGCCGCGCCGAAATTAATGCGCTGGAGGACACAAGTTACTTCATCGAACGCGCCGGGCGGCTTTATGGATACCCTAACTTTGTCTGCGATACCGGCGGGTCCATCTGTGAGTGGGTGGATGGGGACAACCCGGATGATCCTTTGTTAACAGAGCTTTCAAAGCACTGTCTGCTTGTGCGTATCCAGGGTGATGATCGCCACACGCAAGAACTCATCCGTCGCTTTGACCGTGCTCCCAAGCCAATGTGTTACCAGCCTGAATTTCTTGAGGCTTGCTGGAGAGAATATTTGAACGAAAACAACGTCTCAGAAGACGCTGTTGATCCCGATAGTTTCATCCGCTGGACATACGCGCGCGCCTTGGCGCACCGTGCGCCAAGGTATGAGGTCATGGCAAAATGGGGTGTGACCGTCACAGCCGACGAAGTTGCGGCTGTTACAGACGTTAACGCTTTCGAGAGCCTGATCGCGCAAGCCCTTGAGCGCGCTGGCTGATCGTCTATGTAAGCCAGACCGCGATAAAGGTCGATCCAATGCCGATTAAGCTTCCTGCCACTCTGCCCGCCTTCGACGTTCTCAGCAATGAGGGCGTGATGGTTATGGACGAAGATCAGGCGTCGCGGCAGGATATTCGCCCTTTGCGCATCGGGCTTTTGAACCTAATGCCCAAGAAAATCCAGACCGAGAACCAGTTTGCCCGGCTCATCGGCGCCACGCCTTTGCAAATTGACCTCTCGCTCATCCGCATGTCCGAGCACCGCACCAAAAACACAGCGGCGGAACATATGCAGAGCTTTTACCGCCCCTTCACCGAAGTGGAAGCCACGGGCGAAAAATTTGACGGGCTGATCATCACCGGCGCGCCGATTGAACATCTGGAGTTTGACGAGGTGACCTATTGGGATGAATTGCGTCGTCTGTTCGACTGGGCGCAAACCCATGTGCATTCCACCTTTGGTGTCTGCTGGGGCGGCATGGCGATGATCAACCATGTGCATGGTGTGAAAAAACATATGCTTGATGCCAAGGCTTTTGGCTGTTTCCGGCATCGCAATATGGCGCCGGCCTCACCCTATCTGCGCGGATTTTCGGACGACTGCGTCATCCCGGTCAGCCGCTGGACCGAAATGCGCCGGGATGAGATCATGGCCGTCGACGGGTTGAACATCCTGCTCGACAGTGATGAAGTCGGCCCCTGTCTGGTTGAAGACACCACCAATCAGTCGCTCTATATCTTTAACCATCTGGAATATGACAGCGGCACCCTGAAACAGGAATATGATCGCGACGTTGACAACGGCACGCCGATCAATGTGCCCTGCAATTACTACCCCGAGGATGACCCGGCCCGTGAGCCGCAGAACCGCTGGCGCAGCCACGCGCATCTGCTCTACGGCAATTGGATCAACGAGATTTACCAGTCCACGCCATTTGACAGCGCTCAGATTGGCCTAGCTTCTAAGTAAGCATGTAAGAGGCAGAGCAATGCGAAGTAAGGTTATTTGGGCAGCATTGGGCGCCGCCGCGCTATTGGCGGGCTGTGCGGGGCTGGCCAGCAAACGCGAGCAAACGGCAGAGCAATCCCATCCGCCCATCGGACAATTCGTTGATGTCGATGGCACACGCGTGCACGCCTGGGTGGCGGGTTCGGGCCCAGATCTTGTCTTGATCCACGGCGCAGGTGGCAATCTGCGCGACTTCACCTTTGATCTGGCGGAGAAACTGACCGACCGGTACCGCGTGATTGCTTTTGACCGTCCTGGTTTGGGCTACACCGAGCGCCTGCCGGGTTTTGGTGGCCTAAACACTGTCGAAGGTGAAAGCCCTCTGCAACAAGCCGCTCTTTTGCAAAAAGCCGCCGCGCAGCTCGGCGTCAAACGCCCCATCGTTCTGGGCCATAGTTTTGGCGGCGCAGTCGCGCTTGCCTGGGGCCTTAACGCACCTGACGACACAGCGGCACTGGTCCTGTTGGGAAGTGTCTCCAACCCCTGGCCCGGAGAACTGGGACGGTTCTATGACGTGACCGGCTCTGCCCTTGGCGGCGCCACCGCGGTGCCCCTTATCACGGTACTGGCGTCGCAATCCCGCATTGAACAAAGCGTGACCGATGTCTTCACGCCGCAAAAGCCCCCCAAAGGCTACGTGGATTATATCGGCGCGCCTCTCACCCTTCGCCGAGAAAGCCTGCGCGCCAATGGACAGCAGGTTGTCACGCTTCGCCCGCATATTGTCGAGATGTCTCAGCGGTATGCATCAGAACTCACCATGCCGGTGGAGATCATCCATGGCGATGCGGATACAACCGTGCCTCTCGACATTCACTCCAAGCCGCTTTCGGAACAGCTCAAGAACGGCAAACTGACGGTTCTTTCGGGCATCGGTCACATGCCGCATCATGCTGATCCAAAAACGACAATTGCCGCTATAGACCGCGCCGCAGCGCGCGCTGGATTGCGTTAAGCGGATTCACATTCCATAGTGGCGGCAAACCCGAAGGAGGGGCGCATGGAGCTTCCATTTGACGGCGCGATCAGTGCTTTTTTCAAGGACGACGCCCCGGATGATATTCGCAACGCGATAAAACGCGGCGAAAAGGGTGAAATCCTGTCTTCCAGCTATCCGCACTCCGATCGCATGCCGCGCAAGGCCTATGAGCAGGATCTGCTGAAGCTCCAGACCGAACTGGTGAAGCTACAGGCTTGGGTCAAAGAAAGCGGCGCGCGCGTTGTGTGCGTTTTTGAAGGGCGCGATGCCGCTGGAAAAGGCGGCACAATCAAACGCTTCCGTGAATACCTTAACCCTCGCGGCGCACGCGTTGTGGCCCTGTCCAAACCCACCGACAAGGAAGCCACCCAATGGTATTTCCAACGCTATATTGATCACCTGCCCGCCGCCGGTGAGATCATCTTTTTTGACCGATCCTGGTACAATCGCGGGGTGGTAGAAAAGGTCTTTGGGTTTTGCACGGATACGCAGCGGGAACATTTTTTTGCTCAGGTCAGCGACGTAGAGAAGATGCTGGTGGATGAGGGCATTCATCTCTTCAAGTTCTGGCTCAACGTGGGACGCGCCGAACAGTTGCGGCGCTTTCTGGGACGTGAAGGTGATCCGCTGAAGCAATGGAAGCTCAGCTGGATTGATGTTGAAGGGCTGAAGAAATGGGATGACTACTCAGCCGCCATTTCTGAGACCCTGAACCGCTCTGACAGCGCGCATGCGCCCTGGACGATCATTCGCTCGGATGACAAGCGCCGCGCCCGTTTAGAAGCCATCAGGCATGTTCTTCTCAACATCGACTACGACCGCAAGATCCCAAAATCAGTAGGCCGGCCCGACCAGTCCATTTGCGCCGGCCCAGAGATCTGGGATGCCTAAGCGCGGCTATCATCACGGCAATCTGCGCCAGGCTCTGGTTGAGGCTGCCCTGACGCTGATTGAGGCGAAGGGCCCCACGGGTTTCACCCTTTCGGAAGCGGCCAAGCAGGCGGGCGTTACCCCCGCGGCAGTCTACCGTCATTTCGCCGGTCGTGAGGACCTCATCGCCGAGGCCGCGCGTCAAGGCTATGTGATCTTTGCCGAAGCCATGGAACAGGCCTACGAAAGCGGACAACCCTCCGCGCTCACCTCGCTGGAGGCCGCCGGGCGCGCCTATCTCACTTTTGCAAATACGCACGCGGGATACTATATCGCCATGTTTGAGAGTGGCATATCGGTCAACCGCACCCCGGAACTGGCCGCCGTCTCCGGGCGTGCCCGCGCTGTTCTGGAACGCGCCGCTGATGCGCTGTCACGCCATATCCCAGCAGGCAAGCGCCCACCTCCCTCTATGGTATCCGCTCATATCTGGGCGCTCAGTCACGGCGTGGTGGAACTCTTCGCGCGCAACTCGCCAGGAACACAAAGCCCTTTTCCCGCAGAAGACCTTCTGGAATCCGGTATTGGCGTCTACCTGCGTGGATTGGGATTGTTGCCGAAAGACAGCTAGACGCCTCTGGCTTCTTTCTTGTCACAAATACCCAAAAGAAAAAGGCCACCCAAAGGCGGCCCTCTCCAAATTCTTGGTAAGACTGCTTAACGCTTGGAGAACTGGAAGCTCCGGCGCGCTTTGCGCTTACCGTATTTCTTCCGTTCCACCACACGGCTGTCACGTGTGAGGAAACCTGCCGCCTTGAGCGCGCCGCGCAAGGACGGATCATAAAGCTGCAGCGCCTTGGAAATGCCGTGCTTGACCGCACCGGCCTGACCAGAGAGGCCACCGCCCTTGACTGTGGCCATGACGTCAAACTGATCGGTGACCCCGGCCACTTCAAAAGGCTGACGCAGGATCATTTGCAGCACGGGACGTGCAAAATACTTGGTGTAGTCGATATAATTGCCCTTGGCATCGCGCACCATGACCTTGCCAGAGCCCGGTTTGATCCAGACACGGGCCACGGCGTCTTTCCGTTTGCCGGTGGCATAGGACCGCCCCAATTCATCACGCACTGGTTCGCGTGGGGTTTCTGCTTCGGCCACCGGGGCCTCTGCAGCGCCGTCGACAACGGCTTCGAGATCGTCGAGAGTTTTGATTTCGTCAGCCATCTCTTACACCCGCGTATTTTTCTTGTTCATGGATTTCACATCCAGCACTTCCGGGCTTTGCGCCTCATGCGGATGCTCTGTGCCTGCGTAGACACGCAGGTTGGTCATCTGACGACGCGCCAGCCGGTTCGAGGGCAGCATGCGCTTGACCGCTTGCATGACCACGCGCTCGGGATGTTCGCCTTCGAGGATCTGACCCGTGGTGCGGGATTTGATCCCACCCGGATAGCCGGTGTGCCAGTAGTTGGGCTTTTCGCGCTTGTTGCCTGTGACCTGCACCTTGTCGGCGTTGATCACGATGACATTGTCGCCCATGTCCTGGCTGGGCGTAAAACTTGGCTTGTGTTTGCCGCGCAGACGCATGGCAATGATCGAGGCAAGACGGCCCAGAACGACGCCTTCGGCATCGATCACGATCCATTTCTTGTCGATATCTGCTGGTGTGGCAGAGTACGTTTTCATGTCGGAAACCTTTGTCGTTCCTGATTGATCCTGTGCATTGTAAGGCGCGCGTGCGCCCGTGGATGCGATGGATGGGTTATATAGGTTGGAAATGTATGGTCAAGCAGCAGAATGTTAAAATAAACTTTGTAATACAATGCCTTGAAAATATGGTAATATAATACCTCATTATTTCGGCTCACAAATCCACATTCAGCGGTGGGGCTTCCAGCAGACAGGACATTCTCTTCAAAGCGCCTTCAAACTCTGTCGCATCGCTATTGGGATCAAGGCTGATGCGCACGGCATTGGGGGCCTGACCATCTGGCAGGGCGAATTCATCAGCGGGCTTGACCCGGATGCCTTCCGCCTCACAGGCACGGGCAAAGGTCGAGCCGCGCCAGCCTTGCGGCAGTTTCAGCCATAAAAACGGCAGTGTCTTGCGCCAGGCAATATCCCATTGCCCGAGCACATTCACCGCCACTCGGACCCGATCACAGATGATGTCTTCGACCTGAGACCGGAATGTCTCGGCCTGTCCGGAGCGGATGAGAACGGCGGCGATATCGAGAATGGGTTGAGATATGCCATAGAAAGATGACTGCGCCACCTGCCGCGCTTGCGCCGAGAGCCCACGTGGCGCGACAGCATAGCCAAACCGAAGCGAGGCTGACACGGATTTGCTCAGCGATGAGACAAACCAGGCCCGCTCCGGACAGAGCGCGCGGTAGGCCGGGGTTTCACTGCGGGTTACGCAATGACAATCATCCTCGATGATCTGAAGCTGATACTTCCGCGCCAGATTTGCGATCTGCTGTTTGCGCTCTAACGGGGTATGCGTCGTTGTCGGGCTATGGGCTTCGGGCGCAGTCAAAAGCACCTGCCCGCCATGACGGCGCAGCACCTCTTCCAGCCGGTCCGGGCGTAGCCCGTGTTCATCCATCTCAACCCCGATCAATTGTGCCCTGAGAAGTCGTGCTGCATGGCGGACGCCGGGATAGGCGAGCGACTCGGTCACAATGACCGGAGTGGCGCCATGCAAAATGGTTTGAAGCGCCATCATCACGGAATTCTGCGCGCCCAGACCCAGGACCACCTCATCCGCGCCAAAGCGCCCTGCCCGGTCCACGCCAATCCACTGCGCCACAGCGGCACGTGCGGCATAGTCGGTCTGTACCGTGGGATAGTCGAGATAGCGATGCGCCCCACCACGGCCCAGTTCCATCATGACTTGGCGAATGTATGTGTCCTGGCCGATGTCCGGGACACGCACGGCGCGGAAATCGAGGTAATCCGGCGTCGTCAAGTTGAGCAGGGGATCATCCGGCAGTTCGGTAACCAAGTTTCCAGTGACAAAGGTGCCCCGGCCCACAGTGGTTTCCACCAGCCCCTCTTCGGCCGCCATCTTGTAGGCGCGGGCCACCGTGCCGGGTGTGATGCCTAGTTTCCATGCCAGGTCCCGCACTGGTGGTAGTCGTGTGCCGGTTTCCAGCGTACCGGACCGTATGGCATCACGCATTGATTGTATCAATACAATATACTTTGATTCGCCTTTCGTTCCGAGATCTGGCATCCATATTGTATCAGTCACAATGTTTTCCTCGCAGATTACAGGCGAGATCTCTTACCTAATACACATCACAATCTGGGAATTGTATCAATACAATTCCCCCAAGCGAAAGGGCAAGGACCATGACAGCCCTCACTCGATCCGACCGCGCAGCGCTAGAGCACCTGCGTGCCCATAGTTCTCTGCCAGTGGTGTCGCGCATCGCGGTGCAGGTGGCGTGGTGCGTCCTGCTGTGGAGCCAGAGACGCAAGTCACGCCGTGATCTGTCGCAACTCGACGATCATATGCTCAATGATATCGGCCTCTCCCCCGTCAGGCCGAGCAAGAATACAGCAAGTGGTTCTGGAGGCCCTGATCGTCCCCGACAGGCCCCTCTTCCACCTGGGCCGGAGTTTCTCCGGCCCTTTTTTTTATTTTGGCGGGATGGAGTAAGTCAGGCTGGCGCGCGCCACGGGTTTATCACTGCCTTCTGAGAAAAGAAGAACATCACCAACCGCCAGGGCGCGCCCGAGTTTCAGCAGTTTGCATTTGGCAATCAGGTCAGCATTCGCCACCGGCTTGCGCATGAAATCGATTGAGCAATTTGTCGTCACGGTGAGTGCCTCTGGTCCGATCATGCCAAGCACAGCCACATACACAGCGACATCAGCCAGGCCGAACATGGAAGGCCCCGAAACGGTCCCGCCAGGGCGCAGATGGCGTTCAGACACGTTAAGGCGCATGGTCACCCCCATCTCTTCCAGCGCCTCGACGGTGAAATCTCCCTTAACCTGAGGAAAGACCTCATCAAGAAAGGTGGTCATCTCCTCGATGGTCATTTTGAGCGCCATGCTTTCCTCCCTGCCCGTCTCGCAGTAGAAGAATCACAGACGCAGCGGAGACACAAGATGACAATCCTCATTCGCGAAGATCAAAGCGCGGTAGCGCGACTGACGATGAACCGGCCCGAGGCGCTCAATGCGCTGTCTGACGCCATGTTGGCTGCGCTGCATGAAGAGTTGGAGCGCATCTCAGAAGACCGCAGCATTCGTGCGGTCATCATTGGGGGCGCGGGCAAGGCATTCTGCGCAGGTCATGACCTCAAGGAAATGACTCAGGGACGACAAGCCGAGGATGGCGGAAAAGCCTATTTTGCCGACCTTTTCAACCGCTGCGCCAACGTGATGCGCGCCATTCGTGACTTGCCTCAGCCCGTAATCGCCCAACCCCACGGTATTGCCACAGCCGCCGGGTGCCAGCTTGTCGCTGCCTGTGATCTGGCCATTGCCGCTGAAGGCACTCGCTTTGGCGTTAATGGCGTCAATATCGGCCTTTTCTGTTCCACCCCGATGGTGGCTTTATCCCGTAACATTCCCCGCAAACAGGCGTTTGAGATGCTGACCACAGGCCAATTCATCAACACCGAGCGTGCCACAGCGATGGGCCTGATCAATAAGGCTGTCCCCGAGCAAGATCTTAACGCCGCCACACAAGAGTTGGCAGAGACCATCGCCGCGAAACTCGGATCAGCCGTTAAGATTGGTAAAGAAGCGTTCTATCGCCAGCTCGAAATGGGTCTGGATGACGCCTATGACTACACCCGCGATGTGATGGTCGAAAACATGCTTTGGCGCGACACCGAGGAAGGCATCGCTGCCTTTATCGAAAAACGCCCGCCCGAATGGACCCAATAGACCTTTTCAAACCAAGGCGGACAGCCTAGGTCCAAACCCATGGACAAAACTCTACATATTGTTGGCGGCGGCATGGCCGGATCCGAGGCCGCCTGGCAAGCGGCCAATATGGGCGTGCAGGTGATCCTCCACGAGATGCGCCCAGAGGTCGAAACCTTTGCCCACCAGACCGGCGATCTGGCCGAAATGGTGTGCTCCAACTCATTCCGCTCTGATGATGACGAGCAAAACGCCGTGGGCCTTCTGCATTGGGAAATGCGCGCGGCAAACGGGCTCATTATGGACATGGCCGACCGCCATCGCCTGCCCGCCGGGGGTGCCCTTGCGGTCGACCGGGAGGCATTTGCCCAATCTGTCACCGCCCGCCTGCGCGCGCACCCCAAGATTCGCATCGAGAACAGCGAGATCACCACCCTGCCCGAGGACGGACATTGGATTTTCGCCACCGGGCCGCTCACATCTGAAAAACTTGGTGCCGCCATCGCCGCCGAAACAGGCACAGACCGCCTCGCCTTTTTCGACGCCATCGCGCCAATTGTCTATTTTGACAGCATCGACATGTCCCGCGCCTGGATGCAATCACGTTATGACAAGGGCGAGACCGAGGAAGAGCGCACCGCCTATCTCAACTGCCCGATGGATCGTGACCAGTACGAAGCCTTCATAGATGCGCTTCTGGCAGCAGACAAAACCGAGTTTCACGAGGGCGAAACCGCAACCTATTTCGACGGCTGTCTGCCCATTGAGGTGATGGCCGAGCGCGGGCGTGAAACCCTGCGGCATGGCCCGATGAAGCCTGTGGGCCTGACAAATCCGCACGCGCCCGATGAGAAACCGCATGCCGTCGTGCAGCTCAGGCGCGACAACGCGCTTGGCACGCTCTATAACATCGTGGGCTTTCAAACCAAGATGAAGTATGGCGCGCAAACTGATGTTTTCAAAATGATTCCGGGACTTGAGAATGCATCCTTCGCCCGCCTTGGTGGCATCCACCGCAATACATTCTTGAATGCTCCGACGCTTTTGGACAACCAGATGCGTCTGCGCTCCCGCCCCAATATCCGCTTTGCGGGACAAATAACGGGAGTCGAAGGCTATGTGGAGTCAGCTGCCATGGGCCTTTTGGCTGGGCGTTTGGCGGCGGTAGAAATGCGCGGGCATCCCTTGCCCGACATCCCGCAAGACAGCGCCATGGGCGCGCTCATTCACCACATTACCGGCGGCGCAGAGGCCAAGACCTTCCAGCCTATGAACGTCAATTTTGGCCTATTCCGCCCTGTGGACGGCCTCAAAGCCGGGCGTCGCGGTCGCCGTGATCGCTACAAGGCCTACACGGACCGCGCCAAGCAGGCCTGGACGGACTGGCTCACGAAATCGAAACTGGACGCACCTGCGCCGGTGTGATTTTCTACGCCCATGGCAAAGCAATTTCTCGACGAGGCATATCACCTCGACAGCCCCGAAGACACGCAAGCGCTCTATAAGGATTGGGCGGCGAGCTACGATGCCGAAGTTGGCGAAAACGGCTACGCCACGCCGGGCCGCCTTGCCGAGGCACTGGCCCAGCATGTTGACACCTCTGCCCCCATCCTTGATTTCGGATGTGGAACGGGCCTGTCGGGCCTCGCTCTGAAGCTTGCTGGGTTCAAGGTGATCGACGGGATGGATCCCAACCCCGAAATGCTGGTTCTGGCCAAACCCAAGGGTGTTTACCGCACACTCACAGAAATTGATGTCGCAGATCCCAATCCGATTTCGCAAGGCAGTTATGCCACGATCGCCGCGATTGGGGTGATCGGCACCGGTGCGGCCCCCCGGAAACCTTTGATCTATTGATGAACGCGCTCAATCCGGGTGGGATCATGAGCTTTAGCTTCAACGATCATGCCATGGCGGATGCGTCCTACACCGCGCGGCTGGAGGATTGGGTTGATGGCGGTAGGGCGCGTCTTGTGCATAGCGCTTATGGCCCGCATCTGCCTAAGCGCAACGTGAATTCCACCATATATATTATTGAAAAAGCGTGATATTTCGCACTCGCTTTGCGCCATCGCCAACTGGACCACTGCATCTGGGGCACGCGTATTCAGCGCTTTTGGCGCATGACATGGCGACGGCAGAGGGAGGCGCCTTTCATCTGCGCATCGATGACATTGACCAAAGCCGCGCGCGCACCGAATGGGAGGCATTGATTTTCGAAGACTTAAACTGGCTTGGCCTGTCCTGGCCAGAGCCGGCATGGCGACAGTCCAGCCGTGTGCCCCGGTATCGAGAAGCCCTGGAAACGCTCTGGGATCAGGGGCTTCTCTATCCTTGCACCTGCAGTCGCGCTGACATTCGCGCCGCCTCCTCCGCCCCACAGGAAGGCGCGCCTCTGCACGGGCCTGACGGCATCGTCTACCCCGGCACGTGCCGCCCGCACACGCCTCCAAACGGCCCCATGCCAGACACAGCCCTGCGTCTCGACATGTCGCAGGCACTGGCCAGACTAAGCGCGCCCTTAACTTTCGATGAAACTGGCGCGGGTCCAGGCGGTGAGTCAGGCAATATCACGCCAGAAGGTATGCCGCATCTTGTTGGCGATGTTGCCCTTGCCCGCCCCGGCATGGGCGCATCTTATCATTTGTCCATTGTCATCGACGACTCCGACCAGGACATCACCCATGTGATCCGAGGTCAGGATCTCTTTGCCGCCACGCAAATCCATGTCCTGCTGCAACGCCTGTTGGGCTTACCCACACCGATTTACCACCACCACCGCCTGATCCGGGACGACACAGGCAAACGCCTGGCCAAACGCGACGACGCCCGAAGCCTTGCCACCTATCGGGACGCAGGCAAAACACCGTCTGACATCAGAGCCATGGTTGGGCTCTGATCCGCTCGTTCACTTTTCGCCAAATACTCCCGCCGGAGGCGGCGCTACGCTTTCAAAGGCGCCATGATCTCCACTTCCACACCATCCTGCACAGATGTGTAGAAACAACTGCGCCTGTAGGTGTGGCACGCCGCCCCGGTTTGGTTGATCCGCAACAACACACAATCGCGGTCACAATCCACGCGGAACTCCACCAGCGCCTGTACGTGACCCGAGGTTTCGCCCTTGATCCAAAACGCCTGCCGTGAGCGACTCCAATAGGTGACCCGGCCTGTGGCGAGCGTTTTCGCGACAGCCTCGGCATTCATCCAGGCCATCATGAGCACATCGCCGGTTTCCGCATCCTGCGCGATGGCCGGGACCAGACCCTGATCATTGTAACGAAGTGTCGCGGGATCAAACTCCATGGCGAAAAACCTTTTGCAAGCCGGTGTGATGGCCTTATCTATGGGGTGAAACACAAAAGGGAAAGCCATGAGCGGCGAAACCGACCTGATCAAACTTTATTCAGCGCGCATTCTTGAGCTGGCGGCGGATATTCCGCATCACGGACGGCTTGATGCGCCAGATGCAACGGTCAAACGCCGGGCGCCGCTTTGCGGCTCCACCGTGACAGTTGATCTGACGACAGATGGCAACATGATCAAAGACTATGCCGCCGAGGTCAAAGCCTGCGCTTTGGGTCAGGCCGCAGCAAGTGTTGTGGGTGGCGCGATCGTTGGCTGCACGCTGGATCAGGTCATCGAGGCGCGTGATGCGCTCAAAACCATGCTGAAATCGGATGGTCCCACGCCACCGGCCCCCTTCGACGGGCTAGAGGTTCTGCGTCCTGCGCGGGACTACAAGAACCGCCATGCTTCGATCCTGTTGACTTTGGAAGCGACGGTTGAGGCCATGCAAGACGCACGCGCCTCCGCTTGCAGTTAAGCGCAAATTTTTTCAAAAAAATTTCCTCCGCATAAAAAAACCGCCGCGCGCTGTAATAGCGGCGGCGGAAGGAATGCGGGTGTCCGGTGCGGGCTCAGTGGAAGAGGCAAGCAACTCTGAGCAACGAGGCAGTATCACGCAGGCGTCGATAAGGGGACAGGAGACGCGGGCGTTTGACGGGCACGGGACGGTCGCAGGCAGATACGGTTTACAATAGACCAGGCAGATAGAGACCACCCACCAGTGTGACCATCAGCGCGGCAGCGCCGATGAAATCCCCCAACAGGGTTTCGCGAGACTCTTTGGCAGCGAGTTTGATCTGGTTCAGCATGGCGGTCACTCTCGATGTTTTGTTCTTTTTGTTGCTTATTTGTTCTCATTTTGAGGTGGTGTTGTAAAGAACTTTTTAAGAACATTTGTGAACTTAGCGAGAATAAATCTATTAACCAATTGTTAATGAATAGAACTTTTTGGAACATCGTTATGGACCGAGCTGGTCTTTAACCCACGCCAATCAACCGGATCGCCTCATCCTGCCCCATCAGCCACAGAAGCGTGCGCGCAGCCTTGCCTCGCGGGCTTTCCAATGCTTCATCATCGGCCAGCAACTTGCGCGCATCAGATTGCGCCACATCCATCAGAGCCGTTTGTGTTTCCATATCCGCCACGCGAAACCGTGGCAGCCCGGATTGTGCCGTGCCAATCAGTTCGCCGACACCGCGCATCTCAAGATCCACTTCAGAGATACGAAACCCGTCCTCGGTCTCGCGCATCGTCTCCAGCCGCTTCTGACCGCTTTCGCTCAGTGGTGGTTGGTACATCAACAGGCAGGTCGATTGCGCCGCGCCACGCCCCACCCTGCCCCGCAATTGGTGCAACTGCGCCAGACCAAAGCTCTCGGCGCGCTCAATCACCATGATGGACGCATTGGGCACATCTACGCCCACTTCGATCACCGTTGTGGACACCAGAACGCTTGTCGCGCCGTTTTGAAACGCGGCCATGGCGGCGTCCTTGTCGTCATTGGGCATTTGCCCATGCACCAATCCGACCTTTCTTTCACCCAAAGCCGCGCGCAGGGATTTGAACCGTTCCTCGGCACTCGACAGATCAAGCGTTTCGCTCTCCTCAACCAGCGGACACACCCAATAGGCCTGCCGGCCCTCGGCAATGGCTTTGCGCAAATGATCCACCACCTCGTCCATGCGCGCCATGCTGCTGAGCGCGGTGGTCACGGGTTTGCGCCCGGGCGGTTTTTCATCCAGCACACTGACATCCATGTCGCCATATTGCGCCAGCGCCAGACTGCGCGGGATCGGCGTAGCGGTCATCACCAGCACATCCGCCGCTGCGCCTTTGCGCCCAAGCTCCAGCCTTTGACGCACGCCAAAGCGGTGTTGTTCATCAACAATGGCCAGCCGCAGATCGGCAAATTCAACATCTTTCTGAAACACCGCATGGGTGCCCACGAGGATCTGGATGTCGCCACGCTTCAGCGCCTCCAGCTTGGCGCGCCGTTCCGCGCCCTTGTCGCGGCCTGTCAGGATCTCCAGCACCACGCCTGCCGCTTCGGCCAGGGGTTGCAACCCGGCCAGATGCTGACGTGCGAGGATCTCTGTCGGGGCCATCATCACCCCCTGCCCGCCACCTTCCACCGCCGTGAGAAGCGCCATCAGCGCCACAAGCGTTTTGCCCGCGCCCACATCGCCCTGCAACAGCCGGTTCATCCGCTGGGCTGCCGCCATGTCCGCCGCGATATCCGCAATGGCGCGGCTCTGTGCGCCTGTGGGCGTATAGGGCAACGCCGCCCGCACCTTGGCCTGCAACACGCCGGAGCCCTGGGTCACACGCCCTTTGCCACGCCGCATCTTGGCCCGTGCCAGGGCCAGGGTCAGCTGGTGTGCCATGAACTCATCATAGGCCAGGCGCACACGGGCCGGATGCGCAGGCGATAGGTCGGCACCCGTCGTGGGATGGTGTGCTGTCTCAATCGCGGTGTGCCAATCGGGCCAACCTTCACGCGCCTTTTGCGCCGCGTCGATCCATTCCGGCAGTTCCGGGGTGCGTGTCAAAGCCGACCGAGTGGCTTTTGTCATCGTCTTGAGCGTGATCCCTGCGGTCAGGTGGTACACCGGCTCATAGTCAGGTATTTCCCCTGCCTCTTCCAGCGGCAGAATATGATCCGGATGCACGATTTGTGCCATCCCATCAAACAGCTCGGCCCGCCCCGACACAACGCGACGCGCGCCGGTGGGGAGAATGCGGGTCAGGTAATCAGGGCGCGCATTGAAGAAGACCAGTTGGAACGCCACTTGCGCATCTTCCACATGCACGCGGTATGGCCCGCCCTTGCGGCTTGGGGCTTGATGACGACCGACGGTGACTTCGACAGTGACCACGCCAGGCAATTCTGCGCCCTGCACGCTATCGCGTTTGCGTCGGTTGAGCCCCGAATGCGGAAGGTTCAGCAAGAGATCGCGCGGCACATGCACATCCATCGCGTCCAGCGTCTTTGCAATTTTCGGTCCGACGCCGTCCAGCGTTTCGAGTTCCGCAAAAAGCGGGAACAGGATTTCGGGCCGTGTGCTCATGCCTCTCCGATCAGATCGAGCCAGCCATCTTCGTCGATCATTTCAATACCCAGACTTTCGGCCTTTTTGGCCTTGCTGCCTGCCCCCGGTCCTGCGACCACCAAATCCGTCTTGGCGCTAACAGAACCAGACACTTTGGCACCCAGAGCCTCGGCGCGCGCCTTGGCCTCGGCGCGGGTCATTTTTTCTAGCGTGCCAGTGAAAACAACCGTTTTCCCTGCCACAGGGCTATCCTCGGCGCTCGGAGCTGTCGCTTCCTCGACCCTGAGATGCGCGGTCAAACGATCGATGCTGGCACGTTCTTCACCTTGCGCAAAAGCGGTCACCAGACTGCGCGCCATAACCTCTCCGACGCCATCAATGCCCAAAAGACGCTCCCATTCCGGGCCGTCCTGACCCGCGGCGGCGTCCATCGCGGCGGTGAAATCTGCCCAATCGCCATAGGTGCGCGCAATCAGGTTGCTCGCCTGTTCCCCCACATGCCGGATGCCGAGCGCAAAAAGCAGACGACCGAAGGGAATGGTGCGTTTGTCTTCAATGGCCTCAAACAAGTTCTCGGTACTCTTAGCGCCCCAGCCTTCGCGATTGGCCAGGTTTGACAGGTTGGCCGTGTTGCGGTCTGCGAGTGTGAAGATATCGGCGGGCTCCCTTATGGCCAGCTGATCATCGCGATAGAACATCTCGACCTGCTTGGCGCCCAGCCCCTCAATGTCAAACGCCGCACGAGAGACGAAATGCTTGAGCTTTTCCACCGCTTGCGCGGGGCAAATGAGCCCGCCGGTACAGCGGCGCACCGCGTCGCCTTCTTCCCGGACCGCGTCAGAGCCGCATTCAGGGCAAAGCTTTGGAAACTCGTAGGGCGCGGCATCCTTGGGGCGTTTAGACAGGTCCACATCGGCCACTTTCGGGATCACGTCACCTGCGCGATAAACCTGTACCCAGTCGCCCACGCGGATGTCCTTACCGTCGCGAATGGTCTGCCCTTTGCTGTCGAGGCCAGCGATGTAATCCTCATTGTGAAGCGTCGCATTGCTGACCACGACGCCGCCCACCGTCACGGGCTGTAATCGCGCCACCGGGCTGAGTGCGCCGGTGCGGCCCACCTGAATGTCGATGGCCTCAAGCCGGGTCCAGGCCAGTTCGGCGGGAAATTTATGCGCCGTGGCCCAGCGGGGCGTGGTGGACCGAAAGCCAAGGCGGCGCTGTAGGTCAAGGTCGTTCACCTTGTAGACCACACCGTCAATATCATAGCCGAGGCTGGCGCGCTGTTGTTCGATGGTGGCGTAATGCGCGAGCATATCAGATGTGCCATCGCAGAGCTGCGTTAGCGGGTTGGTGGTAAAGCCGAGCTGACCCAACCGCTCAATCGCACGCATTTGCGTGTCGGCCAGCGGCGCGGAAATCTCGCCCCAGGCATAGGCAAAGAACCGTAGAGGCCGGGTTTTGGTGATGTTGGAATCCAACTGCCGCAGGGATCCAGCCGCAGCGTTGCGCGGATTGGCGAAGGTCTTGCTCCCCGCTTCTGCCTGCCGCGCATTGAGCGCCTCGAAATCGGCATGGCTCATGTAAACCTCGCCGCGTACCTCAAGAATATCAGGCGCGCCGGTGATCTCCTCGGGGATATCCGCGGTTGTGCGAGCATTGGCAGTAACGTTTTCGCCCACAGCACCATCCCCGCGCGTCGCCGCCTGTACCAGCCGCCCTTCCTCATAGCGCAGCGACAGGCTCAGCCCGTCGATTTTTGGCTCGGCGGTGTAGGCAAGTGGCGCGTCCGCGCCAAGCCCCAGATAGCGCCGGATACGATCATCGAAATCAGCGATATCTTCGGCATCAAAGGCGTTTGAGAGGCTGAGCATCCGCACCGCATGGGTGACCTTGGCAAATCCTTCGGCCGGGGCCGCGCCGACTTGTTCGCTCGGGCTGTCGGCGCGTTTGAGGTGAGGAAAGCGCTCTTCGATCTCAAGGTTGCGCGCTTTTAGCGCGTCATAGGCGGCATCGGTGATGTCCGGTGCATCGTTTTGGTGGTAAGCCGCGTTGGCTTTGGCGATTTCATCAGCGAGACGCGCCAGTTCTGCGCGGGCCTCCGCCTCGCTCAGTTGATCCATCGCACCATCTTGCGTCATGCGCCCCTCCGAATGACAAAAGGCCGGAGGCCCGGCCCATTGCTCAGAGTGTTATGACGCGATGCGCCGGACGTCCAGTCCGCCGCGCCCTGCGCCGTGCTTCAGGCGCCGATGGCGACCCGCGGCTGACCGGCCTCTTTCGGCTCAGGATCGCGTAGGACATAGCCGCGCCCCCAGACCGTTTCGATGTAGTTTTCACCATCCGTGGCCTCGGCCAGCTTTTTGCGAAGCTTGCAGATGAACACGTCGATGATCTTCAACTCCGGCTCATCCATGCCGCCGTAAAGATGATTGAGGAACATTTCCTTGGTCAGCGTCGTGCCCTTGCGCAGGCTCAGAAGCTCAAGCATCTGATACTCCTTGCCCGTCAGATGCACAGTCTTGCCATCAGCCTCAACTGTTTTGGCATCAAGATTCACGCTGACCTTGCCGGTTTTGATGATAGATTGTGAGTGGCCCTTTGAGCGGCGAATGATGGCGTGAATGCGCGCAACAAGTTCTTCGCGGTGAAACGGCTTGGTCAGATAATCATCGGCCCCGAACCCAAAGCCCTTAATCTTGTTCTCGGTGTCATCTGCCCCCGAAAGAATCAGGATCGGTGTGTCGACACGCGCCAGCCGTAGCTGACGCAGCACATCATGCCCGTTCATATCCGGCAATCCGAGATCAAGAAGAATCAAATCGTAATCATATAACTTGGCCAGATCGATGCCTTCTTCACCAAGATCGGTTGTGTACACATTGAGATTGGCGTGTGTCAGCATCAGCTCGATGCTCTTGGAGGTATTCGGATCGTCTTCAACCAGAAGAACGCGCATGTTTCAGTCTCCATTATAGAATTTGCTGGTGGCAGCTTGGCTAAAATTGGTTAACTGGCGGTTACCCGAATAGAACAAATACTGTACACTACCTTAGGTTGTTTTTGCTCTTTTGTCTAGTGACTTTCAAGTTTTCGAAATCATCATCACAAATTGCCTTTTTCCATTCATTAAGCTCTTCTTCACTCAACGCATACCTGGTCAGCGCCTCGGCCTCTGCAATTAGGCCGTGTGCAACAGCATGCACAACTTTAAGTTTCCGAGATGCAACCCACCTCACCGTATCCGCAGGCGGCAAATCGGCATGTGTTAAAACATCGCCGCTTGGCAGGGTCACAGTTCGCGGCCCTTCTGTTTTCTTTAAATACATGATTTTCACCCCATGAAGTTCCGGGGCACATCATGCTGAATGCAGCTTAACGCCGACTGAAAGTCGCACGAAAGAGTGCTTCAGATTTTCGTAAATCGCGAAGCGTCTTCGCCACGAACCACAGGGTTAACTTCACCACAAAATCTCTTATATAAGCCGTTCAGGTTTCCGGAGATGCTTCATGCCGCTTGATCCAGCGCTCAATTCGCTTGGCTTTGCCAAGCCGCCCAGCCAGACACGTGTTGTCGTGGCCATGTCCGGCGGCGTGGACAGCTCGGTTGTGGCGGCACAACTGGCTGAGGAAGGCTATGACGTCGTAGGTGTGACGCTGCAGCTTTATGATCATGGCGCGGCATTGGCCAAGAAAGGGGCCTGTTGTGCGGGCATCGACATTCACGACGCGCGCCGCGTGTCCGAAGAAATGGACTTTCCGCATTACGTGCTGGACTATGAGAATATCTTCAAGGACGCAGTGATCGACGAGTTTGCCGACAGCTATCTTGCCGGAGCGACGCCCGTGCCCTGTATCCGCTGCAACGAGCGGGTGAAGTTCAAGGACTTGCTTGAAACCGCCAAGGATCTTGAAGCCGATTGCATGGCCACTGGTCACTATATTCAGCGTAAGCTGGGAGAACACGGACCAGAGCTTCACTGCGCGGCAGATGCCGCACGGGACCAGTCGTATTTCCTGTTCTCCACAACACCGCAACAGCTTGAGTTTCTGCGCTTCCCCTTGGGCCACCTGCCCAGCAAGGCCGAAACCCGCGCCCTGGCCGTCAAATACGGCCTGCCAGTTGCGGATAAGCCTGACAGTCAGGACATCTGCTTTGTGCCAAATGGTGATTATGCGTCGGTGATTGAGAAACTGCGCCCTGGCGCGGCCGATCCCGGAGAGATTGTGCATGCCGATGGACGGGTTTTAGGCACGCATGAAGGTGTCATCCACTATACAATCGGCCAACGCCGTGGCCTTGGTATCGGCGGGCTGAGTGAGCCGCTTTATGTGGTGAAGCTCGATGTGGACGCCAAACAGGTGATTGTCGGGCCAAAAGAGATGCTCGCCACGCGGCAAGTGCCCGTGCGCGAGATCAACTGGCTGGGCGATACTGCGTTCGATGCCCAGCCCGAGTGGCATGTTTCGGTCAAAGTCCGCTCGACCCGCCCGCCGCGCGAAGCCGTGATCCGGCCTTTGTCCGCCACCACGGCCCAGATCGAGTTGCTGAACCCCGAAGAAGGTGTTTCTCCGGGGCAAGCTTGCGTGTTCTACGAGACCGGTGGCACACGTATTCTGGGTGGCGGGTGGATCTGGAAGGGCTAGGCTTGTTTTCCCATCGGCGGGCTGGTTAGCTGCCTCACATGACCACACCTGCCGACACACCACCCGTTTACATCGACTATCTCAACCGCTTCGATATCGAGAAACTTGGTTTCACCGATGACGACGTCCTGCGCGCTGTCGAAGACGCGCTGCGCATGCAGGGGCTGGGTGAGACCGAAATAGAGCCACGCACACATATCCGGCCCCGCGCCGGTGTTGAGGGGCATTTCAATGTGCTGCGCGGCTGGATCGGTGGCGAGATTGACAGTGCGGGCACAAAGGTCGTCGGCGATTTCGTTGACAACTACCGCGACGGACGGCCCTCGGAATATGGGCTGCTGACACTGTTTGATCCGCGCATGGGCGCGCCCAAGGCGCTGATTGATGCCACCGGGATCACCGAGATGCGCACTGGGGCGATGACAGCCCTTGGTGCCAAATATCTCGGTCCTGAGAAGCCCAAGGTTCTGGGGCATATTGGTGCACGAGGCACAGCCTACTGGAATGTGCGGCTGTTGTGCCACTTCTTCGATTTTGAAGAGGTGCGCATTCATTCCCGCCGCCCTGAAAGCCGCGAGAGCTTTGCCGAGACCCTGCGCCGCGATCTGGGGCGTGAGATCATCGTGACCGAGGACTGGCAAAGCTGTCTTGAGGGCGCGGACATCATGGTCGAAGCATCAAGGCTGACCGAGCCTACGCCGCTCTTTAAGACCAACTGGATTAAACCGGGCTCTTTGGTTGTCCCTTACGGCACCATGTCGACGGTTGAACTAAACCTGACGGACATCATGGACAAGGTCGTGATGGATGACTGGGGACAAGCGCATGGGGTCTTTGGCGCGCTGCGGGACCATGTGGATCAGGGCAAACTGACGGCTGAGACGCTGCATGCGGAGCTGGGTCAGATTGTTGCGGGCGTGAAACCGGGGCGGGAAAGCGCAGACGAGACAATCCTTTTCTGGCACCGGGGTCTGTCGCTGTCCGACATTGCTTTGGGGCACGCGATGTTAACGCGGGCCAAGGAGCGCGGTTTGGGACAGAGGTTGCGGTTTTACTGAGGCGTCGTTGGTTTTGAGTTCACGAGGAAGATCAAGGTTACTTGGTAAGATGGATTTTACGACCGCGGAAGGCGGCTCTGAGCCCACAATGACTCCCCTCGCGCGGAATCAAGGCGCGCAGCGCCGCCGCGCGATCGCCAGACCGCCCCCGGGCTGGCGATTGGTCAACGTAAGCTCGTCAGTCAAAGGATTTGCGGATTAGGTTGACATAAACCGCATGGAAAACCTGTAGGTCGCCATCCCGCGGTCTGGCGATCGCGCGGCTCATCGCGGAGATTCCGGAACGGCAGCTTCGTCCACAGAGCAGACACCCTGAGCGCCTATCCCGGCCACATATATTGCAGACGTCACTCCATCCGCGCCAGAACCGCCTTGGCTGCTCTCAGCCCTGGGGCCTCGCCCCCTCCCCAAGCCGTTCCATCGTCACGACCATAGCGTCCAGTTGCGCGTCCGGGGCATCCATCATCTCCAATACACCTTTGGCAATCAGGTCCGGTTTGCAGAACTCGCCGTTAAACTCCGGCACGGCACGGGTCTCCGAGACCAGGTTCACCAGTGTCAGTGTGTCAATCTTCAGCATACGCTTGATGATCTCACGGCTGACGCGGTTGACGTCATAAGCGATGACCATAGGCGTGCGCGCTGCCGCCAATTCCAAAGAGACCGTGCCAGAAGCCGCCAATGCAAAATCTGCTGCTGCAAAGGCTGCGCGTTTGCGCTGTGCGTCCGACTCTACATCTCCCTCCGGCGCGACAACAACAGGCCTGCCCGGCCAGTCCGCGACAAGGCGCATCACCTGTGCCTCACGCGCCGCTGTCGTGGGCACCACAAGCCGCAGATCGGGTTTCTTCCTGACGATCTGCTGTAGCGCGGCACCGAAAATCGGCCCCAGCCGGTTGACCTCGCCCCCCGCGATCCGGGCAGAACCAGCAGCACCGGCATGTCGATCAATCCATGCTCTGTGCGAAAGGCGGCAATCTCGGCGTCACTGGCGCGTGGCTCATTCACCACAGGGTGCCCGACAAAGTCACAGGCCATGCCCGTCGCCTCCATGTAAGGCGGCTCAAAGGGCAAGAGCGCGAGCACGTGGTCAATGACTTTGGCCATCTTTTCTGCCCGTCCCGGACGCCAGGCCCAGACCGAGGGGGCCACGTAATGCACGGTGCGAATGCCGCTGTTTTCCTTAACGATTTTGGCCACGCGCAGGCAGAAATCTGGGCTGTCAATCGAGATGATGACATCGGGTTCTGCCGTCAACGCCGCTTCGGCGGTTTCGCGTATTCGGCGTTTGAGGTGAAAATACTTTGGCAGGACCTCAACCAGCCCCATCACGCTCAGCTCTTCCATCGGGAAAAGCGAGGTCATGCCCTCGGCCTGCATCATGGGGCCGCCCACGCCTGAAAACTCGACCTCAGTGAGCGTCTTTAACCCCGCCATAAGCGCCGCGCCCAGCTTGTCACCAGACGCCTCACCCGCGATGAAAAAAACCTTCACGGCATGGCTCCGGCTGGGCGCACCCAGAGGAACATGCCGTGCCCCTCAAGCACCTGCCTGACGCCATCGGGGTTCAGAAGCATCACGCCACCGGCCTCAATCACGATACCGCGCAGGCCCAATTCTGCTGCTCCCATTGCGGTTTTCAACCCGATAAGCGGCATGTCCACGCGCAACTCCTGCCCCGGCTTCGGCGCTTTGAAGAGCAGTCCGCCTTCGGCATTTGGGCTAACGCGCGGTTTCTCGGCCTCCGGCCCGCTCAGCCAATCGGCCACGCTGTCCAGAACATCCGCGGCAAGGTCAAAGGGATCCTCCGCCAACCATGGGGGATCATAGTCTGGAGCAAGATCATTCAACATCGCGTCCGTGCCGCGCTGATCTTCGCGCGCGATCACGTGGCCTGCCTTGACCACAACGGCCTGTCCCTCATCCGCAGCACCCATTTCTGCCAGAGCGGCTTCCGCCGCGGCCAGGTCAGGCACGAGGTCACGTGGCAAGCTGCCAACCAAAACACCGGGTTTCGGCAGCACCTCGGGCGCGATCTCAGCTGCACCGATGACGTCAAACCCGGCCTCTTCAAAAAGGTCTATAAAGACCCGCAAGGTGCCGTCATCCCCTTTGGTCAGTGCCGCCTGAACACGGGGGACCAGCGGCATGGTGGCCGCGTCGATCAGTGACGGATCAATCGGTGGACGTTGCATCGCGCCGGCCATGCAGATCTTCGTCACACCGGTTTCTTTCAGGATCTGAAGGAACGTGCCCAGCGTCTCAAGCCGGAATCCGATGCGCGGAAGCTCTCCTTTTACTTCGGAGGGAAACTGCTCTACTTCGCAAATCACCGGAACCTCGCCTCGCTCCAGCATCGCCTTGGTCAAAAAGGGCGGCAACCCGCCCTGCCCGGCTATGAGCGCAAGGGTCACGGCGGCTTAGCTCGCGCCAGGGGTCAGGAAGGACCGGTCGCTTGCCGCTGTCACGAAGTCAACAATCTGACGGACATAGTCGCTCTCGGTTTCTTCGCCCAAACGCCGCGCGCGGTCCTGAAAGGTACCTTCCCCTTGGGCCAGCATCTGAATGGCCGCCCGAAGGGCGGTGATGTCCGAGCGCGCCACGCCGCGCCGCTTGAGGCCCACAAGGTTCAAGCCATCGAGATGACCGCGCGGGGCTTGGACAAGGCCGTAGGGGATCACATCATTGGTCACCATTGTGACAGCGCCAATGATAGCGCCTTGCCCGATGCGCACCCATTGGTGCACGCCCGACAGCCCTCCGATGATCACGTCGTCCTCGATCACACAATGTCCCGCCAAAGCGGCGTTGTTCACAATGATTACCCGGTCCCCGACCTGCGCATCATGCGCCACGTGGCAGCCCGCCATGAAGAGGCCATCATCGCCAACGCGCGTTACACCCCCACCGCCTTGGGTGCCGGTGTTCATCGTGACATGTTCGCGGATGCGGTTGCGCGCACCGATTTCAAGCTCGGTTTCTTCGCCCTTGAATTTCAAATCCTGCGGGATTTCCCCGATGCAAGCGAAAGGGAAAACCACTGTCTCTTCGCCAACGCGTGTCTTGCCCGACACCACAACATGGCTTTTCAATTGAACGCCGTCAGCCAGACTTGCGTTTGCACCAATATGGCAAAACGGCCCGATCTCGACGCCCTGGCCAATCTGCGCGCCCTCTTCAATCACCGCACTGGGATGAATTTTTGTCTCCGAAGCTCGGCTCATTGCGCTCACTCCTTCGGCAAGTCCATCATCGCCGCAAATTCTGCCTCGGCCGCCATCTCATCGCCCACCTGCGCCACACCGCGAAACTTCCAAACCTTGCCGCCGGGCTTGCCACGCACGGTTTCAAGCTTCATCTCAAGCACATCACCGGGCACCACCATGCGACGGAATTTACAGGCCTCAATCGACATGAAGTAGACCAGCAGATTGCGATCTTCCATGCCAAGTGCAGCGCCGACCATCACCGCGGCTGTCTGCGCCATAGCCTCGACGATCGTGACGCCTGGCATGATTGGTCTGGCCGGAAAATGCCCCTGAAAATGTGGCTCGTTCATGGTCACATTCTTGATGCCGCGGGCGGTTTGATAGCCGTCTATATCCACGACCTTATCCACCAGAAGAAACGGATAGCGATGCGGGATGAGCCGCTTGATCCGTTCGATATCTGCCGTTTGCAGCGTGTCTGTCATGGTGGGTCCTTTCCCGCGCGTGCCGTCCTTCTGTCGCCGACTATCATCGGGTCACGTCGACTTATCAACTCGCCCACGCCGGAGCAAGCACGGGGCGTCAATCTGTGTCGCCTGAGGAGGGCTCGTCCTGTTCCTTTGGTCCTGGCTCGATTGCGTCCGGAGCCAGGAGCGCATCAATACGGACAATCGCAACATCGGTGATGTCGATCACTTCGGCACGCAAGAGCACATTGCGCGCATCAACAACCACCACGCCACCGGCGGCGCGCATTATATCAACCAGAACAGGTTCGACCTGACGCATAAACTCTACCGGAGCTCTTTCGCGATTTCGTTCAAGATCGCGCACACGCCGTTCGCTGTCGCGGCGTATCTCCTGCACACGCGCGTCAAAATCATCCGCCATTTCGCGAAATTCTTCCGGCGTGGAGTCTTCGCGTTTTTCGGTTAGCGATTTTTCCTCGGCCTCGAGCTGTGTTTCAATTTGACGGTTACGTGCAATAAGCGCATCGCGCTCTTCTTGAATTTCTGTGAGATAGCTCTGGCCCAGCCGCGTCTGATTGAAAAGTCGCTCTGGATCAACAACCAGAACTTGGCTTTGCACAACACCTACATCCTGCGCCGAAACTGCAACAGCTCCAAAAACCAAACTGCCCCCCGCGATCACGGCGGCGGACAGGATGGTCTTGATCTTTTGCATGTCAGAAGTTCGTGCGAACCGTGATATCAAATTCACGCTCAACATCGTCAGGCTCGCTTTCGAGGGCACGGGAGAAGTTCAACCGTAGCGGTCCGAATGGAGATTCCCAGAAAAGGGAAAACCCGACAACATGACGCAAGTTGAAGTCTTCTGAGGCCACGCCCGGACCGGTCGTATCCAGACCCCAGATAGAGCCGACATCATAGAACAGTCCGCCCGTGATCCCAAACTCATCGGGCAGCCCCAGAGGAAACTCGGCATCAAACTGCGCGGAGGCAAAATATGTTCCGCCAAGATGTTCACCGTTTTGAACCGGGCCTAACCCATTGGCGTCAAAACCCCGAATAACCTGTTGCGTGAACCGATCCACGGAGCGCGAGTCGCCACTCAGAAATTCAAGTGCGCCGGCTCGAAGCGTTGCACGAAGCGTGACTTCTTCGTTGAAAACACGAGTCTGTCCGATGAGGCGGGCGGTCGGGCGAATAAAGTCCTGATCGCCGCCGAGCCCCGCGTATTCCAGGCCAAACTCCAATAGCACGCCTGCATTTGGGTTAAGTCCTGTCCGGCGTGTGTCATACGAATATGTGAATCCCACGGAGCTGCCGATTCGACCGCTCTCAGCTGATTCAGCCGCCAAAAGTGGCGATAGACCCGTAACTGGGTAATCCGTCATGTCGGAGTATGAAAGTTCGTAGAAAACATTCAAACGGCTGCTTTCGCCCAAAGGAAACCCGAGGCTGGGCCGAATATCAGCTGTGGTTGTGTCAAATAGGCTGTTGGCTTGCGAGGTTTCCAGCAGGGATGTTCTGAAGCCAAAGGACACATCGCGACCTAGAAAGGCAGGTTCGGAAAAGGTCAGGCTGTAGTTCGCCCGTTCACTGCTTGCGATGATATTGGCGGACAATCCCTGACCTCTGCCGAGGAAGTTTCGTTCGGTAAAACCAACTGAAAACCCAAGCCCTGCGTCAGACGAAAAGTTCGCACCGAACGACAGAGAACCTGTTGTCGTTTCTTCTACATCTACGTCAACCACAACCTGGTCAGGCCGCGATCCTTCACGTGCATTAACGTTTGTCGAGGAGAAAAAGCGTAGGGCGCGGATACGCTGAGCCGCTTGCCGGATCTCGCGAGGATTGAACGGATCGCCCTCTACAGTATCAAACTGTCTGCGAATGACTCGGTCCAGGGTCGTTGTATTGCCTTCGATGTCTATGCGCTCGACAAAGACCCTTGGGCCTCGGGACAGGACAAACTCGACGTCCAGCGTCAACGTGCGATCATTGCGCGTGATACGTGGTTCAACTCGCAGAAAGTCTATACCATCCCGAATGGCTTGCCGCTCCATACGGGCGATTGAGTTTTCCACCAATGTTGGCGAATAGACAACGCCAGGCTTGATTTTCAGAACGTTTTGATACGTTTCGGCCTCGACACCCGGCATCTCACTGACTGTTGTGATGTCGCCAAAGCGAAATTGTTGACCTTCTTGAATGTTGAAAGTGATAAAAAAACCATCGCGTTCGCGGGCAAGCTCAGCGTTGGTGCCTGTCACGCGGAAATCAACATAACCACGCGATTGGTAGAAATCCGTCAGAACTTGTCTGTCAAATTCCAGCCGATCAGCTACAAACGTGTCTCTGTTCACGATTGCCCGCAGAAGGCCTGCTTGTTTGCTGCCAATGACACGTCGCAGACGGCGATCTGAATAGGCTTTGTTGCCTACAAATCCTATGCGGCGCACTTCAATGGGCCGCCCTTCGAACACTTCGAACACGACATCAACACGGTTCTCACTGCGACGGATAACCTTTGGGGTGATGCGCGCAGAAACCCGGCCGTTTTGCTCATATGCTTCACTGAGGGTGGCCACGTCGCGTTCGATTCGCGTGGGGCTAAAGACTTGACTTGGTTCGGTTTCGATAAACCCAAGCAGGTTTTCATCGCTCAGCCGCTTGTTGCCTTCTATGGCGACGGCGTTGATCGTCGGAAACTCGACCACGCGAATAACAAGAGTGTTGCCGCGCGGCTCTACCTCAACCGTTTCAAAAAGCCCACTGGCGCGAATGCGCTGTGCAGCAGCGTTCAGCTCACCCGCTGAAATGGTCTGACCGGCTTCGATTCCGGCTTGGGATGCAATCGTGGCGGCCTCGATCCTCTGGTTGCCTTCAACACTTACAGAGGAAAACCGAAAGCTTTGCGCATGGGCCGGATCGACGGCGAATACGGTGATGAAAAACAGTAGAAAAGCGATCAACGAGCGAACAGTATTTAATGCAACGCCGTCTTGAAAAAGACGCCCTGCCCCCGCTCTGAGAAATTTAGCCATCGGCAAACCCAATCAGACATCCCAGTATGTCTTGTCAGTAACCATTCTGAAGGGGCTTGTCAAAACGCCAGACAAGGAAAATTCGCCGCATCCAATGCGACGATCAATTTAATTTTTTGGATTGGCCGGATCACACCCCAAACAGCAGGGGTGAGATCACCAGAATGTCCCGAGAAGCGCGCCTGCATACAGAGCCACAACCAGAGTAGCCAGATACAAAATCCGGTCCCAGTTGAGGTTCAGCAACAAGGCCATACCACGGTATCCCTTGAGAATGTGCTGCATGGTTCTGCCAGTTTAACCTGTGTTAAAGACGCAATTTCAGCGCGTCGACGAACAGAGGCTACTCGTTCTTTCTGGCGAGATTGTGGCGTGGATTGGCCGGTTTAGCCACAAATCCGTTCTCAAGGGCAGAAAATATCGTTGAACAAAGCGAAAAGCATCAAGCCGAGGACCAAAGTCAGCCCGACCGTCATAAGAATTCTGAGTGCCTTGTCGCTTGGCTTGCGTCCTGTCGCGGCTTCGTACGCATAAAACACAAGATGCCCGCCATCCAAGACCGGGATTGGAAAAAGATTTAACAATCCTACCGCCGTGGACAAAACAGCAATGAACCAGATGAAGCTGTCCACGCCCTGGCTTGCCATAGCGCCGGATACTTCGGCGATCCCGATCGGTCCGGACATGTTACAGCTGCTGATGGCTCCGGTGATCATGTGGTACAGGCCGGACAATGACCCTTCGATCACGTTCCAGGTTTGTGCAGCGCCGTTCGCCAGTGCCGCGCCAGGGCTTTCGCGCTCGGTCGCAAGTTCAAAGGCCAGACCGCCCGCAATGCCAATGCGCCAGTTCGTTTCGAACCCACCCTCTTCGCGTGGCTCATCCACGCGTCGCGGCGTCAGGTCGTAATCCAGCACAGCCCCGTCTCGCCATACCCTGAGCGGTAAGATACGCCCGTTTGAAGCTTCGACAACGTCTTTCAGTTCGTTAAATGTTGCGACGGACGTTCCGTCCACGCCGACAATGACATCGCCTTGCTTGAGCCCTGTCTCAAATGCTGCGGAGCGCGGCGCAAGTTGTACCACCAGTGGGGGCATGGGATGTGGGCCCGTGACCGTCTGCACCTGGCCATCGCGGCGGACTTCATAATTGAGGACAGCCGTCTGAGGCAGTTGATCTACAAAATCGCCGAAGCCTTCATCTTCGGCGTCCAACGAAGGAATAGGCACACCTTCTATTGTCAGAAGCTCATCGCCCGCCGCCAGAGTAAGCCCTTCTGCGGGAAGCGGCGTCAGCTCACCTACTGCCAATGGTTCAGCAACACGTCCCTGGCTCAGGATAATCGCACCGAAAACCGCAATAGAGAGAATGAAATTGAACACCGGTCCGGCGGCAACTGTCGCTGTTCGTGCCCAAAGCGGTGCGCCAATCATGGTTTGGCGTTGAACCGCGGCTGGCATCTCCTCCACGCTGCCATCACTGGTTCCGCTGGCCGCGTTGGCGTCCCCCAGAAACTTCACATAACCGCCAAAAGGCAGCGCTGCCAGCTGCCACTTCGTGCCATGTTTGTCGACACGCGAGGCCAATACCGGACCAAAGCCTAGCGAAAACACTTCTGCTTTGATTCCGCACCAACGGCCCACGATGTAATGACCATATTCGTGGATCGCCACGATCACCGAGAGTGCTGCGATAAAGGCGAGGATTGTAAAAAAGAGCCCATCGAATTGCGGTATTAATGATTCCAAAGTCCTGCCTACCCTATCAGTTCGTGCACCACGGCATCTGCCCCATCCCGTGCCAAATGGTCTGCTTTGCGCGCGGTATCAAGGGTGATCACGTCATCATTTAGACCGCATTGGTGCAAAATCCGGGTCAAAACCTCTTCCACGACCTCGCTCATCTGTAAAAATCCGATCCGGCCAGCGATGAAATGGTCGAGTGCGCGCTCCTTTGCGCCGTTGAATACAGCACCACTATGGCCACGTTTTTCCATCACGTGACGCGCCAGACGAAGCGGCGGGAACCGATCAAGGTCAGGTGTTTCGAAATCGAGTGTTCCAGCCTTGGCCAAATCCAGCATATCTACAGGAAGCGGTCGACGCTCGGGCCAGTTCAGTGCAAATCCAATGGCATGTCGCATGTCATGCGGGCCCACATGGGCCATCAAACCGCCGTCGCAGAACCCGACCAGCGCGTGGACCAGGGATTGTGGATGCACCAGCACCTCAATTTGGTCAGGCGTAAAGTCAAAAAACTCCCTTGCCTCAATCATTTCCAGCGCTTTGTTGAACATTGATGCACTGTCGATTGTGATGCGTTGACCCATATCCCAGTTGGGGTGAGTCGCAGCTTCGGCTGCAGTGGCTGTGGTAAGTTTCTCAATCGGCCAATCGCGGAACGCGCCGCCGCTTGCGGTAATGATCACGCGTGAGACCGCCTTGGGCTCTTCACCGATCAGGGCCTGAAAGATCGCTGAATGCTCACTGTCCACTGGCAAAACTTTTGCGTTATGCTGTTGGGCGGTGTCCAAAAGCAAGGCCCCTGCGGCGACCAGTGATTCCTTGTTGGCCAGCGCCAGTGTAGCCCCCTGTTCCAGCGCTGCCAGGCCCGGTGCCAGCCCGGCAAACCCGACAATGGCCGACATGACCCAATCGGCGGGATGTGCTCCCGCCTCAATGATCGCCTGCTCGCCTGCGGCAACTTTGGTTCCGGTTCCGGCAAGTGCATCTCGCAGCGCATCAAGCTGGGTTTCGTCACCTATGACAGCCAAGTCTGCTTGAAATTCGCGGGCGTCACGAGCCAGTTGGTCAACATTGCGTCCAGCCGTCAGCGCCACCACCTCAAATGCATCGCGGTCGCGTCGAATAAGGTCGAGCGTGTTTTGACCGATCGAACCGGTCGCGCCTAGAACGCTGACCCGTTTCATGAACCGGCACCCGGCAACAACCCCAAGGCCCAGAGCAAAATCGTCAACACACCTGCCCCCAGCATAGCATCGAAGCGGTCAAAAACGCCGCCATGACCTGGGATCAGGTCGGAACTGTCCTTGATCCCCTGACGCCGTTTAACCGCACTTTGCGCGATATCACCCATTTGCCCAGCGAACCCCACAAAGATTGAGATGAAAACCAGCGCACCGTTTGCCCCGAGCGGTCCAATGAATGCCACACCGACCAAAGCCGCACCCAGCCATCCAGCCACAGTGCCCGACCAGGTTTTCTTGGGGCTGATCTTGGGCCAGAATTTCGGTCCGCCTAGGCTTCTGCCTGCGAAGTATCCTGCGACGTCCGAGGCTACCACGATGAAGACCAGCCACAGGATCCAGCCTGTGCCAGCCGCTGTGCGCAAATGCATCAATGCAAATGAACCAAAAAGGACCCATGCGATAACTACGAACAAAACGGGTTTGTCTTTTTCAGTCTGTCCTGCTGCAACCAGCGCCATTGCGATCAAGAGCGGAGCGACAAACACGCCGGGCAAGAAATGGATGACGTTCAAAACAACCGCCGCTGCCACACCCAAGCCAATGGCTTGTCTGGCTTGAAACATGCGCGCGGTTTCCCAGACCATGAGGCCGCAAATCACGCTGACAAGTTCAACATAGAGCAACCCGCCCTGCCAAACGGCAAAGGCCCCGACGAGGGCCATTAGGAACGCTGAGATCACCCGTGCACGAAGATCAGACCATTGCGCAGATGCGCTCATGCGGTCACGGCCCCAAAACGCCGGTCGCGCGCATCAAAACCTTTGAGCAGATCGCCAAAGATCTCTTTGGTGAAGTCTGGCCAAAGGGTGTCGATGAATTCATATTCAGCATAGGCCGATTGCCACAAAAGGAAGTTTGAAATCCGCGCCTCACCACTGGTGCGGATCACCAAGTCTGGATCAGGTAAAACATAAGTATCCAAGTACTTTGGCAGCGTTTCTTCATTCACATCTTCGGGGCCAATATGCCCTTCTGCCACATCTCGTGCCAGACGTTTGGCTGCGCGTGTCACCTCGTCCCGACCGCCATAGTTCAACGCCACAGTCAGGTTTGTGCCGGTGCATTCGCGCGTAACATCTTCGGCCTGATCCATCAGGCCCCGCAGTTTGTCATCCAGCCGAAACCGATCTCCAATGAAGCGAACGCGCACATTATTGCGCAACAGTTCCTGCATTTCTTTCATGATATAGCGCCGAAAGAGGTTCATCAGACCTGCAACCTCGGTCTGTGTCCGCTTCCAGTTCTCTGTCGAAAAGGCAAAGATTGTCAGGTATTCGACTCCAAACTCCGGACAGGAACTGACAATCTCACGCACCCGGCGGGCGCCTGCGTGGTGACCATAGAGCCGTGGACGACCGCGCGCCTGCGCCCAGCGGCCATTACCATCCATAATAATGGCCACATGACGTGGGCCCGTATCGGGTCCTTGTGGGTTGATCTCCGGCAATACTGTCATGAATTACTCTGTTAAACCTGCATAATTTCTGATTGTTTGGTTTCGAGCGCATCGTCGACCGACTTAATAAATCGGTCGGTCATATCCTGCACTTCATTTTCCCAGAACTTCTGATCATCCTCTGACAAACCGTCAGACTTGGCCTTTTTAACCTGATCCATGCCGTCCCGCCGAATATTCCGCACGGCCACGCGCGCGCTTTCGGCATATTGTGCCGCAACGCGCGTCAGCTCTTTGCGGCGCTCTTCGTTGAGTTCTGGGATCGGCAACATAATGATCGTGCCGTTGAGCTGTGGATTGATGCCCAAACCGCTTTCGCGAATGGCCTTTTCCACGGCACCAACCATCGACTTGTCCCAGACATTGATCGTCACCATACGCGGTTCGGGCACATTGACCGTACCAACCTGATTGATCGGAGTTTTCTGACCGTAGGCTTCAACCATGACCGGTTCGAGCATGCTGGCCGAGGCGCGCCCGGTGCGCAAAGAGGCGAATTCCGTGCGCAGGGCACTCATCGCGCCATCCATCCGACGCTCAAGATCGTCGGTATCCAACATAAAATCATCAGACATAGGTTGTTCTTCCTCTTCCAGCCCGGCACTGATCCCTCTTTAGACCTAGCTGTGCACCTTTGTATAGGTGCCGGTACCATCCAGAATGGCCCGGAACCCGCCAGGTTCGTCCAGCGAGAAGACGATAATGGGCAGGTTGTTGTCCCGTGCGAGGGCGATTGCACTGGCGTCCATGACGCCCAGATGTTTGGCCAAAACCTCATCATAGGTGACGGTTTCGAAACGCTTGGCATCATCGTGCTTGACCGGGTCCTTGTCATAGACGCCGTCTACCTTGGTTCCCTTAAAAATCGCTTCACAGGCCATTTCATTGGCGCGCAGGGTCGCCGCCGTATCGGTGGTGAAATACGGATTGCCCGTCCCGGCGGCAAAGATGCAGACGCGCTTTTTCTCAAGGTGGCGCACGGCGCGGCGGCGGATATAGGGCTCTGCCACCTCATCCATGCGAATGGCAGTTATCACGCGGCAATAGACACCGATCTTTTCCAGCGCGCTTTGTACCGCCAGCGCGTTCATCACCGTGGCCAGCATGCCCATGTAATCGGCGGTGGTGCGTTCCATGCCCTGTGCGCTGCCTTGTAGTCCGCGAAAGATGTTTCCGCCACCGATGACCATGCAAATCTCAACCCCAAGATCGTGTACCGATTTCACTTCCTTGGCGATGCGTTCCACAGTAGGCGGGTGAAGCCCGTATCCCTGATCGCCCATCAGCGCTTCGCCTGATATTTTCAAGAGTACCCGTTTGAAGGCTGTTTCCGTGGGGGCGGTGTCGGGCATAGTGGGCTCCGGAAGTCTTGGGGGCAATTGCGGCGCAAAATGTCTTAATTCGGGTGTGGGTTCAATCGCCAAACATGCACTTGCGCGCAATCTGGCCAGAAAATGCGCGAAATCTGCTCGTGCTACGCGAAAAACTAGCATATCACCCGCCCCCGTGACAGGTTTGATCGATATTGACCCCACCCGCCCGGTTTTGATTGCCGGGCCAACGGCTTGTGGCAAATCCGCTTTGGCCTTGCGTCTCGCTGAGAGCGATGGCGGGCAGATCATCAATGCAGATGCGCTTCAGGTCTTTGCCAACTGGAGGGTGTTGACCGCGCGCCCGTCGCCCGAGGAAGAAAGCCGTGCGCCGCATAGGCTCTATGGTCACGTTGGACCTGAGGTCGCGTATTCCGTGGGGCATTGGCTGCGCGATGTAGCACCGCTTTTGCAAAATGGTCCGCGTCCCATCATCGTTGGCGGGACCGGGCTCTACTTCACCGCGCTTACCGAAGGTCTGGCGGACATCCCCGAAACACCTGCGTCCCTTCGCGAAGACGCAAATGCAATACGCGCCGCTCAAGGTCATGAAGCGTTCCTGCCGGACCTTGACCAGGACACGCTGGAGCGTCTCGATACCGCCAACCCCATGCGTGTCCAACGCGCCTGGGAGGTGCAGCGCGCCACGGGGCGCAGCCTGGCCGCATGGCAGGACGAAACACCGCCGCCGCTTTTACCCCTCTCGGAATGTGCAGCGATTGCACTGGAGGCCCCCAAAGAGTGGCTCAATCCGCGTATTGAGATGCGCTTTGATCAGATGCTGGCCGAGGGCGCATTGGATGAGGTGCGCGCCAATCTGGACGGTTGGATGCCCGAGCGGCCCTCGTCACGGGCAATCGGCGCGCCGGAGCTTGTGGCGTATTTGCGAGGTGAACTGACCTTGGACGGCGCACGGGACGCCGCCGTCATTGCAACCCGCCAATACGCCAAACGCCAGCGCACCTGGTTCCGCGCCCGGATGCGCGATTGGCATTGGCACGCCGCCGCTGAGATTTAGGCGCACCTATCTTTTGGCGCGTCAAACTGCTATTCACGATACCCGGGAAATTGCAGCGGTTCCAAGATCATGATGGACCCAACCAACACACGGCACGCGCAACTCAAGACTTTGGCGCAATGGGTCGGAGGCGCCCCCTGGCGCGCAACCCTTCCCCATTCGCGTGATACCCACGCGCTGATCTGGATCACACGCGGTCAGGGGCGATGCCTTTTGGGCGGTCGGCGGCGCGGGCTCAGTGTACATTCCGCTGTGATCATTCCCGCGCACACACTTTTTGCGCTGGAACCGGGCGCGCAAAGCTTTGGGCTTGTCTGTGATATCCCCACCAAAAGTTCGATCCTGATGCCAGATGAACCGATGGTGCTGCGCATCCGTGACCCTCGCGCACAGGCAGAACTGACCACGCTCATGGAAACCATGCAGCGCGACCAGAATGAGGCGCGCCCCTTTTGGGATGAAGCGCTCAATGCCCATGCCAGCCTCATCACCGTCTGGCTGCGCCGCGCGATTATCGCCCAAGACGAGGCCGCCCTTCCCCGCGAAACCGCCTCAGACCGGTTGTTGAGCGCATATGCCGCACTAATTGAACGCGACTATGCAACCGGTCGCTCGATGCAGGATTATGCACGCCGTTTGGGTGTCACACCGACACATCTCACGCGTACATGCAAAAGCGCCGTTGGCATGACCGCTTCTGATCTTTTGACCCGGCGCATTCTTTATGGCGCACGTGATCTGCTTGAAACCACTGACCTTCCAGCCAATCAGATCGCCGCGCGTATGGGGTTTCGCAGCGCGGCTTATTTTACGCGCTTCATCCAACGTCATACGGGCAAGTCACCGACAGAGCTGCGCTCTAAATTGGCGAAAGTCTGACACGACACACGAACGGTCCGCGACCTGACGCAATAAAATCGCGCAAATGTGCAGTGCGCGCATGGCGCCGCGCCTTGATTTCGGCGCTGCAGCATGCAATTCACGTCCATCCTCACCACTCCCGCAGGTTTTCTTATGTCCTTTTCGCGCACCAAGCCCTCTTTATTGCATCACGCAATTCCGGGGCTTGCCCGTGACTTGGCCACGCAACGTATCGGGCGGCGGGAATTCCTGACGCGCGCTTGTGCGTTTGGGGTCACTGCACCTATCGCCTTGGAGCTAACTGGCGGGTATCGCCCTGCCTATGCAGAGGCAAAGCCCATTCAGGGCGGCACCCTTCGCATCCAGCAAAACATCAAGGCTCTCACAGACCCGCGCAGCTATGCGTGGAGCGAAATGGGAAACCTGACGCGCGGTTTTTTGGAGTACCTGGTGCAATACAACAGCGACGGCTCGCTACAGGGCATGTTGCTTCAGACCTGGGATGTGAATGACACCGCAACGGTTTACCGCCTCGCCCTGCGTCCCGATGTGACCTGGAACAACGGCGATGCCTTCACGGCGCGCGATGTGGCGCGGAATTTTGAACGCTGGTGTGACACCACCGCACCGGGCAATTCGATGGCCTCTCGGCTTGAGGCATTGATCGACCCCGGCACCGGGCAAATAATCGATGGGGCCATTAAGCTCTTGGATGATCTGACCATCGAACTGACCCTGCGCCACCCGGATATCACTTTGATGGTGAACCTCGCCGACTACCCCGCTGCCATTGTGCACCCTAGTTTCGAGGGGGGAAATCCGTTTGAGCATGGCATTGGCACGGGGCCTTTCCGACCAGTCGAGATGCAGGTTGGAGAGCGCTGTGTATTGGAGCGGAATCTGGATCATACATGGTGGGGCACAGCCATATTCGGAGGTCCCTATCTCGACCGAGTAGAGTTTCTCGACTTTGGCACGGATCCTTCAAGCTGGGTTGCCGCAGCTGACGCCGGTGAAGTTGACCTGCTTTACGAATCCGTGGGCGATTTCATTGACGTGCTTGACGCCCTTGGCTGGACGCAGACCAAAACAGACACGACCGCCACAATGATCATTCGCGCCAATGCGCTGGCCGAAGTTGAAGGGGCGAAACCCTATGCCGATGCCGCCGTGCGACGCGCCTTGGCGATGTCCGTCGACAATGAGATCTGTCTGGAGCTGGGCTATGCCGGACGTGGACAGGTCGCCGAGAATGACCATGTCAGCCCGCTGCACCCGGCCCATGCCGAACTCGGTCCAGCAATTTACGATCCTGCAAAGGCGCGTGAAGATATGGCCGCGGCGGGTCAGACTGAATTCGAACATGAGCTGGTGACGCTGGATGATGAATGGCAGCGCAACACTGGCGACGCCGTGGCGGCTCAGCTGCGCGACAATGGCTTCAAGGTGCGTCGCAGCATCCAGCCCGGCGACACCTACTGGTCCAACTGGCAAACCTACCCCTTTTCCGCCACGCAATGGAATCACCGTCCCTTGGGCGTGCAGGCGTTGTCGCTGGCCTATCGCTCTAACGCTGCGTGGAACGAAACCGGGTTTGCCTCGGACGCATTCGATGGTCTGCTGGAGGAAGCCACGTCTGTGGTTGATGTGGAGGAGCGTCGCAAAACCATGGGCAAACTGCAAACCATCCTGCGCAACGAAGGTGTGATGATCCAGCCCTATTGGCGGTCACTTTACAATCACCACAACGGGCGTGTGGTTGGGGCTGAAAAGCACCCATCCAATGAGATACATCTGCACAAGATCGGATTTTCCGGCTGACGCTTAGGCTTAGCTGCCCCAGATCACTTTGACGTAGTTGCGTGTTTCCTTGAAGGGTGGCACGCCGTTGTATTTCTCGACTGCCGCAGGCCCGGCATTATATGCGGCCAGTGCCAAACGCCACGACCGGAACTTGCGGTACTGCTCGGCCAAGTAGCGCGCACCACCCTCCAGATTTTCATATGGATCATGGGGATTGACGCCGAGGTAAGACGCCGTTCCCGGCATCAGCTGTGCAAGGCCGATAGCACCCTTGTGCGATTTGGCCCGTGGATTCCATCCAGATTCCTGTTGCACCAGCCGCAGAAACAAATCCTGCGGCACACCGTGCTTTGCCGCCGCTTGCTTGGCCGCGCTCAGGTATGGACCGCGATACGCGCCGCGAAAAGTTTGCGTAGGCTCGTCGTCCCATTTGGTGGGTGTATGCACTTTCTGCGGCTGCAACCGCACAGACGAGTTGTACTGCGCCCTTGCCCGGTTATCGAGAACCTTGGTCTGCGATTTGAAGACGCGGTTCTTGCCTTGGGTTGAGAATATATCTGCAGAGGCGGCCATGGGCCAAGCCAAGGAAACACAAGTGATGGCTGCCGCCAAAACACGCATATCGTTCCACGCCCCCTACCACATCACAGGTTCCAACCCGGCGCACTATACTGGTTTTAGGACAAATTGCCAGAGATCGCGATTGCGTGCGTCGAACGGTCCATTCGGATCATTTTCACTTTGTTGCGTTAGGTATTTGTTCATTTCTTTGCGGTGGTGTAACGAAGGCGTGTCAGAGGCACGAAAAGAGCGAGGAGGACGCATGGCCGGCTCAGTCAACAAGGTCATCATCATTGGCAATCTGGGGCGTGATCCCGAGGTGCGCACCTTTCAGAATGGCGGCAAAGTGTGCAACCTGCGCATCGCCACCTCCGAGACCTGGAAAGATCGCAACACCGGTGAGCGGCGCGAACGCACCGAATGGCACTCGGTGGCGATCTTCAACGAAAACCTCGCACGTCTGGCCGAGCAGTATCTGCGCAAGGGGTCTAAAGTGTATATCGAGGGTAAGCTGGAAACCCGCAAATGGCAGGATCAGTCCGGTCAGGATCGGTACTCCACCGAAGTGGTTCTGCGCCCTTATGCCGGTGAACTGACTTTCCTTGATTCTCGTGACGGAGGGTCCGGCGGCGGTGGCGGCGGCAGTTACGGTGGTGGCTACGACCAAGGCTATGATAGCGGCCCGTCTTCGGAGGGTGGCCAGTCCGGCAATGCGCCATCGCGCGACTACGACGACGAAATTCCGTTCTAGACTCAAAAAGAAGCGTGTAGCGACAGCTGCATAGTGCGGATTCCGCATCTACCTTGATCTGTGTCAACTCTTTCAACTTCCACTGCTGTAAACTTAAGTTTACACAGGGAGATTGATATGCGCATTCTATTTGTTCACCCGAACTACCGATCCGGTGGTGCGGAAATTGCGGGTACCTGGCCACCGGCTTGGGTGGCGTACCTGACGGGCCACCTTCGCACCGCGGGATTTGATGATGTTCATTTCATCGATGCGATGACAAATGACATCTCGGATGAGGACCTGGCCCATCAAATCGAAGCCCTGCACCCCGACGTGGTCGGTGTCACGGCCATCACCCCATCTATATATCGCGCCGAAGAGGTGCTCCGGATCGCCAGCGAGGTCGCCCCGCATGCCGTGCGCGTGATGGGCGGTGTCCATGCGACATTCATGTTCAAGCAGGTCTTGTCAGAGGCCCCCTGGATTGACGTCATCGTCCGCGGCGAAGGCGAAGAGATTTGCACCGAACTGATGCTGGCCATAGAAGACGGCCGCTGGCCCAAGGAGCGCCACAAGATCAAGGGGCTTGCCTTTCGCGACGGTGATGAGATTGTCGCCACCGCTGCTGCCTCAACGGTCAAGGACCTGTCGGCGATCAAACCTGACTGGACCGTGCTGGAGTGGGAGAAATACATCTACATCCCGCTTGGCACGCGCGTGGCCATCCCCAACCTCGCACGCGGCTGTCCGTTCACCTGTTCTTTCTGCAGTCAGTGGAAATTCTGGCGCGACTATCGGGTGCGTGACCCCAAAGATGTGGTCGATGAGATTGAAGACCTCGTGGACAACCATGGCGTCGGCTTTTTCATCCTTGCCGACGAAGAGCCCACCATCAACAAGAAGAAATTCGTGGCCTTCTGTCAGGAGCTGATCGACCGCGGCCTGCCCAAGCGCGTCAAATGGGGCATCAACACCCGTGTGACAGACATCTATCGCGACAAAGACCTGCTCAAGTTCTATCGCAAGGCAGGTCTGGTGCATGTATCGCTTGGCACCGAAGCGGCCGCGCAAATGAAGCTCGATATCTTCAACAAGGAAACCAAGGTCGACGAAAACAAGACCGCTATCCGCCTGCTGCGTGAGGCCGATATTCTGGTTGAGGCGCAATTCATCGTCGGGCTGGACAATGAAACGCCCGAGACGCTGGAAGAAACCTACCAGATGGCCTGGGACTGGCAGCCCGATCTGGCGAACTGGTCGATGTACACCCCCTGGCCCTTCACGCCGCTTTTTCAGGAATTGAAAGATCAGGTCGAGATTTACGACTTCTCCAAATATAACTTTGTTACGCCGATCATGAAGCCCGCTGCGATGGAGCGGGGCGAACTGCTGGACGGTGTGATGAACAATTACCGCCGGTTTTACAGCAAGAAGGCGCTGTTTCACTATCCATGGCGCGGCACCGGGTTCCGGCGGCGCTATCTTCTGGGCTGTCTTTATGCCTTCCTCAAAGCCGGATTCCAGCGGACATTCTATGATCTGGGCAAGGCCGGCTATTGGGGGCCGCAGACCAAGAATTCGGTTGATTTCCACTTTGATGAAACCCGGCAATTGGCCGAAGCCCAGCTTGAAGATTGGGAAGCCTCCGCTGACAAGGCGGCGCGTGCGGCTGAACGCCGGGCCGCAGTGAAAGCACAGATGAAAGATCGCTCAGCGCAACGCACACAGGACTTCAAAATGCCCAACGGCGCCGAAGTGCGCGCCTGTGGCGGAAGTGATCAGCAGATGGAAGATGTCTAGGCCAAAGAATGCCACGTCCAATGTGATTGGCCCCAACGCGGTTCTACAGTTGCTGCCGTTGATTGAACGGCTTGGTGGCACGTCGCGTGTGACCAAGATGCTGAAGGCGGCGGGGATGGATGAGGCCCCGGATGGGACCGAGATGATCCCCGAAGTACATGCCGCCCGCCTGCATCAGCTTTTGCGCCAAGAAGAACCGCAATCTGCCCCACTTCTGGCCGCAGAGGCCGGGCGTGCCACAGCAACCTATATTCTGGCGCACCGCATTCCTCAAAAAGCGCAGACGCTCCTTCGATTGCTGCCGGCCCGCTTTGCCGCAATGTTGCTCTCCAAGGCCATCACCAAACATGCCTGGACTTTCGCGGGGTCGGGTCAATTTGAACGTGTGTCCCCCTGGACCTACCGGATCAAGGACAACCCGGTCGTGCGCGGCGAGGTCAGTCAAACGCCGCTCTGCACTTGGCATGCCGCGGTGTTTGAACATTTGTATCAGGTGCTTGTGCATCCCCGGTGCCGATGCGTTGAGACACATTGCTGCGCACAACACGGATCCGAGGCGTGTGTCTTTGCGATTGATATCGCGCCCTGACAGCATCAAGGCGCGCTATAGCCCCCAAATGGAACGCACGGCAGCCAGCCCCGTTAGAAACACAGTCGATAAAAACAGCGCCAGAATGAGTGCTGCTAACAGTGTTGGGCGTGGCGGAGGTGCGTGCACGTCACTCATATGTCGGATGGATCGTTTCATGTGCCGGACTTAACCACGATTTAGGTTTTGATCCGGTTAATGGCGGCATGGAACTATATTTTGATCGGACCGGCGCCATGCCTCCAGGGCTTTGCCCGATGCAGCAGCATCCTTACTACGGCGATGCCCTGCGTTCGTTGGGGGCCAATGTGACCTGTCTGAGCGCGCGCAAACACGGGGTACGTGTTGCACATCTTCAATTGGTCAAGCGCCGGTTTGGTCCGGTGCAGGTGCGATGGGTGCCGCGTGGTCCAGTCTGGGCGCCAGGGGCTTCCGGGCGTGATCGACACCATGTTGTTGATCTGCTTCACAAAGAAGCAGGTGTGGCCACAGGATCCATCGTCGCCTTGGAAACACCGGCCGAACTTCCTCTCTTTGCCGCTGCGGGTTACCGCGCCCTCTGGACATGCCAATACGTGGCTGAGCTGTGGTTGCGCGACGCGCCCGAGGCACGTCTTTCCGCGCAGTCGGTCAAATGGCGCAACCGTCTGCGTCATGCCGAACGCAATGACATCGAAGTGGCCCACCGTCGGTTTCATCCGGGCCGAGATGCGTGGCTCTTGCAGGCTGAAACGGCGCAACGTCGCGCGCGCAGGTATCGCACCCTGCCCGCAGCCTTCACCACAGCCTGGGCCCGGCTTCATCCCAACGCCACGCGGCTTTTCGTGGCGCATCGTCAGGGGCGGATCATCGCCGCGATGCTGTTCCTGCGCCATCCACCCACGGCCAGCTATCACATTGGCTGGAGTGACACGGAAGGGCGCAAGTATTCGGCACATAACCTGCTCTTGTGGCGCGCTGCGAACTGGCTGGCGGTACAGGGGTGCCAACGTCTCGATCTCGGCACGGTCGATAGCGAAAACGCTCCGGGCCTTGCCCGCTTCAAGCTTGGGAGCGGGGCCGCGTTGCGACCTTTAGGTCCTACCATGCTGCGCCTTCCGGGCCTCGCGCGCCGCCGCATTGCAGCATAAGAACGATTTGCCTCTGGCCATTCGGTGCGACCCCGTATAGGGCGCATCTCACATCAGAGGAAAGAGCACGCATATGGACCTGCGCAACATTGCTATCATTGCCCACGTAGACCACGGGAAAACCACCCTCGTGGATGAGTTGCTTAAGCAATCCGGCGTATTTCGCGAAGGTCAGGCCGTGGCCGAACGCGCCATGGACAGCAACGATCTTGAGCGTGAACGCGGTATCACCATCTTTGCCAAGCCCACCTCTGTGGAATGGAAATCCACGCGGATCAACATTGTTGACACCCCTGGCCACGCTGATTTCGGCGGCGAGGTCGAGCGGATTCTTTCGATGGTCGACGGTGTCGTTCTGTTGGTCGATGCCGCCGAAGGCCCGATGCCGCAGACCAAGTTCGTGACCTCCAAGGCGCTGGCGCTTGGCCTGCGCCCGATCGTGGTGCTCAACAAGGTGGACAAACCCGATGCCGAGCCGGACCGCGCGTTGGATGAATGCTTTGATCTCTTCGCCTCGCTGGATGCCAATGAGGACCAACTGGATTTCCCGCATATGTATGCCTCTGGCCGCTCCGGCTGGGCCGATCATGAACTGGACGGACCGCGCGCCGACCTCTCCGCACTTTTTGATCTCATCGTCAATCACGTCCCTGCCCCACGCCAGGTGAGCCGCACGGATGAGGACTTCCGAATGCTGGCCACCACGCTGGGAGCTGATCCGTTTGTGGGTCGCATTCTGACAGGCCGAGTCGAATCCGGACACCTTAAGGTCGGAGCCACCGTCCAGGCACTGAGCCGCATTGGCCAAAAGATCGAACAGTTCCGCGTCACCAAAATTCAGGCGTTTCGCGGACTGACCACACAAGACATCGATGAGGCGACAGCCGGTGATATTGTCAGCATCGCTGGCATGTCCAAAGCGACAGTGGCCGATACAATCTGTGCTTTGGCCGTCGAAGAACCGCTTGAAGCACAACCCATCGATCCGCCCACCATCTCGGTCACCTTTGGCATCAATGACAGCCCGCTGGCCGGTCGAGATGGCAAAAAGGTGCAGTCGCGCGTGATCCGCGAACGGCTCATGAAAGAAGCCGAGACCAATGTTGCGATCAAGGTCACCGACACGCCGGGCGGTGAGGCCTTTGATGTCGCGGGCCGTGGTGAGCTTCAAATGGGTGTGTTGATTGAAAACATGCGCCGCGAAGGGTTTGAGCTTTCGATTTCGCGCCCTCGGGTACTGATGCGGGAAGATGAGACGGGACAAAAGCTAGAGCCCATCGAGGAAGTTACGATTGATGTGGATGACGACTATTCCGGTGCGGTGATTGAGAAAATCACAGGGCCACGTCGCGGCGAAATGACCGAGATGAAACCGGCTGGTACGGGAAAAACGCGCATTGTGGCGCATGTGCCCTCGCGTGGGTTGATCGGGTATCATGGTGAGTTCCTGACGGATACACGCGGCACCGGTGTGCTCAACCGCGTCTTTCACAGCTGGGCGCCACACAAGGGTCCGATCCCTGGCCGTCGTGCCGGGGTTCTGATTTCCATGGAAAACGGTGAATCTGTGGCTTACGCGCTGTGGAACCTTGAGGATCGGGGCAAGATGTTTATCGGGGCGCAGGCCAAGATCTACACGGGCATGATTATTGGAGAGCACAGCCGCGAAAATGATCTGGAAGTGAACCCGCTCAAGGGTAAGAAACTCACCAATGTACGCGCCTCTGGCACCGATGAGGCTGTGCGCTTGACCACGCCAATCACGCTCTCACTGGAAGAGGCGATTGCCTATA
Organism: Roseovarius sp. W115; assembly: GCF_032842945.2. NCBI lineage: Bacteria > Pseudomonadati > Pseudomonadota > Alphaproteobacteria > Rhodobacterales > Roseobacteraceae > Roseovarius > Roseovarius rhodophyticola. The sequence goes on from NZ_CP146606.1 coordinate 3,261,814, forward strand.
TCAACGATGACGAGTTGGTTGAGGTCACACCGAACGCCATCCGTTTACGCAAACGCCATCTCGATCCGCATGAAAGAAAGCGAGCATCCAAATCCGGGGCCTAGACCGGGGTGGTCGTATACAAGGCTAAACCCGCTCTACCATATCCCCAATAGACACCAGCCCAGGTGACACCACCTGAGCGCACCATCCGCCGTGACCGCGCATCGCGTTGTACCCGCCGGGGCCCAAAGCCGCCTCCATCCGGGAACAGGGCGCGCAGGGGGTGGTGATCTCAAGTTCCGCCTCACCCATCCGAAGTCGGTGGTTGCGCAGGGCCGTCAGGTTAATCCCTGACACCACGATATTGCGGCGCAAAAGCTCTGGCGTGACCTTACCGCGATGGGCTAGTGCTGCAATCACCGGCAGGTGCTCGGCTTGAATGAGTGTCACCGCACGTTTGCCCGACCGCCCATGATCCTCTTCCAATCCGTCTTTGACGACCCTCGCGGATGAGACAGGCACAACCTCGGCCAATCGCTCGGGGCGCACACCGATCCAGTCCACGCGCCCTGCCCCGGCATGGGTTTTGATCAGTTCGGCAAGTTTGCCCTGCACTACTCGGTCGTCTCGACAATCACCAAATCGCGCTCTGACGCGCCGCGTGCATGATCGAGCGCCGCTTGATACTCTGCGCTGTGATAACAGGTTTCTGCCGCCTCAAGCGACGGGAATTTCGCCACCACATTACGTGGATGGTCGCGCCCCTCAAGCTGCACATAGCGCGCAGCCCGCGCAATGAAGTGCCCGCCATGTTTTTCCAACGCAGGCCCGGCCAGCTTGGCATAACGGCCATAAGCCTCTTCGTCAGTCACGGTCACATGAGCGATCCATAGTGCAGGCATGTCAATTCTCCTTTGAAGCGTTTCGCCTTCACCTGAACTATCAGCGAAAGGTGAAACGCGTGCAACGAATGAGTGTCACGCTACGTTTCGCGATCATCTGTGAACCGGGTCTATCGCGAAACGCTCTAAATGCCGTCAACGATAACGATATCGCGTTCGCTGGAGGACACGGCAATCGGCAAAATGCGTTGATACTCAGGCGAGTTATACCAATCCAACGCCGCTTGATGGTCCGGAAACTCGATGATCACATGCCGGTCGGGGCTGTTGCCCTCAACTTGCGTCTGTGTGCCGCCTTTCACCAGAAACCGCCCGCCGGCTTTTTCGGCCAGCGCCACAGTCTGGCTGGCATAGGTCTGGTAGTCTTCCGGTTCTGTCACATTGATCCGGGCAATCACATACGCTGTCATACTCTCCCCCTCCCAAGGGTGGCGGGAAAGAGAGGTTAAGCTTGCAACACCTGCTCTGCCGCCTTGATCGCCGCATCAGCGCGCGTCACATCCGTGCCACCGCCCTGCGCCATGTCCGGACGGCCGCCACCGCCCTTGCCGCCAAGTTCACCTACCGCGGCCCGGACAAGATCAACAGCAGAGACGCGTTCGGTCAAGTCTTTCGTCACACCAGCCGCCACAGCGGCCTTGCCGCCTGCATCCGCAATCAAGAGAATCGCGCCTGAGCCAAGCTTGTCTTTCATCTCGTCCATCAGCGGCGGAAGGTCCTTGCCCGAGACGCCGGACAGTACCTGTGCGAGAAACTTGACCCCGCCGATGTCCTTGGCTTCGGGTCCTGCAGTCGCACCGCCACCCATGGCCACATCACGGCGCAGTTGGGCAACTTCATTGCTCAGCGCCTTGCGCTCTTCCATCAACGCACGCACGCGATCCAGAACATCGCCAGGCTGCGCTTTGAGTTCCAGCGCCACTTCGGCCAGCCGGTGATCCTGTTCGCTGAGATATTTGAAGGCCTCGGCCCCTGTGAGCGCCTCAATCCGACGCACGCCAGCGCTTGAGGCGCTTTCGCCCAACGTCACGAACATGCCGATATCCCCGGTCTGACGCACATGCGTGCCGCCGCAAAGCTCAATCGAATAGGTCTGCCCGTCCAGCCCCTTGCCGGACCCGGCTTCGGTGCCCATTGAGACCACGCGGACCTCGTCGCCATACTTTTCGCCAAAGAGCGCCTGCGCGCCCAGTTCCCGTGCATCATCGGGTGGCATAATCCGTGTCTCAACCGGCGTGTTTTGCCGGATATAGGCGTTCACCTCTTCCTCCACGCGTTTGATTTCCTCAAGGCTCATCGCCTTGGCATGGCTGAAGTCAAACCGCAGCCGATCGGCGGCATTGAGCGACCCGCGCTGCGCTACATGATCGCCAAGCGCGGCGCGCAGGGCTTCGTGCAGCAGGTGTGTGGCCGAATGGTTGGCGCGGATAGACGTGCGGCGCGTGTGGTCGACAACCAACTGCGCCGCAGCTCCACTGACGATCTCGCCTTCGGTGACATTGGCAATGTGAATGAATACACCCGCAACTTTCTTAGTGTCCGTCACGCGCGCCAAACCATTTTCAACGCGGATCACGCCGGTATCGCCCACCTGTCCACCGCTTTCGGCATAGAATGGCGTCTGGTTGAGCACAATTTGGACGTCGGCACCTTTCGTCGCCGCCTCGACAGGCGCACCATCCTGCACCAGCGCCACGATCTGTCCTTCGGCGATTTCAGTGTCATAGCCCAGGAAATCCGTGGTTCCGTGCTCTTCGGCAACATCAAACCAAACGCTGGCATCTGCCGCCTCACCTGTGCCGGCCCAGGCCGCACGCGCCTTGGCTTTTTGTTCGTCCATGGCCGCATCGAACCCAGCCACATCCACCTCACGGCCCTTTTCACGCAAGGCATCTTGGGTGAGGTCCAACGGAAACCCGTATGTGTCATAGAGCTTGAACGCCGCCTCTCCTGGCAAAGCCGCGCCATCGGAAAGCTTCTCAAGTTCATCATCCAAAAGCCGCAAGCCACGGTCGAGCGTTTGCTTGAAACGTTTCTCTTCCAGCTCCAGCGTTTCCTCAATCAGCGCCTGCGCCTGCCCCAACTCGGGAAAGGCCTGACCCATCTGCGCCACCAGATTGGACACAAGCCGGTGCATCACCGGGTCCTGGGCCCCAAGCAAATGCGCATGTCGCATCGCCCGGCGCATGATCCGGCGCAGGACGTAACCGCGCCCTTCATTTGATGGCATTACACCATCGGCGATCAGAAAACTGGTCGAGCGCAGGTGATCGGCAATCACCCGGTGATGGACATTGCCATCACCATCAGGGTCCACATTTGTGGCGTTCGCACTGGCCTCAATGAGACTGCGCATCAGGTCGGTGTCGTAATTGTCATGCTTGCCCTGCAAGAGCGCACCGATCCGTTCCAGCCCCATGCCGGTGTCAATCGACTGCATGTCCAGATCGACCATGCTGCCATCTTCGAAACGCTCGTTCTGCATGAAGACGAGGTTCCAGATCTCAATAAATCGGTCGCCATCTTCCTCGGGGCTTCCCGGAGGGCCACCCCAGATGGCCGGTCCGTGGTCATAGAAAATCTCGGTACAAGGCCCGCATGGCCCCGTTGGGCCCATGGACCAGAAATTGTCATCCGTGGCGATACGGATGATGCGCTCATCGGGAAGGCCCGCGTGTTTCTTCCAGATCTCGGCGGCTTCATCATCGGTATGATAAATCGTGACAAGAAGCTTGGATTTGTCGATCTCAAAGTCCTTGGTCAGCAGATCCCAGGCAAAGGGGATTGCGTCGGATTTGAAGTAATCGCCGAAACTGAAATTGCCGAGCATCTCGAAAAACGTGTGGTGCCGAGCGGTATAGCCAACATTGTCGAGATCGTTGTGCTTGCCGCCTGCCCGCACGCATTTCTGGCTCGTCGTCGCGCGGGAATAATCGCGTTTCTCGACCCCGGTGAAGAGGTTCTTGAACTGCACCATGCCCGAGTTTGTGAACATCAGCGTCGGATCATTGCGCGGCACCAGCGGAGAGCTTGCCACGACCTCGTGATCGTTGCGGTCAAAGAAATTCAGAAAGGTCGAGCGGATCTCGTTCAGCGTAGGCATATCGGGTCTCGCGGCATTGCAGCATTATTGGAGTCCGAGGTTTAGCCGCCGTGCTGATCCATGTCCACAACTAGAAACGGCCCGGGCGTTTTGCACCGGACCGTTTCCTGTCACTTGCTGGAAAACTCAGGCTTCGAGGATATCATCATCCCCGCCTGTGTCATCCGATCCCATGCCTTCTGGCATATCAAAATCAAGGCCATGGGCGGCCCGGATTTTGTCTTCAATCTCATAGGCAACACGGGCGTTTTCCCGCAGGAATTCCTTGGCATTCTCACGCCCTTGCCCAATGCGTTCATCGCCGTAGCTGAACCAGCTGCCGGATTTCTCGACCACGCCCGCCTTGACGCCCAGGTCAAGAAGTTCACCCATCTTGGAAATACCTTCACCATACATGATGTCAAATTCAACCTGCTTGAAGGGCGGTGCCATCTTGTTCTTGACGACTTTCACACGGGTCTGGTTGCCCACGACCTCGTCACGATCCTTGATTGCGCCAATCCGGCGAATGTCGAGCCGCACCGAGCTGTAGAATTTCAAAGCGTTGCCGCCGGTCGTTGTCTCGGGGCTTCCGAACATGACGCCGATTTTCATGCGGATCTGGTTGATGAAGATCACGGTGCATTTTGATTTATTGATCGAACCAGTGAGCTTGCGCATCGCCTGGCTCATCAGCCGGGCATGCACGCCGACGCTGCTGTCGCCCATGTCACCTTCGAGTTCAGACTTGGGCGTGAGAGCCGCAACGGAGTCCACTACGATCATGCTGACTGCACCAGAGCGCACCAGAGTGTCAACGATCTCAAGGCTTTGCTCACCTGTGTCAGGCTGAGAAATCAAAAGCTCATCCAGATCAACTCCCAGTTTACGGGCATAAATCGGATCGAGTGCATGCTCGGCATCAACAAAGGCGCAAACACCGCCTTTTTTCTGTTCTTCGGCGACGCAATGCAGCGTCAACGTTGTCTTACCAGAGCTTTCTGGCCCGTAAATCTCAACAATGCGCCCCTTGGGCACGCCACCGATGCCAAGCGCAATATCAAGACCCAAAGAACCGGTCGATGTGGCCTCAACCTCTTGCACTGGGTTGTCAGCACCCAGTTTCATGATCGAACCTTTGCCAAATTGGCGCTCAATCTGTGCCAATGCGCTGTCGAGCGCTTTTTGACGGTCTGTGTTTTTCTTGGGATCCATGTCCAAAAGTTCTGCTGTTGCCATACCTGTCGCCTTCCTTATTTCATAGGCCGCTTGGCGCGTCCATGACTGCTTTCGTTCACCTCTTGTTCTCAAAGCTTATGAAGACAAAAGGAGAACATTTCAAGAAAATTGTTCGTATTTGATTTTTGCGTGGATGCGTTAAAGAGTGGTGAATAGCAGTCAAAACGAGGACACTCCCGCAGATGCTTGCGTTTTCTAAAGAAAAACTCGTTTTTTTGTCTGTGCCCAAAACTGGCACCACGGCTTATCAGGATGCCTTGGCTGCTCGTGCTTCATTGGTCGTGCGTGACCCACCGGAACTCAAACATGCGCCGGTCTTTCGATACAATCGTTTCTTTCGCCCCTCGTTAGAGAAGTTTTGCGGCGAGGGATTCGACGTACTCGCGGTGATGCGCGAGCCCATCGATTGGCTCGGTAGCTGGTATCGCTATCGCCGCCGTCCCGGCCACGAAGGTACGCGAACCTCAACGCATGAGCTGAGCTTCGATGAGTTTGTGCTGGCCTATCTGAAAGGCAATCGTCCGCCCTGTGCCAATGTCGGCTCTCAGGCCAAGTTTCTGGAGCCGCAGAAAAATGGCACAGCGGTCACGCATCTCTTTCGGTATGAAGATCAGCAGGGGCTGACAGATTTCCTGAAAAATCGTTTGAAAACAGATGTCTTTACAAGACGGCTGAACCAGTCCCCAAAACTGGAGCTCCTGCTTAGCGCAGAAGTGGAGACCGAGCTTCGACGTAAATGTGCGGTCGAATTTGCATTGTATGACGGAATTGACGCCAACGGGCTCTACACACCGCTGTCTCATGGAGAGGCCCCGGCGCACCGATAGGGATCATTGCCCAGGAATGGATTTCGCGCGCATCATCTGACGTTGGACAATATCGGTCAAATCCGTCAGCGAAAATGGCTTTGGCAGGAACAGTGAGTTCGGAATGCGGGCCTGAATTTCCCCAAAGGTTTCGGCGGCGTAACCAGACATGAAAACAACCTGAGTTTCGGGTCGTGATTGCAATGCGCGAATAACCCAGCTTGGTCCGTCTATTCCGGGCATCACCACATCTGAGACAAACACATCAACACTCAGAGTCGTGTCCTTCAATAGTTCAAGTGCTGATTCTGCCGAATCTGCTTCAAGAACTGTGAGGCCACGCATTTGCAAGGCACGACTGGCAAATGCCCGCACCGGAGCCTCATCTTCCACCAGCAAAACCACGCCCTCAACCGGTCGGTCATGCGCAACCTCTTCGGCAGGCGTTTTCTCAGGCGCTTGAATGGCGTCGTGAGCCGGAAACAAAAGTTGAAACACAGTGCCCTCGCCCGGCGTGCTGTCTGCAAAAATAAATCCTCCGGTCTGTTTCACGATGCCGTAGGCCGTCGAAAGCCCCAAGCCCGTGCCCTCACCTGTGCGTTTGGTTGTGTAAAACGGTTCAAACACTTTCTGGATTTTGTCGGCGGGAATCCCCATACCACTGTCTTCAACACTGACGCGCACATAGCGCCCGGGCGCTACGATTGCACGATCCCGCCACAGCGGATCATCAAGGGTGATGTTTTCAGTACGCACTCTGATATCGCCCCCTTCGGGCATGGCATCGCGCGCATTGACGACCAGGTTCATCAAAACCTGTTCCAGCTGACGCTTGTCTGCGCGGATCGACGACAGGGTCGGATCATGGCTGAGCGAGAGGGTAACTTTCTCACCCACGAGACGATTGAGCAGGTGCGTGAGGTCCGACAGCATATCCCGCAGATCCATGATTTCCGGGCGCAGCGTTTGCTTGCGTGAATAGGCCAAAAGCTGACTGACCAATGCTGCCGCGCGATTTGCGTTCTGATTGATCTGTACCAGGTCGGCAAAATCTGGATCCCCCTGATCATGGCGCAGCAAAAGAAGGTCGCAATGGCCAGTGATCGCCGTCAAAAGGTTGTTGAAATCATGCGCCACACCACCAGCCAACTGGCCAATCGCTTGCATTTTCTGGCTTTGTACAAACTGCGCCTCCAGCGACTTGAGTTTGGTTGCGTCGCTCAGCACCGCGATCAAAACGGTTTCACCTGCTTCGGTGGCGCGGTTCAGCGTCACCTGAAGAAACACCTCACGATCCTCACGTTTGACGCGCAGGAATTCCGAATGCACACCGCCACGCCCGGCCGCTGCATCTTCGAGCCAATCAGGGATTGAGCGCCCAAGGCCTTCCATAAGGTCGCTCACGATTTTGCCCGAGCAGCCCTCAACACCCAACAGATCACGCGCCGGACGGTTTGACAGATGTATTTCGCCCGTACGCGCCAGTTTGAGCAACGGGACAGGCAATTCATCAAAAAATGCCCATCCATCCGGTTGACGTTCCGTCGGCGCAATGCCCGGGAGCAGGAACACTTCTCGTCGCCCTGCTGCGCCTTCAAGCTCAACCACCAGACAAGACACCGCGCCTTCGCTGCTGTTGATCTTGTTGATCTGACCCGACCGCAGGGGCAATTTGGGAAATACGCGATCGAGTGTGCGCGCACGTTCCCCGATCAGATCACGCGCCGCCGTGTTCATGTATAGAACCGCTCCATTGCGCCCAACGGTCATCATCGGCAAGGGCATCGGATCCGCTTCACTGGCAGGGCGCTCCGCCGATTTTTCAATCCGCCAGATAAAATGATCATCTCGTGTGCGATGCACCGAGAGGCGGAAATGTCCGTCCCGCGTTACCACATCCTCATGCGCGGCTCCGCGTGCAACCGCACGGGATTCCAGGCGAAATAAGACCGGACCGGGGTTGGCGATACTGTTTTGCAAAACACCGGCCAGGGTATGAAGCACCTGCCCTTCAAAAAGCTGCATGGCGGCACGATTGGCGTATTGGATGTCACCCTTTGCACTGGTCATAAAACTGGGGCTGGCGTCGTCATCAAAAAAGTGTTCCGCCGTTTTCAGCGTGTGCAAATCAGACCTTTGGCTGAGTGTGTTCAGGGCGAGGATCAGACCGGTTGTCAGCAAAAGCAGAATCGAGATCAGCAAAAGCACCAAAGATGGAAAGTCAGGCACAACATTGGAGGTCAGAAAACATGCCGTTGCGATGACGAAGACCGCGCGGGTTCGCGGTCTAAGACGTGTTCTTGTTGCGCGTGCCGCAGAGAAATGCCCTGTGGTATCAGCCAAAACTGCATCCCCGTTACTGAAACTCACCCTCGTCTTTGGGGTGCAAGTTTTAAGGTCAGATTAATCTTGGCCGTCGATACACGTCAAGGTTGTATATCGTGATCGTTTCTTCTTTTAAAGCGCCAGGCCTTTCACCTGGGACGTCAGATAAAGGCAGATCGCACGCAAAACTCGTATCATGCGCTGCGTTCGACCCAAAGCTGTGAGTCAGGTTTTTTGGCCCGAACGCTTTAAACTGGCGAGAAAGAACCCATCGCCCCATTCAGAAATGGACCATGACTTTTGGAGTGTGATCTCCCAGTCAGGATGTTGATCTATGAAGCGTGTCACCTGATGGTCATTTTCCTCAGGTAAAAGCGAGCAGGTTGCGTATGCCAGCTGCCCGTCGGGTGCGACCAGCGACGCAGCATCCTGAAGAATATCGCGCTGAAGTACACACAGCTCTTCGAGCCGTTCCGATGTCAGCCGCCACTTTGCCTCGGGCGCGCGCCGCCAGGTACCGCTGCCCGAACACGGAACATCACACAGAACAAGATCAAAGGGGGCTGCATCCGCAATAGCGTTGGTCTCCAGGCAGGTCACAGTGATGCCTGAACGGTCTGCACGCCGCGGCAGGTCGCTCATTCTGCTCTCATTGGCATCATGTGCGAACCAGTCGGCAGTCACGCGTGCGGCCAGCGCCAGGGTCTTGCCGCCGCCGCCGGCACAATAATCGAGGACACGAGATCCCGGCGCAACGCTCAAAGCAGCCATGGCCGCCTGACTGCTTGCGTCTTGAAGCTCGACGTATCCCTCGCAGTAGGCGCGCGATCCTGCGACGCGCCGCGCGCCCTCTATCACAATAAGCGCGGTATCAATCAGATCGCAGGATGTAACCGTAATCTGGTCTTCTTTCAAAATTTCAATGGCTTGTGGGGCGGTGCTCAATCTGGAATTGACACGCAATGTGACAGGCGCGCGTTGTTGCAATATCTGTGCGCTAAGCCGCGCGTTGCCCGTACCAAGGGCGGTTTCAAACCGTTTCCAAAGCCAATCTGGTAAATTGCCCTGTTCTGCACCAGCCGCAGGATCGCGTCCTTTGGTTAGCTCTTCCGTGTCCAAAACAGCAGGTGAATGGCCGTCTCCGGTGAAAACAGTGTCCAGCGCAACACCGGCGTCGATCAAGGCGCCACGCATGAGCGCCCGGCCGTTTGTGCCACCGCCCAAAGCCGCATAGCTGCGACGGCAACGCAGGGCCTGAAACACGTGATCCCGTACAGCGGCGCGATCGCCTGACCCGGCATAGCGCGCGCGCCGCGCCCATGTGGTCAGCGCTTTTTCCGCGGCTGTGCCCTGATTGATGTGATCGAGGATCTCAATCGCGGCTTGCACACGTGCCGCTGGCGTCATGACAGCATCTCAAGATGGGATGATAAGCCACTGATATAAGGTGATTTATCCAATTCGGTAATTCGGCGACTCGCGCGTGATTTGCACATCATGCACATGGCTTTCCTTCAACCCAGCCCCCGTGATCCGAACGAATTTGCATTCTGTGCGCATCGCATCGACCGTGGCACATCCGGTATATCCCATGGCCGCCCGAAGACCGCCAACAAGCTGATGGATGACCGTACCAGCGGCCCCTTTATAGGGCACCTGCCCCTCAATCCCCTCCGGCACCAGCTTGTCGCTGGCTGCATCTTTTTGAAAGTACCGATCCGCAGAACCGCGTGCCATTGCCCCGAGACTGCCCATACCGCGATAGGCTTTGAAGCTGCGCCCTTGGTAGAGGATCACTTCGCCGGGGCTTTCATCCGTTCCGGCCAGCATCGAACCCACCATGGCACAGGACGCACCCGCCGCAATCGCCTTGGCAAAATCGCCGGAGAACTTGATGCCGCCATCCGCTATCACAGGCGTGTCTCCCGCCGCTTCGGCACAATCCATGATCGCTGTCAGCTGTGGCACACCCACACCGGCCACCATACGTGTGGTGCAAATGCTGCCAGGGCCAATGCCGACCTTGACGGCATCCGCGCCTGCCCCGATCAGGGCCTTGGTGGCTTCGCCGGTCGCGACATTGCCGGCTACGATCTGAACCTCGTTTGATAGCTTCTTGGCCCGCTCGACCGCAATCGCCACACCTTCGGAGTGACCATGCGCGGTGTCGATGACAATCATGTCCACACCTGCATCGACCAGCGCTTCTGAGCGTTCATACCCGGCGTCCCCAACGGTCGAAGCCGCAGCCACGCGCAACCGGCCCAGCTTGTCCTTGCAGGCCGACGGGTTCAGCACAGCCTGTTCGGTATCCTTCAATGTCAAAAGACCGGTTAGTTTGCCTGTTCCATCCGTCACCAGCAGTTTTTCGATGCGCCGCGCCTTCATCATGCTTTTGGCTTCTTCAAGGTCCGCAGGTTCGGTCAGGATCGCCAGATCATCACTGGTCATCATCACATGCACCGGCGTGTCATCAGAGGTGGCAAAGCGCATGTCACGGTTGGTGACAATGCCCACCACGCGACCGCCTTCATCCACGACAGGGAAACCGGTGAAATTGTACCTCTCAATCAAGGCCTTGGCATCGGCCAATGTTTGATTTGGGGTCAGTGTGACAGGGTTGTACACGATCCCGCTTTCAAACCGCTTGACGCGCCGCACCTCACGAGATTGCTCTTCAATATCCAGATTTCGGTGGATGACCCCCATCCCCCCCGACTGCGCCATGGAAATGGCCATGCGCCCTTCGGTGACGGTGTCCATCGCCGAGCTGAGAAGCGGAATATTCAGATCAATCGACCGCGTCACCCGCGTGCGCGTATCGGCGGTGTTGGGCAATACGCTCGACTTGGCAGGCACCAGCAGAACATCATCAAAAGTGAGGGCCTCACGAATCTCCATGGCGTATCTCCTTGGCACGGCTCGTTTGGCGGTTCCCTATTGCATGGGTTGACGGGAATGGAAAGGGGCGTTCTATCGTGGCTGAAGAATTTGGCGGTAAACCCGGTGGGCGAACCCAAAGCGTTTCGATTTCAAATTGACTCAAAACGCTTCAAATCACGCCTTCATCGGCAAAGGTGCCTTGCGCCTGGCGGCTTTTCGGATCCTGGTCGGAGCTGGGTTCAAATAAAACCTTCTCCGTCGCCACCATCAGCCAATTTGGCAATGCCCCCCACTGCGGCTGCGACGACACCTTTTTTGGCAGCGGCACCCGTGGACCCGCCATCCCGTTCACGGCGCATCCACTTTTTGCGGATAATTGCGGCGATCATCGAGAACCAGATCAGCAATACGCCAATGAGACCGGCAACAAAATAGAGTTCCGGACGCGCTTCAACAATTGTCTCACGTCCCGCGAAATGGGGCTCAATGTAGAAAAAGTTTTCTGACACTGTCACACCTAAGTCGGCGGCGGCCCAGTCAATCTCTTCCATTGTGACGGGTGGGGAAAGCGCACGAACACCTGTGAGTTCGAAAATGGGCCCAAGCGCGCCATCTTCCACATATGCTTGTTCGAGATATGCTCCAACTTCCGCATCTTCGAGACTGGTGTATGAAAAAGCCCCCAACACTTCTTGCACCGGGCCTTCATGATCGGGGTCGACAAGGAAAATAACCGGAAATTCAGTGCTTTCGTTTTCGTACCAGTAGACATAGGACAGGTCTTCGCTGGCTTGAGCGCGTATCGTCGTTTCTTCAAACCAGGGAAACCCGCGAACAGGTTGCATCTGGGAAACGGCCACGGCGCCGGGTGCACCCGTTTCACGTGCAATGCGTTTGCCATTCTCATAGTTGAAAAGAGCACCTGTCAGAGCGAGGCAAGCCAGACCAAGTAAAAACAAAATGACTGGAAACGGAATAAGTCTGAATATCCAGGACATATCAAAAGACCTCAAAACAATCTTTCACAATGCCTAGCAGGCTAAAGTTGCGTGAAGTGGGACATGTTTTGGGTAATTCAATGGCTGCCGCGCGCGCCAATCAGGCAAGGCCGCGTGCTATTGAAGGGCCTTGGTCTGCCATCGAAAATCGTCTTGTCCAAAGTAGAAAAGCTTCGCGGAGCAACTCATCTGCACTGCTGCACATGCAAGCGCCAAACCTTTTCGAAACGTGACTTGCAAAAGCATTTGACTGCACCGAGAATGCCCCGCGACGCTGCAGCCATTGTGGTGTTGCGGCGCGGCAGATCTGACAGGAAAAGAAAGAAAATGGGCCCCTACATCCTTCTGATTTTCATCATGTGTGCGATTTACGTTCAAACGCGGGGCGAAGTCCGGCACGAGTTGATCAAGCGGCGATTCACTGACCACTCCAACCTGTTGGGGCCGATCAATGTTCTGTTTTACATGTTCTCCAAGGTGCCAACGACGCCATATATCAGCAAGGATCATTTTCCTGAACTTGAGGTGTTGCATGACAACTGGGAGGTGATCCGTGACGAAGCCATACAGATCGACCAACAAGGCGCGATCAAGGCATCTGACGACATGGATGATATTGGGTTCAACTCTTTCTTCAAAACAGGTTGGACGCGATTTTACCTAAAGTGGTATGGATCAAAACTGGCCTCCGCGTCCAAGCTTTGCCCGAAGACCACACAAATGATTGAAAGCCTGCCATCGATAAAGGGGGCGATGTTCGCGATGCTGCCGCCCGGCGCACGGCTGGTAAAGCACCGCGATCCATTTGCCGGATCATTGCGGTATCACATGGGCCTCAGCACACCAAACGATGACGCTTGTTTTATTGATGTGGACGGACAAAAGTATTCGTGGCGCGATGGCGAGGTCGTGATGTTCGACGAAACCTACATCCATTACGCGGAAAACCAGACTGACCAGAACAGGATCATTTTGTTTCTCGACATCAAGCGCCCTGTCACATTTGCTCCGATTGACTGGCTGAACACGGGGTTTTCGAACCTGGTGATGTCGGCAAGTGCAACGAAAAACGTTGAAGGTGACAAGGTGGGTGGCCTGAACAAGGTATTCGGCCACATTCAGAAAGTCCGCTTCCTCGGCAAACGCGTGAAGGCTTGGAACAGCAACGTCTATTACGTGGTGCAATACGGCATTTACCTCGCGCTGATTTACTGGATTTTCTTCTAGGCTTCCGGCACAGGGACGCTTTCAATTCTGCACCCCGTCTGTAATCTTCTGTGCAAGGCGACTAGAGGACCCACATGAGCACACATGGATATGAAGGCGGCAGGCTGGATCTGCCCTTTGTTGGTATTTCTACCTTTGGCAAACGACCCTATGTCTCGGACTGGAGTGCCATAGACGCTGATGTGGCCATCCTTGGGGCGCCTTTTGACTTTGGCACGCAATGGCGCTCGGGTGCGCGGTTTGGTCCACGCGGGGTGCGAGAGGCATCGACGCTATTCTCTTTCGGTCATGCCGGGGCTTATGACCATGAAGATGACGCCACCTACCTGCCTGGCGACGTGCGCATCGTGGATATTGGCGATGCCGATATTGTGCATACGGACACAGAAAAATCGCACGCCAATATTGAGTCCGGTGTGCGCGCTATTCTCAAGGCCGGTGCCCTGCCCGTCACCATTGGCGGAGATCATTCGGTCAATATCCCTTGCGTGAATGCCTTTAAGGGTCACGGCGACATCCACATCCTGCAAATTGACGCACATCTCGATTTTGTCGATGAGCGCCACGGGGTGCGTTACGGACATGGCAATCCGATGCGTCGCGCCGCTGAAAAGCCCTATGTCACCGGCCTCACACAACTTGGCATCCGCAACGTCAGCTCCACAGCCAAGGAGGGCTATGAGGATGCACGCGCGCGCGGCTCGGACATCCTGTCGGTGCGGCAGGTGCGCGCTCTTGGCCCGAAGGCCACATCAGAACGCCTTCCAGAAGGCGCACGTGTCTATATCACCATCGACATAGATGCCTTTTGCCCCTCCATCGCGCCGGGCACAGGCACACCAAGTCATGGTGGGTTTCTCTACTACGATGTGCTGGAAATCCTCCAGCAGGTGGCGCAGCGGCATGAGGTGGTGGGCATTGATCTGGTAGAAGTGGCCCCGGACTATGATCCGACAGGCTCAACCTCGATCCTCGCTGCACAAGTGCTTCTGAACCTGCTTGGCTTCATCTTCCACTTCAGCTCAAAAACGTAGGCAGGGGTTCACCCCGGCTCTCCCTCCAAAGCCTTGCGCAAAGTGGCATAGTCCTCAAACCCAAATTGCGCCTCAATCGTCTCGGTCCATGTGGCGGCAAAAGCCGCTTGGACCGCATCACTGACCAAAGGCTTGCCTGCCCCTGCTTTCCCCGTGCTGACCTTTGAGGCCACGCTGCCCGGTGGCAGGCCACACGCGGCATCGCGTGCCATCCGGGTCAGATGGTCATCAAACTGCGTCTCATGTGCCTTCATGAAGTCAAACTTCGCCTGCGCCTCGGCCACAGCAATTGTTGCATCATCCGTGATCTCAAGAAACGCGGCCACTTGCGCTACGGACGCCCTCAAATCATGCTTCATCGCCTCATAGCTTAGCAGCAGGACATCATCCCGCTCTCGCATCGCCCACCAGGAGGCCAGATGCGTCCAGTAGTCCCGCCCGTCGCGTTCACCCAGAAAGTAGTCGGCAAACCTGTCCAGAGCTACAGACCCGGTCTCAAAGAACCACCCCTCAAAGAACCGAAAGAGCGACACCATCGCATCCACCGGATCACGCAGAACCACGATATAGCGCCCGCCTTTGGGAATCTCGTTCCAACTCAGATGGCTCTTGAAGACACGAAAATCGCCCGGTTGTGGGTCTAGTGGCAGTCCAAGATCATGTGCCATCTCGATCCAGGGTGTGACGGCGGTGATCTCGTCAAAGCTCATATCTCCACCGGTGCGCAGCCCATGCACGATCTGTTGCATCCAGGTGGTGCCGCATTTGGCATAGGGCGAGATAAACACATCGCTGGCCCGAACCGGATGGGACAGCCCCCTGGCCTTGCCCTCGGCTGTCATGAAGCCCTCAAGCGCGCGCATCATCCCGGCAATATCGGTGGGTCTTTGCATGTCTTCTGCAAAGCACGGCCAGACCACAGACGCAATGTTCAAAACGTGCTAGGATCTATCATTATTTGAGTAAAAGGAGCATTTGTTATGGACTATTTCTTTTCCGTACGCGGTCGATCGGGTGATGGGTATTCAAATTCTTTGGGCGGGGCAAAGTACCTCGCTATTCCAGGCGATGTGACGCGCGCCATCCGCAGTCATGAAATCTCTCGCACGGCCTTTTTTCGCGCAGTGCAGGACAAAGCCGGGGCCACCGACACGGACAAGGGCAACATTGTTTTCTTTGTACATGGCTTTAACACCGACCAGTGGGACATGCTCGAACGCCATCGCAAAATTCGTGATGGGTTAATGGCGCATGGGTTTAAGGGTTGTGTCGTCAGCTTTGACTGGCCAAGCGATGGTTTCGTATTGGGCTACAATGCCGACCGGCGCGATGCGCGGCTATCGGCGGACCGGCTGTTCAAAGACGGCATTACTCATGTGGCGCGTGCACAGGAGCCGGATTGCAGATTTAACATTCATGTGCTGGCCCACTCGATGGGGTGTTTTCTGGTGCGCGAGGCGTTTGATTTTGCCGATGACGATCATGCCACGGCACAGCAAAGCTGGACCGTCAGCCAGATTGCGTTTGTCGCCGCGGATATCACCTCAAAGTCGATGGCAGAGGGCAATCCGAAATCAAGCTCTTTGCTGCGCCGCTCCACACGTCTGACCAACTATTACAGCCCGTTTGACGAAGTTCTTTCAATTTCAGAAACCAAACGCATTGGTGTGTCCCGCCGTTTGGGGCGTGTTGGGTTGCCCGATGATCATTCTCAGAAGGCGGTCAATCTCTACTGCGGGCATTACTTTGACACGCATCGTGCGGAGTTCGGCACAAGTGCAGGTATTTCACACCGCTGGTATTTTGAAGCGCCGCGTTTTTATGAGGACCTGTTTCATACTTTTGAAGGTAAGCTTGATCGCAACGTGATCCCGACCCGTGCCATGACCGATCATTGGAATCTGGCTCTGGTCAGTGACGGCCCTGCCCCTGATCCGACCCCGCGTCCGGATCCGATACCGGATCATAACCGCTAGAGCCCCACGGATTGCAGCGCAATATTCGGCGCAGGGCCAGCCACCCGCCCCGCAGCCCGCCATGTTTTGCCAACGCGTCCAGCGCGTATTGACTGCACGTTGGCTGGAAGCGGCAATTGTGGCCGACCCATGGGGAAAAGATCAGCCGGTAGGCTTTGACCGGGAGCGCGAGGATATTTGCCAGCGGGCTCATGTCGGACCGTGCAGCTTTTTGAGCGCATAGCCTAAGTCAGCTTTGAGCGATGCAAAGTCGCGCTCAACCGTCGCCCCCGCGCGTCCGATCAGAACGTAATCCCATCCCGGCTGTCCATCTCGGAGCAGCACGTCACGGGCCACTTCGCGCAACCTCCGTTTGGCGCGGTTGCGCAGCACGGCATTTCCAACTTTTTTGGAACAGGTAAATCCGACCCGTATTTCGCCGCTGTCATCGCCGCGATGGCGCGCCTGCACCATCATGCCCTTGGTCCCTTGCCGGCGTGCGCGTGCCGCGGCCAGAAAATCACTGCGTTTCTTGAGAACCTCCAGACAAACGGACACCGCCGGGGGCGTGTTCCCCGCTTGCGCAGCAGGGGCCTCCGGCGGTGTCATATCCGTTGTCCTGTCTGGCGCGGGTTTACGCGCTCAGGCTCTTGCGGCCACGTGCGCGGCGCGCATTCAGGATTTTGCGTCCAGCCTTGGTGGCCATGCGCGCGCGAAAGCCGTGGCGGCGTTTGCGCACCAGGTTCGAGGGTTGATAGGTGCGTTTCATCGCTCCGATCTCCGATCAATGGGGTGTTGCATATGAATCGCGCAGCACCCGGAATACGTCGTGAAGCCCGGTCTATAGGGGGCGGTTTTTGCGAAGTCAAACCCAAGCTGACCCTTCTGCAACAAAAAACCAATGAAATTTCCCGCCAATGTTTCATTCCTGCAAGAATAGGCGTCATAATGGGGGTGTTTCCATCACCCATGATCACCCCCACGTGAGCGCTATAGCGCCAGACTGGATCGAGACGCATTTACATGGCAAGCCACCGCAACGGGAAAGCATCGGACAGCGACATGGAAAATGTAAACCAGGGCAGCAAGCCCTCCATCCTTCGTCACGCCCCTCTAGGCGCAATCATTATCGCAGCGGTCGTCGGATATTTCACTTTGGGTGACTATCTGTCATTCGACACGCTAAACGAAAACCGCGAACAGCTTCTGGCCTTCCGGGACAACCACTTTGTGCTTATGGCACTGGCATTCATTGCCATCTATTTCACGATCGTGGCCTTCTCATTGCCTGGAGCAGCGGTGGCGTCGGTCACTGGTGGGTTCCTCTTTGGCCTTGGTCTGGGTGGGGCTTTCAATGTCACCGCAGCGACTTTAGGAGCGATTGCGATCTTCCTGGCGGCACGCTGGGGACTGGGAAAAGCTCTGTCCGCCAAAATGGACGCCTCAGAAGGCTCTTTGAAGAAAATCAAAGAAGGCCTGCGCGAGCATGAGATCAGTGTCTTGTTCCTCATGCGCCTTGTGCCTGTGGTGCCGTTTTTCGTGGCCAATCTCCTGCCTGCTCTTGTGGGGGTGCGGTTCATCAACTTTGCCTGGACGACATTTGTCGGCATCATTCCGGGCGCACTGGTGTTTACCTGGATTGGCGTGGGCCTTGGCGAAGTGTTTGACCGCGGCGAACGCCCTGATCTGTCCCTGTTGTGGGAACCACAGGTTATCGGCCCCATTCTGGGCTTGTGTGCCCTGGCCGCTTTGCCCATCGTGATCAAAACGATCCGCGGCAAAAAGGACATCTGATCAATGACACAATTGAAAGCGGATTTGCTGGTCATCGGCGCCGGCTCTGGTGGGCTGTCTGTTGCGGCCGGTGCAGTGCAGATGGGTGCCTCGGTTATCCTTCTGGAAGGCCACAAGATGGGTGGCGATTGCCTGAATTATGGCTGTGTGCCGTCTAAGGCCCTCATCGCGTCTGGTAAGGCGGCATATGCCCAATCTCACGCCAGCGCTTATGGCGTGGCCGATCTCAAGCCGAAAGTGGATTATGCTGCGGCCAAAGATCACGTGGCTGATGTCATCGCCACGATTGAACCTCATGACAGCGTGGAACGGTTCGAAGGGCTTGGCGTGCAGGTCATCCAGGAATTTGGCGAATTCATCTCACCCACCGAGGTGCGCGCCGGGGAGCACACCATAACCGCCCGCCGCATCGTCATCTCTACAGGCTCATCGCCCTTTGTGCCGCCCATTCCCGGCCTCGACACCGTGCCCTATGAAACCAACGAGACACTTTTTGAGCTGCGTGAACAGCCCAAACATCTGCTCATCGTGGGCGGTGGCCCCATTGGCATGGAAATGGCGCAGGCGCATGTCCGGCTGGGCAGCAAGGTGACGGTTATTGAGGGCATGAAGGCACTTGGCAAGGACGACCCGGAAATGGCTGCGGTTGTGTTGGACCGGGTGCGCGCTGAGGGCGTCGAGGTCGCCGAAGGCGCCATGGCCAGCGAAATTCGTGGCAAGGCAGGCGCGATTGAACTCGAAACCAAGGATGGCCGCGTCTTCAAAGGCACGCATCTTTTGATGGCTGTGGGGCGCAAAGCCAATACGGACCGCCTCAATCTTGAGGCCGCAGGCATTGAAACCACGCGCGCAGGCATCAAGGTGGATGCCGCGCTCAAAACCACCAATTCAAAGGTGTATGCCATTGGTGATGTGGCGGGCGGCCTGCAATTCACCCACGTGGCGGGATATCACGCCGGGATAATCATCCGCTCTGCACTTTTCGGGCTGCCTGCCAAAGCCAACCATGACCATATTCCATGGGCCACTTACACCGACCCGGAACTGGCGCAGGTGGGTTTAACCGAAGCACAGGCCCGAGAGGCGCATGGCGATGCGCTTGAAGTCGTGCGCTTCCCCTACTCCGGCAATGATCGCGCCATCGCCGAGCGCAAGACCGAAGGCCTGATCAAGCTGATGGTTGTCAAAGGCCGTCCGGTCGGCGCATCCATCGCAGGCGCACAGGCCGGAGAATTGATCGGGTTTTGGGCGCTGGCACTGGCCAATAAAATGAAAATGAAGCAGATTGCGGCCATGGTTGCGCCATACCCGACTTTGGGTGAGATCAATAAGCGCGCGGCAGGGGCTTATTTCTCTCCACGTCTCTTTGAAAGCGACGGTGTCAAACGTGTTGTGCGGCTTGTACAGCGCTGGCTGCCCTAACTCAGAAACAGGATCAAAATGCAGTTTCTCAAGTCACTCTCGGGACGGTTTCTTATCCTGACAGTCATCTTTGTGATGCTGGCAGAAATTCTGATCTTCGTTCCCTCCATTGCCCGTTTTCGGCAAGAGTTTCTTATGGACCGGCTGGACCGCGCACAGATTGCCTCTTTGGCGCTTTTGGCGGATGGCCAGATCTCGGAGGATTTGCAGGAAGAGCTTCTTTTCAACGCGGGTGTCTACAATGTCGTTTTGCGCCGGAACGAGGCTCGCCAGCTTGTGCTCTCGGCGCCCCTGCCCTCTGCGATCTCAGAGACTTACGACTTACGTGATCCAACGCCTGTGACGCTTATTCGGGATTCTCTCAAGTTTCTGATGCAGCCCAATGATGAAATCATTCGCGTGATTGGCGAGCCGTCAAACATGGGTGGCTTGCTTATTGAAGTCACTGTCGACAGCGCGCCATTGCGCGCGGCGATGCTGGATTACGGTTTGCGTATTCTTATCCTGTCGGCTGTGATCTCCGTTGTCACGGCTGCGCTGCTCTTTCTGGCTGTGCGCGGTTTCCTGGTCAAACCGATCCGTCGGGTTGTGGGCCACATGAAGGTCTATGCTGAAGCACCGGATGACGCGCGTCGCATCATTGAGCCGTCCTCAACCACCACCGAGATACTGCAGGCTGAAGAAGCGCTGAAATCCATGCAGCAACAGCTGACCGCCTCTCTCAAACAGCGCGAGCGGCTGGCGCAGTTGGGCGGTGCCGTGGCCAAGATCAGCCACGATCTGCGCAACATCCTCACCTCGGCGCAGCTCTTTACCGATCGCATCGAAATGAGCGAAGACCCCGCCGTCAAACGGATGGCCCCAAAACTGGTCAATTCGATCACCCGCGCTGTGCATCTCTGCGAGATCCACCCTGGCCTATGGCAAGGCCGAGGAGCAGGCTCCGATGCTCAGTCGCTTCATGCTGATCGATATCGTGTCGGACGTGATCGAAAGCGAACGCCTGGCGGTGGGAGACGCGGATGTCAGTTTTGGCGAAGATATTCCGCCAACGCTTGAACTTCGCGGCGACTCTGAGCAGATTTATCGCGTCATCTCGAACCTTGTGCGCAATGCGCGCCAGGCGATTGTGAACACCGGCAACGCGGGTGAAATCGCCATTTCCGCTGAAGAAACGCCTGCAAGCTGGGAAATCTGTGTGTCCGACACCGGCCCCGGTCTGCCGCCCAAAGCCAAAGAGCACCTCTTTCAACCCTTCCAAGGCGGCGCGACCAAAGGTGGCACAGGGCTGGGCTTGTCGATTGCCGCAGAACTTATCCGTGGTCACGGCGGTACCCTGGACTTGGAACGCAGCGACGAGACCGGAACAACATTCCGCATCTCTATGCCGCGCGGCGAAGTCTCTGCCGCCTAAGATTTTCCCAAACCCTCTTGCATTGCCCGGCACGAGGGTCTAGATGCCTGATCCGACGGACCGATAGCTCAGCTGGATAGAGTACCTGACTACGAATCAGGGGGTCGGGGGTTCGAATCCTCCTCGGTCCGCCACATTCCCAAACTGCAAGAGTGCGATAGCGTTCTGCTGCTTCTCTTTTTGCGCAGCGCATTGACCTCGCCGATCGCGTCAGCCTGCGACGCTCAGCGGCCACTGGCCGCGCTCGCCCCCAAAACCTCGAACTTGTCTTTGAGATATCGCATCAACGGCTCGGCTGAGGGCTCAAACCCGCAAGCCAGGGCAATGATATCACGCGGTTCATTGAGACCACCGTGGCGTTGCACGTGCGTGCGCAGCCACGACGTCGGAGCGCTCAGGTCACCTTTGCTCAAATGTGTCTCGAGATCCGGCACAGCCCTCTGCAATGCCTCATAGAGGCATCCGGCATACACATTTCCTAGGCTGTAGGTCGGGAAATATCCAAACAACCCAACCGACCAATGCACGTCCTGCAAAATCCCGTTTGAGGGCCGGTCAACATCGTATCCGAAATCAGACAAAAACCGGTCGTTCCAGGCAGCCTCAAGGTCGCTCACCTGAAGGTCACCCGACATCAACGCCCGCTCCAGATCAAAGCGCAGCATGATGTGCAGGTTGTATTGAACTTCGTCTGCCTCGGTCCGTATGTACCCGCGATTCACGTTATTTACCGTCCGATAGAACGTGTCTTCATCGGACACACCAAAGTCACCAAAAACATCCCGCATCCGGCCATAGAGATATCCGCAAAACGCCCGACTGCGCCCCAGTTGATTTTCGTAAATACGGCTCTGGCTTTCATGCACCCCCATCGACACGCCCTGCCCTATGGGCGTCAGGTGATAGGTCGGATCGATGCCTTGTTCGTAACAGGCGTGGCCGACCTCGTGGATGGTCGAATAGATGCAGTTGAACGGATCATCCTCGGCGGTTCGCATAGTGATGCGCACATCCTCGCCAGAGCCGCTGGAAAACGGGTGCACCGCCTTGTCAATGCGGCCGCGGCTGAGGTCATACCCAAAACTTTGCGCCAACTCACGGCTGAGCGCCACCTGCACCGCTTCGTCAAAAGATCCGGTCAGTTCGGGCGCTGCAGGCTGCGCCAGAGCCGCCTCGCGCAACGCCACCAATCCAGAGCGCATGTCCTCAAACATCGCACCCAGTTCAGATGCTGTCATTTCAGGTTCAAAGTCATCAATCAGCGCGTCATAAAGATCGCGACCATTGGCCAGCGCACTGGCCTCTTCGCGCTTGAGAGCGACCACGTCTTTGAGTGTTGGCAGAAAAGCAGATACGTCTTCCGCCTCGCGAGCTTCGGCCCAGATGCCCTGTGATTTCGAGGTCAGACGTGCCAGGGCTGTGGCCAAATCCGCCGGCACTTTGATCGCGCGCTCATAACTGCGCCTGATCAACCGAAGCTGCGCCGCGCCGTCCTCATCCGTTGCCTTTGCATTCGCCAGCCAGTCGCCAACCCGCGGGTCGGTGCGGCGCGCATGAAGCACCGCTTCCATCGCGCCTGCTTCCTCCGCGCGCTGCCCTGTGGCGCCACGAGGCATCACTGTTTCCTGGTCCCAGCTCAACCGTCCGGCCACCCGCGCCAGCGCCTGGCTTTCGCGCTCAAACGCCATCAACTCGTCAAAAGCAGACATCTTTACCCTCGTTGCAATGATTATCCGCGCACCGACTGCGCAATTGGATATTGGCTCAAAAACCGTGCCCGCAAGATCAGCACCCAAAGCACAACAGCCACAAACTGGTGCACGATCGCCACTTGCCAGGCTGCCACGTAGAGCACTGTGACAATGCCCAGCACAATCTGTGCCAGAAGTGCGAAGAAAGCGGCGGTGAAGGCTGCGCGTGTGGCCGCATGTGCACTCTTGCGTCCCTTGAGCCAGACCATGACCGCGAAGGCAAAAAGCAGATAACCCGTAAGACGGTGAATGAATTGCACCAGACCGGGGTTTTCAAAGAAATTGCGCAAGCCCAGCTCGGCCATCCAGATATCGGGTGGTAAAAATCCTCCCGCCATCAAAGGCCAGTCGGTATAGGTGCGCCCGGCATCAATACCCGCCACCAAAGCGCCGATGAGAATTTGGAGAAACGCGAAATGCAGCAACCCGGTCGAGAGGCCAAAGAGCTTTGCTTCGCGTCCGCGACGGGCCTGCATCAACTCGCGTTCTTCACGCCCCAGCAGCATGACATACCAAGCGATGAAGCCCAGAATGACAAAAGCTAGTCCCAGATGTACGGCCAGCCGATAGGAGGCCACATCCAGCATCTCGCCGCGCAACCCGGAGCTGACCATCCACCAGCCAATGGCGCCCTGAGCGCCGCCCAGCACACCCAGGAACAAAAGCCGTCCCGTCCAGCCCGGTGGTATCTTGCGTGTGGCCAGAAACCCAAGAAAGCCAACAGCCCAGACCAGGCCGATCACCCGGCCCAGCTGCCTGTGGCCCCATTCCCACCAATAGATGATCTTGAACTCTTCCAGGCTCATGCCCTTGTTCTGCAGCTGATACTCCGGGATTGCGCGGTATTTCTCGAATTCCGCGTCCCAGGTTGCCGCATCCATTGGCGGCAAGGCCCCCGTCACGGGTTTCCACTCGGTAATGCTCAGGCCGCTATCGGTAAGACGTGTGAGACCCCCAACGGCAATCATCACCACAACAAGCGCAAATAACACCATCAGCCAGACGCGCACCGCCCCGCGCGCACCACGCCTGCCGGCATCGATCATACCACCCTTAGGTGCAGATGGCTGCGCGGCGCCCTCGCCCACGTCTTCAAAGATGCTGCGTTTGTCGCTCATGGCCTCTTCCCCGGTTTTCATCGCAACCTAGCCTTGCGCCCGGTTGCCTTCAACCGCGCTCCTTCCAGCGCACCATTTGCCGCAGAACACCGTGCAGCATCTGCACATCGGCCCGCGTGAGGGGCATCCGGCTCCACATGTTGCGCAGATTGGTTTTCATGCTTTGGGCTTTTTCGTCAGGGAAAAAGAACCCGGCCTGACCCAAGCGATCTTCATAATGGGCTGAGAGCGCATCAACCTCTTCCTGCGAGGCCGGGACTGTTCCGGCCATATCGACCCTTTGGGACATGATCTCTTGTGTGGCTCGGCGCCATTCATAACCACAAAGCAATACACATTGCGCAAGATTCAGGCTTGGAAACTCCGGGTTCACAGGCACGTTGATAAGCGCATTGGCGCGGGCAATGTCGTCATTCTCCAGACCCGCACGCTCCGGCCCGAAAAGAACCGAAACCCGCTCACCACGCGCAATGCGTTCAGCGGTCTGCCGCATGGCCTCCTCCGGGCTCAGCACGGGCTTGGTCAGATCACGCACCCGCGCGGTGGTTGCCATCACGAAATGATCTTCGGCAACGGCCTGTGGCAATTCATCAACCAGCCGCGCCTCATCCAAAAGCCGCCCTGCGCCGCTGGCCATGGCATCTGCCGCCGGATTGGGCCAGCCATCACGCGGGGCCACAACCACCATCCGATCCAAGCCAAAATTCCACATTGCCCGCGCCGCTGCGCCGATATTCTCGCCCATCTGTGGGCGCACCAGTACAAAACTGGGTTGAGCCTGAACACCTGGCATCATCCATCCTCCATGCCTTCGCTTTAGGCCACAGGCGTGAGCCTGAAAACCCCCAAGCCTTTCTTCTTGCCTGAAATATCCTCGCCGAAGGCATGCCGAACATAGACACCCGTACCAAATTGCCGCTATAGCAGCGCAACGAGCTGCAGAAAGACCAGAACATGGCCGAGACAGAGCCACCGCGCCTTTACCTCATTACACCCTCCGAGATCGAATTGAGCCGGTTTCCCGGACAATTGGCGGATGTTCTGGATGCGCATGAGGTGGCCTGTGTGCGACTGGCGCTTTCAAGCCATGACGAGGACACGCTGTGTCGTGCGGCTGATGCCTGTCGCGACGTGACCACGCCGCGTGATGTTGCGCTGGTGATCGACACGCATTTTGTGCTGGCCGAGCGATTGGGCCTTGACGGTGTCCACCTGACCGATGGTGCGCGCTCGGTGCGCAAAGCGCGTAAGGCGCTTGGAGCGGATGCCATCGTCGGGGCTTTTTGCGGAACCTCGCGACATGAAGGCATGAATGCAGGTGAATCCGGGGCCGATTACATTGGTTTTGGCCCCGCGGGCCTGTCGGCTCTGGGAGATGGCACACAAGCTGATCCCGAGCTTTTTGAGTGGTGGTCGCAAATGATTGAAATTCCCGTGGTTGCCGAAGGTGCGCTTGACCCGGGCACGATCCAAACCCTGACACCGAACACGGATTTCTTTGGCATCGGTGATGAGATTTGGCGACAGGACACGCCGAGCAAGGCTCTTGAAAGCTTAGTCTCTGCAATGCGCTAGGCCTGTGTCACGTCTCCTGTTGTCGTCCCTCAGGCATCCCGCTGCGGACATGTTTTTCCAGTTCAGCCGCCAACGTCTTGCGCCCGTCGAAATCCGCGACAGCCAAAGGCGCATGGTAGATCACCCGCACGCGTCCTTGCCGTGTTGATGCCAGAACCTGCAACGCATGTGGACCCAGATCCATATCTCCCCACCATCCATAAAACCTGGGTTCCTCTGAGTTTTGCGGCGCTTCATATACCACTGTCACGGGCTGAATATAGGCGATGTCACGTAGGCTTTGTGCGAAAAACGCTTCGAAAAGTGTTGATTTAAATGGCAAAACTCTCATTCCGTCCGTGGACGTGCCCTCGGGGAAGAACAACAGCTTCTGACCGCGCTCCATCCGCGCACGAAACATTGCGCCCTGAGCCATCGCCTCATGCCGATTGCGTCGGATGAAGGCTGTGTCCACCAGACGCGCCAGCCAGCCGATCACGGGCCAACCTGCAACTTCGGCCTTGGACACAAAGACAACCCGCTGACCGGCATTGAGCACCAGGATGTCAAGCCACGAAGAATGGTTAGCCACCACCGCGCCACCCGTTTGCATCGGGCGCCCCACGGTGTCGCGCCGTAAACCGAGAACCCAAAGCCCGACACGAAACACATTTTGTGTCACAGGCGCCGTCAGCGGTCGCCGTATGTCCCAGATTAGCCTCTCTATCGGGCGCAGTATGAGTGTGAGCAGGAGACCTATGAGCAAGACAAGTGCCATGGCCGAGCCTCGTAACATCGCCCGCACAAGCCCCAAAGCGCCAATGCG
Organism: Roseovarius sp. W115; assembly: GCF_032842945.2. Taxonomy (NCBI): domain Bacteria; kingdom Pseudomonadati; phylum Pseudomonadota; class Alphaproteobacteria; order Rhodobacterales; family Roseobacteraceae; genus Roseovarius; species Roseovarius rhodophyticola. Next base: position 3,288,126 of record NZ_CP146606.1, read on the forward strand.
ATCTGGCTTGGGCCCCTCTCCATCGTCCCAGGTGAGGTTCATGCTTTAACTTCTTTGGAATAAATGGTTTTCCGCCGCTCGCTTAGCCGATCTGTATCCATGATCAGACAGACATCTGTGGTGTTAAAGGCGTGGTCAATAAAGGCGCCTTCGCCAACAAATCCACCGAGCCTCAGATACGCCTTGATCAGTGCGGGAACCGCCAGCATGGCGGCCCTTCTGTCAATCTGGGCCTCCGGCAGCAGGTTCATGTTCTGAAAGGACGTCTCCAACGCCCGCACCCGCAAGGTTTCGGGCGCCAGATGACGGTGATGCAAAAGCGATAAAGGCTGTGCGAGCGACCGCGCATCGGTGCCGTGAAAACTTGCCACGCCGAAAAGAATTTCGACATTGTGCTCTGCCACATACCGCGCCAGTCCGTTCCAGAGGTGATACATTGCCGCTCCGCCACGATAGTCGCGCGCCAGACAAGATCGCCCCAATTCCATGCATTTGCGGCCAGACCGTTTCAGGACACTCAGATCGTACTCATCTTCTGAATAGAACTGTCCCACCTGCGCGGCCTGATCGTCTCGTAAGAGCCGGTAGACACCTACGATGTCTCCCGAGCGCGCTTCATCCAGTAGCAACAGGTGATCGAAGAACGGATCGAACTGGTCCCGCTCCAGTCGAGCGTCATGATCGACCAGCGGCCCATCGCCCCCCAGCTCGTCGATGAAAACATCATATCGCAAACGCTGAGCCGCGCGCAGATCAGCGTCGTTCTCAGCAAGCCGGACGGTGAACTGCGCCGCGTCAGACAGCATTTGGGATCACGCTCCTTTTCGTGGCGTTCTACTGGCATTCGCAGCTGGGCTGCAACCCATGCAGATGTCCTTATGCGCCCTAACACTATTGACGTGTGGCTTTGCTTGTTACACACTTTAAACGAGTATTAATCCTTTACTAACCACCTTTATGGTTCGATGACCGGCATCAGAGCAACCCGAGTCCCATCGATGACCACCTTTCCCGCATCGGGAAAATTGACTGTAACCTTACCCCCGACATTTGACTGGACCTGCCCTGTGCCCCAGTCGGGTTTTTGGGGGTGCTGGACCAGCATGCCGGGTTCCAGAATGGAATTGAGGTCGCTCATATCGTTTTGGCCCTTGAGCAGGAGAAAAAGACGTGTCGTATAATACCAACAGCCTTGCAACGATGATAGGGTCGCGCATTTGTCATGACCTGATCAGCCCGCTTGGCGCAGTGAATAACGGGCTTGAATTGATGCAGCTGTCAAATTCGACCGAAAGCCCCGAGATGTCACTTATCTCGCAAAGCGTCACTTATGCCAATGCGCGCATCCGGTTTTTCCGGCTGGCCTTTGGCATGGCATCCGAGGATCAGATGACCGGTGCAGAAGAAGTGAACACGATTTTGCACGACTTGCAGACCGATGGCCGGTTAAAGATCAGCGATTTCCCCCAAGGCGTCCATCCCCGCAGTCAGGTGCGCGCGATCCTGCTGGCGATACTCTGCGCTGAGCAGGCAATCCCTTATGGCGGTCAAATCGCGATCACCGAGCAGAATGGAACCTGGAACGTGATCGCGCAGAGCGATCGGCTGAAACCTGATCCAGAGTTGTGGGGCTTGCTCAATGGAACCGATCTGGCGCAATCTTTGACGCCCGCTGCGGTACAATTTGCAATTTTGCCAGAGCTATTGCCGGGAATTGGCATGGCTTGCTCCACGCGGCTTACACCGAACTATGCTGAGATCCGTATCACGCCCGCGTCGCACCATCCCCCGTCACAAGATACTTGAAACTTGTCAGTTGCGCGGCGCCCACCGGGCCGCGCGCATGCATCTTGCCGGTGGCAATGCCAATCTCGGCACCCATACCGAATTCTCCACCATCGGCGAACTGGGTTGAGGCGTTGCGCATAAGGATCGCACTGTCGAGGCGGGCAAAGAACCTATCCGCTGTTGCGTCGTCCTCGGTGATGATGCAATCGGTGTGGTTGGAGCCATATTTTCGAATATGATCAATCGCTTCATCAGCATTCTTCACGCGTTTTGCAGCCATGATCATCGCCAGGAACTCGAATCCCCAATCCTCCTCTGAGGCAGGTTTGGTTCCCTCGACACTTTGCAGAGCCGCATCCGCACGTAGCTCCACACCCTTCTCCATCAGCGCGCGCATGACGCCCTGTCCGATCGTGTCAACCACATCCTCATGCACCAAAAGGCATTCGGCCGCACCGCAGATTCCAGTGCGTCGTGTCTTGGCGTTGATCACAACCTTGAGCGCCTTGTCCGGGTCGGCGTGTTTGTCGATATAGATATGCACGATGCCTTCGAGATGGGCGAAGACCGGCACCCTTGCCTCACGCTGCACCAACCCGACAAGACCCTTGCCACCACGCGGCACGATCACATCAATAGTGTCGGTCATGGTCAGCATTGCCTGAACCGCTGCGCGGTCCCGCGTCGGGACAAGCTGAATGGCGTCTTCCGGCAGACCTGCTTCGGCCAATCCTTCGACCAGACATGTGTGAATCGCGCCGGAAGAATGAAAACTCTCAGAGCCACCCCGCAGGATCACCGCATTCCCGGATTTGAGGCAGAGCGCCCCTGCGTCCGCGGTCACGTTGGGGCGGCTTTCATAAATCACGCCAATGACGCCCAAAGGTGTGCGCACGCGTTTGATATGCAGGCCATTGGGACGATCCCATTCGGCCATGACCTCCCCCACCGGATCATCTTGCGCGGCCACAGCGCGCAGCCCCTCGCAAATGCCATGAATGCGCGCTTCATCCAGCATCAGGCGGTCCATCATCGCATCCGACAGCCCCTTGTCGCGGCCATAATCGAGATCTTTTGCATTGGCCGCAATGATGCCCGCACGCCCCGCCCAGACGGCATCTGCAGCCGCCTCAAGCGCTGTTTGTTTGACCTCTGCCGGAGCAACCGCCAAAGCACGCGCCGCAACTTTGGCACGTGCACCGATCTCGTCCATCAGCGCGGGAATATTGTCGAGGTCTTTCATGGCAACACCTTTTGTCTCTTGCGCCAAAGTAAATCGTACGCGGTTAAAACGCCATATCATCGCGGTGAATGAGCGGGCCTCGTGGCGGATAACCCAGAACCGGCTCCAACGCATCACTGCGCAACCCTTTGATCTTGCTGGCATCAGCGTGATCATAACGTGTCAGGCCCTGCCCTAGACTAGCCCCATCAACACTTACCACCTCCACTGCATCGCCACGCCCAAATCCGCCTTGCACCTCCGTGATCCCGGCAACCAACAGGCTTGATCCCGCACGCAGTGCCTTGGCCGCACCGGCATCGACGGTTACCCGCCCCTTGGGCTTCATTGCAGCAATCCACTGCTTGCGCTTTTGCTGCGGGTCACCTTGGGCTGTGAACCATGTCGCCGCCGCCCCTTCTGACAGAGCGCGGATGGGATTGAGCACATCACCTTGCGTGATCGCCATCACACAGCCCGCAGCCGTGGCTGTGCGCGCAGCGAGAAGTTTCGTCTTCATGCCGCCCTTTGAGAGCCCCGACCCGGCCTCGCCGGCCATGGCTTCAATTTCGGGTGTGATCTCGGCAATCACATCAAACCGTTTGGCCGCGGCATCCACGCCAGGTTGACCCGAGTAGAACCCGTCCACGTCACTCAGCAAGACCAGTTGATCCGCCCCGGCCGTCACCGCCACTTGTGCGGCCAACCGATCGTTGTCGCCATATCGGATTTCGTCCGTTGCCACCGTGTCGTTCTCATTCACGATAGGCACCACACCAAGGCTCAAGAGCTGTTCCAGAGTGGCGCGGGAATTGAGATAGCGCCGACGGTCTGCGCTGTCTTCCAGAGTCACCAGAACCTGTGCCGTCGTGATATCATGCGCCGCCAGCGCCTCGGCATAGGCGCGTGCCAGTTGAATTTGCCCAACTGCTGCCGCCGCTTGCGATTGTTCCAGCGTGAGGTCCTTGCCCGGCAGGTTCAACACACCGCGCCCAAGAGCAATGGATCCCGATGAGACAAGGATCACATCTGTGCCGCGCGCGCGGATCATGGCCACATCCTCGGCCAAAGCCCGCAGCCAATCGGCGCGCAAGTCTCCTGTGGCGCGATCCACCAAAAGCGCCGAGCCGATCTTGATGACCAGCCGTTTGGCCGCGCTCAGGGACGCCATGGTCCGGCCTCCTGAATATCGCCGCGTTCGCGCAGGCGCTTGGTGTCAATCTGCGCTCTGAGCGCGCGCAGGACCTCTGTGACGCCTTCTTTTGAGACACCGGACATCAGCATCACAGGCGCGCCCACCGCCGCCTCCAGCTCGTCTTTGAGAAAGTCGCGTTCTTCGCCGTCCAGCGTGTCGATCTTGTTGAGCACCGTTATGCGCGGCTTCTCCACCAGCCCACCGCCATAGGCCTCTAACTCGTGAATAATCGTTTGATAGTCCTCAATGAGCGTGCCGGAGGACCCATCCACCAGATGCAAGAGTACCGCACAGCGTTCGACATGGCCCAGAAAGAGATCGCCCAGCCCCCGGCCCTCCGACGCGCCATCAATCAGCCCAGGAATATCAGCCACGACAAACTCGGTGTTGTCGACGCCCACGACGCCCAGATTTGGGTGCAGCGTGGTAAAGGGATAATCGGCCACCTTGGGCCGCGCATTGGAGGTGGCGGCAAGAAAGGTGGACTTGCCTGCATTGGGCAGCCCCAAAAGGCCCACATCGGCAATCAGTTTAAGGCGCAGCCAGATCGTGCGCTCCACGCCCTCCTGTCCCGGATTGGACCGGCGCGGTGCCTGATTTGTGGAGGTTTTGAACCGCAGATTGCCCCAACCGCCATTGCCGCCCTGGGCCAGACAGACGCGTTGTCCTACCTCTGTGATGTCGTCAATCACCGTTTCCTGATCTTCGTCGAGGATCTCTGTGCCCACCGGCACGCGCAGCACGATGTCGTCGCCGGTGGCTCCGGTCCGCTGGCGTCCGGCACCGGGACGGCCATTGTCGGCAAAGAAATGCTGCTGATACCGGAAATCAATCAGCGTGTTCAGCCCATCCACCGCTTCGACCCAAACCGAGCCGCCATCGCCCCCGTCGCCCCCGTCCGGGCCGCCATATTCGATATACTTCTCCCGCCGGAAGCTGATGCATCCGTTGCCGCCCGATCCGGAGCGGATGTAAACCTTGGCGAGATCAAGAAATTTCATTGGGGCTGCCTAGTAACTGTCAAGGCTTGCGATAGAGCGAAACGGCGCGCGGCTCAAGCCTGTGGTCGCGGCAGGGCGTAATTGATGATCGGGAAAACGCCGCCCCGCGCGGCGCTCGGCCCTTCGCAGGGGCCAACACGTGCAAAGCCCAGTTTTTCCAGAACCCGTCCCGAAGCAGGGTTGTCGTCAAACACACAAGCCTCGATTCGGGACCAATCATAACGCGCAAAGATCACATCGATCGCCGCATGCCCCAGCTCGGTGGCATAGCCTTTGCCCCAATGCGCAGGCGCAAACATGTAGCCCATTTTGCCATGGTCCAAGCCCATCATGCCGATCACCTCGCCTTGGGATGTCACCACGCCGCCAAGACCTTCGTCCCTGGGCATCGGTTGACACCGGCTCGCGGTAAAATCGCGATCCGCAGGCCAGGGCCAGGTCGATGTCTGGCGCACCACCTCAAATTCTGATGCAATCGCATGCAGGGCGTCCAAATCCGCAAGCGTGGCGGCACGCCATATCAGACGGTCTGTCGTGGCATAGACTGTTTCAGACATCGGGAGATTTCCGGCTGTATGTCCATGTCGGCACCGTGCTGTTGCGCGCGACCGAAAAGCTCTCTGCATCGCCCAAATACTCAAACCCGCAAATGGTCAGCACCCGCGCCGATGCGGCATTGTCCTGAAAAACGCTCGCAAAGATCGTGCGGGCCTTTTGCGGATTGGCCTGCAAAATCGCCTCGACTGCGGTCGAGGCCACGCCTGAATTCCAATAGGCTGGTGCCACCCAATAGCCGATTTCGGATTGTTCGCGGTCCATGCGCTCCAACCCGATCACGCCCATGACCTCGGCCCCGCCCATGCGCGTGGCGTCCATCACCCAGACATCCTCGTGATGCTCAGTGTCCACCACACGGTCGATAAACGCCTCGGCGGTGCCCGGTGGCAGGGGGTGGGGAATGTCCGTGGTGTTCCATGCCACCCGTCTATCTCCGCCATAAAGCGCAAGCAGCCCGGCATCCGAGGTCCGGATCGGGCGCAGATCAAACCGGCCTGCGTCGATCAGGGTGTCGTGTTGAACAGCTTTGAGTTTCATGCGCCTTCTCCTCCAAAAAGCACAAAGAGCACGGATGCCACGGTCAAAACCGCCAGCCCGCGCATCAAGTAAGTTTCCGCTGGCGTGCCTGCGACCGTGCGGGCCATCCGGTCGCCTCCCAGCGACCAAAGCGGATGCAAAATGAGCTGCAGCGCCATCAATGAGATGGCGATGGTGGCCGTTGCCTGCAAGGCAGGCGTGCCGGGGCTCACGAAATTGGTAAAGCTCGTGACAATCATCGCCCAGGCCTTGGGGTTGAGCGGATGCACCACCAATCCGGCAATGAAACCAGGGGCTTGACTGCCTGCTTCGGCTGGCCCCAGCCGCATATTGGCGACCTTCCAGGCCAGCCAGCAAATATAGGCCGCCGAGATCCATTTCAGAGTTTCAAAGAGAAATGGCTGCGTTTCCGCGAGTTCCATCAGCCCAAATCCGATGGGCCAGATGATGAGCTGCTTGCCCAGCACCACGCCGAACACAAACGGCAGTGCCGCGCGAAATCCAAACCGCGCGCCCGTGGCCAGCAAGGCCATATTGGCAGGCCCCGGCGTGCCGACTTGGCTTACGCCGAAGACAAGAAAGGATGTGATGGCGACGCTCATGACCGCGCCTCCCGTCGGGCACGCGCCGCCCGTTTGGCCGCAGCTTTCTTCTTCCACGGCGCGTCACGCTCCCAATCCCCGGCCATGATCGAACCGTAAGGCAGGATGCGGTCCACCGTGTCGGCCAGATCAAACTGCTTCATCTGCGCCTGCACGGCAGAGGCGGATTTATACGCCGACGGCAGCTCGGATACGTCCACATTGCCCGAGTAGAAGCGCACGTCGAGACCGTCCGTTTCCTCATCGAAAACGGATTGATCCGTGCGCCCTTCCAAAGCGCGTTTATGCGCCGAGCGTGACATGTTCCGTCCTGCGCCATGTGGCGCGAAGCCCAGGTTGCCGTCATGCACAGCTCCGCGCACCAGAAGAACCGGCTCGGCCATGTTCATCGGGATGATCTGCGTGCCGTTGGTGTCGGGCAGCATCTCGGGGTCGATCGGTGTCGCGCCCTTGGCATGGTAGAACAAATCACCTTTGCGGAAGACAAAGTTGTGCTCATTCCAGAACCGCTCGCGCACATCGGCTCCCGCGATCATCGCAGCCCGCTGATGCAGCGCGTTGTGGTTGGCTTTGGTCCATTTGCGAATAAGCTGCAAGGCCTCCCAATAGGCCTCACCCTCTTCGGTATCCGCCGGGATCCAGGCGTTTTGCTTCTTCACGCCTTCAGACAGCTTGGTGCGATATCCTTCGGCACAGCGCATCCCGAGTTTGTAGAGCCCCGCCCCAGGTCCGCGAGAGCCATGGTGCGTGACAAGACAGGTCGCGCCCGTCGCCTCGGAGCGCCCGACATAGGCAAAATGGTTGCCATCGCCTTGCGTGCCCAGATGCTCCTGTGCGGCCTGCAGGATCTTTTTGTCGTTCAGGAACGCATTTCCGCGAAACGCATCATAGAGATCCGGCGACATGGTAAAGCGCATGCCGTTGGGCCGCCCGCCGGGGCCAAAATGTGTGGCCTCGTGAATGGCGTTCAAAATGTCCTGTGGCTCGGCATCGGCAAACTCCGTGACCATCACCGAACAACAGATATCTGCCGAATGCATGCCGGGATGAATGGCGTTTCTGGCCACAGCCACCCCGCCCACGGGGATCGTGCCCTCAGGCCCTGCCGGACAGGCATCGGGCATCACCGCCCCATCCACCAACGTGGGCGTGCGCATCAAGACATCCATCGTCGCGCGGACCTTGGCGACGTTGTCGACCTCATCCTCGGTCTCGGCTTCAAGGTTGAAGCGATACCCCAGGTTTTCCTGCAGTTTGATCCGCGGTGCTGGTTTGTTGGCGGCAACCCAAGTGGACAACGCCTGACCCTCAAGCCCAAGCGCATTGACCGTCTCAATGGCTCGGCCAAGCTCTGGCCCTTGCTCAAAACCCAATTCAATCAAATCTTTACCCGTTACGGCCATCGTCTTTGTCCCTCTTATGGGGGCGCAATTTTGCGCTTTTGTGACTCGGTCCGGATTTCTTTTACCAAAAAGAAAAGGGACCGGTTTTTCACCGATCCCTCTCAAATTCAAACCTGAAGATCGGCTTATTCAGCGGCCTCCGCCATCGGGAGAACCGAAATAAATGTGCGGCCTTTGAGGCCTTTGTGGAACTTCACAGCACCCTGCACGGTGGCAAAGAGCGTATGATCTTTCCCTTGGCCCACGCCTTCACCCGGCCAAAATTTATTGCCGCGCTGACGCACGATAATGTTGCCCGGTATAACGGCTTCGCCGCCATATTTCTTTACGCCAAGGCGGCGGCCCGCTGAATCGCGACCGTTTCTGGATGAACCGCCTGCTTTCTTATGTGCCATCTCGTCTCTCCTTAGCCTTTAGCCAATTTCTTGGCTTGTTCGACCCAGCCTTCACGCTCGATCCGGCCTTTGAACGAAAGCTTTTCGTCAAATTCCGCAATCTCGGCTTCGGCCCAGGCTGCGATCTGGGCAAACGTGGTCACGCCTGCCGCATGCAATTTCTTCTCCAGCGCCGGACCCACGCCGCTCAGCTGTTTAAGATCATCGGCCTCGGCCTTGGCCGCCTTTTTAGGTGCGGCTTTCTTGGGCTCGGCCTTTTTGGCCTCTGCCTTGGGCTCAGCTTTCTTCGCTGGTTTCTTGGCCTCTGCTGCTGCAACGGCCACAGCCGCGACTGAGCCTGCGCCCATTGCCGCCTTCACGCCCGACTTGTCGCCACCTTTTTCAAGGATGTCGGTCACGCGCAACACAGTCAGCTGCTGACGATGGCCCTTGGTGCGTTTTGATCCATGCTTCCGGCGGCGTTTGACAAAGTGAATGACCTTGTCGCCCTTGATCTGATCAACCACTTCGGCCTGCACGGCCGCGCCGGCCACAAACGGCGCTCCAACAACCGGCTTGTCACCGCCCAGCATCAGAACTTCGTTGAATTGAACTTTCTCACCGGCATCCGCTGCAAGCTTTTCCACACGGAGCATATCGCCCGACTGGACCTTGTACTGCTTGCCACCGGTCTTGAGAACCGCAAACATCGCGTTTTCCTTTCGCTTCCGCGTTCTGCGGCCCCGGCCCTGATATCCAGGATCAACCGGCGTTTGGTGCCTCGAACAGCGCGCCCTTTGGGCGTCAAAAATAAAGTCCCGCACGAGTCTCCTCGCCGGGATGCGCGCTTATCCAAGTCTTTGCCCCTCAAGTCAAGGCTGATTTCAAAGAAAAACCCGGGGGAAAACCCCCGGGCCCGTGAGTGGTGTATCGGGCCATAAAGCCCTATCTTGGCGACGCATCTAGACCGCGCCAGTGTATTCGCCACGCGCCGGGTAATCATTGGCAATGGCAAAATCGAGAGCGCCGACAAGTTCAGAGAAGTGCGGACGAACAAAGGGCATGGTTTGCACTGACCCGTAATAAAGCGACTGCTCCGGTGTCACCATGAACAGGCCGGGCTCAGAGAAAAGCGCCGGCTCTTCGATGCCAATCGACGTCTTGCCGCGCGAGGTGGAGATATAAAGCCCCCATTCCTTTGCTTTTGGCAGGCTCAGATCATAGCCAAAGCGCAGTTTGCTTGCGCCGATCTTGTCGGCCATGGCACGGGTGCGTTCTTCGCCATCTGAGCTAACGGCAATGGTCTTCACGCCGCGCTCGGCAAAGTCATCAACCTTCTTTTCCAACTCGGTCAGGTAGTTGGCGCAAAGCGGGCAGTGCAGACCGCGGTAAAAACACACGACCGTGCCGCGCTCAGATCCATCTGAAGCGAGATCAAAACTGCCATGATCCAGTGTGGGTAGCGACAGGTCGGGGGTTTTCTGGCGGGGCATCAACATCTGTGGTCTCCTGATTGCAATATATCGTCAGCTTGGATATAGATGGTGTTGAGATCAATTTTTTCCAAAAAACATGATAATTTTTCCTACATGAGCAAAATCGACCGCCTTTCGGCTCTTATCCAACATTTTGACTTGCGGGTTTTTCCGACAGATCCAAACGAAGCCAATCTGCTGATCTTTGAAAACGCTGAAATCCAGACGCCCACACGGGTGGTCTTTGCCCCGCTTTGCGCGGCCTATACCGCCGCTGAAACCGATGAGACACTCAGCTTTGCCGCTCAGGCCGATTGGGGCGGTGCCACCAATCCGTTTCTGAGCGCCCTGCCTGCCGAAGTCACCCTACGCCTTGATGCAGAACCGGAGGTCATCCACATCCTCAAAGCGTTGCAAAGCGAAAGCGCAACACCACGCTGCGGCGGCAGCGCTGTGCTTGATCGCCTTGGAGAGGTCCTGCTTATTCGCCTTTTGCGCCTGACGATTGAACGTGGCGCCACTGATGTTGGGCTATTGGCGGGTCTGGCTGATCCTCGCCTCAGCCGAGCAATTGTCGCGATGCACGATGAGCCCGGCCGCAAATGGCAGGGCGATGATCTGGCGCGCCATGCAGGCCTCTCGCAGTCGCGGTTCTCAGAGCTCTTTCGCGCCAAAGTGGGGGAAACGCCTGGTGCGTATTTACGCCGCTGGCGCATGGTGCTGGCGCGTCAGGATGCGGAACGTGGTGAGCGTGTCCAAACCATTGCGCGTCGTTACGGCTATGGCTCTCCCGAGGCGCTCAGCCGCGCCTTTAAACGGGCGCATAATCAATCCGCCATCGCCTTGCGCCCATCCGCCTGATTAAATTGTTTCGTTATAAACATAAAAAACTCAGATAATCGCGAAACGCAGCGTGACACTCAATTGTTGCACGGGTTTCGCCGTTCGCTGATGTCTCAGGTTAATGTCGAAACGCTTTAGGTCTCTGCTTCTTTCTTGTCAAAAACACCCCGGGGAGCGCGAGGGGCTGGCCCCTCGCATCTGTTGGATTTTGCCAAGCAAAATTCGAAACGCCTTACAGCTCCTCGCTCTGCATTTGCTGCGCCACGGCGCGTCCCAGAAGATATGACAACTCCTCATACATCTGGTCATAGGCCTCAAAAATGGCCGCGTTCAGAACCTTGCCCTGCTCGGAGCGGTAAACCTCAGCATATGCTTCCAGTTCAGCGTCGTCCAATGGCTGATACGCCAGGATCAGAAACGCGCCCAGCCACCCTTCTGAGTCGTTGCGGACGTCGCCTTCCTGCGACCAGACATCGGCGAGCATATCCTCTTCGCTCATCTCAAAGGCCCCGCCATCAGCCAGCCCACGGTAGAACATCAGGTTGGAATTCAAGGCCCCCATGACGTTATAGTCCACCAGATCACTGTCCGAGATCAGCGTCTCTACCTGCTGAAACAGATGAGAATTCTCATCCCGGGCGCGCTCGTAGGCATCCATCGCGGCCATTTCGGTGTCTTCATTCAGAAAGGCCTCACGCGCCGAAAGTTCAAGCGATATGATCTCCTGCCCGGTCTCTGATGTGAAGAAAGCAACGACCTCGGCGATCTCCTTGCCATCCAGAGCCGTTTCAAACCCTTGTGTCACCACCTGTGCCATCTTGTCAGTGTCGTAGATCCGCGCCACCTGATCCTGCCAGGCCTTCGCATTCACACCGGGCAGCATTTCCACTCCAAGCTCGGATCCATAGCGCAGTCCTTCCTTGCGCATGATCTCAACCGTCTCATTGATCCTAAGCGCGTCGATCAGAGCGGCCATATCTTCGCCCGCCGCGCGGGCCATTGGCGAGGTGACCAGCAGGGCAAAGACCGTAGCGCATGCCAGTGAAAGAACCCGTGTCATCATAACTCCTGTCCGGGATGCAGATCAGCCATACGTCCAGCTAGAATTTCAAACCTGTTGGCCATGATCTCATATTGCACCGCATTCATCAGCTCATAGACCAGCTGCATGTCAGGATGCTCCAACGCCTCAAGATAAGCGCGAATATCCTCTTCCGAGAAATCCTGATATGTGTAGGCGGCATTGGCCAAAGCAGAGACCTGCAAACTGACGCGCAGCTCCGCTTCCCCTTGCTTGATCACCCGGCGCAGGGTTTCTTCATCAATATCATAGTCCAGAATGCCGGATCGCGAAGCGGCCACGAAGAAACGTACCTGTATTTCCTGCACAGCCCGCACACCACTATCGGCGGCATCCACGGCCTGGTTAAGCTGTCGCAGAACATTCACCCGCGCGTCTCCCTCGGCCACCCAGTCGGCGACAAGCGCTGTACCCTCGCTTTGCTTGGCCTCGTCATTGGCCATGTGTGAGGCGTTCTCCGCCTCCACCAAACGTTGACCCAGAGGGGAGGCATAAAACGCCGCTGCGTGGGTCAGAAGGTCATCGCTCAGCGCCGCTTCAAGAATATCCATTGCCATGTTGTGCATGGTTTCGGTGTCAAACACCTCGTCGGCAGTACGTTTCCAGTCAGCACCAAAATCACTGGCCTGCATGCCCAAAAGCCCCGGTGCGTCCCCTGCCGCCAGGCCGATACTTTCAAGTGCAACATCAAACCCTGTGACCTGCAAGAACGCCTCCAGGCGGTCACGTTCCGCCGCGCGTGCAGGCAGGCTGAGCACCAATACAACCCCCAGAATTGTCAGCCAGATCAGCGGACGAAATAAAGTTACGTTCCTCAAGATACCCTCGCTTGGTTCACCCTTTGCGCCACCCTAATGGCTTTCGCCCCTCCCCTGCAATGTCGGTCAGGGCAAAGGCAATGAACCTTGCGTGATCATGCCGGAATGGGAGGCAGGTTTGGTTTTCAGAGGTGCATGGCATGGACCGACCAGCTGGGTATCAAAGCCAAAAACAGTCGCTAAGAACCCAATGGTTCGTATTAACACTCCAGTTCCAATATTTGGCCGGGGTTAACGCGTTAACCATATTTTGCTAGAGTCTGCTGGCACATTCTTGATTCTAATTCAGTAGTTTTTTGTATTTGTTTGTTAATTTGTCTGATTTGAACGGCCCAGTAATTTTCAGTGTGGTGCCTGAGTGATCGCATAAAACAAGGCGACATTCGTTATGAGTTCCAAAATGTGCCCCGCTCGAACATTTTGCGTGAAAACGCAGATATTTGGGTCGAAACTTGGGAAAATAATGGAAACAGAAAGATCAAACATATGACCCTTCCATAGGCGGTTTGAGCTTCTGCTATTGAACGGAGAACATCATGCCTGAGGAAATTATCTACGACCCAAATCAGGTCGCGACACTGAAATACCAAGATGGCGATCGTAATTACACGGTTGAGACCTGTCAGGAGTCGCTGAGGCAAATGCACGAAAAAGTGCTTGAGTACCAAGGAACACGCGATTTCTCGGTGACGCGTGATGGTGTATTTTCCTCCACACAGACAGGCCAGGTTCGCACGGCTCAAAGCACGGGGTCCGATCCCACACCAGAGGACTCTATCGTTGCAGCGATTGGCGAAGAAGGTGTCCCAACCGGGATTGATGATGAAATTCGGGACGCAATCAATGATGCGCTCGGAAAAGCGCGCGAGGAACTGAAGAAGGTTTTGGACGACGGTATTCAGGTTCTTATCGAACGAACGCCCGAAGGCGGCTTTGACATCAAGGCACAAAGCCTCGCGATGGCAACAAGCAGTGCTACTGCTGGTCAGCCTACGGGCGCGGAAGACAAGAAAGAAGTGTTGATCCTGCCGGAGGCTGGCGTTGAAGTTTCCCACGAAGAAGCCGTAGTGGAGCCCGGAGCGACACGACCCAAAAGCACTGTAAGTGTCGGTGTTGCCAACCCTGCAACAGAAGACGAGACATCCACCTCAACTTTTATTCCCTCAGCCAAAGCAGATGCCGAGTCGATCGGTTTGATCGCAGTCAGTACAGCCGTTGCAATCAATGCACCTTTGATCTCAATCCAGGTTACAGATTGACGCTTACGATTACAGCGAGCGGCAACCGTGGCGCTTCGGGTGGTTGGGTTCGTCCAATGGACGAGGCGCATCGTATCTTGGTGCCAACTGTGGCGCATATCCTCTATGACCGGTCAGGACGCCTGCGTTCCAGAGTGCGCATTGCCGGTATGTCAGCGCGCGTTCATGCCTTGGTGCGCTTGCCGAGCCTGAGTAACGCGCGCGCGGATGCCGCGCTTGTCGAACCGGATCGGGACTGGGCTGCGCCACGCGTTGCCTCTTCCCGCGGCCACTTGAACGAATTCATTGCAGGACTTGCCGTTCAATGCTGTTTGCCAGATGGAGGGCATTTATCCGGCCGAATGCTCAGCTCTGACTGGGCTGGGCGCATGCGTTATTCTTTCGGAACACGAAACGTATTCCGTCAATGGATTATCGCAGTAGATCGCAAGTCCAGCGAGCCAGGAACAAGACCGATCAGACGCGGTGACAGCGGATTGTTGTGGCATACGCCAGATGGAGTTGCTGTTGGATTGCAAATCGGCGTTTTGGCAACTTGCCCAGATCGCACGATTATCACACCTTTCACAACCATCTGCGACCTTTTCGAAGTACGCACCGCTGCATAAGGAATAGAGTATTTGAAAAGAGCTTCCGACGCTCTCCAAAGTTCCCCATCTTGCGTTTCGTGCGAAAATCGAGAGGGCATTCCATTGCCGATGAACTCACGGTCTTCTTTACCGACGACAGATAGGCCACCAAATCACCCGACACTCCCTTCCCCCTTGCCAGCCTGCGCAAAGCCGATTACACGCACGCTCCAGACCCCCGCGGAGAGGTGCCGGAGTGGTCGAACGGGGCGGTCTCGAAAACCGTTGTGGGTGCAAGCCCACCCAGGGTTCGAATCCCTGTCTCTCCGCCATTTACCCCAAGATCGCTGTTTCGTAACGCGCTGATAGTAGTGCGAATTTCGGCGTTTTCGCGCTTATGGCGATTCCCGGTCCGCTTGATTTGCTGCACATTTTGCTACACAATTTGCTGCACAAACGCGGAGGTTTTCCGTCATTAGCATTGCAAAGAGAGGCCGTCTCTACCATCTCCGCCGCCGCGTTCCGCGCCGGTATGGAGGGGTTGAGCTACGCGAAACGGTCTGGATCAGCCTGCATACAGACTCCGAGATGGTTGCCAGGAGCAAGGCGGATCGCGCGTGGAGCCAGATGATTGAGGCATGGGAGGCGCGGTTGGCTGGGGATAGCCGCGACGCGGAGGCCCGCTATGAGGCCGCGCGGGACCTGGCCCGAGTTCGCGGCTTTCGGTATCTGGACGCAAGTTCTGTGGCGGAACTTCCGGTCGGCGACGTTTTGGAGCGCGTTGAGGCCATCCCTGCGCCTGCGAACCAACCGGATAGGGTCGAGGCTGCAGCCCTTCTCGGCACCATCCCCGAACCCCGCATAACGGTCACCAAGGCGCTCGAGCTCTACTGGACGCTTGCGCGTGAGAAGACCTTCGGCAAAAGCGAAGACCAATTGCGCCGTTGGGAAGCCCCCCGGAACAAAGCCATCAAGAATTTCGTTGCGGTCGTCGGTGACAAGGAGATCGCGAACATCACCCGCGATGACATGCTGGACTTCCGCCAGCACTGGCTCGACCGGATCGAAGCGGGCGAGGTCACTGCGAACTCCGCTAACAAGGACCTGATCCACCTGGGCGACGTGTTGAAGACCGTGAACATGATGAAGCGTCTTGGCTTGGCGCTGCCGCTCGGCGAGTTGTCTTTCAAGGAGGGCGAGAAGAAGACGCGCCCGCCGTTCAGTGAAGACTGGATCAGGACGCGGCTGCTCGCCCTCGGCGCGCTCGACGGGTTGAACGGTCAGGCGCGCGCCTTACTCCTGGGCATGATCAACACCGGCTACCGACCGTCGGAAGGTGCTGCGCTGACGGCGGAGACGATCCGGTTGGACGGCGACGTGCCGCATATCTCCATCGAACCCGAGGGACGGCAGCTGAAGAGCCACTACGCCCGCCGGGTGATCCCGCTGACCGGTGTCTCGCTGGAAGCCCTTAAGCAGTACCCCGAGGGCTTTCCCCGCTACCGCAACCGAGCCACGTTGAGCGCGGTCGTGAACAAGTTCCTCCGCGCCAACGGCCTGCTCGAGACCCCGCGCCACTCGCTGTATTCCCTGCGCCATGCCTTCGAGGACCGGATGCTCGCCGCCGGGATCGATGATCGCATTCGCCGCGACCTTTTCGGTCACCGGCTTGATCGTGAGCGGTATGGCAAGGGCGCGTCACTGGAACATGTCGCCGAGCTTGTCGCCCGGATCGCCTTCTGACCCAGCAAGGCATGCGCCCGGCGCTGCACTTGTGTGAGCCGCGTCTCTTCCTTCACGGCTGCGGCCAGTTCCGCCTCAAGACGCTCGAAGATCGGTGTAAACGCTGCGTCCTGGACAACGAGCTTCGACACCTTCATGAGCGCCGCCTCGATCCGCGCGGCATCGACCGTCCGGGACGGACGGGGCTGCTGCTGGGAAGGGCCAGTCAAAGGTGTCATGCAAGATAGCATGGAGCCATGCGTTCGGCTTGTGCAGATCACGCAGACCGCCCGCGCAAAACGGCTTGCCACAGCGTACAAAACGGACAGTTGGATTGTCCGGCGCATCGGCGTCTCGCGATGAATTCGACCGGCGACCGCCATGCCTCAGAGCGATATTGCCGAGCTTCGAATCATCCCGGTCCGGTTGGCTGCGCAGGCACGTTGGCGGCATGATGAACATCACGCATTGGGCTTTTTGGGAGGGCCGACGGGAGCTACGGAAGGGGATGGCAAGATAAAGCGAGTTCCTCGCTGCCTGGGCCTGTGGCCCTAAGCTGTTGTCTGCACATTTTTTTTCGGCGTGATATCCGATGGGCCGCACCGTGCCGTGCGGCAGGGTTTTCCGTTTTTCTCAATGATATCAATAGTCAGACGTGGCACGCCGCGCGGTGTGTTCGCGCTGGAACCCGCTACGGCGTCTCTTTGCACGCCAGGCTTCGACGCCCCTCAAACGCTGCTTGATTGGCCCAGAATGGGCGTCGATCGTGGTCCCATGACCCGAGATGAGAACGACCTCCGCATCCGTCCCGGTAAGGTCCGGGACCGCGCCCAGAGCTCCCCACGCGTGCGGCGCCCGGCACGAGGCTTCCTGGCCGACGTGCATCGAGCAATCCGCCGGGCGGGCGGTGACCCGAACAGGCTGGCCGGGAAGAGGAAGGCAAGCGGACGGTTCAACGCCCGTGGCCGGGGTGCCAAGGTGGCGGCGCAGTTGAAAGGCCGGAGTCCTTGGTCCCGAAGCGCTGACGGGACCCGAACCCGCGCCCGTCGGGTGACCGTGAAAGCGCGGATCGTGAAGCTGAATCCGCAGCGCGGTGCGTCGCGCGGGCGGTCATTTGTCAGTGCAAAGGCGGTCGGTGCGCATCTGCGGTATCTGGAGCGTGACGGTGTCACGCTGGACGGCGAAAAGGGTCCGGTCTATTCGGCGGATCAAGACACAGCCGACGGTCGGGACTTCCTCGACCGGGGCCGTGAGGACCGCCATCAGTTCCGATTCATCGTCTCCGCAGAAGGCGGTGTCGAGCTTGCCGACATGCGCCAGACGACCCGAGATATCATGGCGCAGATGGAAGCCGATCTTCAAACTCGGCTCGATTGGGTCGCGGTCGATCACTACAACACCGGGCATCCGCACGCCCACATTCTGGTCCGGGGGATCACCGATGACGGCAAGATTCTGAACATCGCAGGAGATTACATCGCGCATGGGGTCCGCGAACGGGCGACCGACATCGTGACACTGGAACTTGGACACCAGACCGATCTCGAGGTGACCGACCAGCTGCGCCGCGAAGTGCACGCCGAGCGCTTTACCCGGCTCGACCGGATGCTGATGGCCGAGCAGAGGGCGAACAACGAATTTGCTGATCTGCGACCGGACAAGGACATGCTGGAGACGATGAAGCGGAATCGCGCGCTGTTGATCGGCAGGGCGCAGTATCTGGAAAAACTCGGTCTTGCTGAACAGAGCGCGCCGGGTGTCTGGCATCTGGACGACAGCACGGAACCTACGCTGCGTGCGATGGGGGAGCGCGGCGATATCATCAAATCGATGTATCGCGCGTTGGATTCCAACGATCTGGCGGCGCAGCGCGGGGCGGCACAGCTCACGATGCATCGAGACGGACTGCAGCAGCAGATCGCTGGCCGCGTTCTTGCCAAGGAACTCGCGGGCGACGGGTCTGGCGACCGGATGCAGCTGGTCATCGACGGGACCGATGGCCGCGTGCACCAGATCGAGCTGCGTGCCGATCATTGCGAGGGGATCGGACGCGGCATGATCGTGTCGGCAACACCGCCGCCAACGGAGCCAAGAGCGGCTGACCGGAACATACTCGCGGCCACAAAAAGCGACGGCACCTATAAACCGTCGCGGCACATCGAGATGGCCCGGGAACAAGAGATCAGCCCCGATCCGGCCCGATTTGTCGCGGCCCATGTGCGGCGGCTCGAAGCCCTGCGGCGAGCGGGGATCGTCGAGCGGAGAAGTGACGATCACTGGAAAGTGCCGACGGACCTGCCCAGACAGGGGCTTGCACATGATCGCAAACGCCACGGCCATGGCCCGCGTATGACCCTGCTCTCGCCAATCAGTCTGGACCGGCAAGTAACCCACGATGGCGCGACCTGGCTCGATAGGGAATTGACCGCGCAGAGGCGGGGCGCGGTCAGAGAAACGGGCTTCGGTGCAGAGGCAGGCCGGGCGATGGACCAACGCAAGCGCGTGCTGGTGACGCGCGGAGATGCAGTCGATCTCGGCAATGGTCGCATACGCGCGCCGCGAGACCTCATCCAGCGCCTCGAGGCGCGTGAGGTCGAACGCGTCGGGCGCGCGATGGCTGCGGAACAAGGGAGAAAATGGAAGCCCGTGACACCCGCCAGCCAGTTTGCAGGCCAACTCACCGGCAGCACGCAACTGGCCAGCGGACGCTTCGCGATGATCGACGACGGCTTAGGGTTCAGCCTCGTGCCGTGGAACACCACATTGGAGCGGCGCATCGGGCTGCAAGTGTCCGGGGTTGGCATGTCCGGCGGCGGGATAGACTGGACGTTCGGAAGGCAGCGAGGGCTGGGGTTGTAGGCAATACACGTGGCATCGGCCATTATGTCGCAAAGATCGCCTAAGTGGCCTATGGGTTGTAGCTCGATTTTCCGACCAGGTTTCGGGTGCCTTTGCAATGTGGATAGCCTGAACAACCCCAGAACTGATTCCCGGCGTTTTTGCCCCTCCGTGCCCTACGCAGGACCATGGACCTTCCGCAGTAGGGGCAATCAGGTGTGCCTCCGGCATTTGCTACGCGTGGTGCCGTCGGTGGAGTATTGGGCGTTGGCGCTCTTGGTGAATGTCGCACGGGCTGGGGTGGCGGCGTCACTGTCAGCGCCACTGTTGAAGTCGGAACGGAAGCCCCCAGGATCTTCAAGTCTTGTTCGGCCTGTGCACGGGTTCCCAGCGCCACCAAAAGCGCACTGTCACTACGTGCTTTTGCTGGCAACGCATCAAGCCGCGCCTTAGCATTGCGAAGTGTTCCCAGCCCATTGCGGATATTGGACTCCAATTTGAGTTTCTCAGCCGCGAAACGCCCACGCAATGCTCTTTCGTCAGTGACGTCCTGAGCGTTGGCTGTTCGGTCATACTTGAACCGGGATTCGTGCCTACGCCGCCACTCCACCAGCTTGCCAGTCATGACGTCACCAAAACCCGGTACTCTCAGCACGGATGATCGACTCACATCGGCAGCGGTTTCGATCCCGAACGAAATCAGCGTCGCTGTCTTGGAAGGCCCAATCCCGGAAATGTTGGCGCGACGGATTGAGAAACCGTCAAGGTAGGCCTGTCGCTGACGCGACTCCCGGTTGGATTTCAATATCATCAACTCGCGCGTCAGCGCCTCGTCATGCCCTTTGTAGGCGGCGATTGTGGCGTCCAGATCGCCGCGCACCTTCACAACCTCCGTCAGACCATTCCGGCGAACGAATGATTCCAACTCGCGCTGCACCTTTTCATCTGCGTCCTTGAAGGCTTTCTGGAAGGGGCCGGGTTCAACTTCACGGTCTGAGAACGTAACCCACCCCCAAATCGCCAGCCCGACCCATACAAACCATGCGGGAATAGCGACGATGAACCCGGCAACAGCGCCGCCCATCATGAGCAGACCCAAGAAAGCACGCCCGCGCTTGCCACTCTTGGCCTCACTGAGAGCGGCACTTGCCCCACGCGGGGCAGGTGCCTGCGGCAACAGGTCAGCAACCGTTGGGAACCGGAAGGCGAGTATTTCGCGGATTGCTTGTGCTGTCCCGCGTGTATCAGTTGGAATATTCGGCGTGACGGCTGACAGGTCCGGGAACATGTCAAAGCCGCTATTGGCCGTCAGTGCGCACCATACGCACCCCTTGGCATTGCTTGGGAAATAGTGCGTCTTGACCCTGCTACAGTGATTCAGTGAGCCTTCCAACTTCGTCAGGGCACCAACCCAATCCAACGCGCTAGGACGCACGCCAGCGTTCAATCCGAAAGCTTGTTCAAACGCAGTCACAGCGGCGTCGGGAAATAGATCGAGTGTCAGTGCGCCGGGGGTGGTGTTGTCCGCGTAGCGGACTGGCGTGTCAGCGAAAACGCGAAGCGGTTTTGTGCTATTGCATCGCCCATGGAAATATCTGGACCGCTATAACGCCCCGCATATGGGTGACGGCCCATGAACAACAGGTGAAAGATCGCAACGGCAAGCCCGAAGTTGTCGTGCTCAATCGTACGCTCTACAGATGCGAGGTTTTTTCCGTGAAGTTCGGGCGGCGTAAAATCCGGCACGCCGACGACGCAGGGATAGGACTTTCCATTCAAGCGAAACTGAAAGCTATCAGCGTCGATTAGGGCAACAGTCGCGTCTTGCGCCACCAGAACACCGGAATGGTTCAAGTCGCCAATGACACAGCCTGTTTGATGGACCTTCCCAACGGCGCGGGCCACATTCAGTGCAGTATGGACAATGAACCGGTAGTCGGCTTTCGGGAAGTAGCGTTGGCGGGATTTAGGACTGTAAAGCTCGTGCAGCGGGCGGTAGCCCGACACAAGTCGCATAACAAATCCAAGGAAGTTGCCCTGGTTGTCAGTGACGATTTCACCAGGATAGGCCACAAGGTCAGTCTTTATGGCAAGGCCTTCGCCAACCATCGCACGCACTTTGTCTTCACGCTTTGAACGCAAACCGGCGTTGTAGATTTTGACGGCCTGCCCAGACCGACCCTTGATCGCGTAGACCTCACCTTCGCCGCCCTTGCCAATCAACTCAGCAACTGAAAATCGACTATTCCCGATAACGATTTCCTGCACGATCAGCCCCCGGAAATGAGGACAAGCGTTTTGTCGTCGTCAGTGCGCTCACAGACGGCTGCGCCAGCAAGATAGCCCCTCAGCTTGGACGAAAGGTTGGGCAGGCGTCCGTCTTCCGTCGCTGCGTCAACCGGGCGCATCATCGGCACAAAGAACCTTTGATGTGCAGCCTGTTCTGAGTGTGACAACGCCAAATCGCCCACGCCGTCTGAAAACAATGCAAATGCATCGTGTTCCCTTGGCTGGCGGGCGATGTTCAAGCGCGGTTCCGGGTCGTCAGTAACAAAATAGGTGGTGGACGCATATTCGCCATTTTCGGGCCAACAAAGCACCTCCCAATCGGTGCCCCGTCTTCCAACAATGGCGCTATCGCCAACATGCAGAGTCAGCACTTCATCTGGCGTTATTAATACAGCCGCCAAAGTCGCCGCAAATTGTCGGGGTGTACTTTCGCGTTGATTTGCGATTGCTGCAATCCGATCCCGCAAATCATCAATCCAATCAACTAACAATTCGTCGTTTGGTAATTCCGAATTGTCCCTCAACCACTCGCGGAAACGCACCGTCAGAGTGCGACAAACAAGCCAAGCACCATGGACTCCAAATTTCGCGCTGCCCGCACCATCTGACACAACTGCGAAAATGCAGTCATTTGCCATGCACGAAACGGCGTAGGCATCTTCAAGTCTGCCGTCGTTTTGAATGTGCGAGGTGCCAATTTCGGACGCTGCCGCCCAACGCCATGCCACCCCGTTACCCTGCTACGGCCCAACCATCCGGGGCGGTGGGGTTCTCAAGGTTGATAGCATCACCGGGGTTGGACTGTGAGACCGCGCTAAGCGAGCTGGACAGCCATTGAAAAAGTTCCTTGAAGGCCAATCCCTTGAGTTTGAGCGGTTGCCGTGTGGAAATTTGCGACAACACGTTCATGTCAGCTTGGTCAACGCCAACAGCATAGAACATGAACTCCTTTTTCTCTTCGCCTTCATGCACGCGGGTTTTCGCTTCACTCCAACTGTCGGTGGGTCCACCGTCAGTAATCAGGAAGACCCAAGGGCGGTAATATTTCACCCCATTTTCACGGTACCGATCTTTGCGCTGGCGCAACATGTCTAGGCTGGTAACGATTGCTTCGCCCATCGGTGTCGCGTTGTTCGCCTCAAGAGTTTCAGGGTAGAAATGATCCACTGTGGCAAAGTCGGATTTTATCTCGACTGGTCCAAAGGTGACCATCGCCAATTCGACCCGTTTTGCAGCCATTGGGTCATTCATCAACTCTTGGCGAAGCGTTGCCAGTCCTTCATTTAATTGCGCAATCGGCGCGCCGCTCATTGAATACGACGTATCCAATAAAAGAACTACTGGGCAGCGCTGTTCTGGGTTTTCTGCAAACTCTGCATCGCTAAATGGCTGTTGTTCAAATTCGTCAATGTTTGTCACCCCGAAACGCATTTCTCATGTGGAAGTTTTTTTCGATAGTGCTGAGGCTTAGCCCAAATGTCCACAGTGGAACGTACAGAGACGAGACTACCGGAGGCTCTGGCTCGTGAAGAGGGTGGAGCGTTCGTCACTTGGCCTCACTCAATGCCGTCCTCGAGAACCCGCATTGGCCCGCAGAGCGCAAACATCGGGCGCGAGGTATTGGTCAACATCGGCGCATCTCAGGCATATCACCGAAGAGTTGACGCTGGGAAAGCCGTGCCCGGCACAACAAGACCCGCTCAGTCTGGTCACGGCTAACGAAATTTTTGCTGCACATTT
Source organism: Roseovarius sp. W115 (assembly GCF_032842945.2). Classification (NCBI taxonomy): domain Bacteria; kingdom Pseudomonadati; phylum Pseudomonadota; class Alphaproteobacteria; order Rhodobacterales; family Roseobacteraceae; genus Roseovarius; species Roseovarius rhodophyticola. The sequence goes on from NZ_CP146606.1 coordinate 3,311,440, forward strand.
TGCTGCACAAAGTGCAACGCAAAAAACCATCGAGTCTTGCAACTTCAAAGACTTAAGGCATTGTTAAACAACAGCTTTCGGACTGTCTCTCCGCCACCCAGTCCTGGCTCAGCAGTTGATTTTCACAGGCGCCAGAATAGTCCCGCATTTCCGGTGACTAGCGGGCGGTGGTGCATCCGGAGACTGACAGTGAGACCCGATTTCAGGCCCTTTCGGCCAAGAGTCTCAGCGTCCCTTTTCCAGAGTAGACTTAGCGATGCGTGGGATGTTCAGAGCTGCGCGATGATGCGGTCCTGTTCGGCCCAGGAGGCCGGAAGGCCGTGCTGGCGGATCCAATTCGTGGTCAACGCCGGTGGCTGGCGTCCCTGATGCGGTGAGCAAAATCGAAGCGACATTGGGTTGTGACGTATCAGTCGTCTACCAACACATTTGAACGCTGCGCTCATTAGCCGACATTGGCGGAACAAGGGTCAACGGCAGCAAAGTCCGCAGACTGTTAATTCCGCCACCGCCGGGGTTTTGCGTTCGCAGCGAAAGCCCGGTTCGGTGAAACTACAACGCAGCGCTGACTGACCACTGGATGTCTGCAAAGAAGCACAACACACTGAATCAAACAATTGGGTGGTTTCTTTACAACGGCCAAACCAACAAAATTGTTGGCAAGGCTACGAGCACAACAAGTATCTCAAGCAATAGCCCCATACGCCAATAGTCGCCGAAACGGTATCCACCGGGACCCAGGATAATCGTATTGTTTTTGTGTCCAATTGGAGTAAGGAACGCACAAGACGCGGCGACCGCGACGGACATAAGCCAGGCATCTGGATTGGTGCTGGTTGCTGCCGCCATGCCAATGGCAATTGGCGCAGCGATCAAGGTGGTGGCGACATTGTTTAGGAAATCAGACAAGGTCATTGTGACAATCATAAGTGCGAGAAGCGACACCCATGCCGGGAACCCATCCGTTATGGACAGTATTTGTGTGGCAATAAGTTCTGCACCACCGGTTTTCTCGAAAGCCTCCGCAAGTGGGATCAAACTGGCAAGGAGAACAATCACCTTCCATTCTATTGACTCGTAGACTTCCCGACCTGACACCAAACCGACTGCAACCAGGGCAATCACGGCGGCGGAGAGTGCTACAGACAGAGAGACCCAACCTAAAACGGCTACCGCAATCGCACCCAAGAAAATTGCAATAGAAAGCCCCGCTTTGGAGCGTTGCACCATCTGAGTTTCACGCCCTTCGAGTGGGAGAACCCCCATGAAAGAGGCCGCTTGAGCGTTTCTTTCGGCATCACCTAAAAGTAAAAGCACGTCACCCGGTTTGATAAAAAGAAGCCGCACCCGATCTGTAAACCGCCGTCCGTTACGCGACACACCGAGCAGCGTAACCGAATGCCGATAAAGTAGCTTTAGGCCACGCGCAGTTCGCCCAACAATCCGCGCACCCTCTGGTACGATTGCTTCGGTAAGGGTCAGGCCACCGGAAGTGACGCGCCCATCATGCTTTTCTGAGCCTGAGAACTCCAGCACAGATTGCCCCATAAAAGCTTCTATGGATTTGGGCTCTCCTTCGACAACTACAAAGTCACCTGATCGGATTTCCTGTTTCGCTGCAAAACCCGGAAGCCGCTTTCCGCGACGGACCAGTCCTAAAATGTGAACATCATGGTCATCGGCGCGAGGGTAAAGATCGGAAATGGTAGAGACGTCCTGAATCGATTTTTCGCTGACACGAAGTTCAGCAATGTAGCGACCTTCTGCAAACGCCGCCTCCTGTTCCAAGGCCCCTTCGCGTTTGGGCAGAAACCGCCTACCCAGCAAAGACACGAACGCGATTCCAACGACGGCTACTGTGAGCCCGACCGGAGCGAAATCGAACATACTAAAGGGCGCGCCCAACGCATCCTGTCGATAGGCTGCAATCACAATGTTTGGTGTCGTTCCAATCAACGTTATCATTCCGCCAAGTATGGTTGCGAAAGACAGCGGCATAAGCGAAAGGCTGACGGCGCGTTTTGCTTTTGTAGCTGTGTCGATATCGAGGGGCATCAAAAGAGCCAGCGCTGCGACGTTGTTTATGACTGCCGATAAACCCGCTCCCACGACGGACATCACCGCAATATGAAGTGGCAAAGGTCGTTCCGAGTTGAGCAACCGCGCCGCTAGTTTTTCGATTGCGCCCGAACCGACAAGGCCACGTGATACAATCAGTACCAAAGCAATGATCGCAACTGCGGAATGCCCAAAACCAGAGAATACAGCGTCCGTTGGAACAAGCCCGAGTATTGCCTCCAAAACGAGAGCTCCGAATGCCACCAAATCGTATCGGATGCGTCCCCAGATTAGCAGTACGAAAAGGACAATAAAAATCCCGATGATCATCGTCTGGTCAGATGGCATTTGCAAAACGTCTTTCATTTGCAGCCAGACTAAGGCTAGCTCTCTCAATGTGTATCCAGACACCTTGAAAGAGCCAATTCTAATCGAAACCATAGGCGACTTGATTTTGACATGGCAGCCCTGAAATCGGGGGTGGATAGCACCTGTTTTGGCAACAGAGATGCAGCCCTGCGCCCATGCATAACAGTCCACAAGGTTACCGAACTAACGAAATTGAGCGGCTTTCTTCAAATGTGCGGCTTACTGCTGAACCGATTTCAACCACTCGACCAGATCGACAATAGGCTGGCTTGTCATGATTGGCTGACCACTCTTGGTCTTCACGGCCACATCACGACCTTCGAAGAATTGACCATAGATCGGCATCGGCGATCCATGACTTACCAACGGATCCCTGCCATCAATTTTGCGAATGACACGTGCGATTGGGAAAAAGCCCCCGTTTGAATTCTGCAACTGTGTCAAATCAGGCGGTTGTAGGATCAGCGCCGGAGCCATCGGACCATTACCAGTCGCATCGCGCCCGTGACACATGGCACAATGCTGGTAGAAAAGATCTCTTCCGTTATCGGCATCTTGTGCGTTTAAGGGCGATACTAGAAAACACGCCATTGCTATTCCCCAGAAAAGTCGTCGCATCTTGGCCTCCAAGGCGTCGTGTAAGAGAACGTCAAAGTTCAGAGCCCTAAGCTTTTAACGCACAACATAAACCGAGCATTTTGCGTGGCTCGCAACGTAACCCGCATTCGAAGCGATTATATGCTCCAAAAAGCCCGGAATATGAGACGCCATGACGATCAAATCAATTTTCAATTCATCAGATCTGTCTACAAGAACATGGCCAAGATCAGCGCTGACATCGACATCTACCAATGACAGGGTCTCTACAGGGCAACCAGTTTGGTCGGAGACTTCCTTTGCAAACGCTTTGAGTTTTTCATCATAGGATTCGGGCGTCTTGGCGACTTCGGTAGGTGCTGAACTTGTAACTCCGATCAAGTGTATCGTGGCTGAATTCAGTTTTGAGATTTGTCCCGCCTGTGAAACGGCATTTTTCAGATCATCTTTGTGGGCAAGATCGACAGGTACCATGATTTTCTTAATCATCTTGAGCCTCCATGAAGCATGAGAACTCTGATCTTGCCCGCTTTCGTTTCCGCATGTTTGACATTTCGCAATGCTCTTACCGCCCAAAGCACAAGACGCTTCCATTGTCACCGCACTACCGAACTGGAATTGACGGATGTCAAACCGGTATTGGCGAGATGTGCCAAAAGCTTTCCATTGCTTGCTCACCCCGAATGAAAGGAATGCGACATGGAAAACGTGGAACGCTTGTTGAAAGGCACAGTCGAAGAGTTAGACCGCCTTTTGAACGCGCGGAATGTTCTTGGAGATCCGATCGAAAAGGACAACGCGACCGTGATCCCCATCGTGAGCTATGGTTTTGGTTTCGGTGCAGGAGGCGGCGCCAATACAAAGACTGGTGACGGAGCTGGCACAGGTGCAGGCGGCGGGATCAAGCCGTTGGGCGCGATCATTCTCGATGACCAAGGTGCACGTGTTGAGTCTGTTCAAGGCGCGATGACGACCTTTGCTGAAGTGCTCGGCAAGACAGCTAACAAAGCCATTGAAACCACGGCTTCCAGCGCAAAGTCCAAGGCCCAAAATAGCTGACGCATTTGGCATGTCGGTTGCAATTACAGTGTTGCTTAGCTTTGCCCCAGTCTTGCTCAGCTTTTTTGTGCTTATTCTGTTTCTGCCGCTCCATATCGAACTTTCGGTTTTGAAGGACCCAAATTGGAGAATTCGTGCGACGTGCCGCCCACTGATGGGATATGGACCTCTAATAAATTTGAAGAGCGCTAGACCGAAGACACAAGACGAACTGCCCGAGGTCAGGAAAAAACCAAAACCTACATTGGCCAAGCTAGAGCGGATGGCAAAAGCGGGGGCTATATTTTATATCGACGTTCTAAACCGCGTCACATTCCGCCACATAGAGCTATCAGCGCAGTTTGACATGGGTGACGCCAGTGAGACCGGCCAAACCTTTGGTCAACTGGCACCTCTTGTCTACGGGTGTTCCGCGGTACCTGCGGGCAGCATTGATATAAAACCTTTGTTCATCAATCGCCCCTTCCTTTCAGGTCATGCTGAGATAGGCCTTTCGGTTGTTCCGGCCTCGCTTGTAACTCCCGCTATAAGGTTTGGCTGGCGCATATTTGGACCCAAATCATGACATGGACGGTGGATCCTCCGATCCAAATGGGACAGGCTTCGTTTGCTGCAATCTCGGAGATCGAAGTCCTTGCGCATCAAATCGGCCGAACGGTCCTGGGCAGCGCACGAAAAAACCCCAAGCTTGTCCTGATGTGTGTTCGCGGTAGAGTTTCAGCTACGGACTTTGCCGGGAACAATTTTGACGCTTTGGAAGTCGAACGTCGCTATCCCGGTGCGATAGTCCAAATGAAAGCTCTTTTGGACAAGCGCCACACAGACCGCACAGATCCTGTATAACTCATAGCGAGTCTTGAGCCTGAACAGGTGAAAGAACACGGGCACGAAAAGGGTGCCAAATGTGATACGACGTAGTGTGAGGTAACGAACCCGATCAAAGCAAATGTTAGAAAACCAAACGGATATCAATGACGCAACTCTGCTGGATGCGATTTTCGAAGCGGTTATTGACGCGATCGTCGTTACCGATGCTACCGGCATTATTCTTCGCACCAATGCTTCTGCAACTGAGATGCTTGGCTTCGAAGCTTCCGACATGATGGGTCAAAACGTGCGGATGCTTATGCCAAGTGAGGACGCGCAGCGTCACGATAGCTATATCAGTCATCACGTTAAAACTGGCAAAAGTTCCGTGATTGGGACCGGTCGAGAGCTAACGGCTCGACACAGAGACGGGCATTGTTTCCCAATCCACATATCATTGGGCCGCGTAGAGGTGTCGCAAGGGCCAATCTTTGTGGCCGTTATGCACGATCTGACTGAACGAAAGGCGGCAGAAGAGGCCTTGTCGCGGTCTCAGCGTCTAGAAGCCGTTGGTCAGATGACCGGCGGTATTACACACGATTTCAACAATCTTCTGACGATCATCATCGGAAATCTTGAGCTTTTGCAAAGCAGGTCAGAGGGTCGGTTTGACGAATTGGTTAATGACGCGCTCGAAGCCGCAGAGCTGGGAGCTGACCTGACTTCGCGATTGCTTGCTTTTGCCAGAAAGAGCGATCTGTCCCCAAAGATGCTCGATCTGGCGGAAGAATGTGATGAGGTCATTCGAATTCTGTCTAGAACTCTTGGGGCTGGTTTCGAAATCGAAAGCTTACATGCCCCGAACCTACCAAACGTCAATGTTGATCCGACGCAGCTTCAAACTGCTATCATGAATCTGGCACTGAATGCCCGTGACGCCATGCCGGATGGCGGCAAGCTTTTGATTCAGACCGACCGCGTTCAGATCGACGACACCTACATCGCTCAGGAGATCGACATTGTTCCCGGTGATTATGTGCGTTTGTCGATGAGCGACACGGGCACAGGCATGGATGACATCGCAAAAGAGCGCGCTTTTGAGCCATTTTTTACGACCAAGCCTGCAGGAAAAGGAACGGGTTTGGGGTTGTCCATGGTATACGGTTTTTCCCGTCAATCCGGCGGGCACGTAACGCTTTACAGCGAACCAGGACATGGAACGACGGTTGCGCTCTACTTCCCAATCCTCGCAAATGCCAATGCAACATTCAAAGAACCCAGCGCGCATAATCTTGTAACGCCAGGCCACGGGCAGGTTATTCTTGTGGTGGAAGATAACGCTTCTGTACGCCGCTTAGCCGTTGTTCGATTAAAAGAGCTTGGGTACAAGACACTGGAAGCGGAAACAGGTGATGACGCCCTGGAGTTGCTGAAAAACATTGGACAGGTCGATCTTTTGTTCACCGACATGGTCATGCCGGGCCAACTCGATGGATATCAATTGGCGAAAGAAGCGCAGTCTCTGTATCCGCAAATGAAGTTTTTACTCACGTCCGGCTACTCAAAAGATATTGCCATCCAGCAAGAAGACAAAGAGCGGTTTCCTCTGCTGCACAAACCCTATCGGATCGCTGACTTGGCAGAACACCTCAAAAAACTACTCTCTGATAATCAAACGACTTCGGCCGTAAAGGAGTAGCCAATTCCACGCACGGTTTTGATAAATTTGGGATCTGTGGGGTCGACCTCAATCTTCTTACGCAATCGCGCTACTTGATTGTCAATCGTGCGGTCCAGTGGCGCGTAGGATGCCCCCCCAAAAACTCCATAAGTTGCTCGCGCGAGAGAATACGTTTGGGGTGATTTAGGAACACCATCAAGAGATTGAATTCGCCGGTTGTCATGGAGCAGTCTTTTCCGTCAGGTCCAGTTACTTCAAATTGGTCAGGGACAACTGACCAGCCTTCAAACTTTATCTGTTTGCCGTCAGAGTCAGGATTTTTGTAAGTGCTGACATGTGTTTCACTCTTAGCGCTGCGGCGTAAAACGGCCTTGATGCGCGCCACCACTTCTCGAATGTGAAACGGCTTAGAGATATAGTCATCCGCGCCAATTTCTAAGCCCACAACCTTGTCTAGAACATCGTCCTTGCTCGAGACCATGACAATCGGTACGTCAGATATCTTTTTGATTTCACGCGCTATTTCCAATCCATCATCTTCACCAAGACGTAAATCCAGTGTGACAAGATCTGGACAGTTTACGCGCACCATTCGCAGTGTTGATGACGTATCATAGGCCTCTAACGTCTCGTAACCCTCGTCACCAAAGCAAGTGCAAAGCAACTTGCGAAGCCTTGGTTCGTCATCAACGACTAAGATGGTCTTTCTGGACATTTTGCTGTCTGAACCGGAAATCAGCTGAATGAATACGCAGTATATGTTCGTGTAATCAATTTTATCATTCAGTGCAGCAGGGGCAAGCAGACAATATATTTCAACAACAGTGCGGGCAGCACCTTTCCGCTCTACCCTGTCTTGCTTTGATTTGCGCAGTCCTTGCACACAGAAGCGTATAGCACAGCCTTTAACCTTTCAGTCGAGATCGGCTGTTCGCACATAGCGCAGGTTCCATAGTCACCCTCCCTGATCCGTTTCAGAGCTTGTTGCAAAAGACCTACCTCTTGCTGCTCGACCAGGCCAATGCCCTCCAGAACCTCATCATCTTCCAGATCTATCGCCTGATCGCTAAGGTCTTGCGGCTTTGGCGCATCAAGCTCGTCTTCAATTTGATGCAGTCGCACACCCAATTCTTTTAGGCGTGTTTCAATTGCAATCTTGAAGTATTTGAGATCTGCCATCCTATTCGCTCTGCACTTTGCACGTGGACATGCCCAGCACTCTGTAGAGTGGGCAGAACGTGAAATACGCCGTTGCAACCATCACAAAACCAACGATGAGAGCCCCGGCCGACAATATCGCACTGGACCAAATCGACGGAAAGTTTGCCAGAGGAGCGATGATTAGGATTATGCCCAAAACAAGCCTGGTAAGGCTATCAATTCTTCCAACATTTCGTTTCATTGGGGTTTTCCTTTCTGTAGTTGCAAAAGCCATTGAACGCTCATTCTGTGCAGTTCCAAAGGCCTGCGTTGCGAATGCAAAAACGTAATTGCTTCTTCTGCATTGAGTTCATCCAGGCCCTTGCTGGCCTGCGCTATGCCTTCTGCGGTTGCTGCAAAGACCATCGCCCGGAAATAGCGTGACGTTCCCAGCAAAGAACGGCAGTCTTGCTTGCCAAGGCTGACCAGGGCTGCATCAGTGACAGCGTTGAGGACAAATTCCTGCGTGAGCGTAGGCAAGAGAACCGGGATCTTGTTTTTGGCAACATGGTATGTCTGTTCCAGAGACAAAACCGGCACATCACTATCCGACCAAAACTGCGTGAGGCTTAAAGTGCCAACGCAAAGAAAATGGACGCTTTCTTCATCAAACTTGCTACCAGGATGCTGTTCTCCTTGGTGCAAAGTTTGGATTTGGGCACATCTTAAGAAAGCAGCATGCTGCTTCGTTTGAGACGCTAGCAAGGAATTGGGCGTGTCTATGGTCAATATGGCACTCGGCATCAGGAAGCTTGTGTATTTCTAGAATTTATGCCGAGGCGCCGGCTGCCAATTGAGATTGATCAAATGGCATTGAACGAAACTTCTTTCGAACGCTTTCAACACGGAAAAGGAAGACGCTTAACGTGCGACGTAATAGGCCAAAAGACTGAACGCAAAGACAAGAAGGACGAGAACAGAATCTACCCCAACTTTCCCGATCTTGGGTTTGCGCCGGACGATCAGACCGGAAAGATAAAGCGAAGTCACGATTATCCCGAACCCTAGCGCAAGGGAAACAGTGTCCGAGGCCTGTCGCATGATAGGTCCTGATCGAAAAAGTAAATCCGCTGGGAAGACCAAAACCAGCATGATGAGATTGCTGCCGAAGATGTTGGAAATGGCCATTGTGTAAGCGCCAAGACGGACCGCAGCGATGCTCGTGGTCAGCTCTGGCAGCGACGTGGCACCCGCCAGCAACGTGACACCGATGAAGCTTGCGCCGAGTCCGGACTGAACTGCGAGACGCTCTGCAAACAAGACAAGCAGAAGCCCAAAAACCAAGATTGCTATGCATGCCAATGCTGTCTGTAAGAGCAAAGCTGATGACCGCGTGCCGGCTAAGCCAGATGGGTCCGTAAACCCAGATAATTTCTGTTCTGGCAGATCCACAGGAACCCAGTCGCTGGCATCATCATAGCGCCGCAAGAGCCAGATAGCCCCACAGTAAAATAACGCGATAACACAGCTTCCCAAACCAATGCCCCAAATCGCAAAAGGCTCGTTCAAAGTTGTGATGACAAGGGTCAAACCAAGCATCAGAACCAGTAATGTCGCCTCCAACGCGTGGTTGGCTTTTCGAGGGTAGTTGGTGATTGCCCCCTCGCCCAAAAATCCGACATGGCAAGAATAGCGGTTTGAAGAGCAATGCCGCCAAAAAGGTTGTTGAGCACCAAATCCTTGGCTTGCTGCACAGCGGCGCTAAGCGTTGTTGCCACCTCCGGCAAAGATGTCGCCAATGCCAGTACAATCAAACCCATGATCGACTTGGCGAGCTTGAACCGATCCGACAAAGCATCCGCCAAGTAAGCCAGCCGCGCGCCCGCGACCCATACCACGACCGCGGATGCGACAAAGAAAAACAAGGTTGCAAAGAGAGAGGTCGCAGGAAGGGTCATGCCGCCTGACTAGACGCGTATTCGCAGAACACGATTGATCTTACTCAATTCGTTGCGCCTTGCAGGCGATACTCTTTCCGCAGCCGAGGTTCACCATGTTCAAAAATGCCAGACCTGTCCTGAACCTGTTGGGATTCGAGATAAAAATCGACCCTAGCTGGTTGCTGATAGCCGCTCTAATCACCTGGAGCTTGTCCCAGCATACCTTTCCAGTGCGCCTTCCCGAAGCGGCATCGTCACAGCATTTCACAATGGCGGTCGCAACGATGCTTTTGTTCTTTGCATCGCTTCTCCTGCACGAGGTCGCACATGCGGTTGTTGCACGGTCGTACGGAGTTGCGACGCGCGGCATTACTCTTTTTCTTTTTGGAGGTGTTGCAGAGATAGAAAGCGAACCAAAAGCCGCATCGCACGAGTTCTACATCGCGGTGGCAGGGCCGTTGATGAGCTTCTTCTTAGCTTTCTTATTTTGGATCCTTTTGCAGATCTCTACGATTCTCAGTGGACCAAAAGAATTTGCCGCGGTGTTTTCGTATTTGGCACTCATCAACTTGATCCTCGCGCTATTCAACCTCTTGCCTGCGTTTCCTTTGGACGGCGGTCGCATATTACGAGCGTATCTTTGGAAAAAATCGGGCAACATGCTGCGCGCGACACAAACAGCCTCCAAATCCGGAGAGTTTCTTGCGTTTACACTCATTGTTTTGGGTATTATGACGCTATACAATGGCTTTGTTGTCAGTGGCTTTTGGCAAGTCTTGCTCGGCTTCTTTTTGTTGGCTGCCGCGAAGACCAGCTATCAAAACCAGCTCATGCAAGCGGCGTTTGCCAAGCGTTCTGTTGGCACCTTGATGACCAAAACACCCGTCATAACCACCGATCCCGACACGACAATTTCTGATCTCATCTACAACAAAATACTTCGCTCCAATGTAAGTTTTGTGCCGGTCGTCGAGAACAAAGTGCTGCTCGGCTATATTGACACTGAGGTGTTGTCGCATCTTGAGCGTGAAAATTGGCGGAACACCAAGGTCAACGATGTGTTTGTCGAACTTAATCCAGACAACTGCATCACAGAAGACATGCCCCTATCTGAATTGATGAAAAAAATATCAGAAACAAACAGGCGTAAGTTTTTGGTTTCTCAAAACAGCACGCTGACAGGTGTGATTTCACTCTCAGATCTAATGGGATATCTGGGGCTTATCTCTTTGCTAAAACTTCACAACAATGGACATGAGACCAATTAAAACCGTGTCGGGCATTCATAACATAATCAGATAATCAGGATTGTTCCCAGATGCTCTTCAAGTTGTTTCAAGTTGAGCCCGGAAAAGTCCTTGGACACTTCTTCTTTGATCCGGCTCTTCAGTTGAGCAGTCATAGACTTTCGTAAAAGCCCCAGCATGTAAGGCCCAGCGCAGATCACCAGCCGATCAAATTTCTTTTTCCTGAACGCCGCGTCTAGTTCTTCGCAAACGGATTTTGCAAAGATCAGATCAGCTTGTTCCTTTGGGTCACCTTGGCCCACTGCCGAGGTGCCAGGCCCTGCTATGCTGTGGCCGACACCGGCGCGATCCGAGTAATCCACAGGCGGATTGGCATGCCAAACCAAATCTGCCATTTCGCTCAGACCGTGTCCAAAACCGCGATGCAATATGACGCGTGCATATCTTGCATTGGCAATGAGAACCCATGTCACTTTCGGCTTCATTTTATCCTCCGGTTTCCACTTCGGAGATCAGATTATTGCTTCAAAAAATTAAGCTGTTGAGCAATGTCAAATGCGTTGAGGATACGTATGGTTGAGCCTTTCAAAAGCCCGATTACAAACTGATACAAATTCGCACACTAGATCGCGTCATGTCGTTACTCAGATAGGGCAAGACTTTTCCGTTGATCACGGGAGGCTGCCAGAATGTACGTCACGACGTCTACCAACCATGCGCGATTTACTCCGCCAATTTCGGAAGAAATTGAATCCCACGCTATAGGCGCTGCACGGATTCATGAAGGTGAATGCCTTTACTATGAAGGCGATGAGGTCGAAAGACTTTATCAGGTTTTGACCGGTGCAGTTCGTTTAACGCGTCTTTTGGAAGATGGCCGCCGGCAAGTGATTGCGTTTGGTTTTCCGGGGGACATCATCGGCTTTCCAAATGACGGGCTGCACCAAGCAGATTGTGACGCGCTAACCGACACAAAATTGAAATCCTTTCGCCGGTCGGCGCTGGAAAATGGGGAAGGCGAGCCGGCTCTACACTTCGCCCTGCTTCAGGCAGCGCTGCGGGAAATCCATGCGATGCAAGAGCACTTCATGATGTTGGGACTGAAATGTTCCGACGAACGGGTCGCGTCGTTTCTTGTCACTATGCTTGAACGGTGTGGTGAGACGACCAATGTCGGACGGCGGGTCTTTTTGCCAATGAGCCGGTTGGATATTGCCGACTTCTTGGGCCTGACGGTTGAAACTGTCAGTCGTTGCTTCACTGCCTTACGTCGATCCGGAATCATATCGTTGAAAAACAGCCAAACCGTGCTTGTGCGTGACGAAGCTGCATTGGCAGCTAAAGCCCTAAAAGAGCATGACTAAATAAAATGTAATCGTCACATTGTGGAACGCGATAGGCCACTTTTCCACGCTCTGTTTCATGTTCGGCTTGGCGTTAAGACGAGGTCTGACCCTAGCTTCAGCCTGGAAATTGAGAAGTATCAATCGGCTGCCGACATCCGCAATTAAACTTAGTCCTGCAAAACCAATAGCTGAGCAAAAAGGAGATCGAAATGCCACGTCAAACCCTCCCTTCACTGTTTTCGGATGCATCGCCGTTTTTGCATCCGTTCTCAAAAGAGATGGCGCAAATCTTTGACCAGTTTCGCCGAGGTACAGCCCCGGAGGCTGGAGACTTAGCATCTGGGTTTGATACCGCACTGGTACCTTCTCTCGACATCGCAGAGAGCGATGAAGAGCTTGAAATCAGTGCCGAAATGCCCGGCGTTAAAGACGAAGATCTCGATGTGTCAGTTAATGGCGAAATGCTTGTTATCAAAGGAGAGAAAAGCAGCGATCGGGAAGAAAAAGAAAAAGAATACCACCTGGTTGAACGCCGCTACGGCAGTTTCCGGCGCCAAATACCTTTGGGCTTCGTGCCCGAAGCCGAGGCTGTGAAGGCAGACTTCTCAAACGGTGTGTTGAAACTCAAGATTCAAAGGCCTGCCAATACCAAAGCGGGTGTTCAGAAAATCACTGTGAAGAGCTCCTAGCTCCTCAACCTGTCCATTTGCGACGAAAGGCGACCGATCAATGCCCCTAAAAACAATCCTTGTCGGCCTGACAACCAAAGATAATACCGCAACGTTATTGAACTTTGCGGTACCCCTGGCGCGCAAGCACGGGGCACATTTGATCGGCCTACATACATTAGAAGCCATCGAAGTCTATCCTGGCATAGCAATGCACATTGATGCCGGGGTCTTTGCAGAATTCTCGCGAAATCAGGAAGAAGAGGCTGATGCGATCGAAGCGATTTTTGATGCGCATACAAAAACAGAGGATTTTGTATGCGAATATCGCCGGGTCAAAGCACAATCCAAAACCGCTGCGGACCGAATCGTGGAATCGGCGCGCGCAGCGGATCTGGTAATCATGGCGCATGCCGACGACGACGTGGACCGGTATGATCAACGCGGCATACAACGCACTGTCATCCAGCAAAGTGGTCGTCCCGTCATTATCGTACCGCTTGGCTATGATGGGCCAGAGATTGGCAACAAGATCGTGCTCGGTTGGAGCGACACACGCGAAGCCGCGCGTGCGGCCCATGACCTTTTGATGGTTGCCAATGCAGAAGCCGAAGTGACCGTGTTGCGTGTGGAACGCAATTCCTCTGACGAGTTGGACGATTATGATCTGCTCGACCTGTCATCAGCGCTTGCTCGCCACGACCTGAATGTCAACGTGCGTCATGTCCCCCAAGGAGCACAAGGCATAGGTGACGTGTTGGTACAAAGCGCTTTTGAACAGGGAGCGGGGCTGGTTGTGACCGGAGCATTTGGTCATTCCAACGTGTATGACTTTGTTGTTGGCGCGACCAGCCATTCGCTTTTGCGTGATGCCAAGCTGCCCGTCTTGTTCAGTAAATAGCGTCGGTTTCGACCTTTCTTACATCTGCCCAAATTGGAAGGTGGTCTGATGCACGCTGAGCAAGAGCGCCCTGCTCTACGCCTGCGTCGGAAAACATTAAGGTCTCAGAAAACGCAAAGCGATCAAGAGCTGCCATAGGACGACTTGCGTGAAAGGTGCGCCCTGGCGCAACAATCTTGAAACGATCTTGAATGGGAGCAAACCCCTTGTGCGACGACCATTCGTTGAAATCGCCAAGCAACACAACATGCTCATCTGGCTCTGCCAGAGCTTTGATCTGTTCCAGTTGTGCTTGCCTGTCCGAACGGCGTAATCCCAGGTGCATCGCGATGATGGAAACCGCGTTTTCACAGCCAAGTGTGACCTTTACCGCACCACGCGGTTCTAAGCCAGGCAAGTCAATTTGCTCTACACACGCAACCTCAAGGTCCTTGCGCACGAGAACGGCATTACCATGCCATCCGACACTTGCCTTACGCTTGGCAACCGGAACCACCTTCAAGTCTGTCTCAGCTTCAATCATTTCGGCTGGTACCGCAGCCACTCGTTCTCCAAAACGCCTGTCCGCTTCTTGCAGCGCGACCAGATCAGCGTTGAGCGAATTGATAACTTCGATCACTCTTTCGGGCGATCTGCGCTGGTCCAGGCCACGTGCCTTGCGGATGTTGTAACTGACTAGTCTGAGCGCATTGCGTTGCATACCTTATATATAAGTATGGATATCGAAAACTGAAGGAACAAAGGACTTCAACTTACGTGAGTACATATTAAGTTTTGGCCCGATGCTGGCTCTGATCTGGGTGGGTTTGCTGACCTGCGCACTGGTCGCGTTATTCCTGGGCCGCTGGTCATTGGCATTTGTCAGCCTTGCAACTCTTGTCCTGTCCGCAATGGTGCCCTTTCTGGCAAAACGGTTTTCCCTGAAGCTTCCAATACCTTTTTTGCTGGCCACGACCCTTTTCATCTTTGCATCGATTTTTCTTGGTGAAGCTTTTGACTTTTACGAGCGTGTTTGGTGGTGGGATCTTGCCTTGCATGGCTCCGCCGCAGTCGGGTTCGGACTCTTGGGGTTTTTGTTTGTCTTCATGTTGTTCGAAGGGGACAAGTTTGCGGCACCACCATCTGCGCTAGCGTTCATCACATTCTGCGTGGCAATGACCATAGGTGGTCTTTGGGAAGTCTTTGAATTCAGCATGGATCAGATGTTTGGACTGAACATGCAAAAATCGGGACTTAATGACACTATGGGTGATCTGATCATCAACGCGTTTGGCGGATTGATCGCAAGTGTGACTGGATACCTCTATGCCCGTGATTTTTCCACTGGCATTTTGGGCCAGGCGCTGACGCAATTCATTGAAAAAAACAAAGCGTTTTATCGCAAATCCCGCGACCGAATTCGAAAATAGATCAGCTTAACTCAGGTTGCGTTAAATCAACTCCTGAGCTTTTACGACATGCAATGTTTCAGCGGATCCAACACAGGGTGCTTTATGACCAATTCGTCCGACGGCTTTTTGAACCCGCAATCTATCGCAGTCTACGGAGCTTCCGAACGCGCATCCTCGCCAGGGACACATATTTTCCGAAATCTTACAAGCCAGGGTTATGGTGGCAAAGTGATTGCAATTAATCCCAAGTATGACTCGCTCGGAGGCCAGTCGTGCGTGCCCTCTCAAGAGGCCGCCGGAACCGGAGCTGATTTAGCCATCATCGCCATTCCTCCGAAAGCCGTTCCGGGCGCTCTGCGCGATTGCGCGTCGATGGGGACTAGCGCAGCAATCGTCATTACCGCCGGCTTTGTCGAAGGTAATGGTCCAGCCGGAAAACAGCGACTTCTCAACACAGCCAAGGCTGGCAATATCCAAATCATGGGGCCAAACTGCCTTGGGCTTGTACGCCCGCATCTTCGCCTCAACGCCACGTTTCAACCAGCCCTTCCACCTAAGGGCGGCCTTGCCTTGATTTCGCAATCTGGCGCAATCTGTTCAAGCATGGCGGACATGGCAGAACAGGATGGCCTTGGCTTCAGCCTGATGATGTCGCTAGGCAATTCATTTGAGCTGGGATTGGGCGATGCGATTGTGATGGCCGCCGACGACGCACGCACAAAGGTCATCCTTGTCTATGTAGAGGGTGTTCGAAACGGCCCGAAGTTTCGCTCGGCGTTGCGCGCCGCATACAAAATCAAACCTGTTATTGTTCTCAAGGCAGGACGCCATGCCGAGGGTGCCGCGGCGGCGGCCACACACACAGGTGCACTTGTCGGATCAGACGCGGTATTTTCAGCGGTGTTGCGCGAAGCAGGCGCGGTTCAGGTTGCCACGCTGGGTGAACTTCTGGATGTGGCGCGGTTCATGTCATCCCATCAACGATCATGTGGAGGTCGTCTTGCCATTGTGACAAACGGTGGTGGTGTCGGTGTCCTGACAGCCGATCGTCTTTCTGACCGGTCGTTGCCGATTGCGCCGCTGCCCCAGGACGTTTGCGACAGCCTCGAAGGACAGCTTAGCCCAAACTGGTCACGACGCAATCCGCTCGACATTGTGGGCGACGCGACCGCTTCGGACTTCAAGGCGGCCCTGGATGCTTGCCTGCAAAGTGACGAATTTGATGCCGCACTGGCCCTTTTGAGCCCACAATCCATGACGGCACCAGATCGGGTGGCCGATGCGGTGCTGGAGGCACACCACCGATATGACAAGCCGGTCCTGTCCTGCTTTTTGGGTGGGCACTCGGTGTCATCCTCACGCACCAAATTGCGCAGGCATGGCATCCCTGACTTCAACCGCCCCGAAGAAGCGGTGCGGGCGTTTGCCGCCGCGGTCAAGGCGGGTGAACGATCTGCCCGTGTGGATGACGCGCCAAAGCTGAAGGGGACAAAACGAACTACCCTAACCAAGGCCGTCCGTTCCCTGGGCACCCTGACACCCGGCATGCTCAGTGACATCGCCTCTCGTAGGTTGCTGTCCGTCGCAGGCATCCCCTGCCCGGTCCCCGAACTCGCGGCCACGGATGACGCGGCCGTCGCGATCTTTGAGAAACTTAGGTCGCCTGTCGTTCTGAAAGTCGTGTCGCCAGAGATATCCCATAAAAGCGAAGTGAACGGTGTGCGGTTGAACCTGCAGTCGCAGCCTGAAGTGGCCGCCGCGTTTCATGACATATGCGACACCGCAAAACGCATAAGACCGGATGCCAGCATCCTCGGGGTTTCGGTCGAACCCATGGTGCAACCCGATGATGCCCGGGAAGTTCTGATCGGTGTCACGCGCGACCCGGCCTTTGGACCCGTCATCACATTTGGCGCAGGAGGCACTCTGGTCGAACTCCTCGGAGATGTGGCAACCGGTATGCTGCCTCTAAGCCGCAACGCGGCTGTCGAATTGATTGGCCGTACGCGCGTTGCGCGCCTCTTGGGTCCGTTTCGCAACACGGCCCCAGTGGACACGGGCGCTCTTGTGGATGTTTTGATGCATGTGTCTGATCTATGCCTGGCCATGCCCATGCTTGAAGAGATGGACATCAATCCGCTGATTGTAGCGCCTTCAGGGCTTTGTGCTGTGGACGTTCGTATCCGTTTGGGCTCGAACGATCCCGCGCTGCGGCTGACCGGTCAGCATTAGCATCTTGATGCCTTCCGGCACGACAATCAGTGGCAAGGCCAGCACCGCAATCCATTGCCAGTGAAAAATTTCCAGCGGAACGGTATGCAATATCGCTTGGAAAAACGGCAGGTAGACAGCCATCACCTGCAGAGCGAGCATGCTAAGAAGCGCCAACAGGAGTGCCTTGTTTGACCACCAGCCAATGGCAGTGACCGGTGTTCGAAATGAACGAAACGCAAAAACAGACATCTTTTCGAACACAACCATGGCTGTGAAAGCCAGGGTATTGGCCAAGACAGGATCAACCGGCAGGAATTTGTAAAACAGAAATAAACTCGCTCCGCCCGTATAAAGCCCAAAACCCAAGATCATCAGAAACCCCGCCCGCCCCAAGATGGGTTCTTTTGGTTTGCGCGGTGGTTGTTTCATTTGGTCAGGCTCACTCTTCTCCAGACCCAGCGCGACCGCCGTGACACCGTCGGTAATCAGGTTCATCCAGAGTATCTGTGTCGCCAGAAAGATCAAAGGTCCGCCAATAATCAGATTGACCACAAGCGCAACCACCTCGCCCGCGTTCGAACTCAGCAAGTAGCGCACGAACTTTTTGATGTTTGCAAACTGCCGTCGGCCTTCTGCAACCGCATTCACAATGGTCGTAAAGTTATCGTCCAGAAGAATAAGGTCTGCGGCCTCTTGTGCGACATCTGTGCCCCGCTGGCCCATGGCGACACCAATATCGGCACGTTTCAATGCGGGTGCATCGTTCACACCATCGCCAGTCATGGCGACAACCGCACCTGTACTCTGCAATGCTGTGACCAGACGTAGCTTATCCGCCGGGTGTGTTCGGGCAAAAATTACGTCACGCTGCAGCAAGGGCACCAAATCCGCCTCTGAAATCGCTGCCAATTCCTTGCCCGTGACAACCTTATCGGCGGGCAAGTCCATTTGGCTGGAAATCGCACGTGCTGTGACGGGGCTGTCACCGGTAACCATGATCACTCGAATACCCGCATCCCGCGCGCGCGCAATAGCTCCGGGAACTTCTTGGCGCGGGGGATCAATCAATCCGACAAAGCCCAACAGAACGAGGTTTTCGTCCACCAAATTGCCTTGGGCGGTCGCGCGATCGGCAAGCGCCAGCACACGCAGGCCTTGCGACGCCATGCTTTCATGTACAGCCTTGAGCTCGTTGCGCAATTCCGCATCGATCTCCATGTCTTCGCCCGACATCGCAACAAAGGCGCACTTTTCCAGAACAACTTCTGGCGCGCCCTTGACCAAGAGACGAAAACAGCCATCGCGCTCAACCAGCATCGCCATGCGTTTGCGCTCACTGGAAAATGGCATTTCTTGCTGTATTTCTACAGCCTGCGCATCGCCCAAATGCTGCACCAATTCCAGCAAAGCGACTTCTGTCGGACTGCCCAAAGACTCAACATTGTTATGTTGGTCGGTGTAGCGCGACGCATGCGTGCATATGGACGCCACATCAATGAAGCGCTGGATCACATGTGACTGATTTCTGGCCGTGATATCCTTGATTGCATCACGCCCGGCATCATACCAGGATCCCGCCATCCAGAAGCGCGTCGCAACCATTTTGTTCTCAGTCAGGGTTCCTGTCTTGTCGGTACAAATCACGGACGCTGCGCCAAGAGTTTCAATTGCCTGCATACGACGGACAAGCGCCTTTCGGCGCACCATGGCGGATGCGCCAAGCGCCAAAGTTATGGTCACAACCGCAGGAAGCCCTTCAGGCACCATGGCCACAGCCAGTGATATCGCCGTGAGCATCATGTCGAGAATTGGCTGCCCGGTCAGCAACCCCAAGCTTGCAACGGCAACTCCGACACCTATGGAAAATATCCCAAGCCACCAAGCAAGGCGGCCCAAAGCCTGCTGAAGCTGTGTTGGCCGACGATCAATGCCTCCGGTGAGTTTTGCGATTTCTGCAAAACTGGTGTCGGACCCTGTCGCCGTGACTTCAGCCTCTGCAGTCCCAACCACAAGAGAGGTTCCCGCAAAAACAAGCCCGTCCACACCCTTCGACACTGGCATGGATTCTCCGGTCAGGATGCTCTCATTCAATTCCGCATCCCGCGACACAACAAGGTTTCCGTCAGCGGCAACGCGGTCGCCGGTGCTGAGCACAAGAAGGTCGCCCGGCACAACTTCTGCGGCAGGTATGCGCTCTTCCACGCCGTCCCGCCGCACCGTCGCGAGCGGGCTCAATAATTTTGTCAAAGCTGCCAGAGCTTTCTCCGCGCGCCATTCCTGTACGAAGCCCAGGACCGCGTTAAAAACGATAACAGCGGCTATGACCATCGCATCAATCGTTTCACCCAGCAACGCGGCGGCGACGACTGCCAATGCGAGGATTGCGATCAGAGGGCTGGTGAACTGTCTGAGAATGGCCTGCCACATTGGTGGTGGAGGCAGTAGCGGAAGTTCATTCAAACCATATGCATCGCGCGCTCGAAGCGCCGCGTCAGCACTGAGTCCCGGGCGTGACGTTGAGTCGGTCATAGCCGCAAAATGAGACACGCATGGCAACGCCCCATTGAGCAATATCAACCAGCGCCCAATTGGGAATGATAGTGTTCGGGCATCAGCGAGAGGAGATCAAAACATGCCCAAAGCAAAAAGTCCTGAGGTGAGTTCACCACTTGAACCAGAAAAAGTCTGGCGAACATTTACCGATATGCAAAACGGCGGGCTTGGATCGCTTTCTTGGCTTGGCACAAAATGGGTCGAAGCCATGAGTGATTTGGGATCGGAATGGCTGAGCTTTGTTGCAGATCGTGTGAAGGAAGATGTGAAGCTGCAGCATGAGCTTCTTCACGCAAAATCAGTCAATGACGTTCAACGCGTGCAAGCGGCATTCATTCAGAAAGCTCTTGATGACTATCGGCTCGAAACCGGAAAAGTGGTCAAGTTTTGCTCGAACACAATGGAAGAAATTTCAGCTAAAGCCGAAGAAGCTGCCGATCAGTCGAAAACATAAGTTCCAGGGGCTTTTTCCAAGGAAGACCAGGCTTCGGAGAGTTTTTTCTGCCTCGAGTAACCTTCGAGCCAGGTTGTCCAATCCGGCCACCAGGAGCCGTCTTCTGGCGTTTCTTTCTCGAACCAGGCATCCGGCCCTACAAACCGGGTGCCTTCCTGTTTTACGAGCGTGCGAAAATGTCGACCAGAATGCCCTGGCTCCGATATTACACCACCATTGTGACCGCCGTTGGTCAGGACAAAACGGACATTCGTATCCGTCAGGGCAAGCAGCTTGAATACAGAGGTCCAAGGTGAAACATGGTCGCTTTCTGTCGCAAGACAGTACATTGGCGCTCGAATATCGGTGAGCGACACACGCCGTCCATCAACGCGGTACGTTCTGTTGGCGAGCGCATTTTCCAGAAACAGCTTTCTCAGGTAGGTTGCGTGCATGCGCGCAGGCATGCGTGTCGCATCAGCATTCCAAGCCATCAGATCATTGATCGGCGAACGCTCGCCCAAAAGGTAGTGACGAATGACTCGGCTCCAAATCAAGTCCGCCGGACGCAACATCTGAAATGCAGCCGCCATCTGCTTAGCCTCCAGATACCCCTGCTCTGCCATAAGGTCTTCCAGAAACGCTACCTGTGCTTCTGTGATAAAGGTTCCAAGTTCACCCGGCTCGGTGAAATCCGTTTGACTAGCCAAAAGTGACAAGGTTGCAAAGACGCCCTGCCCGTCTCTTGCGGCCGCAGCCGCTGCAATTGCAAGCAAAGTGCCCCCTAGACAATACCCCACGGCATGTACCGCATTTGTATCGTGCTCTGAGGCAAGCCAATTGAGCGGTGCTCTGATGCCTAGCTCCAGGTAATCATTCAGATCCAATTCAGCGTCTTCAGAACCCGGGTTTTTCCAGGACAGACAAAACACCTCAAAGCCTTGGTCTACCAAATAGGATACGAGCGAGTTCTGAGGTGAAAGATCCAGAATGTAGTATTTCATAATCCACGCTGGGACGATGAAAACGGGTGGCTTCTTTACCTTTGAACCTTTTGGGTGATAGCGCAGAAGCTCCACGAGACGATTGCGAAATACCACATCACCCGGCGTCACGGCTATGGTCTCTCCAACCTTGAAGGGGTCGTGCTCTCTTGGCACTCCGGTTAGGGTGGTGGCCAGGTCGTCCAACCAGTTCCGCCAGCCATTCACAATGCTTTGTCCGCATGAACGCACCGCCCGATCAAGCACTGTAGGGTTGGTCAACGGAAAATTGGCCGGACAGAACATATCAAGCGCCTGACGGCTGTAGAAATCCATGGCATTCTGGTGTTTGGGATCAACCCCCGGCAATGGCCCAAATGCCTCGTGCCACCAATCTTGGGCAGCCAGAAACACATTTCGATAGAAACAATAGGGCGGCAAATTCCATAATGGGTTGGCAAATCTGGGATCATTCTCTTGCGTATTTTCGTGTATCAACCCCAACGCCAAATGCCTCTGCATTTCTTTGAACAGGTGTTGCTGCCTTTGTGGTGAAACCGCTATGTGCATGCTCCAATCTGTCCAAGCTACCATCAAGCCTGCGGGTGATACGCCCCCTGTCAGCCTTGCAATAGCGGCATGAAGTTTTTGATCGGTGCCAGACGTACCCATGTAGAGTGAACCTTTCGCTGAATCAGCTCCGCCATGTTTCACACCGCTCGTTCACATCGATTGATATCCGTCAGTTAGGGCTTTCGATTGACCAATAGTGTTTCGTGCAAGCTATTCATACGGAGAAGACTATGAACGATGCAGTCGATGAATTTGCCGACACAACCAATCTAGAAGCGCTCGTGAGTGTAAGCCGGGCAGCCTATGAAGGCACTCAAACATCGAACATTTTGCTATGATTGATCAGTTGTTGCTTGGCTCTGCCGTCACTCTCGTTTCGCTTGTTGGAGGTGCAATCCTGTGGTGGCTCCTGAATGAGAATCTTGAGTTTATGGAACCTTGGCTACAGCGGCCGCCACACCCCATTAAGTCGTTTGTTGTTATCCTGATGGTCGTGCTTGCGACCATGACAATGATGACGTTGGGTGTCTGGCTCTGGGCAGTTGTGTTTCGACAGATGTCAGTCTTCTCGTTACTGGAAGAAGCCGTCTACTACTCTTTGGTTGCTTACACGACCTTGGGCCTTGGCGATGTTACCATGCCGAAAGACAAGCGTCTTCTGGGAGGTATGACCGGGGCTAACGGTTTTCTCATGTTTGGCCTTATGACCGCTATGCTGACAGACACCCTACGGCACGTCCGGCGAGTTCAAAACAAACTAAGAGACTAGCGTTTGGCTTACGCTAAGGGTTTTGCAAAGTTGAGCATCACTTAAAGAGATCTACCCGCTCCGAACAATTTGATTTTTATTAATCCGGCCTGGTTTCTGGGTTGCAAAATGATCGTACTCAGGAGGCACGCCATGCCAGATCACGGTCACTCTCATCAAGAAATCTCAGCCAGAATCGGTGCACCGCCAGGAAGGGGTGTTCTCCGGGATGCGATCTATGGTGCCATTGATGGAACTGTAACAACATTTGCGATCGTCGCTGGGGTAGCTGGCGCCGGGCTTTCACCGATTGTCATCGTTGTATTGGGCCTAGCAAACGTCTTGGCAGATGGATTTTCCATGGCCGCAGCCAATTACTCGGGCGAAAAAGCTGAGCAAGACAATCTTAGGCAAATACGAGCAATAGAAGAGCACCATATTAAAACCTATCCCGAAGGCGAACGACAGGAAGTGCGTGAAATCCTTCGCCAAAAAGGTCTCGAAGGGCGTGTCTTAGAAGAAGCAACCGATGCGATAACGAAAGTTCCAGAAAGCTGGATTGCCCTGATGATTGAACCGCCCCGGTTTTGCCGGAGACTGTTGAGTTCGTATTTCAAGCTGCGATTTTGTTTGATTTCAAGGCTTGTTCGTATTTCTCCTCCGCTTCGATTGGTGTGATGTAGCCGAGAGGTTCGAGCAAGCGTTCCCTATTGAACCAATCGACCCATTGCAGGGTTTCCCATTCGACCTGATCTTTGGACTTCCATGGCCCCAGCCTGTTGATGACTTCCGTTTTGAACAGGCCGATGATTGTCTCAGCCAGTGCATTGTCATAGCTGTCGCCGACGCTGCCGACGGATGGTTCCAATCCTGCATCGACCAAACGCTCTGTGTACTTGATCGATACATATTGCGATCCGCGATCTGAATGATGGATCAGTTTCTCAGCAGGTCTGCGCGCATGGATCGCCTGTTCGAGCGCATCCAAGACAAACTGCGTGTCCTGTGTTGTCGATGCTTTCCAGCCGACGATCCGGTTGGCGAAGGTATCAATGACAAAGCCCACGTAGACGAAGCCCCGCCAGGTGGACACAAACGTGAAGTCGGACACCCAAAGCTCGTTTGGCATCGCAGCCCGGAACTGGCGATTAACCTTGTCCAGTGGGCATTGATCGGCAGGCTGACCATAGGTGGTTTTGACCTTCTTGCCCCGCCGAACGCCTTGAATACCAAGCTGGCGCATCAAGCGTTCAACCGTGCAGCGGGCGATATCGATCCTCTCGCGCTTCATTGCATGCCACAGTTTACGTGCGCCGTAGACTGATCTGTTCTTCTCCCAAACGTCTTTCATCTCTTTGCGCAGATACGCATCCCGCTTGGCGCGATCCGATGCACGGTCAGGTTCGCGTTCAACGGCCAGATGCTCGTAGAAAGTCGACGGGGCAATCTGCAGAACACGGCACATCGGCTCGACCCCATGCACGCTTCGGTGCTCCTTGATGAAGGCAATCATTTGCGGAATGGGCGGTCGAGCTCCGCCTGTGCAAAATAAGCAGATGCCTTTTTGAGGATCTCATTGGCCTGACGCAGTTGCCGGTTCTCGCGTTCAAGTTCCTTGATGCGTTCCCTCTCAACCGTCGTCAGACCATCACGCTTACCCGTGTCTGTCTCATGTTGTTTGACCCAGATGCGCAGGCTGTCCCTGCTGCATCCAACCTTCTGAGAAATCGACAAGATTGCTGCCGATCTGCTCGCATATTCTGCCTCGTGATCCAAAACCATCCGCACCGCTCGGGCGCGCAGTTCCTCTGGATAACGTGTTCCGTTCTTCGTCTTTCCCATAACCCAGTATCCTTACTTCTGGGTCTCCGGCAAACAAGGGGCGGTTCAGATTGAAGGAGAATACGGTCTAGGAGGAACCAACCCACATCCTTTACGCGCGGCATTTGCCACGTTCATTTCATTTCTTGTTGCAGGAATGATACCTCTTTTTCCGTTTTTATTGGGTTTTGAAAGAGCATTCGAGTTTTCCGTATGGATGACGATGGCGACCTTCTTCTTGATTGGTGCGCTCAAAAGCAATTGGTCTCTTAGCCCCTGGTGGCTTTCCAGTATTGAAACGGCACTCATTGGAGGGTCTGCAGCCGCATTGGCATATGGCGTTGGCGCGTTGTTTCATATGTAAAGATTTTGCGCTTCATTTCGATTTGAAGACTGTGATTTCGCTCTGTTTGAAGTTTTGCATGGAAATCCGCCATTCTGATTTTGGTTTGATCAATATCAATGGCCCGCCATTGGCGCGGTTTAATCTCTTTGTCGGAAGACGTCCCAATATCAGAGGAGCGCCGGATATGGACGACGAGAACCGCCCGAAGAAAACCTTCATCGAGGAAATCGAAGTTGCAGGAGATAAGCTGGTAGAGCGTGTAAAAGAGTTGGCCAAAGAGGGTAGCGTTCGTCAGTTGAAAATCCTTGCTGACGACGGGGATGTATTTTTGGAAACCCCTCTGAACATTGGTCTTGCGGTCGGTGGTGTTGTGGTACTGGCCGCACCTTGGCTCGCGATACTTGGGGTGATCGCCGGACTAGTGACAAAAGTACGAATTGTGGTCGAGCGAGAAGTCGAAGACGAAACCTCTGATATGATCCAAGGTTCTAAGACGGACCACAAAGACATCGATTAATTGACTGATGTTCTCAAAGGCTTGCCCGAAAGGTAAGGGCTGGCCTTAGACTCACCTTTTTTGAATGGAAACGTAAATGCTGAGCAAGAAAGCTCTTAGGGTATGAAAAAAGATCAGAAGCCGCTGCGTGCTGTCGCGAGAGTTCTCCGGCGCTGGCTATACCAAGATGAGGTTTCGGCAAAACCTGGACGCTCAATTCATTTCTTTTCAGTCTCGTTGGGTTTTATTCTGATGGGATGCACAACAACCGTCTCAGACGATGTGTCGCGAGACGCAGGACAGATGATTTTTGCCGACAACTGTGTTGAATGTCATGGCGCAGATGCGAAGGGCGATGGGCCCTGGGCGAAAAACTTAAAGACACAACCCGCGGACCTTACCAAAATCGCGAGCAGAAGAAATGGGGTCTGGCCGATGCTCGAAGTGATGTCGATCATTGATGGATATTCGAAGAAAACCATACCACGTGAGGAAATGCCGATCATCATCGGCCTTAGTGAAGGACCAATGGTGGATTTTGACACCGGAAACGGTTTGGTTGAACCCACACCTGCGCGTTTGGTTGCTATTGCAATTTATCTCGAAAGCATTCAGTCCCCAACGCCCAGGCAATACGTTCCCTGAAGCGGGAAGTTCATTTAAAAGTGGACATCCTTGCACCCTACCAGGTTCAATGTTTGCTTTGCATAAAGCCTACGCCCCATTAGCTAAATACATATCCAAGGTCTCATGATGGGATTCAGGAGCTGCTTCACCCAGCAATTTAGCCTTTGCCGATTTCTGCAAACTGGAGAAGTGGCCGGTTCATACATTGGGACCGAGACCAACAAGAGCGGCCTTGATTAACGGCCCGGAGTTCATTGCAGCTCCGCTCCAGGACTGGCTCAGACGCGTTGGCATCCAGCCGATGCAGATCTACCCAGGATCACCCTGGGAAAATGGCTACAACGAACGCTTCAATGGAACACTCCGTCGCGAAGTCCTCAACGCCGAATGGTTTCACACAACCAAATCTGGCCACATCATGCTCTGAACATGCGACCGCCAGTCCCAGAAACCTCATTAGAGAAACCCCAAATCACTGGTACTGAACGAGGGGGCTAGACATTCAACGAAACCTTCGACCCTGATTTAACCGCCGCAATCCCTGTTCCGGCATGCACTGTGCCCTGTTCAGTCATAGAAAATTCCCTGTTAGCGCGAGCAGGGAAAATCGCCATAACTCGTTGAAAAACCGTTGTTAAACAGAACGAAAATTGCTCGACTACCCTTAAAATAAGCAAATTTCCCTGTAAACAGGGATTTCTGGACCAGAGACCAGTACGCTCAGGACTGAGTCCACCGCCATTTTAGTGCGCTACCGCCTCCGGCGACTTGAGCGCGCTCTGGGTTCGAACTTTGCCGAACCACTCCGCCAGCATACCTGATGTAACCGCGTCATGCCCTGCCACATTCCGCCCTCATAGCGTCACGAAATCGCGCCATGGCGGGGCCAAATCTGCCCTATTAACACACTATCAACCCTGACGGGGGCGCACAGATTGAGGCAGAGCTGTGTGATGTCAAACGAGCAAGAAGAACCCACATTCGTGCGTCACGCGAAGCTTTTTGAGCTTTTGCGGCAGGAGAACATTGCAACTCAGCATACCACTTCAGCGGCACAGCCCGTGCAAGAGCGTCAGATGAGCGAACAGGAGCTTTTGTCGCGCGCTTTGGGGTCTCTCAATCCGCGTGGTTAATCCGCACCGCGAAACCCTGTGGCCACCACGAATTTTTCGGAACTGTCCGCGCGGGATGCGGGTGGTTTGACGTTGGCGACCTTGGTGAAACGCTGTTTCAAGAGCTTTTGAAGCTCGCCCTCCGCACCGCCGGCCAAAACCTTGGACACGAATGTGCCGCCGTCATCCAGCACGTCGAAGGCCAGATACGCGGCCGCTTCGCAAAGCGCGATGATCCGCAAGTGGTCGGTTTGCTTGTGTCCTGACGACGCCGCGGCCATGTCAGACATCACAACATCTGCCTTGCCACCGAGCCAGTCCTTCACCTTGTCATCGGCCCCGTCTTCCATGAAATCGAGCACATGAATCTCGCATCCGGGGATGGGATCAACCTCTTGCAGGTCTATGCCAAGGATGGTGCCAACTGCTTTGTTCTTTTTCTCAGCAAGCGCGTTTACACGCGGCACCGCCACCTGACACCAGCCGCCGGGGGCACAGCCCAGATCGACCACCCGCGCGCCAGGCACCAGAAAGCGAAACTTGTCGTCAAGTTCCATGATCTTGTAGGCCGCGCGCCCTCGATACCCCTCGGCCTGCGCGCGCTTAACGTATGGATCGTTGAGCTGCCTTTGTAGCCAACGGGTAGACGAGGACCTGCGTCCCTTGGCCGTTTTCACGCGCACGGTCAGATCGCGTTGTCCGCGACCGGACGTATTTTTGCCAGTGGGTTTCTTGGCCATTAGGGGCACCCCTCGCCCAGCACGCCATCTGCAGCCATTTGTGCATAGAGCATTCCTTCACGCAGACCGCGATCAGCTACAGACAGGCGGTCTGTTGGCCAACAACGCAAGAGCGCCTGAAGAATTGCCGCGCCCGACATTATGAGTGCCTGACGATCCAGCCCGATGCGCGGATCGGACCGCCGGCCTTCGGGACCCATGTGCAAATACGTGCGGATCACCTTGTCAATCTCGTCACTGGTCATGCGCAGACCATCAACCTTGTTGCGGTCATAGCGTTTGAGACCCAGATGGCTTGCCGCGACAGTGGTGACGGTGCCCGAGGTGCCCACGATCTGAAAGCCATCGCGCGGGGGTTCATCTTTGTAGGGTGCAAACTCGGCCAGGTTTTCCTCAAAGAACCAACTCATCAGCGCAAAGCGTGCTGCGTCATCTTCCACATCTCGAAACTGGTCACGCAATGTCGCGACGCCCAAGGGCACGCTGATCCAGTCGACAACACGCGCCTTGGAGCCTTCGCCGTCGCAGGTCGGAAACCCGCCATGCATGCGCATGATCGCGCCCGCGCGCTCACTTGGACGCACATCCTTGAGATCAATCCACACAAGCTCAGTCGAGCCGCCGCCAATGTCCACGACCAAAAGCTGCTCAGTCTTTTTGCTAACGAGCGGCGCGCAGGACACCACGGCCAGCTGCGCCTCTTGCTGCGGTTCGATGATTTCCAGCGGAAGACCTGTTTCGCGCCGCACCCGCTTCATGAAGGACGCACCATTGCTGGCGCGTCGGCAGGCTTCGGTTGCCACCAGCCGCATGCGGTTCACCTTGTGCCGTTTTATCTTTTGCTGGCACACGCGAAGCGCCTGAATTGTGCGGTAAATTGAGGATCGCGACAGCTTGCCCGAGTTTTCAAGCCCGGCACCCAGTTGAACTGATTTTGAGAAGCTGTCCACGACTTTGAACTGGTCGCCCTCTGGTCGGGCAATCAGCATACGGCAACTGTTTGTGCCCAAATCCAACGCCGCATAGAGCGGCCCGGGAGTGGGCTTGATCAGTGCGGGGCTCTCTACCTGTTTCGGGATAGCGCCCGCACCAACGGGACGCTTGGGCGTCATTACTTACGCCCTCCATTTCGAGT
The DNA here is from genome assembly GCF_032842945.2 of Roseovarius sp. W115. Classification (NCBI taxonomy): domain Bacteria; kingdom Pseudomonadati; phylum Pseudomonadota; class Alphaproteobacteria; order Rhodobacterales; family Roseobacteraceae; genus Roseovarius; species Roseovarius rhodophyticola. Next base: position 3,340,425 of record NZ_CP146606.1, read on the forward strand.
TGATTACAAGGTAGTCATCCGATGGCTTTCGCGCAAGCATTGAACGCGCCTCATATGAGACTTGACCGGAATTCAAGGCCCCGGCAGTGGCCGGACGCGGTCAGAGCATCTATATCGGCTAGAAGACCAGATGAGCCAAAGGTCGCTCGGTGACCGTGTTAAGTCGAAAAACGACACCGTGCCGCATCGGGGCTGCATTATGAGGGGACAACTGAGGATGAGGAATCAGCGATGGTAGATGTCACTGTGGTGTACTGGCGCGATATCCCCGCGCAGGTCATTGTCGGCAAAGGCCGTCGGGGTGCCAAACGGCCATTGCCCGAGCGCTTTGAACAGGCCATTGACCGGGCGGCGATGAAAATTGGCGCGGCGGACACCGATGCCTACCTCGCCGAATGGCGCAAGGCCGCGCCCTACCCTGTGGACGGTGAGGCCGAAGCGGTGGCCGAGGCCGAGGCCGCGCGGCTGGACACGGAATACGACCAAGACCGGATCAAGGAATTGATCGCAAACGATGGCTGGGCCAACTCAAATTGAGCAAAAGCCCAAAATCTTTCTGGGAGGCCGCGATGGCTTTGTTGAACTTCAAAAGACGCGAGACACCAGGTGAGCGCGTGGTCACACCGGAAATGGAGGCCTTTCTCAAGGGATACTCCATAGAGGTCATGCCACGGACAGCTGAGAAGGTTGAAAACTTCCGTGATCTTCTGCCCAAAGGCACCCGTGTCTACATCGCCCATATCGAGGGCACGCCGATTGAAGACATGGTCGCCACGGCCAAACGTCTGGCCGCCGATGGCTATCCCGTCATGCCCCACTTCCCGGCGCGGATCATCAAGGATCAGGCGGTGCTGGAAGACTGGATTGCGCGCTATCAAGGCGAGGCCGGTGTCGATCAGGCGCTTTTGCTCGCCGGTGGTGTGGAAAAGCCCCATGGCGACTATCACAGCTCCATGCAGCTTTTGGAGAGCGGTGCGTTCGACCGTGCCGGGTTCAAACGCTTGCATGTTGCGGGCCATCCTGAGGGGAATAAAGACATTGATCCAGACGGCAGCATGAAGAATGTCGAAGAGGCGCTTCGCTGGAAGCAGAAATTCTCTGAAACCACCGACGCCGAGATGGCGCTGGCCACGCAGTTTGCCTTTGACGCAGGTCCCATCATCAAATGGGCCGATGATCTGGCGGCGGCCGGGATCACCCTGCCCGTCCACATTGGCATCGCGGGTCCGGCCAAGCTTCAGACGCTGATCAAATTCGCCATCGCCTGTGGTGTCGGGCCGTCGCTCAAAGTGCTGCAAAAGCGCGCGATGGATGTCTCCAAGCTTCTTCTGCCCTATGAGCCGACCGATGTTCTCAGCCAACTGGCCGCCCACAAAGCCACCAATCCGGATTTCAACATCACCAACGTGCATTTCTTCCCATTGGGCGGGATCAAGACCAACGCCACCTGGGCGATTGAAAATGGCGGCGCGTCCACCGTGCCTGCCAGCCAGCAAGGATAAACCATGACGCAGACCATCGTCGAAAGCAAAACCAAGACCGCCGTGATCGGCTTTGATCAGCCCTTCTGCGTGATTGGCGAACGGATCAACCCCACGGGGCGCAAGAAACTGGCGGCTGAGCTTGAAGCGGGTGATTTTTCAACCGTTGAGGCGGATGCGGTGGCGCAGGTGGCCGCTGGGGCCACTGTGCTCGATATCAATGCAGGCGTGGTTTACAACTCCAACCCCGATCCCAACCAGACCGAACCGCCGCTCATGCGCAAGGTCGTAGAACTGGTTCAAGGCCTGGTAGATGTCCCGCTTTGCATTGACAGCTCGGTACCAGGCGCCTTGGAGGCCGGGTTGGAAACCTGCGAAGGGCGTCCTTTGTTGAACTCGGTCACGGGTGAGGAAGAGCGGCTTGAAGCCATTCTGCCGCTGGTGAAAAAGTACAATGTGCCTGTCGTGGCCATCTCCAATGATGATACGGGCATCTCCGAAGACCCTGATGTGCGCTTTGCTGTGGCGAAAAAGATCGTCGAGCGTGCAGCTGACTTCGGCATCCCGGCCCATGACATTGTCGTGGACCCGCTGGTCATGCCCATCGGCGCGATGGGCACCGCCGGTCAGCAAGTCTTTACCCTTGTGCGCAAACTGCGCGAGGAACTGGGTGTGAACACGACTTGTGGTGCGTCCAACATTTCGTTTGGCCTGCCCAACCGCCATGGCATTAACAACGCCTTTTTGCCTATGGCGATGGGCGCTGGCATGACGTCGGCTATCATGAACCCGATCGCCCTGCCTGTGAAGGAGGCCGAGAAGGCCGCTAAACGCGCCGAAATCGAAGCGGCTGGCATTGTTTTGCCAGAAGACATGGATGACGAAACCTTCTGTCAGCTCTTCGGCCTTGGCTCCACCAAACCGCGCCCGGGCAAGGAAATGGAAGCCATTCGAGCGGCCAACTTCCTGACCAACAACGACCCGCATGGCGGCGAATGGATCAAATTCAACAAGGCACCACTGAAACCCGGCGAAGAGGCCGCAGGCGGACGTGGCGGACGTGCTGGTGGGCGACGCAGACGTCGGGCATAAGGCGCGTTGATCCCACCTTTGAAGCGCAAAAAAGGCCCTGCATGCTGTGCAGGGCCTTTTTATTTGTGTGGGCGTTTAAGAAGTTTGAAGCCTTATGCAGGTGCCATTTCTTCCTCGGTTTTATGCAGACCCACAACCATCAGGACAGTGGCGCCAAGAGCAAAATAATACCAAAAATCAAGACCAACGAAGCCCAGCACGAAGGGGGCGGCAACAAAAACGGCCCCAACCGCACCGTCAACCGCCAGATGCAGCCAATAAGGCAGAACGCGGAACAAACCCAGATGGTGATCCGTCAAAATTGTTAGAACAAGTGCGGCTGCGCCTGTGGCAACTGACAACCACATGGCAAGCGGGTTTTCTGCACCCAAGCCAAAGAGAAATGGCATGACAAGCAGGCCAAGCGCGACCGGATAGTCCAGGTAGGCGTGAATAGTTTTGGTGATGAAGCGAGGCATAGGGTGTTCCTTTCAAAGTTTGCGTGCGTCTCTATTTGACAAACTTATGAGGGCACACCTCACTTTCCATTCTAGATTGTTCGCCTTTTCATGCAGATCGTTCAAGCGTGCGTACGTTCAGGGATTTCTTTCTAAACGCTGCAGGTGTTGACCCGGTCTCTTTTTTGAAAACGCGCGTAAAGGCAGAGTCAGACGCGTAGCCCGCCTTCTCTGCAACATCAGTTAGCGTATTTGTTGTGTCCAGAAGCGCTTGTTTGGCGATCTCCATGCGCCAGCCGGTTACATATTCCATTGGCGTGATCTCCATTTGTTTTTGAAACGCCACCGCGAAACTGGTGCGCGACATTCCTGCAACCCGCGCCAACGCTTCGACAGACCAAGTCTGCTGTGGGGATTTGTGGAACGCATCCAAGGACAGACAGAGTTTTTCGTCAGCAAACCCCCCGAGCCCGTATTTCGCCCCGGCGCCGCTTTCGAGGAAAGCGCGAATGGCCTGTGCAAGTATCGCTTCTGACATCTTCAAAGCAATCAGGTCGCCGCCCATGCGTTTTCCCCCTGCCTCATCACCGATAACCCGAAGCGTTGCCTCCATCCACTTTCCCGCGGTCTCTCCGTAGTTCTTTACGTGGACCAAAGGCGGTAAGCGGTCAAAAAGAATGTGACGCGAGGTGGGCTCGAATGAAAAATGGCCGCAAATCAGCTGCGTTTCGCTGCTTGGTTCTGAATTACCACCATATACGAGAACACCAGATCCATCATAACCGGAATCTTCCAGAACGGTATCCAGAGGCTTCACTGCCGTTTCCGCTTCGTGATCATAAAACAAATCATGAGACGCGCCATGCGGGATGATAATCAAATCCCCTTGTTCAACAGACACCACTTCATCTGTGGCCTTCACACGCACCTTGCACGCGCCGCGATGTGCATAGTGAAAACGTGCTACGTTCTCGAAGCTTGGAACACATACGCCCCACGGCTTTGAAAAAGACGTGCGAAAGTACAATGTTCCGCGCATGGACAGGCGGGTCAGGATATCACTGAGTAAATCAAGCATAACACTTAGATATCACGTCATGCCGCTTTGTACATCAACGTGAACGATCTGCACAAGAATACGTACGTGGTAGCATTCAAAGGCTGCTACGCCCTGGTTTATCGAACTTACATGAGAGAAACCGGAGGATTACTCATGAAAAAATTGATATCAGCACTTGCCGTTGCCGCTGCGTTTATCGGTGCGCAGGCCACTGCGCAGGATATTGCGAATATGAGCGACACGGAATTTGCGCACATCGCATACACTGCTGACAATATCGATATTCGATATGCACATCTGGCGCTGGCACTATCGGACAATCCCGAAATCAAGAAATTTGCCAAAACCATGATCAGCGACCATGAAGCTGTGAACGAAGCTGCGCTTGAGTTGCTGGCCAAACTTGGAGCCACTGCTCAGGATAACGCTGTGAGCCAGGCGCTGAACGAGCGTGCAGACAACATCATCAATGAGTTTTCTCAACTGCGCGGTGCCGCCTTCGACAAAGCGTATGCCGAAAACGAACTGGCCTATCATCAAGAGGTCAACGCCTTGGTTGAGGGTACAATGATCCCGAACATCGACAATGCTGAGGTCAAGGCGCTCTTTGAGCAAGGTCTGAAGATTTTTAAGGCACACGAAAAGCACGCAGAAATGATGGTAAAGAGCGTGCAGTAATGTGCTCTGATTTCTCGCGCAGACATATCTTGATCGCAGGAGCGGCCGCGTCAGTGGCCGCTTTAACCAACCCTGCCAAAGCCGAGGTTCGGTCGAAGATACACGACGTCCGCATAAAAGATTTCGTGTATGTCCCGGATACCCTCCATGTACATGTTGGCGACACTATAAGGTGGATCAACGATGATCTTGCTCCCCATACCGCCACGGCTTTGGAGTTTGGTTGGGACACAGGTGAGCTTAAACGCGGTGAAAGTGCCGAAGTCGTTGTTTCCGAAAACATGGAAACAGCGTATTTCTGTGTGTTTCATCCGCACATGAAGGCTCAACTTGTCATTTCCTGAAGCGTTTGGCTCCAAGTGATGACCCAAGTCTAAGGCGAATTGTGTGAGTTGCTGCTCAGGTCAGACGAATTAGCCCTGACCTGACGCGACCATTTCTTCAAGCACTTTGTCCAGAGACTGCACAGCACCGTGCTGAAGATACTCCATGGCCCGCAGCGCCGCTTCATGCGCCTCGATGCTGGAGCCTGCGACGCAGTCCTCGATCACGCGGCAGAAATAATCGCCCTGATGCGCATCCACAAAGGTGTAGTGCACGCAGACATCCGTCAACCCGCCCACCAGAATCAGGGTTTCGGCCTTCAGACCCCTGAGCAGGATCTCAAGATCGGTTCCGTAAAAGGCCGAATAGCGGCGTTTCTGGATTTTGTAATCATCGGGACGAATGCCCAGCTCTTCAACGGCCAGTTCTGTCAGGGGATTGTTGTCGAGGCAGTGCACGTCCTCGTCCCCATCCGTCTCACGGCCCATGTCGACCAGATCGGCACGGTGGATTTCCTGAATAAAAATAACCGGAATGCCCACCTCACGCGCTTGATCTATGGCCTTACGCGATTGCGCCATGCGCTCGGCATAGTCCGCCATATGCGCAATGGCGCGTTCGTCGTCCGAGAGCGGTGCAAACGTCGACTTCTGGATATCAATCACGATGAGCGCCGCGCGTCCCTCGATCAGGTTGCGTGCTTTTGCATGTGCCATGATAACTCCCTCTGCCTCACCCATCGAGATGCAGATACACCCGGCGGTTCTGACGGCCCTTCTTTTCGATTTTGCCAATGCGAAGCTTGCCGATCTCGCCGGTGCGCGCCACATGCGTGCCGCCACAGGGTTGTAGATCGACCTGCGACTCACCTTCGCCAATGCGCACCAATCGCACCTGCCCTTCTCCCACAGGTGGCTTGACGGACATGGTTTTCACCAAACCTGGGTTCTCACGCAGTTCCGCATCTGTGATCCAGCTTTCGCTGACCGGAAGATTGAGCGCCACCATTGCATTGAGCAGCTCTTCCAGCTTGGATTTATCCTCTGGAGGCTCTGCCATATCAAAATCGAGCCGTCCTTTTTCGGTGCTGATGGAGCCTCCCGTCACCGGCAAAGGCAGGACCACCGATAGCAGATGCAAGGCCGTGTGCACGCGCATGTGCCGATAGCGCCGGTCCCAGTCAATATGCTGCATGACCTCCGTGCCGGCCGGTGGCAAGGGCTGTGGCTCGGCGGGAATGAGCGCAATCTGCCAGGCGTCGAGCTTAATCGTCGTCGCAATTTCAAGCGTCGCATCGCCCCAGACAATATGACCGCTATCCCCCGGTTGCCCTCCGCTTGTGGGGTAAAAGAGCGACTTGTTCAGGACAATGCCCCCTTCGGGTGTATGTGCCGTTACATGTCCCTTGGCATCACGGGCGTAGGCATTCAGCAGGAACAACCGATCGGTCATCGCCCGCCTCCATCACCGTCCGCGTCCCCTTTGCCAGCATCCAGATCCTCGGGTGTGATATGGGCGGACATGTCCTTGGATTTGGCGGGAACTTCCTTGGCTTGATCTGACGGAGGGCTTGGCAGTGCTTCGGGGTTGCGGATCCAGATATCACGCTGCGCGAAGGGCACTTCTATTCCTTCTTCCTCAAAGCGTCTGGCGATTTCGTGATTCATCTCGGAATGCACCGACATCACGTAGTTCACATCGCGCAAGATCGCGCGGATTTCGAAATCAAGCGACGAGGCCCCGAAGGACCGGAAAAGAACAGCAGGCGGCGGGTTCATCAGCACCAGAGGATGCGCATCCGCCACTTCTTGCAGGATGGTCTCGACCTTCTTTGTATCGGTCCCATAGGCCACGCCCACCGGCACAATGACCCGCCCCACAGTGTTCCCGCGGGTGTAGTTTGTTACCCTACCACTGACGAGGTCAGAGTTGGGCACGATGACATCTGAACGATCAAAGGTCTGAATGATAGTCGACCGCACCGATATATCACGAACCGTGCCATGCACGCCGCCCACTTCGATCCAGTCGCCTTCGGAAATCGGCCGTTCAATCAAAAGAATGATGCCAGAGACAAAGTTCGACACGATGTTTTGCAGGCCAAAACCAATACCCACAGACAGCGCACCGGCGACAATTGCGATGGAACTGAGATCAATCCCGGCACTTGTGATCGCGATCACCGCCGCCAGGAAAATACCGAGATATCCGACGCCCGACACAATTGCATTACGCCCTCCGGCATCGATGCGCGTCTTGGGCAGGATGGTATTTTTCAGCGCTCCTTGCACCATGCGCGTCGCAAGATACCCCAGCACAAAGACCAGCGCGAAGGTGAGGAAAATCATCGGCGAGATGCGCACACCACCGATGCTGATCCCGTCTAGCACCTGCGTCCAAAGCTCGGTCAGATCCGCAACTCTGGCACCCCAGATCAGGGCAAAGATTGGCAGCGAGGCCAAGACCAGCAGAAAACCGATCAGGATTGGGATCAGAGACTCCGCAGCCCCTTCCCGGTTGCCCGTGATCAGAACATAGACCTCGACCACCAGACGCTGCAGTACCAGTAGCACCGCCAACATCTCAAGCGACGCCAGCGATGGCAGCATGAGGGATTCAGCCAGTCGGAAATACCCGATGGCTGCGAGAAGAGGAGTGACAAAGGCCAGCACGACCAGCCCCACAGCCAGCAAACTGATGAGCTTGGTTCTGTAGCTTTCTTCACCATCGGCTTCGGACGAGTTGCGGACATGCACACGGAGCAGATTGGCCAAGCGCCAGAGCAAGAAGCTGGACATAACCAGCACAGGGAATACCACCACATTCCTGGCCGCATCACTCCAACCGGAAATGTCACCGACATCGCGCAGGAACACTGCGGTAGCGGCGACCAGACCCAGACAAGCGCCAAAGAAACGTCCCCGGGACCTTTGTGTCGCGTCCAGAACCAAAGGCAGCGTTCGTGCTTCATCGGCTGGGAACACCCGGGTGGCCAGCCAGCGCGCAAGAAGAAAGGCAAACGCGGCGGGTACAAAAGCCGCAAGAAGCTGATCGCCGCGCAACCCGACAAGCCCGGTGGACACAACGGCCTCGATCAGCAGCAGTATGCCAACGAAAGGCAGCACCAAACTGCCAAGAGAGACAAGGAACCCGGTGATCCAAAGGCCCGCACCTGGGCTTTCTCCCAGGACGCGGTTGGTTAAGCGGCGGCTCCAGACCCTGCCGCGCGACACGAGGATAAGGCCAAGCAGGGTCAAAACCGCAACGACCGGCAGACTGTTTTTGGTTTCGGCGGCCTGAACCGGGTTGCGCCAGGCTTTGGACACTTCTCCGGAAAGCTGTGTCAGTGTCGCAGGCAGCGCCGCTAGACCCGCGGCCCAGTGCGTTGGGTTCAGAGGTGATGGCCCAAATTCCAGCAACTCCTCGGCCTGTCGGTCACGAATGATCTTATCGATACCGCGGATAAGCCCATCCGCTCTGCTGAAGGCCAGTTCGGCGCGCAGAACAGGGGCATTCAATCGGTCGAAACGGTCCTGCAACAATTGGCGATTGGCGGCGACATCTTCAGGTTCTTCCCCCTCTTCGGGCACGGGACCGAGATCACTGATCTGGCGGCGCACAGTGGCGAGCGCGTTGCTGTTGATGCTCTGTGCGTCAAGAAATTGTTGTCTCCAGCTGGCAAGGTCTTCGCGCAGGGTTTCAAGCGCTGTGGTCGACGCGCGCGCCGCTTCAATCGCCTCATCCGCACGGTCAGCTGTCCGGATCCAGGTCTCATAGTCCGGCTCAGCTTCTGACAGCTGCGGTACAGATTGCGCCTGTGCGCTTTCCACCTGCATCAAAAGAGGCGCGGCGGCGCAAAACGCCAAGGCCAACAAGAGGAATAAGCCTTTCAAAAGGCGTGTCATTCCACGAATACTCCGGGGATGCTTTGTGGGCCGGTTGTCATCCAACTGGCCACAGGCAAGTCTTTTTCGCGCAGGAAATCAGGATTGAAAAGCTTGGATTGATACCGTGTGCCATAGTCGCAAAGGATGGTCACAATGGTATGCCCCGGTCCCATTTCCTTGGCCATGCGGATGGCCCCGGCGATATTCACGCCGGTGGACGCGCCCATGATCAGCCCTTCATGTTCGAGCAGGTCAAAGACAATCGGCAGGGCCTCTTCATCAGTGATCTGATAGGCAAAATCGGGACTTAACCCTTCGAGGTTGGCCGTCACCCGCACCTGCCCGATCCCTTCGGCAATTGATCCACCCTCGGAATCGAGCTCTCCCTTGGTGAACCATGAAAAAAGCTTAGCTCCCATTGGATCAGCAAGGCCAATTTTCACGCCCTTGGATTGCAGCGCCATGGCCACGCCGGTGAGGGTTCCGCCCGAGCCGCAGGCACAGATAAACCCATCGACCTTGCCCCCGGTTTGCTCCCAGATCTCAGGGCCGGTGGTTTCGATATGCGCTTGGCGGTTGGCGACATTGTCGAACTGATTGGCCCAAACCACGCCCTTGTCCGAGGTCTCGGCCAGTTTTTCGGCCAGACGCCGCGAGTAATGCACGAAATTGTTCTGATTGGCATAAGGGGCGGCTGGCACCTGCACCAATTCAGCCCCCGCCAGACGCAGCATGTCTTTTTTCTCTTCGCTTTGCGTCTCGGGGATCACGATCACCGTCTTGAATCCCATAGACGCACCGACAACGGCCAGACCAATGCCGGTGTTGCCCGCTGTCCCTTCGACGATCGTTCCGCCGGGTTTGAGATCACCCCGCGCAATTGCATCGCGAATAATAAAGAGCGCTGCGCGATCCTTGACTGACTGGCCAGGGTTCATGAATTCCGCCTTGCCATATATCTCGCAACCCGTGGCCTCGCTGGCTTGACGCAGCCGGATCAAAGGGGTGTGGCCGACGGCGTCGGCGAGGTCCTTGGCGATGCGCATGATGAGGCTCCCTGTCAGTGCTGCGCCCAGATTTAGAGCCTCTCTCGGGCTAACTCAACCAATAGAACGCAGGCGCGGTCGTTCCCGTTCCAGCCACAAGAGCAAAAGCACCAAAGGCCCGATATTTGCCTCGCCGGTTCGCGTGAGGTTTAGTGCATCCTCAAAGCTCAGGACATGTGTGCGAATGTCTTCGTGTTCGGTCTCGAGCCCGCCCTGCCCCTGTGCCATATCCGGCAGGTCGCACAGGCCCACATAGCAATGAAAGACCTCCGTTGAGCAACCGGGTGAGCAGTAATGACTGGAGACATGCTTGAGGGTGTGCAGGTCAAGCCCCGCCTCCTCGACACATTCACGGCGGGCTGTGGTTTCGGGTGCTTCACCGGGGTCCACACGCCCAGCAACAGGCTCCAACACCCATGGAAGCGGGTCGGCGCGCCCAAATGGTCCCATTCGGAATTGCTCTACAAGGAGGACCCGGTCACGCACCGGGTCATAAGGCAGCACGATCGCGGCATCTGTGGCCACAAACACTTCCCGCACAACATCTTCGCTTTGCCCGCCATCGAATGTCGGATGCCGCAGACGGTAGCTTCGCGTTAGAAAATAGCCCTCATGTGTGGCGCGCTCGGCGCCAACTTCGACATTTTCAGAAGACAGCGCGGTTCGGATGGCCGATGGCGCAGTTTGCAGAGCAGCCACGCGGGAATGGGCGCGGGCCAGGATCATTGGCATGCGTGCCGCAACTTCACTGACGTCATGTCGACCGTAATAGCTCATGATCTCCTCTATTGCATGCAACAGCATTGGGAGTTGCGTAAGCTCCCACGCCTTCACCAGTGTTGGATTTTCGACTGAAGCTACGAGAAAAATAGTCGTTTCTTCGCCTTCAACTGCACAGTCAGACGGCGCAAGTTTGAAGCTTTGTGCCAGGAAGCGCAGACGTTTCGCATGCTCTACAGGACAGGTTAAGATTTGGCCGTCTGTTGTCGCATCGAGTGCAGGCACTAATCCCGGTATCACGGTAAACGCCCCTGCTCCAGACGCGTAACCAGCCAATGAAAATGGCCTTAGGTCCTGTTCTGTGTCTCCAAGAAGATGCGAAAGCACGTCTGACCTGGCCAAAGCGCCGGTCAGGAAAAACCGGCATGTCACGTCAGGACCACCGCTTGGCAATCCACTCGCAGACAAGCCCAAGAACCGCGCCACCGCCGAACATCAAGATCGCAAGTGGGACATGGAGAATTTTTATTCCGTAGTCCACTGCGATTTCAAACACAGCCACTATCCCCTGAACAGGGCCGCTATACCGGCTCTCCAGGGCAAGCCGTAACATTTCGTTCAGGCTTTGAAAGAACAGCGCCCAGAAAATCAGCGCAACCACGCCAGTCAAACCAGCACTGATCCCGTCTATGTACCCACGGTTCAGACGCGTTCCGATAACAACCCAGCCAACGACCAATCCCAGGAAGACGTTAAATTCATTAAACCAACCGAAATCTGTGCCTTCCGGCATCAGAGGACGGATCATTTCAGAAGCATACCACGCAATAACCGCAAGTCCGATGGCGGCCACCGCCTTGCCCGTGGTTGGCATGTGATCTGTTAGAGGCATTTACTCCGGCCGTGCGATAGTGATCTGTGTCACATCGCAATTACCCGTTAAGAACGCTCCCGCACAAGAGGTCAGATAAAAATTCCACATCCGTTGAAATCGTGCATCAAAGCCCAATTTCGCGACCTGATCCCATTTTTCATTGAATGTCTCGTGCCAGCGCCGAAGCGTCTGCCTGTAACTTTCACCAAATTCAATCGACCTTTGCACTGTAAGCCCTGCGCGTTCAGCTTGTGTTTTTAAGGCTGACGGACTGGGAAGCATGCCACCGGGAAAAATGTATTTTTGAATGAAATCAACATCATTCTTGTAGGCTTCAAAGCGATGGTCACCCACAGTGATGATTTGTAGCGTGGCATTGGCCCCAGCCTTGAGGCGGGCGCGGACGGTGTCGAAGTAAACCGGCCAGTATTTCTCGCCCACCGCTTCAAACATCTCGATGCTGGCAATACCGTCATATTGCCCCTGCTCGTCGCGATAGTCCTGTAGCTTGAACTCTACTTGATCAGAAAGTCCTGCTTTTTCAATACGTTCTTGCGCATAGTTGAACTGCTCTTTGCTGATGGTCAGCCCTGTGACCTTCAATCCCCGCTCTTTGGCGGCGTATTCGGCAAATCCACCCCAGCCGCAGCCGATTTCAAGCACGTGATCCCCGGGTTTCACTCCCATCTGATCAACCATCGAGGCGTATTTTGCGATCTGCGCCTTCTCAAGGCTTTCCTGACCTGTCTCGAAGATAGCACTGGAATAAGTCATCGTGTCATCGAGCCAGAGCGCATAGAAATCATTTCCCAAATCATAGTGATAGCTGATGTTCTTACGCGCCTGTTTCCTGGTGTTGCGCTGAAACCAGAAGCGCAGCTTCTCATAGAGTTCAACCAGCTTCTGACCGGGGTAGCCGTTATACATGTCGTCGTTGTCGGTGTTCACGAGATCCATGAAGGCCTGCAAATCCGGCGTGCTCCACCAGCCATCCAGATATGCGTCGCAAAACCCAAGATATCCTTCGCGCACAAGCCGCGCAAAGACATCGTCATTGTGAATATCGACATGCGCCACCGGTCCTGGCGCGGCGCCTTCAACGCGAAACACCCGCCCATCGTCCAGACCAATGTCCAGCCGTCCATGCTGCAATCGCTGAGCCACGGCAAACATTTGACTGAAATAGCGCGGCAGATCGCGCTGACCGCCTGTGTCTGTCAGGATCATGACACCCCCACTCATGTCATCTTCGTTCGACAGTAAGGGGTTAACGGGATGACCCGCAAGGGAATTTGTCAGAGTATTCAAAACGTTCTGGCCTCATATGCTTGTAGCGCGCGGTTGCGTCCGCCGCTTAGATCGACGATGCGTTCTGGGTAAAGCGCCGAGGCCGACAAGTTCCAGCTTTTGGGAACGGCGTCGAAGTAGCTCAGCGCGGTTTTGGTGGGGTTTTCGTGACCTTCGGCGATCCAACGACGGCGGTAGACGCCGTCAGGATCAAACTTCTCGGCCTGTGTTTCGGGGTTGAAGATTCGAAAGTACGGTGCGGCGTCCGGTCCGCTTCCTGCCGTCCACTGCCAGCCCATCGCATTGGCGGCAATGTCCCAGTCGGTCAGGCAATCCTCAAACCAGCGCATTCCGATTTTCCAATGTGTCATCAGATGCTTGGTGAGGTAACTTGCGACAATCATCCGGGCACGATTGTGCATCTTGCCGGTCACATACATCTCACGCATGGCGGCATCGACGAAAGGCTCTCCTGTGCGTCCCTGTTTCCAGGCAGCGACCTCGGGATGATCCTCATCCTCGTTCCAGGGAAATGCATCCCAATCCGATTTCCAGTTGCCTGCAAGGATTTCGGGTGTGTGATAGACCAGATGGTAGGCAAACTCGCGCCACACGAGTTCCTTGAGCCAATGTTCTGCCCCTCGTCCTCCGCCTTCGTCCAAGGCACGCTGTCCTGCATGCCAGCACTGGCGCGGAGAAATCTCGCCATAGGTGAGATTTTCGGACATGCCCGATGTCGCATCAAGAGCAGGCATGTTGCGGTCATCTTTGTAGGGCGGGATCGAATTGGCCATGAACCAGTCCAGCCGGTCGCGTGCGGCCTCTTCCCCAACCCGTTGATGTGGCAGACACACGGGCGCTCCGCGCTTCATCGCGGCCCCCATTGCCCATTGATCCAAGGTTTCCGTTTCAGGCCAGGTTTCCGGCGCAGGGAGTTTTGACGGCGCGGCCTGAGGCTCGGGCACGGTCCTGTCGCGTACTGCGCGCCACATCGGTGAATAGACCCGGTAAAATCCGCCGGTTTTGGTCTCAACCGTCCATGGTTCAAACAAGACATGACCGGCGAAACTCTCAGCCTCGACGCCACGCTGCTTGAGCGCGCCCTTGATTAATGTATCGCGCGCGATAGCATCCGGATCGTAAAGCCGCGACCAATGTACGGCCGTTGCACCGGTCTCAGAGATCAGTTGCTCCAGCACAGCCATGGCCTCGCCACTGCGAAAAATGAGCTGGCTGCTCATGTCATCTAGGCGCTTGGCCAACTGCGCCAGGGACAGACCCAGCCGCCATTTGGGCGCCGCTCCCAAAGAGTCCACACTATGATCGCGAATGAACACCGGGATGACTGGGCCACTGCGTTTGACCGCGGCTAAAAGCGCGGGATGATCAGCCAGCCGCAAATCACGGCGCAGCCACAAGATGGTGGGTGACGTGTCACTCATTCTGGCCGTGCCCCCGTTGTTATATAAGAGCAATACGGCCAGGATTGCTCTTTGGATTACAGTGTTTCGTCCAACGCGTTCAAAAGCTTGTCGACTTCAGCTTTCGACGTGTAGTGCACAAAGCTAAGTCGCAGCACGCCCTTGTCCAGATCAATTCCCATGGCCTGAAGCGGACGTGATCCGTAGAAATCTCCTCCGCCGGTCATGATGCCGTGTTGTGCCAGTTGAGCGGCGGCCTCTTCGCCGGGTCCGGCCAATTCCACCGCCACAGTGGGTGCTTTGTCGGCTGCATCGCGCGGACCGATGAGACGCACGGAATTCTTGTCGCCGAGGTAATCCAACAAAGGTTGCAACAGTTCGGTTTCATGGGTGCGCATCAATTTAAGCACACCGGCCGCGCGGTCTGTAGCTTCGCCTGTGATTCCGTGATGCGTGGCCAGCATATCATAGTAGTCCGCCATCCCCGCGCTCGCCGCCACTTGCGCATGGTCAGGCCCCGCTGGCGTGAACCGCTTGTACAGGCTGTTTACGTTGAACCAATGCCCCTGATTTGGCAACAGCTCTCCCAGCTCTCGGCGGATCACCATGATGCCCTGATGCGGCCCGTAGGTCTTGTAGGCCGAAAAGAGGTAAATGTCGGGGCCCATATCGCCCACATTCACAAATCCATGCGGCGCATAAGAGACGCCATCGACACAGACAAACGCGCCGGCTGCGTGCGCTGCTGAGGTGATCTCAACAATTGGGTTCACCGCACCGACGATGTTTGAACAATGCGGAAAACAGACCAGCCGCACGCTTTCATCCAGTAGGTTTTCAAGCGCTTCCAGTTCCAAAAGCCCTGTCTCGGGATTGATCTGCCATTCACGCACCTCGATGCCCGCATCGGCCAACCGCCGCCATGGCCCGGAATTGGCCTCGTGATCCTGATCCGTAACGATGATCGCATCACCGGGGCTCAGCCATTCACGAAAAGCCTGCACCAGAACATAGGTGTTCTGCGTGGTGGACGGCCCGAAGCTTAGCTCATCCGGGGCCACCCCGAGCATGGCCGAAAGACGCGCACGCGCCTCATCCATTTCTTCGCCCGCCAACCGGCTTGCCGCATACGGCGCGTAGGGCTGCACTTTGCGCTGTCGGTAATAGCGCTCCAACCGTTCAATCACGGGTCCACAGGTGTAAGACCCACCGGCATTTTCAAAGAACGCCTGGCCTTGAAGGCTTGGCTCGTCAAAGGCGGGAAACTGGGCCCGTACGAAGTCTGTATCGAGTTTCATGTGGCCATGAACACCAAACCAAAAGGTATGGTCAAGTCGCGATGATCATACGACCTATGCATTTCTTCAGCCTAAAAATGACACGGTAATGTATTCAATCGCATGCAAAAATTATGTTGGAAACGCGTCGGATTTAACCAGATTCACGACGCAATCAAGCAGGCCCCTCCACGGAATTCCGATCACGCTCACGCAAGAACTGCGCCGCGAGACGCGCAGAATACAAACAACGATGCCACGCAGGCGTGCATCACCGTGATACCAAACACAGGGACATATCAAATGAGTATCAAACCACCGTTCACGGACGTGGACATTAAAACGCAGGATGGAGGCTTTTACAAAGACAACAGCCTGCCTATCGCGCTGATTTCTAAATCAATTATGGTTGGCCTTGTGCTATGGGCTCTTGTCTTTCCAGCCAACGCAAACGGCACTTTGGGAAGCCTGAACAGTCAACTTCTTGAAGTGTTCAACCAGTTCTACATCATCATTGTGGGATGTTTTATCTTCTTTTTGCTGGCCGTCGCCCTCATGCCGAAAACTGGCGCACGCGTGATGGGACCACCCGGCGAAAAGCCCGAGTTTTCGAATTTCTCTTGGTTTTCCATGATGTTCGGCGCTGGTCTTGGCGTGGGTTTGATGGTCTTTGCTACGGCTGAACCGCTGAGCCTGTGGGGATCGAACCCTATCGTCGTCGCAGGAGAGGTTAAAGGCAACACAGAAGAAGCGATCCAGTCGGCCTATCGCTACACGTTTGCGCATTACGGCTTTCATGCCTGGGCCATCTACGTGGTGACCGGGCTGAGCCTCGCCTATTACGCCTACACACGCAACATGCCATTGACGATCCGCTCTGCGCTAACCCCGCTCTTTGGCTCTGCGCTAAACGGTTTTCTGGGTCACGTCGTTGATGTGCTGGGTGTTGTGGCCACGATCCTTGGCGTGTCTGTCACGATCGGATATGGCGTGAGCCAGTTCATCGACGGTGTCTATGCCATCACCGGCATGGATTGGATGATGAACATCGTCGAAGGCGAAGCCCCTGCACCGGGCAAAGTCGGTCTGATTGCGGGCTTGCTGATGATCATGGGGATGTCAATCATATCGGCTGTGTCAGGCGTTGGACGTGGGGTGAAATACCTCTCAAACCTCAATCTGGTCCTCTCGGTGATCTTGCTGCTCACCTTTGTGATCTTCGGCTCTTTCACATTTGCGATGTCGACTTATGGCTCAGCATTTGTTGACTACATCATCAACTTCTTCTCGATTAGTTTCTCCGCTTGGGGACCACAATCTGAAGCAGACTTTGCTGCGGCTATCCCAGAAGCGGCGCAACCGCTGGCCGGTGAGCTTTTTGCTGGGGCCACCAACGCCTGGAGCGCTTGGGGAGGGTCTGTAGGCTTTGACGTCTTTAAGTCAGGTCTTGAAGGAGCAACTGCAGAGCTGGACGACGCCACATTGGCGGCTGTCTATGAAGCGGGCAACCAAGGGCGTCAATTCGGCTGGCAGGCCGGATGGACCACGTTCTATTGGGCCTGGTGGATCGCGTTCTCGCCGTTTGTGGGCCTGTTCTTGGCGCGCATTTCCAAAGGCCGCACCGTGCGTGAATTCATCATCGGTTGCGTCATCGCACCGGCATTGGTCTGCTTTGCTTGGATGACCATCCTGGGTGGTACAGCGATTGACCTTGAGATGAGCGGTGCTGCGGAAGGCGCCATCGTTGGTGCATCTAACACGGCAAAGCTCTTTGTCACTTTGGGTCAAATGCTTGAGCCAGGCCTTCTTTCTGCACTGACGATCATGTGCGTTGTGCTGATCATGACCTTCCTAGTCACATCAGCGGACTCCGGCATCCTTGTGATGAACACCATCATGTCTGGTGGTAGCCAGGAAACAGGCATCAAGCACCGTATCATCTGGGGTCTGATCCTGACGGCGGTGATTGGCACGCTGATCATTGCCGCGGGCGAAAACAACCCGATGGACGCGCTCAGAAACGCAATGATCATCGGCGCGCTGCCCTTTACCATGGTGATGGGCCTGATGTGCGTGGCGCTGGCCAAGGCGCTTTATCGCGATGGCCTTCGTGAAAAGCATGGTGTGGCTGAGGCCAATCCGGCTGAGTAACCCAAGCCGTTAACACAAAAGAAACCGGCGCTGGCTCAGTGCAGCGCCGGTTTTTCTTTGTCTTGTTGGTGAAAACTGTGGGCCCAAAAGTAGAGAGGTCGGCCTGCTTTTCGCTGGCCGACCTCTGCCCCACCCAAGAGCTGGTTGTCGAATTCCGCTCTCGACACGATCTGCTATGCGACTAGAAGGGACCAACCTGCATCATGCGCGCTAACGGATCGTTAGGTATCTGAAAGGATAGATAGCATGATTCTCTGCGACTGCACGGTTTTGGTGAATTGTTCTCAAAAACCGGCAAATCCTCGCTCAAATTGCTTAATATTCGCGAATTTAAGGCCGTAAACAGCCAAAATCACCCGCCTTTGAGGGCTGAAAATTATTGATTTTAAAAGGGTTTTGCCAAATTTCCTGCGTTGTGTCGGTGCGGTCGCACGTGAAAGTCACGGTCAGGCCCGAAGAAAGCACATCTTTGCAAACCCTCTGGCATGGCTTATATTCCATTTGTCCTTCGGGACTATGGACATAAACGCGCTCGTAATAAGCGGATCGGACCCGGGGGCGGTACCCGGCGACTCCACCAAAATTCCTTCGTTTGGGGATCATGGGGTCGAAACAGGATCGACGAACGTCTAAAGGGGTTAGCTTTGTCCCGGTGAGTTACCACCGTTATCGGTACACCTAAGCTAGTTGCAAACGACAACAAAGCTCCGGTTGCTCTCGCTGCGTAAGCAGTGCGAAAAGCCGAAATCTAAGCCCTAGCCTCTAGCAAGGTTAGGCGGGGTTCGCAGGCACCTGGCAACAGAAGCCTGCACTTTCATTTTACCGCGAATTATGTGCCGGCGGGGTTTGCCACGGCTTTTGTCCGGCGGGGTGGAACCCCGCCCAAGGGCGCTTGACCGCCCTTCGCCTCTCAGCCATCATTGCACCAAGGGGCCATTCTGCGACTGCCCCGTGAGGCTTTGGCCCAAAGTCGCATCCACTGAAACGCGTTTGCTTGCGCAAAACGCTTGCACCAGAGGATGCTTTTGCAATGCCTGCACCGAATGCAATTACTGTTTCCCAACTCAACCGCCTGATTGGCACAGCTGACTGCCCGGATATCATTGATGTCTGTATCCAAGAGGATTTTGACCAAGACCCCTATCTTATCCCCGGATCGCGGCGGCATCCGCATACCGATATCACGGGAATGATCGAAACGCTGAGAACACCGCGCGCAATTGTCGTTTGCCAAAAGGGGCTGAAGCTCAGTCAGGGCGTTGCGGCGTGGCTGCGCAGTGAAGGTATCCAGGCAGAGTATCTGCAAGGGGGGATGTATAGTTGGCGCGAGACCAAGGACGCCTTGCGAGTGCCAGCAAGCGCCCTGCCCGAACCCACGGGTCACCAGACGCTCTGGGTCACGCGGCACCGGCCCAAGATTGACCGCATTGCCTGTCCCTGGCTTATTCGCCGATTCGTTGATCGGGGGGCGCGGTTTCTCTTTGTCTCGCCCGACGATGTTGAGGCGGTGGCTGAGAAGTTCAACGCCGTGCCTTTTGACATCGAAGGCGTGTTCTGGTCGCATCGTGGCGACGCATGCACTTTTGATGCCATGCTGGAGGAATTCAAACTGACCTCCCCGGCCCTGTCTCGCATGGCAGATGTCATTCGCGCCGCCGACACAAACAGAAACGCAGACCACCCCGCCGCCGCTGGCCTTCTGGCTGTGTCTGTTGGTCTCTCGCGCCAGTTTCGAGAGGATCACGCCCAGCTTGAGGCGGGCATGACGCTCTATGATGCCCTGTACCGCTGGGCACGAGATGGGTATGAGGAAACCCATGATTGGCCGAGCAGCCGGGGCGCATGATGCAGGTTTCCACTTCTGAGCTCATCCGCGTCTTTGGGCGCATCGGCGTCCTGTCCTTTGGCGGACCGGCGGCACAAATCTCGCTCATGCAAACCGAACTTGTGGACCGCCACAAATGGCTGACTGAAGACCAGTTTCTCAAAGCGCTGTCCTTTTGCATGCTCTTGCCGGGGCCGGAGGCGATGCAACTGGCCACCTATGCCGGATGGCGGTTGCGCGGGGTGCCGGGTGGTCTACTGGCCGGGCTGCTTTTCGTGTTGCCTGGCGCTTTGGTGATCACGGCTCTTGGTTTTGGTTACGCCTACTTTGGACAGGTTCCGCTCGTCCAAACCGCGTTCCTGGGCATCAAGGCCGCTGTTGTGGTCATCGTTTTTCAGGCGCTGTTCAAATTGGCGCGCCGCGCGCTTACCTCTGGCCTTTCCCGCGCGCTGGCCCTTGCGGCGTTTATCGCGATCTTCTTTCTGTCCGTGCCATTCCCAATCATCATCGCCTGCGCGGCTCTCATAGGTTGGGTCTTGTCTGAACCCGCCGCAGAACGAACCTCACATACGCCCGTAACGGAACGCCCAGAAACTCTCAGCACAGTTGCGATCTGGGGCACACTTTGGGCGGCCCCTATCGGGCTTCTTTGGCTCATCGAGGCCGATCTGCTACTCGAGATGGCGCTATTTTTCTCGAAACTGGCCATCGTGACCTTTGGCGGCGCCTATGCCGTGCTGGCCTACATGACGCAGGAGATCGTGCAATCCTATGGCTGGCTCACCACCGATCAGATGATCGACAGCCTGGGCCTGGCAGAAACCACGCCCGGCCCCCTGATCCTGGTCACACAGTTCACCGCTTTTCTGACCGGCTTTCAAACCGGCGGGCCGGGTCTGGCGCTGGCCGCAGCGGTCATAACGCTATGGGTCACGTTCATCCCATGCTTTCTTTGGATTTTCGTCGCGGCACCCTATGTGGAGGCCCTGCTTGCCCGCCCGCGGCTCAAAGGTGCGTTTGACGCCATTTCCGCCAGCGTGGCGGGGGTTATCCTGAACCTTGCCGTCTGGTTCACCTTGCATGTGCTCTTTGCGCAAGTGCCGCAAACGCGTTTCGGTCCTCTGCCCGAGATCGAAAGCTTGTTATGGGTCAATGCCGTTCTCATAGCCCTCGCCGCCTTGATCTTTCTCAAGTTGCGATGGCCCATGGTGCCCACGCTTCTCGCAATGGCCGCCCTAGCGGGCGTTTCACAGCCGATCTTCGGTCTCTGAGCCCTTTTGTTTTGCCGTAAATTCCCTATGCTGAGTCGTAATACGGCCTATGGGTGGTAAATGACGCGCTCCATCGACTACGGAAAACTGATGCATCGTGCGATGCGCAACCTGATCCAGGATGTGCTTTGCGATGTGCGTGACAATGGTCTGCCTGGCGCGCACCATTTCTTTATCACCTTTGAGACCACGCATCCTGAAACCAACATCGCCGATTGGTTGAAAGAACGATATCCCAGTGAAATGACTGTGGTGATGCAGCATTGGTTCGACAATCTGACAGTGACCGATGACGGCTTTTCCGTGACATTGAATTTCGGGGATCAACCGGAAAATCTGTATATTCCCTATGACGCGATCCAGACTTTTGTTGACCCGTCTGTGGAATTTGGTCTGCGGTTTGAGTCGCAGGAAGACGAGGACGAAGAAGACACAGCGTCCCAAACTGATAGCAGCGACGAAGAGGTCGCGGCCCCGGAGCCCGACACAGCCGTCGAAGCGGATGTGGTCAGCCTCGACAGTTTCCGCAAATAGCAAAATGTCCCGGATCGTGAACGTTGCGGGTGATTGAACTTCCTCACCGTTGCGGTAAGACAGGGCAAAGCAATTCCGACGGAGATCACCATCATGTCCAAGACGCGCACCGAATCCGATAGTTTCGGCCCTCTGGAGGTTCCCATCGAGAAATACTGGGGTGCGCAAACACAACGGTCCTTGATGAACTTTCCCATCGGATGGGAGACACAACCCGTCGCGATCGTCCGTGCGCTTGGGGTGATCAAACAGGCATGCGCGATGGCCAACAAAGCCTCTGGCGCATTAGACGCCAAGCTGGGGGATGCGATCATTCAGGCGGCCAGTGAAGTGGTGGATGGCAAGCTGGATGATCACTTCCCGCTGGTTGTCTGGCAAACCGGCTCTGGCACGCAATCCAACATGAATGCCAATGAGGTTATCGCCAACCGCGCGATTGAAATTTTGGGGGGCACTATCGGCGCCAAGGACCCCGTGCATCCCAATGATCACTGCAATATGGGGCAGTCTTCGAACGACACGTTTCCCACCGCGATGCATATCGCAACGGCGATGAGCGTGCGCGATGTGCTTTTGCCGGGGCTGCAGAAACTCCTCGCCGGGTTAGAGCAGAAATCCGAAGAATTCAAAGACATCATCAAGATCGGCCGCACCCATACACAGGATGCCACGCCGCTCACGCTGGGACAGGAGTTTTCTGGCTACGCGCATCAGATCCGGCAGGGCATTGCGCGTGTTGAGGCCTGCCTGCCAGGTATCTACGAACTAGCCCAGGGCGGCACGGCGGTAGGCACGGGTCTGAACACCACGCACGGCTGGGGCGAGACCGTGGCGGCCAATATGGCAGAGATCACCGGGCTTCCTTTTGTCACCGCGCCTAACAAGTTCGAAGCCTTGGCCGCGCATGACGCCATGGTGTTCATGTCTGGTGCTTTGGCCACCGTGGCGGGCAGCTGTTACAAAATTGCCAATGACATCCGGTTCCTCGGCTCTGGTCCACGGTCTGGTCTGGGCGAATTGATCCTGCCGGAAAATGAACCGGGCTCGTCCATCATGCCGGGCAAGGTCAACCCAACCCAAGCCGAGGCTCTGACGCAGGTGGCCGCGCATGTGATGGGCAATGATGCCGCAATGAAATTTGCCGGATCCCAAGGTCATTTTGAGTTGAACGTCTACAACCCGATGATGTCCTACAACCTGCTGCAGTCGATCCAGCTTTTGGGCGACGCCACTGACAGCTTTACGGAACGCATGCTGTTGGGCATTCAGGCCAATGAACCGCGCATCGACAAGCTGATGAAAGAAAGCCTGATGCTGGTCACGGCGTTGGCACCGACCATTGGGTATGACAACGCCACCAAGGTTGCCAAAACCGCGCATAAGAACGGCACGACGCTGAAGGAAGAGGCGATTGCGCTTGGCTTTGTTGATGAGGAAACCTTTGACCGCGTGGTGCGCCCTGAGGACATGATCGGCCCGAAAGACGCATGAGCAAACCCGTCAACCTGAACCAGTTTCGCAAGGCCAAGGCTCGCAAGGAAGGACGCGCTCAGGCGGATGAAAACGCGGTGAAGTTTGGACGCAGCAAAGTCGATAAAGAGCTGGAACGCAGGCGATCTCAAAAAGCGCATGAGACGCTGGATCAGCATCGGCGCGACGAATGAGCGGACGGCCTGTTAAACACTCGCTCAGTTTGCGTGGCCACCGCACCAGCGTGTCTTTGGAAGATGAGTTCTGGCAGGCTTTTCGGGACATTGCGGCTGAGCGCGGACAACCGATCAACGCTCTCGCTGCTGAAATAGACGCCGCTCGCGGGGTTGAGATGGGACTGGCCTCGGCCATCCGGGTGTTCGTGCTGCGCCACTATCGCGGTTAACTGCGCTTTAACCTGCCCCACGCGTTTTGAACGCATGTCACATCTACATCTCATGCTGCCTGCTGACATCTGGATGCAAAAAATCTTCGACGCCAAGGCCGCACGCGAAGGCGGCGTGGTCCGGCGCAGCACGCGGGATGTGGAGCGCATTGTCGGACGCAGCCGTTTCTTGAACGAAGTGCAGCGCCGCGGGTATCACGCCGTAGAGAACTCCGGTCAGATTGTCATCTTCTGCAACAATGACCGCGTTCAGGTTCTTTGCTGACCCAAAAGCCTTCTGAAGGCTTTTGGAAAATCCTTTCTGAAAGGATTTCCGCGTCAACCGCGTGGCGTCACCTTCAACCAAATTCCGTCCTTGCCTCGGACCGTCAGATGCGCCACCGGCATAGCAGGCCGCTCTGGCACAAGGTCAAACCGATAGGCGCGCACCAGAAGTGCCAGCAAAAGCACACCTTCGATCATCGCAAACCCTGCCCCCGTGCACACGCGTTGCCCAGCCGAGAACGGCATATACGCCTCGCGCAGACAGCTTTTGCCGTTCTCGCTGTCAAACCGTGCGGGGTCAAACTCATCCGGCCGCTCCCAAAGCCGTTCATGGCGGTGTAGGTGCCAGGGGCTTAGCACGATCTGACTGCCCTTGCGCACATCGCGGTCGCGAAACCGCTCTGGGCAAGCCGCCTCGCGCACCATCATCGGCACGGGTGGGTAAAGCCGCAGGGTTTCGCGGAACACATCTCGGGTGATCTTCAGCCGTGCAATGTCGGAAAACCCAATTTCACCATTTCCCGCCTCTTCCGCCACGCGGTCCTGCCATTCGGGGAACATCGCCAAAAGATAAAGCGCCCAGGCCAGAGCAGACGCGCTCGTCTCGTGCCCGGCCAGAAAGAAAATAGCCACCTGATCGACCATTTCCTCAGTCTCAAACCGCTGCCCCGTTACGGGATCAACTGTCGTCATGATTTTGGTCGCCAGATCATCCGGCGCGATGCCCTCCTTGATCTCGGCCATGCGCCGTTCGGTTAACTGCGTGATGAGCGACCTGATATGTCGCGCCGTATAGCGCGTTTCGCGGCGGTGAGGGCGTGGCAGCCACTTGGGCAATGGCAAGAGAGCGGCCAGATTGACCACCGGTTGCGTGCGTTGATGGGCGCGAAACGCCTCAAACACTTGAGTGGCCAGATCATCCTCAATGGGCAGCGAAAACAGCGTGCGAAAAATTACATCGGCCGCCGCATGGCTGGTCTGTGCCTCGATTTCCAGGGGCGAGCCATCCGCCATGTCTGCCAAACGCGTCACTGCCCCCTGTCCTGCGGCCAGCATCGCCGGAAACGTGTCGCGCAACCGCCCGCCTTCAAACGCGGGGTCGATAATCCGCCGCTGCCGCTTCCATGTCTCGCCGTTGGTGACAAACACCGAATTGCCCAGCAAAGGCGCCAGCCCCTCGCGAATACGGTCCGACTTAGGGAAGTCATCGGGGCGCTCTTTCAGCACCAGATTCACGAGATCAGGTTGATTGCACAGGTATGATCGAAAGAACGGCGTGCGGAATTCGGCCATCCAAGCGCGGTAGAGCCTCGCAGGCTGTGCCGAGAGCAGATCTTGCTTGAATAAACGCATGTAGCGCCAGAGCGACACGCGTCCCTCTCGCGATGGTGGTTTGGGGGGCAAGGTCATACAGCCACGCTCGTGTAGCGCGAAGCTGGTGTTTCAATGCGACTTGGCGATGGCTGTCGGTCTGCAAACCTTGCACCTAAACTGTGCGGCCCGGCGGTGATCTGGAAATAGTCGTAGTCGCCGGGACGGTCAAAAGCGCAGAGATACTGAAAATGCAGCCGGAAAAACCGCCAGCGTAGCGCGCGCCAGCGCTCGGGACTCAGCGTTTGCGTGAACGCAGCGGAGATTACCAAGGGCCAGCGTTTGCCATCGGGTGCTACGCCCGACACACTGACCGGATCGCAAAGGGCAAAGGCGCAGCCGTCTCCGGGTGCTGTCACGTCGACCCAGCTTAGTTCCTTCCGCTTGCTGAGAAAGGCCAGATCGGCCCGTAATCGATGCGCCTCGGGCAAAAAAGACACCATTGGCACCACCTGCCCCAATGTCAGAAATGACAGGGCCGGGCCGGTTTCCGGAACGCCTTTGGTGCGCACCACATCGGCCAGAATGGACACCCCCAAATGCGCACCCGAGGAATGACCCACCACAAGCACCTCATCAACATCACTTTTCAAAGCTTTGACGACCTCTTCCACGAACTCCGCCATCCGCGCCTCAAGCTCCGGCGGATTGGCCCCACTGGATTGCGCCGAATAGGCGTAGTCCAGCATCAGATAATAGGCAAAGAATTTGCCATCCTGCGCTTTGAACCATTTCAAGATGCCGACAAAGACCACAACACCTGCGATGCCTGAGGCCGCGTCCCCAAACTGTCCTAACCACGGAACCAGATAGGCTTTGCCCAACCAGATCGTGGCAGCACCAGCGATAACAGACAAGATGAGCTGCACCAGAAGAAACCCAACGGGATAAAGTGCGGCAATCACCGGCCCCTTGCGCAGTCGCATGAGCCGAAAGAGAGCGCCAGAGGCAATATATATCCAAGCCGTCCGCAGTAGCACGAAATAGGTCCCTCCAATCCCGCGCTCCATGCTGTCTTGCACAATGTCGGACCATGTCAGAACGGTGAAATCGGTTTCGACCGTCTGACCTTCAATTGTAGCATCGATATGCCAGCCATAGCGCGCTGCCCCTTCGGTTTGGGGTTTTAGCGCGATATAGTATCCAGACACCTCTGCCTGCGCCGCACTTTCCTTGCGATACAGCTCACGGTACCGCCGGGGCGGAAACGGGTCATACCCAGGAATGTAGAACACGCGGCGCGTGCGGATTTGCGGGGTGGGTTGACTGCTCATTCCGGACCTCTGTTGCGAGGCAGGTTAGCGCAACTTGTGCATCAGCGGTAGGGTTTAGCCGACGTAAGCTAATGCAGGGAAAACTTCGAGCAACCAATAGGAAAACGCCGAAAAACCACCGGTGAGCATCAAAAGACCGATGGTCCAGAGCAAGAGCCCCATGATTTTCTCAATTTGCTCCATATGGCGCTTCATCCAGGACATCAGCCCACCCAGCTTCGGCAAGAAAATCGCGAACAGCAGGAAAGGCACGCCAAGGCCAATGGCATAGACACCCAAAAGGAAGGTGCCGCGTGTCACGGAGGCCTCAGAGGCGGCCAAAGACAGGATCGCGCCCAGCTGCGGCCCGATGCACGGGGTCCAGCCAAATGCAAAGGCGAGACCCAAAATATAGGCCCCGGAAGACGATCCGCCCTGATCCCCCACATCAAGGCGTGCCTCGCGGTCGAGGATCTTGATACGGTAGATACCGATGAAATGCGCCCCGAAACCCATTACAATAATGCCAGCCAAGACGTTGAAATAGCTTTGATATTGCAAAAAGGCACGGCCTGCAGCGGATGCCGCGAAGCCAAGGAACAAAAAGACCGTTGAAAGCCCCAGAACAAAGAAAAGCGCCGGGACAACTGCTTTGTTCCGCGCTTGGGACTGCTCATTCAGATCCGTCACCGACACGCCGCTCATATAGGCCAGATAAGGTGGCACGATGGGCAATACGCAAGGGCTGAGGAAGGAAAATACCCCCGCCACCAAAGCGACCATCATGGCGGGCAACAGAGCCGCGTCTATGATTTCGATCCCGAACATGGTCCCTACCTAGTAGAATTCCCTTGTAACGTCACCCGGCTAAAAGTCACATCTCTGTGGACAGGTCGTGACCAAGGACATAAGTGCACATTATGAGTTCGGAAGCGACAATAGATGCCCGAGGGCTGTTATGTCCTTTGCCTGTGCTGAAACTGCGCAAGCGTATCAAATCGTTGAATATTGGCGACACGGCCTGCCTTTTGGCGGATGATCCGGCGGCGGTTGTCGATGTGCCGCATTTCTGTGCCGAAGCAGGCCACGAATTGGTTGAGATCACCGAGGCACAGGGCCATCAGGCCTATCTCGTGCGCAAAGCGGTCTAATATTGCGCCTAAATGCAAAAACAGCGCCTCAAAGAGACGCTGTTTTCAACTCTATGGCCGTCCGGGACTAGCCGACTGACCACCACCCCTTGCGCTTGGGCTTGGCACTTTCTTCTGCTGCAACAGGCTCCGGGGCTGTCTCAGCCACTGGTTCTGGGGCTGGCTCAGCCTTAGGCTTGCGCGTGCGGGTGCGTTTCTTGGGCGCTTCCGGCTCCGGTTCAGCCTCTGTCGCATCTTGTACTTCAGTCGCCTCAGCCTCGGCATCCGCCTTCTTCTTGCGCGTGCGTGGCTTGCGCTTGGGCTTTTCGGGTTCCGCGTCAGGCTCCGCTTTGGCTTCTTCTACCTCTGGTTTTGCCTCCTCAGACGCAGGCGCGCTTTCGGTGTCTTCGCTGTCTTTCTTCTTGCGAGACCGGGATCGCGGCTTGCGCTTGGGCTTTTCCTCGGGCTGCGCATCGGTTTCGGCGTCAGGCGGAGTTTCAGGCGCAGAGGCCTCACCGCCCTCTTCGGCCTGGTCCTCGGAATTTTCACCATTCTCTTCGGTGGTATTCGCGTCTTCACCCTGGTTGTTGTTCTTGTTGCGCGAACGGCGGCGGCGACGGCGACGGCGCTTCTTGGGGCGCTCTTCTGCATCAGGATCCGTCTCTACGGACTCGACAGGAGTCTCTTCTTCCTCTTCGGGAATATCCAGATCATCAAGCAGCGCGCTGCCTGCCGACACAACCGTCTCGGCGGCTTTCACCACCCGTGTTGCGGTTTTAAACTTCTCGAGGCTGAAATCGGGGCTGATCAATGCAGGATCACCCTCAATGCGAACCGAAAGACCATAGGCCGCCTCGATATGCGCCACGCGTTCGCGTTTCTGGTTCATCAGGAAGTTGGCAATCCCCACCGGGCACTTCACCAACACCTCGCGAGAGCGTTTGCGGGTGGCCTCTTCTTCAATCTGGCGCAGGATGCTGAGGGCAAGGTTGTCATCCGACCGGATCAACCCTGTGCCATGACAGGACGGGCATGGCTGCGTCGTCGCCTCAATCATACCGGGGCGCAGGCGCTGACGGCTCATCTCCATGAGGCCAAAGCCGGAAATCCGCCCCACCTGAATGCGTGCGCGGTCGGTCTTGAGCCGGTCCTTCATGCGCTTTTCAACAGCGGAGTTGTTCTTGCGCTCATCCATGTCGATGAAGTCGATCACGATAAGGCCCGCAAGGTCACGCAGACGCAGCTGACGCGCCACCTCTTCAGCGGCTTCCAGGTTGGTCTTGAGCGCGGTCTCCTCGATCGAGCCTTCCTTCGTGGCCCGGCCCGAGTTCACATCGATGGCGACAAGTGCCTCAGTCACGCCGATCACGATATAACCGCCGGACTTAAGCTGCACCGTGGGATTGAACATGGCCGCCAGGTAGCTCTCGACCTGATAGCGCGCGAAGAGCGGCAGCGCCTCGTTGTAGTGTTTCACATTCTTGGCATGGGACGGCATGATCATCTTCATGAAGTCCTTGGCGATGCGATAGCCGCGCTCGCCTTCCACGTGGACCTCGTCGATATCACGGTTGTAAAGATCACGGATGGACCGCTTGATCAGGTCGCCTTCCTCGTAGATCTTCGCAGGTGCGATAGACTTCAGCGTCAGCTCGCGAATTTGCTCCCAAAGCCGCTGGAGGTACTCGTAGTCCCGCTTGATCTCGGCCTTGGTTCGCTTGGCCCCTGCCGTGCGCACAATCAGGCCCGCACCTTGCGGCACGTCGATTTCGTTGGCGATTTCCTTGAGCTTCTTGCGATCCGCGGCATTGGTGATCTTGCGGCTGATTCCACCGCCACGCGCGGTGTTAGGCATGAGAACGCAATACCGGCCAGCGAGCGAAAGATAGGTCGTGAGTGCAGCACCCTTGTTGCCGCGCTCTTCCTTAACAACCTGCACCAGAAGGATCTGGCGCACATTGATCACTTCCTGGATCTTATAGCGACGTGGGCGGGGTTTGCGCGGCGGACGGATGTCGTCCTGGTCATCTTCATCTGCCACTGACTCGATGGATTCGTCCTTTGAAGACGCATCCGAGCGCTTCTTGGACTTGTCTTCGTCGTCTGAGTCGTCGCCCACGGTGTCCGAGGTCTCATCACCCTTGGATACGTCGTCTTCTACATCGTCAGGCTGGGTCTCCGCGGCCTCTTCCTGAGCATCTTCAGGTTCTTCAACGGGCGTCTCTGCGACGGTCTCCATTGGAGACAGCCCTTCCTCGCTGTCGCTGTCGGCCTCTGCGCCTTCGCCGTCTTCTAGGTCTATGGTCTCCATGCCAGAGACTTCACCTGTCACAACCGCATCGTCAGCCTCGGTCTTAGCCGCCTTTGATCGACGGCGGCGCGTGCGTTTGGGCTTTTTCTCTTCTTCCTCGTCGCGCGCCTTCATCGCTTCGGCATAGGCGCGCTCTTCTTCGATGAGCGCTTCGCGATCTGCGACCGGGATCTGATAGTAATCGGGATGAATTTCCGTAAAGGCGAGGAACCCATGGCGATTGCCGCCATAGTCCACAAACGCCGCCTGAAGCGACGGCTCGACCCGTGTTACTTTTGCAAGGTAGATGTTGCCAGCAAGCTGGCGTTTGTTCTCGGACTCAAAGTCAAATTCCTCAACCTTGTTTCCATCCACCACCACGACGCGGGTTTCCTCCGCGTGGGTGGCGTCGATAAGCATTTTCTTAGCCATTTTAATCCGTTGCACGCCCCGCGCGCGCCTAACCCTGGGGGAGGTAAAGCGCGTCGGTCGTGTCTGTTCAATGCGAAATAGGACGCACGGCGGGGCCGATTTCCTCGGCCACAGCTGGGAGACATCTGTGTGCTCACGCGCGTCATCGCGGTTCTTCTCCAGGGCATCGACCTCGGCCTCTGCCCCCGTTTATGTGCCGCGTCACCGCATCATATGTGGGTGCGCTGGCGTCTCATGGCCTCTTCCGAGACCCAATCGGTTGCTTCAACGCCTCAAGGGGCTTGAAACAGCGAAACTCACCGACCCGCTTTCGGGCCGTATGTCTAGTTAAGGTGTGGAATGGGGGAATGACAATGGGAAATCGTGTTTTGGCGGGAGAAAGGTGGTTTGAAATGGGTGCGCAGGAGCACTGCACCCGGCCACAATGTATGGTAGATTGGGTGTCTTTGGGTTTCGCGGAAGCGGTAGGGTTCAAGATGGGATACCTGATTTTCACGCCGCATATTGAGAAGGTCGGCTTTGAGTTCTTAGCCTCCGACTTGGTCATCGGCCCAAAGGCATGGAATCGAGGGCCGCAGGCCCGCCGCTGGCACGGCTCAAGTTCAATGTACGCCGTGTCCGCTTAATCGACCTTTAAGCTCCAAAGAATGCTAATTTTCCCTACGGAAACTATCAGATGACCGCTTTGAGCCCACCCTACCGTTTGTGGTCTACTGCGAATTGCACTTCGTAGGCAGCTTCGCAAAGTTCGAACTTGTTGACCGCCGTGTGCAAAGAACGCGCAGCCGATAAGAAGCGTGCCGCCATAAATAGAGCTTCAGAGTCCTCTGAGTTGCCCGCTTCTTCGGCGTCAAAGTAGCGACTATCGAGCGCATCTATCTGCTCTTGCGAAACACTATTGGATTGAATTTCAAAGCTTTCTGGAAGAAGGCGCACAACCTTTTCTGGCAAAGTCACTAACTCATCCGACAATATGGATATGACTCTCTCTTTGGCGTCAGCCAACGCGGCAGATTTGAGTTCCGCCGCAAGTTTCGGGTCCAGTGTTTCTAGGCGCGATTGCATTGGCGAAGTATATTGGCTGGTTACTGCAAGTGAAGGGCGAATGGCAGCAAAGTCCGCTTAGCCGCCGTTCAACCTAGATTTGACCTACAAAATCTATCGGATGACAGGTTAGAGCCCAATCCAAATACCAGAAAACACGCCTATGGTATGATTGCATGGTGAAGAAATTCCGTGAGCAAGATGCCCACTCTACGCTTGCTTTTGAGCTGGCTCAATGAAGTGCAGTGCGCCCCCATGAACACTAAATTGCAATCCATTTCTGCGGGTATTGAGAATATACGGGATTTCAAAACTGAGGTCCGTATATTTTAGTTGGATCGCAATCTTGACCCAGTGCGTGAAATCGACACCAAAAAAGAAACTATCCAAAAAATTGGATTGCTACCAGGCAAGTGTTTCTTGTGAACGTTCTTCCAATTCATATCCGAGTTCACCTCGCAACTTCGCCATTTCTTCTGAGTTTAGGTCAACTTCACCGTCCGAAATGTGGGACACTCTTTTCAGTGTGCCAACCGGAAGTATGTCAATCAGGTTGTTAACATCTTTCAGCAGGCCTTCTTTCCAATCAGATTTCAGCCCTTCAAAATTAACTACTTCGTCCATAATATACCCGTACACAACCTCCGAACGCGGAAACTTATCCAAAACATCTTTAAGACGTCCTGATTCCAATGCTTCGTGAAACAAGTACTCTGGAGAATCGATCTTCTGAAAGTCTTCGATGTTTGAGATTCCAAGAACTTGCTTGATAGCATCGCTCATTGCTGCGGTCTTTCAGGTAGCAAATCTCTGTCTATTTTCCAACGATCTACCAAACCATCAGTCCTAGTCAAACCGTTCTCGTTCCATTTACATTCGGTACCACATCAATGAACCTGAGCAACGTCCACTTTGTCCGCCTAGCCGACATTCTCGATCACCTGAACATCGTAAGTTGCCCACGCGTCTTATGCTGCGACATCAAAGATAATCCGACCGCTGCAACCCATACTTTGCCATTTTCTCATTCAGCGTCCGGCGTGGCAGGCAGAGCTCGTCCATAACGGACGCGATCGAGCCTTTGTGGCGGCGCATGGTGTTGTCGATGAGCATCCGTTCAAACGCCTCAACATACTCCTTGAGCGGCTTGCCTTCTGTGGTCATCACCGGCTGCATATCCTGGTGATCGGACATTAAAAGCGAGGCGATGGTGCCGGAGCCACGGCGCGATTGCAGCACGGCGCGTTCGGCGATGTTTATGAGCTGGCGCACATTGCCGGGCCACGGGGCCTGTAAAAGCTGGGCCGCCTCCTGTGCGCTTACCTGCGGAGTTTCACAGCCATAGTCATCGGCAAAGGACTCACTAAAGCGCGTAAAGAGTGTCAGAATATCTTCGCCCCGCTGGCGCAGCGGCGGCACGGTGATCCGCAGGGATGCCAGGCGGTAAAACAGATCCGAGCGCAGCGCGTCTTCGCAGGTGCGATCCTGCTCCTGCATGTTAGAAATGGCCACGACACGGGTTTCCGGCGGCGTGCCCTCATCGTTGATGAAGGTCAAAAGCCGCGCCTGCGCCGTCTCTGAAAGCGTCTCTACATCCTCAAGAACCAGCGTCCCACCCCGCGCCTCTTCCACAGCAGGCAGTTGCGCATCATCAGGCTGCATCGGACCAAAAAGCCGCTTCATCAAGGCGTCTTCTTCAAAGGCCGAGCAGGACACCAGGACAAACTTTTTGCCAGCCCGCGAGCCTACAGCGTGCAGCGCATGCGCCACGAGCGTCTTGCCCGTACCGGTTTCCCCTTCGATCAGCACATGACCATCGGCCTGCCCCAAATCAAGAATGTCCTCTTTCAGGCGTTCCATCACCGGCGAGGCACCAATGAGTTTCTTGATAAGTTGCCCGCCATCGGACAGCTCACGCCGCAACGCGCGACTATCGAGCACCATGCGCCGCGAGCTTGTGGCTTTCTTGGCCAGCTCGTTCATCCGGTCCGGGTTGAACGGTTTTTCCAGGAAATCAAATGCGCCGATGCGCATGGCCTCGACCGCCATGGGCACATCGCCATGCCCGGTGATCATGATCACAGGCAGCGCGCTATCCGTGCCCATCAGCTTTTTGAGAAACTGCATCCCGTCCATGCCGGGCATGCGAATGTCGGTCACAACGATACCCGGATAGTCCGGTCCTAACACCTTGAGCGCCTCTTCGGCTGATGGGAATGCCTCAGTGTCATACCCTGAGAGCGCCAGCCACTGGCTGATGGACTGACGCATGTCTTTTTCGTCATCGACGATGGCGATTTTCATGGCACTTGGCATGTCACCTACTCCGCTGCTCGGGTCTCATCTGGCAAGATTGGCAACTGCATTTCGAACACAGCGCCCCCTGTTTCTGCATTTCTGGCCGTCAATCGGCCTCCAAGGTCGTTGACGATGCCAGAAGAAATGGCAAGCCCCAACCCCACACCGTCACCGGGCTCTTTTGTGGTGTAGAAGGGTTCAAACAGGTTCTCAATGTTGACGATCCCGGATCCGTTGTCGCGCACGGTGAGCACGGCGGTCTCTCCTGCGGCCAGCAAAATCTCAATACGTGGCTCGTCATTCGATTTGGTTGCATCCAGCGCGTTGCGCAACAGGTTGATGATCACTTGTTCGATGCGCACGCGGTTGCCCATCACCCAGACGGATTCTGACGGCAAGGTTCGGGTAATGTCGACACGGCCCTGTCGCAGTTGTGGCTCCATCAGCGCCAGCGAGGAATGTACAGCATCGCCCATATTTACTGGCGATATGTCTTCTCCATCCTGGCGCGCGTAGGACTTCAGCTGTTTGGTTATCACGCCCATACGCTCGATCAGGTCATCGATCCGCTGGAACGAAGAGAGTGCTTCATCCGGACGGTTGCGATTGAGCAAAAGACGTGCCCCAGCGAGGTAGGTTTTCATCGCGGCAAGCGGTTGATTAAGTTCGTGACTGACCGCTGCTGACATCTCTCCCAGCACCGCCAGTTTTGAGCTTTGCTGCAGGGTTTGCTCGGCCACGGCGAGGTTCTCCTGCACCCTTTGGCGCTCGGCAATTTCTCGCTGCAGCCTTGCGTTCAATGCGCGAAGCTCTGCCGACTCCCGCTGGAACAAGCTCATCCGCGCCGCGGTTTTTCGGTTTAGGAAATAGAAGGCCAGCGCGAGAAGAATCGCGAACACCATGATCTCGAGCGCCAGAACACCGTTCACCCGATCCCGGATGCTGGCAAATGTCGTAAAGGACGTGATCCGCCAGCCGCGAAAGGCCACCCTGCCCTGCACCCGCATCACCGCTTCACCGGCCAGATAGGCATCCGGCGGCAAGGCCGAGGACCAGTCAGTGGTGGCCTGCAATGCACGCAGAATGGCGGAATTGGCGGGTTGTTGTGCCAAGGCATCTTCTTCAGTCAAACCTCGCCATCGCGGCTCTGTCGCAAGAATAATCTGTCCATTGCTGTCCGTGACCAGAATGGCATCTGAAATCCCGGCCCAGGCCAGTTCAAACTTTCGCAGGTCGACCTCAACCACGATCATGCCCACCAAAGTCCCGTTGCTGGTGATCCGTCGGGAATAAACAAACCCAAAGCCACCAGCCTCGTCCTGAATCACCGTGAAAATGTTGTCTGCAGACCGCAACGTGTCGACGAAATAAGGCTCTCCCTTTTTGTTTTCACCAATCTGTGCGCGATCCGTTGCTGCAACAACACGGCCGTCCTTGTCCAGCATGGTGAGAGAGGCCGCGCCGATTTCTTCATTGAAGGCGATGAGCCGCTGTGAAGACTGCGTATAGTTGGCGGTATCCAACGCGGCGATCAACGCTGGGTCACGGGCCAAAAGCTGTGGCACAATCGCGTTCTGACGCAGCTCGGACAACAGGTTGCCGCTGTAAAGTGCAAGGCGCAGTTCCGCTCTGTTGCGGGTATTTTCCGTAAAACGGTCCGTCAGTAGCCTGTTGGTGACGAAAACCACCGAGATCGCAATCGCTGTTAACAGCAACAACGCCAGCCGCGCGCGCCAGCCAATGGTTCTGGCTTGATGCTCTGGGTCCGACGAACGTAACTTGATCATGTGCCTATGCTAAACTGCGCAGTGATGGGTCTCAAGCGTGGGTTTATGCATCCGCCAGTTGCCCGACAAGGCTGGCGAAAAGCGTCGCACCTTCGGTGTTTCCGTGGGTGGGCTCGGCCATACGCTCCGGGTGGGGCATCATCCCTAGCACCCGCCGGTTTTCGGACAGCACACCTGCAATATCCTGCTGAGAGCCATTTGGATTTTCGACATAACGAAATGCGACACGCTCTTCTTCGTTGAGTGCCTTGAGTGTATCGCTGTCGGCAAAGTAATTGCCATCATGATGCGCGATCGGAATCGTGATCGTGGTGCCAGCATTATAGCCAGATGTGAACGCGGAATTAGATGTTTCCACTTTCAGATCAAGGGCTTTGCAGACGTACTTCAGGCCTGAGTTTCGCAGCAACACTCCGGGCAGCATTCCGGTTTCCGTCAAAACCTGAAATCCGTTGCAAATGCCCAAGGCATAGCCACCTCGATCCGCATGCGCCTTGACCGATTGGCAGATCGGCGAATTGGCTGCAATCGCCCCGCAGCGCAGGTAGTCGCCAAAGGAAAACCCCCGGAATGCCCACCACGTCCACGCCGTTGGGCAGGTCGGTATCCTTGTGCCAGACCATCGTGACCTTGGCACCGGCCTTCTCAAACGCGACCTTCATGTCACGGTCACAGTTGGACCCGGGAAAGACAACAACAGCCGCATGCATCAGGCGATCTCCACCGAATAGGATTCGATGACCGTGTTGGCCAGAAGCTTTTCACACATCGCTGTGACGGTTTGCTCTGCCTTCGCTGCATCAGTTTCATTGAGATCAAGCTCGATCACCTTGCCCTGCCGAACGCCTTCGACCCCGTCAAATCCTAGCTGACCAAGCGCATGGCGCACCGCCTCGCCCTGCGGATCCAGAACCCCGTTTTTCAGCATGACATGTACGCGTGCTTTCATCTGCTCTTGCCCCTGTTAGTTGATCAGCGTCGGTTTGGTCATTGGCGTGGCACCCTTGGGCATAACGCCCAGACGTTTGGCCACTTCGGTATAGGCATCCGTCAGACTGCCCAGATCGCGGCGGAAGACGTCTTTGTCGAGCTTTTCGCCCGTCTCGATATCCCACAAACGGCAGCTGTCGGGCGAGATTTCATCGGCCACAATGAGGCGCATGAAATCCCCGTCATAGATGCGGCCAATCTCGATTTTGAAATCTACCAGACGGATACCGACCCCATACATGACACCCGAGAGGAAATCATTCACCCGCAAAGCCAGTGAAAGGATGTCTTCCATATCCTGCTGGCTGGCCCAGCCAAAGGCGGCGATATGCTCTTCGGTCACCAATGGATCGCCGAGGTTGTCATCCTTGAGGCAATACTCCACCACCGGCCGTGGCAGTTGCGTGCCTTCATCCATGCCCAGACGCTGCGCCATGGTTCCGGCGGCGTAGTTGCGCACGATCACTTCCAGCGGCACGATTTCACAGGTGCGCACCAGTTGCTCGCGCATGTTGATGCGTTTGATGAAGTGGTTTGGAATGCCCACGTTCGTGAGGCCATTCATAAAATACTCGCTCAGCATGTTGTTGAGCACGCCTTTGCCTTCGATGACGTCCTTTTTCTGAGCGTTAAAGGCTGTGGCATCATCTTTGAAATACTGCACAATCGTGCCGGGCTCAGGCCCTTCAAAGAGTGTCTTTGCCTTGCCTTCGTAGATTTTCTTGCGCCGCGCCATGGGCTCTCTTTCTGAAAGGGCCGCGCGCGGGTTGGCGCGGCATATGGCGCTCTCATAGTGCATGGCGCGAAATGGGGCAAGAACGGCTTTAGCCCTTGCACGTTTGGGGCCTTGCAGCCATATCTTTAGCAATAGCACCACATGGCGCTGTGCTTAAAACGGAGAGCATGATGAGCACCTTTGACGACCGCGAAAACGCCTTTGAAAACAAATATGCCCACGACGCCGAGATGCAGTTCAAGGTCGAGGCCCGCCGCAACAAGCTTGTTGGTCTGTGGGCGGCCGAGTTGATGGGCAAATCTGGCGAAGAGGCCCAGGCCTATGCCAAAGAGGTGGTTCTGTCTGATTTTGAGGAGGCCGGTTATGAGGATGTCGTGCGCAAAGTGGCCGGTGACCTGGGGGATTTGGCCGATGCGGACACCGTGCGTGCCAAAATTGAGGAAATGATCCCTGTCGCCCAGGACCAGATTATGAGCGAAATCTGATCCTCGCTACCATTACAAATTGAAGGCGCGCCACGTCTGGTCGCGCCTTTTTTCATGCGCATTTTAAACGTTAAGCGCTCTGAAAGCCCTGGCATGGCACCTATTCCGCGTTGAAGTTTCATCCGTTGGGAGGTTGCATGTTCACATTGGCCTGGGGCAAAACACCCGCAACTGTATGCCTGCGCCATGTGATGCCCTTTTTCATCGGCGCGTTGTGCCTTTGGATCGTGCAAGACCAACTCACACCGGATAGCCTCACGGGCTTGGGGGCGGCTCTGTCAAACCTGACGTTCAAACAGTGGGCCGTCGCCGGATTGGCAACCACGGCAAGCTTTTGGGCCTTGGGTCGCTACGATGTCATCCTGCACCAGCATCTTCGCACAGATTGCCGCCCCCGCCACGCCTGCGCCAGCGGTGTCGCCGCCATTGCCATCGGTCAAACCATCGGGCTAGGGGTTCTGAGCGGAGCCTTGGTGCGCTGGCGGCTGGTGCCGGACCTGTCGCTGGTTCAGGCCACAAAAATCGCCACGGGTGTGGCGGTCAGTTTTCTGTCCGGTTTGGTGCTGTGCCTTGGCTTGATGGGGGTGTTGTTCCCATCAGATGTCCTGTCTTTTCATCAAGGTTTGTTTTGTCTAATTTTTTTTTGTAACATTGGGTTACTGTGTTTTCTTTATCCAAAAATCAGACTTGGACGCTCCATTTTCCGGGGCCCAAGCCTGCGAATGCTCGGGGGTATTGCCGGTCTTGCCCTGATCGATACTTTTTGTGCTGGGGTGGCTCTGTGGTGTCTCATGCCATCTGGCACTGAGCTGCCGCTTGTTGCGCTTATGCCTGCCTATATGTTGGCACTTGGCGCGGCTCTGTTGAGCGGCACGCCCGGCGGTGTGGGGCCGTTTGAGCTTGTGCTGCTGGCGGCTCTTCCTGGCATTCCTCAGGCAGAGGTTCTCTGCGGTATCGTTGCGTTTCGTCTGATCTACTATGCATTACCCTTCGGCTTGGCCGCGTGCATGCTGTTGCGCCCGTTTACGCAATCTGGACATTCGGAAATTTGTCGACGTGACGTGCACGAACGCGACCTCAAAAAAGCACCCCGCGCCGAAATTGGCCTGTGCCGACAAGCGGACGCTGGTGTGATCGCATCGCGTCATGTCAGCCTGCCGGTGTTGCGCCCGGGGCAAAGCCTGTGTCTGCTGTTCGCAGCGCTTGGCGGAGCCACCGAAGCAGCGCTTGCAACATTGAAAAAGCAAGCGCACCGGGAAATGCTTTTTCCTTTGGTTTACAAGGCCGATGGCCGCATGGCGGCTGTAGCAACAAAGTCTGGATGGCGGGCGTTGCATGTGGCGGATGATTTGGTGCTCAAACCGTCAGAGTTTCAGACCGAGGGTCGCGCGTTTCGACAGTTGCGGCGCAAACTACGTCAGGCAGAGCAAGCAGGTCTCTCAATCGAGCGCGGTACCGCCCTGCCGTGGAAAGAGCTGGCACAAGTCGACGCGGATTGGCAGGCGCGTCAAGGTCGGGCGCGCGGTATGACGATGGGGCAGTTTTGTCCCGAATACCTTAGTCATCAAGGTGTTTTTCTTGCACGTCTCAAGGGCCGTGTCGTGGCCTTTGCCAGCTTTCACATCAGTACGGATGAGTGGTGTCTGGACCTGATGCGGGCCAATGCGCCGGTCCCGGATGGTACCATGCATGCGCTGATCACCGCTGCTATTGACGCGGCCGATGAGGCTGGTGTGCCGCAATTTTGTCTTGCCGCATTGCCACCAGAGCGGGGTCCGATCGCGTGGTTGGCAGCCAAATCGGGATATTCCACCGGCTTGTCCCAGTTCAAAAAAAGCTTCAATCCTAAACGCTCA
This sequence comes from Roseovarius sp. W115, assembly GCF_032842945.2. Lineage (NCBI taxonomy): Bacteria > Pseudomonadati > Pseudomonadota > Alphaproteobacteria > Rhodobacterales > Roseobacteraceae > Roseovarius > Roseovarius rhodophyticola. Next base: position 3,379,602 of record NZ_CP146606.1, read on the forward strand.
CCGCGCTATGCGCTGGCCCCAAGCTGGGGTCTGCTTGCACTTGGTCTGGGTGATCTGTTGCGTGCGGTCCGCCGCCCCAATCGCAATCTGTCTCACAATCATCATGAAAATAATGAATTTGCGCGCGCGCGAGGTGTGTGAGACATCCCGTGGCATCACAACGAAAGCGACATCATGACCAACGCCCTGAGTGCGATGCTGACCGAGCGGGACTGGATCCTTACCGATGGTGCCACTGGCACCAACCTGTTCAATATGGGGCTCAGCTCGGGCGACGCGCCGGAGATGTGGAATGTTGAGCACCCCGAGCGGATCGACAAACTTTATAAATTGGCGGTGGATGCGGGATCAGACCTGTTCCTCACCAACTCCTTTGGCGGCAACGCCGCGCGCCTGAAGCTGCACAGCGCGGAAAAGCGCGCGCGTGAGCTTTCGCGTATCTCCGCCGAAATCGGCCGTGAGGTTGTTGATCGTCAAGACCGCAAAGTTGTGGTCGCAGGCTCGGTTGGCCCCACCGGTGAAATCATGGCCCCCATGGGCAGCCTCACGCACGAGCTTGCTGTGGAGATTTTTCATGAACAGGCGGATGGGCTGAAAGAGGGCGGCGCAGATGTGCTCTGGCTCGAAACCATCTCAGCGCCTGAGGAATACAAAGCCGCCGCCGAGGCATTTGCTCTGGCGGACATCCCCTGGTGCGGCACGATGAGTTTTGACACCGCCGGACGCACCATGATGGGGCTGACATCGACCGACATGGCCAAACTGGTGGAAAAATTGCCAAACGCCCCTTTGGCCTATGGTGCGAATTGCGGTGTCGGCGCGTCTGACCTTTTGCGTACGGTCCTTGGGTTTGCCGCACATGGAACCGACCGGCCCGTGATCGCGAAAGGCAATGCGGGCATCCCTAAATATGTTGATGGTCACATCCACTATGACGGCACACCTGAATTGATGGCTGAATACGCGGTTCTTGCTCGCGATGCCGGTGCGACGATCATTGGGGGGTGTTGCGGCACCCAAGCCGAACATCTGGCATTGATGCGCGACGCCCTTGAAAGCCGCCCACGTGGTGAACGGCCCACGCTAGAAGCGATTGCCGAAGCGATCGGCCCGTTTTCCTCTGCTGTGGACGGCACCGAAGAGGGCGCAGGCGCCCCTGAGAGAGACCGGCGCAGACGCCGCAGACGCGCCTAAGGAAGTCCTGCTGAGGTGAACCAAACCTGTAGAGGCGCCCGTTTCCGACGATCTCATGCCGCCTATCTCATTCAAACAGTGAAAGCTGATCACCGGGTCTAGGCGGCGGCCGAAACCGATCGCAGCGCAACACAGACATCTCCTGATCCAGACCCAAACGGGCGCTGGCAAGTTTGAACCTTTGCGCAATGATGTCGGCATAGGCCCCCTGCCCGCGCATTCGGCGCCCCCAATCCGCGGCGTAATCCTGACCGTCATGCATCTCGCGCACCAGGCCCATAACCCGCTTTGCCCGGTCCGGCACATGCGCGTCCAGCCATTCGCGAAAGAGCGCAGACACCTCCAACGGCAGCCGCAGCATCACCCATGTCGCCGCCGTCGCCCCCGCCTTGGCCCCGGCAGCCAGCAATGGTTCAATCTCGTGGCAGGTCAGCCCGGGAATGATTGGCGAGGTCATAATTCGCACAGGAATGCAGGCTTCGGCCAGTCGAGAAATCATTCTCAATCGCCGCTTCGGCGCAGGCGCACGCGGCTCCAATTTCCGCGACATCTCCGCATCGAGCGTTGTCACGGATATGCCGACTTTCACCAGCCCGCGCGTGGCCATATCCGACAGGATGTCGATATCACGTTCAATCAAACTTCCCTTGGTGACGATCGCGACCGGATGGTTGAAATCGGACAGAATCTGAAGGCAGGCACGCATGATTCCAAACTTTTTCTCAATCGGTTGATAGGGATCTGTATTTGTCCCGATGGCGATGGGAGCGACCTGATAGGTTTTGTTCCTCAGTTCCCTGGCCAAAACCCGCGGTATCTCGGGACGCGCCACCAATCGGGTTTCAAAGTCCAAACCGGCTGACAAACCTAGCCAGGCGTGCGTGGGCCGGGCAAAGCAATAGATGCACCCATGCTCACACCCGCGATACGGGTTGATTGACCGGTCAAAGGGCAAATCAGGTGAACGATTGTAGGTAATGGACTTTCGCGGACATTCCACACTGACCTCTGTGCGCAATGGGCGAACCTCATCGTCCATATCCCAGCCATCCGCTTCAAATGGTCTCTCATGCGTTTCATAGCGCCCGGTTTTATTGCTCACGGCCCCACGTCCTGCACGGCGCAAACTCGGGTCGTATGAGAGAGATTTTTCCTGCATGGTGCGATTTAAGAACAAAAAAGGAACATATGCAATAAACTTATATATCTCCTCGAAAGTTTTCGCACTATGGCGAGGCAAATCTGCGTTAGAAGTCGGGGAAAGCGCCACCTATGTCGCAATTCGAACAGTGAATTTCGAAACTTTCGGTGAATGCTCAGTCAGTATACATGCGCGCACGCTTGCGCCCGAGCCCCAAGGATAAAGCCAATGTCCGACGAAGAAGACGACATCATCCTCAGCGAACTCGATGACGAGGAACTTGTCCAACAGATGTGGGATGACCTCTATGACGGTCTCAAGGAAGAGATTGAAGAGGGTGTGAATATCCTGCTCGAACGCAAATGGGAGCCCTACAGGGTCCTGACCGAGGCGCTTGTGGGCGGCATGACAATTGTTGGGAAAGACTTCCGCGACGGCATATTGTTTGTACCCGAAGTGCTACTTGCGGCGAATGCAATGAAGGGCGGCATGGCCATCCTCAAGCCGCTTCTGGCCGAAACTGGCGCACCGCGCGTGGGCAAGATGGTCATCGGCACGGTCAAGGGCGACATCCACGACATCGGCAAGAACCTTGTCGGGATGATGATGGAAGGTGCTGGGTTTGAGGTGGTCGATCTGGGCATCAACAACCCTGTTGAGAACTACCTTGAGGCGATTGAGACCGAACAGCCGGATATCCTTGGCATGTCGGCTCTGCTCACGACCACAATGCCCTACATGAAGGTCGTCATCGACACGATGGTCGAACAGGGCATTCGCGATGATTACATCGTTCTCGTGGGCGGCGCGCCGCTGAATGAGGAATTCGGCAAGGCCATCGGCGCGGACGCTTATTGTCGGGACGCGGCGGTCGCAGTGGAAACCGCCAAGGAGCTGGTGGGCCGCAAGCACAATCAGGGTGCGACGGGCTAAGCCGTTACACCGGCCAATTATTGTTAAGCGAGGTCTGTTTGGGCCTCGCTTCTTTGTTTGCAGTCGCAAGGCGCAAAAACTCGCCATGCCCGACCCCAATTTTCGACATAGTTTTCTGAAAAAACACCTCCGTCACGAAATGGGTCCGGATCGGCTGAATGCCTCTTCTAATCACGAGTAAATGGCTGTGGTTGAGCGTTTTTGCCATCCTGGTGGTAAATCTCGTGGCCTTTTGGGCAACGCGCGCGACGCTCTCGTTCGTTGGCCTTGGGCTCTATGTGAAACTGGCGCTCACGTTTGGCGGATTCTGGATTTGTATGCTGAAGGTGTCGCAACGCGGCAAAATTCGATCTCCGCTGGTGCCGAAGCTGCAAGCCTTCTGCGAAGGTATGCTGTTTATGTGCTGTATCTCCGTTGTGATCCCTCCGCTCAACCATCTGACAATGATGATCCCGTTCCCTTTTCAGGACGTCCTGCTGGCCGGATGGGACGAAAGCCTGGGGTTCAACTGGGTTGCGTATTTTGAATGGGTTCACGGACGCCCCATGTTGATTTCGCTGTTGGATCAAGCATATGTGTGGCTGTCTATGGTCGGGCTTATGGGCATGACAGCCCTGATTTTCTCCGGCGACTGGCTACGCACGCGATTTTATATGGACGTCTTCTTTTACACGGCCGTTATATGCGTTCTGGTCGGTGCCCTGTTCCCGGCCATGGCTGCCGTGGACCGCTATGTTCTTGATCCATCAATCTACACAAACTTCCCAGAGCCGCCGGGTGTGTATCATATCCCATATTTCGAGATGCTGCGCGACCCTCAGGTTAGCGTTTTGATCAGTCCCGTCGGTTTGCCCGGTCTGGTGACCTTTCCATCATATCACACGGCCTCCGGTGTTCTTCTGGCGATTTGCTTTTTCCGCACTTGGATGTTTTGGCCGATGTCGCTCTATTCGATCATCATGATTGCGTCGACGCCTGTGTTTGGCGGGCATTATTTTGTGGACATATTCGCCGGCGCTTTGTTCGCGATCGCGGCGGTTGTTCTGCTTGCAAAACGCCCACACTATCGTGACGTTTTTGGCGCAAAACCAATCAAACTTAAGTCGCTTGATAATCCCGAATTGGCGTAACCGAGCGCGCGATCCCAAGTTGTCAGTTGTAAGCTGGAAACATCGGCAACTATCATTCGCATGAGGTACGTAAATGACCAAAGTGCCTGACGACAAAACGCTCACCGAATACGGCTTTTCCGAAAGGCACAAAGGTCAGATTCTGCTCATCGCATGCGGCGCCCTGGCGCGCGAAATTCTTGCGCTTAAAGAGACCAATGGCTGGGATCACATGGTTCTCCAATGTCTGCCTGCGAAATACCACCTTTACCCGGACAAGATCACAGACGCAGTGGAAGACACCGTTAGAAAACATCGCAACAGCTATGAGCGCATCTTTGTTGTTTATGCCGATTGCGGCACAGGTGGGCTGTTGCAGAAGAAATGTGAAGAACTTGGTGTGGACATGGTCGCTGGCCCGCATTGCTACTCCTTCTTCGAAGGCAACGATGATTTTGCCAAGCGTGACGAAATCACTGCCTTTTACCTGACGGATTTTCTGGTCAAACAATTCGATGCATTCGTATGGAAACCAATGGGACTCGATCGGCATCCAGAGCTACGCGATATGCTTTTCGGCAACTACACCAAACTGGTCTACCAGGCACAAGTGGAGGACCCTGCCCTGCGCGCCAAGGCCGAAGACTGCGCCAATCGACTGGGTCTGGATTATGAGTACCGCTTCACGGGCTACGGCGATTTGGCCAAGGCGCTGAAATCTCAAGCCTGAGCTTTAACTTGCTTAAAATACCCCAGAAAGTACCAAGGATTGGCTCCTGGTTCACAGCGTTCATGACACCGCCCTGAGTTCACGCCGCTTCTGAAGCGACGGCCCTGATCCTCTCGATCATTGCGCGCAAGCCGTTTGAGCGCTGTGCCGACAGATGATCATTCAAGCCCAGCCGCGCCAATTCGCCATGAGCGTCCACCTGAGGCACATCGCGCACAGCCATATCGTTATAAAGTGCTCTGAGCACGGCGATCAGTCCGCGCACGATCATCGCATCGCTGTCGCCATCAAAGCGAAACGTGCCGCCTGTGACCTGTGGATGCAACCATACCTGACTGGCGCAGCCATCCACCTTGGTGGCCGTCACTTTCAGTGCGTCCTCCAAAGGATCCATTGCCTTACCCTGCTCAATTACATAGCGATAACGATCTTCCCATTCCTCGAGAAATTCGAAATCTTCGACGATTGCTTCAAACGCTTCGCTTGCCACGCGCCTGATCCTTTTGGTTTATGCTGATCCACAGGTAGGCGCAGTGTCCAAGGACGTCCAGAGTGAATTCATTCCATTGTCTTGCCCGAACCGGAGACAAACTTCGCGCGCTTGCATCTTTTCAAGCCGCAGAGGATCGGGTACTCGGGTAACAGGTGAATAAAGGCGGTGATGATGCGCGGCGTAGTTTCTGTTCTCTTGATTGGCACTCTGGTCCTGTCCAGTTGCAGCGCGTGGCGCGAGTCGCGGGCCAACCCGTCCAACTGGTTTGGCAACAGCAGATCGGCGGTCGTGGAAACGCGCGCGCAAACCCCAACGACGATTGCACCAGACGACCGTCAGACGAACAACCCGCTGATTGACACACGAGGCGGGAATCAATTGGTCCGGCGCAATGTCACCACTGTTCAGCGCACCGGTCTTTTTCGCCGTCGCAACGCGCAAGTGCAGTATGAAGGCACGCTTGTGGACGAAGTGACCGACCTCGTTGTGGAACGCACGCCCACTGGTGCGATTGTTCGCGTTACAGGTCTGCCGAACCGCGAAGGGGCGTTCGACGTGCGTCTTTTGCGGGTTAATCTTGATGGTCCGGTGGATGGCGTGCTGGAATATACGTTGAACGCGGTCCAGCCTGTTCAAACGCGTGTTGGCACGCAACGCACCCGTGAGGTGAAAGCCGGCGCATTTATTGGCAACGCGCTTTTGGAAGACGTGCGTGAAATTCGTGTCTCTGCCGAACGCAACGTTTTATCGACGCGACGTTAGAAGCTCACGACGTTCAAAGTTCAACTGTGCAGATTGTGCCGCCTTTGGCGCCCAGAGCGACTTCACCATTGCAAAGCCGAAGCGCATCCGCGCCGAATACATCATAGCGCCACCCTCCCAGTGCAGGTACATCCCGTTCACCCGCTGATATCGCATCAAGATCAGCAGCAGAGGCGATCAGTTTGGACGCGACCGCGTATTCCTCGGTCTTGGCCTTGAGCAAAACGCGCAGAAGGTCCGCCAAAGCTGGGTTGACCTGAAGCTTATCACGGGACCGGTCCGGTTTGGGCAGGTCATCATTGGCACAGGCGACGCCGGTCTCAACGGCTTTGAGGATACCATCCGCAATGTCTCCTCGACGCGCTTCGCGCAGCAAGAGCCGCGCACGTGACAGGTCTTTGTGTGATCCGGGTTTGGTTGACGCAAGCTCAACCAGCGCATCATCCTTGAAAACACGATTACGTGGTACATTGCGCGTCTGTGCATATTCTTCGCGAAACCGTGCCAGTTCACGGACAATGGCTAAGAACCGTCCAGAGACGTTACGTGTTTTCACGCGCAGCCAGGCATCTTCGGGGCGGGTGATATAGGTTTCGGGGTTTGTCAGAACCTCCATCTCCTCTGCCACCCATTTGTCGCGTCCTGTCTCGGACAGTTTGGCCGACAAGTGTTCGTAGATCTGCCGCAAATGCGTGACGTCAGCGAGGGCGTATTTCTTCTGCGCGCTGGTCAGCGGACGCCGCGACCAGTCGGTAAATCGTGAGGTTTTGTCCAGCGATTGTTTGGGAATGCGACGCACCAGCGTCTCGTAACCCACTTGTTCTCCAAACCCACACACCATCGCCGCTACCTGCGTGTCAAAGAGAGGCGCCGGGATCAGCCCACCATCAACATGGAAAATTTCTAGGTCCTGCCGAGCGGCATGAAAGACCTTGACCACGCCGGGTGCGCGAAAAAGATCATACAGTGGCTCCAACGACATGGAGGCGCCCTCAATGGGATCAACCAGGACAGCATCGTCATCATTGCGCCCTGGCAAGGCCAGTTGGATAAGGCACAGCTTGGAATAGTAACTGCGTTCGCGGAGGAATTCGGTATCAACCGTCACATAGTCCACATCCTGAGCGCGTTTGCAAAATTCGGACAGCTCATCGGTGGTTGTGATCGTCTTCATATTCAGCGGGTCTTGTCTCTTGTTGGTTTTATCAGGCCCGGTGCCTTAACCCGGTATAGGGGAGGTGCTCAGAAATGAAAACGCCTGAATTCATGGCAAAAGCACGGGTGTCTTGTCACCTTCCGCGAAACGTTTCAATACGGCAGGGTACAGAATATGCTCTTGCTCCAGCACACGTGCAGCCAATATGTCGGGCGTGTCGCCCGAAAGGACCGGCACCCGCGCCTGCCCCAACAGCGGTCCGTCATCAAGCTCCAGACGCACCTCATGCACGCTGCACCCGGCTTCGGTCTCTCCGGCCTCCAAAGCGCGCGCATGGGTGTTGAGGCCTTTGTATTTCGGTAAGAGCGAAGGGTGAATGTTGATCATCTGCCCTGCCCAGCGGGAAATGAAACGTTCGGTGAAGATCCGCATGAAGCCAGCAAAACAGATAATGTCCGGCGCATGTGCAGCCAGCGTTTCGTTGAGTACGGCCTCAAAGGCATCCTGGTCGCCCTTGAAGGGACGGTGGTCCACCACATCTGTGGCGACACCGAGGGTCTGCGCCTTGGTCAATCCCGCAGCTTCTGCATTGTTGGACACTGCTACCACAGGTCTAGCGGGGTGATCGCCGACCATGCTTTCAATCAGCGCCACCATGTTGGAGCCGCCACCAGAAAACAGGATCGCCACGCGTTTGGTCAAGACAGCGTTCCAGTGTAAGACACGCCCTGCCCTGCGGTCACATGGCCCAAACGAACAACGGTCTCACCTTCACCTTCAAGAAGCGCGACCAATGCCTCGGCCTGGCCCTCGGCCACGGCCAGAACCATGCCAATGCCGCAGTTAAAAGTTTTGAGCATTTCTGCCTCGGCCATGCCGCCAGTGGCTTGGAGCCATTTGAAAACAGGAGGCAATTCATAAGACCCAAGATCAATCTGCGCCATCATGCCGTCTGGCAGAACCCGCGGGATATTCTCGGTCAATCCGCCCCCGGTGATATGCGCCAGAGCATGCACGCCCCCTGCCCTCACCGCTGCCAGCGCCTGTTTCACATAAAGCCGCGTTGGCGTCAGAAGCGCTGCGCCCAATGTGCCGTCATCCCAGGGACACTCCGCATCCCAGCCAAGGCCAGAGACCTCCACCAGCTTGCGCACCAAAGAATAGCCATTGGAATGCACCCCATCCGAGGTGAGCCCAAGCAGCACATCGCCCTCAACCACCCCGGCAGGCAGGTCTGCACCACGCTCCATCGCACCCACGGCAAAGCCTGCGAGGTCAAAATCACCGTCAGGATACATCCCCGGCATCTCGGCGGTCTCACCGCCAATGAGCGCACAGCCAGACCGCACACAGCCCTCCGCAATGCCCTCAATAATGCGCGCCGCACTGTCGGTATCGAGTTTTCCAGTCGCGAAGTAGTCAAGGAAGAAAAGCGGTTCTGCCCCTTGGCATACAAGGTCATTGACGCACATCGCCACCAGATCAATGCCCACACCGTCCACATTGCCGGTATCAATTGCGATGCGCAGCTTCGTGCCCACCCCATCTGTGGCGGCCACAAGAATGGGGTCGTTGTACCCGGCGGCTTTAAGATCAAAAAGCGCGCCAAACCCGCCAAGCCCGGCCATCACGCCGGACCGCGTCGTGCGCTTGGCCGCAGGCTTGATCCGGTCGACAAGTGCATTGCCTGCATCGATATCCACACCTGCATCCGCATAGGTGATGCCGTTCTTGCCGTCGCTCATGGCCCGCTCCGCTTTGGTCCTGCGGTGTTCGGTTAGACCATCATGCTGGCCCGCGCAATCACAAAGCCTTGACGCTCCACGTCTGCCCGCCTAGGACGATCCCAGGTCGGGCCTGTAGCTCAATTGGTTAGAGCAGAGCGCTCATAACGCTTTGGTTGGGGGTTCGAGTCCCTCCGGGCCTACCATCGTTCACTGCACTTTACGCAATCGTGATCCGCCGCCCCTTGCGCGATTGCCTTGCGCAGTCCTAATCCGTAACGAGAATAAGGACGACCAAAATGCCCAAGGCGACCCTCTACCGGATGGACCTGCCCAACTACACCTGCGGCTATGGTACCGCGGCGCGTGATCTTCTGCGCAGTAATGGTTTTGACATCGAAGAACACATCCTGCGCACACGGGCGGCGACGGACAAGTTCAAGGATAAGCATCACATCACCACCACACCGCTTGTCTTCATCGATGGTGTCAAGATCGGAGGTTACACTGATCTAAAGAAACATCTCAAAGCGCAAAAGCCCAAAAAGAAGCGGTTCTGGCAGCGGTGACTGGCGTGAAACGATTGACAGTTTGTTAAAGCGTTTCGCGTGCGAAACATTTAAGTAGAGGCGTTTTCTGCGCAGAAAACAGACCAGAAAATACGTATTTTCTGCGCTGGAATTTTTGAAAATTCCAATCCCTCACCGCCCGATCACGATATCCGCCTGCAATCCACCCAGGGCCTTGCTTTGCCCAAGCCTCAGGGTTCCGCCATGGGCGCGTGCGATGTCCATGGCAATCGACAAACCGAGCCCGACACCGGTCCCAAGGTTCTGATTGCGCGCCTCGACCAGCCGGGCGAAGGGTTTGAGCGCCTCTTCGCGCCGGTCTTCGGGGATGCCGGGGCCATTATCCTCAATCCGGATGCGCAGGGCGCGATCTGTGATCTGAACTGAAACTTCAGCTTTCTTGCCGTAACGTACTGCGTTGCCGACGAGGTTCTCCACCGCCCTTCGGATGCCGCCGGGGCGCAATGGCACATCACCTTCCCCTTCTGATTGCGTCAATGTGACGTCCTTGCCTTCTCTCTGGAACCCGCCAACCACATCCAGAACCAACGCATGTGGATCAACTGGTTCCGGCTCACCCTCTTGCGCGCCCTGGGCGAAATCGAGGAATTCCGTGATCAGCCGTTCCATGTCTTTTACATCGCGTTCCAGCGGAGCGCGATTGGCCTCATCCATCATACTGAGCGCCAGCTTCAGCCGGGTAATGGGTGTGCGCAGATCGTGGCTGACACCCGAGAGCATCATCGTGCGCTGCTCAATCTGCCTCTCAATGCGCGCGCGCATGTCCAGAAACGCATGCCCCGCTGCGCGCACCTCGACAGACCCCGCCGGGCGATATTCGACATGCCGCCCTCGGCCAAAGGCCTCTGACGCGGAGGCCAGCCGCGTGATGGGACGCAGTTGATTGCGCAGGTAAAAATAGGCGATGACCGTCATGATGCCCGAAAACACCACCATATTGACCAAAAGCTGATGCGGATTGGAGGCTGACACCCGCCGACGGTCAAAGGTCAGGCGGAACGCATCTGTGCCGTTCTGGAAATAGAGATGCACTTCCTTTTCATTCGGCAATTCAATCGCTTTGACCGATGGCAGCAATTGGGTGAATTCCCGGATCACAAACGCCCCGGTGAAGTCGTACCAGCGTCGGGTGTTCTGGAGCGGCAGTTCGGCCATGGCTACATCCTCTACCATGACCTGAAGCGTTGCTGCCACGCCACTTTGTGCAATCTCTTCTGCGGTTTCACCACTATTGAGCAGCACACGCACTTCGCGGCTTGCGGTGCGCGTCATCTGATTGGTCACACCCTCAAAATGGCGCTGGATGAAAATAACAGAGACCACAAGCATCAGTGTGATCACCGGCAAAAGCAGGATAAGAAAGGCCCGGCCATACAAGCTGCGGGGCATATAGCGTTTGAGCCAGCGGAACGACATGCGCTAAACGTAGCGGCAGGCAGAGCAGACGGAAAGAGCGATCAGCATGGATGAGTTTGATCCCACACCGGGTGTGGTCGCAGATTTGGGGGATGGCATCCGTCGTATTCTTGCACCCAACCCGTCACCTATGACCTTTCGGGGAACGAACACCTATCTTGTCGGCGCAACCGATGTGGCGGTGATAGACCCCGGACCTGCGGATGAAAACCATCTATCGGCCATTCTCACGGCCCTTGCTCCGGATCAGCGTATCACGCATATCTTTGTCACCCATAGCCACCTTGATCATTCTCCCCTGTCCCCGGTCCTGGCACGCGAAACCGGGGCCAAAGTTCACGCGTTTGGGCCGTCCCGCGCCGGGCGCAGTGCCGTCATGCAAGGCCTTGCCGCCGCCGGGTTGACGGATGCCGGTGAAGGCGTGGATCCTGATTTCGCGCCCGATGTTGTGTTGGAGGATGGTGCGCAAATGGAGGGCCCTGACTGGAGCCTGACCGCTCTCTGGACGCCGGGGCATCTGGGCAACCACCTGTGCTTTGCCATGGGCGACGTGATCTTCAGCGGAGATCTCGTCATGGGCTGGGCCAGCTCTCTGGTCGCGCCGCCCGATGGGGACCTGACCGATTTTATGGCTTCCTGCCGCAGGTTAAGACAAATGAACGCCCGCGTTCTGCATGCCGGTCACGGTGCCCCGATCACCGACCCTGCCGCGCGGATCGACTGGCTCATCGCCCACCGAAATGAGCGGGAAGCGGCGATCCTGACAGCACTGAGCACAGCCCCCGCCACCGCAGAAGCGCTCACACGACAAATTTACACCGACACGCCCCAAGCCCTTCTGCCCGCTGCCGAACGCAACGTGCTGGCGCATCTTATTGACCTGCATGGCAAAAACACCGTGCACCCGGTGGGCGAGCTGACGCGCGATGCCATCTTCGCCCTGACCTGAGGTCGTTACGGGCGCGCAGAGAAAAATTTGTCACAATCCCTCTGGACGCGCAGAATCCAGATTGCTATATCCCGCTCGTTGGTCCGGCGTAGCTCAGCGGTAGAGCAGTTGACTGTTAATCAATTGGTCGTAGGTTCGATCCCTACCGCCGGAGCCAAAATTCTCAATAATATTAATATTTTATCTACCGCTACAATTTTTAGCCCATGCATATCTTGCCCGGGGTAACATTTGGGGTAACACAAAATGAAACTCACAATCGAAAACGTAATCGAAGAACGTCTGCTTCTAAAACAGGGAAAATATGTGCAGACTTGTGCGCATATTGAAAAGATCCTTTGGATGGTTTTGCTGCAAATTAGCGGACTAAGAGTTGAAGACTTAGACGAGTTGCACGAACTCATGCAGCACCGCAAATCCACCGCTAAGCTACGGAGCAGGTTGAAAAAGCTTTCTAGCGATGTTGATGACGCCGCGTTGAGCGAACTCAGCTCTATTTTGGAACAGATCGATGACGAAATCGACTCAAGACATATGGCTGTGCATGGCGCTTGGCAGCAAAATGCAGATGGCAAGATTCACTGCGAGTACTATAAAAATCTCGGCACTGCAAAAAACCCAAATTGGCAAATCTATGCAGACCCCATTTCCGAAGAAGAAATTGACTATGCATTGCAAACAGTCGACGACTTGTTAAAGCGCAGCTGGGAAGTATGCAAATCGGTCGACGCAGTGAACAAAAAAGAGACCCTAGGGATCAGCAGGACAAATAGTAAACTGCCGAAACAATCGGTCCGGCCAGCGACAAGAAGTACGAACATAGCATAAGGCGCCCGTTTTGCTGCATCAGTGCTGCGTTTTCCTTAATGTCTTGATCGTGAAAACCGCCCACCTGCTCTAGAACTTCAGCGAACATTCTATCTTTGGAAATATCTTCGCGCCAATTCTTGAACTCTCCGCCGGGCGTACCGAACAAGACCGGACGCGCTGACCACCCAGCGAACCCAGCGGCAAGCAACAGAAATGCAGCGCAGATCAGAAGTGCTTCTTTATTGGAAGTGCTGTCAGCCAGTCCTACCAAGATTGCAGCCGCCGCAAACAGGCATCCTTGACTTATGTTAGGCTGAGTTGACAGGTCTTGTTTACAGTCCGCATAGCAGATTTAATAACATCTCCCAAAGTACTGAATATACGCATTAAACATTCCCTCTTGGTCAGCAAAATTACCAATCAGCACTCGGCAATTCCATGCGACTACCCCTTCCGATCGAAGAAAAGATAACCTTCGGTTGGTCGACTTTAGGCATAGTTTGTTCCCGTTACCCAAAAACGTGAACGTCCGATTTCGCCGAAATACTTGATCCCTCGGGATGAACCCGCAACACTGCATCAGCAACCGGGGGTACTTATGACAAAGTCTACACACTGGCTCGTAATCGTGGGGTCTTTGACCATCATTGGCCTGCTGCCGATCCCTGCCACGTCGGGAGAGGTTTTGCGCATGGCGCATGATGTTGGCTCCGGGGGGTTGTCCAACCTTGATCCCATCGACAAGGGCCGTGTGCTTCAGATCACAGAAAAAACCATGAATCGGCTCATCAGACCCAATGCTGAGGGGCGGCCTTCACCTGATCTTGCCAAATCCTGGTCGACCAACGAGGACGGTACGGTCTGGACTTTAAACTTAAGGAATGATGTTCGCTTTCATGACGGGACTACTTTTGATGCCGATGATGTTGTCTATTCGCTCAATCGCATACTTGATCCCCAGCGTGACAGCCCGGCCCGATCCGTCATTGAGATGGTTAAGTCAGTGCATGCAAAAGACAAGACCACGGTAAAGCTTACCCTGCATGCCACCTTTGCCGATTTGCCGTTGCAGTTGATGGATGCGCGTCTGCGTATGATCCCCGAAGGGTCAGATGATACAATCGCCAAAACCGGGATCGGCACAGGCCCCTTCAAAATCTCGAAATTTGACGCAGACGGCATCACGGTTCTGGAGGCAAATGAAGACTATTGGGAAGGCGCTCCCAAGCTTAACCGCATAGAACTTATTGGTATTCCAGACTCCAATACCCGACTGCAGGCGTTTCTGGCCGGTCAACTCGACATGGAACGCGGGGTCAAGCCGCTGATGCGGCGGGCGCTTCTGCGGTCCGATCGCTATGTGGTGCAGGATATTCCAACTGGCAACTGGTCAGGTCTGGTCTTTCGGACCGATGTGGCCCCGTTTGACGATGTACGCGTCCGCCGCGCTTTGCGGCTCGTTGTCGATCGCGAAGAAATGCTGAAACTGGCCCTTGATGGTGGCGGCATAATCAGCTGTGACACCCCGGTGGCGCCAAATGATCAATATCGCGGTGAGCAAAACTGCCCTCAAGACATTGAACAAGCCAAGGCGCTTTTGGCTGAAGCTGGTTACCCCGATGGGCTCACAATAAAGCTACATGTCGCGCCCATTGATGGGATATGGTCGTCTATGGCGGTGGTGTTTCAACAGCAGGCCGCCAAAGCCGGTATAAAGGTGAAAATTGTCAACGCGGCCGCTGATGGCTATTGGTCTGAGGTTTGGATGAAGAAAGACATGTTCGCTACCAGCTGGGGTGAACGTCCGGCTCATCAGGCCCTGAGTGAGGCGTTTTCGTCCGAGGCCAAATGGAACGAAAGTTACCTGAGTGATCACAACTTTGACTTCGCCCTCGAACGCGCGCAGGCTGAACTTGATTTCTACGACCGCAAGCAGGCCTACATTGAAGTTCAGGATTACCTTGCTCAAATCTCGGGCACTTTGATCCCTTTCCACCGCAGCCAGCTTGTGGCGCTGTCCCCCCGCGTGAAAAATGTGCCCGCGGTCAAAAGCGACCGAATTATGTGGCATGAAGTGGATGTGGTGGATGAGGGATCTTAAGGAAACCACATACCGTATCTTATTGGCATTGAACTAAATATACGTCCTCTTGCTCAAAAGCATCAGATCAAAAGCAATATGCTGATCTGCCAAATTTCAGCCAAACTTGGCGTTTACTTTCCTTAAACGCGCACGGTTTGCTCCAATGAACACAGCGCTTTTGTATGCTTGTTCTTGGTTGGCTCCGCGCAAGGAAACAACCAAATTCAGCCGTAAATGGTCAAAGATAAACTGACAGCCAAAGACGAAAGAGGAACGCGATCCAGACAAAACATCCCGCCTGACAGAAGAAAGCTGTCGCGCCCGGAGTATTTGGCTCGCGTAAAGATATCCACGATGCCCGACATCAACGGAACCGGCAATGCTGACAATATCGACGTCACTGACGACGATGGCACGCTGAACGGCACCCCCCAAGGTACGCCGATTGATGATATCACTGCGCGGGGTGGTGATGACACGATCTCCGTGACAGACAGCACTATCGCCAATGATGTTCGCGGCAACGCCGGGTCTGATGATATCACAATATCAGGCAGCACTGTGTCCGGTCAGGTGAATAACGGGCGCAATGCCGACACGGTGAGCATTGAAGGTTCCGATGTTGGCAATGTCCGGCTTGGCAATGGCAATGATACGCTTGACTTTATCAGCACCACAGTCACCGGTGACATACGCGGCGGCGGTGGAACAGATACGCTTAACCTACCCGTTGGAACGGTTGTAACCGATGCCACATTTGGCACCTTTACCGTTACAACGGGCGGCAGCTATAGCCTGTCAAACGGCACCTTTACATTGCCGTCCGGGATCACGAACAGCTACAGGACTTTTGAGAACGGGACCGGTTTGCATGTTTCACAAGGGATACCTTGATTGAGACGGCAAAAGGACCGATTGCAATTCAAAAGCTAGCTCCAGGTGATGTTGTTCTCACATCAGGCGTTGGACCCAAGAAAATCCGTTGGATAGGTAGTCACGCCATTGGTTGCGCTGAATTGAGCGCGGAGCCAAAGCTGCGTCCGGTGCGTATCACCGCAGGGGCCCTGGGTCATGGGCTTCCCAAAAGAGACCTCCTTGTGTCGCGGCAGCACCGCATGCTCGTTCGTTCAAAAGTCGCCGCGCGTATGTTTGGAAATTCAGAAGTATTGCTGTCGGCCATAAGGTTGACAGACATGCCCGGAATTTACCTCGACGGCTCCGTTGAGAGCGTTGAGTATTTCCACCTTCTGTTTGATCGACATGAGGTCATCTTTGCTGAAGGCGCGCCGACTGAGAGCCTGTTCACAGGCCCGGAAGCGCTCAAATCTCTTGGTTCCGAGGCGAGAAACGAAATCTTGTCCATTCTGCCTGAAGTGGCGGACTTGAAGTACGCGCCTCAACCTGCCCGGTTCATTCCTCCAAGACACCGGCAAACACGGCTTGTCGAACGCCACATACGAAACGGGAAACCTCTTGTGCGTGCAGCGGGTTAATTTTCTTCGGAGAAAAAGAGGAGTTGCAGCACCTTTTGAATGCGTCCCTCCTCAGTAATTCCCAGCCACATATTTCGCAATCGCCGCCCCGCGGGAGTTCACTTCAAGCTTCTGATAGATCGCTTTGAGGTAGTATTTCACCGTATTCTCGCTCAGCCCCAGCCGTGCGGAAATCTGGAAATTCGTCAGTCCATCGCCCAAAAGTCCGAGGATCTCATGCTCGCGCCGCGACAGGGTATCCGCTGCCTCGGACGTCAGCTTACGCAAGATATCCGTAGGCACAATTGAATGACCCTCAATCAGCTTGCCCAAAATGCGTGGCAGGCTGGTGAGCACCTGCCCCATCATGCACACTGAATTGGCCCCGGACTTGATCGCTGTGCGGATAAACGCGAATTCACTGTCTTCAGCCACCACGACAACCATCACCTCAGGATGATCTTTGCGCACCATATCAAGCACATGGGTCAAATCGCCATCCGCCAGACGCACGCCTAAGATCAGAATTGTCTTACCCCTGGTCCTCGACAACAACGCCTTGAGACTGGCTTTGTCGGTTGCGTATTCACCAAGCTCCACCTCGGCAATCTGCGCCACAAGAGATCCGATTCCCTGACACACAATCAATTGCCTGTCCGCCACAATCACATGCGGAAGGTCATCTGTCGGAATGGGAGGGTTTTGAGCCAATGCCATCATATCCCGGGCAATTTTCATACCGAATCTCTCTTTCGACTATAGCCATCTGCCCAGTTTCAGATGGTATGCTTTACGACACTAGAGCATCAGAACCCGATGAAATCAAAAGAAAATTCCGCATACAAAAGTATGCCGACCGGGATTTCGCGGCTTTTTCTCACCCTTGCGGGTAGGAATTACCTACCCTTTGGGCAGTTTCGGGGGCTTTGACGAAAAAACCCTCTTTTCAGACGAAAATTGCATGTTAGCTCCGTCGATCAACGAGACAGATTATGGAGCGCGACGACAATGAACGGATTTCAGCACCTTTACATTCCTGGGCCCACCAATGTGCCTGAGCCTGTCCGTCAGGCGATGAACCTGCCCATGGAAGACATGCGCGCTCCGGACTTCCCGGATTTTGTCCAAGGTCTGCTGATTGATCTCAAAAAGGCCTACCGCATGGAGACAGGTCGGATTTTCGTGTTTCCATCATCCGGCACCGGTGCTTGGGAATCCGCCATTCAGAATACGCTTCAGAAGGGTGACAAGGTTCTGATGTCGCGGTTTGGTCAGTTTTCTCTTCTCTGGGTCGATATGGCCGAGCGCCTGGGCCTTGATGTCGAAGTGATCGACGTCGAATGGGGCAAAGGTGTGCCGGTCGAAGACTACGCGACGCGTCTTGCTGCTGACAAAGAGCACAAGATCAAAGCCGTGTTTGCGACGCAAAACGAAACCGCCACAGGCGTGACGTCAGACATAGAAGGCGTGCGCAAGGCGCTTGATGCCGCTGACCACCCAGCGATGCTATTTGTTGATGGCGTTAGCTCCATCGCCTCAATTGAATTTGAGATGGACAAATGGGGCGTGGACCTCGCCGTCTCCGGCTCTCAGAAAGGCTTCATGCTGCCTGCAGGTCTTGGCATTCTTGGCGCCTCGAAAAAAGCGCTTGCTGCCAACAAGGCGCTTGAAAATGCCGGTATGGCGCGCTGCTATTTCAGCTTTGAAGATATGATCAAGCTGAACGATACCGGTTATTTCCCTTACACCCCTGCGACCCAGCTGCTGCGCGGTCTGCGCTGTTCACTCGACATGATGCTGGAAACCGGCATGGAAAGCATCTGGGCGCGCCACAAGCGCTTGGCAGAAGGCGTTCGTGCCGCTGTCGACGCTTGGGATGGATGTGAATTGGTGGCACGCGGTCCCGACTGGCACTCGGATACCGTTTCGGCGATTTACGCCCCTGAAGGTGTGGATGCACGCGACGTGATTTCGACCGCCTATTATAAATACCAGACCTCGCTGGGCACCGGTCTCAACAAACTGATGGGCAAAGCCTTCCGCATTGGGCATTTGGGGTCTCTCAACCCGGTCATGCTGTGCGGTGCGATTTCAGCGGCGGAAATGGCATTGGTTGACGCCGGTGCGAAAATTGAGCCAGGGTCCGGTGTGGCCGCGGCACAGGCCGAGTTCCGTGCAACCACACCCAATGTGAACGCGCCGGTCGTGAAAGCGGCCTGAAGGACAGGAAGATAAATGAAAATTTTGGTGACCAGGGCCTGGCCCAAGGCGGCAGAAGACCGTCTTGAGCAGGCCGGGCTTGGCGAAGTGACGCTGCGCAATCCCGACACGTCCATGAGCCATGAGGAGTGGATGGCTGCGGCAGAGACCTATGACGTGATCATGCCCACCGTCTCGGATAAAATTCCGGCGGAGTTTTACCCGGCCGCGAAAGGCAAGCTGAAGATCTTTGCCAACTACGGCGTAGGTTTCAATCACATTGATATCGACGCGGCGCACGCCAATGGCATTGCGGTCACCAACACGCCTGATGTGCTCACCGATTGCACGGCTGACTTGGCGATGGGCCTGATGTTTGCCGCCGCCCGCCGTATCGGCGAAGGTGAGCGTGAAACACGGGCTGGTGGTTGGGAAGGCTGGCGACCCACGCATATGATCGGCAAGAAGGTCACCGGGGCCACAATCGGCATCATCGGGTTTGGCCGCATCGGTCAGGCGATGGCGCGCCGGGCGCATAACGGGTTTGGCATGCGCGTGGTGTTTCAGGATGCGTGGGACGTGCCAGACGACATCAAGGCGGCCAATGGCAATGCGGAACAATTGGGCTCAATGACAGAGGTTGCGGCGCAATCCGATTTCCTGTCCCTGCACTGCCCCGGTGGCGCAGATACCTACAAAATGATCAACGCCGATGTGTTCGGCGCTTTGAAACCCGGCGCGATCCTAGTGAATTCAGCGCGCGGCGATGTGGTGGATGAAGATGCGCTCTTTGATGCGCTTGATAGTGGTAAACTGTCTGCGGCGGGACTGGATGTGTATCACAATGAACCTGCGCTTGATCCGCGGTTTCTGAAATACGACAACATCGTTCTGGCGCCGCATTTGGGAAGCGCCACAGACGGCACGCGAGAGGCAATGGGCCATCGCGCCATCGACAATCTCGAAGCGTTCCTGAAAGGTGAGCATCCCGGGGATCTGGTAACGCCGGGCAAGGATTAACTCGGTCTTAACAAAAGAGATCAAGTATCGGGCCATGACACAAAATGGCACGATTATGCCTGAACATTGGATGGCAGGCATCTTTGCTGCAAAAGCCGCGCGCGATGGAAGCGTGATCAGGCGGAGCGTACGAGATATCGAACGTTTTGTTGGTCGGACTACATTCCTGCGAGAGCTTGAGCGTCGCGGGTTTCAAGCGGCTGAGAATGCCGGCCAGCTAGTCATTTTTTGTAACCGCGAACCGATACGCCGCATTTTGTAGAAGCGTGTTTGCCGCAACGGAATTGGAAAATTGCAATTTTCCAATGTGGAATTTTGCAAAATTCCACATCCCTGTGAAACTGCATGTAGCCAAAACACTATGACTTTAATAAGAAAATCCACTCCTCCGCATCCCATTGCATCCAGAAACCCGTTCAATGGGTAGCCCGCGCCTACCCGCGGTGCGCAATTTATTACCCGCAGGGACGTAGCTCTGCCAGCAGACATATTCCACATTGAAAGCATACTTCTCAAAGGAGGGTCCGTTTGATGGATATCCACGAATACCAGGCCAAGAAACTGCTCAGCAAATTCGGTGTTAACATTCCGCGCGGGGGCATTGCCTACAGCCCGGAACAGGCTGTTTATCGCTGCTCCGAGCTTTCGGGCGATTCTTGGGTGGTCAAAGCGCAAATCCACTCAGGTGCCCGCGGCAAAGCAGGCGGTGTGCGCATCTGCAAAAGCGAAGAAGAGATTTGGGATGCCGCGCAATGGATGCTCGGCCGCAAGCTGGTAACTCATCAAACCGGGCCTCAAGGCAAAATGGTCAGCCGCCTCTATATCGAGGAGGCCACGGATATTGCGCAGGAAATTTACCTGGGCTTCGTGATGGACCGCAAATTGGAGCGCGTGGTCGTGGTCGCCTCTGCCGAAGGTGGCATGGAGATTGAAGAGATTTCTGCCGAAGAGCCTGACTCGATCATACGGTCTGTCGTTGATCCGGCCGTTGGCATGCAGGCCTTTCAGGCACGTGAGATTGCGTTCTCCCTTGGGTTGGAACCCCAACTCATCGCGCAGGCGAGCAAGACCATCATGGGCTGTTATCAGATGATGTCCGAAATGGACGCCAATATGGTTGAGATCAACCCACTGGTGGTAACATCCAGCAATGAGATTGTAGCGCTCGACGCCAAAGTGAGCTTTGACACCAATGCGCTCTACCGGCACCCCAAAATTTCCGAGCTGCGCGATAAAAGTCAGGAAGACCCACGCGAAACCTATGCCGGTGATCGCGGCCTGAACTACATCGGGCTCGAAGGTGAAATTGGTTGCATCGTGAATGGCGCAGGCTTGGCCATGGCGACGCTCGACATGATCAAGATGGCCGGTGGGGAACCTGCCAACTTCCTCGATGTGGGCGGCGGAGCGAGCCCTGAGCGGGTTCTGAAATCCTTCAAGGCGGTGCTCAATGATCCCAATGTTGAAGCCATCCTTGTGAACATCTTCGCGGGCATCAACCGCTGCGACTGGATTGCCGAGGGGGTGATCCTCGCGGTCAAGGAACTTGATCTCAAAATGCCTTTGGTGGTGCGCCTGTCGGGCACAAATGTTGAAGAAGGTCTCAAGCTGCTCGCAGAAAGTGGCCTGAACATTGAAACAGCGAATTCGTTGGCCGAGGCTGCAGACAAAGTCGTCACGGCATGGCGCGCAACTCAAATGGCGGAGGCAAGCTGATGGCTATTCTCATCAACAAAGACACCAAGGTTCTTGTCACCGGCATCACCGGCCGCATCGGAAGCTTTCACACCCAGGACATGATCAATCACGGCACCAATGTCGTGGGTGGCGTCACCCCCGGTAAGGGCGGCACCAAACACCTGGACCTGCCTGTGTTCAACACCGTCAAAGGCGCTGTGGCCGAAACCGGCGCCGATCTGGTGGTGAGCTTTGTACCCCTCCCTTTGCTGCCGATAGCATCATGGAAGCCGCGGATGCGGGTATCAAAACCTGTGTCTGCATCGCAGACGGTATCCCCGCACAGGACATGATCCACGTCAAACGCTACATGCGCCGCTACAAGGAAGAAAAGCGCATGCGCCTGATCGGTCCCAACTGTGCGGGCATCATTACTCCAGGCGAAGGCTTTGCCGGTCTGATGCCGCCGCATATCTACAAGCCTGGTCGCGTGGGCATCGTCGGACGCTCAGGCACGTTGGGATATGAGGCGGCCAGCCAGATGAGTGAGCGCGGCATTGGCGTGTCGTCCTCCATCGGCATCGGCGGGGATCCGATTAATGGGTCAAGCTTCAAGGATATTCTGGAACTGTTCGAAGCCGATCCTGACACAGATGCCGTGGTTCTGGTCGGTGAGATTGGCGGCCCTCAAGAAGCGGAGGCCGCCGAATACATCCGGGATCACATGAGCAAACCGGTCGCGGCCTATATTGCGGGTCTTTCGGCTCCCAAAGGACGGCGTATGGGCCACGCCGGCGCCATCGTGTCAGCCTTTGGCGAATCCGCACAAGAAAAAGTCGACATCCTGCAAGAGGCCGGTGTGACCATTGTCCCCACACCGTCCTCTTTCGGGGACGCCGTCGAAAAGATGGTGGCGTAACCTCTTCCTGCAGCCACTGTCAAAAAAACTCCGGTGCTTTAGCTGCACCGGAGTTTCTTTTTCTCAATACCTTAAGGACGTTACTTCAAGCAGATTCAGCGTGCTCCGCCAAGGCTTCTGCCCGCCTCGCCAGAGCATCCAGCGCATCCAGCGCAGGACGGGGAACCACAGGCACCTCAATGCGCTGCACCTCGCCGGGTTGAGCATTGCGCAATTGATCAAGCTCTGCCTCTTTCTCGGTCATTTTGTCCTCGGATTCACGCAGCTTGTCCTGAACCCCTGCGGTTTTGTCGGCCAGCATCAATCCCGCCATCAGCAACATACGCGCTTCTGGAATGCGCCCGATCTGCGCCGTTAAAAGACTGGCCTCTTCATCCAGCATCGCCGCCGCCGCACGCAGGTAATGCTCTTCGCCTTCCTGACAGGCGACTTCAAACTTGCGGCCACCGATTTCCACATCAACTTCCGGCATCAGGCATTCTCCTGCTCATTTGCGCCAGCGTCCGAGGCGCTATCGATCAAAGCTTGAAGTTCGGCCATCACGGCATCGGTCTCGGCACGGTCGGCCTCCCGGCTGGCACGCAGACTTTCCAACTCAGCCATCATCGATTTGTTTATCAGATGCGCCTCCCCAACTCCTTCGGAATTGGCAATTCTTAGGGCGGTGTTGTTTTGTCTCAATTGCTCATTGGCCTGACGCAAAGATTGTAACTGCCGATCCAGTTTGGCCAGAGCTTGCGTGCTTTGCGCGCGCACGTCGTCAATCTCCGTTGCCATGGCTTCTTTGCTGTCTTTCAATGCTTTGACGCGCTCTTCGAGCTGTTCGTTCGCAAGTTTTTCATCGTCCAGAGCGCGTTGCAGCTCTGCCACCGTTTGTGCATCATCGGCCTCGCTCTGCGCATCCAGTTGCCGGCCGATACGGTCCAACGCGGCACTGATCCTGCGCTGATACTCTTCGATTTCGCTCATATTCCTCTGTCCCTGTCGTCATGCGGCATCAAACTCATCGCGAATCGTTTGGGTGCCTAATTGAAGGTTACTTTAGCCAAAGGGTATGTAAAATGCGCCCCCCGATGCAAATCGCAGGCCTGACGCGCTTGATCTTTGAGAGTGGGCTGATATGCACCTGCCCAACAGGACCTAGCCCCAAAGGAAGCTGCCCCGTGGATATTGCCGCCCTGCGCTCTGCAAACCCCGATCATTGGAAAAAAGCCACCGCCATCCGCGCTCTTACATTGGATGCCGTACATGCCGCAAATTCCGGCCACTCCGGTGCCCCGATGGGCATGGCCGATGTGGCCACGGTGCTGTTTGAAAAACACCTGAAATTTGATGCCAGCGCGCCGCAATGGCCGGATCGGGACAGATTTATCTTGTCGGCGGGGCACGGCTCGATGCTGGTCTATTCCCTGCTCTACCTCACTGGTAGCCCGGGCATGACGCTCGATCAGATCAAGAACTTCCGGCAATGGGGCTCGATCACGGCAGGTCATCCTGAGAATTTCCTGCATGACGGGATTGAAACCACGACAGGCCCACTGGGACAGGGGATTTCCAACTCCGTTGGCTTTGCCATCGCCGAGGAAGCGCTGCGGGCACGGTTTGGCAAGAAACTGGTGGATCACTACACCTATGTCATGGCCGGAGACGGCTGTTTGATGGAAGGTGTCAGCCAAGAGGCCATTGGTCTGGCGGGACGTCTGGGCCTCGGCAAGCTGATTGTGCTTTGGGACAACAACAACATCACCATTGATGGCACGGTTGAGCTTGCTGACCGCACCGATCAGGTCAAACGCTTTCGTGCCTCGGGATGGCAGGTGTTGGAATGTGACGGGCATGATCCCGAAGCGATTGATGCGGCACTAACCAAAGCCAAAACCGGCCGTCGCCCCACAATGATCGCTTGTAAAACGCATATCGCCCTGGGCCACGCGGCACAGGACACTTCCAAGGGCCATGGCGCATTGACGGACCCGGATCAGTTGAAGGCCGCAAAAGACGCCTATGGCTGGAGCGGTGGCCCCTTTGAGGTGCCCGCTGATGTGAAATCCGCTTGGGAAGCCATCGGCACGCGCGGGGCTGCGGATCATGCGGCCTGGTCCGCCCGGCTGTCCGAGCAATCTGAGCGCCGTCAGGCCGAATTTTCCCGGGTTATGGCCGGGGACGTGCCAAAATCCCTGCCCTCGCGCATCCGCGCACTGAAAAAGCAAATCTCAGAAGAGCAGCCCAAAGTCGCCACGCGTAAATCCAGTGAAATGGTGCTCGACGTGGTCAATCCGATCATGGGCGAAACCATAGGCGGCTCGGCGGATCTTTCGGGGTCAAACAACACCAAGTCGAAAGACATGACTGTCTTTGATGAGGGCAACCGCAAGGGGCGCTACATCCATTACGGCATCCGCGAACACGGCATGGCCGCTGCGATGAACGGCATGGCGCTGCATGGCGGGATCAAGCCTTATGGTGGCACGTTCATGTGCTTTACCGATTACGCGCGCCCTGCAATGCGTCTGGCGGCGTTGATGAAAGTGCCCACGGTGTTTGTCATGACCCATGACAGCATCGGTCTGGGCGAAGACGGCCCGACGCACCAACCGGTTGAGCATCTGGCGATTAGCCGGTCTACCCCTAACACGTTGGTGTTCCGCCCCTGCGACACGGTTGAGACGGCAGAGTCTTGGGAACTGGCTTTGTCCTCAAAATCAACACCTTCCGTGCTGTCCTTGACACGGCAAGGCCTGCCGACGCTGCGCACAGAGCACAAACAGCGCAACCTCACCGCCCAAGGCGCCTATGTGCTGGCGGATGCGGACGGCAAACGTCAGGCGCTCTTGATGGCGACGGGCTCTGAGGTCGAGATTGCCATGAAGGCGCGTGATCTGTTGCAGGCCGAGGGGATTGGCACGCGCGTGGTCTCCATGCCCTGCTGGGAGCTTTTCGAAGAACAGGACGAGGCCTACCGCCGCAAAGTCCTGCCCGGTGGCCCAGTGCGGGTCGCTGTTGAAGCGGCCATCCGCTTTGGCTGGGACCGCTGGCTTTACGGCGAACGCGGCAAACGCGAGAAATCCGGCTTCATCGGCATGCATGGCTTTGGCGCCTCTGCCCCGGCAGACGTGCTTTACGAGAAGTTCGGGATTACGCCTGAGGCGGTCGCTGAGAAAGCCAAGTCGCTGCTTTAAAAGCTGAAACCGGGCGCAGGCCCCGCATCGCGATAACATGAGCGGCCAGCACTGGAAGGCCGCTCAATCCGGGCTACCGTATTAGGTACACACATTTCGTACATAAACTAAGGCTGGACCTCCCATGATCTACACTTCGACAAAGACCGTCACTCTGGCTGCGGCCCTGATCGCCATCAGCGCTTCGGCCTCAATCGCTGCTGACTTTGCCACAGACGCAGAAATCACTGCAGCCATGAGTGACCGCACCTATCTGGGAGGTATGCTCACCGGCACGTTCTCGGAATACTACGCGGCAGATGGCACCATCAAAGGCGACGGTTACGGTGGCAAGTGGCGCGCTGCGGACAATTCCATGTGCTTTCAGTATGGCACAGATCCAGAAAGCTGCTGGCAGCTGAAAATCAACGGCGAAGCAGTCACCCTATTCAAAGACGGTAAGGTCGACGGGTCTGGTGTGGTTGTTGAAGGCAATCCCAACAATTATTGATCAACGGTAAGGCATCCTTGCAATTCCCATGTGATGATCAAGACTGCTGAACGCATTTTCAGGGTGGGATTAAACCCACCCTCATCAAACTTCTGGATTATGAAACGCCGACAAAATCCGGAGCTTTCAAGCAGATTGTTTCCCTTGTTTCATCCACATCCTCACGTTTGCGATAACCGTTACCGCAAACACCTTCAAACAGGGCATTTTCCACCTTTCGGGCCGGGGAACCTGGGTCTATATGCCTGCCAAACCCCTTCGTTTCAGGAGATTGTTCATGACCATTACCGTCGGCATCAATGGCTTTGGCCGCATCGGACGCTGTACCCTCGCCCATATCGCCGCCAGCACTCGCAATGACATCAAGGTGGCCAAGGTGAACGCCACTGGCCCGCTGGAGACAGCGGCGCATCTGATGAAGTACGACAGCGTGCATGGCCGCTTTCCCAATGACATCACTCTGGGAGATGGCACCATGGATCTGGGCCGTGGAACGATGGAGATGTTCTCGACCTATGACATGGACGAGCTGGACTGGTCCGGTGTGGATGTCGTGCTGGAATGTACCGGCAAATTCAACGACGGCGAAAAGGCCAAGAAACACCTGGAGCGTGGCGCGGGCAAGGTTCTTCTCTCGGCCCCCGGCAAGAACGTGGACCGCACGGTTGTTTACGGCGTGAATGATCAGGACATGCAGCCCGGTGAGCGCATGATCTCGAACGGGTCCTGCACGACCAATTGCCTGGCGCCCGTGGCCAAGGTGCTGCATGAGGGCATCGGCATCGAGAGCGGCATTATGACCACGATCCATGCCTACACCGGTGATCAGCCCACGCTCGACCGCCGTCACAAGGACCTCTACCGCGCCCGTGCCGCAGCCATGTCAATGATCCCGACCTCCACCGGGGCTGCCAAGGCGCTTGGTGAAGTGCTGCCCGATCTGAAAGGCAAGCTCGACGGCTCGGCCATCCGCGTGCCCACGCCGAATGTCTCTGCCGTAGATCTCACTTTCATCGCCAAGAAAGACGTCACTGAGGCGGACGTGAACGACGTCGTGGCTGAGGCCGCAGCAGGCCCGATGAAAGGCGTTCTGGCTTATGATCCCGAACCCAAGGTCTCGATCGACTTCAACCACACCGAGGAAAGCTCAATCTTTGCCCCCGACCAGACCAAGGTCACCGGCGGGCGTCTGGTGCGCGTGCTGGCCTGGTACGACAATGAATGGGGCTTTTCGTGCCGCATGGCCGATGTGGCCGTGGCCATGGCGCGCCTGTCGTAAGAATTCGCTCAAAGACCTGATTTCAAAGTCCCTCGTCGATCGCTCGGCGAGGGTTTTTCTTTGTCTGGCCACATAAACTTTGGTGATAGAGCGCCTCATATCCTACCAAAGTGCGATGGGATGAACGCCGCCGCATCCCCAGTTTCGCTGCATCGGGGCACACCCGCCCCTGCACTGAAACGGAAAAGAAACACATCATGAAACGTATCATCGCACTTACCCTCGCCGTCACCGCCGGTTCTGTCGCGGCTTTTGCCTCTGAAAATGCGGCATTGGATGCCGACACATTGGCCGCGATTTCAACGCAGATGACCGATCAGGGCTATCAGATTGTCGAGATTGAGGCCGAGGATGGCGGCTATGAGGTCGAGGCCAGAAAAGGCGGCGCGCTCTATGAGCTGACGCTTGATGCCGATCTCAAGGTGATCGACACCGAGCTTGAAGATGAAGACGACTGACGCCGGTTCTGCTTGACTGTGCTGGAAAAGCAAGGCGGGGCCGCGTAAAGCTTTGCCCATGAGCAAAGCGATCATCGAAAAACCCGGCCTACTTGTGGCTTTGATCGCGGTGCAGCTTTTGTGCACCGCGTTCTTTTTGTGGGACGTGGTTGAGGATTTTCGCAGTGGTGCCTTTTTCGGACCAGCGCCGGTTTATGCCACAACAGAAGCGCTTGCCGCAACTAGTCTAGGACTGGCCGTTGTTGTGGAACTTCATATTCTGCGAGGCTTGATGAGACGGAAAGCCCAGTTGGAAACGCAAGTCTCTGTGGCGTCCGGCGCACTCAGCGACGTGATCTCAGCCCATTTTGACGCTTGGAACCTCACCCCCGCAGAGCGCGATGTCGCGCTCTTTGCTATCAAGGGATTTTCCATCGCTGAAACAGCAAAACTGCGCGGCGCAGCGGAAGGCACGGTGAAGTCTCAGTTGAACGCGGTTTATCGTAAGGCGGATGTGCAAGGTCGCGGGGCTTTGCTCGGGCTTTTGATCGATGACCTCGTCGCAGCGCCGCTAATCGGCGCGGCAAAAGGTTGAATCCTTGCAAGCCCACGTGCGCTGAGGCATATCTTATCAAAAATAAGAAATCACAGGCGCATGACCAACAAAATTGCCCTTTTCCTCGGTGCCCTTGTACTCATTGCGCTTCTCATTGATATCGTATTCTTGGACATGAACGGATCGCTGTTTCTATCGCGAAAGCTTGTGGACTTCATTGAGTGGCTGAAGTTCTGGCGGTAACATCGTCACAATCCCCCGCGCAGGAGTTCACCCATGCCCACACGCCTTGCTATCAACGGATTTGGCCGCATTGGGCGCAATGTTCTGCGCGCATTGCATGAAAGCGGGCGAGATGATCTTGAGGTGGTGGCGATCAACGATTTGATGCCGCTTGAGACCAATGCAGCCCTTCTGGAAAACGACACGGTGCATGGCGCCTTTCCCGGTGACATCACCCGAGGCGATGCCAGCCTCGATATCGGACGCGGACCTATCGCAATTTTTGCCGAACGTGATCCTACTGCCCTGCCCTGGGGTGATGTGAAGGTCGATATCGTGTTGGAATGCACCGGCGTCTTCCGTGATGTGCCTGGAGCGTCGAAACATCTTGAGGCCGGGGCGAAACGCGTCCTGATCTCTGCTCCCGGCAGGGGTGTCGAGCGTACCGTCGTCTACGGCATCAACGAAAGTGAGATCATCGTATCAGACACCATCGTGTCAAACGCGTCCTGCACCACCAATTGCCTGTCACCGATTGCCAAGGTTCTGGATGATGCCTTTGGCCTCAAGCGCGGTTTTGTCACCACGATCCATTCCTACACTGCGTCTCAACGATTGCTGGACAGCGGTCACAAAGATGCCCGCCGGGCGCGGGCTGCCGCCGAAAACATCATCCCAACCACCACCGGGGCCGCCCGCGCGGTGGGACTGGTTTTGCCGAAACTCGTAGGCAAACTCGACGGCACCGCCATTCGCGTGCCCACACCGAATGTCTCGGCCATCGACTTCACCTTTGAGAGTGAGACCAACCTGACGCCGGACGCTATTGAGACCGCGGTGGTTGCCGCCGCCAATGGACCCATGGGTGCCGTTCTGGGCGTCTCAAACAAGCCACTCGTCTCACGCGACTTTAACCACAACCCGTTGTCCTGCGTGTTTGACACACATGAGACCCGCGTGCTGGACGGCACGATGGGGCGTGTGTTGTGCTGGTATGACAACGAATGGGGGTTTTCCAACCGGATGCTGGATGTGGCCGCTGTCATGGGAAAGCTGAGCTGAGGTTGCATCGCACGCCCAAGCGTTAACCAAAATTTAAGGTTTTGCGCCCGGATGCCGCGCGGCCGTGCTAATTCACACGCATTCGAATTAATTTTGCGAGTGATACATGTTGAAGTTTCTGAGTGCCGCCCTTGTCTTGGGCGTGTGTGCCCTTTCTCCTCTGCCAACCTATGCGCAAGACAAAAAGGGCAAATGGTATGCCGGAGGGTTTTTGGGATATGGCGCGAGCACCTCGCGCTGGACCCAAGGTGCGGTCAGCACCGGTGACTTCAACACCGATGGAATGATTGCCGGGCTTTACGGTGGACGCAACTGGCAGCAAAACAAAACTGTCTACGGCATTGAGCTTGAATTGGCCGTCAGTGAGATCGAAGGGGCGACTGAAACCAATTGTGTGGGCTGTCGTACGGATATTGACAGCTACGGTTTTGTCAAAGCCCGTCTGGGTCGCGACACAGGGCGTGGTCTGATCTATGGCACTCTGGGATACGGTGCGGCCAGCGTGACGCAGATGCTG
Organism: Roseovarius sp. W115; assembly: GCF_032842945.2. Taxonomy (NCBI): domain Bacteria; kingdom Pseudomonadati; phylum Pseudomonadota; class Alphaproteobacteria; order Rhodobacterales; family Roseobacteraceae; genus Roseovarius; species Roseovarius rhodophyticola. The sequence continues at coordinate 3,409,721 of NZ_CP146606.1, forward strand.
ACTGGGAGCGGTCATGTGTCCGACATCACGCCGGGCTGGCAGGTCGGTCTCGGGTATGAGGCCCCTTTTCAAGAGGGATGGAACCTGCGCGCAGAGGCTGCATATCTACGGTTTGGCGGGGTCAGCAACACGCTCAGCGGGCCGATCTCCGTTGATGTCGGTGGGGTGACACTGCTTAAGCTTGGGCTGACACAGAAATTCTAAGCTGTCCTACCGCTTGGCGTCGTACTTTGCGGTCAAAGCTGTATTGACTTCAGGCGGCACAAATTTGGACACATCCCCCCCAGCCGCGCGATTTCCTTCACGAGCTTGCTGGCAATCGCTTGACGCCGGGCATCCGCCATCAGGAAAACCGTCTCAATCCGGTTGTCCATCGCCCGGTTCATGCCAACCATCTGGAATTCATACTCGAAATCCGCCACAGCGCGCAGACCCCGAATGATCATACTGGCCCCCACATCCCGGGCGCAGTCAATGAGCAGGTTTTCAAAAGGATGGGCGACGATCTCGACACCGGTCTCATCGCAAATCCCTGCGCATTCTGCCTCGACCATGGCCACGCGCTCTTCGAGCGTAAAGAGTGGCCCCTTGTCCCGATTGATCGCCACACCGATGACAAGCCGGTCCACAAGAGTTGCAGCGCGTGCGATGATATCGGTATGGCCCAACGTGATTGGGTCAAATGTGCCAGGGTACAAACCAATGCGCATGACAGAGGCCTCTTTCATCAATTGCCCGAGCAAGCAACACCAGGACCTGGGTGATTGCAAGCGTCGAGCGCCTAATTGAGTATTTGTGAAACAGTGAAATCAGAGACCGTGCGTCATTTGCGCGTCAGTGCCCCATCACCATGCTTTCCAGCGCCTCTTTCTCCATGGAAAGCTCTTGCAGGCGGGCCTTGACCACGTCGCCGATTGTCACGATGCCAACCAATGCGCCGTCTTCGACCACCGGCATATGGCGGAAGCGTCCCTCGGTCATGCGGCCAAGCACGTGATCGGCGCTGTCCTGACGCGAACAACACACCGGATCAGGGGTCATCAGGTCTGAGACATGATCATTCAGGCACCCACCGCCCTTTGAGGCAAGCGCGCGCACGATGTCTCGTTCCGACAGGATGCCATCCGCGGACTTGCCGTCGCCTGAAACCACCAGACCACCGATGCGGTGCTCGGACAAAAGCGCGGCCGCGTCAGCGACATTTGTCCGCGGCGTGATGGTGATCACAGCATCATTGCCTTTTGACTGCAAAATCTGTTGGACGATCATTTTAGGTCCCTCTTTCTGAAAATTTCTGTGTTCAGCGTCTCTTAGACGCAGAATTCTGTCAAGTTTTAGCCTCAAGACGCGCCACCTCTTGCCGAATGCCCGTGCTGAGCGCTTCGGCAAACCGGTTCATCCGCTCAAGCCTGCGATCATCTTCGTGCCGCACAAGATAGAAGCTGCGCGTCAGGGAAAATACCTCTGGAAGGACCGTAATAACGTCGTCAAACCAGGCGCGTGCAAAGTCATGCACGATGCCAATTCCGCCGCCTTGCTTGATCCAGTTCATTTGCACCGACACAGAGTTTGAGGCCAACGCGACACGTTCGATACCGGTTTCATGCAGGTAGTCCAATTCCTTGTCGAAAATCATGTCCGGGATGTACCCCACCATGCGATGCGCCTTGAGATCACTTAACGCAGTGATGGTTGGCGCTTGACGCAAATAGGCTCCAGAGGCCGCGAGATGCAGGCTATAATCGCTGATTTTCTGCACGCTGAGCCGTCCGGCGGTGGGCGGGCTGACGGCCACAACCATGTCCGCCTCGCGCCGCGTCAGGCTGAAGACGCGCGGTTGTGCGACGATCTGAACCTCCAGCTCAGGGTTCTCGGCGGCGATGGATGCACAGACCTGCGGCAAGAGGAAATTCGCCACGCCGTCAGGTGCGCCAATGCGGATTTGGCCCGACAATCCCCCTGCTTGTCCGGCAAGTTCTTCTGAGGCATCCTGCATGGCAAGCTCGGCGCGGCTGGCATGGGCCATAAGCCGTTGGCCTGCGTCCGTGAGCGCGTATCCAGTTGGCGACTTGGCAAAAAGCGGCGTGCTGTAGACATGCTCCAGTCTGCCAATGCGCCGTCCCACGGTGGCAGGATCAAGCTTGAGCGCGCGCCCGGCCCCCGACAGGCTCTCAGACCGTGCAACAGCGAGAAACACGCGCAAATCATCCCACTTGGCATCCATTGTCCGCTCCGCTTAAATTCGCAGCGCTTTGCAAAAATGCAAAACCTTTTTGAGACATTGCCTCTTTTACCACAAAAAATGCAACGCTATCCTCCGCTCAAAATTATGGAGGAGTGCCATGAAAGACCTGACCCACTACATCAACGGCGAACGCGTGTCCGGCACATCGGGCCGCTTTTCCGATGTCTTCAACCCCGCGACCGGCGAAGTGCAATCACGCTGTCCGCTGGCCAGCAAGGAAGAGTTTGACCAAGCGGTCGGGATTGCCGCCGCCGCGCAACCGGCCTGGGGGGCCACCAACCCGCAACGCCGCGCGCGCGTGATGATGAAATTCGTCGACCTGCTCAATCGCGATATGGACAAACTGGCCGAGGCGCTGAGCTCGGAACACGGCAAGACCTTCCCCGACGCCAAGGGCGATGTGCAGCGCGGTCTGGAAGTGGTGGAATACTGCATCGGCGCGCCACAGATGCTGAAGGGCGAGTTTACCGATAGCGCCGGTCCTGGCATCGACATGTATTCCATGCGTCAGCCTTTGGGTGTGACGGGCGGCATCACCCCGTTTAACTTCCCCGCCATGATCCCGATGTGGATGTTTGCCCCGGCGCTGGCCTGCGGCAACGCGTTTATCCTCAAACCATCCGAGCGCGATCCGTCTGTGCCGATCATGCTGGCCGAATTGATGGAAGAAGCCGGGCTGCCCAAGGGCCTTTTGCAGGTCGTGAATGGCGACAAGGAAGCCGTGGATGCGATGCTGGACAATGAGACCGTGCAATCCATCGGCTTTGTCGGCTCTACCCCAATTGCCGAATACATCTATGGGCGCGGCTGTTCCAACGGTAAGCGCGTGCAATGCTTTGGCGGCGCCAAGAACCATATGATTGTCATGCCTGACGCTGATATGGATCAGGCCGCCGACGCGCTGATCGGGGCCGGGTATGGTGCGGCGGGCGAACGCTGCATGGCGATTTCAGTGGCCGTACCTGTCGGCGATGAAGCTGCAGATAAGCTGATTGAAAAACTCGTGCCTCGAATTGAGAAACTGAAAGTTGGCCCTTACACGGCGGGCGACGACGTGGACTATGGCCCTGTGGTTACGGCAGCGGCGAAACAGAACATTCTGGGTCTCATTGAGTCCGGCATTCAACAAGGCGCTGAACTGGTGGTCGATGGCCGCGACTTCTCATTGCAAGGCTATGAGGACGGGTTCTTTGTCGGCCCGCATCTCTTTGATCGGGTCACGCCCGACATGGACATCTATAAGAAAGAGATTTTTGGTCCTGTCCTCTCAACGGTGCGCGCGGGCAGCTATGAAGAGGCCATCGGCCTGGCCATGGACCACGAATACGGCAACGGCACGGCGATTTTCACCCGCGATGGTGATGCGGCGCGCGACTTCGCCAACCGGATCAACGTGGGTATGGTGGGTGTCAACGTCCCGATCCCTGTGCCGCTAGCCTATCATACCTTTGGCGGGTGGAAGAAGTCAGCCTTTGGCGATCTCAACCAACACGGGCCGGATGCGTTCCGCTTTTACACCCGCACCAAGACCATCACCTCGCGCTGGCCTTCGGGCATCAAGGAAGGCGGCGAGTTCAACTTCAAAGCGATGGATTGATCCAAAACGCATTCTGAAGATCTTGCGAAAGCCCCGTCTCTTCGGCGGGGCTTATGTCTTGGCGCGCCTCAAGAGCGCACCAGAAACAATTGAAACCAAACGGGGTCTTCCGCGACGTCGGATTGAAGCATTCTCCCTCTAGACCGTCTTCATCTTTTAGCTCTCGCCAAGATTGGAGACATTCATGAGACTTTTCGCAATGGCCTATAGCCTGACCTGCTACGCCCTCGCCGTCACGGTGCTCGTCGCCCTGATCCTGTTCATCGAGGGGCTGATCCTACCCGTCACGATCAACCAGCCCTCCCCACTTTCCCCGCAACTGCCTGTTCTTCCGGCCATTCTTGCCAATGTTGCGTTAATCGCTTTCTGGGGGCTGCAGCACAGCGTGATGGCGGATACCCGGTTCAAAGCTTGGTGGACGCAATTCGTGCATCCGGCTATTGAGCGCAGCACGTTCATCCTGTTCACAACTCTGTCCACCACCGCCTTGATGCTCTTCTGGTCGCCCATCCCGATCACGCTTTGGGATACAAGCGGCACACCTCTCGCGCTTGTGCTGTGTGCGGGGTATTTCTTTGGCTGGGCGGTGCTCTTGTTCGCGACCTTCCTGATCAACCACTTCCATCTCTTCGGTCTCGAACAGGCCTATCGTTTTCTATCCCAAACACAGTCAAAGAAGGCGACATTCGTGACGCCTCTCCTCTACCGGATCGTGCGACACCCGATGATGACGGGTATTCTGGTTTCCCTGTGGTGCGTGCCGCATATGACGGTTGGACGGCTTGTTTTCAACCTCGCGATGACCGCTTACATCCTCATTGGCACACGTCATGAGGAAGACACGCTCGTCGCGGAACTGGGCGAAGAATATGAAGCCTATCGCCGGTCAACACCGATGCTTTTGCCACGGTTCAAAGCGCGTAAACCGCGCGGGTCTATGGTGGCTGGCTAACTCAACGAAGTTGAAAAAAGCAAAGGGCGCGAGATGAGATGCTCGCGCCCTGAAACAATGCAATTTCCTTGATCGCGGCTAAAGCAGCAGAACCTTCGTTCCAACCTCGGTCTTGGCAAAAACTTCGGCGATGTGCTCATTGTAAAGCCCGATGCAGCCAGAGGAGGAGCGCCGCCCAATCTTGCGCGTGTCATGCGTGCCATGGATGAGGTAGGCAGGCCAGCTGAGATACATCGCATGCGTGCCTAGCGGGTTGCCGGGGCCAGCTTCCATAAAGGCCGGCAGGCTCGGGTCGCGTTTGCGCATATTGGCGGTGGGCGTCCATGTCGGGCCAACCTTCTTGCGAACAACCTCGGTATACCCCCGGCGGGTCAATTCGTCGGTCATAGGCACAGAGGATGGGTAAAGCTTGTACGTGCCATCCGCGGACCAGTGATGCAAGGCCCGGCTGTCAATGTCGCAAACGATACGGCCAACCCCTAATTCATCGAAATAATTCGACCAATCGCGGGTTTGGAATGAAGAGGCATTGCGGCGTACAGCCGATTGTGTGCTCAGCTCCTCAGCGCGCAAAATGGCCGGAGTGGCCAAGGTGGTTGCCGCACCCATCATAAGCGCACGGCGCGTCATCTTGAAGTTCGACATGACGATCTGTTCCCTCACAGTGACGATGTTTAGCGTACTAAATGCCATCTTGGACGACAAAAAACGAGAGGGAGAGATGTCGCAAACACCGCATCTCACGTGAGTGTGATCGCAATTTGGCTATAAATCCGCGTGAAACTCTTCGATGAGATACGTCACAACCGCTTGCAGGCCTGTATCATGGCTTGCGCCCGATGCGCGCGCGGTCTCATACGCGGCGCGTTGCCGGGTTGAGGATGTGCCCGTGCGCATCACATCCCGCGCAGCCTCGATTTCAGTCACCGATTCAAAGAAAAGCGCATCTTCTTCGAGCAGGTCGATCATCTCTTCGATAAGATCCGCGGTCGAAACAATCTCTTGGCGCCCAAAATCAATCAGCCCCTCACGCACACCATACCGCTGGGCCCGCCAGCGGTTTTCATCGACCAGGAAGCGGTCATAAAGCCGCCAACGCTGGTTCTTGGTGGCCAATCGCCAGAGCATGCGTGTGAGCGCCTGCGTCAGCGCGGCCAGCATCAAGGTGTGCTCCAATCGCGGCTGCACATCGCAGATCCGCGACTCCAGCGTTGGAAAGCGCGAGGACGGGCGCAAATCCCACCAGATCTTTGAGCTGTCTTCAATCACGCCCAGATCAACAAGGATCTGCACCGCGCGTTCAAACTCCCCAAAACTGTCCATATGCGGCGGCAGACCTGTGCGCGGCAGGTTGTCAAAAACCGTCAGCCGATAGCTGTCCAGCCCGGTATCCCGACCCTGCCAATAGGGCGAGGAACAGCTAAGCGCCAGCAGATGCGGCAGAAAGTAACTGAGCTGGTTCATCAGGTCGATCCGCCGGTCCGGCGCATCCACACCCACATGCACATGCATGCCGCAGATCAGCATGCGTTGGACCACGCCAGCAAGGTCACTGGAGAGATCGTTGTAACGGTCTTTGTCAGTGTGATGCTGATCCCGCCAGTCCGAGAAAGGGTGGCACGATGCGGCAATGGGCGCGAGATTATACATCGCAGCATGTTTCGACACGCAAGAGCGCAACCGCCGCAAATCCTCACGCGCCTCGGCCACATTCGCGCACACTTTGGTGCCAATCTCGATCTGACACTTGAGGAATTCCGGCGCGACCTGACCTTCAAGCTCAGCCGCACAGGCCTCCATCAAATCCGGCGGCGCTTCGGCCAGGGCCAGACTGTCGCGATCAACCAGAAGATATTCTTCCTCGATCCCGATGGTAAATTCCGGATTGTCCTGGGCCATCCGCCCTCTCTACAACATGACGTGCACCCCAGCAAAGCAAGGATGCGGCGCGCTGCCAAGGGGGAAGGTGGAAAAAGTTTATATCGGGGGATATCAATTGCCGTGCGCCAACATCTGCTGGTTTTCTCCCTTTTCGATGACCGCTCAGAGGCCATTCAAGACCTCTGCTCATCGCGCCCAGGGCACGGAATCAAGGGGCGTAGCCCCGCCGTGCCAGCGCCGGACCGGCCCTTTGCGCCGGCGCTTTGTCTGGCCTGGGCGCTCCGAAAATCTGGCTGACTGACGTGTCGGGGATAAAGCGCGCCTGTTACACTTCGGAGGCGCCGTCCCCCGGTCCGCCGCTGTCTCGGCTTGTGTTGAACGTCAGCAAGGAGCCCGAAGCGCGTGATGCTGTGAGCCATTTGAAAGACCGCTATTAGAAAAATCGTTTGACCCGTAGCACACGCTACGCTCAAGATTCATGCAATTCACCTCGCCCTAAATTTCGTGGAAAGTTACATATGTCTGAAAAAGAGGAAGAAACAAAAGAACGTAACAGTTTAGGTATCATAAAAGAGCTAATAAAAGTCTCTCCGCAATTCGCATGGATAGTTTTGGCGATATCCGTGATTTTTTTCTTTCGCGAACCGATCCGTGATTTGTTTGAGGGCGAGCGGGTGCAAAAAGTTTCAATTTCAGTGTTTTCAGTTGAATTATTTGAAGCGAAAGGTCGCAACGACGAACGAATTGACCTCCGTGATCTCAACGCGTTGGATGCGCGTGCCGCACGGGCTATAGATTACATTGATGGTTCGAGAATTCTTTGGGTGGATGATAGTCACCCAAACGGAAATATTTTTGAGCGTAAGGCACTCGAAGAACTTGGTATTATTATCGATTTAACGACGAATACAGAAGAAGCGCTAAAATACCTAAAGTTGAATGAATACGACGTAGTAATCACTGATCTGAAGCGCGAAAATGATGACTCGGCTGTTTGTCAGATCGAACTTTTCAAGGAGGCCGGGTGTGATCTGCTAAGAGAAATGTCGGTATTATTCGATGGCAACATGCCTAGAACTTATATCTATGCTGCAAACATCAAACCGGAGTATGGCACACCACCGTTTGCCTCTGGTATGACCAACCGGATTGATGAACTAAGCCACTACGTTTTAGATTCACTTGAGCGACGAGAAATTAAGATCGCTGATGTTGAGTAGTCGATTTTCATGACCGATTAGAGGGTAAATTAATTTGAGCTTGATGTTTGAGCTTTGGGCGCATCCAAATTCGGAACTTCAATAAACTGTCGTCGGCGTAAGTGAACGAAACCGGCCTTTGGTACGATCTTCAACGAAAGGCAGCTTTGTCCGCAAAGCCGACACCCGCCATCCCTCCTACCCCTCCAAAGCCTGCGCCAAATCCTCTTTCAAATCCTCCACATCCTCAATCCCGACCGAAAGCCGCAATAACCCTCCCGGAATGCCGGACTCCGGTTCAATCGTGGCGCGGTGCTCCACAAGGCTTTCGACGCCACCCAGCGATGTGGCGCGGTGGATGAGGTTGAGCCGTCCTTTGACACGCAGCGCACTATCCGCCCCACCCTTCACAATGAAAGACATCAGATACCCAAATCCTCCACACATCTGACGCGTGGCTATGTCATGGCCAGGATGATGTGGCAGGCCGGGGTACAGCACGGTTTCCACCGCCTCATGAGCGCTGAGAAACTCTGCCAAAGCCTGCGCATTGGCGCACATCCGTTCCATCCGAAGCGGCAGAGTGCGCATGCCGCGCAAGGCCAGCCACGCCTCAAATGGCCCCATGATCGCACCTGCATCATGACGGTCCGCGCGAATGGCACTCCACAAGGGCATGTCGGGGTTTGTACAGGACAAGGCGCCGCCCATAACATCGCTATGGCCATTGATGGCCTTGGTCACCGAATGCATCGAGATATCAGCCCCCAACGCCAGAGACCGGGTCAAAACCGGGCTTGAGGCCGTGCCATCCACCGCCAGGAGCGCGCCTGCCTGCTGTGTCAGTTCCGCGGCCTGCGCAATATCGGTAACTTTGAGCCAGGGGTTTGAGGGCGTTTCGATCCAGACAAGATCCGCCGGTGTTGCACAGGCCTGCGACAAAGCCTCGGGGTTTGCCGCATCGACTTCTTCCAGCACGATATCGCCTCGCGCAGCGAGCGTGCGTGCCAGATGGGTCACGCCATAGTAAATCCCCGATTGAAGAACCACTCTCGCGCCTTTCGGCAAGGCGCGAAACACTGCCGCCGCTGCCGCCATACCGGATGGCAAGAGCAGGGTTTCCGCAGCACTCTCCAACTCCCGTAGCACCCCTTCCGCAGTACGCACCGTGTCATTGTCGTCGCGGGCATAGGAATTCCGCTCATGGATGAGCGCATTATCCGCCCCTCGTATATAAGTGGTCGCGGTATGAATGCCCGGCACGAGCCCCGCAGTTGCCGGATCAATCGCCCCGCTGGCACGCGCGGCAATGGTGGCAGGGCTCAGCGGTTTCGATGTCATGTCAGCTTTTCCTTAAACAATTGCCCCGGGCCCCAGCCCGCAGCATCGATGCCTGAAATCATCAACAGGTGCCACAAGAGCGCCTGGTTGGAGCTGATCACCGGTACGCCTGTTTCGGCTTCTAACGCGTCGATGATCCCATAGGTGCGCAAATTGGTGCAGGAGGCAAAGACCGCATCGGCTTTATGGGTCTGCAGTGCCTCAAGGATTGCGGTCTTGGTCGAGGCCTCGCTGATCCGGGCCACATTGGGGTCGATCTCTTCGCCAAAGCTGGTCTCATGCACGACCGCGATCCCGCGCGCCTCCAGAAACTGCCGCATCGGGCTGGCCACCTGGCTGGTGTAAGGCGTGATCATGATGATCCGCTTGGCGCTGAGCGCCTGCAAACCCGCCAGCACGCCGCTGATCGGATTTGTGACCGGAAGGCCCGGGCGCACGGCATGCACCTGCTCTGTCACCGCATCAGGCCCGATCAAGACAGAGGCCGAGGTGCAGCCATAGCCAATCGCCTCAACCGTATCCGGCAAAAGCGACACTGACGCGGCCACGCGCGCCTGCATATCCATCAGCGACTGGGGTGTCACGGAAGGCGCGGAGTAGATGCGCGTATGATACAGCCCCACATCGCGGCCCTGTAATGTCTGACGCGCCTCAACCTCCAGCGTTTCATCGGTGCTCAAGACCACCAGGCCAAGACGTCGGGCCATGCCGTGATCCAATTCATATGTCATGGTGCCTCTCCTCTGGGCCAGCTAAGTGTACCGCCTGCAACAGCGGCCCCAACCCCGGTTGTGCTGGGACAAGACGTAGGCAATCCGCGCAGCACGCGCACGGCCAAATGTGCAAAGGCTTGCGCCTCCAGCATATCGCCATCAAGCCCGACCGCCTCTACCGGGTCAACTTTTGCGTCCAAAGCGGCGCGCAGCATCGCCATCATCACCGGGTTCTTGCGCCCGCCACCACAGACCAACACGCGCTCTGGCGGGGTTGGACAATGCTCCATACCCTGCAGCACCGCTGCCGCAGCCATGCCCGTGAGTGTCGCCACCGCATCGGCATCGCTCAGCTCACGCACCAGACCGATCATGTCGGCAAAGGCATCCCGGTCGAGCGACTTGGGCGGAATTTTCCGGAAATAGATGTCTTCAAGAAACAGCTCTAGCGCGCCTTGAGCCACAGTCCCTTGCAGCGCAAGTTTCCCATCGCGATCAAACGGCTCACTACGCCGGTCCATCATCACATCATTGATCGGCGCATTCGCCGGACCCGTGTCAAAGGCCAGCAGCGCGCCCTCCTCTTCGGGTTTGTCCTTTGTCGGATCAATCCAGGTGAGGTTGCCCACGCCCCCCAGATTGAGAAAGGCCAAAGGCCGCTCGGCCTGCATCCATTTGGCACAGGCGAAATGGAAAAACGGCGCAAGTGGCGCGCCCTCCCCGCCCAGTTCCACATCGGCACTGCGAAAATCCCAAACGACCGGCAGGTTGAGCGCCTCGGCCAAAGCTGCGCCATCGCCCATCTGATGCGTGCCACGCCCCTTTGGCTCATGCGCCAATGTCTGACCGTGAAAGCCAACGATCTCGGCCCCCTCAAAGCCTGAGAGCACGTCGAGATGCGCCTGTTGCACCATGGGCAATGCCTCTTGTCCCACCTCGCCGGGCCATTTGCCCAATGCGTCGCGCAACACTTCTTCCTCAGCACGGGAATAGCCGCGATAGGCCGTCTCGCCAAAGCCGAAAATCACCTCGCCATCGGTCTGAACCATGGCCGCGTCCACCCCGTCCAACGAGGTGCCCGACATCGCCCCCAAGGCCCAAACCGGGCCCGCTTTGATCCGGGCCTTCAACATGGCCTTTTCCTTCGTTCAAACCGCCCCTATACATGCCGCGCAAAGACACCCGGGACAAGCGATATGACCACCCAACCGAAATCAGATTTCCTGCGCGTGATGATCGAGCGCGGCTTTATGGCCGATTGCACTGATCTTGCGGCGCTTGACGCGGCTCTGATCAAAGGCGTGGTCCCGGCCTATATCGGCTTTGATGCCACCGCGAAATCGCTGCATGTGGGCTCGCTCATTCAAATCATGATGCTGCGCTGGCTGCAAAAGACCGGACACAAGCCGATTACGCTGATGGGCGGGGGCACGACAAAGGTGGGCGACCCGAGTTTTCGCGCCGATGAACGCCCCCTGCTCGATGATGCGGCCATTCAGGCCAATATTGATGGCATTCAGAAGGTGTTTGCCGCCTATGTGAATTACGGTGACCGGGCCACCGATGCCGTTATGCTCAACAATGATGAATGGTTGAGCGGTCTGAAATACATCGAATTTCTGCGCGACATTGGCCGGCATTTCTCGGTCAACCGCATGCTGGCCTTTGAGTCGGTAAAATCGCGTCTGGACCGGGAACAAAGCCTCAGCTTTCTCGAATTCAACTACATGATCCTGCAGGCCTATGACTTCATGGAGCTGAACCGCCGCTATGGCTGTCTCCTGCAGATGGGCGGTTCGGATCAGTGGGGCAATATCGTGAACGGCATCGACCTGACGCGGCGTGTCCTTGATCACGAGGTTTACGGCCTCACGTCACCGCTGCTGGAAACCGCCGATGGCCGCAAGATGGGCAAAAGCCAGGATGGCGCTGTCTGGCTCAATGCCGACATGTGCGCGCCCTACACGTTCTGGCAATTCTGGCGCAACACGATGGATGCCGATGTGGGGCGCTTCCTGAAGCTTTACACCGAATTGCCAGTGGATGAATGCGACCGCCTCGGCGCACTCGCCGGATCAGAGATCAACGCGGCCAAGATCATTCTGGCCAATAAGGTCACAACGCTTTTGCATGGGGCTGATGCCGCGCAGGCCGCAGAAACCACAGCACGCGAGGTCTTTGAGAAAGGCGGCGTTGGGGATGATTTGCCAACACTTGAACTGTCTGCGTCGGATATCGGTGACGGCGTGTCCATCGTGCAGCTAATCGTGAAATGCGGCCTTGCCAAATCCGGCAAGGATGCCAAGCGATTGATTGCGGAAAATGGGGCCAAACTTGACGATGCCCCGCTCACCGATGCTGGTCTGATGATCGATGCAAATGCCCTCTCCTCACCGATCAAGCTTTCGGCCGGAAAAAAACGGCATGCGCTGGTGAAGCTCGTCGACTGATCGGAATTTGCGGATAACGCGGCCTGTCACAAAACTTTCGCAGAACATCGATTGCATCATGGCTCATATATCGATAATTCCCGATGCATGGATACATCTACCGCCCTTTCCGCCCTGCAGGCGCTCTCGCATGAGACCCGGCTTGAGGTGTTTCGCCTGTTGATGCGGGCCGGGCCCGAAGGGCTTGCCGCGGGTGACATCGCGACAACCTGCGGCGTGCGGCAGAACACCATGTCATCGCATCTGTCGATCCTTACGCAGGCAGGTCTGATCGTTTCGGAACGCGACGGGCGCACCATTCTGTACCGAGCCAATGTAGGGGGTATTCAAAACCTTCTGGGTTTTCTGATCGAGGATTGCTGCGGTGGAAATCCTGCTGAATGCCAACCCCTGATCCAACAACTTGCCTGCCCATGCTGAGGACCATGCCATGTCGTCAAGTTCATCCGAATTGAAAAACGTCCTGTTTCTCTGCACCGGAAACTCCGCGCGCTCACTCATCGCCGAAGCGGTCATGCAGCGCGAGGGCTTGGGACGGTTCAACGCCTATTCCGCGGGGTCACAGCCCACAGGCGCGCCAAACCCGCACGCCATCGCCGTGCTGGAACAGCTCAACCACGACACCAGCGGCTTACGTTCCAAAAGCTGGGATGAATTCGCAGGCCCGGATGCACCAAACATGGATTTCGTGTTCACCGTCTGCGACAACGCCGCGAATGAAACTTGCCCTTTTTGGCCCGGTCAGCCGATCAGCGCGCATTGGGGTCTGCCAGATCCTGCGGCCGTCACCGGCTCTGATGCCGAAATTGGCCTGGCCTTTCACGACACATACCGCATGCTGCGCAACCGCATTTCCATCTTTGTGAACCTGACGTTCTCGCAACTGGACGGGCTGTCGCTCAAGAAAGAACTCGACGCCATTGGCGCGCATAAAGACCAGAAGGATCCAGATCCCACATGACGTTTGACTTACCACGTCGCCTCACGGCGGAATTTCTGGGGACGCTCTTGCTGGTCTGCACCGTGGTCGGCTCGGGTATTATGGCCGAGACGCTGACAGAAGATGTCGCCGTGGCCTTGTTGGGCAATACGATCCCGACCGGTGCGATCCTCATTGTCCTGATCACCATTCTGGGGCCGATTTCCGGCGCGCATTTCAACCCGGCCGTGACCTTTGCCTTCCTGCTCCGACGAGAGATTTCAGGCACAGACGCCATAGCGTTCATGGTCGCGCAGGTCGGTGGCGGCATCCTTGGCACACTCATCGCTCACGGGATGTTTGCGCTTGATCTGCTGCAGGCGTCGACAACCATCCGCACCGGCGGCGCGCAATGGTTTGCCGAGGTGGTGGCAACCTTTGGTCTTGTGGGTGTTATTCTCGCTGGCATTCGGTTCAAGGCTGAGGCCGTGCCCATGCTCGTCGGCCTCTACATTACCGCCGCTTACTGGTTCACCGCCTCCACGTCCTTTGCCAACCCAGCAGTCGCTATTTCACGCGCGTTCACGGACACGTTTTCCGGCATTCGGCCAGTGGACCTACCGGGCTTTATCACTGCGGAGTTTGTCGGGGCCGCCATTGCCGTGGCGATTTTTGGCTGGCTGCTGAAACAGGACACGCGCAAAACGTAGCGCGAAATTCTTCAGGTCCGTGCGACAAGCGCCTCGTCCAGCATGGCCTTGACCGTCACATGGTCAACGTCATCAGTGACAAAAGCGTCGCCAATACCGCGGGCAAGGATGAATCGCAGGCGTCCATCAATCACTTTCTTGTCTTGCCCCATAAGCTCAAAAAGAGCTTCAGCGCCGGGTAAATCCCCTGGAATATCCGCCAGATCCACCTTCATCTTCATGTCACGAAGATGCGCCCGAACGCGGCTGGGTTCCTCTTGAGCACAAAGCTTCATGCGGGCAGACAGCTCAAAGGCCAACGCACATCCAACCGCGACGCCCTCTCCATGCAAAAGCCGGTCTGAATACCCGGTGGCCGCTTCCAAAGCGTGGCAAAACGTGTGGCCAAGGTTAAGGAGCGCGCGATCTCCCTGCTCGGTTTCATCACGTACGACAATATCGGCTTTCATCTCAACAGAGCGCTTTACCGCATAGTGCCGCGCATCTTTGTGCCCATCCCGTACGCGTGGTCCATTCTTTTCCAGCCACTCAAAGAACACCGCGTCGCCCAAAAGCCCGTATTTCACCACCTCGCCGTAGCCTGCGAGAAAATCACGTTCGGTCAGCGTGTCGAGCACGTCAATGTCGGCAAGCACCATAGCCGGCTGATGAAACGCCCCGATCAGGTTCTTGCCGTGCGGCGCGTTGATCCCGGTTTTACCCCCCACAGAGCTGTCAACCTGCGCCAACAGGCTGGTGGGGATCTGAACAAAACGCACGCCGCGCCGTAAGACGGCGGCGGCAAAGCCCACGAGGTCGCCAATCACCCCGCCGCCCAGTGCGATGACCACATCCCGCCGTTCAATCTTTTCCGACAACAGCCATTCGACGGTGCGTTCGAGATGAGGCCATGACTTCGTGGCTTCGCCTGCTGGCAAGATCAGTGAAGATGACTGAATGCCTACTGCGTCGAGCGTATTTGTTAGGTTCGCCAGATGCGCCTTGGCCACGCGCTCATCGCTGATGATGGCCACACGGGGTCTATGCAAAAGCGGGCCGAGGTAGCGTCCGGCCTCACGCAACACCCCAGAGCCGATATGAATGTCATAGGCACGATCGCCCAGTCCAACATGCACTGTTTCGATCATGATAACGCCTCCAGCACATCTTTGCGTCCCGCCAGAGCCTGTCGGACCTGATCGGCCATGGCTTCTATCGAATACTCCGTCCGCGCCACGACCGCCAGATCAGCCATTTCATAAAACGGCAACCGCTCTTCATACAGGTCTTTCAGAGTTTGGTAGGGATTAGCTGTGCGAAGTAATGGCCTGGTATCTTTATGTTTTACACGGCTCCATAGCAATTCAAGATCGGCCTTCAGCCACACCGCAATGCCCTTGTCGCGGATCATGTCACGATTGCGCGCAGATAGAAATGCACCGCCGCCTGCTGATAATATACAGCGTTCATTGTCCAAGAGCCGCTCGATGACCTGCGTTTCACGATCCCGAAAGAACGCCTCGCCATCGCGCTCAAAAATTTCTTTTATCGACATATTGGCCGCAGCCTCAATCTCGACATCCGAATCAAGGAACGGCACATCAAGCATAGCCGCCAAAGCCTTGCCCACAGCGGTTTTTCCTGCGCCCATCATCCCCACAAGAACCACCGTCTTTTTCAACTTCCAGGTGTTTTCCGAGGTCAAATCTCGGCGCTCCCCTGCCAATTTTTCACGCTTTGTCACTGAATGACGTGATCTTGGGCAAAAGGCCAGTTATAAGTTGGACAAAACAATGGAAAGCGAGCAGGCAGGCGCAACATGTTACGGCTCATAAAATTTTTGCTGTACCTAATCGGATTGGGGTTCATCGCGTTGGTGGCATACGCATATATCGGGCCGTTTTTCGGCGCTGACTTTTCTCCGCCAAGCGAAGAGATCCGTCAGGAAATCATTCTTGAGAGCTCTTAACGCGTTAACACTTGTTTCTATCATCGCGTCCCCAGCCCTCGCCGAAGAGCCGCTGTCCGCGATTGACTGGCTGAAGGATCCCGCCCCCATCAGCCTGACTCAACCGCTTGTCACGCCGTTGCTGGACACACCCGAAGAGACTGGCAGCACGACACCAGATGTGACGGTCGCCCCTCTTGGCACGACACAATCCGAGACAATCGGGCTTTTGCCGTTTAGCACAACCGGGCTGCCGCCAGAGCTTTGGTCTGCGTCGCAGGCGGACACGATATCGGCGATGTTTGATCGCATATCGACTGATCCGCTGCCCGCGCTTCAGGCGCTCTATTACACACTGCTTCTGGCCGAAGCAGAGGCGCCTAGCGCACAAAACGCGCCATCCGAGACCTTCTTGCAGGACCGCGCCGCGACGCTCATGCGGATGGGCGCAGTGGATCCCGCCCTTGCCCTGATCGAACAAGCTGGTCCGCAACAGCCTGCGGTCTTTGATCTTTGGTTCGATCTGGCGCTTTTGACCGGGACCGAAGATCAGGCCTGTCGAGCCCTCTCTGCCAACCCCACGCTCACACAAAACTATGAGACGCGGATTTTCTGTTCGGCCCGAGATGGCGACTGGCAAACGGCAGCACTCACGTTTGAGACGGCCAATGCCCTTGGTCTGCTGGATGACACGACCGGCACCCTTTTGGCGCAATACCTTGATCCTGAGACAATAGAAGCCGCACCCAACCTGCCGCCCAGCCGAAACATGACACCGCTCGGTTTCCGACTTTTTGAGGCCGCAGGCACGCCCATGCCCACACGCAATCTGCCACGCGCCTTTGCCGTGGCGGATCTGCGTGGCGTTTCTGGCTGGAAAGCAGAAATTGAAGCAGCCGAACGGCTTGCCCACACAGGCGCCCTGCCCGCCAATCGTCTTTTGGGCCTTTACACGTCGCAACGCCCCGCAGCCTCCGGTGGTGTGTGGGAACGCGTTTCCGGTGTTCAGGCTTTGGAACGCGCTTTGAACCAAAACAACACCGATGCCGTGGCACGCGCCTTGACAAAACTCTGGCCAGACATGCGGCGCGAAGGCCTCGCAGTGGCGCTGGCGACGCTCTACGGCCCTGCCCTGGCGCGACTGGATTTGCCAACACCTGCGGCCTCGATGGCCTACCATGCGGGCCTTTTGTCACCAGACTATGAGACGCTGGCGCAAGCTTTGCAGCCCAACAACAGAACCGACCGGTTCCTGCAATCTGTCGCCCTTGGCACGCCGGACCGCAGCCTTGCGGCCAGCACAACCGAGATTGCCATCGCCGAGGCTTTTGGGCGAACCGAAGCCTCGCCTGATCATCGTGGCATGCTCGACACGGGCCGTCTGGGACAGGCCATTCTGAGTGCCGCCCTTCAACTTGATGCCGCAGGCCCCAACCAAAGCCGCGATATCATCTCTGGCCTGTCGACCCTACGTGCCGTGGGGCTAGAGGACACCGCCCGCCGTGCCGCCTTGCAAATCCTGCTGCTCAAGGCGCGCTCATGACCGCCCGGCATTGGATGTCGGGGTTTCTAGAGGCGCAGGCCGCTGAGTTGGGGGCATCGGAAAACACGTTGCAGGCCTATGCCCGTGACCTGCGCGACTATGCCGACTGGTCCGTCAAGGAAGGGCATGATCCCTGCACCGCAGGACAGCTTGAGATCGAGGCGTATCTCACCCATTGCGATGATCAGGGACTGGCGCGATCAACCCGCGCGCGGCGGCTGTCGGCGATTAAACAGTTTTACCGCTTTGCTTTTGACGAACGCCTGCGTGACGACAACCCCGCCATCAAGATCAGCGGTCCGGGACGGGAAAAATCCCTGCCCAAGACGCTCGATCTGGATGAGGTGGACCGGCTTTTGCGCGCCGCCACAGAGGTCGGGCGCACGGAAGCTGACCGCAGCCGCAATACCTGTTTGATGGAGCTTCTCTATGCCACCGGCATGCGGGTGAGTGAGCTTGTCTCCCTGCCGGTGGCCACCGTGCGAGGCGGTCCTGAAATGCTCCTGATCAAGGGCAAGGGCGGCAAGGAACGCATGGTCCCGCTGTCGCCCTCGGCCCATGAGGCGGTTGAGGATTGGCTGGCGCATCGCGACACGGCACAAGAAAAGAAACGTGCAGAGTGCAAACCGGATTCGGCGTTTCTCTTCCCATCCTCCGGCAAACTGGGGCATATGACACGACACAGGTTTTACATGCTGATCAAAGAGTTAGCCGTCTGTGCCGGCGTGTCCCCTGACAAGGTGACACCACATACGTTGCGCCATGCCTTTGCTACGCATCTTCTGGCCAACGGGGCAGACCTGCGCGTGATCCAAACCCTTCTGGGTCATGCCGACGTGGCCACGACCGAGATTTACACCCATGTGCTGGACGAACACCTGCGCGACCTGGTGAACGATGCACATCCCATGATGAAACGGGCGCGCGGCGAGGATTAGGTTTGGCCGCTTGTTGGGGCAAATCCAATGAGACGTCGAAGCGCGACCCATCAAAAAAGAAAGACATCCGTGTCCAGATTGCCAAGGTCTTGAACCTTCATGATGGCTGTCCCTTGAATGACACCGCTCTGCACCCCATAACCCAAGGAACGACTTGGATAAGACCCTAGATGGAACCCGTATCATCTTCGCTCGACGCGGCCTTTTGGATCACCTGCCTTTCAATTCTTGGGCTCTTGGTCCTCTCGGCCTGTTTCTCGGGCAGTGAAACCGCGCTGACGGCTGCGTCGCGCGGTAAATTGCGTGCGCAGGCTGAAAAAGGCTCAAAAGGCGCCGAAAAGGCGCTTGAGATCACAGAAGACAATGAACGCCTGATTGGCTCGGTCCTTTTGGGCAATAACCTTGTAAACATCTTGGCCACGTCGCTGGCCACGGCCCTCTTCACGCGGCTTTTCGGCGAATCCGGAGTGGCTCTGGCCACACTGGTCATGACCTTGCTGGTTCTTATCTTCGCTGAGGTTTTGCCAAAAACCTACGCCATCACGAACGCCGAAGTGGCCGCCTCCAAGGCCGCCCCGGTCATCAAGTTTATCATTCGCATCTTTGATCCGGTCGTATCGGCGGTGCGGGTTCTGGTGCGCGGTGTCCTGAGCCTGTTTGGCGTCAGAACCGATCCGGACAGTCACATCCTTGCCGTGCGCGAGGAGATCGCCGGTGCGCTTTACCTCGGCCATTCCGAAGGTGTGGTCGAAAAAGAAGACCGCGACCGCATCCTTGGCGCTCTGGATCTTGGCGAACGTGCTGTGGAAGAAATCATGCTTCACCGCAGCCAGATCGAAATGATCGACGCCGAACTGGACGCCGAGGCGATCCTTGATCAATGCCTGAAAAGCAACCACACCCGCCTGCCCGTTTTCCGAGATGACCCCGACAACATCATCGGCGTGGTCCATGCCAAAGACCTCTTGCGCGCCATGCACAAGCTGATCACGCAGGATTTCGGCAATCGCGAGTTGCTCAAGAATTTCGACATCTGCTCGGTGGCGATGAAACCCTATTTTGTGCCGGAAACCACCACGCTGGATGACCAGATGCGGCAATTCCTGCGCATGCGCTCGCATTTTGCGCTCGTGGTGGATGAATATGGCGACCTTCAGGGGCTGATCACTCTGGAGGATATTCTGGAAGAGATCGTCGGTGAGATTACGGACGAATTCGACCCACAAGCCGAGCATCCGATCCGGCGCGCCGATGATGACCAATTCCTCATCGACGGCGCCATGACCATCCGCGACCTCAACCGCGCGACAGACTGGACCCTGCCGGATGATGAAGCCAACACCGTCGCTGGTTTGGTCATCCATGAGGCCCAGATCATCCCCAACGTGAAGCAGGTCTTTAACTTCCACGGCTTCCGATTTGAAGTCGTGGAAAAGCAGGACAACCGCATCACCAAGCTGAAGATCCGCAAGCTCTGAGGGTCAGGCCGGGTTTGAGTATTTTTAAGAACGATGAAAGATTAAGGTCTTTGCCCCGTCTTTCACTGTTCCCCAAATACTCTCACCGAAGGCGTCACGCGCGCAGTTTTTCGCCCTTGGGATCAAACGGCGGCTCATGCAGGATACGCGCCTTATGTGGCTGCCCCAGAACCATGACCTCCACGTCATCCCCTGCCTTCACCGTGCCGGATTTCACATAGCCAAGCGCCAGGCTCATACCCACCGTGTAACCATAGGTCCCCGAGGTCACGCGCCCCACCGGGTTGCCCTTGGAATCCCGGATGGGTTCGCCGCCCGTGGCATCAGCGTTCGAGGCGTTGACCGCGTCTTCGTCAATATGAATGAGCACAAGCTCTTCGCGTGTGGGCTCAGACATGACCTTGGCCGTGGCCTCTTTGTGCAGAAACTCCTTGTCCATCTTGCAGAGCGGCGCAAAACCCACCTCATGCGGGAAATACTCCGGGCTGTATTCGCGGGACCATGAGCCATAGCCCTTCTCTACGCGCATCGACATCAGGGCGCGGCCGCCCACGGGCCCTGCGCCAAACTCTTTGCCGACCTCCAGAAGCGCGCGGTAGAGTTTTTCCTGATCTTCCGTCTTGCAGTGCAATTCCCAGCCCAGATCGCCGGTGAAGCTCACACGAAGGGCCAGACACCGCACACCAGCCAGATCAATCATCGCCGAACGCATGAACGGCATGTCCTCAGTCGCCAGCGAATGGTTGGTCATGCGTTGCAGCATGTCGCGTGAACTGGGGCCTGCCACGTTAAACCCGCACATCGCCTCGGTGTGGCTTTCAAATGTCGTGCCTTCTGGCAATGGCACCATGTCGAAAAAGCGCTTGTGATAGCGTTCAGCCATACCGGACGAGATCACCCAGAACTCGTCTTCGGCCACGCGGGTCACAGTGGCATCCCCCGCAATCCCGCCGCGCACGCCGATCAACGGCGTCAGGCAGGACCGACCTACGGATTTTGGCATCCGGTTGGCAAAGACGGCATTCAGCCAATCCTCGGCCCCCGGCCCCTTCACGTGATATTTTGCGAAGTTCGAGATATCAATGATACCTGCGCGGTCGCGCAGCATCTTGCATTCCTCACCCACAGGTCCCCACCAGTTCTGGCGGGTGAACCCGTTCGTGTCCTCGACCCCTGGTGCATCAGCAAACCATTGCGGATGCTCCCAGCCGTAGTTGAGGCCAAAGACCGCGCCCATTTCCTTTTGCAAGGCGTAGATGGGCCGCGTGCGCACAGGCCGGCCCGCCGCGCGTTCCTCGTTGGGATAATGGATGGCAAAGCGATGCGCATAGACATCCTCCACCTTGGCTTTCACAAAATCCTTGTCATTGGCCCAGAGCCCGAAGCGCGCGATGTCCCAGGGGAACATGTCATATTGCATCTCACCTTCGACGATCCACTGACTGACCATCAGGCCCATGCCTGCCGATTGGCTGAACCCAGGAATGATGCCGCCGACCATGAAGTAGTTCTTCAACTCCGGTACAGGTCCAAGGATCACATTGCTGTCGGGGGACCAGATCATTGGGCCGTTAATCACCCGCTTGATCCCCGCCTCAGCCGCCACTGGCACGCGGTCCATGGCGCGCATCACGTTCTCCATAATCCGGTCGAGATCATCGGCAAACAGATCATGGGCAAAATCAAGCGGTGTGCCGGCTTCGGCCCAGAATTTCATGTCTTTCTCGTAGGCCCCAATCAAAAGGCCCTTGCCTTCCTGACGCAGGTAATATTCCCCATCGCGGTCTGCCACAGACGGCAGACGACGATCCATGCCGTCAATCTCGGCAATCGTCTCAGTCACGAAATACTGGTGTTCTGTGGGCTGCAGCGGCACCTCAATGCCCGCCAGTGCGGCCACTTCGCGCCCCCAAAGCCCGGCGCAGTTGATCACCCATTCGGTCTCGATATTGCCATTCGGCGTCTCGACGATCCAGCTACCATCCGGCTTTTGCGTGGTCGCTGTAACAGGTGTAAAGCGATGAATTTCCGCCCCACGCTGCCGCGCCCCCACGGCATAGGCATTGGTCACACCCGAAGGGTCCACATTGCCACCATCCGGCTCCCACATGATGCAACGGATACCGTCGAAATTGACCAGCGGGTGCTTTTCCTCAGCCTCTTCGCGGCTGATCTCGTGGAAGTTCATGCCGTATAGCTGCGCTTTGGCGGCCTGCAGCTTGAGCTGATGCTCACGGTTTTCCGTCTGCGCCAGGTAGAGCGAACCAGGCTGGAACACGCCACAGCTTTGACCGGTCTCTTCCTCCAGCGAATTGTAAAGGTTCATCGTGTAATGCTGCAGGCGGGAGATGTTGGCGCTGTCATGCAACCCATGAATGTTGGCTGCCGCGTGCCAGGTCGATCCTGATGTCAGTTCATCGCGTTCAAGCAGAACCACATCCGACCAGCCCAGTTTCGTAAGGTGATACAGCACCGAGCAGCCAATCACGCCGCCCCCGATAACAACTGCCTGAGCATGGGTCTTCATGGGTCTCACCTCTGTCGCCTGTTTGATGTCAGGATGCACATCCCCGCGCGCGCCTGACGGACACTTCGCGACATGTTTTGTCGCCTGTCGCGGTTTTGTCCTTTCGGTTTGCGTCAGAGGATTTCAGATTGCGGCAATGGATGCGTGTGGGGGAATAAGAAGGATTGGCATCGGCCCAAATCAGAAACAATCCAAAGCAGCGCGATGGGCTGCGCGCCCGCTCTCGCAGTTGGACGGCTCTTGGATAAGTAACTTTCCGACTGAAACTATCAGATGTCCAATATGAGCCCTTAGCGGACGTTTTTCTTGGCAGCGTGGATTGGCCATGACCGCATTTTCAGCAAAGATCAATTCATAATACGTAGGAGCCGATATGGTCGTAAGCAATTACTATCCCGTCACGCAAGATTTCGGCCTCATCGAGACTGATCCTGTAAGTGTAGCGGATGAAATCCAAAGATGGTGGCTCGAGCTCGGTCACAGATTGGACGTCAAACATGAACAGAATACTCTCTCGGGGTTTCTCTCGGAACTCGAACCCTTATGTGCAGTGCTCAACAAGACACTGCTGTTGCCTGCCAAGAACAGGTGGACCGTTGTTTATAGAAACGGGCTTAATGGTTCTGACCCTCTGTCGATAGCGCGAGTGTTGTCTCGTAGGATGCGTGTTAGAACCATGTGTGTTTGTAGTAAGCCCGATGCTGTGTTTCCTGCAACAATGTGGAGTGTCTACGATCCAGACGCGGTCTGCAGGCGCTCAATCTGTGCTGCAAATGACGGTGGCCGTTGGGTCTTCGAGCAGTTCGGCGAACCGTTTGACTTCGAAAACACATCCTCTTTCAGCGCTCGTAGAAAAAAGGATAGATTCACACCTGAAATGCTGGCGACAAACCTCTCTCACTTTCAAATAGATGATATTGGTGAAGGCCTGTTTGAAGATGGTCCTACTTTGCCCGGGATACTATTATCTCGGGAAGTGCCAAAAACGGTAATGACCTACTCTTTTGAGGAAGTGCAGAATGGGCTGCCTTGGAAAACTTAGCTGAACCGTTCGAAAACGGAGTGGCACTGTCGGGCAAGACTCGCGTTTTGAAAGGCAGGTTTGTCCGCAAAGCGGAGATTCACCAACCTCACGTGCCAACACTCCCCCCATCCCCTAACAATCACATAACCCACCGCACGCCATATTAACCCACACCCCTTACCGACCCTGCACCGACGCAATACCGACGTGATACCGACGCACTACTGACGTCCAAATTCCTGCATTTTAAGGCCGTTAACCATTCGACCATGGAAACGACACATCCTGTCGCAAATTGACATGCCCGGAGCGGCAGGCCAGACAGTCTGACACCACGATTTCAGACGAGGGAGACCCCCATGAAAACCACCACGCGTGTGGCCGTGATCGGCGGCGGAGTTGTCGGGTGCAGTGTGCTCTATCACCTGACCAAGCTGGGTTGGTCGGATGTGACGCTGATTGAGCGCTCAGAACTGACTTCGGGGTCCACATGGCACGCGGCGGGCGGTTTTCACACCCTGAACGGCGACACGAATATGGCCGTACTACAGGGCTATACGATCAAACTTTACAAGGAGTTAGAGGAAATCACCGGCATGTCCTGCGGGCTTCATCACGTGGGCGGCGTGACGCTGGCGGACAACAAGGACCGGTTCGACATGCTGCTCGCCGAGCGGGCCAAGCACCGCTATATGGGGCTTGAGACCGAGATTGTCGGCCCCGACGAGATTCGCAAAATTGCACCGATTACAAACACCGACGGCATTCTGGGCGCACTCTATGATCCGCTCGACGGCCACCTTGATCCTTCCGGCACCACGCATGCCTACGCCAAGGCCGCGCGCTTAGGGGGTGCGACGATCCTGACCAACTGTAAGGTCATAGAAACAAACCAGAATCCTGATGGCTCCTGGGATGTTGTCACCGAACGCGGCACCATCCATGCCGAACATGTGGTGAATGCTGGCGGCCTCTGGGCGCGTGAAGTGGGGGCGATGGCGGGGATCTATGTGCCCATCTATCCGATGGAGCACCAGTATCTCGTCACCGAAGAAGTCCCTGAAATCGCTGAGATTATCGACGCGGGTGAAGAGCATCCCCACGTGATGGACCCCGCCGGGGAAAGTTACCTCCGGCAAGAAGGCCGCGGGCTTTGCATCGGGTTCTACGAACAGCCCTGCCGCGCGTGGTCAGTCGACGGCACGCCGTGGGAGTTTGGCCACGAACTCCTTCCCGATGACTTTGACAAGATCGAACAGTCCATTGATTTCGCTTACAAACGCTTCCCTTGTCTGGAGCGCGCGGGTGTGAAATCCGTCATCCACGGACCGTTCACTTTTGCCCCAGATGGCAACCCTTTGGTCGGCCCCGTTCCGGGCTTGCGCAATTACTGGTCCGCCTGCGGTGTCATGGCCGGTTTCAGCCAGGGCGGCGGTGTCGGCCTGGTGTTGGCTCAGTGGATGGTCGAGGGCGAATGTGAGCGCGACGTCTCGGCGATGGATGTGGCGCGTTACGGCGATTGGATCACGCCGGGCTACACCCTGCCCAAGGTGATCGAGAACTACCAGAAACGCTTTTCCGTTTCCTACCCGAACGAGGAACTCCCCGCCGCGCGCCCGTTCCGGCAGACGCCGATGTATGACGTGTTTGACGCCATGGGTGCTGTCTGGGGGCACCAATACGGGCTAGAGGTCGTGAACTACTTTGCCCAAGGCGATGAACCGCGGTTTGAAACACCCAGCTTCCGGCGTTCCAACGCGTGGGAGGCGACTGCCCGCGAGGTGAAGGCCGTCCGGCAAGGCGTTGGAATCAATGAGGTTCACAACTTTGGCAAGTATCTGGTGACGGGCGTTAACGCCCGCGAGTGGCTTGACCGGATCATGGCCGGGCGCATCCCAAAACCGGGGCGGATCAGCCTGACACCGATGTTGTCGCACAAGGGGCGTCTGATCGGGGATTTCACCGTCTCCTGTCTCAGCGATACCGCGTTTCAACTCACCGCCTCTTACGGCTCACAAGCCTACCACATGCGCTGGTTCCAGATGAACGAGGCAGAGGGTGTGGAGCTTGAGAACATCTCGGACCGGCTGAACGGGTTTCAGATTGCTGGCCCCAAGGCGCGCGATCTGCTGCAATCCTGTACGCGCATGGACATCTCAACCATGCGGTTCATGGATGTGCGGCATGTGACGGTCGGGATGGTCGATTGCCTGGTCCAGCGCGTCAGCTACACCGGCGATCTGGGATATGAAATCTACTGTGATCCCATGGCCCAACGGGCGTTATGGGCCGTGCTATGGGAGGCGGGTCAAAGCGTCGGCATCAAACCTTTTGGCATGCGCGCGATGATGTCGCTCAGGCTGGACCGGTTCTTTGGGTCTTGGCTTAGCGAATTCTCACCTGACTACACCCCCGCAGAAACCGGCATGGACCGGTTTGTCAGCTTCACCAAGAACAGTGATTTCATCGGCCGCGCTGCGGTTGAGGCGGAACGCGCCTCAGGGTCTGCGCGCACACTTGTGCCTTTTGAGGTCGCGGCACTGGACGCAGATGTGCATGCCTATGAACCCGTCTGGATCAATGGCAAGGTTCAGGGCTTCTGCACGTCAGGCGGCTATTCGCATCACGCCGATAAATCCATCGCACTGGCCTTGATCCCTACAGAGTTGGCCAAACCGGGGCTGCAGGCTGAAATCGAAATTCTGGGCGAAATGCGCCCGGCACAGTTGATTTCAGAGCCATACTTTGATCCCGAAGGCACACGCATGCGAGGCTGAAGCACGGCTTGCCGGTCAGGTTTAGATCGGTCACTCTAAGCTAAGTCACTCACAAAGAGCGTCCTATGAGCCTCGTTTGTCTTGTTCCTGCTGCCGGGGCGTCCACGCGTATGCGCGGGCGGGACAAGCTGCTGGAAAAGATTGACGGCGTACCGCTTCTGGCGCGGCAAACCTCTGCGGTGATGACGCTCGGGGTTCCGGTGCTGATCACCCTGCCTGCGCAGTCGGAAGACAGGGTTAACGCCCTGCAGCCCGTGCGCGATGATCAGGTAACCTTGATGAACATCGCCGACGCAGACGAGGGCCTCAGCGCGTCGATCCGCATGGGGGCCAACTGGGCCATGGCACAAGGGGCCACAGCATTGATGGTGGCCCTGCCCGATTTGCCAGATGTGTGCGCCGAGGATTTCGCAACCTTGCATGACACGCACCGGGCCCATCCCGACGCCGTCATTCGTGCCACAACAGCCGAAGGCCAGACGGGCCATCCAACTGTCTTACCGGCCCGGCTTTTCGGCGCCCTCGCGCGGCTCACAGGGGATCAAGGCGCCAAAGCTCTTTTGAGAAATGAGCCGATCACCCCCTGCCCTTTGCCTGGCAAACGCGCGGTCACAGATCTTGATACACCGGAAGCCTGGGAGGCCTGGCGCGCGTTACGTGTCGCCAAAAGCAAGCAATCCCAGCCGTAAGGCCGGGACTGCTAAACTCGAAATCGAGACCCCCAGTCTCTGATTTCGATTGTGCCGGTCTTTGTAGAGCAGACCGGCGGGCTGCATTCAAAATAGCGTCACCCCACCAATAGCCGCGCCTCGTGGTGCTTTAGCGACTTGCGCGCGGCCTGATAGGCCTCGATGCCGTCGTGATCCTGAAGCTCCGGGAACAGATTAAAGATCTCGCTGCGCTGCGCATGACCCATACCATCCAGAACCTGTTGACCTGGCTGGAAACTTTCGGTCCAGGAGCCGTTGGACAGAACCACCTCATGGCGGTCGAACATGAAATGCACGTAACTCACGCTGCTGGCCTCAACCACTTCAACGCCCGCCTTGTGGGTTAGGTGTTTGGCGGCGGCGAGCACCTCGCGCTCTTCGAAATAAAGCGACGATTTCTCGCTGGCGAGCAGCAGGCGGTGCTGCGGCGACACAAGCATATCGCGTTCCGGCAAGCCGTGCCCAAGCGAACCTGCGCGAATAAGAACAGGTTTCAGATGCGGCGCCTGGCGCAGTTCCTGCTTGGTCAGATCACGCTGTCCGATCCAGCGAATTTCCTGCAAACCATTGTCGCGGGTGATCACGCGGTCCCCCACTTGCAAATCCTCCACAAGCCGCTCACCTGTGGGTGTTGCAATTACCATACCGGGTGTGAAGCAGGGGATAACATTTTCAATATTGCTGAATTCGGCCTCGCCGGTTTCATTGCCATCTGCGTCAAAGAAGGTAACGAAACCATCTTCCTGATCCGCAGACGTGAATGTCACGCGAAGACTGCCGCCCGGGTTTTCCGCTTCGGCCGCACCAGTCAGGTCAAGTGTATCAAAATCATCGTCGGGATCGCCCGATGTGGTGGTTTCCCCACCGTCGATTTCATCACCGGCGGTGATATCTATGAACGTGTCACGATCTGCGCCCCCGGAGAGTTCATCCTCGCCATCGCCACCGGAAATCAGGTCATTGCCGTCGCCACCTTCGATCTCGTCGTCGCCGCCTTCGCCAAAGATTTGGTCATCGCCGGCGCCGCCCTCAAGGTCATCATCGCCATCTTCGGTGGCGGGACCGGACAGGGAGCTGTCGCCAAAGATGATGTCATCGCCAGCACCGCCCTCAACTTCGTCGTCGCCGGAGCCGCCAAAGACAACATCGTTGCCCTCACCCGCCTCAACCTCATCATCTCCGCCAAGCGCATCGATAACGTCATCATTGGGCGCTGCCCCCGGAAGGATC
Organism: Roseovarius sp. W115; assembly: GCF_032842945.2. Taxonomy (NCBI): domain Bacteria; kingdom Pseudomonadati; phylum Pseudomonadota; class Alphaproteobacteria; order Rhodobacterales; family Roseobacteraceae; genus Roseovarius; species Roseovarius rhodophyticola. The sequence goes on from NZ_CP146606.1 coordinate 3,437,882, forward strand.
GCATCCTCATTGTCAACACGATCTCCCTGCGGGTCACCAAGAAAGTCGGCATCAATCTCATTGTCGGCGTCATTGCCGCTTACGACGCCATCCGGCTCTCCCAGAATATCGGTATTATAAACAGCGACATAATCAATTGAGCCGTTGAAGAAATGATCATACCGACCATCGTCTTTTTCACGGGCCGCAAAGGTCCAGGACTCGTCGTCATTGTCGCCGATGTCCATCGTCAGACCGGTGGTGTCGATGTCTTGAGAGTAGTTTTCGCCGGTGGTCAGGTTTTCAACAAAAAACCGACCGCCTTCGGTCTCGGACCAAGTGTAGGTTGCCTTGACCGTATCTCCCGGAGAGAAAAAGTCATCCGGCGTGCTGACATTCACATCTTCGCCACCGTCGACATGCCGTACGTTCACAGCACCCTCGAGCGACACGTTAATCCCGAAGTAGCCTTCACTGCTGCGGTCGTTGAATTCGCCGCGGTTAACAAGAGTGTCGTCAGATGTTCCGACATGTGCATCTTGTGTAAACTGCACCGCGACGCTGCCTTCGGAGAGATTGAAGGCTGCGTCATTGCCTCCGTTTACGTCAAAGTAGTCTCCACGACCATCGGTCTGGAGCGCATCCCCCGATGCGAAGGCATCGCCCTCGAACTCGCCGTCTTGTGCCACACCATCAGCGAGGCCCGTGTCCGCATCCGGATCAGAAGACAGAAAATCCCACAACCCAACGAGGTTTGCGGCAAACGGGTCATTGACGTTATTAGGCATCGTCATCTCCAACACACACCGTCCGGATGAACGGCTTACACGTAACAAGCCCAGCGACGATGCGGTTGTCTGAACACCATGAGTGCGGAAGGGACTTCGAGGTCCTCTTGCAACATCAGGGTTTGGCCATGTTGCGATCTCCCCAGACCGGCATTTGGCGCAAAATTCCTGCTAAGTGCAGACACCACCCCCAGGCGGGCCTTCTCTTAGTTAAAGGAATGTGACGAGTTGACGAAAGTGAAAACTGGCAGAAACATGTCTTCTTTGTGTCCGGGAACAAGCAATGCGTGTGGTGCGCGAAAAACGTATGTAAATCGAAAAGAAGATTGTCCTGAATTCGAGAACAACAGAGAAAAGCAGTTTCAATATTTTCCTGTAAATTGAATTTGACCGACAACATTGAGCACGCGAAGCGCTCTTACTGTTTCAATTTCAAATACAATGGCCACCTCGCCTTCAACGGGAAAAGCCTACCGGGCGCATAACGCTGATTGGTCAAAATTCATCGGTAATAGGCAATTTTTCTGCAATGCGTTCTTTATTTGGAAACAATCATTCGCGCGGAGACACGAATCAAGGCGGTAGAAGACATAATCTGGCCATATTTCACTTTGGATTGTGCGAGCGTGTGCAATTCCTTGCCGCTCGTTGACAACACATCACCTGCCCCGAAGCGCGCCACAAACACTGCATTATCGTCAAACTTTGGCCTGACTTTTTGTCTAGGTACCAGACATCACACGTGGTTTGGGCACGGTAAGAGGGCAAAATGGCAAGCAAAGCGATGGCTGTCGCCGATAAAAGCATGGCGCAAAACCAGGGAAAACGCACCGGGTCTCGCGGCAAGCAAAAACTGGTTTCACTCGTTGTGCCGGTATTTAACGAACAACAAGCCATCGAGCCGTTTTTGGCCCGCATTGACGACGTATTCGCACCACTGGCCAAGACCTACACCTACGAAATCGTCTTCGTGAATGACGGCAGCCGAGACGCCACCGAGTTCGCAATCCGAAGCCGCATGCTCGAAAACCCGCGCCTCTGCCTCGTGAACCTGTCGCGCAACTTCGGCAAGGAAGCCGCGCTTTGCGCCGGGATCGACCATGCCAAAGGCGATGCCTGCATTCCGATGGATGTCGACCTGCAGGACCCGCCCGAGCTTATTCCTGAAATGCTCAAGCACTGGGAAAAAGGGGCGAAAGTGGTCAATGCACGCCGCAGCGGCAGGGCCGAAGATACTTGGCTTAAACGTATCACAGCCCAAGGGTTCTACCGCATCTTTAACCGGCTTTCAGAGCACGCAATTCCACAAGATGTCGGGGATTTTCGACTTCTCGATCGCCAGGTGGTCGATGTTGTACGCGAATTGGGCGAACGCGTCAGGTTTAACAAGGCACTTTTCAGCTGGGTCGGATTTGAAACAGCTGAGGTAACATTCGAACGCCCAAAACGCGAGCATGGCACGAGTGCATGGTCCTATTGGCGGTTATGGAATTTCGCACTCGATGGAATATTTTCCTCGACCACGGCCCCTCTGAGAATTTGGACCTATACCGGTGCCATTCTTGCTCTGATGTCCTTTTTGTATGCCACGACGATCTTACTGCGAACGCTGATCATTGGTGTGGACGTCCCTGGATATGCTTCAACGATCATTCTCATCCTGCTTTTTGGCGGGCTGAACCTTTTCGCCATAGGCATCCTTGGGGAATATATCGGGCGCATTTATTCCGAAGTTCGCGAACGTCCGCTCTATGTGCTGCGCTCAGTGCATAGCGGAAAGGAGAAATCATAATGGATCGCGCTGTATTTGACCGAATGGCAGAACAAGAAGACGTGCATTGGTGGTTTGCCGCCCGGCGTCAAATATTGACTGCAGTTATCACAAGGCTGGTGAATCTGCCGACGGAGGCACGTATTCTCGAAGCCGGCTGCGGCACGGGCGGCAATCTTCAAATGCTGGAGGCGTTTGGGCAAGTTCGTGCGTTTGAGCTTGATGCGGATGCAAGACGCACGGCTGAACTGAAGAGCTCTTTGGCAATTGCCGAAGGTGCGCTGCCCGACGCTATTCCCTACAAAAATGAACGCTTTGATCTGATTGGGCTTTTCGATGTCCTCGAACATGTTGAAAAAGACGAAGCTTCTCTGGCCTCCCTCAAGTCGCGTCTCGCACCTGAAGGCCGTATCGTGATGACCGTTCCAGCCTTTCCCTGGCTTTGGTCGCGTCATGACGAAAGGCATCACCATTTCCGCCGGTATACGAAATCGCATCTCGCAGAGGTTGCCACCGCTGCCGGGTTAAAAATGGAACATGGGTTTTACTTTAACACAGCTCTGTTCCCCGTGGCTGTCGCCGGGCGCGCCGCCAAGGCAGTTGTGCGGTCTGATCGTGCAGACGACACGCTTCCCAATCCGTTGATCAACGCCGCCCTGCGCACCGTGTTTGGCGCAGAACGGCATTTGGTTGGACGCGTCAAAATGCCTGTCGGATTGTCCCTCTGCGCAGTCTTGTCATCCGAGTGACCGCACCCGTGATTAAGCAACTTTCAAGGTTTGCTGGCATCGGCGCACTCGCCACGCTTCTGCACGTTACGGTCGCTTTGATCGTGGCAGAAGGTTTTGGCGCAGATCCACAACTCTCAAACCTCACCGGTTTTTTGACAGCCGTCGGCTTTTCCTATTTCGGACATGGCCATTTCACCTTTTCCACCGAGTTAAAACATCGGGTTCACGGGACACGCTTTTTGTCGGTGTCTGTGCTGGGCCTCTGCGTTTCGAGTGGTTTAACCTATGCGATCACCGACATCGCGGGCTTGCCCTTCTTGGCAGCCATGGGCGTTGTTGCGGTCGCAGTTCCGCTCTCAACCTTTGTTCTTTGCAAGCTCTGGGTTTTTCACGACCCTCAGCGCGACGGGCCATAAAGAACAAGCGTTTTGCTTTGCACCACACGTGACAACTGCGCACAGTCTTGCGGGGCTTCATCCTGCGCAACAAGCCGCAAAAAATAGTCAGCCCCGGTTTGCTCCAGGATGTCGACCATGCCAGCGCACGTCGCCGCATGACGTTGATCCTCACTCCAGCGGATCGCGGCCAACCACCCAGCAGCATCGCGATTTTCGGGTGAAGGATCCACGATCTGGTCGATGCGTTCCCGAGTCAAAGCGGCTTGTTCGGGTTGAGCCACGGAAAACAGCTTGAAGTCCACATAGGCGCTGCGTTGCGCAATCAAACGAAATTCAGACAAACTGATTGGGATGACAAAAAGCGCATCCCGCGGTGTGACATCACGTATTTCCTCCAGCGCTTGTCGCGTTTCTGCAGGAACAGGCGGGACAGACGGTTTGGCCGGGAACAAAAGTAAAAGAGCTGTGACCAAACCAATGGTCAAAAGTGATTTCCTCCGCGCGTCATGGCCTATACGCCACATAAGGATGCCAAGCACGATGAAAAACACACCTCCAACAGAGATGTTCAGAGCGATAACACCACCCAAAAGGCCGCCACTTAACCAGTGCAGCGATGACCAAGGCGCACGCAAAAGCCCGGCGAGAGCCAGGGCCGGCGCAATTGCAAACATAATGGGCGTGGAGCGGTTGGCATCAAGAACGAACAGGGGAACCCAGTCGGAGAGGCTCAACTTGTAAATCATGATTGTGATCATGTGCAAAAGGGCGAAACTGATCATGACACCCAAAGCAAACCGGCCGATTGAGGCATCAGAACGCATCAGTTGCAAACTGCCTACAAGACCGGCCAACAGATATACAGTCGCCACACCGATGGAGTGCCAGGTTGGATCGTAGTGATGCGGTGCCCGAAACCGGTAAGCCTCTTCGATAATGTCTAGGGACACCGCAGTGTCAGGGACGGCCCAGAGGGATGACAAAATCGGTAACGCGGCGGGAAGGGCCACAAGGATGGCTGCAAGCGCCATTTTGACCGCATCGCCTGGATGTCTAAGCAAAGCGCCGACCCCGGCAATCAGGGCGCCGTGAAACGCTGTCATGGGCTGCGCGAAAACGGCCAACCCCAAGAGCACCCCCGCAAACAAAGATTTACGCAAGCAAGCGGCAGAAATAGCGCCCAGCACCAAAGCGAGTGCGACGTTGTGATGGTGAAAGAAGGGAGAAATGAGCCCGCCAAAATCTCCACGGCCCAGTCCATCCAACCGCACCTCAACACCAAGGCCCAACACCAATGGCAAGGCAAAAAGCGGCGCTCCGAGTGCGATCAGCAAGACATACAATACGACTGCGACGCCAGCGGCCAACACCCATAGGGCCATGCGGAACACCGGTTCAACACCAAAGGTCGCTGTGCCCAAAGCATGCAGCCAATCGTAGACTTTGGCGTGATTGGCAAAGAGCCGCAGTTGATCATCCCGCGGGTATAGCGTCGGGTCGACGCGATAGTCAGCCAGAGGTGCATAGGCAAAATCATCGCCATAGGGGTACGGAAAATACCCGATGAATGCGTGGGCCAAAAGCCCAAGGGCCACCGCAAACAGGATGTGGTGCAGGTGCATGCCTGACTGCTCTTTTCTTGTTTCTTGTGCGACTTACGCATGAAAAATGCCCGCAAATCAAGGCAGCACGGAACAACGCTCCATGCCATGACGCACGCAAAGCACGGTTGGTCCGAAAACACTGTCGGGAATGGATTTGGTACCCAAGGCCGGACTCGAACCGGCACGCCCGCAAAGGCGGGGGATTTTGAATCCCCTGCGTCTACCATTCCGCCACTTGGGCACGCGGGTGACTTCTAGCCAATGCGCGCAGGCGCGTCCAGAGGGGACTGACCGGGAAAATGCAATGCTTTGCCCTTGACGCGATACCGGACGCATGGTCATTCGCAAACAGGTACACTATTGAGGCCGTTTCATGCTGCGACGTCTGTACGATTGGGTCATTTCTCTGGCCGACCATCCCCGCGCGCTTTGGGTGCTGGCGGTGGTGTCTTTTGTCGAAAGCTCGGTCTTTCCCATCCCCCCTGATGTCCTTATGATCCCCATGATCATTGCCCGCCCGTCGCGCGCCTGGCTGATCGCCGGGGTCGCCTTGGTGAGCTCGGTCTTAGGTGGCATGCTTGGCTACGCGATCGGGGCCTTTGCCTATGAACAGCTTGGTCAGCCTATTCTTGAGGCATTGGGCAAGGGCGAGGCGATGGACGCCTTTAACGACAAATTCAATGATTTAGGCTTCTGGGCCGTGCTGACGGCGGGTGTCACGCCCTTCCCTTACAAGGTCATCACGATCATGTCCGGGTGGACCGGCATGCCGCTCTTTACCTTTATTGCCACATCAATCCTGGCGCGCGGCTTGCGGTTTTTCCTTGTCGCCTGGCTCTTGTGGAAATTTGGCGCGCCGATCCGTGATTTCATCGAACGCCGTCTTGGGTTGATGACAATCCTGTTTGTCATCCTGCTTTTTGGCGGGTTTTATGTTCTGAAATTCCTATGACACAACGTCAGCTCTATATCCTGCTGGCCGCTGGTGGATCAGCCGGGCTGCTGCTTGCAGCATTCGCGTTCCAGCATCTGGGTGGGATGGCCCCCTGCAAGCTTTGCATATGGCAGCGCTGGCCGCATGGCGCGGCGATTGGGATCGGCGCTTTGGCTTTGATACTCCCATGGGTTCTGTTGCCGTTGCTGGGTGCTTTGGCGGCTTTGATGACCGCTGGTATTGGCGCCTACCATACAGGTGTCGAAAAAGGCTGGTGGGACGGGCCATCAAGCTGTTCGTCGCAGAGCACCGAAGGCTTGTCAGCGCAAGAACTGATGGATCAGATCCTTTCTGCACCATTGGTGCGTTGTGATGAAGTGCCTTGGTCTATGTTTGGATTGTCTATGGCCAGCTGGAACACGGTTGTCGCATTAGCGCTCGCGGGTCTCTGGCTAAAGGCCGCACGCGCCAGCTAGGCCGCCTACCCGGCCTGCTTTTTCGTGTTGAGCAGAAGGTTGGTCTCTGACGTGGCCACACCTTCAATCCGGCGGACCGCGCTCAGCACATCATCAAGCTCTTCCAGCGTGTTCGTTCCGATCTCAACGATCAGGTCCCAGCGTCCATTGGTGCTATGGACCGCGCGGATGGCACTGATCCCGCTCAGGTGACGCACGATACGATCCGCCCCCTGCCCTCAATGCCCAGCATCATCAGACCCCGCACCGCATCGCGATGCGTGTCGCCGCGCACCTGCACGGTGAACCCAATGATGTCGCCTCGGGCTTGCAACCGGTCTATGCGCGCGCGCACCGTGGTCCGCGAGACCCCCAAAAGCCCGGCGAGTTCTGATAAGGACGCCCGTGCATCGTGACGCAACGCAGACAGTAACTTGCGGTCTTTTTCGTCCATTTCGCAATCATAGCCTTTCATTCTGTCAAAGCTGGTTTCGTTTAGTGCAAAATGATCGCTTCAAAAACCCACAAATCGAAAACATTCTATATGCAAGATTCTGGAGAAACGACGCATGAAGAAGAACAGCTGTATTTTGGTTGGTGCCCCTGTGGACAGTGGCAAGAAACGTGCCGGATGCCTGATGGGGCCGGATGCTTACCGTGTTGCCGGGCTTACGACAGCGCTGGAGGATCTGGACCTCGACGTCCAGGATTGGGGCAATGTCGCGGCTGAACCCGCAGATGTGCCTGCAAGCCTGCCGCAGCATATCTTTGAGCCTGCGTTGACCATCGGCTGGACAACGGCGCTGATTGACGCAACCGAACGCGCTATGGCCGAAGGCCTGCCAGTGTTCCTTGGGGGCGATCACAGCCTGTCCCTGGGCACAGTGGTCGGTGCAGCCAATCACGCCGCCAAGACGGGCAAACCGCAATTCGTGCTCTGGCTCGACGCGCATACCGATTTCCACACGCCGCAGACGACCGCGTCGGGCAACATGCATGGGACGCCCCTGGGTTATGCCAGTGGTCGCGAAGGGTTTGGCGGGTTTCCAGAGGTGCGCAACCCTGTGCCCTTTGGCAATATCTGCTTTCTTGGCTTGCGGTCAGTCGACCCCGATGAACGTCTTTTTCTGCAGGACACCGACGCACTCTGTCATGACATGCGCACAATCGACGAGAAAGGCATTGCCCGCCCGCTGGCGGCCTTCCTTGACGATGTGGCCCGCGCTGGCGGAGCTTTGCATGTCTCGCTGGATGTGGATTTCCTCGATCCGACCTACGCACCCGCCGTGGGCACCACGGTTCCGGGTGGCGCGACCATTCGAGAGGCCCATCTGGTGATGGAAATGATCTGCGACAGCGGCTTGATGACCTCGCTGGACCTGGTGGAACTGAACCCGCATCTAGATGAACGCGGCCGCACGGCACAGGTCATGGTCGACCTCGCCGCCTCGGCGCTTGGCCGTCGCGTCTTTGACCGCCCAACAGGGGTGTTCTGATGACCAATCCAATCCCCTCTGACAAAGCCCTCGTCCCCTTCGTCTCGGTCGATCACATGATGAAGCTGGTGCATCACATTGGCATTGAACCTATGCTGATCGGCCTGGCGGATTACATCGAAGCCGATTTCAAACGCTGGGAGCTTTTTGATAAAACCCCGCGCGTGGCGAGCCATTCGGATGTGGGTGTGATTGAACTTATGCCCACCTCGGATGGCGAGGCGTATGGCTTCAAATACGTCAACGGCCACCCCAAGAACACCAAGGAAGGGCTGCAAACCGTGACGGCCTTTGGCCTCTTGGCGGATGTTGATACGGGCTATCCGGTTCTTCTGACCGAAATGACAATCCTGACAGCGCTGCGCACGGCGGCCACCTCAGCCATGGTGGCCAAACACCTCGCCCCCAAAGGCGCTGACACGATGGCCATGATCGGCAATGGAGCGCAGTCGGAGTTTCAGAGCCTGGCCATGAAGGCGCTTTGTGGGCTGAAAACCGTGCAACTGTGGGACAGTGACCCGAAAGCCACCGAAAAAGCGGCGCGCAACTTGCAGGGGCTTGGTCTGAACGTGGTGCCCTGCGCCAGCGCCGAAGACAGCATGGAAGGTGCTCAGATCATCACCACCTGCACGGCGGACAAGCAATGCGCAACAATTCTGACGGACAACATGGTGGGCGAAGGGGTCCATATCAACGCCATCGGCGGGGACTGCCCCGGCAAGACCGAGTTGGCTCCGGCCATCCTGCATCGGTCTGATATCTTTGTGGAATACCCCGAACAGACCCGGATCGAAGGAGAAATACAGCAGCTGGACGACGACCATCCGGTCACCGAATTCTGGCAGGTTCTCACCGGCAAGGCCAAAGGCCGCACCGATGATCGTCAGATCACGCTCTTTGACAGCGTTGGCTTTGCCATCGAGGATTTTTCGGCGCTGCGCTACGTGCGCGATCATATCCATGATGCCGGATGTTTCATAGAGCTGGACCTGCTCGCCGACCCGGACGACCCACGTGACCTTTTCGGCATGGTACAGCGCGCAGGGGCCTGACCTTGCGCACTTGGGTTGCCTAACGGGGAACATGCCACTACACCCGCTTGCAAAACGGACAGGCACCTCCAATGGCATCCCTCAAGAAATGGCTCGACCGGCGTAAAAACCCTTGGAAAGGCGTGTTTTACGACGCGTTCAAAGCGTGGCGTCGGGACAATGCGGCAGAGCGGCTGAAGGCCTATGCAGACCTTCCACCAGAACCGACCGTGTTTGATTTCGGCGGGTACAAAGGCGAGTGGACCGATATTGTTCTGGCCGATGCCCCGGACGCAAAGATGCATATTTTTGAGCCACACCCCCGGTTTGCTGAGGCACTAGAGGCCAAGTACGATGGCAAATTCCGTATATCCGTGCATCCCTTCGCGCTGGGGTCAAAGGCGGACACCATGAAGCTGTCGGATGCTGACAATGCCTCTTCTGCCGTCGCGGATGGCGGTGGCGACATTGAGGCGCCTATTCACGCCGTTCAGGAGTTTTTCGAGGCGCATGACATTCCCGCCATCGAACTCATGAAGATGAATATCGAAGGCGGCGAATATGATCTTTTGCCTGCACTGATCGACAGCGGTGTGATGACCCGAGTGGGCAAGCTGCAGGTGCAGTTTCATCTCTTTGACGAAGGGTTCATTGCCAAACGCGATGCCATTCGCGAAACACTCAGCGCCACGCATGACTGCGCCTGGGTTTATCCCTTTGTCTGGGAAGAATGGCGCAAGCGTAAATAAACAAAGAAAAACGGGGGCATAAAGCCCCCCGGTCAGAGTTTCGCCACTCAGGCTCACTATTTGTACCGCCCGGTTTCTGCCTGCGGCCTGAGCGCCGTCAGGGGCGAGCGCACCCGCCCCGTGTGGCTTTGGGCGACGCTTTTTAGCGTCTTGCCCGATTTCGTCGGGACCGGCGGCTATCTTGGGGACACCGGCCGGTCCCTGGCGCGCTTGGGTGCGCGTGTTGAGTTACTTGCACTTTAAACTTGTATGGCGCGCATTCATGCTTCGAATCTCACTTCTTCAAAGCGGCGAGCCACGAATGGGACTGACAAATCTAATCTTCGTGCAAGTGAAGCTGGTGTGCCTTCGATAAATTCCGCGGTTTTCCTGAGTAGATTGGCTGGAAGCAACACGTTCGCAGCGAAAACGTCGGCTTCTCGTTCGAAAGCCTTCGGAAAGTCTTGCGAATAGTCCCACCCATCTCCTGACCTGTAACCCGATGCAAAATCGAAAATCTCCGCAGAACGCTTCTTATCTTCGAGGAAATGATCGCTGTTTCTATGCAGCACAAAATGCCCCAACTCATGGGCTAAAGTGAATTTCTTGCGTGCCACTGAGTGAACAGAGTTCAATACTACTTTGTATCCTGAGTCTGACCCACACGTCTCGTCGAACTGAATAAACCCGCTTACAGATTCGTGAAGGTTTTCTTCGAAAACTTTCAGTCCCAGACGATGCGCCAGATGCACAGGATCTCCGCCTAACTCAGAAGTAAACTCTCTCAGGATGCCGCGGTCACTGTCTGAAATTCGGGTATCATGTTTGAAATTTACGACCGTCATGAAGCGATCCTTTCAGCCGGACCACTTTCTAAGGTCTCTCTCAAGCCATCGACTTCAGAAACCACTATTCTGAGCACAGCTTCTTTTTCTTCAAGCTCAACCAATCTTTCTGCGCGCACGATTTTGTACTTTAATATCAATGAGTAGGTTTTTTTACCATGCCTTTGGCGGCACGCAGTACCCAACTCGAGAGAAACCAACCCGCTTGCACCAGTGCCCAGACTGACGCTGCAAATCCTATGGATTCTGGAAAGGTCATCAGTCCATCCTCCTCAGCTACAACCGCTCGTCGAGCCACATGTATTACACTTCATACATGTCCCATTCCGCACCAGCGTGTAGTTTCCGCATTCGCCGCAAGGATCCCCTTCGTAGCCTTGCATCTTGGCCTTGGTGGCCGCGTCCATGGTGGTGGCGGTGGTGGTGACAGACGCGCTCACGGCAACGGCGGCCTCTGCCGTTTCCGGCACGAGCGTTTGCAGCGCCACTTCAGGGTCGGCTCCGGCCAGCGCTGTGGCCCCGATGGATTGACCGCCGTTGAGCACGACAAGCTCTTGAGGCAGACGCTTGCGCAGGTAGCCGGTGGAGCTGATCTGCTTGAGCACCTCCAGAGAGTTCGTCGCAGCTTCGCCTGACATCTCCTTGATATTGCTCACACCTTCTTCTTCGCCACGCCCAAGGTCATCAAAGGATGCGCCCTCGGGTTTGACATGGGCCAGGTCGGTGCGATCCAGATAGCTCACCGCCAGTTCGCGGAAGATATAGTCGAGGATCGAGGTGGCATTCTTGATGCTGTCATTGCCCTGCACCATGCCCGCCGGCTCGAATTTGGTGAAGGTGAAGGCATCCACGAATTCCTCAAGCGGCACACCGTATTGCAGGCCAACCGAGACCGCGATGGCGAAGTTGTTCATCATCGCCCGAAAGCCCGCGCCCTCTTTGTGCATATCGATGAAGATCTCGCCAAGCTGGCCATCCTCATACTCGCCTGTGCGCAGATACACCTTGTGCCCGCCCACGGTCGCCTTTTGAGTATAGCCCTTGCGCCGCTCCGGCATTTTCTCACGGTGCGATTTGACGATTTCCTTGACGATCACCTTCTCGACGATCTTCTCGGCCAGAACCTGTGCCTTTTCCTGCGGGGTGCCGGATTCCAGCACCTCCGCGGCGTCATCATCATCCTCAACCAAAGCCGCCGCCAAAGGCTGGCTCAGTTTGGAGCCGTCACGATAAAGCGCGTTGGCTTTGACCCCCATCTGCCAGCTGCGCTCATAGGCTTCCTGGCAATCCTCGATGGTGGCGTCGTTGGGCATATTGATCGTCTTGGAAATCGCGCCCGAGATGAAGGACTGTGCCGCCGCCATCATGTCGATGTGTGAGTTTACCGACAGGAAGCGCTTGCCCTTCTTGCCACAGGGGTTGGCACAATCGAACACATGGTAGTGGTCTTTGCTCAGATGTGGCGCCCCTTCGAGCGTCATGGTCCCGCAGACATGGTCATTTGCGGCCTCGATGTCGGCCTTTGAATAGCCCAGGCTCGCCAGAAGATCGAAGGTGGGATCATTCAGCTTTTCTGCCGGAATGCCCAGCACGTTTTGGCAGAATTCTTCGCCCAACGTCCACTGGTTGAATACGAACCGAATGTCAAAAGCGCTGCCCACGGCGGCGTCGATCTTGGCCAGCTCATTGGGACCAAAGCCATGGCCGGTGAGAGACGTGTGGTTCACGCCCGGCGCGTTGCCGATGGTGCCGTGTCCGACGGCATAGGCCACAATTTCTTCGATCTGCGCGCTGCCATAGCCCAGCTTTTCAAGGGCTGCAGGTACAGACTGGTTGATGATCTTGAAGTAGCCACCGCCCGCGAGCTTCTTGAACTTAACCAGAGCAAAGTCCGGCTCAATCCCCGTGGTGTCGCAATCCATCACCAGACCGATGGTGCCTGTGGGGGCGATCACGGTGGCTTGTGCGTTGCGGTAGCCGTGCTTTTCACCGAGCTTCAGCGCCTCATCCCAGCTAGCCATGGCCAGATCCGCCAAACGATTGTCGGGGCAGTTGGCCAGATCGAGCGGAACTGGCTTCACAGCGAGCTCCTCATAGCCTTCCGTGGCGCCATAGGCCGCATTGCGGTGGTTGCGCATCACGCGCAGCATGTGATCCTTGTTGCGCTTATAGCCTGCAAACGGGCCAAGCTCTTTTGCGATTTCCGCCGAGGTGGCGTAGGACACGCCGGTCATCACCGCAGTCAGTGCCCCGCAAAGCGCACGACCTTCGTCACTATCATAGCCAAGGCCCATATTCATCAGAAGGCCGCCGATATTGGCGTAGCCGAGACCCAAAGTGCGGAACTCGTAGGACAGTTGCGCGATTTCTTTGGACGGGAACTGCGCCATCATCACCGAGATTTCCAGGGTCAGAGTCCAGAGCCGTGTGGCATGCACATAGGATTCCGCGTCAAATGTTTCGCCATCGTAGAACTGCAACAGGTTCATAGACGCAAGGTTACAGGCCGTGTCATCGAGGAACATGTATTCCGAGCACGGGTTGGAGCCGCGAATTTGCCCGTCTTCGGGGCATGTGTGCCAGGCATTGACCGTGTCGTGATACTGAATGCCCGGATCGGCACAGGCCCACGCCGCGTGGCCGACTTTTTCCCAAAGATCGCGCGCCTTGATGGTCTTGGCCACCGTGCCATCGGTCCGGTTGGTCAGCTCCCAATCAGCGTCTTTCTTAACCGCATAGAGGAAAGCATCGGTAACGCGGATCGAGTTGTTGGAGTTTTGCCCCGATACGGAGGCGTATGCTTCACTATCCCAGTCCGTATCGTATGTGGGGAACTCAATGCTGTCGTAACCTTGCCGTGCATAGTCGAGCACACGCTTGACATATGTCTCTGGAATGGCAGACTTTTTTGCGCCGCGAATAGCTGTTTTCAGGCTCTCGTTCTTTGCTGGATCGACCGCATCTTCGGTGCTGCCGTCCCATGTGCGAATGGCTGAGAAGATCTCATTGAGCTTTTGCTCATGCATCTTGGAGCCTGCAACGATGGACGCCACTTTCTGCTCTTCAATGACTTTCCAATTGATGAAGTCCTCGACATCCGGGTGATCCACATCACAGATCACCATCTTGGCCGCGCGACGTGTGGTCCCGCCGGATTTGATCGCACCCGCCGCCCGGTCGCCGATTTTCAGAAAGCCCATCAGACCCGAGGATTTGCCACCACCTGAGAGCGGCTCATCCGCGCCGCGCAGCGACGAGAAGTTGGTGCCTGTGCCGGAGCCGTACTTAAAGAGACGCGCCTCACGCACCCAAAGGTCCATGATGCCGCCATCGCCCACAAGGTCGTCGGCCACAGACTGAATAAAGCAGGCATGCGGCTGCGGGTGTTCATAAGCGCTGGTCGACTTGGTCAACTCACCGGTCTTGTAATCCACATAGTGGTGACCCTGCCCCGGTCCGTCGATGCCATAAGCCCAATGCAGACCCGTGTTGAACCATTGCGGGCTGTTGGGTGCCGCCATCTGACGGGCCAGCATGTGGCGCATTTCATCGAAATAGGCACGCGCGTCTTTCTCGTCAGAGAAGTAACCGCCTTTCCAGCCCCAGTAGGCCCACGCCCCTGCAAGGCGATCAAACACCTGCTTGGCGCTGGTTTCACCCGTTTTCGGCGTATCCTCCGCTGCGGGGGCCGAGCGCCACAGGAACTCCGGCACGCCCTCTTCTTCCACTTTTTTCAGATCGGTGGGCACGCCTGCCTTGCGAAAATATTTCTGCGCGATCACATCGCTCGCCACCTGGCTCCAACTCGCCGGGACTTCAACGTCATCCAGCTTGAATACTGTTGTTCCATCTGGATTCCGGATCTCCGAGCTTGTTTCGACAAACTCAATATCCGCGTATGCGTCTTTGCCTGCTTTGGTAAATTTGCGATCGATCTTCATCAGCTGCGCCCCGTAGCCAAATTGTGTCTAACCTGCCCCCTCTTTAGGGCGTGCCAGTCGGTGGAAACCAAGAACCACACATCCCGGCAGGCCATTGCACCAATGCGCATACAGCCGTAGTCCCCGGGTTATCCGAAGGTATAATTGGGTGTGTGTCCCTGCCTTGCCTCGCACCACTATATCTTGTGGCTTGTCGACCAGCTCACACAAAGTGACGTATGTGACCATAGCAGGTCAACGGATTTTTTTGGCCAATTTGCAAAAATTTCATATTGACTGGGGTTTTCCACAGATCGGGATTTTACAGCAAGTGATTCACGAAGCTGTGATAACCACAAAGTCAGTTCCGCTCCCGCCCATAAAAAGCTCTTTAGCCACGACGGCTTATCGTGGCAAACGAACGCAAAGCATCACCACATGTTCTGCTCACCAAGCACTGGGTATTCACTTGGATGTATTTTTATCGAGACGCAGTCCCACTTCCAAATACAGAGAACCGCTGCAAACAAGCCACAGAGGAAGAGACAGAGAATCGCATTTTTAGGAGGATGGTCGGGGCGGCAGGATTCGAACCTACGACCCCCTGTACCCAAAACAGGTGCGCTACCAGACTGCGCCACGCCCCGGACCGTGCCTCCCTCTAGCGAGGTTTATTCGGTTTGAAAAGGCCCAGTGAACACGGAATGGAAAAAATTGTGCTGCTTCACGACCCGCAGGGCCATTTCGCCTTTGCGTTAGCTATAGCGGGGTGCCGCAATTCTGTGCCCTGAGTGATTCCAAATGCGCGCGCCAAACCGCCGTTCACCTCAAGCACATATTGGATCATATCCCCGCCAAAAATGCTTTCTTCACTCAGCGGAACAGCCTCGTGGTGCACATGCTGAACAACGCCCATGGCATCGACAAAGATCATGTCCAATGGAATGAGCGTGTTGCGCATCCAGAAACTGACCTCATCTGGTTTGTCATAAACAAAGAGCATCCCCGCACTTGGCGGCAAAGAGTCTCGATGCATCAATCCCTGGCCGCGCTCGGAGGGATCGTCGGCCACTTCAACGGTGAACTGCGCCTGCCCCCAATCCCCGCGGAGTTGCACAAGATCTTCGCGGCACGCCTCTGCCAATGCCGAAACGGGTGCTAAAAACAGCAGTATTGATGTTAGGAGTCTTTTGACTGCTTTACCGCGGTTTCCCATCCGCAAACCTCCGTGGCCATACGACCACGCTTACCTTCGATCACGCGGATTGCAAGCGCTTCACCTGGTTGCAGATCCGCCAGTCCTGAACGGCGCAGCACTTCGACATGTACAAACACGTCCTCGTCACGACCGAAGGTATTGGCAAACCCAAAGCCTTTGCCTTTATCAAACCACTTCACCCGCGCAGGCTCCAGCGGCGCAGAGCGGATGACTTCTGGGTCGATATCATCAAGATCGGCCAAGCCAGATGTCTCGATATCCTCGGGGGGCTCGATCTCAAGGACTTCGACGGCCTGCTCGCCGCGTTCTGTCTTTTGCACTTCCAGAAGAACACCGGCACGGTCTGCGACAGAACTTTGTCCAAAGTTCCGAAGCACATTCGCATGAAGCAAAATATCTGGGCCGCCTTCATCCGCGAGGACAAAGCCAAATCCCTTCACAGGATCAAACCATTTCACTCGGCCATGAACCGTGCGCGTTGTTGGAGTGTCTTCAGTCACCGCAGTGGTCCCACCCAAGTTCGAGGCCTAAATCTAATCTACTTTCAAAAGGGGCGAAAGGGGATTTCGCGCATAAATATACTTGCATTCCAGAGTGTTGCATTTGGCGTAACGTCAACGTCATGGATTGAGCCTCTCAATATTCCAGGAATCTGCGTCCGACTCACGACGCCAGACAAAGCGATCATGCAGACGAAATGCTCCATCGGCCCAAAACTCGATTTCCACCGGTGTGATTTTAAATCCGCCCCAAAAAGGCGGACGATCAGGGTTGGCACCTTTTAAGGCCGTGATCTTGGCGACCTCTGCCATGAGGTGTGCGCGTGACGAAAGCGATTCTGACTGCCGTGACGCCCACGCCCCCAAACGGCTTTTGAGGGATCGCGAGGCATAATATTCATCTGCCTCAGGGCCTTCTTCTTTTGTTACGGTGCCGCGAACCCGGATCTGACGGCGCAAAGACTTCCAATGCAACACGAGAGCCGCCTTGCCGCAGGTCTCAATTTCGCGCCCCTTTGCGCTTGCGTAATTTGTATAGAACCAGAACGCATCGTTCGAAATGTCCTTAAGCAACACCATGCGCACATTGGGCAATCCCGTCTCATCAACGGTCGCCAAGGCCATCGCGTTAGGATCATTGATCTCGCTGGCCTCTGCTTCGGACAACCACGCACGGGCCAGAGCAAACGGATCATCTCCGGCAAACTTCCCGTCTCTCTCGCTCATGTAACTGTCCCTTAGTCCCAGACTCGTTAACCTAAACTGTCCCGTCTATCTGACGTTGCAAATCCACATGCGTGTCAACCTGTCCAAACGAGGTACACCGTCTGGCTCTTGATGCTGCGGGTTTGATCGCCTAAAGCAACTATACACTAAAAAACACGGGCCGGGGGTATGATATGTCGAACTCTTTGATGGCAGGCAAACGCGGGCTGATTATGGGCCTTGCCAATGACAAGTCCATCGCATGGGGCATTGCCAAGGCCTGTGCAGAACAGGGCGCCGAATTAGCCTTTTCTTATCAAGGAGATGCCCTGAAAAAGCGTGTCTCGCCTCTGGCTGAGCAACTGGGGTCTGACATCGTTCTGCCCTGTGACGTGAGCGACCCGGCCTCAATCGATGAACTTTTCTCTGGTTTGCAAAATCGCTGGGATAATCTCGATTTCGTCGTTCATGCCATCGGGTTTTCCGACAAGAACGAGCTGCGCGGCCGCTATGTCGACACAAGCCGCGACAATTTCATGATGACAATGGACATCTCGGTCTATTCCTTTACGGCCGTGGCACAGCGCGCCGAGAAGATGATGAACAATGGCGGCGCGATGCTGACGCTGACCTACTATGGCGCAGAGCAGGTCATGCCGCATTACAATGTGATGGGCGTGGCCAAAGCCGCTCTTGAAGCGTCCGTCAAATATCTGGCCGAAGATCTGGGCAAGGACGGGATCCGCGTCAATGCCATCAGCGCGGGTCCGATCAAAACGCTTGCCGCATCTGGTATTGGCGATTTCCGCTACATCCTCAAATGGAATGAGCTGAACTCTCCCCTGCGACGCAATGTGTCCATAGGCGATGTCGGCAAATCAGCGCTTTACCTACTCTCTGACTTGGGCAGCGGTGTCACAGGTGAAAACCTGCATGTGGATGCAGGCTATCACGTGGTCGGAATGAAGGCGGTGGACGCACCAGACATCGACAAGACGTAAGGATTGCGGCTCCCAATGCGACTCGCAACACTCTTGCTCGTCATGGCTGCTATGCCGCTGCGCGCGCAAGAACTTTGCGGCGCTGACCCCGAAACACTGAGCAAGCATATCGCTGGAACATGGATGTCAGAAGTTGTGGCATCACGGGTCCATGTGGCCGGTGTCAAAGAACACGGGCCAAGCGGACATGTCGAAGCGATCACGTTTCAATTCACACCCTCTGGAGAAGGGCAGATGGCGATTAAAAACCAACCACTGGATGCCATGATTCAAGAGCCCGGCGGGTTGGCAATGCTTGGCAAGCCAGATCATCTAAGCGCGTTTGCCGCCGCTTCAGACTTCGCCACACCAGAAGAAAAGGCGCCGCACAAAGACTGCGACATTCGCTTTGTTCCACAAATCTCGGCCAACAAACCCGCAAACGACAGTGCTGAAGTCGCTAAAAACGAGGTAGAACTGATACTTCTGGCACCAGAATTGATGGCAGGCGCTCAAGTGGTTACGCTGGAAATTGAGGGGGTAGAGACAAAGATCGTCTCTGCACTTCTTTTGCGGCGCGACAAAGGAGCCTTGCAATGACACTTACGCATCTGATCGCCTTCAACTTGACCCTGCTGGCCGCCATGGCCGCGCCAGGACCGGCCTTTCTATTTGCGATCAAACAGGCCGTTTCTGGTGGATTTTGGACAGGCGTTGCGACTGGGGCCGGTCTTGGGCTAGTTGCGGCGGCCTGGACCGGTGCCGCGCTCTTGGGCCTTGATGTGATCTTCCGGCTTTTCCCGTTCATCTACACGGCTCTTAAGATCGGCGGCGCGCTCTATCTGATGTACCTCGCTTGGTCGATCTGGAAGAGCGCCAAGGAACCGCTTTCTGAAGCTGCGCAGCCGGGGGCCAAGGCCTTCTGGGGTGGGGTTCTGGTCAATCTGGCAAACCCCAAGTCGGTGCTCTTCGCCGCCTCAGTCCTGATCGTGATCTTCCCCGAAGGATTAAGTCTGGCTGAGAAAGGCTTGATTGTTCTCAATCATTTCTGTGTCGAACTTGTCGTCTATGCTCTTATGGCCGCCGCACTGGCCTCACCCCCTGCACGTGCGGGCTACCTGCGGCTGAAACCAATCTTTGATCGTATCGCTGCCCTGGTGCTCGGCGCACTCGGCTTGCGACTTTTATTGAATCGATAACTCAAAAGGACGGCTGCCATGACCGACCGCCTGCCCCATGAAAAAGGCTTTCACGTCAGCTGGGATCAGCTACACCGAGATGCGCGCGCGCTGGCCTGGCGTTTGCAGGGCGAAGCTCCGGAAGACGGCTGGCGTGCCATTGTGGCGATCACGCGGGGCGGCATGGCCCCGGCGATGATCATTGCGCGCGAGCTTGATGTGCGCGCCGTCGATACGATCAGCGTGAAATCCTATGACCATCAAACTCAAAGCGAGGCGGTGATTCTAAAATCTCCGGACATGGATTTGATGGGCGACGGCGACGGTGTTCTCATTATTGATGACCTGGTCGATACCGGGCGTACTCTGGAACTGGTCCGCAAACTGCTGCCTGCGGCGCATGTGGCGACGGTCTATGCCAAACCTAAAGGACGTGAGCTGGTGCATACATTCATCACCGAAGTGAGCCAGGATACCTGGATTTTCTTTCCATGGGATATGGCCCTGCAATATGTCGAACCCTATCGGGGGGCCTGAAATATGAGCCATCTTTCTCGCACGCAAACAACCTTTTCGCCCCCAGTAATGGAGGCACGCCGCTGGCTTGACGGCGTGCAGTTTACGCAAGACCGACCTCTTATCAACGTTAGTCAGGCAGCACCGGTCGACCCGCCCCCTGAGGCTCTGCGGCAGGTGATCGCCGAGGCGGCACTTTATACGCCGGAGGCGCATCTTTATGGCCCTGTT
The DNA here is from genome assembly GCF_032842945.2 of Roseovarius sp. W115. Lineage (NCBI taxonomy): Bacteria > Pseudomonadati > Pseudomonadota > Alphaproteobacteria > Rhodobacterales > Roseobacteraceae > Roseovarius > Roseovarius rhodophyticola. The sequence continues at coordinate 3,457,891 of NZ_CP146606.1, forward strand.
TTAGGTCGCCCTGATCTACGTGCCGAAGTGGCCAGCCAATGGCGTCGCGCATACGGCGCGGATGTGTCACCCGATCAGGTCGCCATCACCTCTGGCTGCAATCAGGCCTTTAGCGCGGCGATCACGGCGCTCTGCTCTGAAGGGGATGAGGTTATTCTGCCAACCCCATGGTATTTCAATCATAAAATGTGGTTGGATATGGCCGGAGTTGGCGCCGTTCCACTGCCCACTGATGCCGCTTTATTGCCCGACCCGGATGAGGCCAAGGCCCTGATCACCGACCGCACGCGCGCCATTGTTCTGGTCACACCCAACAATCCCGGCGGCGTGGAATACCCTGCGGATCTTGTCATGGCCATTTTCAAATTGGCGCAAACGCATGGCATTGCGTTGATTGTCGATGAGACCTACCGCGACTTTGATGCGCGCACCGGTGCGCCACATGCGCTGTTCCAGGAACCCAATTGGGACCAGACGCTGATTCAGCTTTACTCGTTTTCCAAAGCCTATCGCCTGACGGGCCACCGCGTTGGGGCCATGGTGGCCAGCACGCGCCTCTTGGCGGAAGTCGAAAAATTCCTCGACACGGTCACGATCTGCCCCAACCAGCTTGGCCAGATCGCGGCGCTTTGGGGCATGCAGAACCTTTCTCAATGGCTGGCCGGGGAACGCGACGAAATCCTCGACCGGCGCGCTGCCATTGAGGACAACATGCCCAAGCTGGCAGAGGCCGGATGGACCCTCATGGGCTGCGGCGCCTATTTTGCCTATATGCGACACCCGTTTGAAGGGTCTTCCAAGGACCTTGCGCCAAAGCTGGTGCAAGAGGCCGGTGTGCTCGCCCTGCCCGGCACGATGTTTCAGCCCGAAGGAGACCCAAACGGAGCGCGCCAATTCCGCATTGCTTTCGCCAATGTGAACCGCACTGAGGTCGGCCTGCTCTTTGATCGTCTAGCCGCACTACGCTGGCCTATTGCCCAAGCCTGAGAGACCGAATAGATACACGGTCAATCTGACGCATGAACCGTCACTGGCGAGGAAGAGCATGGCATCGAAAAGCATCACCAAACCACTGGTCTGGATTCTCATGGGCCTGCTCATTCTAGGGCTTGGCGGCTTTGGAGTGACCAGCCTGTCGGGCACATTGCGCAGCGTTGGCAAGGTTGGCGAGGCGGATATTCGGGTCGATGAGTATTTCCGCGGGCTGCAACAGGAAATCAACGCGTTGCAAGCCAGCCGTGGTGAACCTGTCAGCTTTATTCAAGCCAGTGCCGAAGGTGTGCCGGAACGCGTGCTGTCCCAGCTCATCAGCCAGGCGGCCTTTGATCATGAAATGATTTCAAGCGGTGTTTCCGTCGGAGATGAGGCGATCGGGGAACAAATCCTTGCCATGCCACAATTCCGCGGCGGCGATGGTGAGTTCAACCGCGAGGCCTATCGTTTTACCCTCGAACAGGCAGGCCTTTCAGAGCGCGACTTTGAAGAAAGCATGCGCCGCGACACCGCGCGCAGCTTCCTGCAGGCATCTGTTCTGGCGGGCGTGACGCTTCCTGATGCCTATGGCGACACGCTTGCCGCCTATCTGGGCGAACGCCGTGCCATTACATGGAGCCTGCAGACGCGCAACGATTTAGAGATTGGCATACCGGAGCCGACTGAGGCCGATCTGCAAGCCTACCACCAGGAAAACGCCGCTCTTTTCACACGCCCGGAATCCAAGCGCATCACCTATGCCTGGCTCACGCCGGAAATGATCGTGGACACGGTGGAGATTGACGATCAATCCCTGCGCGACGCTTATGAACTTCGCTTTGATGAATTTAACCAACCAGAGCGACGCATGGTGGACCGGCTTGTCTTTCCATCCGAGGATGATGCAGCTGCGGCTGCAGATCGCGTTGCATTGGGCACGGTCAGCTTCTCGGATCTTGTATCAGAGCGCGGCCTGCAACTCTCGGACACCGATATGGGTGTGGTGACGGCCCGTGATCTGGGTGACAATTCTGACGCTATTTTCGCTGGTCTGACAGGACACGTCATCGGCCCCGTTGAGACCAATCTTGGCCCGGCGCTCTTCCGTATCAACGCTATTCTTGAGGCGCAGGAGACCACCTTTGAAGACGCCCTGCCACAGCTTCGAGAAAGTGTCGGCGCCGACCGCGCCCGCCGTGTGGTGGAATCGCAAGTCGACAGTATTGACGACCTGCTTGCCGGCGGCGCGACTGTTGAGGACCTCGCCGAAGAGACCGACATGCAGGTGGCCGAGATCGTCTGGAACCCGACCGTCAGCGATGACATCGCCGCCTATGAGGCCTTCCGCGCCGCTGCTGCGTCACTGACCGAGAACGACTTTCCAGAGGTCATGCAGCTTGATGATGGCAGCATCTATGCCATGCGGCTGGATGAAACGATCCCGCCCGAACTTGCGCCACTTGAGGACGTGCGTGACGAGGTTGTCGCGGGATGGGAAAACCAGACCTATGTTGAGCTTCTGGTTGAAAAGGTCACACCGCTTATCGAGGAGATGCGCGACGGCAAGACCTTTGAAGGTGTCGATCTGGCGGTGACTGGAACGCAAGAGCTCACCCGCCGGGGTTTTGTCGACAATGCACCTGCCGATTTCATTGACCGCGTGTTTTCCATGGATGCAGGCGAAGTGGCACTGATCCGTGGACCGGGCCGTGTCTTTGTGCTCAAACTCGATAGCATTCAGCCTCCGGATGAAGCAGATGAGGATTTAACGCAAGTGATCCAGCAACTTCGCAACGAGGCGGCAGGCACTGTTTCACGCGACTACCTGCAAATTCTGGCAACTGACATTCGCAGCCGCGCAGGCATCGAGATTGACGAAGCGGCGATCAATGCCGTGCATCTGAACTTTCAGTAACGGACGACCACATTGGACCTGATCCCATCATTTGAGGCCTTTGCGAAAGGCTATGAGGCAGGCCAGAACCAGGTCGTGTATACCAAGCTTGCGGCTGATCTCGACACACCTGTATCTCTTATGCTCAAACTCACCGGCGCGGCGCGCGATGCGTTCATGCTGGAGTCCGTCACCGGCGGCGAGGTGCGCGGGCGTTATTCGATCATTGGCATGAAGCCTGATCTTGTCTGGCAATGCCACGGCACCACCAGCCGCATCAACCGACAGGCACGATATGACGCCGACGCGTTCACCCAGCTTGAGGGCGATCCGCTGGACCGCCTACGCGATCTGATTGCGGAAAGCCGGATCGACCTACCTGATGATCTGCCTGCCGCCAGCGCCGGGCTCTTTGGCTATCTGGGCTATGACATGATCCGGCTGGTCGAACATCTGCCCAATGTGAACCCGGATCCGCTTGGCCTGCCTGATGCGATGCTGCAACGCCCTTCGGTGATTGCGGTGCTGGACGGGGTCAAGGGCGACGTTACAGTGGTATCCCCGGCTTGGGTGAGTGAGGGCCAAAGCGCGCGCGCGGCCTATGCGCAGGCGGCTGAGCGTGTCATGGATGCCGTGCGCGACATGGAACGCGCCCTGCCCCAACAGGCCCGCGATCTCGGTGAGGCCGATGATACGGCCGAGCCGCAGTCAAATTTCACGCGTGAGGGTTACAAGGCGGCAGTTGAAACGGCCAAGGAATATATCCGCGCGGGTGACATCTTTCAGGTTGTTCCAAGCCAGCGCTGGACACAAAACTTCACGCGGCCGCCCTTCACGCTTTACCGCAGCCTGCGGCGCACCAATCCGTCGCCCTTCATGTTCTACTTCAACTTCGGCGGCTTTCAGGTGGTTGGGGCCAGCCCGGAAATCCTTGTGCGTGTGATGGATGGCGAGGTTACGATCCGCCCCATTGCGGGTACGCGTCCCCGTGGCGCGACACCAGAAGAAGACAGAGCGCATGAGGCAGATTTGCTGGCCGATCCCAAGGAACTGGCGGAGCACCTCATGCTACTGGATTTGGGGCGCAACGATGTGGGCCGCGTGGCCAAGATCGGCACGGTGCATCCCACTGAAGAGTTCATCATCGAGCGCTACAGCCACGTGATGCATATCGTCTCAAACGTCGTGGGGGACTTGAGCGAGGAGCATGACGCGCTCTCAGCCCTTCTGGCCGGGCTTCCGGCGGGCACAGTCTCGGGTGCGCCCAAGGTGCGGGCGATGGAGATCATTGATGAACTGGAGCCGGAGAAGCGTGGCGTTTACGGCGGTGGCGTCGGGTATTTCAGCGCCGGTGGCGATATGGATGTGTGCATCGCGCTGCGCACGGCGGTGGTGAAAGACCAAAAGCTCTATATCCAGGCCGGAGGCGGCGTGGTTTACGACAGCGACCCAGAGGCCGAATTCATGGAAACAGTGCACAAATCCAACGCCATTCGGCGCGCCGCAGCCGATGCTGCACGGTTTGACCGGGATGACAATGGCTGATCGGGCGACCCCGTGACCCGCGTTCTGCTCTTTAACAAACCTTACGGTGTCCTCTCGCAATTTACCGACAAAGGCACCGAGGGCAGTCCTCGCGAGACCCTTTCGGATTACATTGACGTCCCCGGAGTATACGCCGCGGGGCGTCTGGATCGCGACAGCGAGGGGCTCTTGGTTCTGACCGATAATGGACGACTTCAAGCGCGACTTTCAAATCCCCGTTTCAAAACGGAAAAAACCTATCTCGCTCAAGTTGAGGGCGTGCCGGACGACATGGCGGTACGGGACTTATGCGATGGCGTTACACTCAAAGATGGCCCGACACGACGCGCCAAAGTTCGACAGATTGAGGCGCCGGATATCTGGGAGCGCGACCCGCCCATCCGCTACCGCAAATCTGTGCCTGATAGTTGGTTGGAAATCACCCTATCCGAGGGGCGCAACCGGCAAGTGCGCCGCATGACGGCGCATGTGGGAAATCCCACGCTCAGACTGATCCGATGGCGGATTGGGGAGTGGACAGTTCAAGGGTTAAAGCCGGGCCAATGGCGCGAGGCGCTCTAAGCACCGTCAGACTTGCCTGATGTGCCAACTGTCTTCTCGCTGCGCGCAGCGCCCTCACGCGAAGATCAGCGCCACCACAAAACCCGCCGACATCGCAAACACAATACCTGCCGCGTAAGTTGTCGCTTTTACCGGCTTTTTCTTTGGCTTCATGGTCCATTGCGACCACTTTTGATGCTTGTCAATTACGTCGGCATCGTCCCAGTAACTCATCCCCACAACTCCCAGTACACAATAGAATGAGACTGGAATCGTACGAGATTGTGGCAGAAATGTGGCAAGTGTGGTGAAGCTGTGTCAAACAGCCCAAATTGCTGAATTCCAGGGAAAAAAGTGGAATTAATACCTGTAATTTCAAAGAACTGTATTCAAAATGGAAAGAATGGGACCTGAACGAGCAGGCGCATTGATGCGATAAGCGTCAAAAACTGAAAATATCGCCCATGTTTTCGATGATGGACACAAGCAACACCACGCCCGCGACAAGCACCGCGATCCACCAGAAGAAATGGAAAACGATCGCTGCAACACCAAAGCTTGTCCCGTAGACCGAAAAGCGCCAGTTCTCACGCAGCACGCCCGAGATGAGTGACAAGATGATGGCCAGCACACCGAAAACAGGCGCGGCTATTGCAACATAGCTCCAGATCGACGGAGACACAGCTTCCGGTTCCGGCTGCGGCAAGCCCAGCAAACTACGCCAGGCAGAGCGTTTGATGTCTCCTGCGATTTCGCCAATCTGCGTCCCAATAGAAGGTTTGGTCTCAAAGGTCGGCCCTACGATCTGCGCAAAGACCAAAAGAAGGGCCATTGCCCCCGCTAAAACGGCGTAAAACCCCCAAGTCCTCAGGAACTCAGGCCGGTCTGGGTTAGGCATATGCATTTGGGTTTCCATGAAATGCTTGTGCGGACCAACTTCGGCAAAACTGTGGTTTTGGCGGGAAATGTTTTGGAAAAAGATCAGCGAGCTGCTGTGTGCATAGCTCTTGTTTGGCACTGAGAAAACCGATGAAGGGCTGGTTTGAGCCCAACCTGTGAATTCGAAATTCTTGCTGCGTGCGCTCGCAGCGAGATTGTTTCGACAACTGTGAAGTCGTTCTTGCTGCAACGCAATCACAGAAACGGTCATTCGCGCTGGTTGCGGCGAACCAGCCGGAGCGAACTCACAGGTGGCGGAACCGGGCTGTCCTTTGGGTAGTTGCCAATCTTCCTAAAGGCTTGTGTTGCCTACCGTCTAAGAGACCTAGGTGTGAATAGTCCAAAGGGACTGTTTCCTTAGGAGAACGTCCGGTCAGGCACCTTATCTTGGCCAAAGCTTCAGAAGCAAGAACAATGCTCCGAGACCAACAACCAACAATCCGACGGAGATCCAAAGAAAAGCAAACGGCTGGGTCGCAAGGGGGATACCAGCGACATTCATCCCGAACAGACCAGCGACAAAACTCAAAGGCAGAAAAACGCCTGCAACAATGGAAAGCAGCACCATGGTTTTGTTCAAACGCTCGGTGACGCGAACTGAGACGAAATCTTGAAGGATCGAGGCGCGAAGCTGCATCGTGTCGAGTTGCTCGACCAACCGGGTGATGCGGTCAACTATGTCAGTCAGCCGCCGCTCCTGAAGCTCGGTCTGCCAATCAAAAGTTTCCGCGATAAGCACGTCCAACGCATCGCGTTGTGGAGCTATGAAGCGTCGAAGCAGAACAATCTTGCGGCGAATTTCCGTAATCTCCTTACGCAGCATGGGGACCGGTTTGAGCGACTGTTCGTCTTCCAGCCCGTCCAATGCAGTATCAACGCTTTCGATAACTTCTTGCATGCGGTCTGTTAGCCGGTCCGTCAGGGCAACCACGAACTCACCCGGTGAGTCAGGTCCGTTACCCGCCTCAATCTCCCTTGCCATAACGTCCACTGCGTCGAGGTGCCGAACCTGAAACGTCACCACTTTGGTGGTGTCGATCCAGAGGCGCGGAGAAACCATGTCTTCAGGATCGGCACCGGGTTCCGTGTTGACGCCCCGGAGGATCAGCAGTGCGCCGGAACCATGCGGCAAACACCTGGGTCTGGTGTCCTCCGCGATTAGCGCGGCGACCGTAACAGCATCGACTGCGTCAATCGAACCCAGAGCCATTTTGAGCTCCGGCATATCAGCCTTGAGCCGATGCCAGGCGGTATCGGAGGATTCCTGCCCTAGGCGACGTGCCAGCTTGATTGGTTCTTTAGACATGAGGATCAGCGATCTTTTCGGGGTTGGTCTTTGGGCCACAAGAATCATCAATCAGCGTAACTTAATGCGTCTCAAAGTTCTCCACTCGAAGGGCCAAAAGAAAATTATTGACGACTGATCTCTTGAAGCTTGTCTGAGTAATGCCGATCTTCTTTGTGACGCGAGATGGCCGGGCAGCTCCGTTGCGGTTCCAGTGAGAAGTTCCTGAGACGCCACTCTTCCGATGCAGGACCAACACGCGATCTCTTGCCGATAAGTTTTGGTGGTTTGGTCGTCTGCTACCTGTGATGGGAACCGCTTCCTCCGGCGAATATCTGACCGTCTGTGGAGCATCCATGACCATAAAATCCATCTTGGCACGAAAGAGTGCTTCAGTCCCCTTAATCGGGCCGACTGCCCCTTTGGAAGCGGCACTTGTCCATTTGGAGCAGGACGAAATCTCCGCTCTGATTGTGTCAGGCGGCGGCGAGCGAATTGAGGGAATCCTGACCGCTGCCGACATTGCACGCGGCCTGCACAAATACGGAGCCGACATCGTCGGTCTTTCAGTAAACCGACTGATGACTCGCGATGTGAAAACTTGCGATGTCTCGGCCTCGATCGCAGATGTGCACAAGCTGATGTCCAAACATCAGATTCGCCATGTTCCGGTTACACGGAACGGGGCGCTGTGCGGTCTGATCAACATCCTGGATGTTATTCAGGGACGGCTGGACGACAGCGAGACCGATGCAAAGTCTTTGCGTGACTACGTGGCCGGTCGTGCGTGAGGCGGTGGTCTAAAGGCATTTCCGTCGGATTGTTCGCAACTGGCGGCGCTTGCTTCAGCACCGCAAATGCAGACTTTCCTTGACGACCGGGTGGCCGGGGTTGCAATGCAAATCTGGCAACGGAACTGTTCCGAGTAGACCAAGTCCGTGTCGTAATTGAGAGGCTGTAATTGACCGTACTGTTTCTCCTCCTTGGGTTTGTCCTGCTCATTGCCGGTGCCGAGACTCTCGTGCGGGGGGCCGTGGGACTTGCGGAGCGATTGAAAATACCGCCCATCGTCATCGGCCTGACCCTGGTTGGCTTCGGCACGTCGACACCTGAGCTGGTGACCAGTCTGCAAGCGATGCTCGCGGGTGCGCCCGGTATCGCCGTGGGCAACGTTGTGGGCAGCAACGTTGCCAATATTCTTTTGATCCTCGGGATCGCCGCGCTTCTCAGCCCGATGAGCGTTGCGCCGGCCGCCATTCGGCGCGATGGCACTGTTCTCGTCCTGGCCAGTCTGGCCTGTCTTGCCGTGGTGTTGACCGGGGCAGTCCCCCGTTGGGTGGGTTTTGCCTTTTTGATCGCGCTCGCCAGCTACATCCTGATCACCTATATCAGCGAGAGCGAAAATGGTTCTGCTTCCGCAGCCTTGCATCAGGCCGAGGCCGCCGCTGCCCCCGCCGCGCCGCAATCGGTCTGGCTGATGGTGTTGAGTTTTGCAGGCGGTCTCGCGCTTACGATCCTGGGGGCGCGCTGGCTTGTAGCAAGTTCCATCGACTTTGCCAGGATTGCGGGCGTATCTGAAACGGTCATCGGCCTTACCATCGTGGCGGTTGGCACCTCGCTGCCGGAATTGGTGACTTCGGCCATCGCGGCGCTCCGAGGACAAGGGGACGTCGCGTTTGGCAATATCGTGGGCAGTAACATCTTCAATATTCTGGGCATTCTGGGAGTAACCGCTGCTGTGGCTCCAATCCCGGTGCCGCCCGAGATAGCGTGGTTTGACATCTGGGTCATGCTTGCGGCGACCGGCGCGCTCATTGCCGTTGCGATGACGGGTTGGTTGATCCGCCGCAGTGAAGGGCTGGTTCTGCTCATGGCCTATGGGGCCTATCTGGCCGCAACACTGGTCATGGCTTCTGCAACTTGAATGGAATGGGAAAATCCTCCCACAAGGCTCTTGAATTACGAAAAACCAAGGCGCATATTCGCATCGTCTGAATGTCGCGACAGAATCGACGATGGGCGCGCGACGGCGCATTCGGCGTTGGAACCATTTCCAAATGGATCAAGAAAGTTCTCCTGTTACGGAGCCTCCGGATATCGGGCATATCGCCAGGGTTTTCTCTTCTCCACTCAATCCAAACCACCAAAAATCTGAGCCACGACGCGCAAGGGCGCGGGCAGAGCGTTTTCCAATCGGCCCGGAGACCGGAGCGTTTCGGCGGCGCTTCTTCCCTGACGCCACCTTGGCGGATTGGAACGACTGGCGCTGGCAAATGCGCGCCCGGATACGTTCTGTGGCGGAGCTTGAACGGATCTTCGATCTCAGTGACGAAGAGCGTGAAGCAGTCAGCAGACATGCGGGCGGGCTGCCCGTGGGCATCACCCCTTACTATGCCAGCATTATGGGCCTGGGCGAACCCGGGGAACCGCTACGCCGCACGCATATACCCGTGGGCCAGGAATACCTGAGCACGCCCGGTGAGGCGGACGACCCTCTGGGTGAGGATCACGACACCTCCGTGCCGGGGCTTGTGCACCGATATCCCGACCGGGTTCTCTTCCTGACAACCGGGACTTGTTCGACCTATTGCCGCTATTGCACCCGTTCGCGGATGGTTGGGCAATCGGGTGGCGAATACCAGTTTTCAACCCGTCAGTGGGAACAGGCGCTTGGTTACATCGAGGCGCACCCGGAAATTCGCGATGTGCTCCTGTCGGGTGGTGATCCATTGACCATTTCCGATGAGAAGTTGGACTATCTGCTGGGCCGTTTGCACGCCATTCGCCATGTGGAATTCGTGCGCATGGGCACAAAGGTGCCTACGGTGCTGCCGATGCGGATCACGCGCGATCTGGTCCGGGTGCTGAAGAAACACCGCCCGCTCTGGATGTCGATCCACGCGACCCATCCGACGGAACTGACGCTCGAAGTGACCGAGGCCTATGCGCGCCTTGCCGATGCCGGTATTCCGCTTGGGTCTCAGACCGTTCTGCTGAAAGGCATCAACGACAGTGTCGAGACCATGAAGGCGCTCAATCACGGGCTGCTGAAACGTCGGGTGAAGCCCTATTATCTTTATCAGTGCGACCCGATCACAGGCTCGGCCCATTTCCGCACGCCGGTCGCGAAGGGGCTGGAGATCATCGAAGGTTTGCGCGGCCACACGACCGGATACGCTGTTCCACAATACGTGATCGATGCCCCGGGCGGCGGCGGCAAAATCCCTCTGCTGCCCGACTATCTCGTGGGCCGCGACGGCGACGACCTGATCTTGCGCAACTTCGAAGGCAAGCAGTATCGCTACCACGACCCGGTTGAGGTCGTTGTCTCAGACGTGGAGGGCGCGCCATGCTGATCGGGCTGACCTATGATCTGCGCGACGATTACGCTGGGATGGACTTGTCGGAAGAGGCGTTGGCCGAATTCGACAGCCCAGAGACTGTCGAGGCGCTGGAAGCCGCACTCACGCGCGCCGGGCACCGCACCGACCGGATCGGCAACATCCGCGCTCTGGCGGTTCGGCTTGTGGCCGGAGATCGCTGGGATTTGGTGTTCAATATCGCCGAGGGGCTCTCGGGCCGTTCACGTGAAGCGCAGGTTCCGGCGTTGCTGGAAGCCTACGGCGTTCCCTACACCTTCTCTGATCCGCTGACGCAGGCGATTGGCCTTGATAAGGCAGTGGCTAAGCGGATTGTGCGGGATGCCGGTTTGCCGACCGCGCCATTTGCCGTGTTTCAAAGTGCAGATAACGTAAAGAAGAACGAACATCCCTATTCACTATTCCTGAAACCCTTGGCAGAGGGCACAGGGAAGGGTTGCGAAAACGCCTCAAAAGTTACTGATGCCGAGACCGCCGCCCGTGTTGTTGAAGACTTGATCGCGCGGTTCAACCAGCCCGTGCTGGCCGAGACCTATCTTCCGGGTCGCGAGTTTACGGTTGGCATCCTTGGAAACGGGGCCGATGCGCGCGTTATCGCTGTGATGGAGATTACCTCGCGCGACCGGTCTGGTGATCAGATCTACAGCTTCCAGACCAAGGAACATTGGGAAGAGCATGTTCTGTACCGGCTCGCTGACGATGCCGAGGCACGCGAAGCCGGGCGGGTTGCGCTTGCCGCCTACCGAGTCCTGCAGTGTCGCGATGCGGCTCGGATAGACCTGCGATCCGATGCCGCTGGTCAACCGCAGTTTCTCGAAGTCAACACATTGGCGGGCCTGCACCCGACCCATTCCGATTTGCCGATCCTCTCGGCCAAGGCCGGGATGTCCTATGACGATCTGATCACAGGCATCCTTTCCGCAGCCCTTTCGCGGATCGACCGTAACGAGGAGGCGCACCGCGTCGCGTCATGAAAGGTTTAACCATCCCCGTCCTGCACGGGGCAACCGGCAACACGCCGGACGAACTCGACACCGTGCGCACCGCCCTTGCGGTCCGAGATGCGCTCGTCTCTCTCGGTGCACAGTCCTGGCTTGTGACATTGGACCACGGCGCTGACTCTCTGGACGCGCTTGCAACTGATCAACCCGACCTCGTCTTCAACCTGGTGGAAGCGATTGACGGCCTGGCTGGCCCAGCGGCTGCCATCCCCAAGGCCCTTGCGCGCCGAGAACTACCCTTCACCGGTTGCGGGACTGAGGCCTCCTGGGTCTGCCGGTCCAAGGTTGCACAGAAGGTGCGCATGCGGTCGGCCGGGCTGCCGACACCCGCATGGAGCCAGAACGGTGCCTCCTTGGCCCGTGCACCGAAGGTGATCGTCAAATCAATAACCGAACACGCCTCGATCGGCATCGATCAGGCCTCCGTCATGTCCGGCCGGCGGGCAGCACAGGTCATCGCTGACGGGATGGCTCGGACCGGCGATCCACATTTTGCCGAGGCTTTTATCGATGGCCGCGAATTCGCCTTGTCCCTGCTTGAGACCGATGATGGTCTGAGAGTTTTGCCTCCGGCAGAGATCCTTTTTGTCGGCTATGGCGACGACGTGCATCGCATCGTTGATTACGACGCGAAATGGGTCGAGGACAGCCATGGCTACCAGAACACCCCGCGCCGTTTCGATTTTCCAGAAACGGATGATGCTCTGCTGGAAGAGTTGCAACGTCTCGCCCGAGCCTGCTGGGACTTGTTCGGACTGTCGGGATATGCCCGCATCGATTTTCGTGTCGATGAGGCCGGGCAACCCTGGATCCTGGAGGTCAATACCAACCCCTGTCTGGCGCCTGACGCAGGGTTCATGGCGGCTGCCGCAGAAGCCGGGCAGACTTTTGAAGCGGTCATCGCCGAGATCGTATCGGCAGGCCTACACACATCGAAGAAGGCCGCCTGAGATGTTCCGCATCCGCAAGGTTCCCGACGCACGGGCCCCAAGCAACCGCACGGCCGTTGCCGAAGCGCAGGCTATCCTGCGGGCACAGTTTCCTGGCATGGCTCCGGACGATATCGACGCGCTTCCGGGACGGCTCGAAGACCCGTTTACCCATCGGTTTGTTGCCGAACTTCTGGTCGCAGAAGACGCGCGGTCCCATGTTCGCGCGGCGGCTGTTATGCTCTATGATCCCGAACTGGCCTTTGCCTTTCTGGACATGCTGGCAACAACTCCAGGCGCAAGCCCCGGGCGTGGAACTGGTGGTGCCCTCTACGAACGTGTGCGGTTGGAGGCGGCAGCACTCGGTGCAAAGGGGCTCTATTTCGAATGTCTGCCGGACGATTCCGAGACTAGCCCCGATCCGGCAATCCGCGCGCAGAACGCGGCGCGGCTGAAGTTCTACGAACGGTTCGGTGCCCGCCCGATTGTCGGCACGGCCTATGAGACACCGCTGTCGCCTGAAGATACAGATATGCCGCATCTCGTCTTCGACGGGCTGGGCCGTCACGACTTGCCGGACAGCGAGCGACTGCAAGACATCGTGCGCGCGATCCTGGAGCGGAAATACGGCACACTTTGTCCGTCGGACTATGTGGCTGAAGTCGTGGGCTCGATCCACGAAGAAGCCTATGCCCTGCGTCCGCCCCGCTACAAAGGGACAAAGACAGTCGCCGCGCCGGCCGAGATGCGCCGACCCATCCCGCTGATCGTCAACGACCGTCACGACATCCATCACATTCGGGAGCGAGGCTATGTGGAGAGCCCGATCCGGATCAAGTTGATCCTCGATGACCTTGACGCAACCGGATTGTTTGTCCGCCACGAGACCCGCCACTTCCCCGATCGATGGATCCGCGAAGTGCATGATGCGCGCCTTCTCGACTATCTCAAGAGCGCCTGCGCGGAAGCGCCCGAGAAGACATCGATCTATCCCTACGTTTTCCCGGTGCGCAATGCGACGCGCCCGCCAAAAGAGCGGTCGGTTCTGGCGGGTTACTGGTGCATCGACACCTTCACGCCTATCAACCGCAACGCCTGGCCCGCAGCACGCCGCGCCGTCGATTGCACACTGACCGCCGCCGAGGCGGTTTTGGGCGGCGCACCGGCGGCCTACGCGCTTGTGCGTCCTCCGGGCCATCATGCTGAACGCAAAACCTTCGGAGGGTTCTGCTATCTCTGCAGCGGTGCAGTCGCCGCAAACTACCTGTCGCACTACGGCAAGGTCGCGATCCTCGACATCGACTATCACCATGGCAATGGCCAGCAGGACATCTTCTACGAACGCGCCGACGTCTTGACCGTGTCAATCCACGGCGATCCGAGCTTTGCCTACCCGTACTTTACGGGGTTCCGCTCCGAGACCGGTCTCGGGTGTGGGGCAGGCCATAACCTCAACATTCCGCTGCCTGAGACCGTGTCACCGGCGCAGTACATTGACGCCCTGGATCAGGCTCTGGAGCGCATCGGGGAGTTCCGGCCCGACTACCTTGTGCTGTCGCTGGGCTTCGATACCGGCCGGGGCGACCCGACGGGCACATGGTCGAACCGTCCGGAGGACTTCCGTCGCATCGGCGCGCTGATTGCGGAACAGGGCTACCCGACCGTTCTGGTGCAGGAAGGGGGCTACCGGATACGCACGCTTGGCGCGAATGCGCGGGCCTTCTTTGACGGACTAGCAGGCGGTCTTGGATCAGCCCCGTGCCCCAACGCTGCACCGTCGAGAACCGCCAACGCTCCCGCGCCGCGGCGCTGGCGCACAAGTGTCCGCCCCGAGGATCCCGGCCGCATCCGCGCGCTCGTTGCGGCGACCGACCGCTTTTCCGCCGATGAGATCGAAATCGCTGTGGAACTGGCGCAGGAACGCATCACGCTGGGGCGCGCATCGGGATATCACTTCTTGTTTGCCAATCGCGGCGACAGGCTGGAGGGTTTTGCCTGCTTCGGCCAGATCCCCGGGTCAGAGACAAGCTGGGACCTCTACTGGATCGCCGTCCAACCCGAGCAGCACGGCCAAGGCTTAGGCGCGGAAATTCTGCGTCGTGTCGAGGCAACAATCGGCCGCGCCGGTGGCCGCCAGGTCTTCATCGACACATCGTCGAGCCCGGCCTATGCGAGCACGCGCACATTCTATCTGCGCCAAGGCTATCACCTTGCCGCCGAATTGGCGGATTTCTACCGTCAGGGCGACGGCAAAGCGATCTATGCGAAAGCGCTGTCGGCATGACCAAAGTGAATCTGTCCGTTCGCCGAATAGCGGAAAAGGGTCGCGGTGTGTTCACAAACCTCCCCATCGCGGCGGGTGACGTTCTGGAACGGGCCCCTGCGCTTGAATTGGATGCGCCGGCGACGGATGCCATCGCCTCGACCACATTGGACAACTATTATTTCGCCCACCCGGCAGATCCGGAGGGCGGTCTTATGGTGCTTGGGCTTTCGACCCTACTCAACCATTCCGAGATGCCCAACACCCAGACGACGGCGGCTTTCGACCGACATGTTGGCTGGACAGTCACCCTGCGCGCGCTGCGCGCCATTCCGGCCGGTGAAGAGCTGACCCGCCGCTATTCATGCGCGGTGTGGTTCGATCCAGTATGATCATTGCTCTGTTGGTAAATACCTGGCGATGAAATTGCGTGATTGGCACTACATGCGGACCAGTCTAAGGCCAGTTGCAGCAACCCAGACGAGCCACATGAATAGACCCAGAACGCCTAGCAACACGAGTGGCGAGCCATCCGCAATGGCGATGTTTCCGAGCCCGGCCAAAAGAAGAAGGCTTCCACCCGTCACGCCGAGGAGCCTCTGCCAAGTTCTTGTGAAACCGCCGGTGTAAGCAGCCAACGCCGCGCCGATGAAGGTCACTCCAAGCGCGGGCAGTGCGAGTGCAAAAACCGCGGCATGAAAATGCCACATCAACTCGAAGGCGGGCGTCGGTTCCGTCAGCCCATCCGCGGCGAGGACAACCGCGATATGTGTGGCGACGGTGAGGGCAAACAATGCTGACAGTGTAGCACCTCCCACAACCGCAAGCCGCGACCAGTCCGCACCCGCGCGCCCACTGCGCCGCACCAGTCCGTTCAGACCAGTAACGAGCAAGAGAAGCAGGCACATGTTCACTGCCTCCAGACCAAAAGCGACGGCCAAGACGCCGCGGTTTTCTGCGTGATAAGTTAGGACTAGACCAATGGAATCGCTGTAGTCCGGCGCCCCAGAGATGCCAAACAACATGTTTTGCGAAAACATCGACATGGCGTAGGCGAGCGCGACGGCCCCTACGATCCGCGGGGCGGCGAAGCGGTCGGGCATCACGACCTCGTCCATTCCCGTCCTTATGTCTTGTGGTTCTTTTGGCATGATGACGTGTGGCCTCTCTTTGGCGCAATGAGATAAGCGTGGAAAAAACAGTGGTGATCAGAAGGCGATCAATGGTTTTCCCAAGTCTGTGCGAAGATCCAACGCGTGTTCCAGAGATCTACCCGCGATAGCGTCCACGATGTCCGCGTCTGGGACGGTCATCCCAGTCTTCCCACGCTGTTTCCTCCGGGTAGCGCCAGTCTGAGGGGCTTTCGCAATCGCGCTCATCCTGCAGGGTTTCCGGCGGTTCCCAGTGTTCGGGAAGTTCATCCTGCGGTGTGGAAGTCGCTGAATGCGATCGCTTGCGGCCGAGGCATTGCAAGAACCATAGGCGGATCGTTTCGACCAAGGAACGGATCATCTGCGTGTCTCACATGTTGGCTGGTGGTTGGCGCGGCGCTCAAGTCGCCGCGCGCAAATGTCAAAAATCCATGCCTGCCAGATCGTCGACGTAGTCGGGCATGGGTACGTCCTGCCTGCGTGGTTTCGGCTTTTCGACCACAACTGCCTCCGTCGTCATCATCAGCCCCGCGATCGAGGCCGCGTCCTGGAGTGCAATCCGCACCACTTTGGTGGGGTCCACGATCCCGGCCTCGAACATGTCGACAAACTGATCGGTCTGGGCATCGTAGCCCCAAACCGTATCGTTCTTACGGGTCAGTTGGTCGACGATATACGCCCCATCCTTACCGGCATTGCGCGCTATCAAACGAACAGGCTCCGTTGCCGCCCGGCGCACGATGGTAGCACCTGCCCGCATGTCGTCGTTGATCAACCCTTCCGGGTTCATGGCATGCGATGCCCGCAAGAGTGCAGTGCCACCGCCAGGCAGAATGCCTTCGGCTACGGCGGCGCGTGTCGCGTGGAGGGCGTCATCGACGCGGTCCTTGCGTTCCTTCACTTCGACCTCCGTGACGCCGCCGACGTGAATCACTGCCACACCGCCCGAGAGCTTCGCAAGTCGCTCTTCGAGCTTCTCGCGATCATAGTCGGATGTGGTGTCTTCGATCTGCGTTTTGATCGACGCGCATCGCGCTTCGATGTCTTCGGGCGTTCCTGCGCCATAAATGATTGTCGTGTCGTCTTTGGTGATCAGGATACGTTTTGCGCGGCCCAGCATGTCGAGCGTCACGTTCACCAGTTTTGTGCCGAGGTCTTCGGACACAACTGTTGCGCCGGTCAGAGCGGCAATATCTTGCAACATCGCCTTGCGGCGATCACCAAAGCCCGGCGCCTTTACGGCGGCGCATCTGAGATTGCCGCGCAACCTGTTGACGACGAGCGAGGCCAGGGCTTCGCCGTCGACATCTTCGGCAATCACGAGGATCGGCCTGTCTGCCTCGATCACCGCTTCGAGAATCGGAACAAGTGGCCTCATGTTGGAGAGTTTCCTTTCATGCAGCAGGATGAACGCGTCATCGAGTTCGACCGTCATCTTGTCCGAGGCGGTCACGAAGTAGGGCGAAAGGTAGCCGCGATCGAACTGCATGCCGTCAACGACTTCCAGTACCATCTCGCGCGACTTCGCTTCTTCGACCGTGATCGCGCCTTCGCGGCCTACACGATCCAGAGCGTCGCTGATGATGCGGCCGACCTCTTCATCGCCATTCGACGCGATAGTTGCCACCTGACGGATCTGGTCACTGCTTTCGACAGGGCGGGACAGGCTGGCGAGTTCAACAACCAGGGCCCGCACTGCGGCGTCGATGCCGCGTTTGACGTCCATCGCGTTCATACCAGCGACAACGGCCTTGTTGCCCTCGCGCAAGATGGATCGGGCGAGCACCGTCGAGGTCGTGGTGCCGTCACCGGCAAGTTTCGCCGTGCGCTCGGCCGCTTCGCGGATGAGGCGGACGCCAATGTTGGCGTAAGGGTCTGCAAGCTCAATGGACTTCGCGACCGTGACACCGTCCTTGGTTGTGCGTGGCGCGCCGAAGCTCTTTTCGATCATGACGTTTCGACCACGTGGACCGAGCGTGACGGCGACAGCGTCCGTGAGGACGTTGACGCCTTTGATCATTCTCTGCCGGGCATCGGCATTGAACGCGATAGATTTGGGTGACATGTGGCAAGTCCAGCCTAAGGGGTTTCTTTGTGCTGGATTTGGGAAGCGTCCTTGTTGGCGAATAGATCAAGCACCCATGAAATTTTCGCGCTGTTACTATCGGATCAGTAAATACCTATTTAACTTCAGATACTTGGAGAATGCAGCCCGAAATCTGCGGAATTGAAATGATCGGCGCCTTTGCCCAAATGCACAGGGCTTCAATGTTGAAGCGTGGAGTAGGACCTATGCATACAAAACCTGTTACTCATTGGTGGGACTGGCACAACTGGCGGATCTGGTCGATTGCCGGGCTCGTAGCGCTGCTTCTCATCGCAGCAGCTATCTACATGACCGACATATTCGGAGGTTCGACCTTGCCCGACGCCGGCGGCGTGACGATCACAGAGCCTGCCACCGAATAACGACAACGACCAACCTGCACTGGCGGATCTTCCGCCAGTGCAACCAAGTTACTGAACGCGGGCCTTCGCGAATTTTTGTAACTGACGCACCGCTTCAGCCGGAATGCCCTCTGCTTCACTGGTGACTGCGTAGGCGGCATATCCAAAGCGCGGAGCGTCCTCGACCAAGCGCAACTTCCCACGCTCGACCTCTTCCGAAACGACCCGATACGGGAAGTACCCTGAGCCGGGTACGGCTCTCAGGTAGTCGAGCCCCAGCATTCCGAGACCCAATTGCAGAGCCGGTTTTGCCATATGAGGGAAGTTCAGAAGGTGATCGGCGCGGAATTCAGGTCCCCAGTCGATCAGCACATATGCGTCACCCAACGGGTCCATCTGCGCGTCCGGATTGCTGCTGACCAGAACAAAGTCATCTTCGAAGAGCTGGATGGCATTGAGCTCGGCGGTGTTCAGCGGACGATAGGTTACTGCAATATCCAAACTGCCGTCCGCGATCTGCCGGGACAGTGTTTCGGAACGTTCCGAAACAGCGCTGATTGAGACGTTGGGAAACGCATTCCGAAGGATCGGGAGCGCATCAATCAGAAGCTTGTGCCACAAGCTTGGCACGGCACCGATTTCGAGCGACATGTCATAAACGTCGGGCAGTGACGCATCGAGCCGGGCCTGCGACCAGGTGCGCACCAATGCCTGGGCGTGGCGGTGAAACCGGTGGCCTGCGGGCGTCAAGGTCGCCCCGCTTTTCCCGCGTTCGAAGACGGGCCGTCCGAGTTGATCCTCGAGCGAACGGATGCGCATGCTGACCGTTGATTGCGTCACATGCACTTTTTCAGCGGCGTCAAAGAAGCTGCCGGTTTCGACCACCGCGAGGAATGTGCGTGCAAGTTCAATGTCCATGCATTATCTATTTGGAATTCCGATATCAGCGTCAATATAAATTCGTTTTTCAATCTGTTCGATTGACCCCATATTGGCTCTGTAGCGGTCAGGAGCCGTCACATGTTCGGAACACGATCCATGATTTTGTGACGACTGTCGCACCCGATCCCTCGTGACGTCATCGCCTTTCAGGGCCGCGCCCCAAAGCCGCTACATCAGGAATGCAACTTTAACCGGGGATCTTATGGATGCCCCAGCTATGGAGAAAAACATGAGCCGCGTATCAACTGGTGCACTGCTCGCAATGCTGACGGCGACATCGGCCTTCGCACTGTCGGCCGAGATCGACACCGATGGTGATGGCATGGCGTCTCTCACCGAAATCCAGGCGTTCTATCCTGAAGTAACCGAAGAACTCTTCGGAGAGATGGACACGGATGGCGATGGGTACGTCAATGACGAAGAATTCCTGGTGGCTGTCGGAGCCGAACTCATCCCCGACCCGGAAGCTGACTTGTAACCAGGAGGTTGCGGAGTGATCCACACATGTCTCAAGGCACACGAATCCACGGACAGCTTCTGAGTGCCGCAGGCCTCTGGCTGCTCCTGTCCCCCTTCGTCCTGTTCAGCCAAACCAGCCTGTCCACTGGAGTTTCGGACAAGGCAATCCTTGTCTCGATGTCCATGGGTTTCCTGGTGTTGGTGATCGCAGGATTGAATACGCGATATCATCGCTGGGTGTGTGGCGCTTTGGGCATTGCATTGGGTGTCGCAACACTGGGAGGCCCGTGGGTGTTGGGCTACGCCGACCAGTTCATGGTCACGCTGAGTTCCAGCATCACCGGGGTTGCGATCATCTCAATCGCGGTTGCCGAGTGTTTTGGTAGCAATCAACAAGGTCACTCCTAGACGGAAGCAGGGCGGGAAACCGCCCTGCATTCCTTGCGCAACTGATACCAACTGGGCGAGACTCAAAACCGATATTGCAAGGAACGCGCCCAAAAATGGAATTCGTTGGCGGACACGAAACAAACCTGGAAGACATCGCTGCAGTTTGTCTGATCGCCGCGATTGCTGGACTGATACTCGTACGAATTGGTCAACCACCAATGGTTGGCTACATCTTGGCTGGTCTGATTTTTGGTCCAACTGGATTAGGGTTCATTCAAAGCTCAGACGGGATTGCTCTGCTTGCCGAGCTTGGTGTGCTGCTCCTTCTTTTCCTGATCGGCCTTGAGCTTTCGATCCGAGCATTCGTCTTGGTCCTTCGACCGGCCTTGGTGGTGCTTGCCGGCCAACTTGCGTTTTCTCTTGGTCTGACGGCCGTCTTCGGCGCGATATTGGGCTGGAGTATCGAGCAGGTTCTTCTTTTGGGTTTCATCGTTGCAGTTTCGTCCACCGCGGTTGCTATCAAGATCCTGGAAGAAATCGACGAGCTAAGAACGGAGATCGGACGCATCACCGTCGGTGTCATGATCGCCCAGGACATAGCGCTTGTCCCAATGCTTGTTCTGGTCGAAGCGCTCGGCGAAGAGACCATCCCTGCAAGAGAGATCGTATTGCTGATCACCCTGGCGATGGCCTTGCTGGCGGGCCTGATCTGGTATTTGAGCCGTCCAGGCAAGTTTAGGGTTCCCTGGTCCGATCGCTTAACCGGACGTCCGGAACTCATCATTCTGGCAGCACTTGCTGTGTGTCTGACAGCAGCCACAGCGAGCGGTTTATTTGGACTTTCGCCGGTCTACGGGGCATTTCTTGCCGGATTAATTCTGGCAAACTCGACATTGCGCGCCGAAATCATCGAAGTAACCCATCCTGTACAAGCGATCTTGGTGTTTGTGTTTTTCTTGTCGGTGGGACTTCTGATTGACTTGGAATTCATCGTTGCCAACTGGGAGATCGTCGTCAGTTTTGCGGCCGTGGTGGTCGTCCTCAAATCGTTCTTCAATGTAGGCCTGATCAAGCTATCGGGTTTTAGTTGGGAGACCGCCCTCCCTGCAGGTCTAGCCATGGCCCAGATAGGTGAGTTCTCATTCATTCTTGCCGCGGTGGGCGTCAAGAACGGTGTTTTGGACGATCAGACCTATAAACTGGCCCTTTCCATCATAGCCGTCACCTTTGTCATTTCGCCAATCTGGATGAATGCGGTTCGTCGGTTCGACGCAGTAACCAGCAAGCATCTCACAAGCTTGAGAGATTGGCTTGCAGAAAGCTATTCGCCGGAGTTGAAAGAGTTGGGCAAGGGTCGCGAAGCAGTTGCCCGTTCTTTGGAAGGGTTACGTGACAGCGTCGCCGGCAAGGTCGATCCATCGACCGAAGAAGATGTCAAATCGGACAAATCCGAGAGTTAGCGTTTATAATCAAAGGGGTCGCGCCTCGATCGCTCATCCGGCCTGCCTTGGCACTCAACACGATGCTTCCGCATTGCGACTGTCTTGATGTCGTGGCTCAAAGCACAAAAAGGCGAACTACTCGGAGGCGCGAGTCACCGAAAGAGCTCAAGAAACGCAAAAGCGCCAACCGACAGGATACCGATCACGAGCCCGCATGAGATCAGCGCCAGCACAAGACCGGCACTGAACCAGTATCCGTCGCGCTCGCTAAGACCAAGTGCCAGCATGACAATCGAAAGCGCGGGAAGCCCATTGGCAAAAGGGATGGGCAGAAACAAAAAGACCGCGAGGATCAACGTTGCGCCACCGATGACGCGCTCTGCCGCAAGGTACGATTTCGGCCACCAACGTGGTTTGGCCATACGCTCGATCCGTTCGACATAAGGCAAGGAAACGGTGACGATCCGGCGGAATACGGATGGCTCGATCGACCGTTCGGCAACGAGGCGCGGCAGCCAGACCTCACATCTGCCAAGCAGGAGCTGCATGCCCAGAAGCATCAATGGGAGAGCCGTGAAAACCGAGGAGCCCGGAATGAACAAGAACACATTCGGTGCGGCAAAGATGACCATCAAGGGCGCGAAACTCCGGTCACGCAACGCCCTGACGATGTCTCCGACAGAAACACGCCCGCCTTCACCGGTCACAAGGTCTCTCAGAACCTCCGACAGCCGACGCCCAGGTTGGCGCGCCAGAAGCGTCTTGGCGATTTCAACTTTTGTCATCGGGCAAACAGATCGATGAGGGTCGGCAGCGCGCAGGCGCTACCGACCCACGACAAGCGTTAGCTTCCGCCATCCGTCCCTTCAGGCAGAGCGACGGCAAGACGGTGAAGGGCGGTGATAGCGGTCAGGCCGTCCTCACCAGCGCTGTCGTACACCATGTGAACGCGATCCCCTCGAGCAAGATCGTCGGGTGTCTCGACGGAGGCAGGAAGTTCCCAAACCGTCATGTCGGTCATCACAATGATCCGATCAACCCGGTCGAAGCTCAGAATGAGCCCCTCAGTTTCATCGGCGACAGCGGGTGTCGCCAACGCACCCGCAACAAGTATAGCAAGAATGGAACGCATGTTTCGATTCCCAACAAGGAGGAAGCCCTGGGCGCGCGATTTCGCGCTTGCGGCAGCCGGACGGAGCCTCGCGCCCGACACTGCAGATATGGGAGTTCGCAAAGCCTGCGCAAGAGACTCTTCTAGACCAATATCGATGTGTGTTCCGCGATGAGCATTCTCGGCAATCTCGTGCGCATACGGCGAAAAGTCGAAAGCATCGGGCCCGAAAAACCTGAAGTTTGGATTGGAGCAGGTCTTGCCCCGCGGCCCAAAAGTTGCATGCAGAATAGAATGACTTACGCGCCGCGGAGTCAAAGGCCTAGCACGGAGAAGCGATCAGCATGAGCCGTCGGCCAGATCAAATCACATGTCGACACCTTCGGCGATGCTCAGCGCATCCTCCAACTCGACACCAAGGTAGCGTACAGTACTGTCAACCTTCGTGTGCCCGAGCAGAAGTTGAACGGCCCTGAGATTCCCCGTCTTTCGATAGATCTCCGCAGCTTTGGTCCGTCGGAGGGAATGGGTACCATATCCACTTGGCTCCAGGCCGGTCGCCACCACCCAATCGCGAACCAGCCGACCATACTGGCGCGTGGAAATGTGTGGCCGTTCGTGGAAACGACTGGGAAACATGAAATGGCTTCCGATCATCTCGGGCGACTTGATCCAAGCGGCGACGCTATCGCGCGTATTTTCAACCAGCTCAAACTGGACAGGCCGTTTGGTTTTGCTCTGAACCACCGAAACACGTTCGCGAACACGATCATCTTTCATCAGATCGATCACGGCGAGTTTGACCAGATCACACCCGCGCAGCTTGCTGTCGATGGCGACGTTGAACAGTGCAAGATCGCGGAGATTGCCCGCAAGTTCAAGGCGTGCACGGATCGCCCAGACTTGTTTGGGCAGTAGCGGTCTTTTTTGTCCGATAATCCGCCCTTTGTTCCAAACTCTGTGTTTCGGGGTTACTGCTGGAAGTTGGACTCTTGGCATAGTGTGCCCTCCGATCCTCCCTCCGCGCCCAGACGTCAGCACCGCGCTGGCTCTGAGGAGTTTACCCGAATATTTGCGAATGTCTTCCGCCGGCCAACCTACGCGGTGGCACCGGTCTGCGGCGATAAGGTGGATTTCTGTCTGACTGTCCGCCATTGTTTGAATGGCTGGTTTGGTGAATTGGTAGCGACGCAGCGCCGGGGGCTTTGTTAATGCGAAACAATGCTGCGTCAGCAATAGCCGCATCTGCACAGGTCCGGTTTGTCCGCAAACCGGACATCCATACACTCGTCTTCTAAATCGCAACATGGTCAACAGAGAGACCCTTCGCCTCTACTGCTGCGACGCTTTCAGCACCGCCGACACTGGAGCCAAGGCCACCGAGGACGCGCGGTCCTGCAGGCCCCATAAGAGCAGTGCGCTGATCGTATCAGGGCGCAGGCGGCCTACCATGATCACACCGCCCTCTTCCTGACCTGCCCGGAACGCGGCCTGATCAAGGAAGCGGCGGATGACTGTGGCGCCCTGCCCATTGCCATCAAAGTCGCGGAAAACCGTGGCCGAGGGCACACCTTCGCGCGCGGCGAGTTTTTGAGCCGTGTTCAGACCATTGGGCCACATCACCAGGCCATGTCCCGAAGCGAGCAGGATGGGTGCCAGTTGCGCGGCGGCCTCACGGTTGGACTGCAACCCTGTGTCCAGCCCTTCCATAATGCCCACAGCCTCTGGAACGGCCTCAAGGTAGACCCCCATGGCCACTTCAACATCCTGGGCTGCGGCATTTTCCGGCAGGTTCGTCATGGCCAGAACTTCCTGTCCCGCATCGCGGTATTTCTGCGCAATCTCCTTAGCGTTTGGAGAGGTCACATTCACTGCAAAGCTGATCGGATAGGGGAAATCAGTGAAGGCTTCGGGTCCGACGAGGCTATTGCCATCATCCATCAGGACAATGGCCATCAAGGGCTTGTCGCCCTCATTTTCGAACTCAACGGCAAACCGATCAATTGGTCTGAGATCCTCTGCTCCAGCCTCTGGCACCGTTTCATCTTCGGACGGCTCCAAGGCCGCCTCTTCGGTTTCAACCGGATCGCCGACGCGCGGCAAACGGTCCGTGGTGACACCATCAGCGATGTTGCCAATCACGCTTGAGGACGCTTCTTCTGTGGCGGACTCGGCCTGAGCGAGGTCCAGAACCCGGTCGTCTTCTTGACCTACATCAGCCTGTGCCGTCTCGTCGCTGACCTCAGGCTGTGCTGGTTCAGGCGTGGGGGCTTGTTCGATTTCTTCGGTGATCTGCGCAAGGCCAGTGTCTTCAGTGGCAGTTGCAGGTTCAGGTCCTGTCGCTTCAGACGTTTCCGCGATGGGCTCCTGCTGTGTTTCAGCTCCCGTTGCGACCTCAGGTGCAGCCTCTTCGCTCTCTGTGGGTGTCTGAGGAACGTCTTCGACCGCAGCTTCTTCTGCGACCACGGCTTCTGGTGCTTGGTCCGACGTCTCAGTCTCAGTCTCAACAACTTGTAGTCCAGATTCCTCTTCCACTGGTTCAGGTGTCAAAGGCTGTGCAGGTTCGGTCGACACGCTGACTGTGTCGTCGCCTTGTGGCGCATCCGGTGCCCTGCTCTGTTCGATGGCGACAACAGGTTCATCGCCTCCCAGAGCCACACCACCTTCTTCGGTTGGCACTTCGGGGGTTTCCAGACTGCTGTCGATCTGGCCGATTTCTGGTGCGTTGGCTGATCCCAGGTCGGACTCGGACAGAGCGGCAAGACTACCCGGCTCTGGCGCATCTGCCTGCCCTACGGGTTCTTTGGGTGCGGATGGCTCAGGTTCCGGCAAAGACACCGCTTCGTCGCTTAACCCTTGATTGAATTCCGATCCAGCCGGCACCTCGACCTCAGCAGTCTGCGGTGCAGCGGCTGACTCCTCTGTCTGCTGTTCTGCATTTCGCGCCGCAGCGGTTCCGGTGTTGCCACCGCCAACAATGACGGATGCCACAGCCAAACAGACGCCCGATACGGCCGTCCCGGAGATGAGACCTCCCAATAATCCACGAAGCACTGCTATTGCCCTCGAATTTGCTTTTTCTGTATCTTGCGCCTCTTGACGCTCTCGCGCAAGCCTGAACAAGTATACCGCGACTGATACCCGGGCCTCCAGCCCCAATCCGAATTGGCCAAAACCGATGCTTCTGCTGATCGATAACTATGACAGTTTTACCTATAACCTCGTGCATTACGTGGGCGAGTTGGGCGCCAACGTGGTGGTCCGGCGCAATGATGCCATTGATGTGCAAGAGGCTATGGCGCTGAAACCAGAAGGGATTCTGCTCTCACCCGGCCCTTGTGATCCGGATCGCGCCGGAATTTGCCTTGCACTCACGCAGGCGGCGGCGGAAACCCGCACACCGCTTTTGGGTGTATGCCTCGGGCATCAAACCATCGGTCAGGTCTTTGGCGGCAAGGTCGTGCGTCACGCTGAGATCGTGCATGGCAAGATGGGTCAAATGCGCCATAAAGGCACCGGTGTCTTTGCCGGGTTGCCTTCGCCATTTGAGGCCACACGCTATCACTCGCTTGTGGTTGAGCGCGACAGTTGCCCAGATTGCCTGGAAATCAATGCCGAGCTTGAGGATGGCACAATCATGGGGGTGCGGCACAAGCAGTTGCCTATTCATGGCGTGCAATTTCATCCGGAATCTATTGCCTCGGAACATGGCCATGCGCTTTTGAAGAACTTTCTTGAGACCATGCAGGTGCCCGCATGAGCGACACGCTGAAACCTCTGATTGGCGCAGCGGTGGACCGAGCGCTCACCCGCGACGAAGCGGAAGCGGCGTTCAGCGTCCTCTTTGAAGGTGAGGCCACACCGGCGCAGATGGGCGGCTTTCTGATGGCGCTGCGCACGCGGGGCGAAACGGTAGATGAATACGCTGCCGCCGCGGCTGTGATGCGTGCGAAGTGTAACAAGGTGACAGCGCCCAAGGGGGCGATGGACATTGTCGGCACCGGGGGCGACGGTAAGGGAACTCTGAACATTTCGACGGCAACTGCCTTTGTGGTGGCGGGCGCTGGTGTGCCCGTGGCCAAGCATGGCAACCGCAATCTGAGTTCAAAATCAGGCGCAGCCGATGCGCTGACCCAGATGGGTATCAACGTGATGGTCGGCGCAGATGTGGTTGAAAAGGCTTTGGAAAGTGCCGGTATCGCTTTCATGATGGCCCCGATGCATCACCCGGCCATGGCGCATGTCGGCCCGGTGCGCGCAGAGCTTGGCACGCGCACGATTTTCAACATTCTGGGCCCCTTGACCAACCCCGCGGGTGCTAAACGCCAACTCACGGGCGCGTTTAGCCGTGATTTGATCCGGCCCATGGCCGAAACTCTGGGACAACTTGGATCAGAACGTGCCTGGCTGGTGCATGGCGGCGATGGCACAGACGAGCTCAGCATTGCAGGCTCAAGCTGGGTGGCCGCTTTGAACGAAGATGGCGGCGTTGAGGATCTAGAGGTGCATCCCGAGGATTTTGGCCTGCCGGTGCATCCGTTTGAAGCCATTCTTGGCGGCACGCCGGAAGAAAACGGCGCGGCGTTCCGCGCACTTCTCAACGGAGCAAAAGGCGCGTATCGTGATGCCGTACTGCTGAATGCAGCTGCTGCCCTGACCATTGCAGGTAAAGCCAGCGACCTGAAATCCGGCGTTGATCTGGCCCGCGAAAGCATTGACAGCAGCGCGGCCAAGGCGCGGGTTGAGACGCTGGCCCAAATCACATCGGAGGCCGCATGAGCACGCCGTCCATTCTTGAAAAGATCAAAACCTACAAGCTTGAGGAAATCGCCGCCGCCAAAGCCGCCAAGCCCTTGGAAGAGCTGACAACAGAGGCCGAGAACGCCCCTGCGGTTCGTCCTTTCACCGACGCGCTTTTACAAGCCAGCAAGACCGGCTTTGGCCTCATCGCAGAGATCAAAAAGGCCAGCCCCTCCAAAGGCTTGATCCGAGAGGATTTTGATCCGCCTGCCTTAGCCGAAGCCTATGAGGACGGTGGTGCGGCCTGTTTGTCTGTTCTGACCGACACACCCAGCTTTCAAGGCGCGCCAGAGTTCCTTGTGGCCGCGAGAGAGGCGTGCAGCCTGCCGGTTCTGCGCAAGGATTTCATGTATGACACCTATCAGGTGACTGAGGCGCGTGCCTGGGGGGCGGATTGCATCCTGATCATCATGGCCTCGGTCGATGATGGTCAGGCGGCCGAGCTAGAGGACGCGGCGACCGAATGGGGCATGGATGCGCTTCTGGAAGTCCATAACGAAGAAGAGTTGGAGCGCGCAGCGCGCCTTACCTCGACAATGATCGGCATCAACAACCGCGAC
Organism: Roseovarius sp. W115; assembly: GCF_032842945.2. NCBI lineage: Bacteria > Pseudomonadati > Pseudomonadota > Alphaproteobacteria > Rhodobacterales > Roseobacteraceae > Roseovarius > Roseovarius rhodophyticola. The sequence continues at coordinate 3,485,942 of NZ_CP146606.1, forward strand.
CTCAATACGTTCGAAACCTCACTGGATGTCACCAAGCGATTGTCCAAACTCGTGCCAGAGGATCGCATGATCGTCACCGAAAGCGGGCTTTTTGAGCCAGAAGACCTGGCCGATCTGGCACGCTACGGCGCGCGCGCCTTCTTGATTGGTGAATCTCTCATGCGACAGGACGATGTGACCACCGCCACGCGCCGTATTCTGTCCGCCGCTCCGGCCCCAAGGGGGATTTGATGGCGGATCTCACACATTTCGACGGCAAGGGCGACGCCCATATGGTCGATGTCTCGGACAAGGCCGTCACGGACCGCATCGCCGTGGCCGAAGGTCATGTGAAAATGGCCGCGCAAACCTTTGATATCATTTCAGAAGGCCGCGCCAAGAAGGGCGATGTGCTCTCTGTCGCGCGTTTGGCGGGGATCATGGGCGCCAAGAAGACACCCGAGCTTATCCCGCTTTGCCATCCCTTGCCCATCACCAAGGTTGCGGTCGAGTTAACACTCGATCCCGACCTGCCCGGCGTGGGAATAGAGGCAACGGTCAAAACGACCGGGCAAACCGGCGTCGAGATGGAAGCATTGACCGCTGTGAGCACGGCTGCGCTGACCGTCTATGACATGGTCAAGGCCGTGGACAAAGAGATGGACATCGGCGGCATTCGCGTGTTGCTCAAAGATGGCGGCAAATCGGGACGATTTGAGGCCAGATGATCACCGTCTCCGAAGCTTTGGACCATCTCTTTGCGCTGGTCTCTCCTCTTGAACCCGAGACTGTGCCCTTGGCGCAGGCCGGTGGACGCGTGCTGGTCCAACCGGCCGTGGCGCGGCGCGACCAGCCACCTTTCGATGGCTCTGCCATGGATGGCTATGCTGTACGGGATGAAGACGCAGACCCCGGTGCATCCCTGACGGTCATTGGCGAAGCTGCTGCCGGGCATCGGTTTGATGGTGCTGTAGGCCCTGGCCAGGCCGTGCGCATTTTCACCGGTGCTCCGGTGCCGAAGGGGACATCGCGGGTTGTCATACAAGAAGACGTGACGCGTGACGGCGATCAGATCACGCTGGGGTCCAAGCTCGATGCAAAAACCCATATCCGTCCGGCAGGCAGCGATTTCAAAATCGGCGACATTCTGGATGCGCCAAGACGGCTTAGCCCCTCGGATGTCGCCCTGCTGGCCTCAATGAATATCGCGCAAGTCGAGGTGACGCGCAAACCGCGTGTCGCGTTGATTTCCACCGGGGATGAGCTGGTGATGCCCGGCGAAACCCCCTCACCGGATCAGATCATCGCGTCCAATACATTCGGCCTCAAGGCGCTACTGGATCAGCTTGGCGCGGAACCCCGTGTTCTTCCCATCGCAAGGGACACACGATCGTCTTTGGAAATGGCGTTTGAGCTGGCCGAAGGGGCCGATCTGGTGGTGACCATTGGCGGAGCATCGGTGGGCGATCATGATTTGGTGGGCGATGTTGCACAGGACCTTGGAATGCAGCAGGCGTTTTACAAGGTGGCGATGCGCCCTGGCAAGCCGCTGATGGCCGGGCGAATGGGCGATGCGGCGATGCTGGGCCTTCCGGGCAATCCGGTCTCAGCCATGGTGTGTGGTCATGTTTTCATGGCTCCGATGATCCGGGTGATGCTGGGCTTGCCTGCCTGCCCTGCCCCGAGACAAACGGCGCGGCTGGGCTGTGACATGCCGAAGGGTGGCCCGCGCGAGCACTACATGCGCGCAGCTCTGAACGACGGAAAAATTGTGCCAGAAGGACGGCAGGATAGCAGCCTTCTGAGCCTTCTGGCCCATGCGGACGTGCTTATGGTGCGTCCTGTAGACGATGCGCCGCGTCAAAAAGGCGATCAGGTCGAATATATCGCACTTTAAGTGAGTAGCGTGCGGGTCTTGCCACGCCACTTATCCACAGGCCTGTTGACACAAAACATGAACATGAATAGAACAAAGAGAAACCAACGAGCCTTGGAGGAATGGTTTCATGCTGACAAAGAAGCAGCTCGATTTGTTGGAGTTCATTCATAAACGGGTGCAGCGCGACGGTGTGCCGCCCAGTTTTGATGAGATGAAAGATGCGCTTGATCTACGGTCCAAATCCGGCATTCACCGATTGATCACCGCACTGGAAGAACGTGGATTTATCCGTCGTCTTGCCCATCGGGCACGGGCGCTTGAGATTGTCAAACTGCCCGACAATATGATCGGCGACAGCGCACCGGGCTTTACCCCGCGTGTGATCGAGGGCGACAAGCCCGACACGCCGCAACCTGCCAATGCCCAACCGGTTGATGCCGCTCAGGTGATGGAGCTGCCACTGATGGGCCGAATTGCCGCCGGTGTGCCGATTGAGGCGATTGCCCATGCGAGCCGCAATGTGGCCGTGCCCGGCGATATGATCAGCGGCCCGGGCGAGCATTACGCACTTGAAGTCAAGGGCGACTCGATGATCGATGCGGGCATTAATGACGGCGACGTGGTGATCATTCGCGAAACCAACTCGGCCGATAATGGCGACATCGTTGTGGCTCTGGTTGAGGATCAGGAAGCAACATTGAAAAAGTTCTACCGCCGAGGCAACGCCATCGCGCTCGAGGCCGCAAACCCGGCCTATGAAACGCGTGTTCTGCCCGATGACAAAGTCAAAGTTCAGGGCAAGCTGGTCGGGCTGATCCGAAGCTACTGAGCATGCCAGAGCCGTGTGCCGGTGACATCGCGCGCGGATATGGTTTTGATCCCATCTTTGGTTTTGTAGAGGGCAAGCGCACCGCTTGCCCTTAGCGTTTTGGGATGAATAACGCGGCACGGCAGGTTCAGGTCACGCGGCACAGCGGACAGGATCACCCAATCCTCTCGCGCACAGCTGTCAAAGCTTTCAGCGGCTTTTTTGCCCAGCAAATGAGTGATCTTCCATGCGCGGGTTGTGCTCTCTGACCAAAGCGCGTTTGCCGCGTCCTGAGAGCTTGGATTTCCATCGTTCTCAAGCCAGTTGAGCGCAACAAAGCCCGCACCGCGCGGTTTAGACAGCGCGCGACCCTGATCCGTCATAATGCCCACGAGCCCGCCGGTTTCCGCGATGAGCACATCCGGTCTGGGCGTTCCGGCCCATAGCGCAAAACCCAGGACAACAGGCACAACGCCCAATATCCGCAACCGCCCTTTCCACAAAAGCGCAAAGAGCGCGCCAAGCGCGATGAGCGGCAAAACCGCCTTACCCGGAGACGGCACCATCCCTCTTGCGCCTTCCCAGCCGGACGTTGTGTGCGCAACTCCGAGAATCCAATCCAGCGCGAGCCCCATGATGCTGAGTACCGGGCCTTCGAGGCCAAATGGCATCAACAGCCCGGCGAGTACCGCCATTGGAATCACAATCACCCCCATGAGGGGCACTGAGAGAAGATTGGCAATTAGACCGTAATGCGCGATCTGGTTGAAATGCGCGGCTGCAATGGGCGCCGTGGCCAGCCCTGCAACAGCCGAGGAAATCACCACTGCCACCGCAGGGCGCAACCAGCGTGGGCCAAGAGAGATATCCCGGTCTCTCAAGCCATTGAACACCGCAATCAGGGCTGCGGTTGCTGCAAAGGACAACTGAAACCCCGGCCCCAGCAAGGCCTCAGGGCGCAAGACCAGCACAATGATAGCCGCAACCGCCACCGAGCGCAGGCTCAACACACGCCTGTCCGCCAGCACCGCGATCAACATGACCGTGACCATCACAAAGGCCCGTTCGGTCGAGACGTTCCCCCCGAGAGTGCGAAGTATCCGGCGGCTGCAAAAAACGCGCCTATGGCCGCAAGTTTGCGTGTTGGCCAGCGGACATTCAGCGACGGTATCGCAGCAAGACCCAACCTCAGGGCGGCAAAAACAAACCCTGTGAGCAAGCCCATATGCAGCCCCGAGATGGCCAGAAGATGCGCCAGATTGGACACTCGCAAAGCGGTGAGCGTGTCCTGCCCCATGGCCGAGCGGTCCCCGGTCATGATGGCGGCGGCAAAGGCCCCGGCCTCGCCCTCCAGTTTGGATTGCACCCGCGCTGATAGGGCCATGCGCGTGCGGGTGATCCATTGCCCCTGCCCCGGCGGTCTCAGGCGCAGAACAGGTGTGCGGGTGTACCCCACGGCACCCAGTTGCTGAAACCAGGCGTGGCGTTGGAAGTCGAACCCGCCGGGCTCAACCGGGCCTCCGGGAGGGGACAGATGCGCTGTCAGGATCAGGGTCGTTCCAGGTGTCAGTGGCACAATCGGAGGATCCCCATGCAACGCCACACGCACGCGCGCCGGTATCTCATCCATCGGAATGCCGGTCAGGACCACCTGGTCCAATGTCAGGCGCAAAGCATCCGAGGCCGAACGATCCAGCGCCACAAGTCGTCCCTGCACCGGGCCGTAATATCGCCAGCCAAGAACAGGCTCTGCCAGCAAATGCGCCCGCGCCCCGGCCAGGACCCCGCCAAGAGCCACAAGTGACAAAGCCCAGAGCGCCGGACGGACCTCAGGCGCCAGCCAGCGACTGGCGACAAGAGACACAGCCATTCCCAATCCCAGAACAGCGTAGTGCGTCGCCCCAGGTTCAAATTTCAGAAGAAAATATCCGCCGATTCCCATGGCCAAACAGACCGGCACCCAGCCGAACAGATACCCGCGCTGCGACAGCCAAACCAGTGTGATGGTCTGACACAGCCGAACCGCAAATGCGTGCGCATGGCTCAAGGCTTGTTTCCTGTGCAGCGGCTGGGTAGACAGACCACGCCGGTTTGCACGCAAGCTTGGCCTCTGCCTCTTACTGAAAGGTTAACGTTTTCATGGCGCAAAAGGTTGTGACCCGTTTCGCCCCCTCGCCTACGGGCTATCTCCATATTGGGGGGGCACGTACAGCGCTCTTTAACTGGCTTTATGCACGGGGCCGCGGCGGGACGTTTCTCTTGCGGATTGAGGACACTGATCGAGCGCGCTCAACGCCCGAGGCCACACAGGCCATTCTGGATGGTATGGCTTGGGTTGGACTGGATCATGACGGCGATGTCATCAGCCAGTTTGACCGCGCCGACCGCCATGCCGAAGTGGCGCATCAGCTCCTGTCCGAGGGCAAGGCGTACAAATGCTTCTCCACACAGGAAGACATCCAGGCCTTTCGTGAGGCGGCGCGCGCCGAAGGCCGTTCCACCCTGTTTCGCAGCCCCTGGCGTGAAGCGGACCCGGCCACCCATCCCGACCTGCCCTACGTGATCCGCATCAAGGCACCTCAGGATGGCAATACTGTTATTCGGGATCAGGTGCAGGGCGATGTCACGATCCGCAATGACCAATTAGATGACATGGTCCTGCTGCGCAGTGATGGTACGCCGGTCTACATGCTGGCCGTGGCGGTGGATGATCACGATATGGGGGTGACACATGTGATCCGGGGCGATGATCACCTCAACAATGCCGCACGCCAGATGATGGTGTTTGAAGCCATGGGCTGGGACATCCCCGTCTGGGCGCATATTCCGCTGATTCATGGTCCTGATGGCAAGAAGCTTTCAAAACGCCACGGCGCGCTTGGCGTCGATGAATACCAGAAAATCGGCTATCCGGCGGCTGGTATGCGTAACTATCTGGCGCGACTTGGGTGGAGCCACGGAGATGATGAATTCTTCACCGACGCCCAAGCCCAAGAGTGGTTCGACCTCAGTGGAATCGGCAAATCCCCGGCCCGGTTTGACTTCAAAAAACTGGAGAATCTCTGCGGCCAGCATATCGCCGCTGCAGACGATGCTGCACTGCTGCATGAATTGGAGGGTTTTTTGGCGTCTACTGGCGCGAACAGCCTGCCCACAGCAAAACGTGATCTGCTGTCAACGGGTATGTACTGCCTGAAAGAGCGGGCCAAGACCTTTCCTGAACTGATTGATAAGGCTGAGTTTATTCTCACAAATCGACCAATCACTCCGGATGAGAAATCCGCCGGACAGCTTGATAATGTATCCCGTGGTATACTGCATGAATTGACGCCGCGACTGCAAGATGTTACGTGGTCCAGAGACGCTTTGGAGGCCGCTGCAATGGCCTTCGCGGAGACCAAGGACATCAAGTTCGGTAAGCTCGCCGGCCCCTTGCGGGCAGCCCTTGCAGGACGAAGCGCAACACCCAGTGTGTTTGACATGATGCTGGTACTTGGGCGAGAGGAATCTCTGGCCCGAATAAACGATGCGGCCCAAGGTCAGGTTTAACCAAGCCTAAAGGGTCGCAGGACTATGCACTGCGGGATGTCTTAGGATATCCGCGAGATGATGGAGAACCCGATGGCCGAAAGCACAAAATCCGCAAAACTGACAATTGATGGCACCGATTATGATCTGCCGATCTATTCGCCGACGGCCGGACCAGATGTCCTCGACATTCGCAAGCTCTACGGTCAGGCGGGTGTGTTTACCTACGACCCCGGTTTCACCTCGACCGCATCCTGCGACAGCACAATTACGTACATTGATGGCGGCAAAGGCGAATTGCTGCACCGTGGCTATCCAATTGATCAGTTGGCCGAGAAGTCGCATTATCTCGAAGTGTGCTATCTTCTGCTCTACGGCGAACTGCCCGACGCGGCCACGCTGGAGGATTTTGAGAACCGCGTGACCATGCACACCATGCTGCATGAGCAGATGCATTTCCTCTTCCGCGGCTATCGCCGGGACGCGCATCCGATGGCCATCATGGTGGGCGTCGTCGGCGCACTGAGCGCCTTCTACCACGACAGCACCGACATTTCCGATCCCTGGCAACGTGAAGTCGCCTCGATCCGCATGATCGCCAAGATGCCGACCATCGCGGCGATGGCCTACAAATACACACTGGGCCAGCCGTTTGTCTATCCACGCAATGAGCTGGACTATGCCTCGAACTTCCTGCGCATGTGCTTTGCCGTGCCTGCCGAGGATTATGAGGTGAACCCGATCCTGAGCCGCGCGATGGATCGGATCTTTACCCTGCACGCCGATCACGAGCAGAACGCGTCGACATCCACAGTGCGTCTGGCCTCCTCCTCCGGCGCCAATCCGTTTGCCTGTATCGCCGCGGGCATTGCCTGCCTTTGGGGTCCGGCGCATGGCGGGGCGAACCAGGCCTGCCTTGAAATGCTGCGCGAGATCGGCTCGGTTGACCGCATTCCGGAATATATCGCCCGCGCCAAGGACAAGGACGATGATTTCCGCCTGATGGGTTTTGGCCACCGGGTCTACAAGAATTTCGACCCCCGCGCCAAGGTGCTCAAGCAATCCGCAGATGAGGTACTCGATCTCTTGGGGGTGGAAAACAACCCCACCCTTCAGGTTGCCAAAGAGCTTGAAAAACAGGCTCTGGCGGACCCGTATTTCGCCGAGAAGAAGCTGTTCCCGAATGTGGACTTCTATTCCGGCATCATTCTGGATGCGATGGGCTTCCCCACCTCAATGTTCACCCCGATCTTTGCACTCAGCCGCACAGTGGGCTGGATTTCACAATGGAAAGAAATGATCGCCGACCCACAACTCAAAATCGGCCGCCCGCGCCAGCTCTATCAGGGCGAGACGCTGCGGGATTATGTGGATATGGAAAAGCGGTAGTCCTGTCGGGGCAGCCCAAAGTGTAATTTCAAGTTAAAAACCACCCTCACATGCGCTTGTGGGGGTGGTTTTGGTTTAATGACTGCAATACGGGACAATCTTGCCATTCGTTTCTTGCAGTTGAATGGCTGTTTTGTATGGTTCGCGACCGCAGCGAAAAGCATCAAGGGCGTAAAGTACAAATGTGCTGCAGGCGCGAAAATATAGGGTGGCGCTAGGAAAGCAGACATTCGAAACGCGGAAGCCGTCGTGGCTTGGTTGCGTCGACGAACACCACATCTAGGTCAAAACCGGCCTCTCATTCACGCTTCAAGTCGCAAAATACACTGTCCAGGCTCAAAACTGGACAGAGACATGGAAACTGCCTTACGACAACACCCTTTCAATTGCCTGTCTGGTTTTGCCCACGATTTCGTCAGCCTCTTTCTGGCTCAGGCAAAATGGCGGGGCAAAACCGATGATATCGCCTTGCGGCATGGCGCGTGCGATGACACCGCTCTCTGCCATGGCGGCGGCCACCTGAGGGCCGATCTTTTCTGACGCATCAAAGAACACACGCCCTTCGCGCTCTCGCACCAGTTCGACCGCGCAGAGCATACCTTCGCCGCGCACTTCGCCGACATGGGGATGATCCGCCAGGGAATCTGCCATTTGTGCGGTCAAATATTGCCCAACCGCACCGGCATTGGAGATCAGGTCAAGCGCATCAAGCAGTTTCAGATTGGCAACCCCGGCGGCGGCTCCAATGGGATGCGCGGAATAGGTCCATCCATGCCCAATCGGGCCGTTTTCATCCGTGCCCTGCTCCAGCACACGCCACATCCGGTCACTGACAATACTGCCTGACAGGGGCGCATAGGCGCTGGTCAGTCCTTTGGCGATGGTGATGAGGTCAGGTTTGATTCCGTAGTGGCCCGAACCGAACATGCTGCCCAACCGTCCAAAGCCTGTCACCACCTCATCCGCGATCAGTAGGATATCATGCTTGTCGAGAACCGCCTGAATAGCGGGCCAATACCCTGCGGGCGGCGGGACGATCCCGCCTGTGCCCAGAACCGGTTCACCGATAAAGGCCGCGATGGTGTCCGCGCCCTCTTCCTCAATCAGAGCCTCCAGCGACGCGACGCAATGCTGCACAAACTCTGCTTCACTCTGGTTCAGGTCGGCGCGACGGAAGTAATACGGGGCTTCTGTGTGAACGACCTGGCCCAAAGGTAGATCAAATTTCTTGTGAAAGAGTTCCAACCCAGTCAGCGACCCCGTCATCAGACCCGAGCCATGGTATCCACGCCAGCGGCTAATGATTTTCTTCTTGTCAGGGCGTCCGAGAATATTGTTGTAATACCAGATCAGCTTGATGTTGGTTTCATTGGCGTCACTGCCTGACAGTCCGAAATAGACCTTGCTCATGTGGTCGGGCGCACGATCCAGGATCATTTTGGACAGGGTAATGCTGGCCTCGGTGCCATGCCCGACATAGGCGTGATAATAGGCCAGTTCCCTGGCTTGTTCGGCTATGGCTTCGGCAATTTCAGCACGACCATATCCGACATTCACGCAGTAGAGCCCGGCAAAGGCGTCCAGATGCCGGTTACCGTCGCGGTCCACGATATGGCAGCCTGATCCGCCAGTAATCACGCGTTGCGCCAGATTGCCCCGGGCAAATTCGGCCAGATGGGTCGACGGATGAAAAAAGGTTTCGCGATCCCATTGTTCCAGCAGATCATTCTTAAGCATATTTGACACTCCATTCGCGCTTATGCGCGGCTTTCGGGGACGCATTCGAGGTTTGGCTCTTCGAGGCAATCTTGCGCATCTTTGTTAACTTGTGAACGACGTGCCTTTGCCCGCCGCTTCGGCGCGCTTACGGGCCAGTGTTGCAACAGCCGTATCCTGCACCCCGGTTCCGGTCAGATCACAGACTGTCAGGCTCGTCGCAGCATCGTATCCGGGCAATGCACCTATAACCACCTCGCCAAGCTCTGGGAATTGCGCGGTCTCTGACACAAGCCCAGCGGCCATGGCGGCGCGCAGCTCGCCCAGAACTCTGGTCTGGGACAAACGATCCGGTACATAGTGATCCGCCGCCGCGACAAGCGCTGGATCAATCTCGCATTTGCCGTCCTGATCAGACCCCATGGCGATCACAAGCTGCCCCGGTTTGACATGGCCCTTCTGAACAAGCGGAGTTTTTGCTGGTGTTGTCGTGACGATTATATCTGCCGTTTGGGTCGCTTCGCCAACCGTTTCAGAGGCAGACGCCTCAACGCTCAATGTGTTGGAGATACTTTCGGCAGCCTTTCGTGCCTTTGCGAGATCGCGCGCCCATACCGTGACATGTGTCAACGGACGAACAAGGTGAATGGCCTCAGCTTGCAGCTTTGCTTGCGCGCCTGCACCGATCACACACAGGCGAGAGGCCTCTGCGCGTGCCAGATGACGCGCGGCCACAGCACCCGCTGCCGCCGTGCGCGCTTCGGTCAAGTATCCGTTGTCCAGCAACACCGCCTCGACCTGTCCGGTTTTGGCCGAAAAGACCACCATGATGCCATTGGTCGTCGGCAAGCCCATGGCGGGATTGTCATAAAACCCCGGCGACATCTTGACTGTAAAACTCTCAGCCCCGCTGATATGGGCCGTCTTGATATCAATCTCACCGTTGTTTTCGTGAATGCCCATCGACACGATGGGCGGCATTTCCACACCGCCACCGGCCAGAGCGGCAAACCCCTGTTCGATGCTATCAACAAGCGACAGATCAAGCGGCACTAGTGCGCGCAATTCGGTTTCGGTCAAAATTTTGATATCAGGCATTTTTGTCCCCCGCCGTCACATCCACATCTTCGCCAGAAACAATTCGGTGGTGCAACGCCATGTCAATGTTACCACCGCTCAGGAGCAGCACGGTTTCGCCATTCGGTCTCACTTTGCCTGCGAGCAGGGCTGCAATCCCAACCGAACCTGACCCCTCGATGATCTGGTGCTCTTGCCAATAGGCGTGCCGAATGGCAGCGGCAATCTCGGCCTCGCTGACCAGAACAATATCGTCCACCAGATCGCGGGTCATTTGAAACGTGTATGCGTTGTTTAACCCGATGCCTCCGCCCAGACTATCCGCCAACGTTGAAAGCTCGGGCACAGCGATTGGCTTACCCGCTTTCTGGCACGCATACATGGCTGCCCCGCGCTCCATCGACACACCGATGACGCGGATGTCGGGTTTGCGCGCCTTCAATGCGGCGGCCACACCGGAAATCAAACCACCGCCGGAAAGCTGCACCAGCACTGTGCTCAGGTCGGGCACATCTTCGATGAGTTCCAGGCCAAGCGTGCCCTGCCCTGCAATAATGTCGGGGTGATCAAAGGGGGGATCATCGTCATGCCCTCTTCCTCGACCAACCGATCCACTTCAACCTGAGCATCATCCTGGCTTTGACCGACAATGCGCACCTCTGCGCCTTGCGCGCGAATGCCGTCGATCTTGTTTTGCGGCACCAGTTTGGACATCGCCACGATGCATCGCACCCCATTTTGCCGCGCCGCATAAGCCAGCCCACGACCATGGTTGCCCGTGGACACACCAACAACACCCTTTGCGCGCTGATCGTCTGTCAGGTTCAGAATGGCGTTTGTCGCACCACGGATTTTGAATGATCCCGTCCGCTGATGATGCTCCAGTTTCAGGTACACCGGAACGCCCGCCGCCGTGCTCAGCCTGTCTGAAAGCTCGGTCCTTGTGCGGTGGACTGTGCTGGCAATTCGGCCCCGCGCGGCCTCGATCTTGGCAATATCAATCATTCCGCCGCCTTTGGCTTGGACACTTTTGGCCCGGTCAGCATCCGTGCCAGGTAGCGCTGAAATTCCCAAATGGTCTGCTCCTTTGGAGAGAGGCGCCCCGGCTGCGCCGACAGGGCCGCGGCATTACGTGCGATGGCCGACGTGATGGGCTTGTCCTCATCGTTGATCGCATGAAAACTGGCTTTCAGCTCTTCCACACGCGCGTCAAATTCCTCCCCTACGGGCATGGCGTCAGGATGGACATCAACACCCCAGAACACACGCACCTTGTCCGTTTCAACCGGCATTAGAGACATCCAGAAGGTCCGCTCTGCCGACACAGACGCCATCTGAGCCGGGAACGCACCAAAGAGCGGCACGCTGTTCACCTCATCCTCGGACAGCTTCGGGTTCGGGTTTGCCATGGCTTCGCTATATTCAAACGCGACACCGGGATTGCGCCCTTGCGTGTAAAGGCAGTAGCCCGGACCGCCGGTCACGACATGCGCATGTTGTGTGGGCAGAACCGGCTCTACGGTTTTGCTGTGCACGGCAAACAGATGGTAAGGCTCCATGAAATTCTGGAAGAGGATTTTCCAGTTGGTGTCCCAGATCTCATCCACCCGAAACAGAGTGCGGTAGCTGGCGACATCATAGTTGGCCAAAAGCTCTGACAGGGGCGCCAGTCGCGGCGCCAAAGGCTTGGCCGACGGATCGAGATTGACGTACACCCAGCCCAGCCATTCTTCGACGGCGAATTGCGGCAGGCGACAATTTCGTTTGTCAAAATTTTCCCGCATATGGGCCGCCCCGATCAACTGCCCATCCAATGTGTAGGTCCAGGCGTGATAGGGGCAGGTGATTTTGCCACCGATGCTGCCCTCGCCCTCCAGCAGGCTCATCATCCGGTGGCGGCAAATATTGGACATCGCGCGCAACACACCGTCATGGTCGCGCAGGATGAAGACCTCGTCGCGGCTGATGGTCATGACGCGGTAGTCGCCAGGCTTTTCAAACTCATCCGAACGGCCCACGCAAATCCATTCGCAATTGAAAATCACATCCCGTTCCAATTCGAGAAATGCCTGAGATGTATAAACCTGAGGCGGCGTGGCCTCGGACTGATCTTCGGGCAAAGCGGCATTCGCGGATACCGCGTCAAGCAATTCGGAAAGTGGCATATTGGGCTGCATGACAGGACCTCAATCGCTGGGTTTGGCGTTAACTCGATAATCGCGTGGTGAGTTTATGCAGGAAATCCAACCCCTGCGTCAGCTCTTCGAGTTCAATATATTCATCGGCCTTATGAGCGCGGCTGATATCGCCTGGGCCAAAGACCACGGTAGAATAGTCAGCGTCGCTAAAATAGCCCGCGTCAGTTCCGAAAGAGACCACGCCGGTGTCGTTCAGCCCCGTGATCATGCTTACAAATTCCGCCGCCTTCGCGGCATTGCGGTCATCCAGCGGCGGCACGGCAATTTCTGTTATAATCCGGATCTCGGCACCGTCGCAGACGGCCCGCATAGCAGGTAGGATGTCCTGCTCGGCAAAGGCTTGGATTTCAGCGATGGCCACTGATCCGTCCTCGCCCGGCATCGGGCGGTATTCCCAATCGAAGTTGCACCACCCAGCAGTTGCGTTTCGCGCCGCGCCGCCCTCTACCGTGCCGACGTTAAAGGTAGGATACGGCGGGCTGAAGGGCGAGCCTTCCAAGGGGTTTGCCGCGCGCTGCGCATTCATCTCTTCAATCTTCGAGATCAGCTTCATCGCAGCGGTGATTGCGTTGACACCCTGCCTTGGGTCACAGGAATGCGCCTCTTGGCCCTTGATTTCAGTGCGCATCTCATAGCCGCCCTTGTGGCCGGTCACGATCTTCATCTGCGTCGGCTCTCCGACGATGACGATCTCTGGGCGATAGGCAAACCCCGACAAGCTTTCGAGCAGGACGGGCATCCCAAGCCCGCCCGTTTCCTCGTCAAATGTAAACGCGATATGAATAGGCTTGGTCAGGGGTGCGGCTTTGAACACAGGCACCGACGCCAGAACACAGGCCAGAAACCCCTTCATATCAACCGATCCACGCCCATAAAGCCTGTTGCCTTTGCGGGTCAGCGTGAACGGGTCGCTCGACCAGTCCTGACCCTCCACCGGGACAACATCGGTGTGCCCGTTCAACACTACACCGCCGTCGATCTCTGGCCCGATTGTCGCAAAGATGTTGGCACGTTCTTTGGCCTCGTCGAAGCTGAGGGTCGAGGAAATGTCGTGATGTGCCAGAAAGTCTTGAATGTAACCAATGATCCCATGGGTTGGACGTCCGGATACAGTTTCAAAACCGACCAGAGCGTCAAGGATATCTAAGGCCGCATCCAGTGTTTGGGGCATGGCTTTATCCTCGGACGGCGTCATGGTTCTGCCAGCAATCGACCAAGAAGGGTCAACATCCGTTGAAGGTCGATGCTGCGGTAGTGCCCAACACTGCGAATGTCATTGTCCAACATGGCCGCGCGAATTTCTTCTAACTCGTTGAGCTGCCCCGCATGCGCCTTGTCCCAACCAAACTGAGGAAGAAACGTGTACCAAATGCGCGCCACCCGGTAATACATCAATTCAGTGATCTCACAGAGCGGCGCATTACCCGTCAGATCAGACAGTAACTGTTGCAGGTCATTGGCAATGAGCGCCAGCTCATCAAATGCCCCTGTCTTGTCCGCCAAGTCGCGGGTGCGTTTCACCAGATCATCGATCGTCTTGATATGATCCGGTGTGATCTCAATCGGCGACAGCTCTCCCATCATTTCAGCCAGACGTTTGCGCAGGTCATAAATCTGTTTGAAGGTCTTCAGATCAATGTCGGTCACTATCGTACCAACGCCGTTCTTGATCGCCACCAACCCCATGAATTCAAGCCGGTGAAAAACCCGGCGGATCGGGGTGCGGCTGATGCCGAACTCTTTGGCCAGTGCCACCTCGCTCAACACGGTCCCGGGGGATAAGTCAAAAGGCAAATCCGATCCCGCAATTCGCAATAGATCCGGTCAAACCGTTCAGCGCCGGTTTCGTCCTCGGACACGGCGATAGCTGTCTCAGCTAACTTAACCATCGGCTTCCTCCGGTGAAGTTTCTGCGTTTCACGCGATTTCCATACGCGCCGCGTCCTCTCCCATTGACACGACTCAGCTTTAGGGGTGAGCATAGCTAAAATCAAGCTGTATACAGGTTACGCCATGACAGAGGTCGTCCAAACAGCCGACATAACAAGGTTTCAAAGCACTTCGGTCTGCGATGACATTGCGCTCGATGAGGGCCCTGGAAAATATCGGATCGGGCTCATTGTGCTCAGCAATGACTACACGGTCGAACGTGACTTCATGAATATGCGGCCCAACGATGATGTCGCGATTTTCACCACACGGATTGCCAACACACCTGACTGCAACGTGAACACCTTGCGGAAAATGGCGTCCAGAATTGCAGATGCGGCCGAGCTTTTGGTGCCTGAGGGGCGGCTGGATACGGTCGCTTATGCCTGCACATCAGGCTCGGTGGTGATCGGCTATGAGGCCATTTCCGATCACATCAAGGCCGTTCGCCCCGAGGCAGCCTGCATCACGCCGATCACTGCATCTCTGGCTGCGCTCGACACCTTTGGCGCGCAAAAGTTGGCGGTTCTGACGCCCTATGTGGATGAGGTCAACGCGGTCATCGCCGACTATCTGCAAACGGCTGGCAAGCAGATCTGCGCCTTCTCGTCGTTTCGGATCGAAGACAACGAAGAAATGGCCGCCCTGACCGGTGAGGCGATTTTCAAGGCTGCGGTGAAATCCGACAGGCCAGAGACAGACGCCCTGTTCATTTCCTGCACTGCAATCCGTGCAGTCGAGGTTGTGGACCGCATAGAACAGGCCTTGGGCAAACCGGTTGTCACCGCCAATCAGGCCATGTTCTGGCAGGCCCTTCGGGCAGCGGGCTGTGAGGACAAAGTCGAAGGCTATGGCACTTTGCTACGGCAGTTTTAGTCTGCATGTCGGGAGGTATGCGATGAACCACGAACAAATTTTGTCCAATCCCCCACGGGTTCTCAGTCAGGAAGAGCGGTCCTTTTATTTCGAACAAGGGTATGTCGTTAAAGAACGCGCCATCGGTCAAAACTGGCTCGACCGGCTCAACACCGCCATGGCCACACTGGTTGAGACGACGCGCAGCATGACATGCTCTACCCAGACATATGATCTGGACGCGGGCCACACAGCCGAAAACCCACGGCTGCGCCGCATTGCCTATCTTGATGACCTCGATCCTGTGTTCTGGGATTTCTGCAGAGACTCCCCCTCACCGATCTGGCCGCTGATCTGCTTGGCCCGAATGTTCGGTTTCGCGAGTGCATGATCAACTTCAAATGGGCTGGAGGCGGTCAGGAGGTGAAGTGGCATCAGGATTTTCCCTTCTACCCGCTGACCAACACCAACGTGGCGCAGTTTCTGGTGTGCCTGAACGACATTGGTCCCGATCAAGGCCCTTTGCAGGTTGTCCCCAAAAGCCACGAAGGCCCATTCTACAGCCACTATGACGACGACGACAATTGGCTTGGTTACATCCCGGATGAAAGATTGGCGGAGGCCGGACTGGACACGGCGGTAGATTTGACCGGCCCGGCTGGCACCGTCACGGTCCACCATTGTGCGGCACTGCACGCCTCACGCGCCAACCTCAGTAAGCTGGGGCGGCCGGTGGTGATTGTCACCTACTGCGCCTGCGATGCCATCGGCTACACCGCTGTGACGTATCCCACGTCAAATTGCCTGAAGGTCGTGCGCGGTGAAGAGGCAAAGTACGCGCGCCTTGAGCCTATGGAAATGCGCATGCCGCCGGACTGGTCCGATGGCTACACCTCCATCTTTGAGCATCAGGAAAAGGCCTAGACTATGGCACCACCGTTTTCCCGCGAAGAATATGCGGACCGTCTGACCCGCGTCAGAAACGCCATGCAGTCCAAGGAACTGGACGCTCTGGTGATTGGCGATCCGGCCAATATCAACTGGTTGACCGGCTATGATGCCTGGTCGTTCTACACCCCGCAGATCATGGTGGTTGGCCTGGAGCTAGAACCAACTTGGATGGGCAGGGAAATGGATGCAGGCGCTGCCGCGTTCACAACCTATTTGCCACCAGAACAGTTGGTCCCCTTTCCCGAAACGCATGTGCAGCAGACGACGTTCCACGCGGCGCAGTACATGGGCGACTGGATGAAATCGAAGGGGTTGAACGGTAAACGGATCGGTTATGAGAGTGACGTCTACTTTTTGACACCCGCCGCGGTGGGTCATTTAATGGAGCGCACACCCGACAGCGAC
The DNA here is from genome assembly GCF_032842945.2 of Roseovarius sp. W115. Lineage (NCBI taxonomy): Bacteria > Pseudomonadati > Pseudomonadota > Alphaproteobacteria > Rhodobacterales > Roseobacteraceae > Roseovarius > Roseovarius rhodophyticola. Next base: position 3,502,656 of record NZ_CP146606.1, read on the forward strand.
TGGAGCGATTGCGGCTTGCTGGTAAACTGGCAGCGCTTGACCAAAAGCCCCGCTGAGATCGCAATGCTGCAACAGGCCGCAATCATTGCAGGCAAGGCCATGCAAACGGCCTATGACGGCGTGCGACCGGGGGTACGGCAATGCGATCTGATGGCCGATGTCGTCGCCGCTCAAATCCGTGGCACGCCAGACTTCGGCGGAGATCAGACCGCATTGCACCCGCTGGTTCTGGCAGGCGAGGCCGCTTCGACTGCCCATCCCATGTGGACCGACGCGCCATTTGAGAAGGACCAGACCATCGCATTCGAGCTGGGCGGATGCCGCAAACGCTATAACGCGGGCCTTGCGCGCACCGTGCATCTGGGTGAGCCGCCAAAGATATTGATGGACACCGCCAAAGCCGTGGGCGAAGGCATGGACGAAGTTCTGTCCGCCATGAAGGCCGGGGCGCTGTGCTGCGATGTGCATGCCGCCTGGCAGGCGGTTCTGGATCAGTACGGGCTCGAAAAGAAAAGCCGTATCGGCTATTCGATCGGGCTTGGTTATTCTCCCGACTGGGGGGAACACACGATCAGTTTCCGCCCTGATGACAGCACTGTTCTGCCAGAAAACGCCGTCGTACATATCATCCTGGGGATGTGGATGGACGGCTGGGGCATGGAGTTGAGCGAAACAATCCATGTACGTGCCAACGATGCTTCATGTCTCACGCAATTCCCGCGCGATGTTCACGTGATCGACGTGTGAAAGGACAGTAGACATGGGGAAAAAACTCACCCAGGCCCAGATCGACGCCTTCCACCGGGATGGGTTCGTCTCGCCCATAGATGTGTTTTCCGAAGCAGAGGCCCTGCGCCTGCGCAAGGAACTTGAAGCCGCCGAAGAAAAATGGCCCGAAGCCTTTCAGGGGGCTGCGCGCAACAATGCTCATCTGAACCTGATGTGTCTTGATGAGATCGTGCACAACCCGATCCTTGTGGATGCGATTGAGGATCTGATCGGCCCTGACATCCTCAATTATGGAACGGTTCTTTTCATCAAAGAGCCCAAGGACCCCGGTTTTGTCAGCTGGCATCAGGACGCTCGTTACATGGGGCTGGAACCTCATGTCGGCATCACCGCCTGGGTGGCCTTGACAGAGGCCAATGACGAAAACGGGTGCATGCAGATGATCCCTGGCAGCCATGGCGAGATCAAAGATCACACCGACACATTCGGTGAAGAAAACATTCTGACCCGCGGGCAGGAAGTGGAAGATGTGGATGCCAGCAAGGCGGTGTCCACGCCCCTGCGCCCCGGCCAAATGTCAATCCACAGCGCCCGGGTGATCCACAGCTCGCAACCAAACCGCAGCAATGACCGGCGCATCGGGTTTGTCATTCAACCCTATATGCCGCCACATGTGCAGCAGATGATCACGCCAACCGGTGCACAAATGGTGAGAGGCCGTGATCCTTTTGGGAATTTTGAACACTTGCCTCGTCCTTCATCCGATATGGATCCCGGTGACATAGAGAAACGAGATTGGGTGAATGAAACATGGGCAGACATTCTCTATCATGGCGCCAAGATGCGGCGAGACTATTAGCAAGGTCAATGAAACGCCTGGCTTGGCACCGCAAAAGGTAACAGTGTCCACAAAGCCCCAGTTCAGTCACGCCTCAACTTCGCGAATGCCGCGAACGTCCAGTATGCGGGTGCGATTGCAGCATCAAGGTGATGTTGCCAAAGACGGCTTAGGGCCATCCAGACATGTGCCAATGTCAGCGAACCGCACTTCGCAGCCATCCTTGCAAGGCGTAACACCTGGAACTTTGGGCTCAAAGCCGACTTTACATAACTCGCGGAAGCACCTACCGCCCCTCATACTCCGCCGGGCGCTTTTCAATGAACGCCAGCACACCTTCCTGAAAATCGCGACTGTTCCCACAATCGCCTTGCAACCGCGCCTCAAGGTCAAGCTGAGCCGAGAGATCGTTGTCCCAGCTGCCGCGGATGGCTTGTTTGAGGTTGGCGTAGGCCAGCGTCGGCCCCTTGGCCAGATGCACCGCACGGTCGCGCCAGCGGTCTTCAAACAGCGCCTCATCGACCGCTTCCCAGATCATGCCCCAGTCATCGGCCTGCCGCGCGCTGATGGGTTCGGCGAAAAGGGCTGCCCCCATCGCCTTGGCCGCCCCCATCTGGCGCGGCAGCCAGAAGGTGCCGCCGGCATCCGGGATAAGGCCGATGCGCGTGAAGGCCTGCAGGAAATAGGCGTTCTCAGATGCGATCACCACATCCGCCGTCAGCGCCAGGTTGGCCCCTGCCCCTGCCGCCGGGCCGTTCACGGCGCTGATTGTGGGCACCGGGCAATTTCCGATGGCGTGCAGCATGGGCACGTATTCGTCACGCAGCACCCGCTCCAGATCAAGCTCGGACACACGGCCGGTATCCGACAAATCCTGACCGGAACAAAACGCCTTGCCATTGCCGGTCATCACCAGAACCCGCGCCTTGCGCCCGGCCACGCGTGCTGCATCGGTGATCTCGGCGCGCATCTGTGCATTGAGCGCGTTCATCTTGTCTGGCCGGTTGAGCGTCAGCACCGCGATGTCATCGGTGATGTCGAACGTGATCGTGTTGTAATCTTTCAAAGCTCTGCCCTCCGGCACGTCGAGTTCATTCGCGCGCCACTCAACCCTTAATCAGGATCAAAGGCAACGCCGACGCACAGTCACTTGTCGAGAATTTGCCGAAGCCGCGCTTCTTCATCTTCGCTGAGCTTAGCCGCGCCAACAGTCTCAGAGGTCGCGCGACGTCGAACATACCCCCAGCCAAGCGCCCCTGCGAGTAAGAGCATGCCGGGCCCTGCCAGCCAGAGCACAAGGTTTGACCCGCTGGTCAGCGGGTTGAGCAGAACATATTCGCCATACCGATCCACGACAAAGTCAACGACCTCTTCATCGCTGTCCCCGGCCACAAGCCGTTCGCGCACCAAGAGGCGAAGATCGCGCGCCAGATCAGCATGGGATTCATCAATGCTCTCATTCCGGCAGACAAGGCAGCGCAACCCCGCCGAGATGTCCCGCGCCCGCTCTTCAAGCACCGGATCATCCAGGATTTCATCGGGTTGCACCGCGGCCACGGGAGCTGCCAGCAGGCACAGGATCAAGGCAAGCGCATGTCTCATTCGGCTGGCGTCGCTTGGGGTGTTGTGCGCGTTTTGCGTGCGCCTGCGGCCACGCGGTAGCGCCTGTCACTCAACGACAAGGCCCCGCCCAAAGCCATCAGGATCGAGCCACCCCAGATCCAGTTGGCCAGCGGTTTGTAATAGCTGCGCACCGCCCAGCCGCCATTCACCTGCGGGTCTCCGATCACAACATAGATGTCGCGCAAAAAGCCGTTGTCGATGGCCGCCTCAGATGTCGGCATGGCCGCTACAGGGTAGATGCGCTTTTCCGGCTTGAGCGAGACGATCGTCTGCCCGTTTTGACCGACATCTATCACGGCTGTTGTGGAGAGATAGTTGGGACCTTCCACGTCTTTCACATCGGCGAGAGTAATCTCATATCCTGCGAAGTCATAGGTTTCACCGATCTGAGCGACACGAATGTCCTCCTTCTCCCAGGCCATCATCGCAGAGACACCTGCAATGGTGATGCCAAAGCCTGCATGCGCCACCGACTTGCCCCAGTCCGCGCGCGGCAAACGGCGCAGGCGGCCAAAGCGATCATCACCCCGGCCCGTGCGGCTCCAGAGATCAACAGCAGCACCAGCGACCAGCCATGCGGCCAAAAAGAGACCCACGGGTCCAAGCGCGCTGCGCTCAGTCTGCATCGCCCAGACCAGCAGGCCAACTGCAACAGCCAAAACAAACGCGCCAGTCAGTTGTTTGATGGCTCGCGACAGGACACCCCGCTTCCACGGCATAAGCGCCCCGACCGGCAGGATCAGACCCAAAAGGATCATGAACGGCGTGAAGGCCATGTTGAAGAATGGCGCACCCACGCTGAGCTTGCGGTCAAAGAAAAGCTCGGACACGAGCGGCCAGATCGTGCCAACGAAGACCACAAAGGTGGCAACGCCCAAGAGCACATTGTTGGCCACAAGGAAAGACTCGCGACTGACCAGCCCAAACACGCCCTTGGCCTGCATCACATGGGCACGCGCAGCAAAAAGCGTCAGCCCCACCATCATGAAGAAGCCAAGAATGAGCAATAGGAACATTCCACGCTCAGGGTCTGTGGCGAAGGCATGAACAGAGGTCAGTACACCGGAGCGCGTGATAAACGCGCCCACCATGGAGAAGCCGAACGCGATGATGGCCAGAAGAATAGTCCAGGCTTTGAGCGACTCGCGTTTTTCCACCACGATGGCGGAATGCAGGAGAGCAGCCGCAATCAGCCAGGGCATGAAGCTGGCATTTTCGACCGGATCCCAGAACCAGAATCCGCCCCAGCCAAGTTCATAGTAGGCCCACCAGGAGCCAAGCGCGATGCCGATGGTCAGGAAAATCCACGCAGCCAGTGTATAGGGCCGCACCCAGCGACCCCAGGCCGCGTCCACACGCCCTTCGATCAAGGCCGCAACGGCGAAGGAAAACGTCATCGAAAGGCCGACGTAGCCCAGATAGAGAAACGGCGGGTGGAAGGCGAGACCGGGGTCCTGCAGAAGCGGGTTGAGGTCTTGCCCGTCAAAGGGCGGCACTGGCAGGCGTAGGAACGGGTTGGACGAGAACAGGATAAATGCAAAAAATGCAACGCCAACAGACGCTTGTACCGCCAAAACCCGAGCTTTCAACGTAGGTGGCAGGTTGCCTCCAAACCAAGACGCAAAGGCCCCGAATAGGGTTACAATCAACACCCAGAGCAGCATCGAGCCCTCGTGGTTGCCCCACACTCCGGTCACTTTGTAGAGCATCGGTTTCAGAGAGTGACTGTTCTGAGCCACCAACTGCACGGAAAAGTCTGATGTGACAAAGGCATAGGTCAATGCCGCAAATGACAGCGCCGTCAGGCCAAACTGCAGGTTTGCGGCGGGTTCCGCCGTGGCCATCCAGGACGACCAGCGGTTATGCGCGCCCACCAGTGGCACGATCATTTGAAAGATCGCCACAAAGAAGGCGAGGATGAGTGCGAAGTGCCCGAGCTCTGTAATCATAAGTTGAATATAAACAGCCGTTCGGGACTGGCCAATGATTTTGGTTAAGCCGACCGGTTCACATTGTCGCGGGGTGCGCGCGCTGACGCAGCCAATCGTCAAGCGCCGGATTGTCTGAGGGCTGCACCGCCGCCAACGTCAACGTGGAATCTGACTGCGTTTGGGCCACGCCCGGGCTGCGCGCATCCAGCGCGCGCAGGTCTTCCACAGCGGTGATCACTTGCGGCACACGTGCCAGTGTTGCGGCGATAGAGCGCTGAAATTCCTGGCCTTTTGCCTGATGGCGCGCGCCGAAGTAAAAGCTGACAATCGCACCCAAAAGCCACCAGAGCGGCTCTGGTACAAGGGCAATGCCCTGCATGCGTTCGGCAAACCAGACCGGGTCAACCATCGCACTCAGGAAGAGACCAAGCGTTCCAAGCGCCATGGCAGGGCGTGGGATGCGGTTCAACCCGTCGATGAAGCGATCATACCAAGACACTTTGACATGAGCGAATTCCGCTGAAAGCTGATCGAGTGCGGCCCCCTGCAGGCTGGCTGCACGCTGATCCGCCGCTTCTGCGTTGACGCGAAAGACTTCGGCGGTTTCGGCAACGACGTTGCGTTCACCGCCAAAGAGCACGGACAGAACTCTGCCAATCAATCCCATGACGCTGTCCTTTCGCGAAATTCCATGTTGCTCAGGTGATAGCGCTGCGAAATGAATTCTTCCGCGCGCTTGATCCAGCCGCCTTTGTCGCCCGAACGGCTGCGCGCGAATTTGCGGGAGGCGGCGCGCCGGTCGGCCAATCGGAAATAATAGTTCCGCCGTGCAATCCCGTAAGCATCCGCAATATGATCAGGTGCCGCCTTCGCCGCCTTGCGCGCGGCAACAAGCGTTTGCGGTCCGATCATTCCATCGACCGTCACGTCGTGGTTCATCTGTCTTAACAGCCGTTGCAGAATTTTAACGGCATTGCCCCCCGCATTGACATACATGTCAAAGACGCTGGCCTGCAGCACATCTGGCAGGTCAGCGATGCGCGGTTTGTGAAAATAATGACGCAGAAAAATATCCACGGCCTGATCGGGACGCAAAGCGCGCACATCGGCGATGTCCACCTTGTCATCCCCGGTTAGATCAAGTCCGAGGCGTCTCAGCGTCCCTATCGTGACACCATGTTTCGTGGCCCCGCCAGGATCATCGGGGTCATTGACGAAGCCGCCCTCTCGGGCAACGATCTGTCTGGCAATTTCTTGAACATTGAGCATCGCGGCATTCCAGTTGTTCTGGGTCCGCAAAAGGCTCAGCTGAAGGGGTTAAGAAAGCCTTCAGCTATCGCCCGGCTCTTTGTAGACACCCTGCTCCTTGAGGCTCTCGATCACCTCTTTAGGCATGTATTCCTCGTCGTGCTTGGCAAGGATCTCCGTCGCCTTGAACACCCCATCCTCATAGGTGCCGGTGCCAACCATGCCTTCGTTCTCTGAGAAAAGGTCTGGCAATACGCCCGTATATGTGACCGGGATCACAGCTCCACCATCGGTCACGCTGAAGCTGACAGTTTCGCCTTGTCCGCGCACGATGCTGCCCTCTTCGACCAAACCACCGATGCGAAACACCTCCGTTGGCAAGGGTGGTTCCTCGACGATCTGGCTCGGGGATCGGAAAAAGTTTATCCCGTCTTGCAACGCATACCCAATCAGCCCTGTGGACAGCACAAGCGCCACAGTAGCGATGGCGATAATCTGAACGCGACGTTTTTTCTTCAGCGATTTCATCAGCCTACCACATTTCCTCTACGGGAACACGGGGGCCAGCATCAGCCCCACGGTTTCATCCTCACCTAACATCAGATTGGCGTTTTGCAAGGCCTGCCCGCTGGACCCTTTGGTCAGGTTATCCAGCGCAGCAACGACGATCGCGCGCCCTTCGATCCGGTCCCGGCTGACGCCGATATGGCAAAAGTTGCTGCCGCGGATATGCCGCGTGCTTGGGGCCTCGCCCATGGGCAGTACCTCGATGAACGGCTCATCGGCATAGGCGTTTTGCAAGGACGCATAAACCGCATCCGGGTCGCCTTTGACATAGCCCGTGGCCAGAATCCCGCGGTTAGCGGGAATGAGATGCGGGGTAAACTGAATTTTCACCTCACGCCCGGCAATGGCGGAAAACTCCTGATCGAATTCTCCCAGATGCCGGTGCGTCCCGCCCAAAGCGTAGGCGTGATACCCCTCTGACAATTCGGCATGCAGCAGGTTTTCCTTAAGACTGCGCCCTGCCCCGGACACCCCGCATTTGAGATCCAGAATGATGTCATCCAGGTCGATCACACCATCCGCAATCAAGGGCCGGAGCACGTATTGCCCGGTCGCCGCATTGCAGCCCGTGCCCGCCACCAGGCGCGCCTTGGCAATGGCCTCGCGATAAAACTCGGTCAGCCCGTAGACCGCTTCGCCCTGCATTTCCACGGCGCTGTGCGGATTGCCATACCAGGTCTCATACGCCTCCGGATCGCGGAGCCGGAAATCGGCGCTCAGATCCACAATCCGCAGGTCATGTGGCAAGGCCGAAATCACCTCCTGGCTGGTCTTATGCGGCAACGCGCAAAAGCACAGATCAACCTTGGTAAAGTCGATATCCTCGATCTTAACCAAATCCGGCAGGTCGAGATGCCGTAGATGTGGAAACACCTGCGCCATGGATTGCCCCGCCTTGGAATTGGCCCCAAGGGCGATGATGTCCATGTTGGGATGCGTCGCTATAAGCCGGATCAGCTCCGCACCGGTATAGCCGGATGCGCCCAGAATGGCGATTTTGTGGGTCATGGTGACCTCTTTCATATGGTATTTGGCGTTTAGAAAAATTCTTGTGGTCCGGCAAGGGACCGCGATGTCACAGGGCTTGGCCTCAGGCCGCCTCAAACGCGATGCGTCGTCGCAAAAACAGCGTGGCTCGGTCTGAAACCGTCTTGGGATCACCTGTGGTCAAAAACCGCGTGCCACTCCCCTCACCGACCATATCAGGCCGCCGGTCCAGATAGTCGCTGAGGCTGTCGGCGACCAGTTTCGGTTGCGAATAAACCGCAACGTCCGACCCAAGCGCATCCTGAAACACATGCTCCATCAACGGGTAATGTGTGCACCCCAGCACGGCAGCTTGCGGGTCGGGCATCTTGCGTTTGAGCGCATCAACATGGCTGCGCACCAATGCCTCGGCCAAAATCATGTCGCCCTCTTCGATGGCATCCACCACCCCGCCACAGGCCTGCGCCTCGACATCAACGCCAATCGCGCGAAAAGCCAACTCGCGTTGAAACGCACGGCTGCTGACAGTGGCAGGAGTTGCAAACAGAGCTGCGTGTTTGACCGCAACTTCGCGCGGAGGAGAGTTATCCCCCCATTGCCGTTCGGTCAGTGCTTCGATCAAGGGTACAAACACGCCCAAAACGCGCTTGCCCTCTGGCACCCCTGCTTCTTGCATGCGCCGCAACGCCGCGGCTGAGGCCGTGTTGCACGCTAGGATCACAAGGTTGCAGCCCTCATCCCAAAGCCTGCGTACATGTGCATCGGTGAGTTTGAAAATGTCATCCGCATCCCGCACGCCATAAGGCGTATGCGCATTGTCGCCCAGATACAAAAGCGGCAGATCCGGCAGCCGCGCCTCGATCGCGTCAAGCACGGTTAACCCACCCAGACCGCTATCAAAAATGCCAACTGCCATCAGATATGTGCGCCGATAGCGCCCTTATTCGAATTCAAACCCAAGCGCGTTGGGATCAACCGCGCCATTGGCAAGCTCATACGTCTTATGGCGCAAAAAGGCCATGAGGGATTTCGCGTCTGTGGCACGCTCAGCAAATTCATGTTGCGCAATCGGCTTACCGATGGCCACCTCAACAGGTGTGTCCACACGTTTCCCGAATTCCTTGATCAACAATCCCATACGCAAGGTCGAGTGCAGATGGCTGGCTACCTGGAACAATCGGCTGGTATGACCTTCGAAGTAGATAGGCACCACCTTGGCCCCCGATTTCGCAATCATGCGCGCCGTGAAACTGCGCCAGCTGGGATCAAGCGGTTGCCCAAAAGGGCGTGCGCCCGTGCTGACGGTACCGCCGGGGAAAATGCCGATGGCACCACCTTGACCCAAATAGTTGAGTGCAGTTTTTCTTGTCTGAAGGTTGAGGGCCACAGCCTCCTTGGTTTCATCAAAACTCACCGGAAGAACCACACGGTTGAGATCTTCGGCTTTGCGAAACACCGAATTGGCCAGAATGCGGAAATCACCCCGCGTCTGGCTCAGGATGTGGCCCATCATCAGGCCATCAAGAATGCCGTAAGGATGATTGGCGATCACAATAAGAGGGCCTTCAGCGGGAATGTTGGCAAGGCTGCCGCCTGTGACTTCAAGGCTCAGACCGTAGCGTTCAACCATCACCTGCCAGAAATCACGCCCTGCCGCGACCTCATGCTCATAACCTTCGGCGCGTTTGATCAGGCGGATGCGTCCCGTCAGGTTCTCCATCGTGCGGATCATCGCCCGACCACCGCGCGTTTGCGCGGAATAGGCGTAGCTGATGTCGCGTGCGATATGGCGATCCTGACGCATATCCGATCTCTGCTCGATTCGTTTGCCGGGTTATAGGCCCGTTTTGTCATGCGCCCCTATGAAAACTTTGTGACAGTTATTCCGCGGCTTGCGACAGCGGTGTGCCCCCGGACTGGATCAAGGCCAGCAAGTCCTCACGCTGTTTGGCCGCCTTTTGGGCATTTGCCTCTTTCACCGGGCCAAAACCACGGATTTGTAGGGGAAGCTCTGCCAGTGCAACAATGGCATCCCTCGTTTGGTCATCCAGCTTGGGCAGAACCTTGGCCATATCCTTCTGATATTGCCTGATCAACTTGCGTTCCATGCGCCGTTCACGGCTATAGCCAAAGAGGTCGAAAGGCGTGCCGCGCAAACCCTTCAGCTTGGTTAACAAACGTAGCGGCGTTTCAACCCACGCCCCAAATTCGCGTTTCTTCGGACGCCCGTCAGGCCCTTTGCCACCAAAGATCGGCGGCGCAAGGTGGTAGTTCATTTTGAAATCGCCGGAAAACTCTTCTCCAGCCTTCTGGCGTGACGACAACAAAAGCCGCGCCACCTCATATTCATCCTTGTACGACAAGAGCTTGTGATACGCTCGCGCAACGGATTCCTTCACCCGAGCATCTTCGATCCCGTCCACCAGCTTGCGATATCTCTTGGCCAAGCGCAGCCCCTGATAGGCCGCCAAATGATCGGCGCGGAACGTAATCTTTTCCTCAATCGTCTTGGGCTTTTGCACCACTTCAGCGGTGTACAGATTCATAGCATCATCAGGATGCGTGGCTGCCCAGCGACCGACCTCAAAGGCCCTCAAGTTTTGCTCAACCGCCGCGCCGTTCAACTCAATCGCTTCATCAATCGACGCTTTCGACAAAGGCACCAGCCCCTTTTGCCAGGCCGCGCCGAATACCAGCATATTGGCATAAATCGCATCCCCCATGCTTGCCCGCGCCAGTTCATGCGCATCAAAGAAATGCACGTCTTTTTGCAACCGCGCCTCCAGCGCGAGCTGCAGGCGATCCGCAGGAATGGTGAATTCCGTATCCTGTGTGAAGGCGCCAGTGATGATCTCATGGCTGTTAACCACGGCCCCAGTGCGCCCCTGGCGCGTCAGACCAAGGGTTTTTGCCCCCGCACTGACCACAAGATCGCCGCCGATGAGCGCATCGCATTCACCGGTGGCCACACGAATCGCGCTGATGTCCTCTGGGCTTTCGGCCAAACGGCAATGCACATGCACCGCACCGCCCTTTTGCGCCAGACCGGCCATCTCCATCATGCCCGCGCCCTTGCCGTCAATTTGGGCCGCCTGCGCCATCACAGCCCCGATGGTCACAACGCCCGTGCCCCCGACCCCGGTGATCACCACGTTATAAGTTCCCTTGATCTTAGGCAGCGCGGGCGGCGCGATATAGGGCAGTTCAAGATCAACAGCCGAATCCTTGCGGATTTTTGCGCCTTCCAGTGTGACAAATGACGGGCAGAAGCCCTTCACACAGCTGAAATCCTTGTTGCAGCTGGATTGATCAATGGCCCGTTTGCGGCCCAGTTCGGTATCTTTCGGCACGATCGCCACGCAGTTTGATTGCACGCCGCAATCCCCGCAGCCTTCGCAGACATCCGAATTGATGAACACCCGCTTATCAGGGTCCGGAAAACTGCCGCGCTTGCGGCGGCGGCGTTTCTCAGCGGCACATGTCTGGATGTAAACAATGGCCGACACGCCCTTGATATTCTGAAATTTTTCCTGAACCGCAGGCAGCTCAGCACGTTCATGCCAGCCAATGCCAGACGGGAAGTCGCTTTTGCGTGGCTCCTCCTTGGCATCAAACACCACCGCGACATGCTCCACTCCCATGGCCTGCAATTCCCGAGCAATGCGATCTGGGGACAAGCCCCCTTCATTGCCCTGCCCGCCGGTCATGGCTACGGCGTCATTGAACAGAATTTTGTAGGTGATGTTCGTCCCTGCCGCGAGGGTCGCGCGAATGGCTTGGACGCCGGAATGATTGTAGGTGCCGTCGCCCAGGTTCTGGAAGACATGGTCGCGCTTGGAAAACGGTGCTTCCCCGACCCAGTTGGCCCCTTCGCCGCCCATATGGGTAAAGCCCACCGTATCGCGATCCATCCATTGCACCATGAAATGACATCCGATTCCGGCATAAGCACGGCTCCCGTCAGGCAGCTTGGTCGAGCTGTTATGCGGACACCCGGCACAGAAATACGGAAGCCGCGATGCCATATCTTTGGCATTATCGGCTTTCTTTGCTTCCTCAATAGCTTGCAGGCCTGCTTTCACGCGATCCGTGCCGCGCCCTTCCTCGACAAGAATACCGCCAATCTTTTCGGCAACCATGACAGGATCAAGCGCCATACGGGTTGGGAAAAGCTCTTCTTCATGCAGACCGCCGGCCCCGCCTTTGTACCATCCGTAAACACGGCGCCCCTGACGATTATCGAAAATCGCTTCCTTGATCTGGATTTCAATGAGTTTGCGTTTTTCCTCGACCACGACGATGAGGTCCAGCGCTTCGGCCCACTCGTTGAACCCTTTCATGTCCATCGGAAACGTCTGCCCGACTTTATATGTCGTCAGACCCAGCCGCTCGGCCTCATCCGCATCAATGCCCAGCAAATCAAGCGCATGCACAAGATCGAGCCAGTTCTTACCCGCCGCAACAAAGCCGATCTTCGCCCCGGGTTTGCCCATCATGCGCCTGTCGATCTTGTTGGCATGGGAAAACGCCTCAGCGGCAAAGCGTTTGTGATCGATCATCCGCGCTTCCTGCGCGATCCAGTGATCGGCGAGACGGATGTTCAATCCACCTTCCGGCATCTCAAACTCAGGCGTGACAAAAGACATCCGGTCGGTGCGCCCGTCCACAACGCTGGTGACTTCGACCGTGTCCTTCATGGTTTTCAGCCCACACCAGACCCCCGCAAAGCGAGACAGCGCAAAGCCATAAAGGCCAAAATCGAGGATTTCCTGAACACCTGCAGGCGACAAGACCGGCATATAGGTATCGACCATCGCCCAGTCGGATTGATGACACACAGTCGAGCTTTCTCCGGTGTGATCGTCTCCCATCGCCATAAGGACACCCCCAAGGGGGGACGTTCCAGCCATATTGGCATGACGCATCACATCGCCAGTGCGATCCACACCTGGCCCCTTGCCGTACCAAAGACCAAATACGCCATCATATTTGCCTTCACCGCGCAACTCGGCCTGTTGGGTACCCCAAAGCGCTGTGGCCGCGAGATCTTCGTTGAGACCCGGCTGGAATGTTACATTGGCCCCGGTCAGGGTTTTTTCGGCGCGAGCCATTTGCATATCGACAGCACCCAGCGGAGAGCCGCGATAGCCGGTCACATAGCCAGCCGTGTTGTGACCCGCCGCCTTGTCCCGCGCGGCCTGCGTCAGCATCAGCCGCACAAGCGCCTGTGTTCCATTCAGCAAAATGGGTGATTTCTCAAGATTCAGCCGATCATTGAGAGATATCTTCTGATCGCTCATCGATGTCCTCCCTGCCAACGTCTCGCGGGGCCGTTGATATCTCCACAATAGGTCATAAATTGTGACCTACCAAGTAAATTCTCGAAATCGTTAACTCGAGGATAGGAACCGCTTGTCGTTTTCTGCTATTGCGCAGATTAACAAATTTCAGTTTCGAAAGTTGCTCAAATGGATTGGGATAAATTACGGATTTTTCATGCGGTCGCAGATGCCGGAAGCCTCACCCATGCGGGCGATCAGCTTCATTTGTCGCAATCGGCCGTTTCAAGGCAGGTGCGCGCGCTGGAAGAATCACTTAATGTGACGCTTTTCCACCGTCATGCGCGCGGGTTGATCCTGACCGAACAGGGCGAGCTTCTGTTCGACGCCACACGCGCGATGATGAAACGATTGGACGCAGCCACTGCGCGCATTCGCGATAGCGAAGAAGAGGTGTTTGGCGAGCTGCGCGTGACAACCACGATCGGCTTTGGCACGCTATGGCTAGCGCCGCGTCTGCCGAAGCTCTTTGAAAAGTACCCCGACCTGAATATTGACCTCATGCTGGAAGAACGCGTGCTGGACCTGCCCATGCGCGAGGCGGATGTCGCCATTCGGATGAAAGAACCAAGCCAGGCTGATTTGATCCGCAAGCGACTTATGAGCGTGCATATGTGCCTCTTTGCGACGCCAGAGTACCTGCAAGAAAATGGCACGCCCCAGGAGCAAAAAGACCTCAGCAATCACCGCATTCTATGCCAGAACCCGCGCTCGGCTCAGGTGGGCGCGGCCGCGACACTCGTGGCAGAGCTCATGACCAATGATGTGACTTCAATGCTGACCGTGAACAACTATTTCGGCGTTCTGCAGGGGGTATTGCACAATATCGGCATTGGCGTCCTGCCTGACTATCTGAGTCGCGACTTTCCCGATCTGGTACGTGTCTTGCCGGACGTGCATTCCGTAGAAGTCCCGGTTTTTCTCGCTTACCCAGAGGAATTGCGGCATTCGCAGCGCATCGCGGCATTCCGGGATTTTGTTCAAGAAGAGATCGTGATTTATCGAAAAACGATGAAAGCACAATCCCTTACGTCTGCGTAACACCAGTGCGTATCTGAGGTATGCACGACACACATAACGGGATTGCTGCCTGTGTGACCTGTTTTTTCTTGAAACGTGAATTGGCCCTCTCTACTTCCCAAACATGAAGGCGCGCACTGAGGTGTCGCGCCATCATACCTCCCTGTTGGACTAAGGCCGAGCTTAGCGCTCGGCCCTTTTTTTGGCCCATACCCCGTATAGATGCGGAGGTATGACCATCACGCTTAGAAAGCCGTCTTTGGATGAATTGCCCGCCCTTTCGCTACTCTGCCAGCGGTCAAAGGCGCATTGGGGGTATGACGCTGCCTTCATGAAGGCCTGCGAAGCAGAACTGACATTGAGTGACGACGCACTCGACCAACCAATCATGCTGGCAGAAACAGGTGATGAAATTGCGGGCGTGGCGCAGCTTGACTGGGAAGGGTCGGATATGGATCTCGACCGGCTCTATATTGACCCGCCCTTTATCGGCCAAGGTGTTGGACGTGTCTTGTTTGACTGGTGCGTAACCACGGCCAAAAGCATGGACGCCGCGCGGCTTTTGATCGATGCGGAACCAAGTGCCGTTAAGTTCTATGAGAAAATGGGCGCCGTTCAGATTGGGATGCGCCCGTCCGGCTCCATCCCAGGTCGGTTTCTGCCACAGCTGGAGTTTGTGCTTAGATAACGGTCAACTCGCTGCCCGCCAAAGGTGACAACAGCCGGGGGGCACCGGTTGTTATGACGATGTTTTCTTCATGCACCATCATACGCCCCTCCACCGTTTCAATCCCCGGCTCTAATGTAATCACCATTCCTGGCTTGAGCTCGGTTTCATCGGCCTGAATGAGCGAAAGCCCTTCGGTCAGTTGCAGGCCCAAAGCATGTCCCAGCCGTCCGGTAGTCTCCCCTCCGCCCACAATATCGGCCATCACGCGCCACAGATCACAGGCACAGGCACCGGGACGTGCGGTCTCCAACCCAGCGGCCACGGCCTCCATCAGACGGCTATGCGCATTTGCGGCTTCTTGTGAGGGCTGGCCCACGGAAAAGTTTCGGTCATAGTCGCAGAAGTACCCGTCCTTCATCGCCCCAGTGTCTAGCATGAGCACATCCCCTGCCTTCAGGGGCGTGTCACTGGCCGGTGAGATCACATCGTCATATCCGTCTGGCCCGGCGCCACCCGAAAGATACGGCACCCAGTCCGCGCCTTCTTCGAGCAAAAGACGTTGGAAGTTACGAAATACCGTTGAGAGAGGAACGCCTTCGCCTGCGATCTCACCCATACGTGCAAAGGCACGACCCGCCACCGAACAAATGGTTTCGATCTTGGCAATCTCGGCCTCGGATTTCACCGCACGTGCGTTTGCGAGTATGCCGTGGTCTGGGCCGAACGACATCTGCGTCTGTGCTTTCAGCGCCTCAAAATCTGCCAAGGGCATACGCAGATGCGTTTCCAAATGCGACGGAATGCCAACCGGCCCACCAACCTCTTTCAGCGTCTGCGCCAATAAGCCCACCCCATCATCCCCTGGCACAGGCGCAGGCCAGGTGCGAATATCCTCGATCCACCCCCGCCCCATAAGCGCCGCCCCGATGGATGGGATGACGGCAATGGGTTTGCCACTGGCCGGGACCAACAGATACCAGGGCCGCGTCGGGCTTTGCCAAAACCGGGTCAAAAAGCCGGTGAGGTACAGGATGTCATGTTCTGTCGTCAAAAGTAGCGCGCCAAGCTCATGTTGCGCCATGCCCGCCTGGATAACTTTGAGCCGCGCGGCGTATTCGGCGTCAGGAAACAGGCTCACTGCGCCATCTCGCTGAGAATACACAGGCTAACGGCGTCCTCAGGCAGGTCCATCAAACGCAAAGCGGCAACGCCTGCACCGCCGGATTCTGTTGTCGCCAGACTTTGGCTTGCCAGTTCAGATAAAACTTCCTCAGCTTCAGCTTCTGTGACTGTGACAAACGCATCGGCATCGCGTGACAGACCTTTCAGTGCGATCAAAGATGCTTCCTTGCAGTCCAGCCGCCCCATGGCCGACACGCCACCCTCAGCCGTGACGAATTGCCCGGCCTCGATCGCGGCCTGAAGTGCGGGGGCCTCTGATGGCTCCACCACTAGTATCTGAGGTGCATCGCCCCAAGCCTTGCGGAAGTAAGCCGCACAGGCCCCAGCCAAGCCACCGACGCCGGCTTGCAAAAAGATATGGGTGGGCACCACTGGCATCTGGCGCGTGGCCTCGGCGGCCATGGCCAAGTAACCTTCCATTAACCTGTGCGGGCGCATCACATAGCCGGGCCATGACGTATCAGACAAAAGCACCCAGTTGTTTTCTACCGCTGCCTTCATAGCGGCCTCGACGCTAGCCTCATATTCGGCCCCTTCCCGCACCACACGCGCACCTTTGTCACGCAGACGATTCGCAAAGCTTTCTGGCACCGTATCGGCAAGATAGATCACCGCATCCGCCCCAAAGATGTGCGCGCCCGCGGCGACCGACATGCCGTGATTGCCCGCGCTTGCCGTCACATAAGTGCGCCCGGTCAAAGAGGTGCTGAGATCCTCGGTCTCTGCTTCCACAGCTTCACATGCGATCACGTAGGCCGCGCCAAGCGCCTTGAAGCTGCCAAGGCCCATACGCTCACGCTCATCCTTGATCCAGACGGACCCCGGCAATCCGCTGGCCTTGACCAACGGCGTTTCACTTGCCGAGGGGCATTGCTTCAACAATGCCTCAACAGCGTCGCCATCCGTACTGGGCATCGGAATTTCGTTCAGGATGTCATCTGGCAAGGCTTTACCCCGCCACGGGTTCTGGATGATCTTCATATGCCCTCTCTTTCAGCGCACTGGACTGCATTTGTCCCATTCGGTCAACCGCCTTCCACATCCCTCTTTCCCCTGCGAGATGGATGGCCTAAAGAGACGCCAACAGGCCACTCTCGGGGGATAATGTCTGATGCAGGAACCGGCGATCACGCAGGAATTGATCGAAGCGCACGGGCTGAAGCCTGATGAGTATGACCGTATTCTCGACATCATGGGCCGCACGCCCACCTTTACCGAACTTGGCATCTTCTCGGCCATGTGGAACGAGCATTGCTCTTATAAGTCCTCCAAGAAATGGCTGCGCACCCTGCCCACCGAAGGGCCACAGGTGATTTGCGGTCCCGGCGAAAATGCCGGTGTGATTGATATTGGTGACGGGCAAGCCGTGATCTTCAAAATGGAGAGCCACAACCACCCGTCCTATATCGAGCCCTATCAAGGCGCGGCGACCGGTGTGGGCGGTATTCTACGTGACGTCTTCACCATGGGTGCCCGGCCCATAGCATCGATGAACTCGCTCAGCTTCGGCGAACCTGCGCATCCCAAAACACGCCAGCTTGTGCATGGGGTGGTTGAGGGCATCGGTGGATATGGCAACTGTTTCGGGGTGCCCTGCGCGGGGGGCGAAGTGCGGTTTGATCCGGCTTACAATGGCAACTGCCTGGTGAATGCGTTTGCCGCGGGTCTCGCGGATGCGGACAAGATTTTCTATTCCGCCGCCTCGGGCGTGGGTATGCCCGTGGTCTATCTGGGGGCCAAAACCGGCCGCGATGGCGTCGGCGGGGCCACAATGGCCTCGGCTGAATTTGACGAGAGCATTGAGGAAAAGCGCCCAACGGTGCAGGTTGGCGACCCTTTCACCGAGAAACGGCTGATGGAAGCCACGCTGGAGCTGATGGCCACCGGTGCGGTGATTTCAATTCAGGACATGGGCGCGGCAGGCTTGACTTGTTCAGCGGTCGAGATGGGCGACAAGGGCGGGCTTGGCGTCAAGCTCAACCTCGACGCCGTGCCACAACGCGAAGAGAACATGACCGCCTATGAGATGATGCTCTCAGAGAGCCAGGAGCGGATGCTGATGGTGCTCAAGCCCGAGCTTGAGGCCGAAGCGCGCGCAGTTTTCGAGAAGTGGGACCTCGATTTCGCTATTGTGGGCGAGACCATCGCCGAAGACAGGTTTCTGATCGAGCATAAGGGTGAAATCAAAGCCGATCTGCCACTGGCCACGCTTTCAGGCAGCGCGCCGGAATATGACCGGCCTTGGGTTGAACCCGAGGCCGCCGCACGGCTGGACATGGCCAGTTTACCCCAGATTGACCCCATCGATGGCCTCAAAGCGCTCATCTCTGCGCCAAACTACTGTTCGCGCCATTGGGTCTATGAGCAATATGACACCATGGTCATGGCCGATAGCGCACGTTTGCCCGGTCAGGGCGCCGGGCTCATCCGCGTGCATGGCACCGACAAGCTTTTGGCCTTCACCTCGGATGTCACACCGCGCTACGTCAAAGCAAATCCCAAGGAAGGCGGCAAACAGGCGGTGGCCGAGGCCTATCGCAATCTCACCGCCGTGGGCGCAGTACCACTTGCCACAACCGACAACCTGAATTTCGGCAATCCTGAAAAGCCCGAGATCATGGGCCAGTTCGTGATGGCCATCAAAGGCATTGGCGAGGCTGTCGGTGCACTCGACATGCCCATCGTGTCGGGCAACGTGTCGCTTTATAATGAAACCGACGGCTCTGCGATCCTGCCGACCCCAACGATTGGCGCGGTGGGTCTGATCAAATCGCCTCAAGACGCAATCACAGGACAGGCTCAAGAAGGGCATGTCGCCGTCGTGATCGGGGAAACCTCCGGTCATCTGGGCCAATCCGCGCTTCTGGCCGAACTTCTGGGCCGGGTTGAGGGCGACGCCCCCGCGGTGGATTTGGCCACCGAAAAACGCCATGGCGATTTCGTCCGCGCGCAACGCAACAAGATCGTCGCCTGCACCGATCTGGGGGATGGCGGCTTGGCCTTGGCCGCGTTCGAGATGGCGGAAAGCGCCGGTGTCGGCGTTGAGATTGACACAGGAGACGCGGATGCGCTCTTTGGCGAGGATCAGGCGCGATACCTTCTGGCCACGACACCTGAACATGCCGAAACCCTTATCGCCGTGGGAGCAGACGCGGGCGTGCCTGTTGCAAAAGTCGGTCGGTTCACCGGCAACTCGGTCAGCTTCGGTGATGCATCTGCGCCATTGGATGACCTCAGCGCTACATTCCGCGAGGCATTTGCCAACACATTCGCCTGATCGCGAACTCTCACGATTGCATGAGTGGCGTTGGCGCGGCGCGTTCGGCATGCCATCGTCGGGGGACGCAACATGAAAGGTGCCCGCGCATGTCCCGCTTTCTATTCACTCTCGCCTTTATTGCCTTTCCGCTGTCTGTGACAGCACAGGAGGTCGAGCCAGACACAAATCCTGAGGAGACTGCTCCTGAGGTTCAGGCGGAGTCCGAAGCGCCTATGACCCTTGAGCGACTGGATGTCATCGTGCGCGCGCTTGACCCCGAGGCGGCGTCGGACGGACGGCGCTGGCGTCTGATGATCGCGGATGTACCGGTGTTGATCATCACCGATCCCAACAACGACCGAATGCGTGCCTTGGCCCCCGTGGAAAAAGTAGAAGACATCGAGGAAGGGGCGCTCAAACGTATGATGCAGGCCAACTTTGACAGCGCGCTGGACGGGCGTTACGCCATCGCCAACGACATGGTTTGGGCCACATACATCCATCCTCTCGCCGCCCTGGAGAAAGATCAACTGATCTCCGGTCTCGGGCAGATCATCAATCTTTCGAAAACATACGGCACTCTATACTCGGGCGGCGCCATGCAGTTTGGTGGCGGGGACAGCGGCGCTTTGCAGCGCGAACTGATCGACGAGCTGTCAAAGAAAGGTCAGGAGATCTAGGGCCTGCCATGCCTTGCCATCGGACACGTGGCTCTCTACATCTTGGACAAAGACCCAAGGAGTGCTCCGCATGCCGATGCAAGCGCAGGAAATCGAAGACCTGATCCGCGAAACCTTTCCCGAGGCGAAGATCACCATTACCGATCTGGCCGGAGACGGGAACCACTATGCCGCCGAGGTTGTCGATGAGAGCTTTCGCGGAAAAAACCGCGTGCAGCAGCAACGCGCCGTCTATGCCGCGCTCAAAGGCAAAATGGACGGCCCATCCGGCGATCTGCACGCCTTGGCACTGACCACGAAGGCGCCTGATTGATGGAATATGGGCTGCTTATCATAATTGGATTGATTGCGTTGGCCATAGGCGCTTTAGCGGTTCTGGGACAGCGTAAAGACCCCGGACGCCTGGGCAGCGACCCTGGCGAGGGTGATCATATTCTTGAGTCCGACTATCAATCCGGTGTGGGCGGAGGCAATGTCACACGGTGGACCGTTCCCAAAGATCCACAAGCCTACGCCAAACGCTTTGTTCCAAGGAACAAAACCAAGTGAGCGCCCTGCTCGTCTTCAGGTCTGACAGCCCGGTCCGCGTCATTTCACCAACTGTTGTTTTCAGGGACTAGGTCTGTGTCTCCATTGTTAAAGGCGCTTTTGATCGGCGCATTTGCGTTCAGCGTTCTGTTGGTTTTTGCTGTGCGAAATATCAATCGACGTAATGCTGCATTTCAAAAGGAACTGGACGCGCCCAAAGGCCATGTCTCACCAGCCCTTCTTGAAACTGCGCTATTTCAGGCCGAAACCCATCTTCAGACTGCGCGCGCCGGAAGTAACGTACGGTTTGAAGCGGCAGATCGGGGCGTGCTCACAATCATTCGGAAGCGTGATCGCGGCGGAAACGCAGGCTACACGCTTCGGTGCGAAGACCGGCGTGAGGACATGGTTTTTCTCGACGCCTTACGCGCCGCCGCCGAAGCGCAGAACCTACCTACCCAAGAGCTGTCGCAAAACAAACTGG
Source organism: Roseovarius sp. W115 (assembly GCF_032842945.2). Taxonomy (NCBI): domain Bacteria; kingdom Pseudomonadati; phylum Pseudomonadota; class Alphaproteobacteria; order Rhodobacterales; family Roseobacteraceae; genus Roseovarius; species Roseovarius rhodophyticola. Next base: position 3,523,741 of record NZ_CP146606.1, read on the forward strand.
AAATCACCTTCCCGGATGACTACTTGCGTTTGGAAACGTTTGTCGAAAGCACCTGCGACACGCTTGACCAGGACGACCTGCACACAGTACTAACTTGGGTCTGCAAAGGCCTGCGAACACAAGAGGATGCCGCGATATGAGCGACGCGAAGACCCAGATTGACGAGACCATCAAAGCCAATGATGTGGTGCTTTACATGAAAGGCACCAAGAGCATGCCGCAATGCGGGTTTTCGAGCCGTGTGGCAGGCGTTCTGAATTACATGGGCGTCGACTATCTCGACGTGAATGTGCTGGCCGATGACGCCATTCGTCAGGGCGTAAAGGATTTCGCGGACTGGCCTACTGTGCCCCAGCTTTATGTAAAAGGCGAATTTGTCGGTGGTTGCGACATCATCACCGAGATGACCCTTTCGGGTGAGCTGGACACGCTCTTTGAAGAGAACGGCGTCAACTATGACAAGGATGCGGCGGATAAAATCCGCGAGGCCAACGCCTGATACACGACCCTGCAGACCGTAGAGCCTGCTCGACGTGACCCGCATCCATCTCTCTCAGATCGAAACGCCTGACCAGATCAACGCTGTGCGCGATCTGGTCCGGGAGTTCTTTGATTTTGCCCTGACGCAGGACCCGGATGCCGGAAAGGCGCATGCGTTCGATGGCTTGGAAGATCAACTCGCTGCCCTTCCAGGAATGTTTGCGCCGCCCTCCGGAGGTTTTCTATTGGCCACTGTCGGCGAAGCCCCGGCAGGATGCGTTGCGTTCTTTGGTCATGACGCACAGATATGCGAGGTCAAACGCATGTATGTGCGCCCCGAATTTCGCGGATTGCACCTTGGGGAGACTTTGATTTCAAACCTGATCTCAATGGCGCGCACACAAGGCTATCAGAAGATCATTCTTGATACGTTTCATACACTCAAGGCGGCGCAGCACCTCTATGAGAAGGCCGGGTTCACTTTCGTGCCGCCACGTATCACCCTGCCCCCAGAACACGAGGGCAAAGTGGTTTTCATGGAGATGACGCTGACCTAAATGTCCAGCGTATTGTCCTTTTCCCACTGGCTGAAATGGGACGTAAAGGAATTCCATTCCTGCGTTTTCATCTTGATATACGCCGCCGAGAATTCGTCGCCTAGCATGGACTTGAGTTCCTTGTCCTTGTCATAGGTACGGATCGCATCAAGCATGTTGAGCGGCAGTTTCGGCGCGCCGCGCACTTTGTGACCTTCGGCATACATGTCGATATCGTGGCGTTTGCCCGGATCCGCCTTGGAACGCACACCGCTCAGCCCTGCGGCGATAATCACCGCTTGCAAGAGGTACGGGTTCACCGCCCCATCCGGCAGACGCAGCTCAAAGCGGCCCGGTCCGGGCACGCGCACCATATGCGTGCGGTTATTGCCGGTCCAAGTGACCGTATTGGGGGCCCATGTGGCCCCTGACATGGTGCGCGGGGCATTGATCCGCTTGTAGCTGTTGACCGTCGGGTTCGTGATCGCAGCCAGCGCACTGGCGTGTTTCATGATCCCGCCCAGGAAATGCGCGCCTTTTTCCGAGAGGCCCAGTTCAGCGGTCTGGCTTCCGCTGGTCGAGTCGGTGGCAAAGACATTGGTCTTGGCCTTATCGCCCGGCGCGTCCCAGACCGAGATATGTGCGTGACAGCCATTGCCTGTCAGCCCCTCAACCGGCTTGGGCATAAAGGTCGCGCGGAAGCCATGCTTTTCGGCCACTGATTTGGTCATGAATTTGAAGAAGGAATGCTTGTCCGCTGTCCGAAGCGCGTCATCAAATTCCCAGTTCATCTCGAACTGGCCATTGGCATCCTCATGGTCGTTCTGATACGGGCCCCAACCCAGATCGAGCATGTAGTCGCAAATCTCGCGCACCACATCATAGCGGCGCATCACCGCCTGCTGATCATAGCAGGGCTTTTCGGCGGTATCGAACTCATCGCTCAATGCCGATCCATCGGGGGTCAGCAGGAAATACTCCGCCTCAATGCCGGTTTTGACATGCATCCCCTCGCCTGCCGCTTCGTCAATTAGACGCCGCAGCACGTTGCGCGGGGCTTGGGCCACGTCCTCATCTTCCATGACCGGGTTGGCTGCAACCCACGCGACCTCGGGTTTCCAGGGCAGCTGGATAACAGAGCTTGGGTCCGGCACCGCGAGCATATCGGGATGTGCCGGGGTCATATCGAGCCAGGTGGCAAAGCCGGCAAAACCTGCTCCTTCCTCCTGCATATCTGCAATCGCCTGTGCCGGAACCAGCTTGGCCCGCTGTCCACCGAAAAGATCGGTGAAGGAAATCATGAAATACTTCACACCGCGTTCAGCGGCAAAAGCGGCAAGGTCGGTTGTCATCTCTGTCTCCCCGTGGGTTTTTCTTTTAGTTTTATAACTTCAAAATTCACCAGATCGTCCCAATTCGCAATCCAGCTGTCAAAGGTTTCGGGCGTTTGCGTTTCCATCAGCTGATAGCAGACATCATCATCCGCGCTGAGCCAGCTGTCGATATATCGCAAACCTTCGGGCAACATGCGGCCCTTTTCATGGTATCGCGCGTATACCGGGCCAGACTGCCCGGATTTGAATCGCTCAATCACCATGAAACGCGGCATCACATCCCGCCCTGCCCCGGAATCCAGGTTGTTCCAGCAAGAGGAACCTTGGCCATGGCTGCGGCTTCGACAGTCAAAGCCTGCAAATCTTCCGGCTCAAGGTTGTTGACGTGGTTCTTGCCACAGGCCCGCGCCAACGTCTGCGCCTCAAGCGTCATCACTTTGAGGTAGTTGTTAAGCCTGCGCCCCGCTTCCACGGGATCAAGCCGCTTGGCCAATTCCGGGTCTTGTGTTGAAATCCCTGCCGGGTCACGGCCTTCATGCCAATCGTCATAGGCGCCTGCGGTGCTGCCCAGAGCCTGATATTCGGCTTCCCATTTGGGGTCATTGTCCCCAAGGGCGATCATGGCTGCCGTGCCGATGCTGACCGCATCAGCCCCAAGCGCCAACGCCTTGGCCACATCCGCGCCCGAGCGGATGCCGCCCGAGACAATGAGTTGCACCTCACGATGCATATTCAATTCCTGCAGGGCCGCGACGGCCTCTCGGATGCAGGCCAGCGTCGGGATGCCGACATGTTCAATAAACACATCCTGTGTCGCTGCGGTGCCGCCTTGCATGCCGTCAATGACGACAACATCGGCTCCCGCTTTCACAGCCAATGTGGTGTCAAAGAAGGGACGCGCCGCGCCGACCTTCACATAAATCGGTTTCTCCCAGTTGGTGATCTCTCGCAGCTCCAAAATCTTGATCTCAAGATCATCCGGCCCCGTCCAATCGGGATGACGACAAGCCGATCGCTGGTCAATGCCCTTGGGCAACGTTCGCATTTCGGCCACGCGGTCAGAAATCTTTTGACCCAAGAGCATGCCGCCGCCGCCCGGCTTTGCGCCCTGGCCCACGACGACCTCAATGGCGTCCGCCTTGCGCAAATCAACGGGGTTCATGCCATAGCGGCTGGGCAGGTATTGATAGACCAACCGCTCGGATTGACCACGCTCTTCAGGGGTCATGCCACCGTCGCCCGTCGTCGTGGACGTACCCGCCATGGTCGCGCCGCGCCCCAGGGCTTCTTTTGCCTGTGCGCTGAGCGCACCAAAGCTCATCCCCGCAATGGTGATCGGAATTTTCAGCTCAATCGGCTTTTTGGCGAAGCGTGTGCCTAATGTGACCGATGTTTCACATTTTTCGCGATACCCTTCCAATGGATAGCGCGACATCGACGCCCCAAGGAACACCAAGTCATCAAAATGCGGCACCTTGCGTTTGGCGCCACCACCCCGAATGTCGTAGATCCCCGTCGCCGCCGCGCGCCGGATTTCGGCATTCACTTCGGGTGTGAACGTATTGGAATAACGCGGTAAAGTCTGTGGTGCGGTCTTGTCATCCTTGGCCATGATCGCCCTCTCTCAATACGCGTTGTCGATGTTGAAATTGTAAAGTTGCCTTGCTGAACCGTAGCGTTTGAAATCAGCCGGATCAGCATCCACGCCCGCAGCATCCAAAAGCTCGGTCAGTTTGGCGATATGCTCGGGGCGCATCTCTTTTTCGATGCAATCGGCTCCCAACGATTTCACGGAACCGCGCACAAAGAGTTGGGCCTCGTAGATGGAATCGCCCAAAGCGTCGCCCGCATCCCCGCAAACCACCATATGCCCTGCCTGCGCCATGAAGGCCGACATGTGACCGACATTACCACCCACGACAATGTCGATACCTTTCATGGAAATCCCACAGCGCGAGGATGCATTGCCCTTGATCACCAAAAGCCCACCATGCCCGGTGGCCCCAGCATATTGGCTGGCATCGCCATCCACGATCAGCTTACCGCTCATCATGTTCTCAGCAGCACCAGGTCCGACATTGCCTTTCACATGCACAGTGGCCTGCTGGTTCATGCCTGCACAGTAGTAGCCAGTTGAGCCATTCACCGTGACCTCAATGGGCGCATCCAGACCAACGGCAATCGCATGGCTGCCTCGAGGGTTGATCACATCCCAGGCGGTCTCATTGGTGGTCTGTGCTTGCGCCTGCAAGGTTTCATTCAGGGCGCGCAGGCCGTTGGCTTCAAGATCAAATGTCTGCATATCAGTGCTTCCAGAAATAAACGGTGGCCGGTTCAGGCTCCCAAACCTTGGCGTCCTCAATCCCTGGCAGATTCACCAAGGCGCGGTATTCGCTGCCAAAGGCCACATATTGATCGGTTTCAGCCATGACCGCTGGCTTGCAGGCAATCGGGTCCCGCACCACGCCAAAGCCATCTTTTGTGCCGACCACAAAGGTGTAGAACCCGTCGAGATCATCAATCCCCGCCTCCAGCGCCTCTCCAAGAGTGGCCCCTTCCTGCATCTTCCAAGTGAGATACGCGGCGGCCACCTCAGTGTCGTTCTCAGTTTCTACCGTCACGCCCTCACGCGCCAGTTTGCGGCGCAGAGAGTTATGGTTGGAGAGCGACCCGTTATGGACAAGACATTGATCCGCCCCAGTGGAAAACGGGTGTGCGCCCAAGGTTGTAACAGCACTTTCCGTTGCCATACGGGTATGGCCAATGCCATGGCTTCCGGTCAGTTCAGGAATGTCAAACCGCTTGGCAACCTCCCCTGGAAGGCCAACCTCCTTGTAAATCTCGATCACCTCACCGGCACTCATCACGCGCACATCCGGGCGCAGGTATTTGACCGTCCCTCGCACCTGAGCCAACTTGTCTTCGGGCAGGTCGAGCACGGCATGGGTGTCAATCGTCCGAAGTTTGACCGCGACACCACACTCATCCTCAATCTCACCTGCAAGGCCGTTAAAAAGAGCTGGATCTGCAGCTTGCAGTGTCAGCTTGGCACGTCCTTCATGATCCTCTCCATAGACCGCAATGCCCGCACTATCCGGCCCACGATCTGACATGGTGATCAGCATATCAGTCAACATCGCGCCAAGCTTTGGCTCCAGCGCCTTGACCTTGAGAAACAGTCCAACGATTCCGCACATGGCAGCCTCCAAAACCCGTCTGAACAAAGGCTAGTGCGGACGGCACAAGGTTTCAATAAGAGAATTTAATATTCTTACCAGGAAAATTATCCATTCCCCTGCGGATACGAAATCACCGACAGATAGCGCGCCGGAAGCTGGATCAGTTCTTCTGGTCCATGTGGCGCATCCGCGTCGAAAAATAAGCTGTCTCCGGGCTTCAAGTGAAAGGTTTCATCCCCGTGGCGATAAAGCACCTCACCGTCGAGCATATAGAGCAATTCGATACCTTCATGTTGAAAGGTGGGAAACACGTCCGATTCCTCGTTAAGCGAAATCAGGTATGGCTCAACCACAACACCACTGTTGTTGCCGCCGATATGGCCCAAAAGGTTGTACTGATGGCCCGCACGCGTGCCCTCTCGCTCGATCTCAAGCGCTTCACCCGCTTTCACATGCACCGCTTCGCGGCTTTCCTCGAACCGGCGGAAAAAAGCGGTGATCGGAACACTCAGCGCTGCCGATAAAACTTGAAGCGTGGTCAGAGACGACGATGTCACCCCGTTTTCAATCTTCGACAGCATGCCCACCGAAAGCCCAGTCGCCTTGGCAAGATCGGCTACAGTCATGTTCCGCCCTTTGCGAAACTCGCGCACCGCGCGTCCAATGGCTGTTTCAAGGTGCTTTTCCTTGGCTTCCCGCAGCTTGTGCGGATCTTGTTTCAACGAAGACGCCATGTGCATGTGCCCTTAAGACTATGTTCATTCTCAGCGCCGTCCCATTTGGGAATGCGCAACTGCCCGAACCGCCAATCTATAGCTTTTTAACAACACTTTCCATGGACTGCGCGTCTATGCCCCAATTTAGCCACAATTCGCGCAGAGCCTTGCCAAGCGGGGCGTTAAGACCCCGGTGTATTGTATGCCGGCGGTAGTGTCGGTGACAGAAAGTGCAGGCAAATGGCAATTTCAGCTTCAACCCCATCTCAGGGCGCGTCCACGTCCAGTTCAGCGCCTAAACCCGCCCCCGCGGCTCCGCCCAAAGTGATCTCGCGACAGGTTTTCAACGACTTTGCCTCTCTCTGAGAGACAATAAAAAACGGCGCGACCAGAAATGGCCACGCCGTTTTGGACATGCAACTCTTCGGGCTTAGCCGACGAGCTCTAGCCCCGAGAAAAAATATGCAATCTCGACTGCTGCGGTTTCTGGTGCATCAGAACCGTGGACGGAATTTTCACCGACGCTTTCCGCAAACTCGGCGCGCACCGTGCCAGGTGCCGCATCGGCAGGGTTCGTCGCCCCCATGACTTCACGGTTCTTGGCAATCGCGCTTTCGCCTTCCAGCACCTGTACCACAACTGGCTCAGAGGCCATGAACTCGCACAACTCATCGTAAAACGGACGCTCGGCGTGCACGGCGTAGAACACACCGGCTTGCGCCTTGGTCAGATGAATGCGCTTTTGCGCCACGATCCGCAGACCTGCGTCTTCGAACTTGGCGTTGATCTTACCGGTCAGGTTGCGTTTGGTGGCATCGGGTTTGATGATGCTGAGCGTGCGTTCGACAGCCATGAGAGCCTCTTTATCCTTTGGGAAATCCGGCCCAGGCCCCACGCCTGTGCCGCAGAATTGGCGCCCCACTAACATGCACGCCCCGCTTTGAAAAGCCGCGATTGACCTCCCCTCTGCGATAAGGCACCCAAGGGCCATGCTCAGGTTCGACAACATAAGCTACGCGGTTGCCGGGCGCCCTTTGATTGAAGGTGCGTCTGCTGTCATACCGGACGGCCACAAAGTTGGGCTTGTGGGTCGCAACGGCACAGGAAAAACCACGCTTTTCAAGCTGATCCGCGGCGAACTTGCGCTCGAGACGGGGGAAATTTCCCTGCCGTCCCGCGCCCGTATTGGCGGGGTGGATCAGGAAGTTCCAGGCAGTGACGTATCCCTTATCGACACAGTTCTGGCCGCGGATACCGAGCGCGCTGCACTCTTGACCGAATCTGAGACGGCCGTAGACCCGACGCGCATTGCGGATATTCAAACCCGGCTTGCTGATATTGATGCCTGGAGTGCCGAGGCGCGTGCGGCGTCGATCCTCAAAGGGCTTGGATTTACCAATGATGAACAATCCATGCCCTGCTCTGCCTTTTCCGGCGGGTGGCGCATGCGTGTGGCTTTGGCCGCTGTGCTCTTCACCGCTCCTGATCTTCTGCTCCTCGATGAGCCGACCAACTACCTGGATCTGGAAGGCGCGCTCTGGCTTGAGACCTATCTGGCGCGTTACCCGCACACAGTCATCGTCATCAGCCATGATCGAGGACTTCTGAACCGCGCGGTTGGCTCGATCCTGCATCTCGAAGACCGCAAGCTAACCCTCTATCAGGGGGCTTACGATACATTCGCCGAAACCCGCGCCGCGCGGCTGGCCAATGCCGAAGCCGAGGCAAAGAAACAAGACGCACGTCGCGCGCATCTGCAATCCTATGTGGATCGCTTTCGCTACAAGGCCGACAAGGCCAGACAGGCGCAGTCCCGCATCAAGGCTTTGGAGCGGATGAAGCCCATTTCGCGGCCACAAGAGGCAGCTTTGCGCCGGTTTACCTTTCCAGAGCCCGAAACACTCTCACCGCCCATCCTGCGCCTTGAGGGGGCCGCAACCGGCTATGGTGGCGAACCGGTTTTGCGCAAACTTGATCTGCGGATCGATCAGGACGATCGCATTGCGCTTTTGGGTCGAAATGGAGAGGGAAAATCCACACTTTCCAAACTCTTATCAGACCGCCTTGATGTTCTTGAAGGCAAGAAACACAACGCTTCCAAACTGCGTGTGGGCTATTTCGCCCAGCACCAAGTCGACGAATTGCGCATCAATGAGACCCCGCTGGATCATCTGCGCCGCCATGTCGATGAAACCGCACAAGCCAAGCTGCGAGCGCGTCTCGGGGGCTTTGGCATAGGCGCGGACCAGGCCGACACCAAGGTGGCGCAACTCTCTGGCGGGCAAAAAGCGCGATTGTCACTCATGCTCGCCACGCTTGATGCGCCGCATATGCTCATCCTCGATGAACCTACCAACCACCTGGATATCGAAAGCCGCGAGGCGCTGGTCGAAGCCCTGACCGCCTATACCGGCGCGATTGTTCTGGTGAGCCATGACATGCACCTGCTCAGCCTCGTGGCAGACCGGCTCTGGTTGGTCCATGATGGCACGGTGATGCCCTATGAGGGCGACCTGCAAAGCTATCGCGCGATGCTGTTGGAGCAAAAACCAAACGGAAAACCCAAGGCCGACGTCCCACCCAAACCCAAGCGCCCGTCGCGCGATGCCATTCTGGCTCTACGCCAAGAAGTTAAAACCTGCGAAGCACGCGTCGAAAAGCTAAACGATATGCGCGACCGGATATCGGCAAAGCTGGCCGACCCGGCCATGTACGACGACGCCAGCACCTCAGACATGGAGGCCTGGCAACGCAAATACAGCGAAGTGATGGAGGGCCTTGACCGCGCGGAAGCGCTTTGGATGGCGGCTCTGGAACGGTTGGAGGCGGTCGACCCACGATAAAGACGCTGGTGGCGCGCAAAAAGAGACCTTATATCAAACTCATGAGTGGTGACGATACAGCCCGCCTTTTGTACCTGGTCCTTCTGGGATGTGCCGTTGTGGGGTGGTTTTTCGCCCAGAACCGCACGTCCTGGGGCAAGAACGCGCAATATGCCGTGATCTGGGGGCTGATTTTCATCGGCGTGATCGCCGGTGTTGGGTTGTGGGGCGACATTCGCAACACCGTCTCCCCGGGCCAGTTCACCACTGTGGGCGAAAATCAGGTTGTGCTCAAACGCGATCTGGATGGGCATTATTACGTCACCGCCGATATCAACGGTCAGCCAGTGGATTTCGTCGTCGACACAGGTGCCACTCTCATCGTTCTGACACAAGAGGATGCGGACCGCGTTGGGCTCAGCACCGATAGCCTTGCCTTTGTCGGGCGCTCCAGCACAGCCAATGGCATGGTCACCACAGCACCAATCCGCCTCGACAGTTTCGTGATCGGCCCCATCGAAGACCGCGGCATCGCCGCCAGCGTCAATGGCGGCGAACTGGATCAATCCCTCTTGGGAATGAGCTACCTGGAACGCTTTTCCAGCGTCGAGATACGCGATGGTCGTCTGATCCTGACGCGTTAAATTCTCCCTTATATATATTCATATTTTTGAATTCGTTTGACTTAAATCAATGCCGACACGTACTCGGCACGCCTATCCTTGAGGACGTATCTCTTTCTTCACGCGGATACCCCAAAACAGGAGATTACCCATGCGACCAATCCTTACAGCATGTCTTTTGGCCGCCGCGACGGTCGCTTCCGCACCGGCACAGGCAGACGATCAGAAGAACCTTGTGACCATCGTGACCACTGACGAGCCGCAAACCCAGTTAATGAGCATGGTTCTGACCATGCAGTCGATCCAGCAAGGTGTCCGGTCCCACATTCTTTTGTGCGGCCCAGGCGGAGATCTGGCGCTCAAGGATCCGCCTCAGACCGCAACGGCCCCGCAGGAACCGAAAGGTATGAGCCCGCAAGGGTTGATGCAAAAGATCATGGCCGCGGGTGGCACTGTGGAGGTGTGCGCAATCTACCTGCCCAATAAGGGAACTGATGCCAGCGCGCTGATCGACGGTGTCGGTATGGCCAAACCGCCTGCCATGGCGGCACGGCTTTTGGCCGATGACACACGTATCATGTCGTTCTGACTAGGGGTTCATCATGACACGCATCACACTCGCCACTATTCTGAGCCTCGTGTTGTTACAGCCCGTGACAGCGCTGGCTGCGCCAGAGCCGGAAGACCCCAACAAACAGACCAGTTGGGGCTTGTACCTGACGGCGAAGGAAGCCTTCGACATGAAACAGAGCGAAGGCGACGCCGTTTTGTTTCTCGATGTCAGAGAACCCATCGAGATCATGTTTGCCGGCTATACCGACATGATCGATGCCAACGTGCCCTTTTTGCTGGTCAACCCGGCCAAATGGCACCCGGAGAAGCCAAGATTCGCGATGGAACCGAATCCAGATTTTGCCGCCGGTGTCATGGCGGCGTTGGAGGCGCGTGGACTGAGCAAATCAACACCGGTGCTGGTGATGTGCCGGTCGGGTGGGACGCGCGGCGCACCAGCCGCCAACGCGCTGGCACCGCTGGGGCTTGAAAAGGTTTACGTGGTGGTTGACGGGTTTGAAGGCAGCACGGTCGAAGACCATCCGAACGGTCCTTGGCGACTGAAGAACGGATGGAAGAATTCCGGCTTGCCGTGGAGCTATGACCTGAATCTGGAAAAAGTGTACACACGCCCAGAATAAAAGGCGCCGCGCCTGTCTGGCCGGTCGTTCACAGGCAGGCGCTTTTTTTTGGCTCAGACCTCAGCCTTCTTCTCCCAACGGCCTGATGCCTCAGACCAGTATTGCGCGGCACACCCCGCTTCTGTCAGAGTCTTCCACTGCCCGCGGGCATGGTCGAGCGCGCTTTCATCATTGCCATCAAAGAGAACACAGGTCCGCTCTAACGCATCCACTTCCTCAGCGCTGACCTCGGCGCCATCAACGGCCATGAGACACTGCGCGCTATTGGCCGATTGCCCAGTCTCACGACTGAGCAAGATTGGCTGACGGGCATCATGCGGCCCACCGGCCCGGCCATGAGGCAGAAAGCTTTCGTCCGGCCCAAGCCACAGTTTTTCATCCAGCCAGTCGAGACGTGCATCCTCGACCCCGCGCACCAAAACGCGCCATCCGGCACCACGCGCCTTGCCTAAAAGCTGCGGCAAGGTCACTTCCAGCGGGTGCCGTGTCAGATGATAGAAGTAAACGGCCCCCATCACGCGCCTTCGAAATGGTCCGCCACAAGCCGGTTGAGCGTCATCACACCCCAACCGGTCGCGCCCTTGGGGGCGAAATCCGTGTCCTTGCTGACCCGCGCTGTGCCCGCGATATCCAGATGGATCCACGGCATACCTTCCTCGATAAAGCGTTGCAGGAACTGTGCCGCTGTAATCGAGCCTGCGGGCCTGCCACCTACATTCTTCATGTCGGCAATGTCGGATTTGAGCTGCTTGTCATAGGCCTCTCCCAAGGGAAGGCGCCATGCCCCCTCGCCCTCGGCCTCAGCGGATTTCAGCAGTTTGTTGCAAAACCCGTCATCATTGGAAAAGACGCCTGTGTTTTCATGCCCCAGGGCGATGATCACGGCCCCGGTCAGCGTGGCCAGGTTCACAATCGCAGCGGGGTTGTACGCCTTTTGCGCGTGCCAGAGCACATCCGCCAACACCAAACGCCCTTCGGCATCTGTGTTGATGATCTCCACCGTATCGCCTTTCATCGACGTTACAACATCTCCGGGTCGCGTCGCCTGCCCCGATGGCATGTTTTCCACGAGCCCAACGAGACCCACAACATTGGCCTTCGCCTTACGCAAAGCCAGCGCTTTCATCGTGCCAACGACAACGCCTGCGCCGCCCATGTCCATGGTCATTTCTTCCATGCCTGCGGCCGGTTTGAGGGAAATACCGCCGGTGTCAAAGACAACACCCTTGCCCACCAAAGCCAGTGGCGCATCGCCTTTCTTGCCACCCGACCATTCCATGATCGCCACTTTGGAGGGCGTGACAGATCCATGCCCGACCGACAAAAGCAGGTGCATGCCGAGCTTTTCGAGGTCTTTTTCCTCCAGCACAGTGATCTTCAGCCCCAGATCAGCCAGCCCCGAGATACGGTTGGCAAATTCCACTGTTGTCAGATGGTTGGCTGGTTCCGACACCAGATCACGTGTCATCAACACGCCTTCTGCCACGGACAAAAGCGGCGCCGCAGTATCGCTGACGTCATTGGCCTGAGTGACCATCATTGTAACGGGTGCCTGCAATTTCGGTGGCTTGGATTTGCGCTCTGTAAAGGCATAGGCGCGCAGCGCGATCCCTTGGGCCAAATCCGCAGCACGTCGGACTTGGGGCGCTACAACCAAAAGCGCGTCTTCGCCCTTGGATTTGGCCAGCGCCGCGCCCCCTTGCGGGCCTCAATGTCGCTTGCGTTCCGTTCAAGACAGAGCACATCCAACGCCTTGGCCCCCAAGCCGACGGGCCATGCGAGCGTTGTGACTTCTCCGTCCTTGGCCTTTTCCCAGGCCTCACTTTCCAAAAGCCGCTTCAACGCGTTTTTCGTCAATCGGTTCACGCGGCGCGCGCCTGCGTCCATTTTACCAGAAGCCGGAATGACCACCGCAACACGGCCTTCAAAACTGGCAATAGCCTCAAGGTCGAGTTCAGAAAATTCAATGGAAACGGGTTGGGTCATGACGGCAAATCTCCCGGGCGCTGTCTGGTTGTTGACCCTAGACCTAGCCTGTGCGCTGACCCTTGACCAGAGCCTCTCCGCCAGCGACTAAAAACGTGAAGGATTGACGGTTTCCCCCGCCTTGCAAATCCATTACTTTGCTTCCCAGTACGGCTGAGTTTGGGGGATTGTTTGTGACCAGATTCGACAGATACATGCTGTCGCAATTCATGGTGCTCTTTGGGTTCTTTGCCCTTATCCTTGTGTCGATCTTCTGGATCAACAAGGCAGTGCGTATGTTTGACCGTCTCATCGGCGACGGCCAGCCTGCTTGGGTATTCCTGGAATTCACCGCTCTGACCCTGCCCGGCGTGATCGGTGTTGTCCTGCCCATCGCGGCTTTTGCTGGGACGGTTTATGTCACCAACCGGATGACCACGGAAAGTGAACTGACGGTCGTACAGGCGACGGGCTATTCGCCTTGGCGGCTCATTCGTCCGGTTCTGATCTATGGGATTTTCATCGCGTTGATGATGTCGGTCCTGAGCCACTATCTTATTCCCAAAAGCCTGGGCCAACTGAAACTTCGTCAGACTGAGGTGAGTCAAAACATCACCGCCAAGCTTCTGACCGAAGGCGAATTTCTGCACCCTGCGCCAGGCATCACATTCTATATTCGTGAAATCACCCCTGAAGGTGAACTTCAAGACGTCTTCCTGTCAGATCGCCGAAACGAGGAAAACCCGGTCACATATACCTCTACCCAAGCCTACCTTGTTCAAGAGGGCGGCGGCACGAAACTCGTGATGGTCGACGGCTTGGCGCAGAATTTGCGCGGCGACGGAAACCGCCTCTTCACCACACATTTTGACGATTTTTCTTACGACATCAGCACGCTGATCACCCGGGATCCAACGAATCTTAATCGTGTGACCTTTACGCTCACCAGTGACCTGCTGTTTCAACCAGATGTGGTTGCTGCTGCAACAGGTGCGACAGAGCCGCAGATTCTCTACGAGGCGCATGGCCGGTTCGCACAGGCTCTGATGTGTATTGTGGCTGCCCTGATAGGCTTTGCCATGTTGCTGGTCGGCACTTACAGCCGTTTTGGCGTCTGGTGGCAGATCGTTGCAGCCTTCACTCTATTGATCTTTATCAAGCTCATTGAAGGCGGCGTCAGCGGTGCGGTTTTGGCCCGGGCCAGCGCGTGGCCTTTGATGTATCTGCCAGCCGCTACAGGTGCGTTGCTGACCGTTATTCTTCTCTATCTTGCAGCACGGCCTGGTATGCTGCGCCGGATTTGGCGAGGACGGCACAATACCAGTCCCCCCTCTGCGGAGGGTGCGGCATGATCTTGCACTACTATTTCGCACGCAAATTTTTCTGGATTTTCATGGCGATCACGACGGTCTTTGTGATCCTCCTTGCGCTGATAGACCTCGTGGATGAGCTACAGGATTTCCCGGAGCTGCCCTTTGGTGACGTGCTGGAAATCGTACTGCTCAACATTCCTCACGCAAATTATGAGATTCTACCGCTTGTGATGATCCTTGCGGCTGTTGCGCTCTTTCTAAGACTGGCGCGGTCATCCGAACTCGTTGTCGTGCGAGCCGCAGGGCGTTCAGCCTTGCGCAGTCTCCTTGCACCCGTCGTTGTGGCCGCGTTGATCGGTGTGCTGGCGATTACCCTTTTCAACCCGATCGTTGCCGCGGCTTCGAAACGCTACAACGACGTCGTCAGTGGGCATCTAGGTGGAGGCACGAGTGTTTTGGCAATTGCCTCAGAAGGCCTCTGGCTTCGCCAAGGCAGTCGTGATGGGCAAACCGTTATTCATGCTGTGCGCGCAAGCTCGGATGTCAGCACACTTTTTGGCGCGACCTTCATCAGCTTTTCAAGGGACGGCCAGCCTGAGGAACGTATCGTGGCAGAAACGGCGCGGCTGGCGGACGGCGAATGGCAACTGTCGAACGCCAAGGTTTGGAACCTTTCTCAGGGTGTGAACTCTGAAGCTGAAGCAGAGATCAAATCAAGCCTCTCAATCCCTTCTGCCCTTACGCAGGACCGCATAATCGACAGTTTTGGAAAACCCGAATACATTGCCCTTTGGGACATGCCCCGGTTCATCAACCAGCTTGAAGAGGCCGGGTTTTCCGCACGTCGCTATGCTGTATGGTTCCAAATGGAACTCGCCAGACCTCTCTTTCTCGTGGCGCTGGTGATGGTCGCAGCCGCCTTCACGATGCGTCACTCGCGTCTGAGCAATACCGGGCTGTCGGTGCTTATTGCTGTTATGCTGGGATTCACCCTGCATTACATTCGCAATTTCGCGCAAATCCTAGGAGAAAATGGCCAAATCCCAATTTATCTCGCGGCATGGGCGCCACCTTTGGCATCTTTCATGCTGGCAATTGGGATTTTATTGCATATGGAGGACGGGTGAGAATCCGGATCATCATATCCTGCCTTGTGGCCGTCTTGCTGTTGTCTGCGCCTGCCGCTTTGGCGCAATCCGAAACGCTTGAAACTGCACCTCAACCTCCCAGCCCGGCGATCCTGGTCGCGGACGATGTCTATCTTGATGGTAGCGAGCAACTGGTTGCGACCGGCAATGTCGAAGCGCTTTACAATGGCCGTAGGCTCTATGCGAGCGAAGTGGTTTATGACCGAACCCAGGAGCGGTTGATTATCAAAGGCCCGATACGCATTGAAGAGGCGGATGGAAGGTTCTTCGTGCTCGCCAACAGTGCAGCCCTGGACCGAGATTTGAACAATGGCATCTTGCGCGGCGCTCGCATCGTGATGGACGATCAGATCCAGCTGGCTGCCAATGAGATTGCAAGGGTCAACGGGCGGTATAATCAACTTTACAAGGCAGCAGTGACCTCTTGCCGAGTCTGTGAAACCGGTCGTCCACCGCTCTGGCAGATTCGTGCGCGACGGGTTGTGCATGACCAGCAGGAAAGACAGCTCTACTTTGATGATGCGCAACTGCGCGTTCTGGATACGCCAATCCTGTATCTGCCGCGTTTGCGCTTACCGGACCCAACGTTAGAACGCGCCACCGGGTTCCTCGTGCCGTCGATCCGCAATTCTTCGCTTTTGGGTTTTGGCGTGCGCGTACCCTATTTCATCAAGATCGGGGATAATAAGGACCTGACGCTCACACCATATCTCGCAACGCAGACGCGCACACTTGAATGGCGCTACAGACAAGCCTTTGCCAACGGCAACATAGAATTCAATGGTGCGTTCAGTAATGACGACGTCGGACCGGATGAAAACAGAGCCTATGTGTTCGCCAATGGGACCTTTCAGCTCCCGCGCGACTTTGTTCTCAGGTTTGATATCGAAGCAACGAGCGACGACACGTATCTTCTGGACTACGATTTTTCTCAAAAAGACCGCCTAGACAGTGAGCTTGAGATCGAGCGCGCACGCCGAGATGAATATATTCGCGGTGCAATCACCGTGTTTCAGTCTTTACGCGACGGTGAGAGCAATGAAACCCTGCCCACCGGTGTGATCAATGCCGAATACGAACGCCGCATACCTGTCAACTACTCAGTGGGCGGCGAAGTGCGGCTTGGCTTTGAGGGTCACGGACATTTCCGCAATTCCGGCCTCAACATTGACGGGCCTGATTTTGATCCTTTCGCTGACGGTCGGGACGTTGCCCGAATGACTTTTAGCGCGGAATGGCATCGCGCCTGGACTTTGCCAGCAGGCGTTCTCGCCGAGGTTGAACTAGGTTTATCCGCCGACTTCTTCCGCATTCAGGACGTCGGCATCACCAGCAGTTCTGACGCCTCGGAACTCACGCCAGAAGCGGCTGTTCAACTCCGCTGGCCTCTGCTCAAGACAACCCAGGCCGGATCGACACATATCATTGAACCGGTGCTGCAAGTGGCCTGGGTCGGCGGCAGCAATCCTTTTGTGCCCAATGATGAAAGCACGCTGATTGAATTCGATGAGGGCAATCTCTTTGCCACGTCTCGTTTCACGGCCCCCGACCGTCGAGAACGCGGATTGAGTGCCGCCTACGGTTTGAGCTGGACGCGATATGGTGTGGACGGGTGGCAGACATCCTTAGCAGTGGGTCAAGTGATACGAGACGAACTCCAGGTGGATCCAGCGGGCGGCACAGCCTTCACCAACTCTTCGGGCCTGCAAGATCGTTATTCTGACCTGTTGGTTGCTGGACAAATCAAAACGGACAATGGATTGACGCTCACCGCGCGTGGTTTGTTTGATGACGATCTCTCGACCACCAAGGCAGAGGCCCGTGCCAGTCTGATCAACAAGGTT
Source organism: Roseovarius sp. W115 (assembly GCF_032842945.2). Taxonomy (NCBI): domain Bacteria; kingdom Pseudomonadati; phylum Pseudomonadota; class Alphaproteobacteria; order Rhodobacterales; family Roseobacteraceae; genus Roseovarius; species Roseovarius rhodophyticola. The sequence goes on from NZ_CP146606.1 coordinate 3,540,894, forward strand.
GCGAGTATCGGAGCCACATATATCTGGTTGCGCGAGGATCCTGCAGAAGACCGACCCGGCAACGTCTCAGAATGGGCTTTTGACGCAAATTATCGCATCTCAAAACATTGGTCAGGCCAGGCAGATTGGCGCTTTGACGTGGCCAGTGATGAAACTGTCTCGGCAGGTCTTGGAATCACGTATGCAAACGAATGTGTTGACGTGACACTTTCGGCCTCGCGTCGCTTCACCTCTTCCACTATTCTTGAACCAACAACCGATATCAATCTTACCGTGGGGCTTCGCGGCTTCACCACAAAAACACGCGATAAAAGCTACGTGCGAACATGCGAAAACTGAATATCATGAAACATACACCCCAAACGGCTCTGAAACGACTGGCAGTTGCTGCGAGTTTCGTCTTCGTCGGAGCAATGTCCTTTGCTTCAATGGCGCAGGCGCAAAACCTTTTCGATACCGCGATTAAGGTCAACGATCTGTCCATAACGCAATATGAGATCGACCAGCGGGCGCGCATGCTTTCAGTGTTTCGTGCACCCGGTGATCCAGTGAAACTGGCACGGGAACAATTGATCGAAGACCGGTTGAAGATTGATGCTGCGAATTCTCTGGGGTTTCAGCTTGAACCGGAACAAATTGAGGCCGGTATGGAAGAATTTGCCTCCCGGGTGAACCTCTCTTCCGAAGAGCTGATTCAGGGTCTTTCGCAACAGGGCGTTGACCCCCTCACATTTCGCGAATTTGTCGCGGCAGGTTTGACCTGGCGTGAATTTACCCAAGCCCGTTTCGGATCGCGCGTTTCTGTAGACGAAGACGATATTGAGCGTGCGCGCAATGCAACATCCGGGACATCTGGTGTTCGCGTTCTTTTGTCTGAAATCATCTTGCCGGTTCAACCTGGTCAAGAGCAGCAAGTCCAAGAACTTGCAAACCGGATCAGCGAATTCACATCAGAGGCGCAGTTCGCTCAGGCCGCTCGCGAGTTTTCGGCGTCACGCACCGCAGCGCAAGGTGGGCGCATGGACTGGATTCCGATTACACAGCTGCCTCAAGGACTGCAGGCCGTCGCCCTCGGATTAGGTCCTGGCGATGTGAGCGATCCGTTGCCCTTGGAAGGAGCAGTTGCCCTCTTTCAGTTGCGCGATATTCAAGAAACTGAAGCTCCAAACCCAGAATACGAAGCCATCGAATACGCCGCCTATTACATCAATGGCGGGCGCAGTGATCAGGCATTGGCACGCGCACGTCAAATCGCCAACGATGTCGATACCTGCGATGATCTATATGGTGTCGCCTTTGGCCAACCACCGGAAGTGTTGGAGCGCGGGAGTAAAGCGATCAATGAGATTCCGTCTGATATTGCTTTGGAATTGGCCAAGCTGGATCGCGGCGAAGTTTCGTATTCTCTGACACGCGCGAATGGCCAGACCCTTGTCGTTCTCATGCTCTGCGGCCGGGTGCGTTCGATCGAAGGCGAAGGCCCGAGTGCTGAACAACTCACGAATTTCATTAGCAGCCGCAGGCTTGAGTCCTTTGCCAATGGGTTTCTCGAGCAACTACGCGCCGAGGCGCGGATCGTCGAATTCTGATGACAGGGGCACAGGGCCGGCGCATTGCTGTCACCTGTGGTGAGCCTGCCGGGATCGGACCAGAAATCATCGTCAAAGCGTGGCAGGCGCTGCGTGGTGAACTTGAGCTTTTCGTTATTGGTGATCCCGCACATTTTGCAGACTTGGCACCCTTGCAGGAACTGACTGATCCGGGCGTGAACTTGTCTGACGATGCATTGCCAATCCTCGCACATTCTTTTGACGCGCCCCGCATCCCCGGCTCACCTGACCCGTCCAATGCACAAGGGGTTGTAGACGCGATTGCGCGCGCTGTGGATTTAGTACGCACAGGCCAAGCAGGCGCTCTGTGCACGGCACCAATCCACAAGCAGGCTTTGCAGGACGGCGCTGGTTTCATCTACCCGGGCCACACAGAATACCTGGCTGCACTGGCCGAGGTCGATACTGTTGTGATGATGCTTGCCAGCGAGCAATTGCGCGTTGTGCCCGTTACTATTCACATAGCACTTGAAGAGGTGAAAGCCGCCCTGACGCCAGAGCTTCTTGAAGACACAATTCGGATCGCCCATGCCGGTTTGATCCGCGATTTTGGCATCCCGCTCCGCGCCTGGCCGTTGCGGGGCTCAATCCCCATGCCGGTGAAGGCGGCAAGATGGGACGTGAGGAAATCGACTTAATTGCGCCTGTTCTGCACCGCCTGCGCCAAGAGGGGCTCGACCTGAGCGGCCCAATGAGTGCCGATACACTATTTCATGCCGCCGCACGCGAAACTTACGACGCGGCACTCTGTATGTATCACGATCAGGCCCTTATCCCAATCAAGACATTGGATTTCGACCGGGGCGTGAATGTCACGCTGGGCCTGCCCTTTGTGCGCACCTCGCCCGATCATGGCACGGCGTTTGATATCGCGGGGCAAGGCATTGCCAACCCCAGCTCCATGATCGAAGCACTGCGGCTTGCAGATCGTATGGCGCAGGCTCGGGCATGAGCGGGATCGATACGCTGCCCCCGCTGCGAGAGGTGATTGCGACGCATGATCTGTCAGCACGCAAATCCCTTGGCCAGAACTTTCTGCTCGATCTCAATCTCACCGCCAAGATTGCCCGCGTCGCAGGAGACTTGACTGGTTCAGACGTGCTTGAAGTCGGCCCCGGTCCCGGTGGTTTGACACGAGGTCTGCTGGCTGAAGGCGCAAGGCGGGTTCTGGCGATTGAGAAAGACACACGATGTCTGGCTCCGCTTTCCGAAATTGCAGAGGTTTATCCGGGGCGGCTTGAGGTGATCAACGCGGACGCGTTGGAGTTGGATGCAGCGCAGCATCTCAACGCCCCTATCAAGGTGGTGGCCAACCTGCCCTACAATGTCGGCACAGAGCTTTTGATCCGCTGGCTGACACCACCGTCTTGGCCGCCTTTCTGGCAAAGCCTGACATTGATGTTCCAACGTGAAGTGGCGGAACGCATCGTGGCGCAACCCGGTTCAAAAGCCTATGGAAGACTGGCAGTGCTGGCGCAATGGCGCACTGAGGCCAAGATCGCGCTGAGCCTGCCACCTGAAGCCTTTACGCCACCGCCAAAGGTCTCAAGCGCCGTAGTGCATCTAACGGCCCTGCCTCAGCCTCGCTTTGAAGCTGATCAGAAGATCTTGGAGCACGTGGTGGCGAAAGCCTTCAACCAGCGGCGCAAAATGCTGCGCGCAGCACTCAAGGGGCTGGCGCCTGACATCGAGGATCGGCTGATCGCTGCGGGGATTAAACCTACGGACCGGGCGGAGACGGTGGGTCTGGAACAGTTTTGCGCGTTGGCGCGCGCGATGAAGTCACCTCTGTAGGGTGGGTTTTCAACCCACCAAACCAAAACAGCATTTTGCGTTACAAGCGGGATGAAATCCCGCACTACCGAGGTGAATTTTACTCTGCCGCCTCAGAGGGCTCGCCCCCTGCATCCATCACCGGGGCCTCATCGCTCTCAGCCTGCTTTTTCGGCTTGCGCGGGCGCTTGGGTTTGGGAGGTGGTGCGTCAGACTGGCTTTCGGGCGTCTCGACCAACCCGCTTTCGGTGTCCGGCACATCCGGCTGCGCAAAATCAGGTTGGGGTGCATCGGCGAGGTCACCGCCATTCGACTCCCTTTCCTGCCGATGCGCGCGCTCGCGGTCCCGTTCGGCTTGGCGCTCGCGGTTCTGGCGTTCTTGTTCTTCGCGACGCGCGTCCTGCTCTTTTTGAGCGACGCTCAGAAGTCGCAGGTAGTGTTCCGCGTGTTGCTGGAAATTCTCCAGAGCGACCCTGTCGCCAGACAGTTGCGCATCGCGCGCAAGCTGATTGTACTTATCAATGATTTGCTGCGGTGTTCCGCGCACTTTGCCTTCCGGGCCTGAACTGTCGAACACACGGTTGACGACATTGCCCATGGACGAACGGTTGCGGTTTGACTTGTTCCGCGAACGTGACTTCGATGATCTCATAACTAAATTGACAGCCTTATTGCTCTAAGCGCCTTTTCCAACCGGCTGGCGCCCCCTGCGCCAAGAATGAACCGGTCTGATGTGCTGGCTTGGCGTCGCGCCCGTTGCTGAGTGCAAACTCGCTGCGACACCATCTAGTAAGCATGCCAACGTCGGCAGCACAAGGGTTAAGCACAGTTTTTAAGAAAAAAGCGCTGAAATCAGCCGGATTTGTGGGGAAAACTCCTCAAGCCCCCTGCCAGACGCCACTTACAACACGATCCCGCCCATCCATATCAGAGGTGATGTTAATATCGGTAAACCCTGACTGCTCATACAAACCGACGACCGGTGTGCGTTGAGTCCAGCCAATTTCCACCAAAAGTCGCCCATTTGGGCGCAAATGTGCCCCCGCACCTGGTATGATGCCGCGATACGCTGAAAGACCGTCCATCTCGTCGGTAAGCGCCATACGCGGCTCATGCGTAAGTTCAGGCTGAAGATTCTCCATCTCCTGAGCAGAAATATAAGGCGGATTGGACACGATCAGATCGAATTGCCCTTCGACATCCGAATACCAGTCAGATCTCAAGAAAAGGCATCGGTCCGTCACCCCAAGACGTGCGGCATTTTCAAGCGCCACATCCAGTGCCCTGGGAGATTTATCCGTGCCGACCCCCGCCGCTTCGGAACGTGCCGCCAGCAAAGACAGCAAAATACACCCTGACCCCGTACCGAGATCGAGCACATGCTGGAAGTCACTCTCAAGCGCGGTCTCAATCAGCGTCTCGGTTTCGGGACGCGGATCAAGAACATCGGGCGTGACAGTGAATTCGTGTGCATAGAATGCCCGCGTACCCGTAATATGTGATAGCGGCATACGAAGGACTCGAGAGGCAATGAACGCTTCAAGTTTTGATTGCGCCTCACGCGCTACGACCTCCTGGAAAGACAAAGAGGCGCGATCCACTGGAATATCCGCCGCCTTGGCCGCAAGAATACGCGCTTCGCGCGCGGCGCCCTCAATCCCCGCGCGTTCCAGTGCATCCTTGGCCTGTTGCACCAGGTCACCGAAGACTTGGCTCACCCGTTCATCTCCGCCAACAGTTTAGCCTGCGCATCAGCTGTGAGCGCATCAATCGTCTCATCCAGATCTCCCTGCATGATCTGATCGAGCTTGTAGAGCGTGAGGTTGATCCGGTGATCCGACATGCGCCCTTGCGGGAAATTATAGGTGCGAATGCGTTCGGATCTATCGCCAGAGCCCACTTGCGCGGCGCGGTCGGCCGAGCGTTCGTCATGCGCGCGTTGGCGTTCCATATCGTAGAGCCGCGTCTTCAGCACCTGCATCGCAATCTCTCGGTTGCGGTGCTGGGATTTCTCCGAAGACGTCACCACAATGCCCGACGGAATATGCGTGATCCGTACGGCGGAATCTGTGGTGTTAACGTGCTGCCCGCCTGCACCCGAGCTGCGCATGGTGTCGATGCGGATGTCATTTGCGTCAATATGAATGTCCACATCCTCAGCCTCTGGCAACACCGCCACTGTCGCTGCGGACGTATGAATGCGCCCGCCTGACTCAGTTTCGGGCACACGCTGCACTCGGTGCACACCGGATTCGTATTTCAGGCGGGCAAAGACGTTTTCTCCGCGCACATTGGCCACCACTTCCTTGATGCCGCCAAGTTCGGTCTGATTGAGTTCGATGATGTCAAAGGACCAGCCCCGCGCCTCGGCATAGCGCTGATACATACGCAAGAGATCCCCGGCAAAAAGGGCTGCCTCTTCGCCTCCGGTTCCAGGACGAATCTCAACAATCGCTGGGCGCGCATCGGCCTCATCGCGCGGCAGTAAAGCCAATTGCAGCGCTTCTTCCATGCGCGGCAATTCGTCCTCCAACTGAGCCAGCTCCTCTGAAGCAAGCTCCTTCATCTCGGGATCATCAAGAAGAGCTTTGGCTCCCTCAATGTCGTCAAGAGTAGCCTGATACGCACGGATTTCCTCAACCACCGGGCGCAATTCCGCATATTCCCGGCCCAGCTTGGCGATGTCCCCACCGCCCTCAGCCATTTGCGCCTCGATAAACTCGAAGCGTTGCGTGATTTCCGCTAATCTCTCTAGAGGCACCATAGGCGGGGTGTCTCGCATTCCTTGGTATTGGTCAAGCCGCAACACTGTGCTAAATAAGGGTCATGACACGTATATTCTTTCTTTCAGTGCTGATGCTGCCTGCGATGGCGCAGGTCGCAGCCGCAACCAAGACGGTCGAATGCTATTGCACGGACAAATCCGGTGCGCGCGTTGAGCTGGGTGAAACGATTTGTATGCAAGTGGACGGCCGGAGCTTTTTGGCGCAATGCCAGATGTCGCTGAACAATCCCATGTGGCGGGAAGTAAGCGACGCCTGTATTTCGTCCTGAAGAGGCTCAGAGCTGAGACAGCCAGCCGTCAAGCCGTTTGGCATTGACGCCCATATCGTATTTTCCAAACCTCAACCTGCCAAACAGCGTGATTTGATCACCGCTGAAAGCCACTGTCGTGTAATCGGGAAATCCAAAAAGCGCAGAACGCGTGATGTAGGTGAGCATGCCTTCTTCGACGCTGCCAGCCAGAACTTCAGTACGCGGTGTGTTCAGTATGATCTCATCAAGTCTGGAAAAGGTACCGCCCTCTGCCTCGACCACGCGCACAGCCTGCCCGGCACTATCCCCCGGCGTCGCCCCCTCTGGCATGACATGCCAGCGTGCGACATCTGACGGAGCAAGTCGCGCGTAAAGCCCAACGCCCACAAGCGCCACCAACAGGATCACAACAAGCCACATCACCTTGCGCACCAAACCCGCCTTTCATCGTTCTGAAAATACTCAAGATGCTCCGGTTTCCCGCCGCGTCCAGCCCCAGAGGCACAAAAGCTCGGTCACCACATGCGCCCCTGCAATGGCGGTGGCCCCTGTCGTGTCAAACGGAGGGGACACTTCGACCATGTCACCCCCCACCATGTTGATGCCTGCAAGATCGCGCAGGATCGCCGCCGCCTGCCAGCTGGAAAGCCCGCCCCAGACCGGCGTGCCCGTGCCCGGCGCAAAGGCCGGGTCCAGACCATCGATGTCAAAACTGACATAGGTGGGATTGTCTTTCAGGACGGACTTGATCTTCTCCGCCACTTTGGCAGGTCCCATCTCATGCGCCTCGCGGGCGGTGATCGTGGGCACGCCAAGATTGTCGGCATTGACCGTGCGAATGCCGACCTGCACGGACCGTGCGGGATCAATCAGACCTTCCTTCACCGCTTTGTAGAACATCGTGCCATGATCCACCCGGTCCATGTCATCGTCCGGCCAAGTGTCAGAATGGGCATCAAACTGCAAGAGCGACAGTGGCCCGTATTTCTCGGCATAGGCGCGCAGGATGGGGAAGGAAATGTAATGATCTCCGCCAATCGCAATGCTCGCGGCACCGCCCTCCAGAATGGTGCGGATATGATCGGTCAGGGCCTTTGGAAAGGCCGGGATATTGGCGTAATCAAAGGCCAGATCGCCGTAGTCCACGATGGCCATCTCTTCCAAAGGGCTGAACCCATCCCAATACATCGGCGGATCAAACGCCTGCAGGCAAGAGGCCTCACGCACGGCTCGCGGACCAAACCGGGTGCCGGTCCGGTTGGTCACGGCCTGATCAAATGGAATGCCAGTGATGGCGACATCCACACCCGTGAGGTCCTTGCTGTAACGGCGACGCAGAAAAGATGTGGCGCCCCCGAAGGTGTTCTCAAAGGATAGCCCCTTCAGATCATCGCGCGTGAACGCCTGATCCACTTGTTCCTTTGCCTCTTCCAGTCCCATGAGTATCCCCCTTGTTTAGTCTTTGGCGCCCACCGGCTGAGCGTTCTCAACAAGCCGCGCGAAATAAGATGCGCCAACAGGTGCCACCGCATCGTTGAAGTCAAAACTCGGATGATGCAGCATTGGTCCCTCACCTTGCCCCAGCAAGAGATACGCTCCGGGTCGGGCATTGAGCATGAAGGCAAAGTCCTCTGCCCCCATTTCGCGGGATCGGTCCGTGCGCACTTGTTCCGATCCAGAGATTTCACTGGCCACCCTTGCGGCAAATTCTGTTTCCTCTGGATGGTTCACAGTGGCCGGATACCCGTCTTCGATGCGCAGCTCAGCCGATACGCCATAAGACGAGGCCTGCCCTGCTGTCACCTCGGTCAACCGGGTGTGGGCCATGCGCCGGACATCCTCATTAAAGCTGCGGATTGTGCCGTTCACATAGGCCGTTTCGGGCACGATATTCTCGGCACTGCCTGTATGGATTTGCGTGACGGACACGACCAGATCCTCAAGCGCGTAATGATTCCGGCTCACAATCGTCTGAATGGCCTGCACCATACCTGCGGCCGCGATGACGGGATCGCGAGTTTCATGCGGGAAAGCCCCGTGTCCGCCTTGACCGGTGATATCAATATGAAACGTGTCCACCGCTGCCATAAACGGCCCCGGAGAGGTGGAAAAACTGCCCTCGTCCTCGCCGGGCATGGTGTGCAGGGCATAGACCTGATCAATGTCGTAACGCTCCATGATCCCGTCTTCGACCATCAGGCGCGCACCGCCCGGATTGGCCTCTTCGCTGGGCTGAAAAATGAGCGCCACACGGCCTTTGAAATTGCGTGTCTCCGCCAGATACCGCGCCGCGCCTAAAAGCATCGTGGTATGCCCGTCATGACCACAGGCATGCATCACGCCGGGCCGGGTTGAGCTGTGTTCAACACCGCTGGTTTCCTCCAAAGGCAGCGCATCCATATCCGCGCGCAAACCAATTGTGGGGCCGTCTCCTTGCCCTTCGATGACGGCCACAACGCCTGTTTTGGCGATCCTTGTCTCAATCTGCGTGATGCCAAATTCACGTAACCGCTCGACCACAAAAGCAGCCGTATCATGACATTCCAACCCAAGCTCTGGATGGGCGTGCAGATGCCTCCGCCAGGCGGTCATGTCCTCGGCAAAGCCGGCGATGCGATTGATGATGGCCAAGTCTCTGGACTCCTTGCGTGCGCAACGTCAGGGTCCACTCAACGCCAGAAAGGAGGCCAGTGCAATGGCTGATGAGCTGATCCAAGACCCCAAAGGTGGGATGCCGCGCCTGCGCGAGATCATGCGCCGTTTGCGCGATCCTGATACGGGCTGTCCCTGGGATATTGAACAGGATTTCGGCACCATCGCCCCCTATACGATTGAAGAGGCCTATGAGGTGGCAGATGCCATTGAACGCGGAGCGTTTGATGAGCTGCGCGATGAGTTGGGCGATCTGCTGTTGCAGGCGGTGTTTCATGCGCAGATCGCCGAGGATCGCGATCTGTTTGATTTCGACGATGTGGCCAATGGTATTTCCGACAAGATGGTCGCGCGCCACCCACATGTGTTTGGCTGCGAGAGCCGGGACAAATCCGCCGAACAGCAAACTCGCGACTGGGAGGCGGTGAAGGCCGCAGAAAGGGCGGCCAAGGCGCAGACAGGGGTTCTCGACGGCGTGGCCGTTGGGCTTCCTGCGCTGTTGCGGGCGGTCAAGCTTCAGAAACGCGCGGCACGGGTCGGGTTTGACTGGCCCGATGCAGGACATGTGATCGACAAGATATCCGAGGAGGCAGAAGAATTGCGTGAGGCTGCTGACGATCTGGGCCCTGACAAGGTCGAGGAGGAATTCGGAGACCTCTTGTTCGTCATGGCCAATCTGGCGCGACATATGAAGGTCGACCCCGAACAAGCCCTGCGCCGCGCCAATGCCAAGTTTACTCGGCGCTTCGAGCGGATTGAGGCCTTGTTGACCGCGCGAGGCAAACGCCCCGAGGAGTCAGATTTGGAAGAGATGGATGCGCTTTGGGATCAGGCAAAGGCAGAAGAGCGCGCGTAATGTGCTTGCAATCCCGTGCGTTTTAAAAAGGCGGCCTTAGGCCTCAACTTCTGCGCCCACGGTTTCCCGCGCCCCCGCCTCGACAATCAACCGGTAAAGATGCCATGTGGCATGCCCCAAAAGCGGCAGCACCACAAACAACCCAAGGAATGCAGGTAGCATCGCCAGAAATGTCAAAACAGCGATCACTATACCCCAGACAATCATCGGCACCGGATTTTGCAGAACCACCTGCACACTGGTGATCATCGCGGTGACGAAATCCACTTCGCGATCCAGCAAAAGCGGCAGGGCAATGACCGTGATGCTGTAGAGCAGGAGTGCAAAACCAGACCCGATGACCGTGCCAAAGCCCAGCATCATCAGCCCGTCTTGTGAGACATAGATTTCATACGAGGAGGATATGTTGGTCATTGTTGAAAAGCCCAGAAAGAGCGCGAAAATCATGTGCCCAACAAAAAACCAAAAGAGAAACATGACGATGATGACGGCACAGATCGACGGCAGTTGTCGGTTGCGCTGATCAAAGATAACGCCAAAAACCTCTCTTGGTGTCAAAGACATGCGCTGTTCCAGCCTGTGACTGACTTCATAAAGCCCCACCGCTGCAAACGGTCCGACAAGTGGAAAGCCTACGGCGGCAAAGACAAGCCAGTAGCTATGCCCCGTCACCCATGTCACCCACGCCATGATCCAGCCAATCACCACATAGACACCGGCAAAAATCACCGCATAGCCCGGTGCCTGTCGGATATCCTGCCAGGCCCGAGACAAGGCCATGCTCAACATTGAAAACGTGACATGGCCCAGGTCGGGTACACCCAATGGTCGTGTTTCGGTCATTTCCGCCTCCCCGTTCACAGCCTAACGGCGGGGGGCGGTGTGCGCAAAGTAGAAAATCAAAGCTGCGGCGGACGCGTTTGAGGCCACTGGGTCGCTTCGTGATATCCCATCGCCATGTTCAGCAAGGCCCCATCGTTCCCGTGCGCCCCAATGAGTTGCAGTCCCATTGGCAGACCCGCCTGCCCAAAACCGGCTGGCACGGCCACGGCGGGAAGGCCAGCCAGGCTCGTTGGGATCATCACCTCCATCCAGCGGTGGTAGGTGTCCATCTGGCGACCAGCGATCTCACGCGGCCAGGTATTTTCCATCGGGAATGGCCAGATTTGCGCGGTGGGAAGCGCCAGCGCGTCGTACTCCTGCAAAAGCTGCGCGGCGGTGCGATACCAATCAGACCGGATTTCGCTGGCGCGGTGCACGTCGAGCCCCGAAAGCTTGCGTCCAGCCTCGATTTCCCACACCGCCTCTGGTTTGAGTTGGTTATGTGTCGCCGGGTTGTCCAGAACCGACCCCAGAGATGCGGCCATGGACCAGCTGCGCAAGGTCGTCCAGCTTTCCCATAAAAGGTCCCGATCAAAAGGGGCAGGAAGTGTCTCAACCTGCGCGCCTTCTTTGGCGAAAGTGTCCAGCGCGGTTTCGCAGAGCGCCAATATACCCTCTTCAAAGGCCCAGGCCTCGGACCAGTCACCAAGCCAGGCGATGCGTTTGCCTTTGAGATCGGATGTTGGCCTTCCGACCTGCGCGAACCCCTGCGCATATGGCGCATGGTCGCCTTTGCCGGACATCACATCCAACAGCAGCGCCAGATCTTGGGGCGTGCGCGCCATAGGGCCGTTGGTGGAAATCCGGTGCAGGAACATGTCACCCCCAGCATCCCCCGGTACCCGCCCCCAGCTGGGGCGCATGCCATAGACATTGTTCCAGCCTGCCGGATTGCGCAGGCTGCCCATCATGTCAGAGCCATCGGCAATCGACAGCATGCCTGTCGCCAACGCCACCGCTGCACCACCCGACGATCCACCGCAACTGCGCGAGGTGTCATAGGGGTTGGCGGTCGTACCATGCACCGGGTTATAAGTGTGGCTGCCCAATCCGAATTCGGGCGTGTTGGTCTTGCCGATAATGATGGCCCCGGCCTCGCGCAAGAGCGTCACGTAGGGGCTGTCCACATCTGGCATGTGCCCGGCAAAGGCGGGTGAGCCTTGCGAGGTGGGAAACCCCTTGGCATCCTCAAGATCCTTGATGGCGATGGGAAGACCATGCAGAGGACCTTTGGTTGCTGCGCCATCAGCCTTGCGCGCGTCGGCCAAGAGCACCTCTTCATCCCCCATAGAGACAATGGCATTCACCGTGCCGTTGACTTCGCCAATCCGCGCCAGAGTGGCCTGCATCAACGCCTCAGCACTTAGGTTGCCGTCACGGATAGACGCGACCTGCTCTACAGCGGAGAGCTTCAACGGATCAGACATGCTAATATCCCTTCAACAGAGCCCGAAAGGCGACCCTTACGCGTCATCGCCCTGCGCTTCGGCGCGGCTCTTGCCGCTGACATTCATGGCAAGCGTTGCGGCCATAAAAGGATCAAGATCTCCATCCAGAACGCCTTTGGTGTCACTCGTCTCGTGACTTGTCCGCAGGTCTTTGACCATCTGGTAAGGCTGCAAGACATAAGACCGGATCTGATTGCCCCATCCCGCGTCACCCTTGGCTTCGTGCGCTTCGTTGATGGCCTGATTGCGCTTGTCGAGCTCCAGTTGATAAAGCCGCGATTTGAGGGCTTTCATCGCAATATCCCGGTTCTGATGCTGTGACTTTTCTGATGAGGTCACGACGATCCCTGTGGGATGGTGAGTAATCCGCACCGCCGAGTCCGTCTTGTTGACATGCTGTCCGCCTGCGCCCGAGCTGCGGTAGGTGTCGATGCGGATATCACTGGGATTGACGTCGATCTCGATGTTGTCGTCCACCACCGGATAGACCCAGACCGAGGTAAAGGACGTGTGCCGCTTGGCCGCAGAATCAAAGGGCGAAATGCGCACCAAACGGTGCACGCCGGATTCTGATTTGAGCCAACCATAAGCGTTGTGTCCCGAAATCTTGTATGCGGCGGATTTGATCCCGGCCTCGTCACCCGCCTGCTCGGATTGAAGCTCGACGGTGTACCCCTTAGCTTCGGCCCATCGCACATACATCCGCGCCAGCATCGAGGCCCAGTCACAGCTCTCCGTGCCGCCTGCCCCGGCATTGATCTCAAGGAAGGTATCATTGGCATCAGCCTCACCATTCAAAAGCGCCTCGAGCTCTTTCGCAGCGGCTTTCTTGGCCAACGCCTTCAGCGCGTTTTCCGCCTCCGTCACGACCTCATCGTCCTCTTCCATCTCGCCCAGCTCGATGAGGCCGGTGTTGTCCTCCAGATCGGCCTTGATGGAATCATGCGTGTCCATCGCATCGACCAGAGCCTGCCGCTCGCGCATCAGGCCTTGCGCCTTGGCTGGGTCATCCCAAAGGTTGGGGTCCTCCACCCGCGCATTGAATTCCTCCAACCGATGCTGGGCGGTCTCCCACCCCATCCGTTGGCGCAGAAGCTCCAGCGAATTCTCGATCTCAGAGACAAGCGTTTGAATTTCAGCGCGCATGTGGGTGATGTCCTTGGTCTGCTCAGAGCAAGGTGATAGCAAGCACCGCGCGGCGCGACAAGACGAAGGCGTTGTATGGGCTGTCGGGTGCCGCCTACTCTACAGGAATGGCACAGGTTGGGTGAAACCTTACGTTTCCACGATCAATAAAGCCCACCGGAACTCAGGTTGCCGAAGCTGGATTTCTCCCCCACTTGACCCGTGTCCCCGGTTGAGGTGGTGACTTCGCGGACCTGCTCTGTTTCGCCTGCTGCGAAGAGATCAAAGTCGCTGCCCATGCCAAATCCGCCGTCAAAGAGCAGACCGAAAATCGCCTCTTCTCCGGCACGGAAACACTCGGGCACAACATAGTCTCCATACGTGCCTTCGGGCAAACGCGCACCTGTGAACCGGTCGATGTTGATAAACTCACACTCATCAGGAACGCGGAAACTTGCACCACCATACTTCTCAATGGCCTTGGACATAAACGCCTGAAACACCGGACCGCACATGGTTGAGCCAAATGCGTTGGGGCCAAGCCCGCGCGGTTGATCATAGCCAATGTAGCAGCCTGCAGCGATGTTGGACGAAAACCCGACAAACCAGACGTCACGCGCATCATTGGTCGTGCCGGTCTTGCCCGCAATCGGAACTGGCAGGTTGATCGCCCCGGATGCTGTGCCACGATCCACCACGCCCTGCATCATCGAGGTGATCTGGTAGGCCGTGACGGCATCCATCACACGGCGGCGATCCGAGGTGATCTTGGGCGATAGGTTGCGCGCGATACCGGGATCGTCGCATTCCTCGCAATTGCGCGGATCGTGGCGATAGACGGTTTTGCCATACCTATCCTGCACCCGGTCCACGAGCGTCGGGCGCACCTGTTCACCTCCATTGGCAAACATCGCATAAGCCGAAACCATTTTGTAAAGCGTGGTTTCTTCGGACCCCAGCGAATTGGCCAGAAACGCGCCCATGCGATCATAGACGCCAAAGCGTTCGGCATAATAAGCCACCGTGTCCATACCGACCTCTTGAGCAAGGCGGATGGTCATCAGGTTGCGTGATTGTTCAATCCCCGTGCGCAGCGGCGTGGGGCCATAAAAGCGATTTGACGAGTTCTTAGGCCGCCACAGGCCCTGCGGCGTATCGATTTCAATCGGCGCGTCCACTACGATGGTGGCTGGCGAATAGCCGCTGTCGAGCGCTGCGGCATAGACGAAAGGCTTGAAGCTCGACCCCGGCTGACGCTGGGCTTGTGTGGCGCGGTTGAAAACCGAGTGCTGGTAAGAAAACCCACCTTGCATCGCCAGAACGCGGCCGGTGTTGACGTCCATCGCCACAAAGCCGCCCTGCACCTCGGGTACCTGACGCAGTGACCAGCGGGCAAAATCGCCGTCGTCGTTCAGAAGGCGGCGCACATAAACCACTTCGCCCTTTTCAAAGGTTTGTTGGAAGTTGCCAGGAAGCCAGCCGATATCTTTACGCGGTACAATTTGCGGCTCGGCCTCAGATTCGCGGATGCGGTCTACGCCGATACGCATCTGCTGATCGCCAATTTCCAGGATCACCGCTGGGAACCACGGGCCGTTCAATACAATATCCCGCGCCACATCGGCCTCTTCCAATGCCGCACGCCAATCCTCTTCCGAGGCAAGCGTCTCTTGCGGCAGGATGATTTCAGTGCCGCGCCATTTGCCGAGCCCACGATCGTAAATCTCAAGTTGGCGACGCAGCGCCTCTGCAGCCTCTTCTTGCAATTCGGGGTCAATCGTTGCCCGCACGGTCAGGCCGCCGGTGAAAAACTCGCCTTCCCCAAAATCACGGCTCAGCTGACGGCGGATCTCATCGGTGAAGTAATCACGCGGCGGAAGCTGGGCCGAGAATGGCTCAAAATCCCCGTTCTGCACCGATAATAGCGGCGCTTCGATTTCGCTCTCGTAAGTCGCTTTGTCGATATAGCCGTTCTCGTACATCTCTTCGAGCACGAAGTCGCGGCGCTCTTTCAGCCGGTCTTTTTGGCGCACAGGGTGAAAATCAGACGGCGCTTTGGGCATAGACGCCAGAAAAGCCGCCTCGTGCGGGGCCAGTTCGCTGAGCGATTTGTTGAAGTAAGTCTGAGCAGCAGCCGCCACTCCGTAGGAGTTTTGCCCTAGGAAAATCTCATTGAGGTACAGCTCAAGAATATCATCTTTCTCTAGCGTGCCCTCGATCCGCGTCGCCAGGATGATCTCTTTGATCTTGCGTTCAATGCGCCGGTCCCCGGACAGCAGGAAATTCTTCATCACCTGTTGCGTGATCGTCGAAGCACCACGCACAGTAGCGCCACGGGTTTGCACCGCCTCATACATGGCCGCCGCAATTCCGCGCGCATCATAACCTTTGTGGTTGTAAAAATTCTTATCCTCGGCGGAGATGAACGCCTGTTTCACCAGATCGGGAATATCCTCAGCGGGCGTAAACAACCGTCTTTCGCGCGCAAATTCGTCAATGATCACACCTTCGCCGGAATAGATGCGGCTGATCGTAGGTGGGGCATAATTGGCCAAAGACTCGTGGCTTGGCAGATCTCGGCCATAGACATGAAAAATCGCGCCGATGCTAACAGCCACCACCACCACGCCCAGCGTTGCCAAGCTGAAAATCGTACCAAAGAAGCTTAGGATAAGTCTCAACACGTCTGAATATCCTTTGAATTGATCTTCATATAGGCATCCCGATTTGCAGCGTCAAAACACATTCCGGCAGCGGCAAAGCGCGGGCGGGTCATTGCCGCACCAGATCGGCTTGGGCTGCGTCCGAGATACGCCACGCCTGTATGGCTTGAACAACTGCCTTGGCCATTTCGTTCCGCCAGCCAGGATCAGTGATGTTAGTGCGGTCCCGTTCCGAGGACAAAAATCCCAATTCCAGCAAAACTGACGGAATATCTGGTGACTTGAGCACCGAAAACCCTGCGGACCGTAGGGGACGAGAGTTGAGCGGCAAGCCCTGTTCTTCAATTCCGGCTTTCAGGCTTTTGGCGAATTCTTCTGCGCGTGGCTGGGTTTCCTGCCGCGCCAGATCCATAAGAACGTCGGCCACGACATCATCGCTTTCGCTCAGGTCAATACCTGCGAGAATATCCGCCCTGTCGTGACGCTCGGCAAGTGCGGCAGAAGCCTTATCCGACGCGCTGTCCGACAGCGTGTAGACTGTGGCCCCATTGGCGCGCCCCTCGCTTAGGGCATCGGCATGGAACGAAATAAAGAGGTCGGCCTGAACCTGATGCGCCAGAGCAACGCGGCCCTCCAACGAGACGAAAATATCCTCCTCCCGCGTCAGGATCACGTCAAATTCCCCCGCACGAAGCAGCATGTCTTTCAGTTCCTTGGAAAAGGCCAACATCAGTTCTTTTTCATTGACGTCGCCCTGCTCGGCACCGGGATCAATGCCGCCATGACCAGGATCGATCACAACGACCAAAGGCGTATCGCCACGCTGACGTGGGCGGATCACACCCTTGAGCGGCGTTCCGGTTGCCTCCCATCCCGGCAAATCAGGCGCTCCTGAGGCTGCGGCAAAGCTCTCGGCGTCCATGTCTTCCAGTTGAATGGTCAAAATCGCAGCACCCGTCTGCGTGGCTATGGCCATATCGGCCCCTGCCACGCCATATGGACCGGCCAGATCGACTACCATACGGGACCATCCGGGTCGAAATCCGCCCATACGAACCGCGACAGCGCGCTCTGAGCGGTCAATACTCTCGGGCGTGGCCTCTCGCCAATCCACTTCGCGGAAGTCCATGACAAGGCGCGGAGGGCTTTGCAGGGTAAAGACGCGCCACGGCACGCCCTGGCTCAGCTGCAGGCGCAGCTCGACGCCATCCCGTGTATCGACGATCTCTGAAGCAGCTTCGTCAAAGCGCGCCAGACCGCTGAAGTCCTGCGCTACCGCCAGTGACGCCCATAGCGCCATGACACATCCCAGTATCACCCGGATCATTTCTGCTCGCCTGCCGTTAGGTCTGATTTTGTTTCAGCTTACACCAGCGCGCAGCGATTGCCCACTCAATCTTGTTATGACCGCGCGTCCATAAACGTCTTTAGCCGCGCAAGCCCTTCTTCGATATCAGCCGTGGAACGTGCATAGGAAAACCGCAGGGTGCCCGCCCCGCGCTTGGGGTCAAAATCAAGGCCGGGGGTCACGGCCACACCCGCTTTCTCAAGAATCTCGGCTGCAAAGGCACGGCTGTCTTCGGTCAGGTCGCTGACATCGACGTAAACGTAGAACGCGCCATCAGGCGGCGCGATACGGTCAAACCCGGCTTTCGGCAAGCCTTCTAGCATCAAGGCGCGGTTGGCCGTGTAAACATCCATATTCGCTTGCAATTCGTCGCCGCAATCCATCGCCGCTAGCGCGGCCAATTGACTGGCATGTGGCGGACAAATAAAGAGATTTTGCGCCAGACGCTCCACCACGCGGACGTGATCTTCGGGCACGACCATCCACCCCACGCGCCAACCCGTCATTGAGAAGTACTTTGAAAAGGAATTGATCACATAAGCGTCGTCGCTGATCTCCAGCGCGGTGACGGCCTTCGCCTCATATTCGATCCCGTGGTAAATCTCGTCACTGATGAAACTGGCCCCCTGCGCGGCGGCGGCCTGCATCAAAGCACTCAGCGATGCGCGATCCAGCATCGTGCCGGTGGGATTCGCCGGACTGGCCACCATCAACCCATCCAGATTGAGGCCTTCCAGATCACCCGGCACCGGCTGCAGGCGGTTTTCTGCCGCGGTTTCAATATCGACCGGGGTCAGCGCGAGGGATTTCAGGATCTGCCGGTAGCTGGGATAGCCCGGCGCCCCGATGCCAACCCGCGCGCCTGTGTCAAAAAGCGCCGTGAAGGCCAGAATGAACGCCCCTGACGAGCCGGGCGTGATCACCACACGCTCCGGCGACAGGTCAACATCATACCATTCGCCATAAAGCTTTGCGATGCGCGCCCTGAGCTGCGGCAGCCCAAGTGCCACGGTATAGCCCATCGCGTCGGTTGCCATCGCCTTGGCCAGCGCCTCTCGTGCACCATGCGGCGCAGGGGTTCCGGGCTGGCCCACTTCCATGTGGATGATGTGCCGCCCCGCTTCTTCGGCCTGGCGCGCAGCTTCCATGACATCCATCACGATGAAGGGATCGACCTCGGACCGGCTTGAGTTTCGCATTTGCTTCCCCGTAAACTGCGCTAACGTTTAGATGGGTTTCACTTGGAAAGCGCGACGCCGTCAATGTCTCTCTCACACATCTTACGTATTCTGACCGCAAGCGCCTTGTTGGCGATGCTTCTGGCACTGCCAGCACGGGCGCAGACAATCTTGCGCGATCCCGATATCGAACACGCCCTCAAACAGCTTGCCGCGCCCGTCTTACACGCCGCTGGATTGGGCACGGCGGGCATGCGGATACTCGTCATTGACGATGGCTCTCTCAATGCCTTTGTCATTGATCGGAATCATATTTTCCTCAATTCCGGCCTGATCCAGCGCATGGAAACGCCGGACATGCTGCAATCGGTGATCGCGCATGAGGCGGCGCATATCGCCAATGGGCATTTGACCCGGCGACCTATCAATCTGCGCAATGCACGTACGGCAGCTGGCATCGGATCGGCACTTGCCGCGATCGCTGCGGTTGCGGCGGGGGGTGGTGCCGAGGCGGCGGGGGCCGTCGCACTCGGGGCACAGACCACAGCACAGCGCCTCTTTTTCGTGCACACACGTGCTGAAGAGAACGCGGCGGACCAAAGTGGCCTGCGTTACCTGGTTGAGGCTGGGATCAGCACAGAAGGTGCGCTCAAAGTGCTTGATCTCTTTCGCGGACAAGAGCTTTTGATTTCCGCCCGACAAGACCCCTATGCGCGCACGCACCCTCTATCGCAAGATCGCTACCGTACGATGCAGCGCCTGAGCCAGGCACATGTTGGGCGTGAGACGCCCAAAGATACCGCAGCGTGGTACTGGTTTATGCGCGCCAAGGGCAAATTGTCGGCCTTCCAGCGGTCGCCGAAGTGGACCCTGAATCGCGCAGGTGAATCGGGCTATGCCGATATCAAGGCGATGCGCGAGGCAGTGGCTTGGCATCGGCGCGCAAATCTCAACCGTGCCCTGCCGTTGATCGACCAGGCGATCGCCGCCAACCCGAATGATCCCTACTATTATGAGCTTAAGGGACAGATCCTGATGGAAAGCCGGCAGTTCGACGCCGCCGTCACGGCCTATAGAAGTGCGGCACAGCTTGCGCCACGCAACGCACTCATCCAAGGGTCGTATGGTCGGGCTATGTTGGCCACGGGTCAAACGCAGGACGCTCTGCAAATGCTTGAAAAATCACGCGCATCAGATGGACGGGATCCGCGGCTTTTAAGAGATATGGCCACGGCCTATGCCAAACTTGGAAACACCGGCATGGCCTCGGTTGTGACGGCAGAGCGGTACGCCATGGTCAATCGGATGGAAGACGCCGCAATCCATGCCAAACGCGCATCGGGGCTTTTACCTCAGGGCTCCGCGGGGTATCGAAGGGCCCAGGACATCCTGTCAGCGGTCAAGCGCGCCGCTCGGAACAAGTAGAGTTTGGGGGAGAGCGAATGAAAAACTGGCTTATAGCAGCAGCAGCCGTCACGGCGCTCACCCTGCCCGCGCACAGCCTAGATGTGGACGGGATGAGCGATGCCGAGCGCGAAGCTTTTCGGGCGGAAATCAGGCAGTATCTTCTGGAAAATCCTGAAGTGATTATGGAGGCCGTCGCGGTTCTGGAACAGCGTGAAGCAGAGCAACAAGCCCAGGCAGATGTGGCTTTGGTTGCGGCAAATGAAGAGGCGCTGTTTGAGGACACTCACTCTTGGGTCGGGGGCAATCCAAACGGTGACATCACGCTGGTTGAGTTCATTGACTATCGCTGCGGGTTTTGTCGGCGTGCCCATCCCGAAATCGAAAACCTACTCGAAACTGATGGAAACATCCGCCTGATTGTAAAGGAATTTCCCATTCTTGGAGAGGATTCTGTAACCGCATCGCGCTTTGCCATCGCGGTGAAGCAGCTGGCAGGCAATGAGAACTACAAGGCTGTTCATGATGCCTTGATCGCCCTGCCGGGAGAGGTGTCTGAACCTGCGTTGCGACGGCTCAGCGATGCGTTTGACCTGCCCACTGATGATATTCTCGCGCATATGGAAAGCGATGATGTGACCGAAGTGATCGCGTCAAATCATGCCCTGGCACAACGTCTGCGCATTTCCGGCACGCCGACATTTGTGATGCAAACCCAGATGTTACGAGGGTTTGTTCCTGCGGATGACATGCTGGCGATAGCGGAAGATCTGCGAAGCGAATAACTTGCCGCAAGATTGCGCGCTAAGCTCTTATGAAATAATTATTATTCCGCAGCTTGTGCCGCTTCTACAGCATCAATTTCTGCGGCTTTTTTCTCAACCTGTTCGACGATGTGCTCAATCATCTCATCATTGGACAGTTTGTGACTGGCTTTGCCAGCCAGATAAACCATCCCCGATCCTGCACCGCCACCGGTAAAGCCCACATCGGTCATCAAAGCCTCGCCAGGACCATTCACAACACAGCCAATGATCGAAAGGCTCATGGGGGTTTTGATATGCTCCAGCCGCTTTTCCAGCGCCTCGACGGTCTTGATGACGTCAAAGCCCTGTCGCGCACAGGATGGGCAAGAGATGATATTCACACCGCGATGACGCAGCCCGAGAGACTTCAGGATTTCATACCCAACCTTCACCTCTTCCACCGGATCGGCGCTTAGGCTTACCCGGATCGTGTCGCCAATGCCCATCCAGAGCAGGTTTCCAAGACCAATCGCGGACTTGATTGTACCAGACACAAGGCCACCTGCCTCAGTGATGCCAAGGTGAATCGGCGCGTCCGTGGCCTCGGCCAGGGCCTGATAGGCAGCGGCCGCCATGAATACATCAGACGCCTTACAGCTTATCTTGAATTCATGAAAATCATTGTCTTGCAGCACCTTGATATGGTCGAGACCAGACTCCACCATCGCCTCGGGCGTGGGCTCTCCGTATTTCTCAAGCAGGTGCTTTTCCAGCGATCCTGCGTTCACACCAATGCGCATAGAGCACCCATGATCGCGCGCGGCCTTGATCACTTCGCGCACGCGGTCTTCTGAGCCGATGTTGCCCGGATTGATCCGCAGACAGGCCGCGCCGGCCTCTGCCGCCTCAATTCCGCGCCGGTAGTGAAAATGAATATCTGCCACAATCGGCACCGGGCTTTCGCGCACGATGTCCTTGAGCGCGCGCGACAGAATCCTCATCGGGCACGGAAATACGCACGATATCCGCGCCCGCCTCTGCGGCGGCCTGAACCTGTGCGATGGTGCCGGGGATATCCGTAGTGACCGTATTGGTCATGGTCTGCACGCTGATCGGGGCATCCCCGCCCACGGGAACGTTGCCCACCATGATCTGACGGCTTTCGCGGCGATAGATATTGCGCCAGGGACGGATGTGATTAAGCGACATGAGCGCGGGTCCGCAACGTTGTAAACTTAAACTGACAATAGGTTGCAGTGGCACAAGAGGCAATTGCCTTGCGGCGTTTAATCCTCGATTGGGGCCTCCGGCGTCTCTGCCACGCCCTGAAGCTCTGCCACGTAGCGCAGCAGGTCTTCATCCTGGTTAAGGTCAGCGACCTGCAAAGCGTCTGCCAACATCTGCGCATCCAGCGGCAAACCTGACGTCACCTGCCCGCTGGGCCCAGCCGGACCATAGTGCTGGCCGTTCATGGCAAAATAGATAGAACCGGATTCGCCCACGCGCAGCTCGGACGGTTCTTCGGTCACAGGGACATCCCAAGTGTCACCGGCATTCATGATTCCTTCGAACAGGACCGTGCCATCAGCCGCCCGAACACGAACCCAGGCCGGACGCACAGCCACCATGCGCACGCCCTGTGGCTGATCACTCAGAACCTGCGGGCTCGCAACCGGTGTTTCGATACCCGGCTCTTCCGCTGTTACCGAAGCAAGCGCATTGTTGGACGAGAAATTGGCAGGTGCCGTGTCAGAGGCGAAATTCGAAGGTGCCGTGTCCGCCGAAGGAAGTTCTGGACGGAACGTTCCCACTTCAGATGGATCGAGCGTGGAAATCGGCGCATCGCGCGCAGTCAGCACGGGCACATCAAGCGCCTGTGGACGGTAAAGCCGATCCAGCCGTTCATCCCGCGGCGCCTCAAAGCCATTGTCTGCTGTTTGGGCCGGATCCTCGGTGCTCTCCACACCCGGAGGTGCCACCACGACACCGTTCAGGGGATCAAGATCGCTGAGAACATCAGGTGTGTTTTCCACGGGTGCAAACTGCACGCGTTGAACTTCATTCAGAACGCTCCAGCCGCCGTAGCCAATCCCGCCGATGAGCAGCATCAGAACAAGGGCCGACCCAATCGCGCCGGGTTCAACGCCGGACACAATGGAATCCTTGGCCGGGACAAAGGGTGTCTTGGGAACCGCAATCGGATCCTCGCGATGCATCTTGCGGCGCGCTTTGGCAATCTCGCCACGCCGCAGGCTCGACGCCTCTGCGGACATACCGTGCGCAATGGAAAACCCGCTTTCCTGACAAAAGCCTTCAAATGCCTTGTCGGGGTCCATGTTCAGATAGCGCGCATAAGAGCGCACATAGCCGGGAATAAAGCCGGGTGTGTCAAAGGCATCGGGATCGCAATTCTCGATCGCAGCCACATAAGAGGCCTTGATCCGAAGCTCGCGTTCCACATCCAGCAGAGATTTGCCCATGGTCGCGCGTTCGCCGCGCATCATGTCGCCAAGGCGCAGGTCAAATGCATCGAAACCGCGAGGTTCGTCTCCCGGTTCGTCTGACACACGTTTTGACCGGAAACCGATCATACCCTTACTGCCTTTGTCCTATGCCTGCTCGCAATCTCATGATTCGCGTGCATCCCGCCCGTCTCACATAACTGTAACATATCGCAGATGCGAATGCACCCGCAGCACGTTTATGCAGACAATTCGGACCGATTTAAGGCGCAATGGCTCCAAAGTGCGTCCATTGCGTGGACAAGTTGGTCAATTTCTTGCGGCCCATGCACCGGAGATGGCGTGAAACGAAGCCGCTCAGTGCCTCTTGGAACCGTGGGGAAATTGATCGGCTGGACGTAGATTCCATAGCCGTCGAGCAGCATGTCACTGAGCTTTTTGGTATGAACCGGATCACCAACGATGACAGGCACAATGTGGCTTCCATGATCAATCAAAGGAAGTCCAAGCCCCTTGAGCCGCAGCTTAAGCGTCTTGGCTTGTGTCTGGTGCAGATCACGAAGCGCCTGATCGGTTTTGAGATGCGCCACGGATGCCGCCGCGCCAGCCGCCACCGCAGGTGGCAGGGATGTGGTGAAGATAAAGCCCGGCGCATAAGACCGTATGGCATCGCACATCTTGGCCGTCGCCGCGATATAGCCGCCCATCACGCCAAAGGCTTTGGCCAGCGTGCCGTTGATGATGTCGATGCGGTGCATCAGCCGGTCGCGTTCCGCAACACCTGCTCCGCGTGGCCCATACATGCCGACGGCATGCACTTCGTCGATGTAAGTCAACGCACCGAACTCGTCTGCCAGATCACAAATCGCCTCGATCGGAGCAAAATCGCCATCCATGGAATAGACCGATTCAAACGCAATCAGTTTCGGTGCATCCGGGTCATCGGCAGCGAGCAGTTCGCGCAGGTGATCCAGATCGTTGTGCTTGAAAATCCGCTTGGCCCCGCCATTGCGGCGCACACCCTCGATCATCGAGGCGTGGTTGAGTTCATCGGAATAGATGATCAGACCGGGGAACAGTTTTGGCAAAGTTGAGAGCGTGGCATCATTGGCGATATAGGCGCTGGTGAAAAGCAGCGCCGCTTCCTTGCCATGCAGGTCTGCCAGTTCGGCCTCAAGACGTTTGTGATAAACGGTTGTGCCGGAAATGTTGCGCGTGCCGCCCGAACCGGCCCCGGTGGAATCCAGCGCTTCGTGCATCGCCTCCAAAACGACGGGATGCTGCCCCATGCCAAGATAGTCATTGCCGCACCAGACCGTCACGGGCTGTTCGGTGCCATCCGGACGACGCCAGATCGCATGCGGGAACTGCCCCTTTTGACGTTCAATATCGATAAACGTCCGATACCGGCCTTCTTCATGCAGGCGCGCAATCGCTTCATCAAGCTTCGCAGAAAAATCCACGCGTCTTCCCTTCCTTGGCAGTCTGGCCTGGGTGGGCCACATGTCACCGAAATGACATGCTCAGGTTTCTTGGGACGGATATAGAACCCGTCGCTTGCAAGCAATAGTTTACAAATTGCCACGGGGGTCTCTTTGACCCAAATCAAGATGCTGGACAGTGCGCACGGGGCTGGTAGGGTCGCGCCAAACTCCACGACCAATGATTGGAGACATCTCATGTCCCTTGACGCCGTTTTGGCCCGAATTGATTCCGACATGCCGCAGGCGATGGATCGCCTGATGGAGCTGTTGCGTATTCCGTCAATTTCGACCGATCCAGCCTATGCCAAACCCTGTCAGGAAGCCGCCGATTGGCTGGTGGCAGACCTGCAAAGCCTTGGAGCGCGCGCTGAGAAACGCCTGACATCGGGCCATCCGATGGTGGTCGGCCATATTGACGGACCGGAAGGCAAGGACACGCCGCACCTTTTGTTTTATGGTCATTATGACGTGCAGCCGGTGGATCCCCTCGACCTGTGGCACACCGATCCGTTCCAGCCCGAGCTACAAGATACCCCCAAAGGTCAAGTCATTCGCGGGCGCGGATCGTCAGACGACAAAGGGCAATTGATGACCTTTGTCGAAGCCTGCCGCGCCTACAAGGCGGTCACTGGCACCCTGCCCTGTCGCATCACGTTTTTCTTCGAGGGCGAAGAAGAATCCGGCTCGCCTTCGCTTGTGCCTTTCATGGAAGAGAATGCCGCCGAACTGAAAGCCGACCTGGCCCTGATTTGCGACACGTCCATGGTCGCGCCGGGTGTGCCGTCTATTGCTTCACAATTGCGTGGGATGGTGAAGGAAGAGTTCACAATCCACGGCCCAAGAATCGATTTGCATTCAGGTCATTACGGAGGACCGGCGCTCAATCCGTTGCGCGAAATCTCTCGTCTCATCGCCAGCTTCCATGACGACACAGGCCGCGTGGCGGTCGAGGGATTTTATGAAGGCGTGCACGAAGTGCCGGACGATCTTTTGCGCCAATGGGAAAACAGCGGCTTTGATGAGGATGAATACCTTACATCCGTGGGCTTCACCGAGCCGCATGGCGAAGACGGCTATTCGACGCTGGTTCAGCAATGGGCACGACCAACGCTAGAAGTCAATGGCCTGTGGGGCGGGTATCAGGGCGTGGGCACCAAAACGGTGATCCCGGCCGAGGCGCATTGCAAGGTCACCTGCCGGTTGGTTGGAGATATGGACCCCGACGCGCTTCGTCGCAAGCTGCGCAAACATGTCGAGGACCGGCTGACCCCAGATGCGCGGGTAGAATGGAATGATGATCTTGACGGCTCGCCCGCGGCGGTGATGAACATCGCGCGCCCCGAGTTCGAAGCCGCGCGTCAGGCGCTTAGCGATGAATGGAACCGGGAGGCGGTCTTTGTTGGCATGGGTGGCTCGATCCCGATTGCCGGGTTCTTCAAGGAAATCCTCGGGCTGGATTCCATGCTGATCGGATTTGCCAACGAAGACGACGCCATTCATAGCCCGAATGAGAAATACAACGTCGAAAGCTTTCAAAAAGGCGTGCGCAGCTGGGCGCGGGTGCTGGACGAGCTGACAGGCTGATCTGTGATGATCCTGGGCTTTGAGGATCATGTCGAGATGTTGAACGGCATCGAGATTGCCTGGAGCATGGGCGGTGATGGCCCACCCCTGCTCTTGCTGCATGGCTTTCCGCAAACCCGCGCGCTTTGGGCAAAGGTGGCCCCGCAATTGGCCAATACGTACCAAGTGATCTGCCCCGATCTGCGCGGCTATGGCGCAAGCGGCAAGCCGCACCCCGTCAGCGCCTACAGCTTTCGCGAAATGGCGCGGGATCAGATCGCGTTGATGACCCATTTGGGCCATAAGAGATTTGCAGTGGCTGGCCATGATCGCGGTGGGCGCGTGGCGCATCGTTTGGCTTTGGATGCGCCGGGGGCTGTCTCAAAGCTCTGTGTCATGGACATTATTCCCACCCATACCCTACTCACCGAGCTGCGCATGGATGTGGCGCAGGCCTATTACCACTGGTTTTTCCTCGCCCAGCCCGAACCTTTCCCGGATCACATGATCGCCGCTGATCCGGATCGGTACTTTGAGTCCTGCCTGTTGGGTTGGGGTGCTGCCAAACTGGAGGACTTCGACGCCGACCAACTGGCCGCCTACCGCGCAGCCTGGCGTGACCCCTACACGATCCGCGGCATGTGCAATGACTACCGCGCGGCGATTTCCCATGACGTTGAAGATGATGCCGCCGATCTAGATGCGCAGATCACCTGCCCCACGCTTGTCCTCTATGGCGCAGACGGGGCCATGGCCAAAGCCTATGATGTGGCAGAGACCTGGGCTGGGAAATGCACGGATATGCAGGCCAAGGCTCTGCCTGGCGGGCATTTCTTTGTGGATTGCGCGTCAGATGAGACGGTGGACGTGCTGCAAACGTTCTTTGAGGACGCAGTGTAAGGTCCGCTTTGCGGACTGCACGGACCTTGCGTTGAGCCGTGCCAGCGGCGGACCGGGGGACGGCGCAACCGTACAATGA
The DNA here is from genome assembly GCF_032842945.2 of Roseovarius sp. W115. Classification (NCBI taxonomy): domain Bacteria; kingdom Pseudomonadati; phylum Pseudomonadota; class Alphaproteobacteria; order Rhodobacterales; family Roseobacteraceae; genus Roseovarius; species Roseovarius rhodophyticola. The sequence goes on from NZ_CP146606.1 coordinate 3,568,103, forward strand.
TCGGCGCGCTTTATCCCGGCCAAGTCCGCCTGCCAAATAATCGTAGCACTGACGCCACCCAAAGCGCCGGCCCATCGGGCCGGTCCGGCGCTGGCACGGCGGGCCTGCGGCCCTCGATTCCGTGCCATGAGTGTGGAGAACGAAGGAACGGGATGAGCTAAATAGCAGACTATCGCATTGCGCAAACACTAGTCACGCGGTCAAGTCCGTTAAAACCACCCAGTATCAAGTCATAGTCGGAAACATTGGCGCGGTTGACGGGGCTCGAACCCGCGACCCCCGGCGTGACAGGCCGGTACTCTAACCAGCTGAGCTACAACCGCGCAGATCATGTTTTACAGCAGTGGCGCGGTTGACGGGGCTCGAACCCGCGACCCCCGGCGTGACAGGCCGGTACTCTAACCAACTGAGCTACAACCGCCCGCTGCAAGTCTGATCCTGAAGGCCCAGACGTGAGGTGCTTCTTAGGCTGCGCGCTTCGCCCCGTCAAGCGCTCTCAGTGGGAAATCACATGCAACGCCGCCGGATCATGTTGGCTTGCAATTTCGAAGGAAAATGGTGGGCGGTGAGGGACTCGAACCCCCGACATCTTCGGTGTAAACGAAGCGCTCTACCAACTGAGCTAACCGCCCGCCTTGCGCGCCCTCTAGCAAATGTCAGACCGCAGACGCAAGGGCAGAAGCGCATCGCGACCAAGTTTCGTCATCAAATGTGGTTATCATCTGCTTCAGGACGTTACGTCACGTCAAGATTTGGGCAAACACATCTTCTTTTTGGACCTGATTGAAGTACCAGTCGCATTGGTTGTGGTGAGGGGCATGGTAAGGAGATTTCGTCTGTGGCGTCCTGGTTTGTCGGTATTGCCCTTCCTCTGGCCTTGTACTTTGGCCTTGTTTTTCTTCCCAGAGCAGGCGCGATACGCCTCTTGATCCTGACGGGTATGGGACTTGGCGTGCTATGGACCGCCTACTTTCTGAAAGTTGGCGGCTCGGGTGCGCTTGATCCGGTGAAAGGCGCCTACAGCGTCCTTATGCTTTTGGCCTTTACAATTGCTCTTGTTCTTGGCGGTACAATGATGGTTATGAAAACCCGCCTGCCCGAGACCTGGCCTACATGGAGCTGGCCAATATGCGTTTTGGTCGCCCTTGTGGCCGTAGGGATCCCATTGGTCCGCATGTTCGGAATGTGAAAGACACCTTGCAGACTATCAGCGAAGGATAGAGGCTGTGCCATCCCTGACGTGATGCACGATCCCCTGCCCGCCCTCAAGCGACGACAAAGCCTCTGGCGACAGCCCAAGTGCAAAGCACCGCATCAGCCGCGATGTGACACCATGCGTGACGATGACTGTGGGGCCCTGCAACCGCATCAACCCGCTTTGCACCCGTGCGCTCATGTCTTCAATTGTTTCGCCCCCAGGAGCGGTGAATTTCCACAAATTCGGATCTTCCGAAACCGGTAATTCCGGGTGTGCCTTGGCCAGCGCATCCACTGTTTTTCCTTGCCACGCGCCCATATCAATCTCGGTGAAGGCTGTTTCAACTTTGACCGGCAACCCAAGGGTTTCATTCACGATCTCTGCAGTCCGCCACGCGCGGCCCGAGGGACTTGTCACCAGAACCGTGTCGCGTGTCAGCGCACAGTGCTTCAGGATGTTGCCCTGTGTTCGGGCCTGAGACAGGCCGGTCTTGGTGAGCGGGCTATCCAAGCGCCCCTGCAAACGTCCGACACGGTTCCATTCGGTCTCGCCATGCCGCAGCACCCAAAGCTCGGGCAGCTTGGGCACACGGGCTTGATCCGGCTGGAGTTTAGGCATGGCTATGATCCACACAGCGAAAAATGGTGGGCGATAACAGATTCGAACTGCTGACATCTTCGATGTGAACGAAGCGCTCTACCACTGAGCTAATCGCCCGCCGGAGAGCTGTCTAGCCACACAACCAGGTGCGTGCAAGTCTCAACTCAAGCTTCCCTGAGTGCGCGCTTTAGTTTTGCTGTTTGACCTGACGAATGCGCACAACGCTGATATCCGCGTTTGGGGTTTCCTTGCGTCGCTTGTGTACCATTCGCCCCAAAGGTTGAAGATTCATGGTCCGGCCTTCTGCAACGGCTTCGCCCATGACGGCGATCATCGCCTCAACCACCGGTTTGACTTTGTGCTTTGGAAGCTCAGCACGACGGCTCACCTCTTCGACCAGTTCCTTGCGCTTCATTTCGGTTTGCACAGGTGTCGCTATCGGGGCCGCAGGTTTGGAAACCGCCGCAATTGGCGCTTTGGATGCCGGAGGATCAGAAGGCGTCGGCGTGGATTTTGCCGCGGTCGCCTTGGCCGGCGTCGCTTTCACCCCTGCTTTTGGTGTCTTCGCCTTGCTGCTTGCACCTGACGCAACCGATTTGGATTTTGCCTTTGTCGCGCTGCGTGTTGCCATAATAACCACCCGATTGTTTATATTTTGGAAACAGCATACGGAAATCTACATTAAAGACCACCTCTCAGTTGACCTTGCCGTTTCAGGAAATGTAAACTGTTGCAGAATAAATTCTGGGGGAATTTACGTGAAACACTTAACTATTGCTGTCGGTTTGATTTTTGTGCTTGCGGCAGAGCCATCTCTTGCCGGGTCTTTGTCGGACCCTGTTGTGGAACCTGAAGTGATCGCTGAGGACTCGACGGCGAGTTCCGAAAAGCTTGAAGGCACATTGGCCGGTCTTGCAGTTCTGTTGATCATCCTCGGAGCTGCAGGCGCGCTTTAAACTCAAAGGTCGCTGCACAAGTCGCTCGATTCAAAAGAACAACGGCGCTTTGGGCTAAAGCGCCGCTTTCTGTGTTTTTCAGAGTGTTTCGCATTTAACTTGAGCCATCTCAAAATGCGAAACACGCGCAACATTCGAAGGTTGCGCTGCGTTTCGCGAAAAGCTGTGATTCAGAGTTTTCCCGAAACGCTGTAGGTAGAATTAATGTGCTGTTGCGCCTGATCCTTGCGTGGATTGCAGCGCGGCAGCCGCCGCTTCCTCAGCCTCTTCATCCCACTCCACCGCCTGTGGCGTGTCCACCAAAGCAAGACGCAGCACTTCGCTCACGTGATCGACGGGGATGATTTCCAGCCCCTCTTTCACATTGTCGGGAATCTCCACCAGATCCTTCTCGTTGTCGCGCGGGATAAGCACCGTGGTGATCCCCCCGCGCAACGCGGCAAGAAGTTTTTCCTTCAAGCCTCCAATGGGAAGGGCCGTGCCGCGCAGGGTGACTTCACCCGTCATGGCAATGTCCTTGCGCACCGGAATGCCGGTCAGAACCGAGACAATCGACGTCACCATGGCAAGACCGGCACTTGGCCCGTCTTTCGGCGTCGCGCCTTCGGGCACATGCACGTGGATGTCCCATTTCTCAAACTTGGGCGGCTTGACCCCGATCTTTGGTGCAATCGAACGCACATAGGAATTCGCCGCGTCGATGGATTCCTTCATCACATCGCCCAGCTTACCGGTGGTTTTCATCCGGCCTTTACCCGGCAGACGCAGCGCCTCGATGTTCAAAAGCTCACCGCCCACCGAGGTATAGGCCAGACCGGTCACGACACCGACCTGATCTTTTTCCTCGGCCAGGCCGAACTTGAACTTTTTCACGCCAAGGAAGTCGTCGATGTTTTCTGATGTGACATCAACGCTTTCCGCCTCTTTGCGGATGATCTTGGTCAGCGCCTTACGCGCCACCTTGCCAATCTCACGTTCAAGATTCCGAACCCCCGCCTCACGCGTGTAGTAGCGGATGATATCGGTCAGCGCATCGTCGCCAAAGCTGAATTCCTTGGCTTTCAACCCGTGGTTCTTGATCTGCTTGGGCAGCAAATGCTGCTTGGCGATCTCGCGCTTTTCGTCCTCGGTGTAGCCGGCCAGCGGAATGATCTCCATCCGGTCCAACAGTGGCCCGGGCATGTTGTAGGAGTTCGCCGTGGTCAGGAACATCACGTTCGAGAGGTCATATTCGACCTCCATATAGTGATCGACAAAGGTCGAATTCTGTTCGGGATCAAGAACTTCGAGCATGGCCGAGGCCGGGTCACCCCGGAAATCCTGACCCATCTTGTCGATCTCATCCAAAAGAATGAGCGGATTGGTCGTCTTGGCCTTTTTCAGCGCCTGAATGATCTTACCGGGCATTGAGCCGATATAAGTCCGGCGGTGACCGCGAATTTCGCTTTCATCACGCACGCCACCCAAAGAGATGCGAATAAATTCGCGCCCGGTGGCCTTCGCCACGGATTGACCCAGGGACGTCTTGCCAACACCCGGAGGACCAACAAGGCACAGGATCGGGCCCTTGAGTTTCTTCGAGCGCTGCTGCACCGCAAGATACTCGACGATACGTTCCTTCACCTTTTCAAGGCCATAGTGGTCATTGTCGAGCACATCCTGCGCGCGACTGAGGTCCTTTTTGACCCGGCTTTTCACACCCCATGGAATCGACAGCATCCAATCGAGGTAGTTGCGCACCACGGTGGCCTCGGCCGACATGGGGCTCATGTTCTTGAGCTTTTTCAGCTCGCCATCGACCTTCTCACGCGCCTCTTTCGAGAGCTTGGTGTTGGCGATTTTCTCTTCAAGCTCAGCGATTTCGCCCTCGCCCTCTTCGCCATCGCCCAATTCCTTCTGAATGGCCTTCATTTGCTCATTCAGGTAGTATTCACGCTGAGTGCGCTCCATCTGGGATTTGACGCGGGTCTTGATCTTTTTCTCGACCTGAAGCACCGACATCTCGCCCTGCATCAGACCGTAAACCTTCTCAAGACGTTCGCTCACCGAGAGCGTTTCCAAAAGCTCCTGCTTTTGGTCCACTTCAATGCCCAGATGCCCCGACACAAGATCGGCCAGCTTGGCCGCATCATCGGCCTCGGTCACGGCCGCCAACGCCTCTTCGGGGATGTTTTTCTTGATCTTGGCGTAGCGTGCGAATTCATCCGTCACCGTGCGCAACAACGCCTCAATCGTTGCGGCATCGCCCGGCATCTCGGTCAGATACTCGGCGCGAGCCTCAAAAAAGTTTGGATTTTCAATGTAATCCGAGATTTTCACACGGCTCACGCCCTCAACCAGCACTTTGACCGTGCTGTCGGGCAGTTTGAGCAGCTGCAGCACATTGGCCAGCACACCGGTGTTGTAAATGCCGTCAGATGTCGGATCGTCCTCAGATGGATCAATCTGACTGCTCAGCAGGATTTGTTTGTCATCCTGCATCACCTCTTCCAGCGCGCGCACCGATTTTTCACGGCCCACGAAAAGCGGCACGATCATATGTGGAAACACCACAATATCGCGCAGCGGCAGCACTGGGTAAGAGGCGTTAAGGGGATCTTTCATGCTCGATATCCTATACTCGCAAAAAGGCTCTGGTCCCGACTTGGCGGCAACGCCCGGCCTTTTCCGTTTCGATTTGGTTAATCTGGGGCGATGCCCGCCCTGTTTCAACCTTGGTCGGCTTATATGGGGTCGTTTTACCTGTGGCGCCGACAATGCCGTGCGCACAGCGCTGGCACAAGCGCGAATTCAATCAAATTTCAGGTTTGTTTAAGGGTTCAGGCCAAAACGGACGCTGCCAAAACGGCGACAGAAATCCAACTGGCGGTAAATACGGCAAATGGCATGGTCAGGTCCTCACTAGTTACACTTCAAACTAAGAAAGGACCGCACACGCGCCTAGTCAGGTTACCCTGACTTTTGGTCACATAGACGCGCGTGCGGTTCCAAAAATCCGGCGAGGTCAGGCCAGCAGAGAAATTGCGACCATCGCCATAAAGGCCCAGGAAAAGGAAAAGACAGCAAAAGACATTTTATCGGTTCCCATCAACCGGGCGTGAACCGCCCGTGAAACCGAAGGTGCATGCAAAACCTTCTCAAAGGGTAAACGGATCATAACGAACCTTAACTTTACGCCAGAACAGCGACCGCCAAAACGGCTGCTGACATCCAGCTCACAGCAAACATTGCAAAAGGCATAATACTATCACTCACAGACATCACTAAAACACGGGTATCCTACCCCGAGTCAGGCGATATCACCTAGCAAGAATCCGCCGATGGGGCAGAAACGGACTGATGCCAAAATCGGGATAATGCAGTTTTCAGAGCGGATCGATGTCGCCACGGGCGCGTTCCGCATGGAAGTTTTCTTCCCACGCGGCAAAATTTCTATTGGCTATCGCGCTGCGCATTCCATCCATAACATCCTGATAATACTGCAAATTATGCCATGTCAGCAGCATGGAGCTTAAAATTTCCTGACTGCGAAACAGATGATGCAGATAGGCGCGCGAGTAGTTGCGGCAAGCAGGACAGGAACACGCCTCATCCAGCGGACGTGTGTCATCCATGTGACGCGCGTTCTTGATATTGAGCTGTCCATACCGGGTGAAAACTTGCCCCGTGCGCCCCGAACGAGAGGGCAAAACACAGTCCATCATGTCAATGCCGCGCTTCACGGCGCCCACAATATCGTCAGGTTTGCCAACCCCCATCAGGTAGCGTGGTTTGTCCTTTGGCAGGCTGTCGCAGGCATAATCCAGCACGCCAAACATGGCCTCCTGCCCTTCCCCCACGGCAAGGCCGCCGACGGCATAGCCATCAAACCCAATCTCAACCAGCGCCTTGGCGCTTTCTTCGCGCAGCTCTCGCGTCACGCCGCCCTGCATAATGCCGAAAAGCGCATGTCCGGGCCGGTCGCCGAATGCATCCTTCGACCGCTCCGCCCACCGCATCGACAGGCGCATGGCCCGCGCCACCTCTTCGTCCGTGGCTGGCAGTGCGGGGCACTCATCGAAACACATCACGATGTCCGAGCCCAAAAGCGCCTGAATTTCCATCGAGCGTTCCGGCGTCAACTCATATTTGGACCCATCAATATGGCTCTTAAACGTCACGCCCTTTTCGGTCAGTTTTCTTAACCCTGCCAGGCTCATCACCTGAAACCCGCCGCTGTCGGTCAGGATGGGCCGGTCCCAGTTCATGAACCTGTGCAACCCGCCAAGGGACGCAACGCGTTCTGCGCCCGGACGCAGCATCAGGTGATAGGTATTGCCCAACAGGATATCCGCGCCGGTCTCACGCACACTTTCCGGCATCATCGCCTTGACCGTCGCCGCCGTGCCCACAGGCATGAAAGCGGGCGTGCGGATGTCTCCACGCGGCGTGTTGATTACACCAGTACGTGCCGAGCCATCTGTGGCCTGCAAATCAAAAGAAAAACCCAATCGACACCCGTTTCTTACACTTTCGCCTCTCTCTAAAGCGGTTTACCTTACATTGTAAATTCGCCGTGAGCACATATATTGTATACTGTAGTATACATTAAAGAGGGACCTACATGACAGAAGATCAAATCATCAATCTGCTTTCTTCGAACCTGATTTACATCCTGCTCGCCTTTCTTCTTTTCCTTGTCATTTTCAAGGGCATCAAGATTGTTCCCCAATCGGAACAACATGTGGTCGAACGCTTTGGCCGCCTGCGCTCGGTGCTTGGGCCTGGCATCAACTTTATCGTGCCTTTTCTGGACGTTGTGCGACACAAGATATCCATTCTTGAACGCCAACTTCCCAATGCCAGCCAGGACGCCATCACCAAGGACAACGTGCTGGTGCAGGTGGAAACCTCTGTCTTCTACCGCATCACGCAACCCGAAAAGACCGTCTACCGGATCCGCGATGTAGATGCCGCGATCGCCACCACTGTAGCCGGGATCGTGCGGGCCGAAATTGGTAAAATGGATCTTGATGATGTGCAGGCCAACCGAAATCAGCTGATCTCGACCATCAAAATCCTGGTCGAAAGTGCCGTGGATGATTGGGGAATCGAAGTCACCCGCGCTGAAATCCTCGATGTGAACCTCGATCAGGCGACGCGTGATGCCATGCTGCAACAGCTCAACGCCGAACGTGCGCGCCGGGCGCAGGTGACTGAAGCCGAAGGGCAGCGCCGCGCTGTGGAGTTGGCTGCCGATGCCGAGCTTTATGCAGCCCAGAAAGCCGCCGAAGCCCGCCGGGTGGAAGCCGATGCCGAAGCTTACGCAACCGGCGTTGTCGCCAAAGCGATTGCCGATAACGGTCTGGAGGCCGCGCAGTATCAGGTCGCCCTGAAACAGGTGGAGTCGCTCAACGCATTGGGCCAAGGCCCGTCCTCATCCACCGTTCTGGTGCCCGCGCAGGCGCTTGAAGCCTTCGGAAATGCCTTCAACATGCTGAAAGGAAAGTCATAATGGCCTGGGTATCACTCTGGTGGGTCTGGCTTTGCGCAGCACTCGTGTTGGCCATTCTCGAACTCCTGGTGCCAAGCTATATCTTCCTTGGCATCGCCGTGGGCGCTGCCATCATGGCGGGCATAGTGGTCATCTTTCCGCCGCTTGGGGTGTCGACCCTTATGGCCATATTCGCAGCACTTTCCCTCGTCTCTTGGCTTGTCTTGCGGCGCATTTTCCGGTCTCCCGATGACCAGACGCGCATCGTGCACGAGGACGTCAACAAATAAGCGCCCTTGAGTTGGCGCAGGATACATGTTGGGATCAGGGCTCGGCCGGAAGACGTCTCCGCGCCGGGCCCTTGAATTTAAAGCAGGTTTCTTATGGCTGACAGCTCCACTCCCGAAACACTTCAATTTGGTTGGGAAGAATGGATCAGCCTGCCCGATCTGGGCGTCCCTGCCCTGCGTGCCAAAGTGGATACCGGCGCGCGCACCTCGGCGCTGCATGCCTTTGATATCGAAACCTTTGGCTCTGCAGCCAAACCCAAGGTGCGGTTCACTGTGCATCCCATTCCGGGCCGCGATGATCTGGTGATCCCCTGCTCGGCCCCCATCGTGGACCGTCGCGAAGTGGCCAGTTCAAACGGTGAAAAAGAACTGCGCTTTGTGATCGAAAGCACGATGGAAGTGGCCGGGCAAAGCTGGCCCATTGAGATCACGCTGACCAACCGGTCCTCAATGACAAGCCGGATGCTCTTGGGGCGACAGGCGATGAAGGATCACATTTCCATTGCAGCTACGGATCGGTTTCTGCAGCCCGAGCTCAATTACGATGTCTATCACACCAAGCGCATGCGCGAGGTCCAGCCCAATCGCGCCCTGCGCATTGCCGTGCTGAGCCGGGAGGACAATTACTCGACCAGACGGCTTGTGGAAGAGGGTGAAAAGCGCGGCCATGCGGTTGAGGTGATCAACACAACCCGTTGTTATATGGCGATAAACACGCTGGCCCCTGAAGTGCATTACGATGGTAAGCGCCTGCCGCGCTATGACGCCGTGATCCCGCGCATCGGCGCCTCGATCACCGCTTATGGCGCGGCTGTCATCCGCCAGTTTGAAACCATCGGCACCTATTGTGTGAACCCGTCGGCAGGCATCACCGCCAGCCGGGACAAGCTCTACGCACATCAGATCATGGCGCGCGCCAAGGTTGGGATGCCCAACACAGCCTTTGCCGCCTCGCCCCAGGACACCGGCAATCTCATCGGGTTGGTGGGCACGGCACCGTTGATCGTGAAACTTCTGGAATCCACCCAAGGCAAGGGCGTTGTTCTGGCAGAAACCAAAAAGGCCGCCGAGTCGGTGATCGACGCCTTTCGCGGGCTCAAGGCCAACTTCCTCGTGCAGGATTTCGTCAAGGAGGCCGCAGGTGAAGATATCCGCTGCCTGGTCATTGGCGGCAAGGTCGTCGCCTCAATGAAACGCACCGGGGCCGAGGGAGATTTTCGCTCGAACCTGCACCGCGGCGGATCGGCCAAGTCGGTGCGCATCACCAAAACCGAACGCGAAACCGCCCTGCGCGCGGCCAAGTCATTTGGGCTTGGCCTGGCTGGTGTGGACCTTTTGCGCGCTGAGGCTGGACCCAAAGTGCTGGAGGTCAATTCCTCGCCGGGCATGGAAGGGATCGAGACATCCACGGGTAAAAATATTGTCGGTATGCTCTATGAAGATATCGAAGCACGTGTGCGTCCGGCGCCAATTCGCAGGCGGAAAGCGGCGAAATAGCACAACCTTGGTTGGGACACGCCTCTGGACGTGCCCTGACTTAAACCTTATATCTTTGCTCAGGAAAACGTCATAGGACCGGACATGACCCAAAATCCTGATCCCATGGAAGGTGCGCCGCTCATTGCGCCCTCAACCACAGATCACCCGCTTTACGACCAGATTGTCGAGGCGTGCCGCTCGGTGTTTGACCCTGAGATACCGGTGAATATCTATGACCTGGGTCTGATCTATACCATTGATGTTGATCCAGAAAATGCGGTGAAGGTGATTATGACGCTCACAGCGCCGGGTTGCCCCGTGGCCGGCGAAATGCCTGGCTGGGTGGCCGAGGCAGTTGAACCATTGCCCGGTGTCAAACAGGTCGATGTGGAACTCACTTGGGAGCCCCCCTGGGGCATGGACATGATGAGCGATGAGGCGCGGCTAGAGCTGGGCTTTCTGTAAGGCGGTTATTGGATCGAAAGGCGAGCTACATGTTCGGCATTCCAGGCAAACAAGCGGTCAGCATGACCCCAAAGGCGGCAGAAAAGATTGCCACACTGATGGAGAAAGACGGCCATCAGGGGCTGCGTATCGGCGTCAAGAAAGGCGGCTGCGCGGGCATGGAATACACCATGGATTACGTCAATGAGGTCGACCCACATGACGAGGTGGTCGAACAGGACGGCGCGCGGGTGATGATCGCGCCCATGGCGCAGATGTTCCTCTTTGGCACCGAGATTGATTACCAGACCTCGTTGCTGGAATCCGGTTTTGTCTTCAACAACCCCAATGTCTCCGAGGCCTGCGGCTGCGGCGAGTCGATCAAGTTCGATGAGGCGTTGTTCGAGAAGAAATGAGCGTCTCAGACGCCGATATCGCCGGTTCAGTTGAGCTTTTTGGCCCCATTGGAGACATCACCACACGCAAGATGATGGGCGGGCTGTGCCTTTATGCCGACGGCACGATCTTTGCCATTCTGCACAGCGACGGCACGCCCTATCTCAAGGCGCAAAGCGCTGATATGATTGCCAAGCTGGAAGAGATGGGCGGCACCCGCTGGACCTACAGCCGCAAAGGCAAGCCGCCCACATCCATGCCCTACTGGTCCCTGCCCGACGCCGCGCTTGACGACGCGGAGCTGGCCTGCGATCTGGCACGCGAGACATTGAAGGACCTCAGATGACCCAAGCCCGCAAACTCGCCGCTGGAAACTGGAAGATGAATGGCACCCGCGCGGCGCTTGCAGAGCTGGAGGCGCTGGCCCGGGCGCATCCCAATCCTTCGGTCGGTATCCTGATCTGCCCGCCTGCCACGCTCATTCAGACCGCAAGTGCGGCAATGGCGGATACACCCGTAGAAATTGGCGGACAGGATTGTCACGCCGAGCCATCTGGCACCCATACCGGCGATATCTCGGCGGAAATGCTGGTGGATGCCGGGGCCACATCCGTGATCCTGGGCCATTCAGAGCGCCGCGAGGATCACGAGGAAAGCAGCGAAGATGTCCGCGCCAAGGCCAAGGCGGCACAGGCGGTGGGTCTTGTGACGATCATCTGCCTGGGCGAGTCGCTGGCCCAACGCGAGGCCAACAACACGCTCGACATCATCGGCGGTCAGCTGGCCGCCTCCCTGCCCGACAGCTGCTGTGCCACCAACACCGTTGTCGCCTATGAACCCATCTGGGCCATTGGCACCGGCAAAGTGCCCACCACCGCACAGATTGACGAAGTGCATGACTTCATTCGCACGCGGCTGATCCAGCGTTTCGGGGAGGCTGAGGGCGGTGGGATACCGTTGCTTTACGGCGGGTCCGTGAAACCCGGCAACGCGGCCGAGATTTTTGCGACGGACAATGTGGATGGCGCACTTGTGGGCGGCGCGAGTTTGAAGGCCGAGGATTTCTCGCCGATTATCACGGCGCTGGAGGGGTCGGCGTAGGGCGGGGTTTCACCCCGCGATCGCAACACGTGCCGGGTTGAAACCCGGCCTACCAACTGCGTTAAGCCATACATAACATTTACCATTGAGCCGCGCGATTGTCAGACCGCGGGGTGGCGACCTGCTGAAAGTTCAAAGCACTTTATGTCTGCCAAGCCGCAAACTCTTTGAACAATGTGCTGACATCAACCAATCGCCAGCCCGATGGGGCGGTCTGGCGATCGCGCGGCGGCGCTGCGCGCCTCAATTCCGCGCGAGAGTTACACCCCCCTCACCCCACCTCCATCGGCAACACCGTCGTCGACTTGATTTCTTCCATCGACAAAAGCGCCGTAACATTGTGCACTTTCACTTCCGATATCAGCGCCTGGTAGAACGTGTCGTAGGCCCGTGCGTTGGCCACCACGACCTTCAGGATGTAGTCGATATCCCCTGCCAAACGGTGTGCCTCCAGCACTTCGGGGCGGCTTTTCAACGCGTTCAGAAACCGCCCCTGCCAGCCGGCATCATGCTCTGACGTGCGGATCAGGACAAAGAAACACGCCTCGAACCCGAGCGCTTCAGCATCCAGCAGATAGGTCTGGTGCTTGATCACGCCCCCATCGCGCATTTTGCGAATCCGGTTCCACACCGGGGTCTTGGAACTGCCCACGGACTTGGCGATATCATCCAGCGATTGCCCTCCGTCGCGCTGCAGCTCCAAAAGAATTTTCCGATCCAGATCGTCGAGACGAACAGCCATTCCGGTTTTTCCTCTTTTCCAGAACATTCCCGATAAGTTAGCTAAAAATTAGAACATTGATCCTTATTTGCAAGCGTATATGGCGCTTTATTGGAATAATTTCCTATATATTACTCAAGAATTCTGGAACCGGAGGCGACGGCCTTGAAACATTTTCCTATCTTCGTAGCGCTGGAAGGACGGCGCGTGGTGCTGTCGGGCGGCGGTGAGGCGGCTTTGGCCAAGTTGCGTCTACTTCTAAAAACCGAAGCCAGCCTGACCGTGTTCTCATCCGATCCCGCGAAAGAGATCGAAAACTGGGCAAATGAAGGCCGCCTGCGTCTGGTGCGCCGCGCGATGGAGCCGGGTGATGCGACCTGCGCCGTGCTTTTCTATGCCGCTGACGAGGATGACGCCGAAGACGCGCGCACCTCGACCATTGCCCGTGCGGATGGGGCGATGGTCAATATCGTCGACAATCTGGGCGACAGCGAATTTATCACACCTGCCATCGTCGATCGTGACCCTGTCACCGTCGCCATCGGCACCGAGGGCGCAGCCCCGGTTCTGGCCCGAGCCATAAAATCCGACCTTGAGGCGCGCCTGCCCGCCAACCTGGGTCCGCTCGCGCGCATCGGCAAGGCCTTCCGCAAAGCGGTTGAAGTGCTGCCCATGGGCCGCAAGCGTCGCGACTTCTGGTCGGACTTTTACTTCAACGCAGGCCCCCGCGCGATGGATCAGGGCGGTGAAAACGCTGTGCAGGACACCCTGCCCGCTCTTCTCGACAAACATGAGCGCGCGCAAGAGCGTGAAGGGCATGTCGCCTTTGTCGGCGCAGGTCCCGGCGACCCGGAGCTTCTGACGCTCAAGGCGCGCAAGGCGCTCGACGCGGCCGATGTGGTCATTCACGACCGTCTTGTGACCAAGGACATTTTGGAACTCGCCCGCCGCGAGGCCATCCTGATCAACGCTGGCAAAGAGGGGTTTGGCCCCTCCATGTCGCAAGATGACATCAACGCGCTGATCATCGAGCATGCCGCCACAGGCGCACAGGTGGTGCGCCTCAAGGGCGGCGATCCCACCGTTTTTGGCCGTCTGGATGAAGAAATTGAGGCCGTCATGGCCGCCGACATCAGCTGGCACGTCGTGCCTGGCATTACCGCCGCCTCGGCCAGTGTCGCAAGCCTGGGTCAAAGCCTGACCAAGCGGGGGCGCAACTCGTCTGTGCGCTTTGTCACCGGTCACGACATGAAGGGTTATGCCGATCACGACTGGGCCTCGCTGGCCCGCCCCGGAGAGGTGGCCGCCGTCTACATGGGCAAGAAATCCGCCCGCTTTATTCAGGGCCGTCTGTTGATGTACGGCGCGGATCGCAGCACACCGGTGAGCATCATTGAAAACGCCAGCCGCCCGGATCAGCGCATTCTGGCGACCACCCTGTCGGGGCTGGTCAATGATCTCGACGCCTCTGACCTCAATGGCCCGGCCCTCACGCTCATCGGCCTTGCCCCCCGCGCCGCCGAAGCCGCCCTTACAGATATTCAACAGGAGTTCGCCTGATGCCCCGTGAATTCACTCCCAAAGTCGTCACCGCCAACGCGCTGATTGAGGGCGATGTGGTCTATCAGACCGCCGATGACCGCTGGACGCGCGATCTTTCCGAGGCGGAACTTATCAAAGACGAGGGTCTGGCCAATCTGCGTCTGGCCCAGGCAGAAGGCCAGCCCGAGCTAGTTGTGGGCGCGTATCTGGCCGATGCCGCACCGTCCGAGGATGGACCGCAGCCGACGCATTTCCGCGAAGAGTTTAGGCGCACCGGGCCGTCGAATTACTTCCACGGCAAACAGGCGGAGTTGACTGATGTATAACTATTCCGAATTCGACGCCGCTTTCGTGGCCGAGCGCAACCGCCAGTTCCGTGCTCAGGTCGAGCGCCGCATTGACGGCTCGCTCACCGAGGACGAATTCAAGCCCCTGCGCCTGATGAACGGCCTTTACCTGCAACTGCACGCCTACATGCTGCGCGTGGCCATTCCCTATGGCACGCTTGGCAGCGCCAAGATGCGTCAGTTGGCGCTGCTGGCAGAGAAGTGGGACAAGGGCTATGGCCATTTCACCACGCGTCAGAACATTCAATACAACTGGCCCGAGCTGCGCGATGTGCCGGATATGCTCGATGCGCTGGCCGAGGTGGGGATGCACGCCATCCAGACATCCGGCAACACGATCCGCAACGTGACGGCAGACCATTTTGCAGGGGCTGCGGCAGATGAGATTGCCGATCCCCGCCCTGTGGCCGAGCTTTTGCGTCAGTGGTCCACCGACCACGCGGAGTTTCAATTCCTGCCGCGCAAATTCAAGATTGCCGTCACCGGCGCACCCGCTGACCGGGCCGTGACGCTCGCCCATGACATCGGCCTGCAGATCGTAGAGCGCGAAGGCGAGATCGGCTATAAGGTCATCGTAGGCGGTGGTTTGGGCCGCACGCCGATGATTGGCAAGGTCATCGCTGAGTTTGTCTCTCAGGACGACTTGTTGCCCTATGTTGAGGCCGTAGTTAGCGTCTGGAACCTGCTGGGCCGCCGCGACAACAAATATAAAAGCCGCATCAAGATCACCGTGCATGAGCATGGCATCGAGGACATCCGCGCGCGGGTCGAGGAGCGGTTCAAGGTGATCCGCCCGACCTTTAGCGGCATTGACGTGCAGCTCTTTGAAGAGATCAAGGCCGCCTTTGCGCCCCCTGCGTTCCGCGAGGAAAGCACCGCGATCTTTGAAACCACCTACAAAACCGATCCGATCTTCCGGTCCTGGGCGGATGTGAACCTCGCAGACCACCGCGCGCCGGGCTATGCCATCGTGCAGATCAGCCTCAAGGCGCATGGCGAAACGCCCGGTGATGCCACAGCCGAGCAGATGCGCGTTATGGCCGATCTGGCCGAGCGCTATGGCCATGATGAGTTGCGGATCAGCCATGAGCAGAACGTGATCCTGCCGCATGTGCATAAATCCGACCTGCCCGCCATTCATGCCGAGCTGAAAAAGCATGGGCTGGCCACGGCCAATATCGGGCTGATCAGCGATATCATCGCCTGCCCCGGCATGGATTACTGTGCGCTGGCCACAGCCCGGTCCATCCCGATTGCCCAAGAGATTGCCACGCGCTTTGACGAGCTAAAGCTGGAGCATGAAATTGGCGAGCTGAAGATCAAGATCTCGGGCTGCATCAACGCCTGTGGGCACCACCATGTGGGCCATATCGGCATCCTGGGCCTCGACCGCGCGGGTGTGGAGAACTACCAAATCACGCTGGGTGGCGACCACACCGAAACTGCCGCCATTGGTGACCGCACCGGGCCGGGGTTCTCTGCGGACGAGATCATTCCGGCCATCGAGCGGATCGTTGAGGCGTATCTTGACCTGCGCGATGGAGCAGATGAGACCTTCATCGAAACCTACCGCCGTGTGGGTATGCCTCCGTTCAAAGCGGCCCTTTATGAGCAGGCCGAAGCCTATGCTGCTGAATAAGATCAACACGGATCTGCCGGTTCGGGTTGATAGCCTGAATGAGTGGTACAGGCTGCATTCGGCCACAGCCGTGCTGACACATGCGCTTGGCAACCCGGATGCGGGCAAGCTGGCGCTGGTGTCGAGCTTTGGCGCCGAGTCCGTCGTGCTCTTGCACATGGTCTCGGTCATTGATCGCAGCACACCGGTCATATTTATCGACACCGAGATGCTCTTTGCCGAGACGCTGGTCTATCAGCAGGAGGTGAGCGAGCGGCTGGGGCTGAACGATGTGCGAACCATTCGCGCCTCAAACGTGGCGCTCAAGGCCGAAGACCCGGATGCCACGTTGCATCAACGCGAAACAGACGCCTGCTGCGCTTTGCGCAAAACCCAGCCTTTGCAAGACGCGCTTGCAGGCTTCGATGGCTGGATCACAGGCCGCAAACGCTATCATGGCGGGGACCGCACCACTCTCGATTTCTTCGAGGTCGAAGAGGCCACAGGTCGCATGAAGATCAACCCGCTCGCCCATTGGACGCGGAAAGATGTGCAGACCTACATGGAAGAAAACCGGCTGCCGCGTCATCCGATGGTGACCAAAGGCTATCCGTCGATCGGCTGTATGCCCTGCACCAGCCCGGTAAACAGAAATGAAGATATCCGCGCAGGCCGTTGGCGTGGAACAGAAAAATCCGAGTGCGGCATCCATTTCGTGGACGGGAAAGCCGTCAGAACAGGAGAAAGAGCATGAGCATTATCGTATCCGACGCAGGTTTTGCACAAGACGACTGGGAGGGCGATTTCGCCGCGCTCAATGACGCGCATCCTGGTGTCGCCATTGACCTGGCCTCGTCCAATGACCCCAATGAGTTGGCCGGGCGTCTTGATGACACGCCCATGATCAGGGTGGATTTCCCCAACTTTGCTGATGGGCGCGGGTTCACTATCGCACGTCAGCTGCGACTGATGGGGTTCAAGGGCCGCCTTCGCGCCCGCGGCCATGTGATTGCGGATCAATACGCAATGGCGCGGCGTGCGGGGTTTGACGAGATTGAAATCTCGGAAGATCTGGCCAAGCGTCAGCCCGAGGATCAGTGGATGTTCCGCGCCGATTGGCGCGCGCACGACTACCAAAGCCGTCTGCGGGGAGCCTCTGCGAGCGAATTTGCCGCTGAATAACCCCTTCACCTGACCTAAATCAATGTATACGAGGAGATGCCGGGGATAAAATTCCCCGGCAATTGATGCGCATGAATGAGACCGTAAAAGTGACCGAAGCCAAAGCTGTCAAAGTCCCCACCCTGCCCGACGCCCAGACCGTGACAGAAGTCAAGCACTGGACGGACCGGCTGTTTTCCTTCCGTACCACGCGGCCTGCATCGCTGCGCTTCCGCTCGGGCGAGTTTGTGATGATCGGCCTCATGCAGACGGATGAGAAGACCGGCAAGGAAAAACCCCTTCTGCGCGCCTATTCCATCGCTTCGCCCTCCTGGGATGATGAGTTGGAGTTTTATTCGATCAAGGTGCAGGACGGCCCGCTCACATCACGGCTTCAGCACATCCAGCCGGGCGACCAGATCATTCTGCGCCCCAAACCGGTTGGCACGCTGGTGCATGACGCGCTTTTGCCGGGCAAACGGCTCTGGCTGTTTGCGACTGGCACCGGGTTCGCGCCCTTTGCCTCGCTTTTACGCGATCCGCAAACCTATGAGGATTACGACGAGGTCATCATCACCCATACCTGCCGCGAGGTGGGTGAGTTGACTTATGGCGCGGAGCTGATTGAGAGCATCCGCAGCGATGAAATGCTCGCCGAACTGATCGGCGAAGGCTTTGACGAGAAGCTGCGCTACTACCCCACCACCACCCGCGAAGAGAGCCCCAAAATGGGTCGCATCACCGATCTGATGCGCTCGGGCGAGGTGTTTGAGGATCTCGGCGTGGCTCCTCTGGCCCCCGAAACCGACCGCGCGATGGTCTGCGGCAACATGGCGTTTAACCTTGAGATCAAGGACATGCTGGAAGAATACGGCCTGCGCGAAGGGGCCAATTCAGATCCCAAGGAATACGTCGTCGAAAAGGCGTTTCTGGACTGAGGTTTTTGGCTTAGGTGTCCTGTTTTTGATCCTGGCGACCTCAACATCAACGCCGATCCGAAGGATCAAATCAGAATTTGCGCGGCAATGAAGCGGGTGTCTGGAATGACCCCCAAACCGCCGTATGCTGCGCTGCGCACCAGTGTCCGCTTTGCTTACTGTGACCACAAACAACCCTTTTCTGCGCAGGGACTCTGAAAAGGATCTATGTCCGACACATGTGGCCAAGCGATTGCTGCCCACTCGACGGTCATTTGCCTTTCTGTTACCAATGACGCAGGTTCGATCCTGCCCCATTGTCGAGGACAATATTATGCTGCGTTCAATGCTACTAACTGTCGTTCTAATTGCACCTCAGTGCCTGAATGCGAGCGAGAAAGTAGCCGTAACGAACTACTATGTTGTCAACCAAGAGCAGGTTCCTGCGGGAGAGAACGTTTTTTGGAAAGAAGACAACTACGGGACCTATACCGTTGAGGAGGGACCAATCGAGTCTGGATTTGTCCGGTGCGTGGGCTCAGGATTTGGTGGACCCAGCGGTGTCAACGGCAGCGGTGTCTGTGTTTACGGTGAAAACGAAGACACCTTCACCATGCGATGGGAGGTTGTTTCCTTCGGCTTCAACGAATGGCAGATCGTTGCATCTACCGGCAAATATTCCGGAATGACCGGAAGTGGAACGACCAAGACACGCGTGGCGTCGGAATACTTAGCGTTTCCGCACCGAATTTCTGACTGGGAAGGTGAACTCACCCTGCCCGATGGGGATTAAATTGAGACCTACAAAGCTTTAGAACAAGCTTGTTTGGGAAGCTGATAAAGTCGTCATTCAGACCATATCAGCATGTGCCGATACTGAGCTATCTGCGGCCAACTTCAAACTGCTCCGGAAGTTGTTTTTCAATAGTCTGGAATAAATTCGGGCCGAACCTTTGCGGCATGGCAAGAGGTCCGGCCCGAGTGTTTTGCGTCTGTTGAGACCTCGCGGTTGTCTTACAGCCCAAGCGCCTCGCGGACGGCTTTAAGCGCGCTCTCAAGCAGTTCAGGATTATCCTGCGCCGCCTTGAGGCTGGTGGTCAGGCCAGTTTTTTCCAACGCGCCCAAGTTTGAGCCGTCGATAAACTCAGTGACTTTATCAAGGTCAAACCCATCCACAGTCAAAAGCTCTGTGATGTCTGGTGTGGCATCACCGGCGGCGTCTGCCGTAGAGGACGCGGCCTCTTCGGTGTTGGTGTCCAGCGCAGCAGTCTCCGTTGCCTCTTCTGCGGCCTCCGCGGCCGTGTCAGCTGCGGTATCGGCTGCTTCACTTGCTGTGTCAGCCACAGAATCTGTTGCCTCGGCGGCGGTGTCTGCTGCTGCATCTGCGGCTTCGGCAGCTGTGTCAGCAGCGGCGTCGGCTGTTTCTGCAGCAGTATCCGTTGCTGCATCTACCGCACCTTCAGCGGCTTCAACCGCCTGATTGGCGGTATCCGCCGCTGCATCTGCTGCGCCTTCAGCCGCCTCGGTTACGGTATCGACAGCTTCTTGTGCCGTGTCTGCGGCGGCATCCGCCACCTCACCCGCCGTGTCTGCCGCCCCTTCCGCAAGGTTTTGCGTGCCTTCCACAGCGCCTTCCACGGCCTCTTCGGTTGCTGCGGCGGCATCGCTTGCGGCCTCTGTTGCAGTCTCAACTGCGCCTTCTGCCGCTTCCGTCACGGCCTCAGCCGCGTTCTCCACTGCCTCACCCGCAGCATCCGCAGCACTGTCCAGCGCTTCTGGTGCGTTTACATTCTCGCTGACGTCGCTTGCGATCTCCTGTGGTGACTTGCCGGAAAACAGCATGTACCCTCCGGCAATCACAATCAGTGCCACAAGAACCCAAAGCAGGTTTTTCATTTGTCTCATCCCCTTTTAAAGCAGTCTTTGCGCCTCATGCGCGAACTGCGATGTCTGTAGCTGTCAGATGCGCCCGAGCTTGAAAAGGTACAAGGGGAAATTCGACACCAATCGGCTCAGATCAGCCGATTTTGCCGCTTGAATCAGTCCCTCAGCGGCGTTAGGTTGCCACTTCAAGTCAAACCATAAGAAGGACCAAAGCCATAGCTCGCAGACCCCACAACGCGCCCCCTACGCGCGACACCGGACCGCGCATCAACGACCGCATCCGTTCCTCTGAAATCCGCCTCATCGGCGCCGAAGGAGAAAATGTAGGGGTTGTGACACCCGAACGAGCAATGGAGATGGCGGCAGACGCCGGTCTTGATCTGGTCGAGATTTCCCCAAATGCCGAACCTCCGGTCTGTAAGATCATGGACTACGGCAAGTACAAGTACGAACAGCAAAAACGCGAATCCGAGGCGCGCAAAAAGCAGAAGGTTATCGAGGTCAAAGAGGTCAAGTTCCGACCCAACACTGACACGCACGATTATGACGTGAAAATGCGCAACGTCTTTCGCTTTCTAGAGAACGGCGACAAGGTCAAAGTTACCTTGCGGTTCCGCGGCCGTGAAATGGCACATCAGGACCTGGGCCGCGACCTTTTACAGCGTGTTGCCGAGGATATAGAGGGCGTGGGCAAGATCGAAAACATGCCCAAAATGGAAGGCCGCCAGATGATTATGATCATTGGGCCTGGCGGCAAGTAACCTCAAACCTTTGAACTCAAAATGAAAAAGCGATCAGAAGCTATCTGGTCGCTTTTTTATTGTGAACACACATTGATTGCATCGTGGTCTTTGCTATCGTTTCAGGAGGCTTCTGAAGACAAACACGCGCCGGATCATCACTCTCTGGCAAAAGAATAATCAACCTGCAGCCCCAAAATCGGCTGCATATGTCTTGTGAAGCAAAGAAGAGACGAACAAACGTCCACAGCGGGGGAGACAACATGGCGCGAAGATGCAAAGCCCTTTGGGCTGGCGCTTTATGTTGCCTGGCGACAACAGCCAGCGCGGAACGGGCCAGCGACGGCCAGCTTAATCTCTATTACTGGCAAGCGCCGTCTATTCTAAACCCGTATCTGTCGGGTGGCAGCAAAGACATTGAGGCCGCCAGCCTGATCCTGGAACCCCTGGTGCGCTATGATGAAGCCGGTGCAATGGTGCCCTGGCTTGTGGATGACATCCCATCGTTGGAGAACGGTGGTGTGTCCGAAGATCTGACTTCTGTCACCTGGCGGCTCAGCGAAGGCCTTTTGTGGTCAGATGGAAGCCCGGTGACATCTGAGGATATCAAATTCACTTGGGAATACTGCACAGCCGAAGGCGGCGGGTGTGCGCAGTTTGAGAAGTTCGGCGGCATTTCTGCGATTGACACACCTGATGCGCTCACCGCAGTGGTGCGCTTTGAAGGCCCGAAACCTTTCCCCTACTCTGCATTTGTTGGCGGGTTGTCTCCTGTTTTGCAAAAGGCGCAATTTGCCGAGTGTCTTGGCCCCCGCGCCCAGGAATGCAGCGCCGAGAATTTCGCACCGATTGGCACCGGGCCCTTTGTCGTTGATGATTTTCGCCCCAATGACGTGGTGCAACTCTCGGCCAATCCCAATTACCGTGACCCGGTCAAACCTGCATTTGGCAGCGTTCTGATCAAAGGTGGCGGAAATGCCAGCACCGCAGGAAGCGCGGTGTTGGAGACCGGCGAATTTGACTATGGCTGGAATCTGCAGCTGGCGCCGGACGTTCTGGCCCGCATGGAAGCCGCGGGAAAGGGTCAAGTTGTCTCGGCTTTTGGCACGGTTGTGGAGCGGATCGTGCTCAACCTCACAGACCCATCACGCGAGCGAGGAGAAGCTCGTTCGACCGTTGCACACCCTCACCCGTTTCTGACTGACCCAGCTGTTCGCGAAGCGCTTAGCCTGGCGATTGATCGCGCGCTATTGGTTGAGATTGGCTATGGGCCTGCCGGGCGTGTGACGTGCAACGTCTTGCCCGCACCGGCGATTTATGTCTCGACCGCCAATGATGCCTGTCTGATGCAAGACATCTCAGGCGCTCAGACGCTCCTGGACGACGCGGGTTGGACCGACACTGATGGCGATGGCGTGCGGGACAAGGATGGCGTTGCCCTGCGCCTTCAGTTTCAAACCTCGACCAATGCCGTGCGGCAGGATTTCCAGGTTCTCATCAAACAATGGTGGGCCGAGATTGGTATCGACACACAGTTGCGCAACATTGATGCCAGCGTCTTTTTCGGCGGCGATCCTGGAAGCCCGGATACATTTCAAAAGTTCTTTGCCGATGTGCAGATGTTTGCCGGAAGCTTCGATGGCACCGATCCCGAGGCTTACATGTCAAGCTGGCGCTGCGACAAGATCCCGGCACCTGAAAACCAATGGCAAGGCAGCAATATCTCGCGGTTTTGTAGCGCAGACTATGACATGCTCGCCGACACAATGCGGCGCACCGGTGCCATGCACGAGCGCGCCGCCTTGGCCAAAACCATGAACGACGCTCTGGTCGGCGCGTTTGTCCTGCTGCCGCTTGTGGATCGCGGCCGTGTCTCCGCCCACGCCAATTCCCTGGGCGGTGTGCGGATCAACACCTGGGACACAGAGCTTTGGAACGCCGCCGATTGGGTGCGCAAGGACGGCAACTGAATGCACGTCGTGTGCGGAGTTGTTGAATGCTGAGCTATACGCTCCGCCGGCTCATCCTGACAGTGCCTACACTGCTTTTCATCGCTTTGGTTATCTTCTTGCTGCTGGAGCTGGCACCCGGTGATCCTATGGCGCAGGTGCCACTTACCGTGCCGCCCGAGGTCAAGGCGCAAATGCGCGAGGCCCTAGGTCTTGGCGAGGCGATGCACATCCGCTTTATCAAATGGCTGGTGCAGTTCTTCTGGATCGAGCCACAGGTCTTCATGGATCATATGTTCGGCACCTCCCTGTCCGAGGGCAAACTGCGCGTGCTCAGCTGGCAGCATCGCGGCCCGGTCATGGATGTGGTGGCAGAACGCCTGCCGCAGACGCTCTGGGTTGTGGGCACGGCCTATGTCGTGGGCATTCTCATCGCTCTACCCATCGGGATATACTCAGCCTACCGCCAGTACTCGGTGTTCGATCAGGCGGGCACATTCGTCACCATGATCGGCTATTCGATCCCGCCCTTTTTCAGCGGTCCGCTGGTGATTGCCCTTTTCTCGGTGCAGTTGGGCTGGTTCGACTTTGTCTATGACACCACCCACGAGGTCACTGACTGGGCCAGTTTCAAAGTGCAACTAAGCCAGATGGTCTTGCCGGTGATGGTTTTGTCCCTGCAGACCACCGCACAGATCAGCCGCTATATGCGCGCCACTATGCTGGACAATCTGAACCAGGATTATGTGCGCACCGCACGCGCCAAAGGTCTCTCTGAGGTGGTGGTGGTTCTGGTGCACGTTCTGCGCAACTCAATGATCCCTGTGGTCACGGTCATCGCCCTTGGCCTGCCTGCGGTCTTTGGCGGCGCGATCATCACCGAACAGCTGTTTTCCATCAACGGCATCGGCGCCCAGTTGATTGACGCGATCCGTGCCAATGATCTGCCGACGGTGCACACGCTGACTTTTATCTTTGCGGTGCTGATCGTTTTGGCCAACCTGCTTGCCGACATCCTGTACGGACTGCTCGATCCGAGGATTCGCTATGACTGAGCCGCATAAACCCTCTTCCAGTCTCTGGCGCGATGTCTGGCACGGCTTTGCACGACACCGCGGTGCGCTTCTGGGCGCTGTTGTATTTGGCCTCATCATCCTGACGGTTTTTCTCGGCCCATTCCTCTGGACGCTTGATCCCGGCTTTACCGATATCCGCGCGCGCAACCAAGGCCCAAGCTGGGCGCATCCCTTCGGCACCGACAATCTAGGCCGCGACACGCTGGCACGGGTCATGGCAGGCGGACAGATTTCCATCGCGGTCGGCCTGGCAGCCATGGCGCTTTCCATCGGTCTGGGCAGCTTGATCGGCGTGCTGGCGGGCATGTTCCGCTATCTCGATGGCCCGCTGATGCGGCTCACAGACCTTTTCTTGTCCCTACCTCTCCTGCCGTTGCTTTTGGTCATGATGCTGCTCTTTAATGAAAGCCTCACGGGCCTTCTGGGCCCTGAAACCGGCACGTTCATCCTCATCGTCGGCGCTATTGGCCTGACAAGCTGGATGCCCACAGCACGGATCGTGCGCGGCGATGTCCTTGCCCTGAAAGAACGCGAATTCGTGCTGGCTGCGCGCTCCATCGGTACATCACCCGCCAAACTCATCACGCGCCATATCCTGCCCAATGTGCTCTCGCCCATCCTGGTCTCCGCCACGCTGGGCATTGCCACGGCGATTATCACCGAAAGCGCGCTTAGCTTTCTCGGCTTCGGCTTCCCACCAGACTTCGCCACCTGGGGTCAGCTTCTCAAAGACGCGACCGTTTACCTGCAGGATTACCCCGAACGCGTGATCTGGCCCGGGCTGGCCATTTCCCTGACGGTGCTGAGCGTGAACTACATGGGCGACGGGCTGCGCGACGCGCTCGACCCGCGTGCCCGGCGCTAAGGTGGGATGCCTCCGGCGGGGATATTTTCGGCAAAGAGAAAGGCGGGGTCGCGACGTGTCTTTCTTCTTGCCAGAAATATCCCGGGGGTTTGGGGGCTGGCCCCCAAGTTTACCTGCGTTTTGGGGCTGACCCCCAGCAAAACCTACGACCCCTTCACACCGGCATCCGTTGCTCGACCACTTCCGCCCACCAGCTGCAGCCAAAGGGGATGGCATCGTCGCTGAAATTGTATTCCGGATGATGCACCGGGGCAGTCTGCCCATTGCCCATCAGGATATAGGCACCGGGCCGTTCCTCCAGCATGAAGGCGAAATCCTCGCCGCCCATGACGAGAGGCGCATCCTCGCATTGCCCGGTCACTTGTCGCGCAGCGTGGGCGGCAAACTCGGTCTGTTCGGCGTGGTTGGCCATCACTGGATAGTTGCGCTCATACTCCAATGTGATCGTCCCACCAAAGGCCTCGCCGATGTTCTCACACAGCGCGCGCATGCGCTTTTCAGTCAGATCGCGGATGGCCGGGCTGAGCGTGCGCACCGTGCCCATCAGCGTGACCTGTGAGGGAATGACATTGAACGTCTTCGAGGATGTCTCCATCGACGTCACGGAGACCACGGCATTCTCAATCGGATCAGCGTTGCGGCTCACAATGGTCTGCAGCGCATTCACCAACTGGGCCGTCATCACCACGGGGTCTATGGTTTCATGCGGTTTGGCGGCATGTCCGCCTTTGCCATCCACCACGATGTCAAACTTGTCGGTCGCGGCAAAAAATGGTCCGGGGCGAATGGCAAACGTGCCCTCCGGCACGCCGGGCCAGTTGTGCATGCCGTAAACTTCCTGAATGCCGAACCGGTCCATCAGCCCGTCTTGGCACATCTCGCGCCCGCCGCCGCCGCCCTCTTCGGCCGGTTGAAAGATCACCACCGCCGTGCCGTTGAAATTTCGCGTCTCCGCCAGGTACTTCGCCGCCCCCAAAAGCATCGCCGTGTGACCGTCATGCCCACAGGCATGCATCTTGCCGTCGGTTTTGGAGGCATAGTCGAGCCCGGTTTGCTCATGTATCGGCAGTGCGTCCATATCGGCACGCAGGCCAATAACCTTGCCCGATCCGCTTTCGCGCCCCTTGATCACGCCCACAACACCGGTGCGGCCAATGCCAGTCACCACCTCGTCACAGCCAAAGTCTTTGAGCTTTTCCTCGACCAAAGCGCTGGTGCGATGGGTGTCAAACATCAGCTCAGGATTTGCATGAATATCCCGTCGCCAGGCGGTGATTTCATCCTGCAGGTCGGCAAAGCGGTTTTTCACGGGCATGGGGCGTCCTTTCAGTCATATCCGCTGTCAGAGATCAGCACATGATGCCCCGGCGTCACCTCTTGGTAAATTGAAGGGCCGGGATCATGTCCGATCTTATGTATAGGTGAGGGAATTGGTTTGAAATTCAACTCATCATCTTTGATGCGCTGCTTGGGATTCGGGACCGGCACAGCGCTCAGCAAGGCTTTGGTATAGCTATGACGAGGATCGCGCAGCACCGCGTCGCGGGGTCCACGCTCAACAATGCGCCCCAGATACATAACCGCAATCTCATGGCTCATCTGCTCAACCACGGCCATGTCGTGGCTGATGAAGAGAAAAGACAGCCCCAAATCCGCCTGCAAGTCCCGCAACAGGCTCAGGACCTCGGCCTGCACACTGACATCCAGCGCGCTGACGGCCTCATCCGCCACAATCAGCTTGGGGCTCAACGCCAACGCGCGCGCAATCGCGACCCGTTGACGTTGCCCTCCGGAAAGTTCATGCGGATAGCGTTGCAAAAGGTCTTGCGGCAGGTGCACCCGGTCAAACAGCTCTGCAACACGGGCCTCTGTATCCTGACGTGGCATGGGCGCATAGTTCCACAGCGGCTCGGCCGCCTGATCTGCCACGCGGCGCTGCGGGTTGAGGCTGGCGTAAGGGTCCTGAAAAATCATCTGCATGCCCGACCGCGCCGTGCGCAGGCCCTGCGTGTTGAGCGCCAGAACATCCTGCCCATCGAACTGCACCGTGCCGGATGTCGGCTTAACCAGCCGCAGGATGGACCGGCCCACAGTGGATTTCCCACTGCCCGACTCGCCAACCAGCGCGAGTGTGCGCCCCGGTTGCAACGAGAAAGACACGTCCGTCACTGCGTGCAGCTCAGCCACCGTGCGGCGCAGCATACCTCCCTTCACCGCAAAGCGGGTTGTGAGGTTATTGACCTTAAGCAGCGGCGGACCTGTATCCGCCACCTCAGAGACAGTGCTCCCCTGCCCCAGACGTGGCACCGCCTTGAGAAGCGCCTTGGTGTAAGTCGCCTTTGGGCGCTCAAAGATGTCGTTGACCGGGCCTTCTTCCACCTTGCGCCCATCCTGCATGACCACCACACGGTCCGCCACTTGGGCCACCACGGCCATGTCATGCGTGATAAACAGGACCGCCGCGCCGGTTTCAGCCTTGAGCCGGTTGATCAGTGCCAGGATCTCGGCCTGCGTGGTCACATCAAGCGCCGTGGTCGGCTCATCCGCGATGAGCAGTCTGGGCCGACAGGCCAGCGCCATGGCAATCACAACACGCTGCCGCATCCCGCCCGAAAGCTCATGCGGATATTGCCGCAGACGCCGCTCCGGCTCTGGCAATCGCACTTGCTGCAACAAGTCCAGCGCTCGATCACGCGCCGCTTTGCGGCTTAGCCCTTCATGCTGCCGCAAACCTTCGGTGAGTTGCCGTTCCACCGTGAACACCGGATTGAGCGCGGTCATCGGCTCCTGAAAGATCATCGCTATGTCGTTGCCGCGCAGATGACGCATGGTGTCAGCAGTGGCTTGCGTCAGGTCCTGTGCTGTGCCTTCGGCCTCAAACCGAACCCGCCCGCCTGTGATCTCTCCGCCACCAAATTCGACCAGCCGCATCAGCGAAAGCGCCGAGACCGATTTGCCCGAGCCGGATTCACCGACGATACAGAGCGTCTCGCCCGGGAACACATCAAAAGAGACATCCTCCACCCCCGCGACCACACCCTGCCGTGTCGCAAAGCGCACTTGCAGGTTTTCGATCTTGGCGAGAGGACGGTCGAGCATGAGGGCCTGTGGCTCCGCTATGAATGCATCAGACGCTAGTGCTGCTACCGTCTGACGTCAAACAAGGCATGCTGCTTTATTTGGCTGGCAGAAACCGCGTGACCCCAACAGACGCCGCCCTTGCCAGATCTGCATCAAGCGACATGGGAATATACTCCCCCGCCTCCAGAGCTGCGACAGGTCATCGTAATGTCGGCTCAGGAAGTGACCCGACTGACCGGTGGAAATGATGAACACGCTGCTGTCCGGATCCGCGAAGTCATAGACCCCGCGATAAGCGGCGCCATGCACGTTGTGGAAAGGATCAGCTCCCTCTCCCGCCGTGCGCCCGCGCAAGAGCGTGTTATCGCCCCCGGAGGTGGACTGGCGAATGTTCACAAAATACCGCAGCACCGGGATATCTCCCAACACTTGATGATCATGGGTGGCCTGATGCGCATCGCCCCAGCGCAGGCTTTCCAGCGCGGTGCCATAGCGCTCATCAATCCACACAAGCGCGTCATCCAGCGCCAGCCGGGCAATGTCGGTGCAGGTCTCGGTGATGGTTGACTGCCGGATATCGCACCAGGCCGATGCACCGTCGATATCTCGGTAAACGCGCTCGATAAACACCGGATCGGGATGGGTGAACTCTTCGGCCAGCGGCCCCATGTCATCCTCGATGAGCCGCTCCTGCAGCGCGCGCAGCCAGGCAGCATAAATCAGCGGCTCAGGCAGATGCTCGTTCATCTCACCGTTCCAGCGTTGCAACAGGTCCAAAGCCCGCTGGCGTTGCCGTTCAGGCGTACCGTCAGGAGCAGCCTCGCCAGTGAACCAAAGGTCCTTGCCGATGAGGGGTAGAAGTGACCGCGCGGTGAAACTCACCGTATCAAGCTGTGCCTCGATAAAGCTGTCTCGCGTATGCACCTGCCGCGTCTGCATCAACCGCCGCCAGCGCAAAACGCGCTGCGTGTCGCCCCAGACATGGCTGACATGCTGTGGGAAAGGCCGGTCCACGGTTTTGTTGTTGGTATTGCCCAGCAAACCGCCTGCGGGGGCCACAAACTCCGGATTGGCCGAATAGGCATTTATCCCCTGCCAGCGGTTCTCTTCGATCCATCCCCGGCTGGGCATACGCCCCTGGCTTTCGTGGGCGGCATTGCGGCGTGGCATCGCCCCCACGGTTTTCATCGCAATCATGTTGCGGTCCACCACGGTCAGATTCTGCGACGGGGCCACGTATAGCTCGCCCGCGGCCAGCGCCTCGCGCACCGACTGCCCGCGCATCAACGCATAGCCCGCGCTCATGGTGGTGTCGCGATCCGACAACGCCGTCCAGGCCAGCGAGGCGACATGGCCAGCAGGTGTCACTTCGGCGAGGTTGTAGTGCGAGCCGGGGAGGACCGGGCCATTTTCGGTCCACCGCAAGGTCATCGTGACGGGTGTGGTATCCTTGATGCGGATAATCGAGCTTTCTGTGCGAAATGGCTGATACCCATCCGGGGTCAGATATTCCTGCGGGTTTTCGGGGTTGAGTTTTTCAACGTAAAGATCCTGATCATCTAGATAGGATGACGTAATCCCCCAGCCCAGCGTATCCGACCGCCCCGTCATGACAATCGGAATGCCCGGAATTGTGCCGCCGATAACCCCGCCGGTCTCAAGCTCAAGCCGCGCCAGATACCACATCGCCGGTGCGGTAAAGCCGAGATGCGGATCGTTGGCCAGTAGCGTCGCGCCAGCCGCAGAGCGTTTGGGCGCTGCCGCCCAGACATTGGAGGCTCCTGCATGTGCGCGCTTTTGGAACGGCGACAAGGGATGGTCTGGAATGCCGGTTCCCGTAGCTTGCGCAAAACTTTGCCCCTGTGGGAACAGCGACGCGTAGTCCGGCAACGCCGCGATGCCATTGCCCGGGGCCAACGGCATGATGTCGTTCAGTCGCGCGGCGTTGTTCAGCGCCAGCGAACTGCGCGCGTAAAGCACTTCTTCTTCCAGATGCGAGGACAGCTGCACCGACAGAAGTTTCAGAATGGCCAGCGAATCCGCAGGCTGCCAGGGTGAAATGGGTGAGTTGATAAAGAAAAGTTCCGGCGCGCCGCGCCCCAGGGCAAACGTGTTGATTTCACTCAGCCGCGCGTTGATCCCGGCTGAGTAAGCTGCCAGTGCAGCCTGCGTCTGGCTGTCCTGTGCGGCAACGGATGTCTTGGCGAGAGTATAGAGATCAAACCGGCGCATCAGCTTGTCGATCTCAACCGTGCGCACACCCAGCACTTCTGACAACCGCCCCTGCGCCGTGCGCCGCAGCATCACCATCTGCCACAGCCGGTCCTGCGCATGGGCATACCCCAGACCAAAGAACGTATCGCTGTCCTGCTGACCAAAGATATGCGGCACGTTGGAATTGTCGCGCACGATATCCATCGGCTGCGCAACGCCATCCGTGCCTAGCGTTTTCTGGTAATCCGGCAGCGACCGCGATAGCAGGTAGTAACTGATCAACACAGCAGCCAATCCCAGAAGGATCATCCCCCCTGCGATCCGGATCAGCCACACAAAAACTTGCGCCATACCTGCCTCGAATTACCTTGCATCTTGGGTCGGGATAGTCAGAAATCCCGCCCATGACAATGACCGCCTTAAGGCGCAAAGGGAGAATATCATGGCAAAGCTGGCATTTCTGGGCATGGGCGTAATGGGATACCCAATGGCAGGGCACCTGAAGGCCGCTGGTCATGAGGTATGCGTCTACAACCGAACCTTTGCCAAGGCCGAGGCTTGGGCCGCCCAACATGGCGGAACGGCCGCCAAAACGCCACGCGAGGCCGCGGCAGGCGCAGAGTTTGTCATGGCCTGTGTAGGCAATGATGATGATTTGCGCAGCGTCTGCACAGGCGACGATGGCGCGTTTGCAGGCATGTCCAAGGGGGCGATCTTTGTCGATCACACCACCGTTTCGGACACGGTCACACATGAGCTCTATGCCGTTGCCAAAGGTCACGGCCTCAACTTTGTCGACGCGCCAATTTCCGGTGGTCAGGCGGGTGCAGAGAACGCCCAGCTCGGCATCATGTGCGGCGGCGATCAAGATGCCTACGACGCGGCAGAGCCGGTGATGAATGTCTATGCCAAGCTCTGCAAACGCATTGGCGAGAGTGGCGCGGGCCAGGTCACCAAGATGTGCAACCAGATTGCTATTGCCGGGCTGGTTCAGGGCCTGTCAGAGGCCCTGCATTTTGCGGAAAAAGCCGGGCTTGATGGGCGTTCGGTGGTCGAGGTGATCAGCCAGGGCGCAGCAGGAAGCTGGCAGATGTCCAACCGCTACGAGACCATGCTGGATGATCACTTTGAACACGGGTTTGCCGTCGACTGGATGCGCAAGGACCTTGATATCTGCCTGACCAGCGCCGACAAAAACGGCGCCTCCCTGCCCGTCACAGCGCTTGTCGATCAGTTCTACAAGGACGTGCAAAAAATGGGTGGCGGGCGGTGGGATACCTCCAGCCTGTTTAAGCGCCTGCGCAAAATGGGCTGAGCGACGCCCGACCCAAAAGCTTTCAAAAAGCTTTTGGGAATTCCTTTCGCGAAGGAATTCCCACCCCGTTTGGGCAAGGTTACCCATGCGCGCGGCCCCATCCCTCCTCTACAACTATGCCTGCACAGCGCACCCATGTTTTTGGTGCGCCATAATTTTCAGCGTGGGAGGAGAAAATGAAACAGGTTTTGGCAGCAGCGTTCTGCATGGCGCTAGCCAGCACAGCACAGGCTGGAGGAACATACGACTCAACCGGCACTGTAGTTGGCCAATCCACCAGCAGCATTCACGCTCTGCAGGATGGTCATCTGGTGCTTGAACTGCGTTCGACCCATGACGCATTCCAAATGGCGGCGGCCGACCACCCCTTTTCGGGCATGAGCGGGTCCTGCACGGGTGCGGCAGAAATTCGCGGCGCATCTGCGACCGGTGGCGGCATGTGCGTCTACACCAGCGCAGATGGCAGCATGGCCGTCAATCGTTGGACAGTGACGGGACTGGGGGCCGACGGCGCATTTGAAGGGCATTGGGTCATGATCGCGGGCAATGGCAAGATGGAAGGGCTGACCGGGGGCGGAACCTATCGCAGTCTGACCAATCCAGAGACCGGCGCACAACACATCACACTCACGGGCGCGATAACGAAACCCTGATCCCGGGCGCAATTTCAGCCCCACTCACATTAAGAAGGACTCACATATGTTTGCGCGTGTTACGCATTTTCAGATGAAACCCGATATGGTCCAAGACGCGATTGCGCGGCTCGACCAGATGAAACCGGCCATCATGAACCTGCCGGGGCTGCATCAGTTCATCAATGCCATCAACGAGGACGGTAGCGGATGTGTGGTTGCATTGGTGGAAAGCAAGGAAATCTCAGATGCCAATGAAGACGCCGTGGCGCAGCTTTGGTCGCAATTTGCCGACCACCTCACCGCCCCTCCAGAGGCCTCTGGCTTTGATTTTGTGGCCAACTGGTCTGCGTGACCGAGTCAATGACCTCAAACGCGCCCGCTCTCTCCTCCAGATTGATCGGGCGTGTGGGGGCGGTGTTCAATTGCGAAGCTCAAACATGTGTTTGTCTTCCACGTTGAAGATCGCCCCAACCGTTTTGAACACAGACAAAGCGTCGTTCAGCGATTGCGCCGAATTCACACCCACCTTTTCGTAGACCGCCTGAATCTGGTTGCGGACAGTCTTTTCCGCCCGCCCCGTCGCTGCTGCAATCTCGGACGGGCTTTGTCCCGCAACCACGGCGCTACAAATCTCTGCCTCGCGTTGCGTCAGCTCAAACACATCCCGCAAGAGCCCTGTGTTCACCGGCTCATCACCGAGACTTCCCACGAAGATCGCATAGAGCCGGCGCGCATCGTAAAGATCCTGATCCGCCTCACCTGCATCCGCCATCGAGGGATGAAACGGCGCAATGCAAAGTGACACCGGCCCGTCATGCTCCTCCAGCCGCAACCCGGCAGGCACATTATTTTGCGCAAGACCTTCAATCTGACGGTAGACCGCGCTGGTGTTTCTTGGGTCGCTCAGCATCAGCTGACCCGATGCATTGGTGCGAAACAGGGCGTCCCGGTCCAAAAGCCGCTGACCGGCGGCATTGGAAAAGACCAGCCGCGCCTCGCGATCCGTGACCAGCATCGGCAAAGCGATGGCATCCAGAAAGCCCTGAAATGTCTCAGAGGCTTCCTTGGCCATCCGCAAGGCCCGTGCAATGCGCGTTGCACGCACCACATGGGGTGAGATCAGTTCAAACACCTGTTTGAGCGCCTCGGGGTCAGGAGTGTCATTGCTTTTCTCATTTTCGAAAAAGATGAACACCGCCTCGCGAAGCCCGCTCTGAGCAAATTTCAGCGACACCCAATGGCCAATTCCGGCCGGTTCCAAAACGGTCTTGTACGAAGTTGAGGATCTGAATTCCTCGTCCGTGAAAATCTCACGCGAGTAATAGACATCGCCAATCTGCGGATCGATGCGCTTCAGAAGCTCCCGGCGGTGGTCGTTCTGATCCTCGCCGATGCCGTGTACTTTGCCGTCTTTGGTGTGCTTGTCATAGACCTCTTGTGAGGCTGTGTTGAACCCATCAGGGTTATACATCCCGATGAATTTTTCGCCTTCCTGGGTGTAGACAGCCCCCATAAAGCCTTGGAATTTCTGGTTGAGCGTCACCAACAACTGCTGCCACTGCTTCGGCTCCAGCGCCGAGTCGTACACCACCCCGATTAAATCGCTCAGTTCCTGAAGTTCAGACCGCGTCTGCTCCATCTACCATACCCTACGTCACCCACGACAGGCAGACTGCGTCGAAGGCGCGAAAAAAGCAACGTTTTCGCAGCCTGGAAACGTCAGAGCTTTGGAAATCACGCCAATACGTGTTCCGTCACCGGTCGATTTCGCGCGTGTTCTTGGTAGGCTCCCTGTCGGATGACGCCCACCCTCCACCAAAGCCGAACTGTGTCGTGGCGGCCTCCCTGAGGTCAGGTGTGCTGCGCAGCAGCTCGGCCACACCGCGCGCAATCACCCGTCGTGTGGAGGCTGGTGCATGGGTGTGCTGAAGAGCAAGGGCCTCAAGAAGCCTGATGCGGGTGTCCAAAGTCAGAGCCTCATCCTCTGTCATGCGATCCAAAATCGACTGTGCCGCGGTCTTCCCTTCCAGCTCGATCCAAGCCGTCGCATAGGCCCCGAGATAGGGCAAATCCCGCGCAATCGCCGCATCCAGTTCTTGCGACAAATAAGGCCCAAAGCCGGGGTCTTGTGAAAGCCCCGCCAAAAGGATGCGAATAGGCAACAGATCACTATCCCCGGAATTCAGATCCTGCTTCAGGGTCGGGATCTGCGGCAGACGCGCGGCACGCAGAGCGCCGTAAGGCGCACGATCCAACTCTTGCAATGCCAGGCGGCGCAGGTCCGGGTTGGGGTCGTTGAGATAGCTTGAGAACATCGACAGTCTTTCGGCATCCGCACCAAAGGACCATTCGATCTGATGTTCCACAACATGGTCAATCACGCCTCGAAACCTGTCATCCAGAACCGCGAGCTCCAGCCACGATCCATAGGCCCCGTCCCGCGCCAGCAGAACCGTTTGAGTGGTCTGCTCAGACAGCCGCGCGCGTGTCGCGGGGCTTACCCCCACGGGAACGCTGGCGGTATCAGGGCCCAAAAGCGCCTTTATCGGTTTGTACCTGGTGGGATCAGCCGGGTCAGGCCGCGCGACCACGATATGTTCTGTGGCCAGCAGGATATCCACCAGAGTCGGGTCTGGGACATAGCCGTGAAACGCGCAAGCCTCTGCGCTTTGCCCGGCGCCTAGGCTGATCATGCCGCCAAGAAGCCATGCTGCGATACCTGTTCGTCTCATGCCCGTTCACCACCTCATCCACGGCGCAAAATATCCGTCTTCGCGACCTGCGCCCTTGCATCATGATTAGCATACATTCACAGCCGATGGCCTGTCACATTTGGGTGTGCTCTGTCATTTCAGCGGCGGGTATTCGCGCCTCAAAGCCCTAGCTTGTCACGCATAAAGGCCAGAGCCACCGACAGGCCATCAGGCGCGATGCCATGACCGGTGCCCTTCATGATATGCGCGTAGACATCAGTCCATCCAGCCCCCTGCAGAGCCTCAGCAGCCTCCGGCAAGGATTGCGGCGGCACCACATCATCGGCATCGCCGTGCACCAAAAGCACCGGTGGTCGGCTGACCACTTCATCAGCGAGAAGATCAGGCTGCAACAATCGGCCCGAAAAGGCCACGATCCCTGCCACCGGGTCCTCCCGGCGCGGGGCCACATGCAACGCCATCATCGTGCCTTGGGAAAAGCCAAACAGCACGACTTGCTCAGGCAGAACGTCTTCATCGACCATAAGCGCATCGAGAAAAGCGTCCACGTCCGCGGCAGAGGCCCGAAACGCGGTTTCCGCCGCATCATCGCTGGAGCCGTCAATCCAAGGGATGGGCGACCATTGAAATCCGAACGGAGCACCAGGAATCGTTTCCGGCGCATCGGGGGCGACGAACAGCGTATCCGGCAGGTGTTCTCCCAACGGGTCTGCAAGCCCCAAAAGATCCGCCCCATTGGCCCCATAGCCATGCAAAAACACCACAACCGACCGGGTTGTCCCGGAAAGCGGCTCTTTGCGACCTGCATTCAAAACACGTGTCATGGGGGCTCTTCCTTCGTTTATGTGAAACGGGTGTAGGGGGTCAGCGAGAGAGGTTCAACTGTTAGTCTATGGCTCGAACGACTGCATCCACCACTCTTTCCGCGTGGATTTGCAATGCCAAAAACGCTTCTCGAACCAGCTATAGCGTTGCCAGCTTCTTTGTGAGATCAGCGCCCGTTGTCTTGATGTCCCCGAAAGAGTATTCATCTTGTATCAAAGCAGGGCCCGGGCTTCGACACGTTTTCCAATATACAATTGCGTAAGCCCTTCGGCTTTTTCCCGCCGCTCAGTTTGGTCCATGTAGTCTTCGACGAGAGCGCTATCGAACGCCTTGCGCAGACGTTCCAACTGTTCAGCAATGGCATGACGTACATCATCATCTGTGCCGGCCGCACCTGCTGCTGAATTGCACAACAAACAACCGCGTGCCTCATCAGACGGGACCATGTCAAAAAAGCGCCTGATGCGGTCCTGACCTGTATCGCCGGACCGGGTCAGCACATCAATTCCGGGATCAACGAATTTTGTCACATAAAGCGCAAGCGCCTTGAGAAACAGTTTTTTCTTCGACCCGAATTCCTGGTATAAAGACCCTCGTTGAATGCCCATGGCGCTTTGCAAGTCTGACAAGCTCGCCAAATCATATCCAGCCCGCCAGAAAACATGCATGGCCGCGTCAAGTGCGACGTCTGGGTCAAATGAATACGGGCGTGCCATGGTTTCGTACGTTTACAATCTCTGCTTAAGGCTGGCATAGGCCAGCGCTTCATCTTGTGCATCCTATAGCCCATGTTGACCAAGTGATCAACAATTCACAAAACCGTGTTCGGCTCATTGAGTTGTTGACCATTCGGTCACTTTGATCTCATATGACATTCGCAACGTGCTTCCCAAGCATTCGCACCCAAACAACATGACCCGCTAAAAATGGAGATTTACTCATGAAAAAGACACTGATTGCATTTGGCCTCGCCCTTTCATTTGCCGCATCCAGCCCCGCGGTCGCCTATGACATCACCTCAACCGCACCGGTCAATGTCAGTGCTGCCAAGATCGCGCTGAAAAGCCATGACCCCGTCGCCTATTTCACAGTGGGCAAGCCCGTACTGGGCAGCGAGAAATATTCCGCCGAGCATGAAGGCGCCATCTATCGCTTTTCATCTGCGGAAAACATGGAAACATTCAAAGCAGACCCTGCCAAATATGCCCCTCAACATGGCGGTTTCTGCCGCATGGGTGCAGCACTCGGCAAGAAGCTTGATGGCGACCCAACATTGTTCCGCGTCGATGACGGCAAGCTGTCTGTCTACTCCTATCCTGCGGCTTTGGAAGGATATAGCAAGGATGTGTCCGGCAACGGCGCAAACGCGGATGCCAACTGGCCCGAGATCAAGAACAAAGCTCCTAAAGATCTCTGAACAAAAGAGACGTGATGCGGGTTATGCCGCATGACCTCTAAGCCTGAAGCGGTTCGTCTCAGTTCGAGCAATCGCTTCAGGACACCAAAGCCTTGATCCGGCGTCAGATACCCTCTCGGTTCTTGACAACCCGGTAGAACGCCCAAAGCTGCCGAGCTGCCACTGATCTCCAAGGCGACCAGGCCTGAGCCATGTCCCGCAGAGCCCTCTCCTTGGGACGCTCTGGCAAATTGTAAAGCACCCGTGCCGCCTCTTGCAGGGCCAGGTCTCCCGGCGCAAAGATATCTGCACCGCCAAGCGAGAACATGGCGTAGATCTCCGCGGTCCACACACCGATCCCGGGCACATCTGTCAATGTTGCAATCACCTCCGGCGTCGGCGCGTCTCTCAAGGCGCGATAGTCAATCCCGGCCTGCGAGAGCGCGCGGGCATATCGGATTTTCTGACGGCTGAGGCCCACGGCGCGCAGAGCGTCATCACTGGCCCACTTGACCTTGCGTGGCCCTGTCAGGCCCGCGTCTTTCATACGTCCCCAGATGGCCTGCGCCGAAGCCACGCTCACCTGTTGGCTGACAATCGCACTAAGAAGCTCGGCAAACCCATCCGGTTTACGCCGGAGCGGCAATGCCCCGGTCTGAGCATAGGCATAGGCCATGCGAGGGCAGATTTTACATAGTTCCTGAACCCCCTCTTCCACATCGTCGGATGTCTGGATAATGCGGTCTTTCATAGGTTTTGCACCCATGCCAACGCCTCTTCGACGGTCGTCACGCGTTTGGCGTCGGGCTGCACCGGGCGATTGAGCATGATCACGCGAATGCCCAGATGGCGTGCGGCCTCAAGCTTGGTGCGAGGGATGGTACCCCCGGCGTTTTTGACGATCAGCCACTCGACCCCCAACTCTTTGAAAAGACGGACTTCATCATCAAAGGAAAACGGCGGGCGTCCGATGCAGTAGCGCCCATTGGGAAAGGGAAACGGACCATCGGGGGGATCAATCTGGCGGCAGATGAGCGTGCAGTTTGCCAGGTTCTCAAACCGCAACAAGGTTTGCCGCCCGGTGGCCAGGAAAACGGTGGACCCATCCGGAATATGCGTTGCCGCCTCTTCCTCACGGTCCAGACAAATCCAGTCGTCTCCGGGCTGTGGCGTCCATGCCGGGCGCAGGAGCTGACAATAGGGTATGTTCTGCTCGCGACAGATACGTTCAGACCGGTGTGAGATGCGATCAGCAAAAGGATGTGTGGCGTCCAAAACGGACTTAATATCATGTGCTTGCAGGTAAGACTTAAATCCAGTCTCTCCGCCAAACCCGCCGCTATCTGTTGGAATCGCCAGAGGGCTCGGTGCACGGGTGGCTCCGGCAAGCGAGGCACGTGCCTTGATGCCTTTGTCGTGCAAAGCCTGGGCGATGATCTTGGCCTCGCCGGTTCCGGCCAAAAGCAAAAGCGTCATGATCCCGGCCTCTGCCCTGCGCGCGCAATGATATCGCCTTGCCGATCTATGACCACAGCATCGCAAGAAACCGTATCGGGGAGCATGGATTGCACCTGTTCACAGGCTGAAGACGCAATCCATTCGGCCATCTCTTTCCCAACAGTTTCATAAACTTGCAGCGCTGTATTCATGCCAGACAGTTCAGGTTTTCCAAGTATACCGGCCAAGCCATCAAAATCCACCTGACTGCGTCCTGAATGCAGATCACGCGCACCTTGGGCCAGCTTGGTCATCTTGCCGATGCCGCCACCAATGGTGATATGCGGAACGGGATGTTTGGCGAGGTACTTGAGCAAACCACCTGCAAAATCGCCCATATCCAACATCGCGTGGTCGGGCAGGTCGTAGAGCGCCTGAACCGCCTTCTCGCTGGTGGCCCCGGTGCAGCCTGCCACATGTGTGAGGCCCGTTTCACGCGCCACGTCGATGCCACGATGGATCGAGGCAATCCAGGCAGCGCAGGAAAAGGGGCGCACGATGCCCGTCGTGCCAAGGATCGACAGCCCCCTTTGACGCCAAGGCGGGGATTCCATGTTTTCTGCGCCAACGCCGCTCCACCGGGTATAGATACGGTAATCTCAATATCTGGTGCATTGCCTGTTCGCGCAGCCATCTGCTCAACGACCTCGCTCATCATCTGCCGCGGCACCGGATTGATCGCAGGTTCCCCCGGCGGAATCGGCAGCCCCGGCATTGTCACGGTGCCCACGCCCTCCCCTGCGCGAAACACCACGCCACCCGATGAGGCGCTGACACGGGCGCGCAGCTCGGCCCCGTGCGTGACATCCGGGTCGTCGCCGGCATCCTTGATGATCCCGGCCTCGGCCCAATCTGAACCCTCCGCCCAGTGGGACAGTGCAAACTCTGGCTGCTCTCCACCGGGCAGCGTGATGCCCACCGTATCGGGCCGCCCTGCCCCCCACAGCCCCATCAACGCCGCCTTGGTGGCGGCGGTGGCGCAGGCGCCTGTGGTCCAGCCACGGCGCAAAGGTCCATCGGGTTTGCGAGCCATATCGCGCGGACTATAGGCACGGCCTGCGCCCGCGCCAACGGCCAAATTACTCCGCGAATGTCGCCTCTTAGTGTGCAACCGGTCGTTCCAGGGCTTTCAAGCGGCGCCAAAGCCCGGCATAGAAGAGACATGACTGAGTCTGTGACCCTGCCTGAGACCGATTGGCCCGAGCTTTCGCCCGGCTGGGTGTGGCTATGCGGGGCGGGTCCCGGCGACCCGGGGTTGTTGACGCTGCACGCGCTCAATGCGCTGCGTCAGGCCGATGTGGTGGTCTATGACGCGCTGGTAGAGGACCGCATACTCGACTGGGCGCCGCAGGCTGAGCATATCTATGCAGGCAAACGGGGCGGCAAGCCCTCTGCCAAGCAGCGCGACATTTCCCTGCGGCTGGTCGATTTGGCCAAAGCGGGCAAACGGGTACTGCGCCTCAAGGGCGGCGATCCTTTTGTCTTTGGCCGCGGCGGCGAAGAAGCGCAGACGCTGGTGCAACACGGTGTGCCCCTTCGCATTATTCCCGGCATCAGCGCAGGCATTGGCGGGCTGGCTTATGCCGGTATTCCCGTCACCCACCGCGATGTGAATCAATCGGTGACCTTTGTCACCGGCCATGACCAATCGGGCCAAACGCCAAGTTCGCTCAACTGGCGCGCCATCTCCGAAGGCAGTCAGGTGATCGTGATCTATATGGGCATGAAACACGCAGGCCCCATCACGTCCGCCTTGCTTGATGCGGGGCGGGATGCGGATGAGCCCTGTGCTGTGGTGTGTTCGGCCACGACGCGTGATCAGCAGGTGCTGGAGACGACGCTGGGCGCGATGGCAAAAGACATCGAAGACAGCGGGCTGGAGCCGCCTGCAATCCTCTGCGTTGGGCGCTCGGTGCTGATGCGTCAGGCCCTCGACTGGCAGGCGATGATCGACGGGCAACCGCCACGCGACCTTGATCCCCTGGGCCGGGGGCGACCGGCGGAAAGCGCTTGAGTTTCATGGCGATGCGCGTGTGTCCTGCGAAGGACTTGAGTATTTTGGGAACAGTGAAAGACCTGGGCGCATGGGCCAAGGGCTGATCATTGCAGCCCCGGCCTCTGGCAGTGGCAAGACAACAGTGACGCTGGCCTTGCTGCGGCATTTGGCGCGTCAAGCTGTGCCAGTGCGCGGGGCCAAGTCCGGGCCGGACTACATAGATCCCAAATTTCATGAGGCCGCATCAGGCAAGGTTTGCATGAACCTCGATGCCTGGGCGATGACGCCGGACCGGATCAAAACGCTTGCGGTAGGCGACGGGCTTTTGATCGTTGAGGGCGCGATGGGGCTTTTCGATGGCGCGCCACCTGAGGGCAAAGGGGCCGTGGCCGATCTGGCCCGGATGCTCGGTTTGCCGGTTGTACTGGTGGTGGATGCGGGCAAACAGGCGGGATCGGTTGCACCGCTTGTGGCAGGGTTTGTGGGCCATGATCCTAATGTGTGTGTGGCGGCGGTGATCCTCAACAATGTGGGCAGTGATCGGCACGAGATGATGTTGCGCCGGGCGCTTCAGCCTTTGGGCCTGCCAGTCCTGGCAGCGCTGCGCCGGGATGCAGACCTTGCCATGCCATCCCGCCATCTTGGCTTGGTGCAGGCCGGCGAACGCGCTGACTTGGAGGCGTTTCTGGACCGGGCCGCGGAGGCTTTGGCGGGCAGTTTGGATCAGGAGACTCTGTTGGGGTTGAGTGCTGATCTACCTAATGCACGGCTTGCAAAGGGCCTTACGCCCCCCGCACAGGTGATTGCGGTGGCACAGGATCAGGCCTTTGCCTTTGCCTATCCGCATATGCTGGCCGATTGGCGGGCCGCGGGCGCTGAGATCAAGGTCTTTTCGCCTTTGGCCGACGAAGCCGTGCCGAAGGCAGAGTTCGTCTTTCTACCCGGCGGTTATCCAGAGCTTCATGCCGGTCGGCTGGCGACAGCAGACAGGTTTCTCACGAGCTTGAGGAATGCTGCTGAACACTCTGATATTTATGGTGAATGCGGCGGTTATATGGTGCTTGGGGAGGGCTTGGTTGATGCGGATGGCCAGCATCACGCCATGGCCGGGCTTTTGCCGTTAGAGACCTCCTTTGCCGCCCGCAAGCTGCATCTAGGCTACCGCCATCTGACCGCAAAATCCGGCCCGTTTAGGGGACGCTACACCGCGCATGAATTCCACTACGCCTCAACGCTGAAGGCGCAAGGCACGCCGCTCTTTTCCGCCACAGATGCCGAGGGCACCGCCCTGCCCGATATGGGCCTAAGCCAGGGCCGTGTGCATGGCTCATTTGCGCATATCATTGATGCGGCGGAGTGAGCCCTTGTGGGGGCGCCTAAAGAGGTCTAGCACAGAACCATGACTGATGCCGTGATCACACCTGTCGATGACA
This sequence comes from Roseovarius sp. W115, assembly GCF_032842945.2. Classification (NCBI taxonomy): domain Bacteria; kingdom Pseudomonadati; phylum Pseudomonadota; class Alphaproteobacteria; order Rhodobacterales; family Roseobacteraceae; genus Roseovarius; species Roseovarius rhodophyticola. The sequence continues at coordinate 3,609,966 of NZ_CP146606.1, forward strand.
GCCGCGCCAAGCGCAATGTCTGGGTGCTGGTCTTCGCGCAGGCGTTCCTGGGCGCGCAGATGGCGATGATTTTTGTGGTGGGCGGTCTGGCCGGGCAAACGCTGGCCAGCAATATCTGTTTTGCCACCCTACCCATTTCCCTCATCGTTCTGGGGTCGATGGTGTCGGCCAACCCCCTCTCCATGGCGATGCAGCGCTTTGGGCGCCGGGCCGGGTTTCTCATCGGCGCCATGGGGGGCGCTTTGGGCGCGTCTGTCGCAGCCTACGGCCTCTATGTCGCCTCCTTCCCCATTTACCTCATCGGCAGCTTCATGACCGGCATCTATATGTCGGCGCAAGGGTTCTACCGCTTTGCCGCCGCCGACACCGCGAGCGACAGTTTCAAGCCCAAGGCGATTTCCTATGTTATGGCCGGGGCTGGCGAGCGCCATCATCGGGCCACAGCTTGTGAAGGTAACGGCGGGTGCGATGGTGATCCCTTTCCTTGGCACGTATTTCGCGGTCATCGCCATCAACCTCATCGGCGCGTTTCTGTTTCTGTTTCTCGACATCCCGAAACCCGCCCCTATCACCCAAGACAGCCCCAAGGGCCGCAGCCGGTGGGAGCTTTTGACCACACCGCGCATCGCTGTGGCGGTGATCTGTGCCACGGTGTCTTACGCCTTGATGAACCTCGTCATGACGTCCACACCGCTGGCCGTTGTCGGCTGTGGCTTTTCGCAGAATAACGCCGCGGACGTGGTCACGGGCCATGTGCTCGCGATGTTTGCACCATCGTTTTACACCGGCCACCTGATTGCGCGGTTTGGGGTGGAAAAGATCATGGGTGCGGGTCTGGTGATCCTCGCCTGCGCAGGTGCCGTGGCCATGCAGGGCGTGGAACTTGAGAATTTCTTTATCGCTTTGATCCTGCTGGGTCTGGGGTGGAATTTCGGTTTCATCGGGGCAACCACGATGCTGGCCGGTGCGCATGAGCCGCATGAGCGGGGCCGCATGCAGGGGATGAATGACCTGATCGTGTTTGGCGGCGTGACGCTGGCCTCGCTGTCCTCAGGCGGGTTGATGAACTGCACCGGTGGCGCGCCGGAGGTGGGGTGGCTCTCGGTGAACCTCGCCATGGTGCCCTTCCTGACACTGGCAGGCGGCGCGCTGATTTGGCTGGTGTTAAGGCCGGAGGAGGTTCGGGGGTAGACGTAGGGTGGGCAGTCTGCCCACCGAAAACCATCGCCACGCATGGGTGGGCAATATTGCCCACCCTACCACCGTCCCGTCATCGCCTTCACCATCAGCCCAAACCGCTTCCGACCAAGCAGTGGATCGCTTCAGGATTTGAAAAATGCCTCCCTCAAATTACCGAGCAACAGTTTCCATAATGACTTCCAAGGATATTAAGCATATGCACTGACTGATGGCTGATGAAATCACATGGGCGCTTTTCTCTTGGTTCGAAGAGTGTGGAGCGCATTTAATTCATCCGGAAGATTTGGAGCGCGTGAGAAGCTTCAATCCTTACGGTGTTGTCTTCAACGTTTTGGCGGACGATGGAGAGTACACAGTGATCGGCGCGGGTAGTGAGAAGTTCCGTGTGCGCCCAGAAGCTTTGATCTTGATAAAGCCCGAAAAGCCTTGGCGTTTTGAAATTGGTGAAACCGTGTCGGTTGTGGGTCGGGACTACGTTGGGTTAATCGTGGGCATTAGCTGGCATTTCAAAGAGAAGAAGCCAATGTATGGACTGAAAGTGGCAGGTAAGTTGAAAAGCAAGCGGTATTGGCCTGAGGACCTGGAAAAGCAAGTAGGGTGAGCAGTCTTTCCATCGATACCCAGCGTTACAAATAGGTGGGGAAATTGCCCGCCCTACGCGTGCTAGTGGACGACGAGAAGTGTTGTTCTACGTAAAAGGCAGCGATGTTGTTGTCACCTCGCTCGGGGGAGAATTTGTAACTGTTCTTCAGAATGGTGTAACAAATGCAAATGTGCGCAGGGCGTTTGGGCAATGAACCTGGAACTCTTAAAAGGTGTTGAAGGAGAAAGAACATCGGCGGTGCACGCTGTGTTTTTTTGTGGTCAGGATGGCGTGATAAGCGATCCAATTTCGATTATCTTACACTCGGGCAGTTCTGGATGGCTTGAAATTTCATCAGATGGAAATGGCAAAATAAAATACAGTTCAAATATTTTCGAACGACTTTATTTCGACGACAAAATTGGGTTCTCTTTCGTCGCTCCGATATTAATTGCCGCGAATGGCAAGGTTGACGGGTCCGAAGAAATTAAAGGCGTGCGCATGGTCGAGGAAGCAGAAGTAACTTCACTGATATTTGATCTCCATGAGAAAAATCTGAAGCTTCGATTTGAGGATGATAACGTTTGTATTGAAATCGTTTAGTTTGGTTGCTGCTTTCTCGCGTAGAGACTTTGTTTGAAAATTTTGATCGAGCATTGGGAGGAAGTAACGTTTTTTGCAAATAAGGCATTTTGAATTATTAGCTGATTTATTGAGATATCGACCCGATTGCTGGGTGACGTTTGGCAAGTCTTATCAGATGCGGATGTAGCGCTATCTCAGCAATGGGAGCAAACTCTTCAAGTTCCAGCTGGCAGAGCCGGCAATTTTTAACGGATGATATTGTACCATGCGGAAGCCAACACACTAATGAAGATTTATCAGGATACAGGGGTAGCATGCCGTCAAATCTGACCATGCATGTTCACAATATCGCTTGCAGCTCCTGCCAGAGTCATTTGCCTTCGTAGGTTGAAGCTATGGGAATGCAAAGACTGGACATTGTACTCTCTGATGGCAGATCAGCAGTCGTTACGCCTGAAGAATTCATAGGGAGTTGGCAATAATGTGTGGTAAATGCCGGGTGCGGTTTCTGGACTATGAGATTTGTCAAGATTTCAACATTGATGGCTATCAACCATTCTTTGAGGACTATTCTAAAGAGAAATGGGCGTCAGAAACCAACGGTGCGATTTTTGATTACCAATTGAAC